>CAYRBO010000011.1:0-57356 GCA_964422545.1 uncultured Anaerolinea sp. | reverse complement strand
GGGGAGAGGGGAAGCCCTCACCCCTGACCTCTCTCCCTGGGGGAGAGGGGAAGCCCTCACGCCGGGCCCCTGGCCCAAAGGGCGATGGGAGATTGCCAGTGCGCCTTGCGCCCCCAGTTTGATAGCCAGCGTTTCGACCCGCGCCGATAAGGTTTGCGCCGCGCGTTCGACATCGGTTTGGCTGGTCAGTGAGCAGGCTTCGGCCTGGTTGGGCAGGAAGATGTTTGTGAGCGGGAGCAGGTCGAAGATGCCGCTCCATGTTTCAGACGGGTCGTAGTTCGTGTCGAGGGAGGTGGTGAGGCCCAGGGCGCGGGCGCGCTCGAAGAGGCGGGGCAGGCCGGGGCGCAGAGCATCCTGCAAAAAGTACGAGGCGACGTGCAGGTGACGGGCCTGACGGAGCAAAGCATCGGGGATGTCTTCAGCGGATAGAGCGGGAATCAGGCCAGGGTGGGTGAGAATCGCGCGGTCAACGCCGCGGTTGAGAATCACGCTCAGGCCGGTTGCCTCGCCCGGCACTTGAATGACGTTCTCCACATTGACCCCGCGCTTTGACATTTCCTCGAGCATGAAGCGGCCAAACACGTCAGCGCCGCATTTGCCGATGAAGGCCACCTTTAGACCCAGCCGCGCCGCGCCGCAGGCAAAGATGACCGAAGAAGAGCCGATGGTGAGAGCAGCAGACTCGACCAGTTTTTCGACCTGGCCGAAGGCAGGTTCGACATCGCCAGAGAGTATCAGGTCGGGGTTGATTTCACCGGCAACGAGGAGGTCAAAAGGCATGTCAGGCGTCATGTTTCAGGTGTCAGGTTAGTAGGTTTGATACCAATCAAAAGGCGCTTTGGCGGTGTAATAGTCGGTAAAGGGCCGGGCGAGGGCCTGGGTGAGGGCCGTCAGGCGGCTGAGACGCTCGCGGGCGGTGCTGCGCAAAAAGTCGAGACGCGGCTGACCTTCGAGTTGCACTGCTTCTTGCCAGACGGCGCGGCCAACCGCCACCCCGCTGGCCCCGGCCTGGCAGGCGGTGATGACCTGCTTCAGATACAGGTCGAAGGAAACAGCGGCGGAGAGGACAATCCAGGGGGCGCGGCTCGCGGCGTTTAGTTCAGCGCAGGCAGCCGGCCAGTCGCTTTCGGGGCTGTCGGCGGGGAGGGGGAATTCGGCTTTGAGCAGGTCCACGCCAGGGATGGCGGTGAGGCGACGGGCGGTTTCGGCCACTACGAAGCGTTTTTCCTCGCCGGAAAGTTTGGCTTCGGTGAGCGAATAGGAGAGCGGTTCAAGCATTAAGCCGAGGTCGTATTGGACGCATTGCGCGGCAATTTGGGCAGTGAAGTCTTCGGCCTCGGCGGCGGTGGGCGAATTGGGATGGTAGTAGACGAGCAGTTTGACCATGCTCGCGCCCATGCGTTTGGCCTTTTCCACGCTCCAGCCGGGGATGACCTGACCCTTGCGGGCGGTGGCATCGCCGGTGTAGCCGGTCGATTCGACCGCAACGACAAAGGCCTTGTCGCCGGGTAGTTTTCTGGCGGCAATGGCCTGCGCGGCGGAGACTTCCGGGTCGAGCAAGACCGAGGTGGCATAGGGGGCCAGTTCGGTGGTCACATCCAGTTTGAAGCGGCTGAGCTCGGCATCATCTACAAAGCGCGGGTTGGCTTTGCGCAGGTTCTGGCGGTGGTCGAGAGCCAGGCATGTGAAAGTCCCGCGCGGCGAGGCGCAGGTTTGCAATCCGCGTAGTTTGCCGATGGTAATTGGTTTCATATCAAAAACTCCGACGTAAAAATTGGTTGTATAATATTTTGGATAGCGAAGCTCAAGAAAATTCTCGCTAAAGTGCTTTCTGGCTTAAAAAACATTGCTTTCAACGATTTTGTTTTGCTGGTTGAAGGTTTTGGGTTTCGGCTTTCAAGGATTTCGGGCAGCCATCACATATTTGTCCATCATTCCGTGAAAGAATTGGTCAACCTGCAGAACGTAGATGGCCAAGTTAAACCCTATCAAATACGCCAATTCATGGAATTAGTTGAACGGTATAACTTAAACCTGGAGGAAGCATGAAAGACTACGACATTAATATTTTTTATAGCGATGATGATGGCGGCTATATTGCCGATATTCCTGACCTGGCGCATTGTTCGGCATTTGGCAAAACGCCGGAGGAAGCCCTGATGCAAGCCCTGGTTGCGAAAACCGCCTGGTTAGAAGCTGCAAAAGCGGAGGGCAAGCCAATTCCTCGTCCGAAATATCGTCCCGTGATTTACCAACTGGTGGGGGCGACAGGATAAATTCCTATATGAGCGCATTTGTGTTGTTGAGGGTCAAAGGCCGCCACAAGGCTTTTGACCCTCAACATTTTTCTTGCCAGGCAGTTATTCGCAGGTTTCGAGCCAGGCATTCAGGTCGCGCTTTTTAAGGATGGTGCTGAAGCCCAACGCTTTGGATTGGCGGCAAAATGCCTGGAAGTCGCCCGGCAGGTCGGTATATTCGGCAGCGAAAACGGGCTTGTTGGCGGTGATGTAGGGCCGCATGTCCTCTGCCCAGCCGTAGTAAAAAGCGTCTTCGGTGATGGCAAAGTCGTAGATGTTCACCAGGTCAGCCACCATGTCGGGAGCGTTCTTCTGACCGATTGCCAGGCCGCGTTTGTGGGCTTCTTGGGCCAGCCAGAGGGCATATTGCAACTGGTCGTCGTAGGTCAGCGGGAAGCCGGTGTCGTTGGTGTAGATTTCCATGTTGTCGGGTTCAATACCATCGAAGCCTTTGGCGGCGCAGCGGTCGAGGCGGGCCAGCATAATGGGGGCGAGCAGGTCAATGCGGCGGATATCGAGCCATTTTTCGCCGCTCCAGCCCTCGTAGTCTTTGCCCAGCACTTCTTGAGGAAATTGATTGGCATCTGAACGCCAGTTTTCATAAGAACCGACGCTGATGTAGCAGATGACTTTCGTCCCCCGGCTGTGGTAGTAATCCACCACTGAGCGGTCCACGTCCAGGTCAACATCAATGACATCGGTTTGCAGCTCGAGGTTCATTTTACCGGTTAACTGCCATTGCCAGGTCAGGCCAGGGGCGGGACGCCACCAGGCTGTGTAAGGTGTCAAGTGGGAGGTGTCAGGCAGGGAAACAGGGGGCATGGAGGTCGGCGTTTTCATCGAAACGGGGGCGCATCCAAAGAGGAACAAAAACATCAGGAGCAGAACAGGACTTTGTCCTGTTCTACACCGCATGAATTTTGAATTGGGGTAAATAATCTTTGTGCCGGGCAAAGAGTTCATTGGTCATCTCTCGAATCTCGGCCAGCGAAAGCACGGATGCGGTCAGTGGGTCGTGGCAGATGGCGCGGTAGACCAGGGTGGGGTCGCCGGAGAGCGAGGCTTCAATCGCAAGTTCTTCGATTCCGCTGGAGAGAGCGGTCATGAGGGCGCATTCGGGTGGCAGCGCGCCGACGTGCATGGGGTGGAAACCGGCCTTATCTACCAGCACGGGTACTTCGACGCAAGCACCCTGTGGCAGGTTGGTGACCAGGCCCGTGTTTGGCACATTGCCGTTGAATTTGTACATCTCTCCGCCCAGCAAGGCATTGATGATGTAGGAGGCGTATTCCTCGCCGCGCTGTAAATCCTCGCGGGTCAGGGTTTTGTCGAGCTCGACGCGCACGCCTTCCTTCCAGGTGGCTTCGGTGCGTTGGTATTCCTTCAGGATGTAAGCATATTCACCGGGGTTCCAGCCTGTGCCGTGCGTGCAGTATTTCTCTATCAGGTCGGGGCGTTTGCGAAACCACCAGTTGTATTCAGAGTTGTGGCCGCTCGATTCGGTGACATATTTGCCCAATGCCAGGTACATTTCGTTGCGGACAATTTCCTCGTTGTAGATTTCGGGGCGTTCGGTGATGGCCTTGTGGATGAGCGGGTAAGCGTCCTGGCCGTTCCATTTGAAATCGAGATACCAGGCCATGTGGTTGATACCGGCGCAGGTGTAAGTGATTTCGTTCATTGGCGCGCCAATCCAACCGGCCAGCATGGCTGCCGTGCCTTGCACCGAATGACACAGCCCGGTGGTCGGGATGAAGGTCTGACGCTGGATTGCGCCGCATAACATCGCCATCGGGTTGGTGTAGTTCAGCAAAACCGCGTTCGGGCAGACTTTTTCCATGTCGCGCACGATGTCCATCATCGGGTGGATGGTGCGCAGGAAGCGGAAAATGCCGCTCGGCCCGCGCGTGTCGCCGACGTTGATATCTACGCCGTATTTCTTGGGGATTTCGATGTCGTGCCGCCAGACTTCGGTAGAACCGGACAGGATGGTGGTCAGCACCACATCGGCATCGCGCAAGGCTTCAACCCGGTCGAGGGTGGCCGTTACGGTGGCCGGGTAGCGGCCTTCGGTGATGATTTTCGTCACGGCGGTTTGAGCAAAGTCGAGCCGCTCGGCGTTGATGTCCATGAGGGCGATATGGGCATCTTGCAAGAGCGGGAAGGTCAAAATGTCGCGGACGAGTCCGGCGGTAAAGCCGAGGCTGCCGGCGCCAATGAAGGTGATTTTGGTCATAGAAATTATCCTTTCAAACCACTGAGTGTAATGCCTTCCACAATCCAACGCTGGACGAACAGGAAAACGACCAGGACCGGCAGGATGACCAGCACCGAAGCCGCCATTGTCAGGTGGTCATTGCCAACCATGCGGTTGGAGAACCAGGTCAGGATGATGGGCAGGGTGCGCACATTTTTCTCGGTCAGGACAATCAACGGCCAGAGATAAGCGTTCCAGTTGAACATAAACGTCAACATGCCGAAGGTTGCCAGGGCAGGGCCCATTTGCGGCAGGGCAATGCGCCGGAAGATGTAAAATTCGCCCGCGCCATCCACGCGCGCCGCGTCGAGCAGTTCATTGGGGATTGCCAGCGCAAACTGCCGGAACAGGAAAATCCCAAAAGCATCAACAGCGGCGGGAAGTATCAAGCCTAACAGGTTGTTAATCAGACCGAGTTTTGCCAGGATGAGATAGCCCGGAATCATGGTCATTTGGTGGGGAATCATCATCAACGACATGATAAACCAGAAGAGTACCTTTTTGCCCCTGAACTCGAATTTAGCAAAGATGTAACCAAACAGCGAGCTGGTAAACAAGACCTGCGCCACATTCGCCAGCGCGACAATGGCCGAGTTGCGGTAAAAAATCCCCAGCGGTAAATCTTTGTCGGTCAGCACACGCTGGTAATTATCCAATGTGAACTGCTGGGGAAAAAAGGTGGGCGGAATTTGCCGAATCTCGCGCCCGGTTTTGAATGAGCCGAGTATCATCCACAGAAACGGCAAGAGCGCAACCAGGCTGGCGGGGATAAGGATGAAATAAGCAAGATTCAGGCGAAACCTGCGGTGAGGCCGGGAAAGCGTGGTCATCATCAATACTCCCATTCTGTGCGCAACAGGCGGGTTTGCACCAGGGATATGCTCAATATCATCAGGAACATCACAATCGAGACGGCTGCCGCCCATCCCATTTTCTGATAGCGGAAGGCGTAGTTATAGATGTTCAACAACAAGACCTGGGTTTGGCCCTTTGGGCCGCCATCGGTCATGACCTGCACGATGTCGAAGACCTGGAAGGCTGAAATCATGGTGAGAACAGCCGTCAGCAGGATGGTGGGCATCAGCAGGGGAATGATTATTCGGGTGAGCAACTGCCAAGAGTTCGCGCCGTCTATTCGGGCAGCATCCTTGATTGTTTGCGGAATGCCCTGCAGGGCGGCGATAAAAATAATCATGTTGTAGCCCAGGTCTTGCCAGAGATAGGCAACGATGACCGCGAACAACGCAACGGGAATTCCCGCCACAACCAGGCTGGGGTCGCCGGTCCAGTTAATGGCAACCAGTTTACCTGAAGCGCTTCCTAAAATCGCATTCAACAAGCCGCGCTGGGGATGAAACACATAGCCCCACATAATGGCAACCCCCACCGAAGGCGCCAGCACCGGTAGGAAAAACAGCGTCCGAAAGATACCTTTGAACCGCCCCTTTACCGATTCGATCATAAATGCCAGCGGCAGCGTCACCAACAAATTGAGCGGCACGACCAGCGCCACAAACAACAAGGTGGTCTTGACGCCGATATGAAATTGCTGCACTTCCAGCGGCGCATCTGGCGAAAAATCCAGCATTTTTTGGAAGTTTTGTAACCCCACAAAAGGATTATCACCGCCAAAGCCCAAAAAGCCGCCCATCCGCCGGGGACTGTAATCGAAAAAAGCCAGCGCGCTGCCCCAAAGCAAGGGGAAGACCGTCCAAAACGCCATAAAAAGTATCAGTGGGATGACTGCAAGCGCAACAAACCGCTTTTTCGCCGAGTCTCGCCCGGAGAACAATCGCTGCCAGCCAGGCCGAGTGGATAGGGTCATGGTTCAACATCTCCTTATTCCGCCCCACATAAAGCGCTGGGGAAGGAATCGACGTGAGAAATGACAAGGGCAACGTCCCGAAAGCCGGGCCGAGGTTGTTACACCTGCCCAAACCTTCGGGACGCTTTCAACTTCCTACTTGAGCGAACCTTGCACCGCTTTTTCGATGGTTTGCAGAGTATCTTCAGCGGTTGCATTGCCTTGCAGGTAATTTAACACTTCGGGGTAAACCACTTCGTACCACACGAAATCCCGGTCGGGAAACTGACCTTCGTACTGGCCGTATTCCAGGAATCCCAGGAACGGCTCAAAATATGGGAACTCGGCCACCAGTTTTTGGGCATTCTCGCCTTTGATGTCATCCTTGACTGCTGGGAGAGTGCCAGAAGCCAGGTTCCACTGCAAGGCATTGGCAGAATCCAACGTCACAAACTTCACAAAATCCCAGGCGGCTTGTTGGGCTTTGCTGTTGGCCGAAACGGTCAGCCCCCAGCCCGAAGCAGCCGCAAAGACGGGCGTATCACCAACCGATGGCAGCGGCTGGTAAATGGTCACTGCTGCAACGTCGGCAAAATCGCCGCTATATTCTGGGATGGCCCAGGGGCCAATCAGGCCTGCCGCGCTGGTCTCGGCAAAATACGAGTCGCCCACCCAGTTTTCTTCATCGTTGTAGAGCAAGGGGTCCACCAGGCCCGCATCTACCAGGCGCTTCATCAGTTCAAGAGTCTTGAGACCTTCGGGCGTGTTGACAGTATAAACGCCGTCTTTCAGGTATTGCCCCCCATTTTGCAGATACAGCGAGTGGAACATGGTGGCAATCCCGTCCGAGCCGGTGAAATGCAGCCCGGCGCGGGTCATCACGCCATCCTGCACAACCGCCATCTTCTGCAAATCTTCGATGGCTTCGTCCCAGGTCGCCCAGCCATCCTTGTAGTTGGTCGCGCCGACTTCGTCCGCAATGCGGGTGTTGAACAGCACCGCCCCGTATTCGATGTTGAACTCCTGCGGAATACCGTACAGTTTTCCATCGCAAATGTATCCGCCCACCGGCGCATCTAACAGTTTGCCCTTCACGTCCTCAATCGAGGCAACGCTGGCGGGCAGCTCAGCCAGATTTCCGCCTTCGGCATACGAGCAAACCCACGAGCCAAACATTTGCAGAATATCGGCTTCGGTTTTGGCAGGCAGAGCGGTTTGCAGAGTCTGGATGTAAGTATCGTAGTCGAAGGTTTCAAAAACAATGTTCACGCTGGGGTTCTGTTTCATGTACTCCGCCGCCAACGCTTCATATCCGGCATTAAACGAACTGTTTTGGTGCGTCCAAACGCGCAGGGTGACCTTTTCGCCAACCGGCTGGGCAGGCGCAGAATCGCCAGCAGGTTGTGGGGCTGGCTGGTCTGCTGCCGGCGTTGCCCCGCCGCCGCAGGCTGCCAACAGCAGGCCAAGCACAATCAGGAACACGAACAACTTGGTTTTCATTTTCCTTCTCCTTTATCAACTTGGATGGCCGCGACACCACGCTCCCGCGCGTGCCAGACAGGGAACACGGCCATCTGATAAAGCGCGCCCCGCCGCCCGCATACCGCCAAACCTATTCCAGCATGACAACCGCCGATAAATTTTTGGGCTGGTCAGGGTTCAATCCTTTCGCCATCGAACGATAAAAGGCCATCAACTGTAAAACAGGGAGATGGAGGACACTGCGCGCGCTTTCCGGGAGTCCGGACTCGAAAGTAACGCGCGCCCCCGATTCGGCCAGCGAAAAAACCTGCCCGCCTAAAACCTGCATCTCGTTTAACACAGCCTGTTCGTGGCTGAGATTTTTCTCCGACAAAAGACCCACGATGACGGCATTTTCGTTAACCATTGACATCGGCCCGTGCCGAAATTCCAAAAAGTGGAACGGCTCGCTGTGCGTGAGAGTCATCTCTTTCATTTTCAGGTTGGCCTCGCACGCCAGCCCGTAGCGCGCTCCGCTGCCCAGGAAGTAAAAACGGTCGAAATCCAGGTTCTCGCCAAATTCCCGCGCCAGCGGCTCGTATCTGGCGAGCAGCCTGTCACCGGCCTGCGGAAGTCTGTTCATCTTTTCGTGCGGGGTCTCGGCCCCGGCGGTGAGCATCGTCATGGCGGTTGCCGCCACATACATCGAGGCGAAGGAGCGCGTTTGGGCTACGCTTTGCTCCTGGCCTTTTTCGATGACCAGCGGCAGGTCGGCCAGCCCGGCCAGCGGGCTGCTGCCATAGTTGGTGATGGCAATTACCGGGCCGTGATTGCGCTGCCTGAACTGTTCTACCGCGCGGATGGTTTCGGTCGTCGAACCGGAGCGGCTGACTGCCACAAGCAAGGTCTTGTAGGACAGGTCTGAGACCTGTCTCACGGCAGTTTCGGGGTTCAACAGCAACTCTCCGCCCGGCACGGCCCGCGTCAGTTTGCCGGTCATCTCCTGAAAGAGCGCCGCCGCCGCCAGCGAGAGATAATAAGTCGAGCCGCAGCCGGTGAATACAACCTGGTCATAATCAGCAGCCAGGGTTTTCTCCAATCCGACCTTTGATTTTTCAATCACTTGCAGCGCATCGGCCCAGGCTTCGGGCTGGCATAAGATTTCGTTGTAGGTATGATGTCCTCGTTCCATTTGTTCCTTTCGCCCAAAAATAGCAACAAAAACAGAGACCCGCATGAAAATGGGGTTTTTGAATTGCGCATGAGGCTGGCATGGTTAGAATTTCAGGATGTTGCGCGCGTTTTTGAAGTACACTTTTTCTAAAACAGCATCGGGCAGGTACAGGCCGCAGACGTACCAGCGGCCCTGCCCGGGGATTTCACCAGGGTTGTAGTTGAAATATTCGTCATCGGTCTCCAGGAAGCGATAGGCCAGCCGATAGGCTTGGGGGTCAGGCCCCATATCCGAACCGAACAAGATTCGGTCCTGGTACTGGAGAAAAAAGCGACGGGCAGTGTAAGGCTGCCGCCCCAACTCGCCCAATCGGGCAGAAATATCGATGTAGTAATTGGGACAATCATCGAGCATTTGCTCGACCCAGGCCAGGTTTTCGGCATAACAGCCCACGTGCGCGCCGATGAAAACGGTTGACGCGTGGCGAGTAACCAGATTTTTGAAGGCTTCGAGAATGCTGATGAACGGCGGGAAGGGCGGGCTGGTGAAGGCCCAATCGGGGTGCTGGTCGAGTTCTTCCCAGCGCTCGTTGGTTTCGTCGATGGGGTCAAAAAAGGCCACCGGGTCGGCGACATGCGCCAGCACTGGCAAACCCAACTCGCCCGCCGCCTGCCAAATTGGGTCGAGGCGCGGGTCATCCACTTTGACGAGTTCGCCGTGATGGTCACGAACGTGCAGCCCAAACGGCTTCCAAATTTTGACGCCCTCCGCCCCCCAGGATTTTTGCGCTTCGAGCCGCCGGGCGGCGTATTCGGGGAAAGAGTCGCCAAATTCTGACCACTTGTTCCAGTCCACGCCGCCGAAGATGTGAAACCGCTGCGGGGCTTTGGCCTTGAAGTAGTCGAGGTGAGATTGCAGGATGTCCTCGCCCCAACCGCCATCCAGGTCCACATAGGCAATCACGCTGGCCTGGTCGAGTCGTTCTAGCAGTTCCGCGAGCGGTCGTTTGTCCCAGCCGCCGCCAAACGGCTCGCCCAGGTGATTGTGCGCGTCAATGACCGGAAAGCGCGGTTTTTCAACCAGAGTGGTTTTAGTCACAAGTTTGGAACGGGGGCGAAAGTTTTGCAGAAGCATGGGTGGGAGGTGTCAGGTACGAGGTGGGAGGAGGCAGGCAGGAGGGGCCTCAGGCCTGGTGAACGGTAATGCCGCGCTCGCGCAGGGCGTTCAGAAAGTCGGGCGGGGCTTGCGAGTCGGTCACCAGGGCATGAATGCTCTCCAGCGGGGCCAGGAAAGCGGTTGCAACCGCGTTGATTTTAGTGTGGTCGGCTGCCACAATCACCTGGCGCCCGGCTTTCAGTATGGCGCGGTCGGTCATGGTTTCGGGCAGGTAATCGTTGGTCAGGCCGTGTTCGAGGCTGATGGCATGAACGCCGATGATGACCTTGTCGGCGCGGACCTCGGCCAGGGCCTGCTCGGTGATATGACCGATAAAAGAAAGTTCACTGGGCCGCAATATCCCGCCCAGGGCAATGAGCGTGATGCCCGGCAGATTGGCAAGCGCGTTCATGACCGGAAGAGAATTGGTGATGACGGTCAGGTTTTGGCGCGAGCGCAGATTACGGGCGACTTCCAGCACCGTCGTGCCAGAACCCAGAAAAATTGTCTCCCCGTCGCGTACCAGTGCCGCCGCAGCCTGGCCGATGCTCTGTTTCTCGAAAAACTGCTCCTGTTCGCGCTGCAAAATGGGCAGCTCTGGCGGAGCATGTTTGATAGGCAAAGCGCCACCATGCACGCGCCGGATTTTTCCCTGCTCGGCCAGAGTCTCCAGGTCACGCCGGGCGGTGGCCTCGCTGACGCCAAATTGTTCGACAATCTCCGCCACGCTCAAACGTCCCTGGCGCAAGAGCAAGGTGACAATATCGGTCTGGCGATCTTCAGAAGAAATATATTCGCTCATAATCGCTCAAAATCAATCATTTTCAATAGATATTATAGTCATACTGTGAGCCTTGTCAAGCGGAATTACTCTGGTGATGATTGCCCACATCTCATCAAGTATCCTCAAAGAGGTGATGAGGGAAGGGCTGAATGGCGAGCCAAGAGAGGGTCGCCATAGATTGCCAAACGGCACTCAGTCTACGGAGCAGGATGTAAGGGCCATCTCGGTCGGTTTTCAGGCCGAGCTTGCCGCCAAGTTGTCGCAGCCAAAGCACGGCTTGGGATGGCCAGCGCTTGGCCAGGAAAAAGACGAACTGAGCGGCCATCAGGACGAAAGCAAAGATACGGCGCATGCGCTCCACGCAGCGGCGGCCAGGCCCTGCTTCGTGACCCCGGCCTGTGGCGTTTGCTCGACGAGTGGGTCTTGTCGCTCCCCGAAACCCTGTTTACCAGCCTGCTGCCGCTCCTGCGCCGCACCTTCAGCACCTTCCCCGCCCCCGAACGCCGCCAGATTGGCGAACTCGCCACAACCGGCGGCAGAATCGCCCCTGCGGCAGGCGAACTCGCACGCGACCCGATTCGCGCACAAAAAGCGCTCCTATTGGTGAATCTCATTTTGGGAAAAGAGTAATATGGACGCTGCTCTTATTCGCATCAGCAAATTTCTCAGCCTCGTTTTGCGCCATAACCCCGGCAAAATTGGTCTGCGCCTTGACCCAAACGGCTGGGCGAGTGTAGATGAACTCATCCAAAAAGCCAATCGCTTTGGTGTTCGTTTTGATCGCCCCCTGCTGGAAAAAGTCGTTGCTGAAAACGACAAAAAGCGTTTTGCCTTCAGTCCCGATGGCACGAAAATCCGCGCCAGCCAGGGACACTCGCTCAACATTGATTTGGAACTGGAACCAGTTTCTCCGCCCGAAATTCTCTATCATGGCACAGCGCAACAATACCGGGTATCAATTCTCGAAAAAGGGTTGTTGCCCCGCAACCGCCAGCATGTTCATTTATCAAAAGACATGGAGACGGCTCTGAATGTGGGCAGCCGCCACGGCAAACCAGTTGTTTTTCTCGTCAAAGCCCGCCAAATGGAGCAGGATGGCCTGAAATTCTACCTTTCTGCTAACGGCGTCTGGCTCGCAACGCATGTACCCGCAAAATATTTGGATTTGATCCATGGATGAATTACCCAACACCCCCAACCGCCTGCGTCGCTGGCGTCTCATGCTCGGCGGGACCAATTCCCCGACCTGATGGCGGCGGCTATCAAGCGCGAAGACATTCAGCAGTGGGCGGCAAGCGAGGGAATTGTCACCGCGCGGGCGGAGTAGGAAGTGCCTACCCTTGATCGGATTCTAAACTTGCCTCAGGCCGGTCTATAAGCCGCATTCTGTCCAGCAGCGGAGAGGTTCCTCCGCGCCTGGGCGGTCATCTTTCTTGGCGGCATGTCGCCACGCCGCTCTAGCAGCCTACCCGGGACTGACCTCCTGAACAGGAGGCGCATAGGGAAACGAGCGCATTTCCCGTTGGTCCTCGGACCACTTCGTCCCTGCTTGACCTTGCTCCCGGCGGGGGTTACCAGGCCGCCCGTATTACTACGGACACCGGTGGTCTCTTACACCACCTTTTCACTATCACCCCCCACTTTGGGTGAGGGGCTACCTGTTTTCTGTGGCCCTGTCCGGCAGGTTGGCCCCCCACGAATGAGGGATCGCCCCGCCCCGGGTATTATCCGACGCCGTGCTCTATGGAGTGCGGACTTTCCTCGATCTCGCAAACACAAGACCGCGACCGCCCGACCAGCCTGAGGCTCTTTTATCATACCACAAACAAAATATGTGGTCAGGGCGTGGCGGGTTGGGGGCACAAACCAACCGCCCGAAACGGACGCTGGCGATGTTTCTGCCGCTATGCCCGGCCTGGCAGCTGAGAATGCTGTCAACGCCAAACTGCGCAAAGCCGCAATCAACCTGGACAAATCTCTCACCTTCGCCGTTGCGAACTGCGACCGAGAAGTGAACATAGCCGAAGCGCACCTGGCGGGTTGGCAATCTCATCGACTGACAAGCGGGGATTTTTCTTTCGGGCGATTCAGGCTATTCGGATCGAAACGGTGGTCCACCTTTGCTGATGTTACGATAAATTCCACCAACGAAACATCCTCTATCAATTTTTGCGCTAAAATAGACAAAACCCCGCCGCTGACACCGGCGAGGCTTGCTGTGCTACGCGATGACGGCGCGTAGCGGTTGAGGGAATTATAGCATAGCCCTTTCACCGCCTGCGTCCGTCCGTGAGGCAGGCGGTCGCATATTTTGGGAATAGAACATCCATGTCTCTTCCTCTTAGTCCACTTCGTTACCCTGGCTCTAAACGCCGCCTTGCTATGTATATAGCGCAAACATTACGAGTAAATGACCTGATTCCAACGCTTTATGTTGAACCATTCGTTGGAGGGGCAAGTGTTGCACTATACCTGCTTCAGCAAGAGATGATCTCACAGGCTATATTGATTGATCGGGACCCATGGATAGCGAGTTTTTGGAGAACTGTTTTTTGGGATACCGACTGGCTGATTAAGCAAATTATGGACGCTCCAGTAACACTGGATACTTGGTATTCCTTGAAAGAAATGAATCCTCAAACTCAGCGCGAACAGGCCTGGACTTGTTTGTTTCTTAATCGCACCAGTTTTTCTGGGATTTTGCGACAAGAAGTAGGACCGCTAGGTGGCAAAACGCAAGACTCACATTACAAGATAGACTGTCGCTTCCCTCGCCAGACCCTGATCGAGCGCATTTATCAGATTGCTTCTTTTCGGGATCACATATACGCAGTGTGGGAAATGTCTTGGGAAAATGCAATTGCGCAAATCCAAGAGGAACAGAGAAAAGGGACCCTTTCAAAATACAACACCTTCTTTTACTTTGATCCCCCTTTTTTTGAAAAAGCCGACGCTCTGTATAGATATTATTTTACACAACAGGATCACCTGCGATTACGGGATACCCTGCTTCGCCTAGAGGATAAGTGGCTTCTAAGTTATGACTCTGCCGAGCAAGTAGAAGCCCTTTATGGCGAAGCCATTGCTTCCAACACTAACGGAACAAAAAAATCTAGTATGGAGTTGGTTTACACCGTCTCAAAAGTGCGAGAGCGCAAGAAAGGCAAAGAAGTCATTCTATCCAATCTGGAAATTTTGCCAGAATTCGACGGCAAATAAACATGGAGGCTTGTGATGCAAAACATCAATCTCATTCTTGAAAAATCCACGTTAGCGGAATTATTGCAACCAGAAAATTTTGTCGGTTGGGTATATTCTATTGACTACGAACTGGCCTATATAATGACAAATGATTTATGGAAATATCGTGCGTTGGGAATTCCGCATAACTGTTTTTTGGTAGCGGCGTCTTTTGACCCGGCCAATTTCGCTAATGTACCCGAAGAAGAACAAGAGATTATCCTGTTGCGCGTGTTGGGTTCATCCAAACTTCCTCAAGATGATGATCTGGTGCGTACAAAAATTGACCATTTCAAAGACCAAAAAGACCCGATGGGAACTCCAGATCGCCAGATAGACGAAATTACTCAAAATGAATTGCAATTCGGTGGATTGAAGTGCCGTGTATTGGGGACATTTTTCATAGATAAGGACGAATTGTGGCTAGGCAGTGATCTGGAGTCTTTTGCTACCGCTACGCGCTTAAATGTTTATCGCCCCCACGTACAAGCATTAGCCACAATTGTTAATTACGTAGACCCCCTTCGTCGTAACGCAGCCCGTGAAATGGCAGAGCAGCTAGGGTTGAAAGGGGATATCAAGCCTTTTCAAATTGGTACAGTGCGTTATACGTCCACTGACCGTTTACATCGCCGGGATCCTCGCTCAGAGAAAGTTCCTGTTTTCGTCCAACCTGCCGATTTTCTAGCGCGCCGCACAGCAGTTCTTGGGATGACGCGTACCGGAAAATCGAACATGATTAAACAGATGGTCTCCGTTGTTAAACGGGTAGCAGATGAAAGCCATGCAAAAATCGGTCAAATCATTTATGACATCAACGGCGAATATGCAAATGCCAATCAACAGGATAAAGGCGCTTTAGCTGACATTTATCCTCAAGATACCGTCCGCTACCGCATGCTGGAAGCAAGGGGCTTTCAAGAATTGCGGACAAACTTCTATGAACAAATAAATGAAGGTTTTGGCATTATCCAGCGGGAATTGGAAGAAGCCAACCGCGTTACTGTAGATTATGTGCGCGCTTTTGTTAATCTCTCATTCGATGAGCCTGACAAGCAAGAAGTCCATGAACACCAACGCTGGCAAGTGCGGGTTGCCGCTTACAAGACTTTGCTTTATGTGGCTGGTTTTCAGCCACCTGCAAACACCAAAGTCAAGTTCGAAGCGAATGACAAAGTGCGGGACAGCGTCATTGAAAAAGCGGGCGAGCAGCTTCCTGACCCCAAATATGGTTTGACCTTAGAACAAGCCCGCAAATGGTTTTTGGCCGCACGCCAGGCCAATCTGGACAATCCTCTCAAGAGTTCTTCCGGCAAAGATTGGGTAGATGATGCCTTGCGAACCCTGCTCGATATGATTGCCCAACGACAGGGAAATACGTATATCTCCGGTTACAAAATTCTGGCGGATGCTGTTAAATACCACTCACCTTCTCGCACAACAGAAGTCGCGGATGAAATTTACGACTATTTGAAAGACGGAAAAATCGTCATCCTTGACCTCTCGGTAGGAGATGCGCGCATTCGCGAAAAAATCAGCACCCGCATTGCCCAAAAGATTTTCCAGAAGTCCATGGAGATTTTTGTGCGCGGCGATACACCTCCGAACATCGTAGTCTACATCGAAGAAGCCCATAACCTGATTGGCAAAGGGATGGACCTGACCGAAACCTGGCCGCGCCTGGCCAAGGAAGGAGCCAAATATCGCATTGGGTTGGTCTATGCTACCCAAGAAGTTTCGTCCATGCACCCCAACATTCTGGCCAACACCGAAAACTGGTTCATTACCCATCTGAACAATGCCCGTGAAATTAAGGAGTTGGCGCAATTCTATGATTTCGAAGATTTCAGTGACTCGCTCATTCGAGCGCAGGATGTGGGATTCGCGCGGGTGAAAACCCTTTCCAGCCCCTTCGTTATTCCTGTTCAGATTGACAAATTCGACCCTGAGGCTGAACGCCAACGAGTTGCCTCTTTGGCAGGGAAGTGAAGTGACGTATGCCCTACGAAAATGAGCGCGCCAATAAGACGGCACACGCAGACTTTGTGAAAAGCCCGGAAGTCCAGGATTTCCTAAACGCCTGCGAATATCTGACACCACCGACAGAAGCCGAAGCCGCTAAATTGACGGATAACTTCCGACCTCCTACTTATCCAGCCTCGTTGCTTCCCGTCGAACTGGTTTTAGCCACCGATGGAAGCAACTATGAATCTGCCATTAATGACCAGATTCCAAGCACACGGGTTGGGTATCTCAAAATCGGCGCCGTTCTCTTCAGCCTCCAAGAATTTAGCCAACTTCGCGAGGGACGCTTTGTAGACCCTTTTAAAGTGGCAGCCCTTCAGGACAACAATACAGCGCTCTCCTTCGTTTTGCCCAGTGCCAATGTGCGCTTGCCAGGCAAGAACAGCGTGCGAGATAGTTTTCGAGCCGCTTTGGATGAGCAGTTCAACAGTCCCAAAACGCGCTTCGAGGAGAAAAACTTTCACTCCAGTCTGCGTGGGACATTGTTCCATCTCGCTTCGCGTCGTCCGGGTGAATTGGGCACACGCGACCCATTCCACCTCAAGTTACACAAATGCCCGACTTGTGACAAAGGGCCAGTAGAAATCGAAGACAAGGAAGAGCAACAATTCTGCCCTTTTTGCAACGCGCCAGTTTATCCCAGTGACTGCCTTCGCCTGTGGGAAGAAGTTCATGATTACCAATCAAACGGGGTGGCGCTTTCGCGCCTGATGTTGATTTTGGAACATCTTATTCCCATTCATTACATCCGCTATATAGAACAAAAGGCACTTCTAGCACTCAACAAAATTGCCTTTTTTGTAGATGGTCCCCTGGCAATATTTGGGACTGCGGCCTGGCTGCATCGAAGTATCATGATTTACCTGCATGAAGTCAACGCAAAACTCGCCAAACGCCATCAGCCCCCTCTCCTTATCATTGGTCTGCAAAAAAGCGGGCAGATTGTAGATTATGTCCAACTGATTGACCGTTTTCTGCCGCCCGACCGTCTCTTTGCGATTGATGATGATTATCGCTATCAGTATATCCTCTCGAATCGTGACCCATCGAAAGGCGGGTTCGGTTTTGAAACGTATTATGGACAAGACTTCATTTTCAAAACCCGACAAGGACGCACATTCGTCTTTGCGCTCCCTTATCCCTATCCTTCCAAAGACTTACCAGGCATTGATTTTATTCAGGAGAAGACAAAGTGGGAGAATTACCCCACTTTGCCGGTTGCCCTTCAATTGCTTGAAAATTTGCAAACTGAACTTTACCGTGATGCTGTTGTCCCCATCGCCCTTGCTCATCGCTACACTGCAATTAGCCTCAAACCGGGCGGGCGTGTCCTGGATTTGCTGACCCGACGAGCATTGAAATGAGCACCTTCCGCGACCATTTGCAGATGATTGTCTGTGGTTCCCCTCCTCCCCTCGAGCGCCTGTGGGAAATAACCGGTTTTACACCAAACCCGGCCCAGCGCGATGCTATTTTACACACCGATGGCCCGCTGTACCTGACTGCCGGACCCGGCTCCGGCAAGACGCGCGTCTTGTTGTGGCGCGCGCTCAATTTGATCGTCTATCACGGCGTTCAGCCGGATGAGATTTTTCTTTCGACTTTTACCGAAAAGGCTGCCTTGCAACTCACCGAAGGATTGCGCGTCCTGCTAGGCATGGTGACCAACCTGACCGGCCAGCCCTTCGACTTGAGCCAGATGTACATCAGCACGGTTCATTCACTCTGTCAGCGTATGCTTTCGGACCGCCGCCGCTTCTTCGAGGATCGTCACCGCCAGCGCGCACCGTCGCTGTTGGATGAGTTGGGACAGTATTTTCATCTGTACGATTCCAGCACCTGGGAAAAGATGACCCGTTTCGCCGGTCTGGAACCAGAATCGGCGGCGGCGAGGGTCAACACCTTGTTCGAGCGGAAAGATTCCCCCTCCAGACACCGTGCCATCGAGAACCTCCGCCCGCTCTTCAATCGTTTTTCCGAAGAGATGCTGGATGTTGCCCAGGTGCGCGGCCGTTTGAGTACCCTGCAATGGGGCGGAACGTTCACCAGCGCAGATGTGGATTTGCTGCTCAGCCTGTACGAAGGCTACCTGCTCACCCTTCGAGAGTCGCGCCAGACCGATTTTGCCCTGCTTCAGCGGGAAGCCTTCGATGCGCTGCAACGCTTTGCGGACGCGGGCCGCGTCTTTCGCCATGTCATCGTGGATGAATATCAAGACACCAACCACATTCAGGAACGAATCTTCTTCCGCCTGGCAGAAGGGACGGGCAACATCTGCGTTGTGGGCGATGATGACCAGGCACTCTACCGTTTTCGCGGCGCAACGGTAGAGAACTTCGTCCAGTTCCCGGCGCGTTGCCAGACTTACCTGGGGAGGACGCCGCGCCGTATTGACCTTGAGACGAACTACCGCTCGCGCCAGCCTGTTGTGGACTTTTACACCCGCTTCATGGCGCAAATCTCCTGGCAAAGCGCCGACGGAACGACCGCCTACCGTGTGGACAAAAACATTCAAGCCCACCGCCAGGACGCGCAACCTGCCGTCGTGGCCAGCGCTCCCGCTGAGCCAGAAGCCGCCTGCCGCGAGATTGCCCGTTTCGTGCGCCGCCTGCTGGACGAAGGTAAGGTGGAAAATCCCAATCAGATTGCTTTCCTTTACCCCTCGCTCAAATCCGAGCAGGTCAAGCGCATGAAAGCCGCGCTGGAGGCGCAGGGGCTTTCGGTCTATGCGCCGCGCGCCGGGCGTTTCCTCGAAGTGGAGGAAGCCAGGGACATGCTGGGCGTCTTCCTCGCCATCTTTGGCCGCCCCAAAATCGAGGGCATGGGGCATGATTTGTATGCCTTCGAGGATTACCTGACCCAACTCAACGCTCGCGCCGCTGACTTGCAAGCCGCTGATCCCCTTCTTAAGCAGTTTGTACAAGACCGCCGCGCTGAGATTCAGCGCGCTGTGAACGATTACGCCATTTTGCTCAAAGCGGTGGAGCGCAACCGCTGGAAGACGGCGCAAGCCTACGACCCAGCAGCCATGAAGCGCCCCCTGGTCAGCGCGCCGGGCCTCTCCGAAACTGGCCAGCGCCTGATTGCCAGCGTGTACCTCGACCGTATCGCTCAACTGCGCGCCCGCGAGGGCAGTCCGCTTTCGCTGGAATACGTCCTGCGCCGCGCCACTTCGCTGGATTGGAATGTCCTTGACCTGTTCTATCAGTTGACAGGTTTTGAGCATTTCAAGCGCATGTTCGACCAGGCCGAGCGCAACGGTGATGAAGGTCCCGTTGCCAACCTGGGCATGTTGACCCAGTACCTTCAGCGCTTTGTAGATGAGCGCGTCAGCGTAATTACCGCCCCCTTGCTGGAAGAACACAAATTCTCCAACATCTTTTTTGGTTCGTTTCTCTTCGCCCTCTTCCGCCTGGGCGAGAGCGAACTGGAAGACCGCCAGGACCCCTTCCCGCGCGGACGCATCCCCTTCCTGACCATTCATCAGGCCAAGGGGCTGGAATTTCCGGTGGTGGTGTTGGGCAACCTTGACCGGCGCGATCATGGCGTCCCGGTTGTGGAGCAAATCGTCCGCCCCCTGCTCACCCGTCCGGTGAGCGAACCGCTGGAGCGCATTTCCGATTTCGACACGATGCGCATGTTCTACGTGGCGCTCTCCCGCGCCAGGGAATTGCTCATCCTTGCCCATTTTGACGGGCGCGGCCAGCGGAGGTATCCCGCTTTCAAACCACTGATGACTGCGCCCAACTTGCCCCGCCTGGCAGATTTCGACCTGACCACCCTGCCGCCCTCCCCCGCCAGAGACGAGACCTTGCCCAAGATGTACTCCTTCACCAGCGATTACCTGCTCTACCAGAAATGCCCGCGCCAGTACATGATTTTCCGCAAGTTCGGCTTCGTCCCCTCCCGCTCGCAGACGATGTTCTTCGGCTCTCTGGTGCATCGCACGCTGGAAGATTTGCATCACGAGTTGATTCGGCGGCGGCGGACGACCGATGACCAGCGACCGGCGACCGACGGTCAGCCGTCAACCGTCAACGGTCAGTAAGGAGGACCCCATGTCCGAAGACGCTCTTCCCGACATTGAAACCTTCATCCGCCAGGTCTTTGAAGAAAACTTCGAACTGCTGGCTGTTGAAAGCGGACACACCATCTCCGCCGAATCGAAAGCCGCCGCCCTGCAGCAGGTTCTGCTCTACTGGCGCAAACTGCGCGATGTGGCTGAGCATGTTACCGATACCGAAGTGCATCTCACCCTGCCTGGCCAGCATACGCCGCAGGGGCGCGAGTATGCCATCGAAGGCGTGGTGGACATCGTGCGCGAGGACGACCGCGTCATCATGTATGACATCAAGACTCATGAAGCCGATTACGTGCGCGCCAACATCGACCTCTACCGGCAACAGTTGAACGTCTATGCCCACATCTGGCAGGAATTGCGCCAACAGCCCCTCGACGACACCGCCGTCATCGCCACGGACTTCCCGCGCGCCGTCAAAGAGGCCCTCTCCAATCCCGACCCGCTGGCGCTGGAGACGGCGCTGGCTTCCTGGGAGCCGCTCGTCCCCATCGAATACGACCCGGCCAACAAAGACCGCACCCTGTTCGAGTTCGGGCAGGTGGTGGACGCCATCGAGGATGGCAGGTTTGCCCCGCCGCCGCCCGAACGCCTGCAAGAGACCATCCCAGGCGCCTGGACGCACGAACGCTTCGGCACGCGCGTCTGCCGTCAGTGCGACGCCCGCTTTTCGTGCGATTCCTACCGCCGTTTTGCGCGCGGCGCCCGCCAGGTGGCTGAGCGCGGCATGACTTACTTCATGGACCCCGACCCCGATCAGGAAGAGTGGCGCACTGCCGGGCTGGAGGCGTGAGTGGGGAGGTCCAAAGACCGATGACCGAAGACTGCTGTTCTGTTTTTGTCATTTTTCAGCGAGGTTGTCATGAATTTCGATGAGTTTGCAAGAAGTCCAGCAGGAAGATTGGTAAAGGTAGGCCAGAGCGATGCCGCATATTGGGCTTTTGTGCCTCACCCACTGCCGCCTGCTTTGGCCTGGACTCCTGACTTGGTCAGTCGTCTCTCCGCCGCCGACCGCGCATTGGGAGAACTGGCGGGGCTGGGGCGTTCCATGCCCAACCCGCATTTGTTGATTGGGCCATTCGTCCGCCGCGAGGCCGTCCTTTCCTCGCGCATTGAAGGCACCCAGTCCGATTTACCCCATCTGTACGCTTATGAGGCCGGTCAGTTAGCCCTACCTGGTTTTGAGCCGCCTCCCTCCGAGGCAGACGTGCGCGAAGTAGTGAATTACGTGCAGGCTTTGGAATATGGCTTGAAGCGCATCGAGGAATTGCCTGTCAGTTTGCGTTTATTGCGTGAACTGCATGAACGCCTCTTGAAAGGCGTGCGCGGCGAAGCAGCCACGCCGGGCGAGTTTCGCCGCACCCAAAATTGGATTGGCGCGCCAGGCTGCACCCTCAAGGAAGCCTACTTTGTGCCGCCGCCGCCCGACGAATTGTGGCCTGCGCTGGATGCCTTTGAAAAATACATTTACCATGAGAATGAAACGCCTCCGTTGATTCGATTGGCGTTTCTGCACTATCAGTTTGAAGCCATTCATCCCTTCATAGACGGGAACGGACGCATTGGCCGCTTGCTCATTTCCCTGCTTTTGGTCCACTGGGGCTTATTGCCGCTGCCCTTGCTCTACCTGAGCGCTTGGTTCGAAAAACACCGCTCGCAGTATTACAGCCTCTTGCTCAAAGTCAGCGCTGCCGGAGAGTGGGCGCAATGGATTGCTTTCTTTCTACAAGGCGTCAGTGAACAAGCGCAAGACGCCAATCGGCGTTTGAAGCAATTGCTTGCCTTGCAAAGCAATTGGCGCAAACTGGTGACACAGGCACGTTCTTCTGCCCTGCTGTTGAAACTGGTTGACATGCTTTTCGAGATGCCCATCTGTACGATTCCGAGCGTGGCAGAACGCCTTGGCGTGCATTATCCCAGCGCTAAAAACGCTGTCGAACGGCTGGCGCAAAACGGCATTCTTTCGCCGGTGCGCGAAACGACCTACGCCAAAGTTTTTGTGGCGCGCGAAATTTTCGACATTTTGCGCCCTTCAGAATAGGAGAATTACAAAAAGAGCCGCTTTTTGTAATTTCTTGCGCTGAAGTTATCATTAACTTAAATTTTTCTCTGAACACTCATTCCTGGGAGCCAACCATGACCGTTCAAAAACTCCGTCCCACCTTCACCTTCACGGAAGACCGCCTGCGCCAACTCCAGCAGGTCGTCCCCGAAGCCTTCGCCGACGGCAAGATCAACTGGGACGTGCTGCGCGAGGCGCTCGGCGAGTACCTGGAAGACGAAACGCAGGAACACTTTGGCTTGACCTGGCCCGGCAAGCGCGAGGCGCGCCGCCTGGCCGCCCTGGAACCACAGGGTACGCTCATCCCCGCACCCGGCGAAGGCGTGGACGAAGAAACCACCCACCATCTCTTCATCGAAGGCGAAAATCTGGAAGCGCTCAAACTGCTGCAAAAGAGTTACGCCGGCCGGGTGAAGATGATTTACATTGACCCGCCCTACAACACCGGCAACGACTTCGTGTACGAAGACGATTACAGCGAGCCGCTGGAGACCTACCTGAAGCGCACTGGCCAGGTGGACGAAGCCGGGCGCCGCCTGACCACCAACACCCGCGCCAGCGGGCGCTTTCACTCGCGCTGGCTGAGCATGATCTACCCCCGCCTGCTGCTCGCCCGCCAATTGCTGCGCGAAGACGGCGTCATCTTTGTCAGCATTGATGACAACGAAGTTCACAATTTGCGCCAGGTGATGAACGAGGTGTTTGGGGAGGAAAATTTTGTGGCTTGTATTATATGGCATAAGGTTTATAGCCCCAGGATGGATACTGTTGGTTTCTCTGTGTTTCATGATTACGTCTTAACCTATGCTAAGAGTGGTGATTTCGTACCTAATAGGTTGGATTTTGAACAAAACGAAAAGCAGTTTGCCTTGATAGATAGCGCAACTGGAAAAGCTTATCGTAGACGATCTTTGCGTAAAGAAGGAAAAAACTCATTGCGTTCTGATGCACCATCGGCATTTTTCCCATTAACAGCACCTGATGGCACTTTAGTTTATCCAATAAAACCAAACGGAATTGAAGGTTGTTGGCGATGGTCAAAGACAAAGTACGATATTGAACTTTCTATAGGGAATGTTGAGTGGGTGAGGACCGCAAAAGGATGGGAGGTTTATGCAAAACAATACCTTTCAGAAAATGCTACCCAACCACCTGTGACTATTTGGCATTATAAGGATGTTGGTCATACTCATGAAGCAAGTGAAGAAATCGCAGAATTTTTAAGTCCTAGAATTTTTGACACACCGAAACCGGTAAGACTCATAAGAAGGACTCTCCAGATAGGAACAACAGAAAGTGATGACATAATCCTCGACTTCTTTGCTGGCTCCTGCACCACCGCTCACGCCGTGCTGGCGCAAAACCGGGAAGATGGCGGCAGGCGGCAGTTCATCATGGTACAACTGCCCGAGCCCACCCCGCCCGATTCGGAAGCGCGCAAAGCCGGTTACGCCACCATCGCCGAGATCGGCAAAGAGCGCATCCGGCGCGTGATTCGCAAAATGAAAGAGGAACAAAACGGACAACTGCCCTTGCCCGAGGGGGAAGGGCAGGCCACCCCACCCGACCTCGGCTTCAAAGTGCTCAAACTCACCCGCTCGCACTTCAAGCCCTGGGCGCCGCTCCCGCCCACCGACGCCCAAACGCTGGATGATCTCTTCGAGCAGAACGCCTCCCCCTTGGTAGAAGGCTGGACGAAAGACGGCTTGCTCACCGAAATCCTGCTGCTCGAAGGCTTCCCGCTCGACAGCCGGGTCACCCCGCTGGATGGGTTTGGCGAAAACACCCTCTGGCGCGTTCACCACGAAGACGTGGGGCATGAACTCTTCGTCTGCCTGGACAAAGAAATTCAATCGGCAACCGTCGAACGGCTCAAAACAGGCGAGATTTTGCGCCGCGAAGACCTCTTCATCTGTCTCGATAGCGCCCTGACCGACGAAGCCAAAGTCGTGCTGGATGACCGCCTGCGGCTGAAAGTGATTTGAGCGGTAAAAAAAACCGCGAAGACGCAAAGAACGCAAAGAAAAATCAAAAAACTTCGCGCCCTTCGCGCCTTGGCGGTAAAAAAAAACGAAAGGAAAAACATGGAAATTGAAGCCGTTGGAAAACAAATCGTTGATTCTGCCATCGCAGTTCACCGTGCCCTGGGACCTGGCTTACTGGAATCGGCTTATCAATTTTGCCTGGCGTATGAATTGCGCAAGCGCGGCTTGCAGGTCGAACCCGAGGTGGCGCAGCCTGTCTTTTACGATGGGCAGCGTCTGGACGTTGGCTATCGGTTGGATATGTTAGTCGAGAACTGCGTGATTATCGAAAACAAAGCAGTCGAAGCGTTGTTGCCCATTCACGAAGCCCAACTGCTCACCTATTTGCGCCTGCGCGATTGTCGCCTTGGATACCTGATTAACTGGAACGTCTCACTGATAAAGAATGGAATCAAGCGCATGGTTTACAAATTGTAGAGATCAAACCGCAAAGACGCAAAGAATGCAAAGAAAATAAATAAAATCAAAAAACTTGGCGCCCTTTGCGTCTTCGCGGTAAACTTGTTTTACACCTTCGCGGTAAACAACTATGACTCTCACCCTCCAATTCGACCCCAACCAGCCTCACCAACTGGGTGCCATCCAGAGCGTCGTGCGCCTCTTTGAGGGAATGCCGCGCCAGCAAAGCGCCGTCCTGCTCCAGCAGCAGGTCGTCCCCAACCTGCCGCCCTTCCAAACCCTGAGCGAAACCTGGCTCTACGACAACCTGCGCGAGATTCAACAAGCAAACGGCATCGAAACGCCCCTGCTCGGCGCGCTGGAAGTGGAAGAAGGCCTGGAACTGGAAGGCGTCAGCAGCGACTCGTGGCGTTACCCCAGTTTCACCATCGAGATGGAAACCGGCACAGGCAAGACCTACGTCTATCTGCGCACCATCCATGAACTGCGCCAGAAATACGGCTTTGGCAAATTCGTGGTCGTTGTCCCCAGCATCGCCATCTACGAAGGCGTCATCAAGAACTTTCAGATCACCCGCCAGCATTTCCGCGCCCTGTATGGCAACGAAACCGTCAACCTGATTCCATACGACGGCGCGCGCCTCAGTCAATTGCGCGGCTTTGCCGCCTCCACCTTTGTCGAAATCCTGTTGATGACCCTCGACTCGTTCAACAAAGTCTCCAACGTCCTCTACAAACCGTCCGAAAAACTGCCCGGCGAGTGGTCCCCCATCCGCTACATTCAGGAAACGCGCCCGATCCTGATTCTGGACGAACCGCAGAACATGGAATCGGCCACCGCCCGCGCCGCCCTGCGCACCCTGCACCCGCTCTTCGCCCTGCGCTACTCTGCCACGCACCGCACCAGCCCCAACCTGCTCTACCGCCTGACGCCCTTCGACGCCTACCGCCTGAACCTGGTCAAGAAAATCCAGGTGTTGGGAGTCACCGAGCGCGAGAACTTCAACCAGCCCTTCCTCAGTCTGCGCGCCATCGAGATGGGCAAACGTCTCACCGCCCGCCTGCGCACCTACATCCTGGAAAAGGGCCGCCTGCGCGAGGGCGAAGTGACCCTGGCGCACGGCGACGACCTGGCAGAGAAAACCGGGCGCGAGGAACACCGCGGCGGCTACCGCGTCAGCGAAATCAACGCCGCCGGGCGCTTCATCGAGTTCGAGAACGGCATCCGCCTGCACGAAGAGGAGACCCTCGGTCCCAGCCGCCCCGAAATCTTCCGCGCCCAAATCCGCGAGACCATTCAGCAGCACATGGAAATGCAGCAAAAACTGGCTGGGCGCGGCATCAAAGTCCTTTCGCTCTTCTTCATTGACCGCGTCGCCAACTACACCGCCCCCGATGGCCTCATCCGCCGCATCTTCGATGAGGAATTCGAGAAACTGAAGACCCGCTACCCCTTCTATCAGACCTGGGGAGCAGAGCAGGTGCGCAGCGCCTACTTCGCCAAAAAGCGCGACAAGAGCGGGCAGGAAGAAGCCATTGACACCCAAAGCCGCAACCAGGCTGAGCGTGAAGCCGAAAAAGCCGCCTTTGAACTCATCATGAAGGACAAAGAACGCCTGCTTTCCTTCGATGAGCCGGTCTGCTTCATCTTTGCCCATTCCGCCCTCAAAGAAGGCTGGGACAACCCCAACGTCTTCCAGATTTGCACCCTCAACCAAACCGTCTCGGAGATGAAAAAGCGTCAGGAAATCGGGCGCGGGCTGCGGCTGGCGGTCAACCAGAACGGCGAGCGCGTCACCGAAGAGGGCGTCAACGTGCTGACCGTCATCGCCAACGAAAGTTACGAATCCTACGCCAGCACGCTGCAAAGCGAATACGTGGAAGACGGCCTGGCTGCTCCGCCGCCGCCCACCAAAGCCGGACGCGCCACCGTCAAACGCAACGACACGATTTACAAAAGCACGCAAGCCTTCCGCGACTTTTGGGCGAAACTGCAAAAACGCATCACCTACGACCTGACGCTCGACACCCCGGCCCTGGTTCAAGCCTGCGTAGATCGCATCAACAACCGCCCCCTGCCCACTGCCCTGCTGGTGGTGGAACGCGGCGACTTCGTGGTCACCGACTACACCCTCGAACTGCTCTCGGTCAGCGGCGCAGCCTGCAAAATCTCCATCCGCAAACAGGACACCCGCGGCGACGAAGAGACGCGCAAACAGACCTTCAACCTGCGCGACGACCTGGAGAAAACCCTCGGCGAGGAATGCCTGCGCGGCTACAAGATTGTGGAAATTGTGGACGCGGGCGATACCTCGCGGGTGGTCTTTGGCAACGGGCAAACGCTGTACCTCGGTCAGCGCTTGCGTTTTCAAAGTCAAATCGGGCAAAAGCCGCGAGAACGCGCCGCCCTCGCGCCTGACCAAAAACAGCCGCTGCTCTTCAACCTCATCGAGCGCGCCGCTCGCGAAACCGGTCTCACCCGCCCGACGCTGGTCAAAATTTTCAAAGGGCTGGCGCCTCACCGCAAAGAGGCGCTCTTCCTCAACCCCGAAGGCTTTGCCAGTCTGTTCATCGCCGAAATCAGCAACGCCCTGGCCGACCACATTGCCGAGCGCATTCAATTCCAGATTCAGCCCGTCACTCCCGCCGATTGGGGCTACGACCTGGACGACCTCTTCCCGCCCGAAAAGACCTTCCCGCAAAAGGAACTCGTCCCCGGCTCTGCCGCCAGCCTCTACAACCAGGTGCAGGTGGATTCGGACGTAGAAAAGAACTTCGTCGAACAGCGCCTCAACCTCGATGGCGAGGTGGTCTTCTATTTCAAGTTTCCTTCCACTTTCAAATTCGACTTTCCGCGCGTTATTGGGGACTACAACCCCGATTGGGGAATTGCCCGCTACATTCCTGATGACAAAGGCGGCAGGATCATCCTCGAACTGGTGCGCGAAACGAAAGGCCAAACCGACCCCTCCAAACTGCAATTTGCGCACGAAACGCGCAAAATCCAATGCGCCGAAAAACTGTTCCGCTCCCTCGGCATTGACTACCGCATCGTCACCGAGAAAACGGCGGACTGGTGGAAACCCGCCCCGGCCCGGCAAATCACTTTCTCCACTTCCAACACCTCCGCGCCACCCGCCGCCCCGTAGCAGGAAAGGACTCTCCCATGGACACTTCACAACTCCCCGCCCAGCTCGTTCAATTCCTCGCCCCCTACTTGCTCAAAGGACTGGACCGCGTCGGTCGCGATGTGATTCACTATGTCAGCATGACCTGCAAGAAAACTTGTGGGATTTCATTGTTAGCCCTGCCAGTAAAGAGCCCTTACCCCACCTGCCTAATAGGATAAGCAGATTTACAATCAAAAAATCCGCTCCAGCAGAGCGGATTTTTGTGCCCCCAAGGGGACTCGAACCCATGTTTGAGCCTCTCGTCCCTCAATGGGGTGAGAGGGCTTAAAACAAAAACCGCCATCGGGTAGGCGGTCTGATTGTGCCCCCAAGGGGACTCGAACCCCTGTTTGAGCCTCGCGCCCCTCGATGGGGTGAGCGGGCTCAAAACAAAAACCGCCATCGGGTAGGCGGTCTGATTGTGCCCCCAAGGGGACTCGAACCCCTGTTTGAGCCTCGCGCCCCTCGATGGGGTGAGCGGGCTCAAAACAAAAACCGCCATCGGGTAGGCGGTCTGATTGTGCCCCCAAGGGGACTCGAACCCCTGTTTGAGCCTTGAGAGGGCTCCGTCCTGGGCCGCTAGACGATGGGGGCAGGCGGCTGGTCAAACAAGCGGGTTGTATTTTATCATTCGCATCGCGCGGCGTCAACAAAAACTTCCATATTTCATTCACTTCCTGAATTAACCATCCCGCAAGGTTGACTTTAATCTCGCTGTGGTATGATTTGCCCGCTATTTTGAAAGGATTGATTATGCCAACTTACAAATCGAAACTCCCCAATCACTTTGATTTGCCGCGACGCATTAGCCGCCTGGCTGAACTCTCTTATAACTTATGGTGGACCTGGAACCCCGCCGCCCAGCGTTTGTTTAATCGCATCGATAACAATCTGTGGGAGCGCGTCAAGCACAACCCTATCCTGTTCCTGCGCCAGGTGGAGCGCCCCGCGTTGAACGCTGCTGCCCTAAACCCGATTTACCTGGAAATGTACGACCATGTCTTTGCCGAGTTCGATGCTTATATGCAGCGTACTGATACCTGGTTTGCCTCCCAATACCCCAAAAGCAAAGACCAGATTGCTTATTTCTCGATGGAATTCGGCCTGCACGAGACCCTGCCCATCTACTCTGGCGGTCTGGGCGTGCTTTCGGGCGACCACCTGAAAGAATCCTCCGATATCGGCCTACCGCTGGTGGGTATCGGCCTGCTCTACACCGAAGGCTACTTCTCCCAGCGCATTACCGAAGATGGCTGGCAGGAAGCCATCAACAACCCGCTGGACTTTCAGGGCCTGCCCCTGCTGCTCGTGCGGAAGGAGGATGGAGCCGAGTTGACCATCCAGGTCGACTTCCCAGATGGCCCGGTGCAGGCCCGCATCTGGGAAGTGCGCATCGGGCGCACTCCGCTCTACCTGCTCGATACGAGCATGGACAGCAACCCGCCCATGGTACGTCAACTGACCACCCGCCTGTACTGGTCCGACATCAACTTGCGCGTCATGCAGGAAGTGCTGCTCGGCATTGGCGGCGTGCGCGCCCTGCGCGCCCTGGGCTTTACTCCCACCGTCTGGCACATGAACGAAGGTCACGCCTCGTTCATGATTCTAGAACGCGCCCGCGAACTGGTCAAACAAGGCAAGACCTTCGAGGAAGCCCTGGCGCTAACCAAGACGCACAACGTCTTTACCACCCACACCCCCGTCCCCGCTGGCAATGACGAATTCCCGCTCTGGCTGATAGACAAATACCTGGCAACGATGTGGCCCGAACTCGGCCTCACCCGCGACCAGTTCGTCGACCTGGCGCGCCACCAGCAATCGTGGGGCGAGACCTTCTCCATGCCCATTTTGGCCCTGCGCAACTCTGAGGGCCGCAACGCCGTCTCGGAACTGCACGGACTGGTCAGCCGCCGCATGTGGAAACATCTTTGGAATGTGGAAGATGTTGACGATGTCCCCATCACCTACGTCACCAACGGCGTCCACACCACCACCTGGATGGCGCGCCGCATTCGCATTCTGCTCGAAAAATATTTCGGCCCTGACTGGCTCGACCACATCGACGACTTTGAGATGTGGGAAAAGATAGAAACCATTCCCCCGCAGGAATTGTGGGCCGTGCGCAACCACCTCAAGCGCAAAATGGTCTTCTACTTCGAAGAACGCTCCCGTCAGCGTTGGATGCAGGGTGGATTTCACCCGGTGCAGGTCATTGCCAGCGGCGTGATGCTCGACCCGTATGTATTGACTATCGGCTTTGCGCGCCGCTTCGCCACTTACAAACGCGCCAGCCTGGCCCTGAGCGAGTTCGACCGTCTGCTCAATATCATCAACCAACCCAACCGCCCGGTGCAAATCCTGTTCGCGGGCAAGGCCCACCCGGCAGATGAACCCGGCAAGCAGTTAATACAGGAAGTTTACCGCCGGGTCAAGAAGGCCGAAAACGGCGGGCGCATCGTCTTCTTGGAAGATTACGACATGAACCTGGCGCGCTACCTCGTGCAGGGCGTGGATGTGTGGATGAACACCCCGCGCCGCCCCAACGAAGCCAGCGGCACTTCGGGCATGAAGGCCGCCCTAAACGGCGCGCTCAACTTCTCGGTGCTGGATGGCTGGTGGCGCGAAGCCTACAACGGCGATAACGGCTGGGCGATTGGTCCCGACGCCGACCTGGATGTGGATGTTCAAGACGAAGCGGATGCCGAGAGCCTGTACACCACCCTGGAGAAGGAAATCATCCCGCTCTACTACACCAATCGTGACGCCCACGATGTCCCGCTCAAATGGGTTCAACGGATGAAAGAGTCGATGCGCACCATCTCCCCGCAGTTCAGCACCCGGCGTATGCTTAAGGAATATGTCGAAAAGCTGTACCTGCCAAAGAAGTAAACTCCCCTGGGGCGCAGACACCATCTGCGCCTTTTTTTATGATTATGAAAGGAAACAAACATGCTTGAATTTTTTCTCTCCCCCGCCGCCTGGCTGGGCGCGCTTGGCATTTTCGCCCTGCGCGTGGCCGATATGACCTTCGATACTCTGCGCGTCCTGTTTGTGATGCGCGGGCGCAAAGCCATTTCGTGGGGCATGGGCTTCGTCCAGTCGGTCATTTTCGTAGTCGCCATCTCTTCGGTTCTTGGCAACCTGGATAACCCGCTGAATGTCATCGGTTACGCCGCCGGGTTTGCCACCGGAAATGTCATTGGGATGATTATCGAAGAAAGGCTGGCAATTGGGCATACTCAGGTGCAAATCATCAGCCCGCGGCGCGGCGTTTTGCTTGCCAACGCATTGCGCGAAGCCGGTTTTGGCGTGACCGAAATCCCGGCGCGCGGCAAAGACGGCATGGTCAGTATGCTCTCGGTCAGCGTGCTGCGTAAGGATGTCGGCAAAATTGAAAAATTGGTTTACGAAGCCGACTCGGAAGCTTTCGTCACCGCAGAAGAAGTCCGCCCCATGCGGCGCGGATTTTGGAGAGCTTAAGAAATTTTCGCCAGAATCACTTTCCTCAACTCTGCCTGCACCACATCCCACTTCTGACTCGAATCAACCACTCTCCAGCGCTCTGGCTCCGCCTTGACCAGTTCCAAATACCCGGCGCGCACCCGTTTGTGGAAATCGATGGTATAGGCGTCAAGCCGATTCCACTCCTGCTGTTTGGATTTGCGCTGCAAGCCGATTTCAACATCCAGGTCGAGCAAAATCGTCAGGTCGGGAGTCAGGCCGCCGGTAGCGTAGCGCACCAATTGGCGCACCTGCTCCAGCGGCTGGCCGTGCCCGTAGCCCTGGTAGGCAATCGTCGAATCGAAATAACGGTCGGAAAGCACAATCTCGCCCATCTTCAGGCGCGGTTTAATGACTTCTTCCACAATTTGGGCGCGGGCGGCCTGGTAGAGCAGCGTTTCGGTGCGCGGGTGCATCTCCGCGTTTTTCAGGCTGTGCAGCACCTCGCGGATCTGCTCGCCGATCGAGGTGCCGCCGGGTTCGCGGGTGGGAAAAACGGTGTAACCTTGCTCGCGCAGAAATTCAACTAGAGGGGGGATGTGGGAGGTTTTTCCTGAGCCTTCGGGGCCTTCGAGAGTGATGAACATGGTTGGTGTTTGGGGTGGGTGGTTGGAAAGGATGGATTCACAGCAATTTCACAGCAGGTTCTTATTATACGTTTATCTGCCGTTATTTTTAATTTTATCTTGCCGGCGCAGAATTTTAGCGTAACAACAAAAGGAGGTTGTTATGTCTGCAAAACGAATTTTCTATGCGCTTTTCCTGATCCTGGTGGCCGGTTTTTCGGCGCTTGGCGGCGCAGTGGCGGGTGGTGCGGCAGTTTACCAGGCCGCCCGGCAGGGTTATTTGGGCAGCGAGCAGGTTGTTACTGCCCCGGTTTCTGAAACTGTTCAAACGATCAAAATCAACACGACCGATATCCAGACCAGCGTGACTCAGGCCGCGCAAAAAGTGGGCCCGGCGGTCGTTACGGTCGTTGGCACCATCCCAGGCCAGATGACTTTCTTTGGCCCCACCGGCGACCAAACGGTGAGCGGCAGCGGCGTTTTTGTCTCGGCGGATGGCTATATTTTGACCAATAATCATGTGGTCGAAGGAACGAAAGAAGTCAATATCATCCTATCGGACGGAACGCAACAGAGCGCGACGATCGTGGGCACTGATCAATATTCCGATATTGCCGTGCTTAAAACCGATGGCAAAGTTCCTGCGGTGGCGGCGCTCGGCAACTCAGATAAGCTTGATCCCGGCGAAACGGTGATTGCGATTGGATCTCCGCTCGGCGACTTCAAGAACACTGTCACTGTGGGCGTGGTCAGCGCTACCGGGCGTTCACTTGAGACTGGCAACGGTTACCAGATCGAGAACCTGATCCAGACCGATGCGGCCATCAACCAGGGTAATTCTGGCGGTCCGCTGGTCAACCTGGCGGGTGAAGTGATTGGGATCAATACCATGATCGTTCGCGGCACCAACAGCGGCAGCGTGGCCGAAGGGTTGGGGTTTGCCGTGCCGGTCAATACCGCCCAGGCCGTGGCTGCGCAAATTATCCAGAAAGGTTATTTCTCGCGCCCCTACATGGGGATTAGCTTCCAGCCAATCTCGCCTGAGATCGCCCTGCGCTACAATTTGCCCGCTCAATGGGGCGCTTATATTACCAAAGTGGCCTCAGGCAGCCCCGCCAGTCAGGCAGGTTTGCAAAAGGGCGATATTATCACCAAACTGGGCAACATTGAAATCGATGAAACGCATCCTTATCTCAATACACTGTTTACCTTCGCGCCCAACCAGCAAATCACCATTGAGTTTATTCGCAATGGCAAAACCCAGCAAACGCAAATCACGCTGGGTGAATCAAATCATAACTAAAGAGTGTGGCATTGACGAAAAAAAACGAGTAACGTTTTCGGCGTTACTCGTTTTTCGTTAATTGGCTTTCGATCAGTCTCGGAAGATGCGCACATGCCTTCTGGGTTCCTTGCCATACGAATGGCTGACCAGTTCGGCGGCGCGCGCCATCTCGTGCTGGATGCGGCGGATGGCCGGGCCGGCCGGGGGCATATCCACGTAACGTTCGCCATTCAGAACAGCAGCAATCGCGGCCTGGGTCTCGTTACGGACAATGTCCCCGCCGCCGTTGGGCAGGTTTATCTCGCCGGGCAGGTTGAACAGGTCGGTTAGAAATTGCTCAATCTGACTGACCGAGTTGGCGCGCAAGACGTAAATCGGCATCCCGCGCTGTTCGGCCTCGACGATGGTGGCCTGGTGGTCGCGGTAGTAGGAGCGCAGCGTAATCAGCGCGTTGGCTTCGTCGATGGCGCGGACGACAATCGCCGGGACTCCAAGCCGCTTGGCGCTCTGCATCAGCCGGTTGCGCGCCACGCCATACGGGTAAATCTTAATCGGCTGAAGCGGGGCGCGGGACGGGTAATTGGTCACTGGTAATTCGTTATTCGATGTCAGATGTTCGAGATTCGATATTCGCGATTCGGTATTCGGCATTCGATATTCGTTATTCGATAATCGAGGTGCGTCTTTCGACTTCCTATTCTCTAATATCGAATTTCGACTATCTACCTTTGTCGCTTTTTCCACCCGAATCTTGCCTTCTGCATCGCGGGTGCGCAACTCGGCAGGCAGCGGGTAGCCGCGCAGGAAAGAGTCGACGGCAGCGGTCACGTCCATGTGAACGGCGAACTGGTCGCGGCTCTGGATTTCGATGAGGACGTCGAAGGTCGGCGGGGCGCGGCGTTCGAGGACGGTTTTCTGGGTGCCGCGCCGGCGGGCTTCCTCGTCAGAGAGTGTGACCGCTTCGATGCCGCCCACCAGGTCGGAGAGTGTCGGGTTTTGCAGCAGGTTTTCGAGGGCGTTGCCGTGCGCTGTCCCAATCAACTGCACGCCGCGCTCGGCGATGGTGCGGGCGGCCAGGGCTTCCAGTTCGCGCCCGATTTCATCAATGACGATGACTTCGGGGTTATGGTTTTCGACGGCTTCAATCATCACTTCGTGCTGGAGCATCGGCTCACGCACCTGCATCCGGCGCGCGCGGCCCACGGCCGGGTGCGGCACATCGCCGTCGCCGCCGATTTCGTTGGAGGTATCGACAATGACCACACGGCGGCTCTCGGCCAGGATGCGGGCCGCCTCGCGTAACAGGGTGGTCTTGCCCACGCCCGGGCGGCCTAAAATCAGGATGCTTTTGCCGCTTTCAATGATGTCTTGAATGATGTCAATCGTGCCATACACAGCGCGGCCTACGCGCAAAGTGAGTCCCACGACCACCCCGCGCCGGTTGCGGATGGCGGAGATGCGGTGCAGGGTGCGTTCGATTCCGGCGCGGTTGTCGGCGTCGAATTCGCCGACGTGTTCATCGACATAGTCGATTTCCTCGCGGCTGATTTCGCTTTCACGGAGCGTGATTTCCTCATCGACAAAGCGGGCGGTGGGGACGCGCCCCAGGTCGAGGATGATTTCGAGCAGTTTATCGTAATTATTGGCTTTGTGAACGGCCTCGACGATGCTCTGGGGCAACACGCCCAGCAGAGCATCGAGGTCGTCGGTAATTCGGCGTTGGTGACTCATAATAGGTATTCCAGTGTCGGGTGCCAGGTGTCAGGGAACGCCTGGATATGTTCGAATCGCAAGGGGAGAGAACCCCGAAAATACAGGGCCGCCAAAGTCCCGGATGTTTCTGCCGGGAGCGTAAATATCCCAATTGGATGGGCGGCAAAGGGGTTAAGGGAGGAATGGGTAGACCATGTTTGCGTACCTGCCTGTTTGGTGGGGTCGCGTGGTTTGTCCACGCGTCAGGCGCAGCGTATCAAGTGGCGTGCAATTCAGTTTATATCACGATTCTATCAGAGTGGGATTAACAGATAGTAATAATTTTTTCAGGGAACCGTCCCGAAGGCTTATTCGAGTAACTCTCGCTGCACCATAGCGCAGCCACTTCTCGGGCCGCAGCCAAAGGCTGCTATGATTTGCGCTCATCGCGCAAATCCTGCGCCATAATACTATACAAACCTTCGGGTCGATGCTTTACCAGGCTATCTGCACAGTTCTACGTCGAGCAACACCCGCTGCGCAATGAGCCGGCCATCGGGGGCGGTTTCCTGCATGTCGTCGAGAATCTGGACGCAGGAATGCTGGAAATGGTCGGCAAATTTACGCCAGTATGAGAGTTCCAGGTACAAGTAGCGGAATCCGGCCCGGTTGAAGCGGAATGGGTCGGGATTATCGGCCAATTCATACCATTCCGGGTAGGTTGGCGGGCCGTAGTGAATGCCAGAGAGGGTATGCAGGCCGAGGACGGTCGGACCGCGTTGCGGGGAGGTGTCGAAAACGAGCGCGTCGGGCTGAAGCCTGCCCCAATGTTTTTGATACATTTTCGCGTCTATTGGCGCGAGGAACTCGGCATAGATGGGGTTCGGCATAGCCGGGATTTGCAGACTGAAGAGGCCAATTCCGCTCAGAGCGGCGGCCAATCCCCAGCCGAGCAGAGCCGTTCGGATGGTTTCGGATTTTTCCTTTGCCCAAAGCCACAGCAGCGGCACAGCGTAGAACTTCAGCACCGTCAGGAAATGCGCCGTCATGCGTGAGAGCGCAGTCGGCCCGGCGTTGCCGGTGTATTCGAGGAAAATCGTCAGCAGGCTGGGAATCATCGAGAAGACCCAGGCCGCTTCCAGCCACTTTTCCTCACGGATGAGATTCCAGCCATGTTTGAAGACCCAGGGCAAGGCCAAAACTACCAGCCCGGTCTCGGCCAGGATGACGAACCAGTGCAGGGGGTTGAGCAGCGAAAGCGCCCCAACGTGCGCCGAGAGGACGGTTGGCAGCCGCAACGCAAATGAGACTTTGTAAAGCGCCTCGCCCGCTTCTGTGCCGCCGACTTGCCCAAAGATGCCAAGCAGCAGCCCGGTAAACACGCCGCCTTGAAGCAGGGCAATCACCCCGCCGCCAATGACTGCCGGGGCAAAGGCCCACAGCGAAGCGGGAAGTTTGACCGTCCGATGGCGGATGACCCAGGCCAGCACAGCAAAAATCAATCCTGCGTAAAGAAAAGCAAACGTCACTTCGTTGGCGAGCGCCAGGGCGGCCAGCAAAACTGCCAGGAGGGATTGCTGAATCCAGTAACCCTTACCCCTGGCCCGCTTGCCCCCGTCAGGGGGGCTCCCAAGGGGAGAGGGGGACAACAAGATGACCATCAAAACCAGCATGAACATGCTTGCGCCATACCCGGCGTGCGCCATCGTCAGCGAGGGGTCGAGGCCAGAGCCATACAGAAACGGGAACGGGAACGGTCCCAAGCCTTGAATTTTCCAATTGTTGTAAAGCACGGCGTTAAGGCTAGAACCTGAATCGGCCCCGGAGCCAATCAGCGTGACCGAGTTGGAGATTCGGGTGAGCAAGCCTGCCGGGAGCAGGAGCAATATCCAGCGCGCGCCGCCCACGAAGAACAGAAACCCCGCCGAAAGCGCGGCGGCCACGCGGTTGCCGGTGATGCGCCGCGCCAGGAATGCGCCGAAGAACAAGGTCAGCGCCAGAGTCAGGCCGCGCGCCAAATCCATGGCAACCCAGGGCGGGGACTCGGCCAGGCGGGTGAACTGCGCGGCCACCAGCAGCAGGAAGTAGTGATAACTCCACAAAATGCGCGGGTCATAAACGAAGTGCGGCGGGATGTCGCCCAGGGCCATGCTGGAGAGTTGGGTCAGGTTTTGGTAGTCGTCGAAGATGCCCAATCCGCGCCCGATGAGGGTGAGGAGGATGGCGAGGGCGGCAAAGGCAAACCATTGGGTAATTGGTAACTGGTAAGTGGTAATTGGTGAGGCGTGAGGCGTGAGGCGTGGTTTGAACGGCCAGGCGAGGGCGAGGCCAATGAGCAAGGTGAGAAAGCCCGCCAGCCAAAAGGCGATTGCGCCCGGCAGGAAGCGGGCAGTCAGGTTGGCGAGCAGGGCCGAGAGGGTTAATCCCACGCCCAGGCCGAGCAATCCGCGCTCGTAGGCGGGAATCTCGAAGCGCGAGAGAATCAACCAGCCGCCGACCGTCCATAAAGCCAGGAGAAGAAGAAGGGGGAGGGGGGAGAGTTCGGAGAAGAGGTACATGGGAAATGATGAGTGATGAGTGACGAATCCCGAATTACGAATTACGAATTACTGCCCTGAACACCGTCTCGTATTTCTCCACAATCACGCTCAAATCAAAGGCTTTTGCCAGTTGGCGGCTTTTGGCCTGGGCTGATTGTATCGCAGAGGGGGAGGCGAGCAGGCTTTGCATGGATTCGGTCAGGGCGTCGAGGTTACCGGCCGGAAAGAGATAGCCATTTTCGCCGGGGCGCACCAGTTCCACGTTGCCGCCGGCGTCGCTCAGGACGAGCGCCAGGCCCATTGCCAATGCTTGCACGCCGACGACGGGCAGCCCCTCCGAGCGGGAGGGCAGGACCAGCAGGTCGCTCTGCGACATCAGGCCGAGAACTTGCTCCGGCGTGACCCAGCCGGGGAAAGAGAAACGTTCCTTTAGCCCGGCGTTTTCTACCATTTGGCGCGACTGCTCCAAAAGTGGGCCGTCACCAGCCATTGCGCAAGTCCAGGGCAGGCGGCGCAGGCGAATCAGGGCTTCGACCAGATGCGCAGGATTTTTCTGCTCCATGAATCGCCCGGCGAACAGGATGCGCGGCGCGCTCTCGCCAGGCTGCCAGGCTGGCAGGGCGGATATATCTACGCCGTTGTGGATGACCTCGATGGGGACGTGGTAATGCTGAATTGCCAGGCGGCGCGTAAATTCGCTGACCGCCACCACGCGCGCGGCGTGTTTCCAAATGGAATGCGTAAAGGGATAGACGAACTGAAACCAGCGGTCGGTTTTCTCCGGCACCGCGCCCGGCACATCGCCGAGGTGGGCCGTCAGGACGTAGGGAATGCCAGTGAGTTTGGAGAGCGCGAAGGCCGCCGCGCCCGCCGGAACGGCAAAATGGGCGTGAATCAGGTCGGGGCGCCACTCTCGAATGAGTCTGTGCCCCGCCGCTACCGCCGACCAATCGTAATGTGCCATCTCGAAGAATTCCGCGCGGAAGGCAGCCCGCCGTTTGGCGGGGATGCGCTCCACCCGCGCAGATTCCACCATCTCGAGGGCGGGCAGGCCGTCGAGATGCGCGGTCAGGATGCGGAGTTCGTGTCCGCGCCGCGCCAGGCCGAGCGCCAGGTCGCGCGCCACGCGCCCGCCACCGCCACCGACCGGGGGAAATTCGTGAGAGAGGACGAGGATTTTCATAGTTCGATGTTCGATATTGGATATTCGATGCTCGATGTTCGAACATCGAAGAACGAATTACAAATCTTTTTCGACCATGCTTGCGGCAAGGGTGGAGACCCATAACGCGCCTGGTATTGTCACCAGCACAATCAGGAAGCGGGTGATGACGGCCAGGGTCGAGGCTTGTTCCAGCGACGCGCCGAGCGCTGCGAACAGGGTGGCATACGACACTTCGCGCAGGCCATAGCCGTTGACCGAAATGGGCAAAACCGCCAGGAAGTAAGTGACGGTTTGGACGGCAACGACCTGCCAGAAGGAAACGTCCATGCCCAATTGGCGCGCAATCAGCCAGGTGGCAAACATGGCAGTCAGGTTAGAAGGCCAGGCCGCCAGGAAAGCCCACAGGAAGGCCATTGGACGCCCGGCCCATTCGCGCAGGGCGGTGACGATTTTTGGAAAATACTTTTCGGCCAGCGCGCGCGGGCTGAATGGAAAGGCAAGGGCCAGGAGCGCGTTCAATTTCGCGCCGAAGAGCGCCAGCGGCAGCGGGACGAGGCAGGTCATGGCGGCCATGTTGATAAGCCGGTCGAGCGCTACTGAACCAACAGCCAACGTTTTACTGCGGGCGTAGGGGTACACGGCTGCCATGCGCAGCCCATCGCCGCCGATGGTGGAGGGCAGGAAGTTGGAGGCGAAAATCCCGCTCCAGGTGATGCGAAAGGCCTGCCAGAAGGTGATTTTTACGTCATGCGTCCAAAGCAGAATGCACCAGCGCAGGGTGTTGAAAGCCTGCGAGAGCAGGTACGATGCGCTCGCCAGCAGGATGGCCCACCATGAGATTTCGGCCAGTTGAAACCAGACCACCCTCCAGTCGAGTCGCAGGATGAGCCAGGTGAACAGGCCCAGGCTGAGGAGGGTGCCGATGCGGCGAATCCAAAGTCCAGCGTTCAGTTTTCGCGCTTTCCTCACGCGGTATCTCCCGTCAGCCAGTGCGAAAGGTCACGGCCAATCAGTTCGGCCAGGATTTCAATATCAGGGCGAAAATAGGCAGCCAGGCGCGCCCTGAGAGCCGGGTTGAGCGAAGCGCGGTCGATCTTGTTTGTGTTCATTCTTTCCAGGCGATCATACAGCCGGAAAACGTTCTTCATAAAATCTGGCCCAAACATGGAAATCAGACGCATGAACGCGCGATAAACTGGCTGCGGGGGGTGAAACAGGCGCGCCAGCAGCGCTGAACGATTTCCGAAGCCAGCATTGATTTGCGGGAAAACCGAGCGTCCATCTGAAGGAACGTTCAGGAAAGCCAGGGCTTCCTCGTATACCTGACGCGTATCGCGGCGAAAATCGTCGAAGAGGAAGATTTTCACCTGTTCCGGCGGGAAAATCTTCAGCAATCGCCGAACATGGATGCTAAAACGTCCCATTTCACCGTATAGCAGCAATCGCGGCTCGCGCGCGCTCGGCGGCAGGTGTTCGCCGCGCCGTCGGGCCTCCTGCAAATCCCAGGCTTTTTCGAGATTTGGCTCGTTTTCGCGCAGCAGGCTGAGGTTCAGCTGGTGATACGAATGAATAAAATCCACCGGATTACGCAAGGTGAGCAGGACTTTTGCTTTTGGGTTAAAAGCGCGCATCCGTTCAAAAGCCACCTCGGAATACAGGTAAAACGGAGAGGCTTCGCCAACCGCCAGGTGAGATTCACCTGCGCCGCGAAACAATCGCAAGTAATCGGCTTCGCTGCGAAACGCAATTTTGTGCAAATGCGGAAAATCGGCGGCGAAATAGTTTAACTCTTTCACTTCCGACATAAAAATTTGGGGATGTTCCGAAAGATAGGCATATAGCGCCGTGGTGCCGCAGCGCGGCGCGCCAGAAATGAAAAAGTTGGGTTGTTTCATGGGCAGTCTCCAGATACAGCGCGTGGCGCGAAGACCTCGAAGCGGCTGTGGTCCGATTCGAACAGCGCCACTGGTTCGTAATAGCATAAGATGTAAGGGGAAATGCGCATATTCCAGGCGTTGTTTTCCTCGGCAAACGGCTCGTTTTCTTTGATAAATAGGTTTTCTTTGCCACTGACGATGAGCGCGAAGCGGTTGGCGCGTAAATCACTGTAAAACTGTTCGAGCATTTTGCGATTGTTGCTCATGGCCGCTTCCATCAGCGTTACGCGCTCGTATTCGGGAATCATCGGCGCCTCAATTTGCCCAAAGGTCACCAAGTGCCGCTCGGTGGTGAACAAGACCGAGCCATCCGCCGATTCGACCAGGGTTTTCAACTGCTGGAGGTTGTTCGCCGTCAAGGCTTTGTTGTAAGTGACGCGCGGCGCGAGGGAGGGAATCAGGAACAGGAGCGGGATGACGAGGGCGACAGCCGCCACCGGCCAGGAGGGGCGCGGATTTAAATCTGCGCTGCCAGCCTCGCTGGTCACTTTGCCGCCGATAAAATAAGCGGCCACTATCCCAAGCAGGACGGCGTAGGTGTCCATGTTGTGCAAATCTCCGCCGCCGCCGATTTTGGCGCTGACGACCAGGCTGCCAGCAAACAGAACCAGAATCATGCCCCACAGCCCAACCCAGCGGAGGGGATGCAGGCGTTTCCACTGGCGCGTTGCCGCAATCAGAACGAACAAGAACGGCCCGCTGACAATCAGGATGGCGGGGACAATTCCAAGCGGGAAGAGCGGGTTGGGCCACAGGCGATACCAGAGCAAATCGGAGGTGAAGCTGGAGGCAAACATCTCCGGGTTGTTGGCGTTGCCAGAGAGCGGAATGTAGGCGGCCTGGGCGGCCAGGGCAGTGAGCAGGCCGGAGATTGTCCAAACAAAAGGCCATTTTAAGTAATGGAGTATTCGATGTGCGATATTCGATACCCGGTTACTCGAATATCGAACTTCGAGCAAGTAAATCGCCACCGCTATCATGGCGGGCATGGGAAACCAGTTGACGCGGCTGACCCCAGCCCAGAGCGAGGCGAGAATAACGACTATCAGCGAGCGCCAGGGGTGTTTGGGCGAGACGAACAGGAGCGGGATGAAAATCAGCGGGGTCAGGTGGTAGTAGACGCCGACCAGGAGCAGGTAGAGGAAGAACCATCCGGCGAAGAGCGCGGGAATCCCTAATTTCCTACTCTCTAACTCTGAACAGAAACCCTTCAACCACGACGGCAACGACGTAGTGCGACGGAAAATCTTAAGTGCTTTTACGTCGTGTTCCGTCGTTGCCTTTGTGGTAATTTTCGATTGCGAATCAGGGGTTAGGGAGCGCCAGGCCAGCGAAACGGCAACCGCAGTACTTAGCGCAATCCACAGCAGGAATTGCCAGAAGCGGTGTTCGGTGAGACCCCAGGAGGGGATGAGGTAGGCCAGAGATTGCAGAAAATAGCGGGTAGGGTGCAGGGTAGAAAGCGGGAAACGCTCACCGTAGAGCCACTCGGAGAAATAGAGCGAGGCGTAAAAGTAGCGGCTCGTCTCGGACCAGCCAAGCGAGAAGGGGTAGTCGGAAACGGCGCGAAAACGGATAAAAATCTCGTAAGCCACGCCCAACATCACGAGTGCGGCGGCAAACCCGCCCTGCCAGGAAGTCTTGAGGGCTACTTTTAGCGCGGCGGAGGCCAGCAGCACCAGCCACCAGGTCATCCAGTAGAAGAGAATCGTCGTCAGCACCGGGTCCTGCGTGGAGCCTTTGACCACCTCGCCGACGCGCAGGGTAAATTTCAGCCAGGGAATCAGCAGGAGGATGCCGGTAAACAGGCCCCAGCCCAGCCCGCGCCAGAAAATGTTCGAGAACGGAGTCAGTTCGAGCCACGAGACCAGTTTTTCGACGCGCGCATCTCCGGTTTTCATCCAAAAAAACAAAAAGACGCAGCCTGCCAGCACGCCGAGGTAGAGCAAGAGCGCGATGCCCCAGACCGAACGGTAAAGGATGACGCCGATTTCGGCCCAGCGCATGGCCGACCAGACCAGGATGGCGAGGTTGGCGAGGAAGGTGAAGACGAAGGTCGTTTGCCAGAAGGTTTTAGGGTTGGTCATCTTTGGGGAGTTGGGCCAGGATGCCCGGCAGGGTGAACGCGCCCGGTAGGCTGGCAATCATCATCAACAGGCGGTGGAAAATGGCGACGGTGGCGCCGAGCGAGGGGTCAATGCCGCCTAGTGCCGCGAGCAGGGCCGAGTTGGTCAGTTCCTGCCAGCCGTAGCCGTTGATGGAGATGGGAACCAGGCCGATGAAGTAGGCCAAACTGTAAATGCCGATGATGCGCCAGGGGGCCAGTTCTGCGCTGAGGGCGTGCAGCAGGACGTAGTTGGCTGAGAAGGAGCAAAGCATGTGCGCCAGAGCGAAGGCTAGCGCGAGCAGGAGATAGCCCGGTTTCTTGAACCAGATGGTGAGCGATTCGAGCGTGCGGCGGACGAAGCCCCAGCCTTTTTGCAGCAGGTTTGGCGCGGCGGCAGATTGGACAGCGAGCGGCGCGGCGGCAGATTGGACAGCGAGCGGCGCGGCCAGCCAGATTTGGTACAGGCCGAGCGGGGCGGCCAGCGACATGCCCGCCATGTTCACCAGCCGGTCGGCGGCGATGGAGGCCAGGCTGATGGCGCGGTCGTAGCCCATTTGCATGGCCCCGGCCAGGCGCACCACGTCGCCGCCGATGGTGGTGGGCAGGAAGTTGGAGGCGAACAGGCCGGTGAAGGTCAGCGAGGCGGTGTTGCGGAGCGAGATTGGCACGCCGCCGGAGCGCAGCAGGGTGTACCAGCGCAGGGTGACGAAGAGGCGCGAGGCGAGGATGAGGCCAAAGGCGGCCAGCAGGTCGAGCGGGGAGACCTGGCGCAGGGCGGCCAGCACTTCGTTCCAGTTGCGGGAGAGCAGCAAGGCCAGAAGGAGGGCCGAGAGCAGCGAGCCGCCGGTACGGAGGAGGGTTTTGCGGTTCTTTTTTAACCAGTTATCAGTCATCAGTTATCAGTGAGCAGTATTCAGTATTCAGTATTCAGTATCTAGTGTTCAGTTATCGAGTTTTCTGCATGTTTCATTAGCATAATCAATCACGCTGCATCGGTTGCCTGCTGCCAGGCGGTTGACGCTTATCAGGACTGTGAACTTTCACCTGCGAGCAGTCGGTATCTTTTCAGAGTATGACAGGCGCAGGTGGACTTCCCTACGCTTCCGTTTCCCCACCCCGAATCACTTTCCGCACCGTGTAGGTCGGCTTTTGCTGCGATTCGTGATAGGTGCGGACGAGCAGTTCGGCAATCAGGCCGAGCAGGATGGTCTGGAAGCCAACCAGGGCCAGCATGACCGAGAGCGTAAAAATGGGCGAGGTCAGGATATCAATATCGAGCAGCAGTTTGCGCGCGAGCAGGAATACCATCCCCAGGAAGCCGAGCGCGCCCATCATGAATCCGCCGCCGCCGAACAGGTAAATTGGCTTGGCCGAGTAGCGCGTGAGAAATTGCACGGCAATCAGGTCAAGAATGACTTTCATGGTGCGTTCCAGCCCATATTTGCTCTTGCCGAACTTGCGGGCGTGATGGCGCACCGGCATTTCGTAAATTTTCGCGCCGACCGCGTTGGCATAGACCGGAATAAATCGGTGCATTTCGCCATACAGCCGGAAGCCGGTGATGACCTCGCGGCGGTAGGCCTTCAGGGTGCAGCCGTAATCGTGCAGGTGAACACCGGTTACGGTAGAAATCAGCCAGTTTGCCAGGTGCGAGGGCAGGTTGCGCGTGAGGGCGTTATCTTCGCGGTTTTTGCGCCAGCCGCTTACCACGTCATAGCCTTCGTCGAGTTTCGCCAGCACCGCCGGGATGTCTGCCGGGTCGTTTTGCAGGTCGGCATCGAGAAAGACAATCACCTCGCCGCGCGCATGGTCAATTCCGGCGGCGATGGCGGTTGTTTGCCCAAAATTGCGGCGGAATTCCACCACGCAAACGTGCTTGGGGTCTTGCGCAGCCAGCCGCTCCAGCACATCCATCGACCGGTCGCGGCTGCCGTCGTTGACGTAAATCACTTCCCACGAGCGGGGCAGGCCCGCCAGCGCAGTGCAAATGGCCGCGTGCAAATGCGGCAGGCTTTCTTCTTCGTTGTACACTGGAATAACGATGGATAAGTCCATTTCAGAATACCTTTTATTTTCTCCGATACACCAGCACCGCCGAACTGGGGCGGCACGATTGCGGCGCGGTTTGTAAAACCAACTCGAAATCAGCCAGCTGCTCTGCTGAAAGGCTCTCGCGTTCCAGGTCGCGCTGTTCCATCAGCACGAAATCGGCTTGCGTCAGCCAATCTTCTGCCAGCGATTGATTCCACCAGCCGTAGCGTCGGATGGCCGCGTCGTCCTCCGAAATACGGAAGGAATAGACACCGTGCAATTGACCGGGCAAAATTTCAATGCCCGGCAAGTATAACAGCGTGGCGGGCGAATACCCGGCCCAATAGACCTTCGAGCCCGGCGGCACGACCTTCATCAACTCCGCGCCCGCCGCCTCGTAAGAGGGCAGCACATCTGCGGGACAGTCATAAGCCTTATACTCACCTGCGATGAAGGGCGAGGGCGCAAACAGTGTTCCCATCAGGATTAAGACCACAAACCCCGCGCTGAATGCCCTCACCCCCGTCCCCTCTCCCGCCGGGAGAGGGGTGAGGGGTGAGGGGCGGAGAAAGAACAATTTCGCTGCTGTGAAAATCATCAGCCCGAACGCCGCTGCAACAGCCACCGGAAAAATAGCCTGCGCGGCGTCTGTGATGTGTTCGTATTCCAACCCGAATTTATTGGCAAACACCTGCCAAATTTGCGCCCCGTCGAAGCCCGGCATGGGCAGCGCCAGCAGACGCTTGTAGAAATTCTCTGGCAGCGAATCGCGGACCAGGCCTTCCGCTGAATAGGCCATCCCGCCCAGCAGCGCCAGCAGCGTGCTTCCGCCCAGCAGTTTGCGCCAGGGCGGCGGATTCCAATTCCAGCGCGGCAGGGTCACCGCCGCCAGCAGCAGGCCCACCCCGGCGTAGAAGGTGGTGTAGGTCTGAAAGCAGAAGATGCAGTATTCGTTCCCCAGCGCAGCCCAGGCGTGCAACACGAACGAGGAGAGAAGAAAGAGAAGCAGGAAAATCGCGGCTCTTTCTTCTTTCATTTTGCCTCGCTGCGGCCAAAAGACCATCGCCGCCAGGCTTCCCACCAACGCCGCGAAATGGGCCCGAAAGGCCAGGAAGAAACTGGCAACCCTTAACAAAAACGCTGTGCCGGGCTTCCAAACTGGGGTGTTGGGGGGAGCGAAGAACTCTGCCAGAAACGGAAAGGGCAGCCAGCGGGCCCATAGCCGCAAGATGTTTGGCCAGTAAAGCGCGTGCGTGCCGCCGAAGGTGACGAGCATTCCGGCCAGGATAAAGAAGAACCCACCCCAGCGCAAGGTTGGCTTGCTGAACAAGACATACAATCCCAGCAGCGGCAGCAGCAGGAGCAGGTTAATTCGCACCATCACCACCGTTCCGGCCAGCAACCCGCCCAGGAACAGTTGCCACCACTTGCGGCCGCTGCCGAGTGAGAAGAACATCGTCCAGGCTAATAGTGCCGCTACCAGCCCTTGCGAGGCCGCCAGCGCCGACATGCGCGCCGCCGCCGGGTTGAGCGCCATTGCCCAGACCACTCCCATCGCTGCCCAACGCCCACCCAGCCGCCGCGCCGTCAGCCACCAGCCGAGGATGGAGAGCATTCCCAGCGCGAACGAAAACATCCGCCCGGTTACCAGGCCGGGGCCAAAGAAGACCTGCACGCTGCCCGGAATCAGGTACGAGAGCGGCATCTGATTCATCCATAGGCCGTTGTCTTGGAATGGAATATACCTTCCCGAAGCCAGCAGCCAACCTTTGTACAGATATAGCCCTTCATCTAGTACCGAAAACTGAATATGGACGAAGTGCCACATCACCCCGGCATAAACAAACATACCTGTCAGAGACAGGTAGTCTGCCAGGAAGGGACGCGCGCGGAAAAATCCTATGATGCGTGACATGGGGAGAATTTTACCCGCCAATCTGCGCTCATCTTGGCTAAAACTTGCTTAGGTAAAATGCGCGCAGGTTGGCGAGGATTGGCGGACAAAAATGAAAACCGAGCCGAACTACTTTCGAGATGAAATCAGCCGTAAATCCGATTCCACCATCATCTCGACCAGTTCTTTGAAAGAAACTTTAGGCTTCCAGCCGAGTTCTTTATGCGCTTTGGTCGGGTCCGAAATCAGTAAATCGACCTCGGCAGGGCGGTAATAGCGCTGGTCTTGCACAACGTAATCTTTGTAATTCAAGCCAACGTATCCAAAGGCCAGTTCGCAAAACTCGCGCACCGAATGGGTCTCGCCGGTGCCGATGACGAAGTTGTCGGGGGTGTGATGTTGGAGCATCATCCACATCGCTTCGACATAGTCACCCGCATAGCCCCAGTCGCGCTGCGCCTCCAGGTTGCCCAGGCGCAGTTCCTTTGCCAGGCCGAGTTTGATTTTGGCGGCGTGATAGGCGATTTTGCGCGTCACGAACTCGATGCCGCGCCGCGGGCTCTCATGATTGAACAGGATGCCCGAAGCGGCGAAGATGTCGAACGACTCACGGTAGTTGATGGTAATCCAATGCCCATAGACTTTGGCGACCCCATAAGGGGAGCGGGGGTAGAAGGGCGTGCTTTCGCGCTGCGGCACTTCCATCACCTTACCGAACATTTCGCTGGACGAGGCCTGGTAGAACTTGATTTTCGGGTTCACCAGCCGAATGGCCTCCAGCAGGCGCGCCACGCCCAGGGCGGTCACTTCGCCGGTCAGGATGGGCTGACTCCACGAGGTCGGCACGAACGACTGCGCCGCCAGGTTGTAGACTTCTTCGGGCTGGTATTCTTCGAGCAGGGCCACCAGGGAGGATTGGTCATGTAAATCGCCCTGCACGATGGTAATGTCGTCTTGGATATGGCTTAACCGTTCGAACGTCACAGTGCTGGAACGGCGCACCATGCCAACCACGGTGTACCCTTTTTTGAGCAGGAATTCAGATAGGTACGAACCATCCTGGCCGGTAACGCCGGTAATCAAAGCAGTAGGCATGTATTCATTCTCCTGAAGATAAATTCAAACACTGAATTATAACGTATTCCTGCGCTTCCTCGATTGCCATAGAAGGTCTGCACCTACCAGCAAGATGGACACACCCAGCGCAATCGCCAGCGTATTTCGAATGCCGAGATTGACCCCAATCCCCAGGTAGCGCCAGGCGTACCAATGCGTAAAAACCAGCAGGATGATTGCTTCCACCCACAGGATGCGCCAGAACCAGCGCGTTTTGCGAGCGTAGAACGTTTGCGCAGCGGTGATTGCCATAAACGCCAGCAGGATGACGCGATAGCGGGGATTGTCCCACTGGTCACCGCCGCCGCGCGCCGCCGCGATGAGAATCCAAGCCCAGAGTAAGAGAGAAAGCCAAATGGCTTGCTTTTGCAGCCGCCTGTTTTCCATCACTCCCGGCCCATCTCCCGATGGGAGATGAGAGAAGAAAGAAAAAGGCGCATAGGCTACATAGGGCAGCAACAAATACCATCCCAACGCGCGCAGGATGCCCAGCCCCTGCCAGAACAAGTTGCCCGGCTCAATGATTGCCGCAGGCAGCACCGGCTGCAGGATGCCATACACGACCACAAACGGCATCGCCAGTTTACTCGGCAGGCTCTCGAATAACAACTGCACGATGCCCGAACTGCGCTTCAGCACATCCGCATTCCATTTGGCCGTTTCGCGCGCCCAATCCCCAAGAACGCCCAGAATCCCTCCGCTCCGCACGGCCACAAGCGACTCCCAACTCGCGGCAAGCGCGATGAGCGCCACGAGGAACAACCCTACCACAAGGGCGGCTGCCTGCCAGGGAATCCTGCCTCCCTGTCCGCTGAAAAAGACCCACCCTGCGAGCGCAATGATTGTCACCAGGGCAAACCCCGGCGAGAGGAACAGCATCCCGGCCAGGGCCAGGGCAATCCAGAGCCAGCCAGAACGACGCAAATTGTCAACTTGCGCTACATTTGCTATTCCATAAAACCCCATCGCAATCAATGTCATCAGGAACGGCTCACGCATTTGAGACGCGCCAAACAAGATAGAATCGGGGTAGAAAAGGAAGATGCAACAAGAAAGAATGGCGGTTTTTTCGTCGAAAATGCGCGTGGCCGCCAGGTAAACGAACAAGCCACCCAGCGAGCCAGCCAGCGCGGAGAGGAAGAGCATCACCAGCGGACTGTCATTTACAAAGCGATACAGGAACGCGCTCATCCAAAGCAGACCGCCATATTGGTCGGAAGAAAACTTCTCGTCAAACGCCTTCGAGAGCGGCTGACCGGAAAGCGCCAGTTCGCGCGCTTGCGTATCGCGATTGAAGGCATCCAGAAACAGGTAGCCAGCCTTTTCAATCTCGCTGTCATAACCAACCTGTGGCAGGCCAAAATAAGCAAACATCCCCAACCCCAAACGGAGCAAGAAAGCAAGCAGAATTAGAAGGTAGATACGTCGCGGCATGTGAGAATCGGGAATTTGGAATTGCGAGTGCCGAATATGGAATACTTGCGCAATCGTTATTGACTGGTGAATCTGTCAAACCCATCCAGAATGCGTTTTGCGCGCTCTGTCCAGGCATATTGAGCAGAGTCGGCGCGCGCCTGTCGGGCAAGCGTCTCCCTTCGCGCCGGGTCGTCGAGCAGGGCGCGGATGGCGCCTTCCCAGACGGCTATCCTTTCGGGCGGGCAAAAGATGGCGTTGTCCTCGTTCAGCACCTCGCGGAAGACCGGCAAGTCACTGGCGACGATTGCCCGGCCCGCTGCCAGGTACTCGAACATTTTCATCGGGCTGGAGATTTGGGCCGAATTGCCCCCGCCGCTCGAAATGCCGATTTCGCGGCTATAGGGCATGAGCAGGATGTCGGCGGCGGCCTGGTAGAGCGGCAATTGGGCATTGTGGATGAATCCGCTAAAGGTGACGTTGGATAGCCCCTGCGATTCGGCCTGGCCCTTCCACCGTTCCACATCCTCGGGGTTGCCTCCTGCCCATAAGAAATGCACTCCCCGCAGCCGGGCGGCCAGCTGCAGGAACAGTTCCACGCCCCGGCCAGCGTACAAATGCCCGGCGCAGACCAGTGTGGGGGCTTCGGGCAATTTCAACAAACGGCGGGCGGTTGGCGGGGAGGGGAGATGCTCGAAGCGTTCGATTTCGACCCCATTCGGGGCCAGAACGGTTTCTCTGGCGTGGAACATTCCATACTCATTTTCTAACGCTTTTTCGAGCGCGCGGGTAATGATGGCTTGTCGTTTTTGTCCTCTGAGCGCGCGAAAAGCGCGATACCAGAGCGGGCCAAAGTCGCCGGAGGGCAGATCGTGCATTTCTAGCACGACTGGCAAGCGGCAGAGCAACCCCAACACTGCCGATTGAAGCGGCCAGACGTAGAGCAAATCGGGCTTAAGGCGGGCGGCGCGCAGCACGGCGGATAGAAAAAACAGGCGGCGTGACGCGGCGGGCAGATATTCAATCTGAAATTCGGTGCGCAGGCCATAAAAGTTGGCGAGTTCCGGCCAGTTGGGGTGTTTCTCGCCCGCTGTCAAAATCAAGGTCACATCATGGCCGTTTTGGGCCAGCGCGTGAACGGCTTTCATGGCCTGGATGCTGTTGGCAACCGTGGAGGGAACTTGGGAGGCGGAAATGGCAGCGATTTTCATGGGGAATGATTGAATTAGGAATTAGGAATTGCTGTCCACCCTCGCCAGGCGGTGAGACCGATGGAGACGATAAAATATCCAGAGAAAATGGCAGCGAGCAGAAGCATGGAACTAGAGGAGGGGACGAGGGTGAACATCAGGGTCAATTCGATGATACCGACCAGCAGGGCAATCAGGACGGGGTAGCCGGGTTTTCCGAGTGCCAGCAGCAGCGGGCGATTCCACTGGAAGACGCTGGCAAAGCCGTAGCCAACCAATAGGATGAGCAAAACCGGGTAGGCGGGGGCGGCTTGCGGGCCGTAAAGGAAAGGCAGAAGGAACCAGCCGGTGAGCGCCAGCCCCAGGCCAACCGCAAGGACGATGCTGCCGGTGAGCAGGCTGACGCGGCGCAGGATGCGGCGGGTGGAATCCCACTGTTTTTGGGCAATCGTCTGCGTGATTTCAGCGTAAGTCGGCCAGATGAGCGGGTCGAGCGGCAGGATGATGAAATTGATGAGCATTTGCGCCAGCCGGTAGTAGCCAACCTGGGTGCTGCTCAGCAGCCAGGCCACGTAGAGCGGGAAGTTATCACGGGCAAACAGGTTGACCGTGCCGTTCAGGTTGGTGTTGAGCATAAATGTGAACATGGCGCGTTTTTCTGGCAGTAGTCGCAGGGGCGTTTTCCACCAATCCGCGCCGAGCAGGCTGCGCAGTTCGATTTGCGCCAGCAGGGCCAGCCCCAATCCGTTGATGGTTTTGCCAATGACGTAAGCCAGCACAATTTCGTATACGCCGCGCTTAAAGACGAAGGCGTACAAAATAACAGCAGCAGTGACCAGGCTCTGAAGGATGTTCAGGCGCGCAATCCACTGAAAGCGCCGGGCAGCCTGCAACACGCCGGTCGAGGTCTCGGCAGCCAGGTTGGTCAGCAGAATAAGGCCATAGAACGGGAAGAGCGTGACGGTCAGCGGGTCAGAGAGAAAATCGGCAGCGAAGGTTTGCGCCGCCCAGCCAGAAAGCGCCAGCAGGACGAGATAGGCGGCGACCGAGGTGGCAATTTCGATGAGCAGGGCGGCCTTGACCGCCGCCGCGCCCTGGTCTTTTCGGCCTTCGGCCAGGGCCGCGTTGAGCCGCTTGACGACCACTTCGCTCATCCGAAAGGTCAGGAAGCGGTTGACGTTGGATGCGAAGGTCGTGACGGTCGTCACCAACCCCAGCGCCGGCACTCCAATCAGCCGCGCCGCGAGAATGCCCTGCGCGAAACTGAGCAGAGCGCCGATGGCGCTGCTGCTGAACAAGTGACTGCTGTTTTTGACCACCCGGCGCAGGAGCGGGTCGGAGCGCCAGGCAGTCAGGATGGTTTGAAAAAAAGACATGAGAAATCGGTAATTGGTGAATGGTAACTGATAATTGATGCAATCCGAATTAAGAATTACCAATCACCACTTACAAATTATGATGTCAGCACATCTTTGGCCCAATGTCGCTCTTGCAGATACCACTCGACCAGTTTCTCCGTTCCACGCCGCATGTTGTATTCGGGCTGCCAGCCGAGCAGGTTGCGGGCTTTGGAGACATCGGCCCAGTTGGTGAACATATCGGCCAGGTTGGGGGGGCCGTGCTGAACGGTTGCTTTTTTGCCGGTGATGTTCTCGATGAGCGTCACCAGGTCGTTGATGGTGATGACTTCGTGGCCGCCCAGGTTGATGATTTCGTAGCCCAGCGGCTGAAGGGCGGCCAGAATACCTCGCACGATGTCGTCAATGTAGGTAAACCCGCGCGATTGCGTCCCGTCGCCGTTGATGCGCACGGGGCGGCCTTCGATAATCCACTGGACGAAGCGAAAGAGCGCTAAATCGGGTCGCCCCGCCGGCCCGTAGACGGTGAAAAAGCGCAGGATGGTGGTATCTATGCCGTAGAGATGATGATAACTGTGAGCGAGCGATTCGGCGCCTTTTTTGCTGGCCGCGTAAGGCTGGAGCGGTTCGCTGCTAGAGGCGGTTTCTGGCGTTGGGTAGGGTGGGTTGGCGCCGTAAATGCTGGAGGTGGAGGCCAGGATGAATTTGCAGTTTCCACTCCGGCGCGCTACTTCGAGCATGTTTAACGTGCCGAGGACATTTGATTCGACGAATACCCAGGGATTTTCCACGCTGAAGCGCACGCCAGCCCGAGCGGCGAGGTGAATTACGCCGTCGAATTTCGTATTTCGAATATTCGAGGTTTCGAGTATCGATTTCTCGGCAATGTCAGCTTTCACAAAGGTAAAGCCGGACAATTGCTCCAGTTTGCGCAGGCGATATTCCTTCATGCGCGGGTCGTAGGCGTCGTTCAGGTTGTCAATTCCGATGACGGTATCGCCGCGCGCCAGCAGCAGTTCCGATGTTCGCGCGCCGATGAAACCGGCAGCGCCGGTGACGAGATAGTGGGACATAGTTTTTTCCAGTAATCAGTGTTCAGTGTTCAGTAATCAGTGTTCAGTAATCAGTGTTCGGTGTTCAGTAATCAGTGTTCAGTGTTCAGTATATTGGTGACTTGATACTGGATACTGGTCACTGATTACTGGTCACTGATTACTGATGACTGATGACCGATGACCGATGACTGATTACTGATTACTGGTCACTGAACTAAAGCCGTACCACCTTCGGGTTATCTTTGCCCATTTTGCCCAGCGCGTTGCGGCTGTCGAAGATGAATTGGGCAGCCTGAAGGATGGCCGGGTAGTCGTAGGTTTTGTGGTTGGTGATGATAACCACCGCGTCAGCAGCAGCGACCCGCGCCAGCAGGTCAGAATCGAGGATGCTGTTCATCTCCCAGCCTTCATATTCGTGGTGGATATGGGGAATATACGGGTCGTGATATTCGACCAGCGCGCCTTTCTTTTTCATCAGGGCAATCACATCGAAGGCTGGTGATTCGCGCACGTCGTCAATATCTGGCTTGTAGGCCGCGCCCAACACCAGGATTTGACTGCCTTTGAGGGGTTTGCCGCGTTCGTTAAGCGCTTCCATGACGCGCGTAACGACATAGCGGGGCATGTTGGTATTAATTTCGCTCGCCAGTTCGATGAATTTGGCGTTGTAATTCATCTCTTTGAGTTTCCAGGAGAGATAGAGCGGGTCAATTGGAATGCAATGTCCGCCCAGACCGGGGCCGGGGGTGAATTTCATGAACCCGAAAGGCTTGGTGGCTGCTGCGTCAATCACTTCCCAAACATCCACGCCCAGCCGTTCGCACATGAGGGCCAGTTCATTGACCATGCCGATATTAATCATGCGGAAGGTGTTTTCGAGCAGTTTTGCCATCTCTGCTGCTTCGGGCGAGGAGACCGGCACAACCGTTTCCAGCGCGCCCGCATACCAGGCTGTTGCAACCTCTACGCAGGCCGGGGTCAAGCCACCCATCACTTTTGGGGTGTTGTAGGTGGTCCAATCGGTGCGGCCTGGGTCAACGCGCTCGGGCGAGAAGCAGATGAAGAGGTCCTCGCCCACTTTTAGCCCCGATTTTTCGGTCAGCATGGGGAGGAGCAGCTCACGGGTTGTGCCGGGGTAGGTGGTCGATTCCAGCACAACAACCATTCCTTTGTGGACGTATTTTGCCAATTGTTCGGTGGCAGAGAGGATGAAGGACATGTCCGGGTCGCCGGTCTGCCGCAGCGGGGTGGGGACGCAAATCGAAACGGCGTCCATTTCTGCCAGGGCGGCAAAGTCGGCGGTCATGCGCAGGTTGCCAGCCGCGCGCAGGCGGGCGACGGTTTCGGTTGGAACATCCTGGATGTAGGAAATGCCCCGATTGAATGTATCAACTTTGCGTTGGTCGGGGTCAATGCCGAGGACATCGAAGCCTTTTTCGGCAAAGACGACGGCCAGCGGCATGCCCACATAGCCCATGCCGAGGATGCCGATTTTGGCGGTTTTGTTGCGCAGTTTTTGAATGAGGGTGTCTTTGGTGGTCATTTTTCTCCGTAATGGGTAATTTGTTATTCGTAATTCGAGATGCGCGCATTGCGTGATGAAGCACTTTATCTTACCCGCCTTTGGCCTGCGCGAATTCGGCGGCAACAGTCCATTCTATTCACCAATTGACTATCCAAACGGAATAATCGTTCAGCAACTGGTAGTTCTGCGAGGCTTCATCGACTGCCTGCAATTCAGAGAGCGGAATGGTGAACTTCTTACCGTCCGAGACGCGCCGAACTTTTACAAGAATATCCCTGTCATCGACGGTTCCATCGAATGCCTTCAGTTCGTAAGTATCGTGGTAAGAGCCTTTTTCTTTTTTCAACCGTTCATATTCACTTTTGCTCCCGTAGCCAAAATCAAAGCGCTCTTCCCATGCAAAAAAGCCCATGCTCTCGATGCCGGTTAATAAACAAGGACAGGTCAGGTTTTTGTCGAGATAGGCATAATACGTCTCGATGGTTGCTTGTTCAACGCCAGGAATTCTATTCAAGCCGAAAATGGATTGAATTCTCTGGAATTGCGCGTCTGTTTCTTCCGACATGGTTTTTTCCTTTGACAGTTTCGACTTAAAAAGTGCCGCCACTTGTTCGCTCGAACATCGAGTATCGAATATCTAAAATAACTTCATCTGCTTTGGCTCGTCCGGTTTTGGCTCGGAGATTTCCCTCTCCCTTTGGGAGAGGGCCGGGGTGAGGGCTTTGCGCGCTTCTTCGAGCAGTTCGGGCAAATTGGCAAAATCTTGCTTGATGAGCGGCAGGTAGGTGGGGTTATGAAGGGCTGCCGCCGGGTGGAACATGGGGATGACGAACCGGTCGCCGACTTTGCGCATTTGTCCATGTACCGCGCTGATGCGGGCGGTGGGGAAGAATTTTCCCATCGAAAACCGCCCCAGGGTGACGATAATTTTGGGGTTAATCGCCGCAATTTGCCGTTCCAGGTAGGCGTGACAGGCTTGCAGTTCTTCGGGCATGGGGTCGCGGTTGTTGGGCGGGCGGCATTTTACCACATTGCCTATCCAAACGTCTTCGCGCTTTAGCCCGGCCAGCCCCAGCAATTCACCCAGGAACTTGCCCGCCTGACCTACGAAGGGCCGTCCTTGCTGGTCTTCGTTGAAGCCGGGGCCTTCGCCGATGAGCATGATTTCGGCAGTTGCAGGGCCTTCGCCGGGGACGGCTTTGGTGCGGGTTTTGTGCAGGGCGCATTTGGTACAGACAGAAACTTCACTGGCGATTTGGGCGAGGGAATTGGGGGTGGGCATGGGTTCCTCCTATCAACGACATCAGCAGCGCGTCTTCACCGTTTGAGTAATAGCGCGGGCGGCGGCCTTCTTCTACGAACCCAAAGGAGCGGTACAGGCGTTGGGCCGGTTCGTTGCTGGCGCGCACTTCGAGCATAATGCGCGTCAGGCCGAGTTGGGCGGCTTTGTCGAGCGCGGTTTGCATGAGGGCGCGCGCCACGCCTTGCCGCCAGAATTTGGGAAGCACGGCTACGTTGGCAATTTCGCCCTCCCCGGCCACGTCCCACAGGGTGAGCGAGCCGATGACCGCTTTTTCTCCGGCCTGATACTGGAGATTTTCGACCGGCAGGGCAAACGGCATGACGTAGGCCAGCGGCTCATCCGTGACCGTTTCGGCCACCCAGCACCAGGAGGTGGGTTTGCGCAATTCGGCGGCGTAGGCGGCGGGCGACCAGGGCAGCAAAATGCCGGCGAGGGCGTCTATCAGCACGACGGCGTGGATGTCTTCGAGGGTCATTGGGCGGATGTTCATATCGGTTCGCCAATGTGCAGGTAGAGCGGGGCCAGGCTGCGCGGGTCGTCCACATCGCCGGATTGCAGGCGATTCCAGGCCAGTTCGGCCAGCACCCCAGGGCGGCGGGTGGAGAGGGCGGGTGAAATCAGCCGAATGAGCGGGTTGTTTTGCAGGAGGGAACGCTCGGAGGCGGTTAAATCGCCCGCGACGAGGGATTCCTGCTCGATGGAGGCGGACAATTCTTCGGCATTGGTGACGCGCGGACTCCCGGCAGCATGCCAGCCGGTTTCGTGAGCGTGGAACCAACCGATAGCGAGCCGTCCCCGTCCGGCGGGCAGGAGACAGGCTAAGGGGCGTTTGTCCAATGCCACCGGCGCGGCGACCACATCAAGGGTCGGGATTCCGATATGCGGCAGATTCCGGCCCATCGCCAGTCCCTTCGCAAAAGACAACCCCACCCGCAGGCTGGTGAATGAGCCGGGGCCAATGGCAATGCCCAAACCGGTCAGGTCGGCCACAGTTAAGCCAGTTTGCTGGAGCGTTTTCTCGACCATGGGGGCCAGTTCGACGGTGTGACGGGCCTGGCTGACCCACAGGTGTTCGGCCAGGATGCGCGCGCCGTCGTAGAGCGCAACGCCGATTTGGGGGGTGGAGGTGTCTATGGCGAGAAGCATTGGGTGATTAGCGGGTGGTAATTGGTAATTCGTCCAGGAGTCGTTGATACCTGTCACCGGTGGCGCGAAAGGTGAGTTGGCGGCGGGTTTCATCGAGGTATTCGAGCGTGACCCACAGGGTTTGGGCGGGCAGGACGGGCTGGATGTGTTCCGGCCACTCGATGAGCAGCGGGCCTTGTGCGAGCATGGCGTCGAGGTCGAGTTCTTCGGCTTCAGCGGGGGATTCGATGCGGTAGGTATCGAGGTGGAACAGTTTTCGTTCGTCTGTTCCCCGATAGACGTTGACCAGCACGAAGGTGGGGCTGGAGACTTCATCACGCGCGCCCCAACCGGCGGCGATGCCCTGCACGAAGGTGGTTTTGCCCGCGCCCAGGTCGCCTTGCAAGCAAATGCAGTCGCCCGGCTGGAGCAGCGCGCCGAGCGCCTGGCCGAGTTGGCGGGTGGTTTCGGGAGATGAGCTGACAAAGGAAGGCATTGGGAGAGATTATACCGTCAGGCGGGGGTTTTCTGAAAGTTCCTTTAACAGGGTGACTCTACTGCAAAAAGGCAATTAAACACAAAGGACACAAAGTACACGAAGGA
>CAYRBO010000010.1:42018-127474 GCA_964422545.1 uncultured Anaerolinea sp. | reverse complement strand
TTTACACTTTTATGCCGTTTTTTACGTTTTGGCTTCTGATTGCACAAAAGCTACGTTAGTATAGAGCTCTGTCGTCAAATTTTCGATGCAGAGACACCCAAGCGCAAAGGCTTTGAGTTTTCCTTTGCGCTGTTTTTGTCGCGTTTCCCCATCCGTTTCGTCCGTTGTCTCCTCCGTTTCTCCGTTTCCTCCGTTGTCGCCTCCGCTTCTCCGTTTCTCCGTTTCCTCCGCTGCCCCTCCGCTTCTCCGTTTCCTCCATTGTCTCCTCCGCTTCTCCGTTTCCTCCGTTGTCGCCTCCGCTTCTCCGTTTCCTCCATTGTCTCCTCCGTTTCTCCGTTTCCTCCGTTGTCGCCTCCGCTTCTCCGTTTCATCCGCTGCCCCTCCGTTTCTCCGTTTCATCCGTTGTTGCCTCCGCTTCTCCGTTTCATCCGTTGTCGCCTCCGCTTCCTCCGCTTCAACATCCGCTTCTCCGTTTTCTCCGTTCCCAAACTGTGGCATAATGGAATGACCTCACCCGATTCCTACAAGCATGGAGGCCGCGCATGACATTCAACCTCGTCCGACTCTCCCAACAAGACCCGCGCTGGAAAAACATCCGGCTCGGACACAGCAGCACATCCACCATTGGTGAATTTGGCTGCGCTCTGACGAGCGTTGCCATGTATCTGGGCGGGTTTGGCTACCCCGAAACCCCGCACACCCTCAACGAAAGACTCAAACAGCGCGGCGGATTTATTCAAGATGCCATCGTCTGGGCCGCTGTCAGCAACATCTACCCCAAAGTGCGCTTCAAAAACATCATCACCTGCCGCGACACTGACGCCCCGATAGACGCCATCGGCAATTCCATTGCCGCCGGGCAGCCGGTCATCCTCGAAGTCGATAGTTCCCCCCGCGCCGGGCTGCAAACTCACTGGGTCGTGGCCTACCAGAAAATCGGCAAAGACTTCCTCATCCTTGACCCCTGGCCCTTCCCCACCGAAGAAGGCAAAGACGTGTCGCTCATGAGCCGCTACAGTCATGGCAAGGAACTCAAACGTTCCATCACCGCCGTTGTGTGGTACGAGTGCCTCGAAACCGGCGCCGGGGTCGAAATTCCCCCCGCCACAGCCCCTGCCGATGGAGGCTTTTATGTGCGGGTAAAAGCCGAAGCCGTCTCTGGTTTGCGCATCCGCTCTGCTGCCAGCACCAACTCCAACACCCTCTCCATCGAATACCCCAACACCTTTCTCAAAGTCATCGAAGCCGAAGCCACCGCCCGCCCCAAAGTTGGCGTCTTCGACCAGTGGTTGCGCGTCCGCACCCCGCTGGGTATTGAAGGGTATTGCGCAGCCTGGTTTGTGGATGCCGCGCCGGTCGTTTCCCCGGCCCCGGTCACGCCCCCCGCGCCAGAGCCGCATCCTCAACCCGAACCGGGTCCAACCCCGCCCCCGGTTGTCGAGCCTGTCGAGACAGCGCCTGCTCCCGTTGTGATTAACCGTACCCGCCCCTCGGTCGCCGATGGCCTGGAGAATGTTGCCACCCCCGCGCCTGCCAACCGCCGCCTGACCGTTTCTGCCAACCAGGGCGCCACCCACCGCCTGATGGCTGACATTTGGAACCGCTACGGCGGTCTGCTCAACGCCCTCTCTGAAAAACTGGGCATCGAGCCGGGCGTGGCCGTCTCGGTGCTGGCAATTGAATCGGGCGGGCAGGCCTTCGGCCCCGATGGCCGCCTGCTGATTCGCTTCGAGAATCACCTGTTCTACAACTACTGGGGCAAAAATAACGTCACCAAATTCAACCAGCACTTCACCTTCGACCCCAATCGTCGCTGGGAAGGCCACCGCTTTCGCGCCAACCCTTCTGGGGCATGGGTAGATTTCCACGGCAGCCAGTCCCGTGAATGGGAGGTCTTCCAGTTCGCCTGTACTCTCGATGACACCGCCGCCAAAAACTCCATCAGCATGGGCGCGCCGCAGATTATGGGATTCAACGCCTCAGTCATCGGCTACGCTTCTGTACAGGATATGTTCAACGCTTTCTCGCGCAGTGACCGCGACCAGGTGATTGGCTTTTTCGACTTCGTCAACAACGTCCTGCCGGGCGGTGGAGCGGTCGGCCACTTGCGCCGTAAGGATTTCACCGCTTTTGCCACCGTCTACAACGGCTCAGGCCAGGCCGCCTATTACGGCAACCTGATGAAAAATGGTTACGACGCCTTCAACCAACTCTACAGCGCCCTGCCACCGGTCACGCCGCCACCGGTTGTCGAGCCTGAACCGAGTCCCCGGCCTGGGCCAACTCCACAACCGGAGCCGACCCCCCAGCCGCAGCCAACGCCACAGCCCGAGCCGGTTGTCGAGCCGGTCGAAAAAGAGAAAATCTACGTCACCGTCTCGCGTAGTCTTGCCCCCGGTGGAATTCGATTGCGAAAAATCCCCAGCCTGGCGGGCGCGCTGATCTCTGTTGAACCGGCCGGGGCCAGTCTGCGACTTGTCAAGCCAGAAGAACGCGCCAAAATCGGCAAACAAAAAGAATGGCTGCAAGTACGCAACCGCAAAAACCAGGAAGGGTTCGCCGCCGCCTGGCTCGTCGAACTCGATACCGCCAAATCCGAATTCCCCACAGCGGTCTCCTTCTCGGTTGCTGATTTCACTGAACCACAGCCTTACCAGGTTTACGTCTCCAGCCTGGCTGGGGCGGGCGGGTTGCGCCTGCGCGAAGCACCCACTTTCGTTTCAAAAGTCATTCGCTCTCTATCTGTTGGCACGCCCCTCGAAGTGTTGGAAGATGCTGTTAGCGCTCAACTCAAAGTTGGCCGCTTCAACGAGTGGATAAAAGTTCGTGAGCCGCTCGGCGCCGAGGGCTACGCTGCCGCCTGGTTCCTGGAAGAGTAGATATGAAACCCTCCCAACTACTACGGGCGCGATTTCTACGCATTTTATGGTTCTTTGCGGGCGTCATTGCCCGCTTTATTTTTTGGGAATTGCTCCTGGCGCAGGTCGGCCTGCGGGGCGCGGTGCGCCGCTCGCGCCCGGAATGCTTTCGCAGCGAGGCTGAACGTTTTCGCGCCCTCGCCATTCGCATGGGGGCAGGGTGATGACGTTCCTGGCTGCCTGAGCGCAGCGCCCCAACGAAACCTCTCGCCGCCGGACATTGTAAAACATCAGCCTGAACCATTAGCGGGGTGACGACGGGGGCATCTATAATGATGGCTTGTTCGCCCATTTCCGTGGAATCGTGGTAGCCATCAACCGCCAGCGCAGGGCGCGCCAGGGTTTAATGGATTGACGCACCAAACGCGCCGAAACCGGCTGAGGGCTGAACAGGGCTTGCAGGTACAGGCCGGTCAGGGTTAGCAGGGAGGCCTTATCGCCGGTGTAGGGCAGCAGGGCGGCGCAAAATTCGGTGGCGGTGGTGGCGGGGGTGGGCTGCCCCAGCCGGGCGCCAAAGCGATAGAGATTGCGGAACATCCAGCGCAGGGCCAGGGCCGGCGGCAGAACCTTAAGGGCCAGGTCTTCCAGCGCCAAGAACGCGGCCAGCAGGAGAATCAGCCCAACCGCAGCCAAAACCGCCAGCCGCGCGGTCGGCGAGAGCAGGTTGAAGGACTGTTTAATGGTCTCAAAAAGGCCGGGTAGCGGCAGTTCGGCGGGCGGGCCCAAGGCAGAGGCCGCCGATGGGCGGTTGAAACCGGGCTGGCTGGCGGTCGGCTCGAACTCCACCCAGCCAATGCCGGGGAAATAGATTTCGACCCACGAATGCGCGTCCGATTGGCGCACGACGTATTCCGCAGTCCGGGCGTCATACGCGCCGCTGGCATAACCGGTCACCAACCGGGCGGGCAGGCCCGCCGCGCGCGCCAGCACGGCCATTGATGTAGCGTAGTAGTCGCAATAGCCGCGCTTCAACTCGAACAGGAAGTAATCGGCCACTTCGGAATCGACCGGCACGGCCGGCACCTCGAGGCTGTACTCAAAATTCGTCCGCAGGTAATTCTCAATTGCCACTGCCTGGTCGAAGGGCGTGGGCGCGGCAGCGGTCAGGTCGCGCGCCAGGGCAAAGACCCGCTCTGGGACGCGCTCGGGCAGGCCCAGGTAGCGCTCCCGTATCGCTGCGGGGTAATCTTGCCCGGCGGCGCGCAGTTGCTCCACGCTGGGGATGGGCAGGTAGGCTTCTACGCGATACGTTACCGCCTCGCGCTCGGCTCCCAACAGGTCGCTCTCGTTAAACGGCGGGCCGCTTCCAGCCGGGTCGAGAACCGGTTGGACCCGCCACAGGGCCGTCACCCTCGTATCCACGCGGTACAAGGCCCCGGTCCAGTACAACAGTTTGTCTTCCACATTCAGGAGCGTAAACTCCTGGTCGAGCCGTTTGTAGCCGGGCGGGAGGGTGGTGAAAAATGCGTCCCCGGCGGCCAGGTCGCGCCGCAACACCTCGCTGCTGTACCAGCCGTAGCCGTTGTAGCGGTCGAAGGTCTGGCTGCGCCAGTGATGGTTGGGGGCGTTAACCGCCGCGCTTTCGTAAGGAACTGAGGTCAGTTCACCGGTGCGCGCGGTAAAGACCACCTCCTGCGACAGGTTTGGCCCGGCGCTGATGAGATGACTGCGCGGCAGCGAAGCCCGGCTGTAGGTCACTCCTGGCCCCGGGCCGGGGGCTTCCTGCAAACCGAGCGACTGCGGCGCGGTGCTTTGGGCCGGTTTTCGGCGCAGATTTTCGATGATGTCGCGGGCAGGCACGAGCGGAAACACCCAGGCCAGCGCGGCCAGCAAAGCCGTGAGCAGCGTCAGCGAGACCAGCGTATTGCCCACGATGATTTCCGCGTAGTCAATTCCCTGCGCATCCCAGCGCTCCAGGTTTGCGAAAAAGCGCCCCAACCCCAGCAGCGCCAGCAGAATGACCACCAGCAGCCAGAGTGAATCGATTTCCCGTCCGGTGTAATCGGTCACGAAGGCCAGGATGACCAGCGCGGGCGCCAGCGCATTGAGGGCCTGGCCGCGGCGCAGCGACCAACCCGCCCAGGCGCAGGCCAGCCAGACCGCCAGGCTCCAGGCCAGCACGCGCGCCACCACGTCGTCAACAGTGACGTTGAGCGAAACACTCGTGAGCCACACCGATAGCCGCGCCCACAGCCCCGCCGATTGCGCGGCCATCGCGTTTAGATTATCAAAAATTCCCGTCGGGTTTGGCGGCGGCCCGCCCTGCCAGTGCGCCAGAGTTCCCATCAAGTAGGATAAAATGGAGGACGCCAGCCCCAGCAGGGGCCCGTCTAAACGGGCGGTGGCAGCCCATAGCAGGATTCCGCCAAACGAGACCAGCCCGGCTGCGGCCAGCCAACCGTTAATGCGGCGGCCCCCCAGCCCCCAGCCGAGCAGGGCGGCCAGCAATCCCGCCGGGAGGAAGGCGCTCGTAGCGGCCCCGCGCACCGTCGCCCCCAGGCCATTGACCAGGCACAGGACGGCAGCCGCCAGCAGCGACAGGGTCAACAGGTCGCGTGGCGGCAAGCGGCGCAGCAGGGCGGCCCTCATGCCAGCCTCCGCCAATTCAGGTCGTTTGGGCGCTGGATGGCCTGCACCTTGCCGGTGATTTTAGACTGCCGGAACTGCCAGCGCCCGGCCTGTCCTGGGCGAGCCTCGGGCCGGTTGAGCAGGTCGCGGGTGATGACGTGGCAGGCAATGCCCATGCCCTGCAACTGCTCCGAGACAGCCTGCGAACTGCCCTGCCCGCCAAAGGAAGCCGCTTCGAGCAGCAGCACGGTGGGGACGATGCCGCGCCAGAGCTGCGGGGCGAGCGATTCGAGCCAGTCCGTTTTTGTGGAGGGGGTGATGATAACCAGGCTGGCGTGTTTGCCAAAGGCCTTGCCGCCGCGCTGGAGAAAATCGGCTAGCGCCAGGCTGCCGGGCTGGGCCAGCGCCAGGGCGTGCAGGATGTCCCAGCGTTGGCGTTCGTTTTCGCGCGGGGTCAGCCATTCGGGGGCTTCGCCGTTGATTGCCAGCCCAACCGCCTGTTTGTTGCGCAGTCCCTGGTCAGCGAGCGAGGCGGCCAGCACAACGCCATGCTCCACCGTTGAATCCCAATCGCTGCCGGCCTGAATATCCTGGTCGAGGTCGAGCAAAATCCACCAGTCCCCGGCGGGGTTGCCGTCTAGTTGGCGGGTGAATAGTTTGTCATGCCGGGCGCTGGTTGGCCAGTGGATGCGGCGCAGCGGGTCGCCGGGCTGATACTCGCGCACCCCTGACGCTCGGACGTTCTCTTCCAACGCGCGCAGGCGCGGACGGCCATCGCCCAGGTAGCCGCCAGGGGTTATTTCGATGGGCGGCAGCGGCACGACCGGCGGCAAGACGAGCAGGGCGCGGCTGCTTGGGTCTTCGATAGCGATAGTGTATATGCCCAGCGGGTCGCCAGAGCGCAGGGTTGCGCCGCCCAGCAGGTACAATCCGCGCCGCGAACAATGCCCTTCCGTCAGCAGGGTCACATCCCCCTCGCCGCCGACGGCGGTTGCCAGCGAAGCGCGGTAGCCCGGCAGGGTAGAATGGTCATCCATTTCGACCCAGGTGGCCGGGAAAATGGAAGCATTGAGCAGCGTGAAACGCTCCTCCAACCGGTCGCCGACCTGCGCCCAACCGTAGCGCACCTCGCGCGCCAGGCGCAGGGAGCGCGCCAGCCCGCGCGCCCACAGCCAGCCCGCCAGCCACGCGCCGCCCAGCCCGACCATCAGGATTTTCCAAACCCGCGACGGGTCAATGACCTGCATGACGATGGACAGAGCCAGCAGGAGGGGTAGCAGCCTGTAATTCAACCGCATTCGCGCGCGCATGGGGTGATTATAGTATTACCGTTCAACATTTGCGTCCATTCGCGCAAATCTTGCAGAGTGACATTTGTGTTGCTTTTGGTTGCGGCATGAATGCTGCGCTACGCCAGTTCTCCTGCGGAGTCCGAAGTCTCCCGACGGTTCTGTAAGAGTTAGCGTGAAATCAGTACATGGATTACACAGATTTCGCGGAATCACGCGGAAAGTGCCTTGCGAAAACGGTTTTTTCCGTGTTTCTCCGTGTGTTCCGAGTTTTCCGTGTCCTAATGTTTTCCATCCTATTCTTGAACAGTGCAAGAAAGTGAAAATCCGGCCAAATCTGCGCAATCTGTGGAGAAACCGCTGCAATGTTTTTGCAATCTTTCGAGCAGAATATTTTAAGATTAATCATCCCTTCGTCCTCTTGAACTGGGTTTCTAATTGTGCTAGAATGGAAACCGACATCCCAACAGGTAGGGGGTCACAAAACCAAATCGCCATATATGGCGGTGACAAATGTTCTAATTTTGGAGTATCTATGCGTTGTCCGTATTGCCAGAACGACGAGTCTCGAGTCGTCGATACTACTCACGACAGTCACGGTGGTATTCGCCGCAGACGCGAATGCCAGCGGTGCGGTCAGCGATTCAGTTCCTACGAACGCCCCATTCTCTCGACGCCGCTCATTATCAAGCAGGATGGAACGCGCGAAGAATTCGACCGCGAAAAACTCGCGCGCGGCATCCGCATTTCGTGCGCTAAACGGCCCGTTTCAGCAGCAGACATCGAACGCCTGGTAGGACAGGTCGAAGCGGAACTGCAAAAGATGGGCAAAGCGGAGGTCTCCTCGCGCGTGATTGGGGATATGGTCATCAACGGGCTGAAAAACCTCGACCATATTGCCTACATTCGCTATGCGATTGTTTACCTGCGGTTGGATGACCTGCGCGCCTTGCGCACCGAAATTGACCACCTGCTCGAAAGTTAGCCCCCTTTTTCCAAAGCCCTTTTCACTCCAAAATTTTATATATACAGGAGCAATCCCATGGTAGCCAGTGCCGTATCTCCCAAGACGGGCATTTTGCCCACCCCACCCCTCCCGGCGGACCTGCCGAAGGTCGAACTGACCGAAAACGCCCGCCAGGTGCTTATCCGCCGCTACGTCCGGCGCGGCGACGACGGCAAGCCGGTCGAATCGGTGGAAGAGATGTTCTGGCGCGTTGCCTGGCATGTCGCCAAGGTCGAGACCGCCTGGGGCGGCGACTCCGAACAGCGCGCCCGCGAATTTTACAGTTTACTGACCAGCAAGAAGTTCTTCCCCAACTCTCCTACCTTTACCGGCGCGGGAACGCCGCTTGGGCAGCTGGCCGCCTGTTTCGTCTTGCCGATTTCCGACGACATGGGCCGCGACCCGGCGGGCATCTTTCAATCGCTGCGCGACGCCGCGCTCATTCAGCAGACCGGCGGCGGCAACGGGTTCTCCTTCTCGCGCCTGCGCCCCAAGGGCGGGCTGGTCAAATCATCTGCCGGGCAGGCCACTGGCCCGGTTGGCTTCCTGCGGGTTTACGACCATGCCTTTGGCGAAATTGCGCAGGGGGGCACGAGGCGTGGCGCCAATATGGGCGTGCTGCGGGTTGACCACCCAGACGTGGAAGAATTCATCACCTGCAAGACGGACGAAAACGCCATCACCAACTTCAACATCTCGGTTGGCATCACCGACGCCTTCATGCAGGCCGTCAAAGACGACGCCGATTGGGATTTGGTCTTCCCCGACATCTCCGCGCCTGAATACCGCAATTTTCGCGGCACGCTGGAGCAGGCCCGCGAGCAGGGCATTCCCATTCGCAAGTACAAAACTGTGCGCGCCCGTGAGTTATTCGACAAAATCGTGCGTCAGGCCCATCACAATGGCGAGCCGGGCGTCCTGTTCCTGGACGCTGCCAACCGCCAGAATCCGGTGCCGCATTTGTATCCGCTCGAAAGCACAAACCCGTGTTTTGTCGGCGCGACGCGCATTGCAACCGATTTGGGTCTGCTGACAATCCAGGAACTGGCGGATACGCAGGCCGATTTCCTGGTCGCCACCGACCTGCGCGCTCCACTTGGCGGGGTTGGACAGGCGCTCGTAAACACTGGCCTTGCTTATCGGGCATCTTCGCCCGCTTGGAAAACACGGGAAAACGTTCCGGTGTTGAAACTGACAACCAAGCATGGCTATAGCGTCACCGCCACCCCCGACCATAAGTTCTTAACCGCAGAGCGTGGTTATGTCGAACTTGGACAACTGAAACCGGGCGATATCTTGTTGCTTCAATCCGGTCAGGGAGTTTGGAGCCGCAACAGCCAATTGCCTAATCTCGAAGCCATCCAGGAGAAAATGGTGGTGATGGCCCAGGGCGGCGACCATGCTTCTGGTCACGTTGTTACCCGGAAGGATTTCTCCCGGCAGTGCGCCGGATTGCCCAAGACATGGTCCCACAGTCTGGGAATTGTACTGGGCGTGATGGTTGGGGACGGCTGGTTAAGCCCGGGGAGCAATTCGCCGGTCGGGATGGTCTTTAGCGAGACAGACGACGAACTACTGGACCTGGTGCGCGAACCTTTACAGCAATGGTTTGGGGAAGGACACCTGCACGAGCGCGGCTCTGTCCGCCAGTTGACGTATGGCCGCCTGCCGTATGAATTCTTCTCAACGCTGGGCGTCCTGCCTGCCCGCGCGCACGAAAAGCGCGTGCCGGCTGCCCTCTGGCACGCTCCGCGCGAAGCGGTAGTAGGCTTTCTGCAAGGACTGTTCACGACCGATGGTACAGTTAACCTTTCCGGTCACAAAAAATCCTGTTCCATCCGGCTCTCCAGCGCTTCCCTTGATTTGCTGCGGGAAGTCCAACTGTTGTTGTTGAATTTCGGGATTGTCAGCCGGATTCACAAGCGCCGCGAGGCCGGGATTCGCCAGTTGCCGGACGGCAAAGGCGGCCTGAAAGGGTATACGACTCATGCCGATTATGAACTTTTGATAGACAAGGCCAACCGCGATATTTTCGTGCGCGAAATCGGCTTTTTGAACGCCGAAAAACAAAACAAAGCGGCTCAATTCATTGCTACAAAAACACGCCTTTCCAACGCCGAGACCTTCCAGACCAGAATCCTGTCAATAGAACCCGCCGGGAACGCCGATGTATATGACCTGACCGAACCCCAAACTCATAGCGTAATTGCCAATGGCGTGGTGGCGCACCAATGCGGAGAGCAATGGTTAGGGCCATACGAAAACTGCTGCCTCGGCTCGGTCAACCTGGCCCAACACCTTGGCCCAGAAGGTACGGTAGATTGGGAGACCTTGCGCCAGAGCGTGGAACTTTCGACTCGCTTCCTGGATGACGTAGTGGAAGCCAATGCTTATGTCCCGGCTGTGCCGCAACTCAAGGAAGCCGCTCATCGCGCCCGGCGCATCGGCCTGGGCATTATGGGCCTGGCCGACCTGATGTATCACGTCGGCGTGCGCTATGGCTCGGAAGAAGGCCAGGAATTTGCCGCACAAGTGATGGAATTTATCCGCTATCACGCCATGCAGACTTCGATTGAGATGGCGCGCGAGCGCGGGGCCTTTCCTGCCATCGAGGGTTCGATTTACGACCCCAAAAACTTGCGCTGGACCCCGCCGCAGCCTCTTGCGCCGTATCAGAAAAATTGGAACCGCCCCAAGGTGGACTGGAAAACCGTCGTCAGCGGCATCAAGCAGCACGGCATCCGCAACGCCGCTCAGACGACCATTGCCCCAACCGGCACGATTGCTACCGTTGCAGGCTGCGAAGGCTATGGCTGCGAACCGGTCTTTGCGCTGGCTTATATCCGGCATGTCAATGACAATGGCAAAGACCTGAAATTGACCTATGGCTCGCCTGCCTTCGAGAAAGCGCTGATGAGCGCAGGCATCGATTCACAATCGCGCCAGGAGATTTTCGAGGAAGTGATGAAGCACGGCACCTGCCAGAATGTGGCTGCTGTGCCAGAACACATCCGCGAGGTGTTCGTTACCGCTGGAGATGTGACTGCCGAAGAGCATGTCCGCATGGCAGCAGCGCTGCAGGCCTTTGTGGATAACTCCATCTCGAAAACAATTAATTTCCCCGAGGGCGCAACCGAAGCGGATGTGGCGACTGCCTATATGCTGGCCTGGGAACTGGGCGCAAAGGGCATCACCGTTTATGTCACCGGCTCACGCGACAAAGTGGTACTGGAAACGCACGCCACCGCCAGCAAGAAAGAACCCGCGTCCGAAAAGCCCCTGCCCGTGCCGGCCGAGCAAAAGGTCATCTGGCACGAGACTAAAAAACCGCGCCCGCGCGCCCTCAAAGGGTACACCTTCACGGTCGAGACGCCGCTCGGCAAAGCGTTTGTAACCGTCAACGAAAACGGCGGCACGCAGCCCTTCGAGGTCTTCATCAACACCTCCAAGGCCGGGTCCGATACAGCAGCAGTTTCAGAAGCGATTGGACGCCTGATTTCGTACATTCTGCGCCTGGCCTCGCCCATCGCCCCGGTTGACCGCCTTCGTGAAGTGGTGACGCAGTTGAGCGGCATTGGCGGCGGACGTTCGCTTGGCTTTGGCCCGCACCGCGTGCGCTCACTGCCCGATGGCGTAGGGCAAGTGCTGGATGAGTACCTGCGCAACCGCGAAGGCGAACCTCCTGCGCATGAACTGGTCACTTTTCCCTCCGGGAAGGGCCAGGCCGGGAGCGGGGGCAACCCCCATAACGGAGGGAACGGCCACCACGAAACCCTTATCGCCCAGCCGATGATGAAAATTGGCGACCTTTGCCCCGAATGTGGCGAAGCCGCAGTGGTCAACGAGGAAGGCTGCCGCAAGTGCTATGCTTGCGGATATAGTGAGTGTTAACCAATCGGGTTGTAACGCTCACCAGGACGTTACAACCCAATTGAATGTAATCTCTAAAAATCTACGGAATTTAAGACCAGGCTGGTCTGCCCGGCAGCCGAGCGGGATGAAAAAGACCCGCTCGGCCTGTTGACATTTTAGAAAACGGTTTCTAGCGCGCTTATTTGCGCCAGGTCAAAGACGGGTTAGCATTTGCAGGGTAGAATCCTTGCGAAAGGATAAAATATTTATGCCCACTGCGCCCAAATCCCAAAAATTATTTCTGCTTGACCTGGTCTCTTACCAAGAAGGTTCTGTCGTTAGCCGCCAAATTACCAAAGCCGAGGCCGGGAACGTGACCCTGTTTGCCTTCGATGCCGGGCAGGAACTTAGCGAACACACTGCCCCGTTCGATGCGCTCGTTCATGTGCTGGAGGGCGAGGCCGAAATACGCATCTCCGGGCAGCCGTATCTTCTGACGGCGGGCGAGGCCATCATCATGCCTGCGGACGAACCGCACGCCCTGCGCGCCACCCAAAAATTCAAAATGTTGCTGACCATGATTCGAGTCTGAAAACGAACTTCCCGCCAGTTGATTTCAACTGGCGGGAAGTTTTTTACGCTGGATGGTGGCTTGGTCTCGTCTTGAACATTTGCGCGATAATTTGCCGCAATAACCTGTACCGGCGCGTCAGCAAAAGCGCCATCACAAAAACGAACAGCAAGTAATATATATCGAAACTGACCAGGCCGTTTGTTTTGGAACCGATAAAAACATAATGATACACCGCCACAATCAAATGAATTCCAACAGCAATCAGCAGGATAATGGCATGGGGTTTCAGGTAAAATTTAGGCACTAGCAGCGAAAGGGTAACGAGCAAGAGAAAACCCGCAAACAAGACGAGAAAATTCGCGTCTCCCGGCAGCAGGCTTTCCTCTCCCCCTTCAGGGAAATTAAAAATCTTATAAATCGCCCGGAAGTAGACCAGCAGGATGCCGCCCAACACACCAAACGTATAGACCCTGACGACGACTGGCATCACCAGGTTGTGCATGGAGCGAATGCTGACAAGCGAAACGACCCACCCGGCCAGATAAGTAAATCCCAGCACAACCAATGGGGCAAACATAAGGGTGCGATTTTCCTCTGCATCGGTCAGGTAACGGTAGGCCAGGAACGCACCGCCTGTCAGGGCCACTGTCAAAAGCGTCCAACCAAACGCCATCACGATGGTGCTGCTAAGACTCTTCCGCGTCTGATGAATAATCCGCTCGGCTTCTTCATCAATGAAAGGGGGAACTTCTCTGCTCATCATTCCTCCGGGCAAGAAAAATTGGTTCTATCGTTTTTAACGGGAAAAAGAAAAAATCTATTCACAGAGGACGCCGATTCTAAAAAACCAAATCTGTGTAATCTGCAAAATCTGTGGACGGATCCGGTTAGAGACAGGAGAGCCGAAAAATTACAATTGGGTTGCAACGATTTTACCACTTCTATACAAGATGAAAAATCAGGAGCTTCGTTCCCTCTGCAGTCCTGTTTTTTGCCTGCTTGTTCGGCATGATATAATTTTTTTGCCATGAAACGACCTCTTGTTTTTACCACCCTATTGTTCACGATTTTGTTCCTTGCCGGTCATTCCCTTTCTGCGCAAGCCTCTGCGCCGGCTCAGGGAAGCGCATTTGCCACCCCCACGCCCCTGCCCGATGGCCGCATCATCTACATCGTCCAACCAGGTGACAGTTGTTTTCGCATTTCGGCGCTCAGCGGCATTCCGATTGAGCAATTACGCTCACTCAACCGCCTCAGCGAAGACTGCGCTCTGCGCGAAGGACAAGAATTGTTGCTTGGCGTCGGCGGCCCTTCCGGCGCGACCCCGACCCCTGAAGCGCAAGCAACCCCAACGGTTGGCGCGCCGCCCACTGCAACCCCTCCGCCTGGCGAAGCCCGCATCTGCGTCGTCCTCTATGACGATGTTAACGGCGATGCACTGCGTCAGGATACCGAGTCCTTGCTGGCAGGGGGCGCGCTCAGTATCAGCGGGGCATCTGGCCAGTTCTCGCAAACTGCCATCACACCAGGCGGAGCTGACCCGCTCTGCTTTGAGCGCGTCCCTGAAGGCACTTACAACATTTCGATTGCCGCGCCAGAGAATTACAACCCCACTACTCAGCTCAACCACACCGTCGTTATCAACGCCGGTGAGCAGGTGGAAATTATCTTCGGCGCGCAACAGGCGGTGGCCGAATTGCCCGCCGAGCCAGGAGAAACCCGCGCAGGTCCGGGCAGCCTGCTCGGCATCCTGGGCATTGGCTTCTTGCTGGCCGGGGTGGGTCTGGGCATTTTTGCCTGGCGGTTCTACGGGCGCAAGCCAATGTACAACAAATAACTTGTCTGCGTCCCGAAGATTAAGAAGTCTTCGGGACGCTTTTACGAGCCTGATGATGGACTCCGCCATCGCGCAAACCCTGGTCGAACTCAACCGCCGTTTCTACGCCGAATTTGGAGAGAACTTCTCGGCCACGCGCCAACGCATTCAGCCGGGAGTGCGCAGCATCATTTCGAGGCTGCAAGGAAACGAGCGGATTCTCGACCTGGGCTGCGGCAACGGCGAATTGGCGCGCGCCCTGGCCCAGAACGGATTCCACGGCGAATACCTGGGCCTGGATTTCAGCCGGCCTCTGCTTCGAGATGCCGAATCTCAGCCCGGCGTCTTCCCTGTCCATTTTTGCGCCGTAGATTTGACCTCGCCCAACTGGTCACTGAATACTGACCACTGTTTACTGATTCCTGATTACTGGTCACTGGTCACTTCTTTTGCCACCCTCCACCACATCCCCTCGCGTGAACTGCGCCTGAATATTTTACGGCAAGTACATCTCCTGCTTCCCCCTGGCGGGCAATTCATTCTCTCCAACTGGCAATTCCTGAACAGCGAAAAACTCAAACGGCGCATCCAGCCCTGGGAAACAGTCGGCCTTTCGGCGGCAGACGTGGATGAGGGAGATTACCTGCTCGATTGGCGGGCCGGCGGCAGCGGGCTGCGCTACGCGCACCACTTTTCAGCCGCAGAACTCTCTCAATTGGCCGCCGAAACCGGATTCAGTGTGCAAGAGTCCTTCCTTTCCGATGGCGAAAATGGGCGGCTGGGACTGTATCAAATCTGGCGCAAAGGAGAATCGAGATGAAACCCTCCCCCACGCGCGGCGCGATGATTTTTGCAACCATTTTTACCCTGGGGCTTTTCCTTCAACTCACCTGGCATGGCCTGCTGATAGCGCAAACCAGTGGTTTGGCAGATTTCCTGAAGGACATCGATTTTCGCATCATTTACACCGGCGGGCAAATTGCGCGGGAGCAAGACTGGAACGCGGTCTATGACCTGGAACGCCAGTTGGGAGCGCAGCGCCAGATAACCGGCAGGCCGCTGGAACAGGCCGATGTGCTGCCTTTCAACCATCCACCCGTGCTGCTGCCTCTGCAATGGCTGGTTTCGCTGGCCCAATATCAAACGGCGTATCTGCTCTGGGCGGGCATTTCAGCCCTTGTCAGCCTGCTGAACGCCTGGCTGGTCTGGCGGCTGGCGCGCCGCATGGGCTGGCCCAGGCTGCCCGCCTTATTTTTGGCCGCGCAGTCTTTTCTGTTTTACCCCCTTTTCGTCAGCATCAACAAAGGGCAAGATACGGTCTTTGCGCTCATCGGGTTGACGGTTGTGCTGCTCGGCTTGCAGACAGGCCGCGAACGAACTTCGGGGCTGGGGCTGGCTCTTCTCACCCTGCGCCCGCAGTTTGCCTTGCCCCTGGCCGTTCCCTTCCTGTTCCGGCAGCGCAAAACCTGGTGGTGGTTCGTTGGGTTTGCTCTGGTTCTGGTGATTTACAGCGTGCTGATGGTTGGACTGAAAGGCATCACCGATTTTCTGCACTTGCTGGCCCTGACCTCCGGCGGCGAGACGGTCTTGATTCATCACGCCGATATGTATAACCTGAAAGGGCTGCTCTTACGGCTCTTCCCATCATTGACCATCGAGATGGCTTCTGGCATCGCGTGGGCGGCCTTCCTGCTGGTGCTGGGGTTGTTGTGCTGGCTGTGGGCGCGCGCGGAGAGGGTGGGTTTCCACCATATCAGCCTGGCTGTCACCCTCAGCCTGTTTGCTTCGCCGCACCTGCATTATCACGACCTCAGTTTCCTGCTCATCTCGACCCTGGGGCTGTGTCTGGCCCTGACCTCCAAAGGGATGTTCAGTCCCGCGCAAGCCGCCCTGCTCCTGCTGGCCGAGTCGTTCTACCTGGCAATCGTCCACATTACCCCAATCAATTATTTTGGGGTGTACCTGCTCATGCTGGGGCTGGCAATCCTGGCCGGGGTTGCGGGCAGGCTGCCAGCCGCCTCTCTCTCTGCGAGGCGACCATGAAAGCCAAACTAACCCTGTTTTTAGAACGTTATTGGATGTTCCTGGCTCTGGCGGTCATGCTGCCGGTGTATTGGAACATCGCCATTCTCAACGAACAGCGCGTCGATTACATCAATAATGGCTTTTTCAAGTTCTGGCTGGCCGGCCGCATGACCTGGACGCCCGCACACCCCTACTCGCTGGAAGATTGGGACGCTGGTCACAAACAGTTCGGCGCGACCTGGATGGACGAAAAACGCTTTGCCTATCCCCTCCCTCTGGCGCTGCTCGTTGCCCCGCTTGGCCTGCTGCCGATTGAAACCGCCTATATTTTGTGGGATTTCCTGGCCCAAATTTTGATTGCGGTCTGCCTGCTCTGGCTGGCGACCCACTGGGAAGGTCTCAACCGCCGTCTGTATGTTCTGTTCCTGCTTGTGGCGGCCACTCTCAATGGGAATATCTATCTGGGGCTGATGACCGGCACGCTGGCCGCGCTCTTTCTGGCTTTCCTGACCCTGGCTTTGTTCTTTCTGGAGCGAAAGCGCGACCTGCTGGCAGGCTTCTTCCTGGCTCTGGTCATCCTCAAGCCGCCGCTGGTCACGATTCTCGTTTTGCTGGGCTTGTGGCTGCTCTTTAGCCGCCGTTGGCGCGTCATCGGCGGGATGGCGCTTGGCGGATTCTCGCTGCTGGTGATTGGCTTGCTGCAAGACCCCCAGTGGCTGCAAAAATTCCTCGGCACCGGCGATAGCCTGCTGGGAATGCGGCTTGGACATCAGCCCACCATCTTAAGTTATACCCGCCTGGCCTGCGCGGGCGATATGTCCTGCGCCATCACCTGGTACGCCCTACTTGCGCTTTGCCTCGCGGCGTTGTTTGCCTTCCTGCTCTGGAAAGCGCATTCCCGGCTCTCTGCCCTGCAAGTCTTTAGTTTGGCTCTTCCGCTGGGCGTGCTGCTGCCCCCTTACATCTGGTCGTATGACTATACCCTGCTCGTCATCCCAATAGCCTACACTGCCTTCGAAATGGTGCGCCGCCAGAAAACCTATATTTACGCTACCCTGTTCCTGCTTGCGCTCACTGCGCTGGCTCTGGTCGGTCTGACCCTGTTCTGGATGAATCCCGATAGCGACGCGCTGACCATCCAGCGCGACATGTGGAGTATCTGGACTGGTCTGTACGTGCTGGCTGCTGCCTGGTGGTTGGTTCTGCGCGCGCCGCCAGAATCTGCATCGCAGGCAGCCCGATAAAAACCAGCGACAATTAAAACCCTTTTTCCAGTTAGAAGCGGTTGCTTTTGATGAATCGATACTAAAACCGCGTTTGTTTTGACGAAAATGACGCACAGACGCCCTGCAATGTGATTTGATTAATAATTCTCATAAAAACTTGATTGCCCCCAGCCCTTTACATGCTGGGGGTTTGTTGTATCATTCACAACCGTTGGCGTTTTCCGGCTTTTTCCAAACCGGGGGACGCTGATAAATTTTAACTCGTCGAAAGGATGTTTTATGAATGTACGAACAGCCGAGCTCGTATCTGTCGCCTAAGATTCAGGCCCGCCCGAAAGCCAATGGCAATGGGAACGGCATTTTCGCCCAGGAACCCCTTAAGAAAGGTGAACTCCTTGCCGTTTTCGGGGGCGTCGTTTATGAATGGGACGCCTTCATCCACCTCCCTGAACGGGAACGCAGTCTGTGCATCCAGGTCGAAGACAATCACTTCCTGGTGCCGCGTCCGATTGGGGATGGAGACTATGTCAATCACTGCTGCAATCCAAATGCCGGGCTTTCGGGACAGATCGCGCTCGTAGCCATGCGAGACATTCAACCCGGCGAAGAAATTTGCTTCGACTACGCCATGAGCGATACTCGCCCGTATGACGAGTTCCCCTGTGACTGCGGCGCGCCGAATTGTCGTCACTACGTCACCGGTCTCGACTGGCAGTTGCCCGAACTCCAAAAACGCTATGCCGGTTATTTTGCGCCGCACGTCCAGCGTAAAATCGACGCCTTGCGCGCCGCGCGCCGCCTCGAGCGGTATCGCTACACCGGGGTTACGCCCACCGCGCCGGTTCGATACGAGTAAACTGTCGATAGCAAAACAGAAGGACAGTCACTGAAAGTGGCTGTCCTTTTTCTATTCGACCGCGTTGAGAGCAAAGCCAAAACTATTTTCCCCGCCGCTTTTTGCGGGATGCAATCTTTGCGCGCAGGCTTTCGACCATATTGGCGTTAACTCGGCCTCGGGTTCTGCCGTTTCGCGCGCGGCTAGCGCCTGCTGGATTTCGTCGAATCGGCGATGACCTTCTCCGGTACAGACTGGACGTTGTGAGCCAGCGTCAACTGCCGCGTGAGCGCGTTTTCACTCCCTCCCCGCAAACCGCCACAGATACAGCCAATACAACAACGGCATGTACACCCTGTCTAACGCCTGCGCTGCCCGCCTGACCTGGCCGCCAAAGCCGCGCTTGAAGCGATAAACGCCCCATAGGCCGTCGCGGCGGGTCTCGAATTGGGCTTCAAGCGTCTCTTCGTCGGCATCTGGCACGCCCCACAGGTCATAATCAGTGCAGCCGCGTTCCCTGGCCCACTGCATCGCCCGCCACTGGAGCAGATAGGTCGGCATTCGGCTGCGCTCCTCGTCGGTGGATGCGCCGTAGAGATAATAGGCGCGCTGGCCGAGCGCAAACACCATCAGCGCCGCCAATGGCCGAGATTCAAATTCCGCCACCAAAATATCGGCCATGCCGACGGGGTGGAACAATTCATAGGCTTTGCGATAATATTCCAGCGAATGCACCCCGAACCCATCCCGCCCGCCGGTGATGGTCATCATGCGGTGAAAACTCTCCAGGTCGTCCCAACTGCGGACGGTGACGCCCTTTTTCTCGGCCAGGCGCACGTTGTAACGGCATTTCTGCTTCATGCGGCCTAAAATCTCATCTTCCGTCCCTTCAAGAGAGACAACGATAGTGCGGGGGGGCTGGATGTTGTGTTTGCTAATGATGAATGATGAATGATGAGTGATGCGTGGACGCGGGTCGTCGGACCAAAAATCTGGCTCGATTTTTAGAAATACAGCCCGTTTTTTGCGGCAAACATCATCCACTTCGCGCCAAAACTGCTCACTGACGACTGATGACTGATTACTGGATACTGGATACTGAATACTGTTCACTGGCTTCGGCGCATACGCCGCTGTCATCCCCAGCGCAAGTTTTCGGAAAAGAATCTGGATTCCCCAATCGCCATGGACCACTCGCTCCACGTCCCAGCCAAAGGCGCGCTTCAACTCGCCCCATTCCGCTGTTTGCAAGATGTGGGGGTTGGCTTGCTTTTTAATGAATTCGCGCCACTCGTCGAAAGAAACTTTCATATATGGTAATTGGTCAGCGGTAATTGGTGATTGTCTCGCAAATTATTACAAATTACGAATTACCAATTACCAATCATTACACCACATCCATTAAATCCATCTTCGTTCCAACAATCGCCGCGCCAGGGATGATTTCATCTAAAAATCTCGGAATTTCCTCGCTGTCATTGGCCTGGGCCAGCGCTGCCAGCCGCTCTATCCACGCGCCAATCGCTGCCGTATCATCGCTTCCGTTGCCCAGGCGGAAAATATCGGGGTGGGCGGTCGGTTCGAGCGGCGTGCCGGGGTCCCAGAGGGCCTCGCTCAACTTCTCGCCGGGGCGAATGCCGGTAAAGACAATCTCAATGTCGCGGCCCGGCTCCAGCCCCGAAAGGCGAATCAGGTCCTCGGCCAGGTCTAAAATCCGCACTTGCTTGCCCATGTTCAGCACAAAGACCTCCCCGCCCTTGCCAAAGGCCGAAGCCTGCAACACCAGGTACACCGCTTCGGGGATAGTCATGAAAAAGCGTTCCATATCGGGGTGAGTAATCGTCAGCGGGCCGCCCGCCGCAATTTGGCGTTTGAATTTCGGGATGATACTGCCGCGGCTGCCAAGCACATTCCCAAACCGCACCACTGTAAACAGTTTGCCCGTCCGCCGCGCCGCATCCAGCACCAGCATTTCAGAAAGGCGTTTGGTCGCGCCATAGACATTGGAGGGAGCCACTGCCTTGTCGGTTGAAATCAGCACAAACCGCTCTACGCCAAAGGCTGCCGCTGTTTCGACTATATTTTTTGTGCCAAGTACGTTGTTGGTTACCGCCTCCGCCGGGTTGGCCTCCATCAGCGGCACGTGCTTGTGCGCCGCCGCGTGAAAGACCACCTGCGGATGATGTTCGGCAAAAATCGCTTCCAACCGCCCAACATCGCGCACATCCGCAATCAGCGGGTGGATATCCAGATTTGGGAAATGTTCGCCCAATTCGAGCAGAGTCTCGAAAATGGAATTTTCACCATGCCCCAGCAGGAGCAGGCGGCGGGGATTCCACCTTCCGATTTGGCGGCAGAGTTCCCGCCCGATAGAGCCGCCCGCCCCGGTCACCAGCACCGTTTTATGCGCAATCGTCGCCCCAATGGATTCATCATACAGCCGGACAGGTTCGCGCCGCAGCAGGTCGGTGATTTCCACCTCGCGCAGGCGGCTGACGCTGACCTTGCCTCCCAGCAGTTCGAAAATCCCCGGCATGGTGCGGAAGGGTACGCCCTTCAACCGGCAGATATCTGCCACCAGGCGCACCACCTTCCCAGGCGCGGAAGGAATGGCGATAATCACCTCGTCGATTGGACGCGCATCCAGCGCGCGCGCCAGGTCGGTCATCTTGCCAATCACCGGCACGCCCATCAGGTTGTGGCGTTGCTTGGCCGGGTCGTCATCGAGAAACCCGACAATTTCCATGTTCATCTGGCGGTTCTTCTGCAATTCTTTGACCACCAGCGCCCCGGCAGAACCAGCGCCAATCACCAGAATTTTTTTGCGCTTGCCCTGGCCGCGCGCCTGGTTCGATTCGGCCAGGATGCGCAGGGTGAAACGCGTGCCGCCCACAAACACCAGCGAGAGCAGCCAGTCGATTGCCAGCGCCGAGCGCGAAAAACCCGGCCCAAAGACGTTCAACGAGAACAGGCCAACATTCAGGGCCGAAACCGCCAGCGAGGCGGTCGTTACCGCAGCGACCACCAATTTCAACTCGCTGATACTGGCATAGACCCACAGGCGGCGATACAGCCCAAACAGTAAGTAGATGGCAGGTTTGATGACCAGCGAACTCCCGACCAACCACAATCCGGCTTCGACATAGTAACGGAAAAAGTCTGTGGTTAGTTCAAGACGCAAGGCATAACTGCCCAACGCCGCCACGACGATGAGCAGTAAATCAGCGAGTAAGACGAAACGATTACGGGATGGCAGCCGCATAGCGAATTACGGATTCTAAACGCCAAAGCGCAAATTACGCATCTCTCATCCAATCAACCACGGCCTTCAACCCATCGGCCAGCGAAGTTTGGGCGCGGAAGCCGAGCAGGTCGGCGGCTTTTTGGGGATTACCCACCGAGCGGTAAATATCTCCGGCGCGCGGCGGCGCGAATTGGGGCGCGGGCGCGTTTGGGAACAACTTCATGAGCGTTTCAACCAGGTCAATCACCCGAATTTCATCGCCGCTGCACACGTTGAAGACCTGTCCTGGCGCGGCGGGATGTTCACTGGCGGTCAGGTTGGCGCGCACAATGTCGCCGACATAGACCAGGTCGCGGGTTTGGCCGCCATCGCCGTAGATGGTGACGGGTTTGCCGTCTAGCAGGCGGCGGGTGAAAATCGGCACGGCAGCGGCGTACATGCTGTCGGGACGCTGGCGCGGCCCATAGACGTTGAAGTAGCGCAGGGCCACTACATCCAACCCAAAAGAGCGGGTGTACAGTTCAGCGTAGAGTTCATCCACGCGCTTAGAAACCGCATACGGCGAGAGCGGCCTGAGCGGGGTCTGCTCATCGAGCGGCATCGCTTCCGAATCTCCATACACAGCGGCAGACGAAGCCAGCACGACTCGTTTGACCCCGGCTTTTCGCGCTGATTCCAGCAAGAACTCGGTGCCGCGCTGATTAATCTCGAAACAGGGCAGCGGGTTTTCCATCGACTGCGGCACCGAGACGAAAGCCGCCTCGTGGAAGATGATGTCGATGTCTTGCACGGCTGCGGCCAGCACGGTCTGGTCACGAATGTCGCCTTCGAGCAATTCGAAGCGGGACGGGTTAGAAACCTGTCCTACGTTTTCGCGCTTGCCGGTGGAAAAATTATCCAGCACGCGCACAAAATCGCCCTGCTCGAGCAGGGCGCGGACGATGTGCGAGCCAATGAACCCGGCGCCGCCGGTGACGAGGTATTTTTTCATGTCTTATCTCCCTTTTCTTCCCAAAACGGTACCCACTGTGCGCAGCATGATGACGATGTCCATTAGGATGGAACGGTGTTTGATGTAGTATAAATCATATTCCAGTTTGATTCCGGTATCTTCGACGGTGGCGGCATAGCCATAATTGATTTGCGCCCAGCCGGTGAGGCCCGGTTTTGCCAGCAGGCGCGCCCGATAGAACGGGATTTGCTTCTGGAATTTATTGACCATTTCTTCGCGTTCGGCGCGCGGCCCGACGATGCTCATCTCGCCGCGCAACACATTCCAGAACTGGGGCAATTCATCGAGACGGGTAATGCGCAGGATGTTGCCGACGCGCGTCACGCGCGGGTCGTTTTCTTCTGCCATGCGGGCTTGCCCATCGGCTTCGGCGTTCTTGACCATTGTTCGCAGTTTGACCATGTTAAACGGGGCGCCGCCTTTGCCCAAGCGGGGCTGGGAATAAAAAATCGGCCAGCCGTCGTCGAGCAGAATGGCAATTGCCATCAGCGGGAGCAACGCCAGGAAAATCGCCATTCCTACCATTGAGCCGATGATATCGATGGCGCGCGAACCAATTAGATAGAAACTGCTTACGCGGGCTTCGTCGATGAACGAGCGTAACACCCAGTCCGATTCCAGATGATGAATCGGGACGCGCCCGAGCAAATCTTCATAAAGTTTCTGCATCCGCGTGACTTCGATGCCTTTTTCTTGCACATCGAGCAAAGTTTGGAAGGTCTGGCCGCGCATTTCACCAGTGATGGCAACCACAACTTCTGTAATGTTCATTTCTTCGATAATGCGCAGTAACTGCTCGCTGCTGCCATAAATTCTGAATCCTGCGACATCCTTGCCTGCCTTTTCTGGGTCATCGTCGATATACCCTACCAGGTTGAAGGGCGGCGGTTTCATTTGGAGGTAAACCTGGGCCAGCGAATGCCCGTTTGCGCCCGCCCCCACTACCAGCACGCGGCGGCCCATGCCCTGGGCCGTATAGATTCGGATGTAAACCCATCGCCAGAGCAGGGTTAGGGCAAAAACAGCTAGCAAGAATACAGCGAAGGTGCGGCGGTTGACAAAACGAGGGTCATCTTGCACGAAAAACACAACCAGGTAAGCCACGCCGCCTACAATGGCGGCAATGGTTACTCCGCGCACGGTGCGCTGCCAGTTCGATGCCCGGTGCAGGTCGTACAAATCAATTAATAACAGCATCCAGGCGGGGGGCAGGATGTAAAACCAGAACGGGGCGCGCGCAATAAAGAATTCGAGGAAATTAAAAAAATCGGGGTCTACGATGAACCAGAAATAGATACCGCCCAGTAAGGCGACAATCCCCATTAACAAATCGCCAAGAATCAAAATGATGCGCTGTTCGCCAGGCGTCAATCGGAATCTCGGTCTTGTAATTTCAGCCATGAGTTATGCTTTCTTTGCTCCTGCCAGGATGCTCCACAAAAATCCGCTGCCCCAGGCAACATGCATGACTGTGATGGCAAGCGGCAACCCGAACAGGAGGAAAGCCCCCCTGTGTTGGATGGTAGAACGCAATCCCGCCAGTCCCAATATACCAAAATATGCCAGAAGTTCAAAGGTCAGCAGCCAACCGAAAACCGGCCAGGCGGGGGCCAGAAACGCGCCGCCCAGCAGGCTGAGCACAAACAGCGGCGGGAGCGCCTGCCGCCAGCGCAGCGTGGCCGGGTAACGGCGCAGCATCCGAAATTTCCAGAATCCATAGCGCCAGTATTGCCGGGCCAGCGCGTTGAGCGTCGGGCGGGCAAAATACAGCGAACGAATGGCCGGGTCGAGCCAGATTTTCCCGCCGCTTTGGCGAATGCGCGCGTTGAACTCATAGTCTTCGTTAGACAGGAGCGACTCGTCATACCCGCCGATTTCTTCTACGAGTGAGCGTTTCCAGGCCCCAAACGGAACGGTATCCACCACTGCGGCCTGTTTCGCGTGACGATAGAGCGCGTCGCCCACCCCCAACGGGTGCGCCGCGGCAATGGCAATCGAGCGGGCCACCCACGTTTCTGCGCCCGGACGGATTTCCCAGACCCCTCCCACGTTCTGACCCTTGCCATTCTCCAGTGCCGCGACCGATTTCTCTACATAATCGGGGTATGGCCCTGAATGGCCGTCCAGCCGCAGGATGATTTCGCCGCGCGAGGCGGCAATCGCCCGATTAACGCCTGCCGGTATGGTACGGGCGTCGTTGTCTATTACTGTAATTTTCAGGTCGGGGTGTTCGCGTTGGAATTGGGCAATGACCTCGCGCGTCTTGTCGGTGGAATGACCATCAGCAATGGTCACATCCAGCAATTCACGCGGGTATGTTTGCGCAAAAATCGCATCCAGCAAGGTGTGGATGCGCTTTTCTTCGTTAAAACACGGGACAATGATGGAAACGGTCGGCGGCATGAAGGGTCTTACAGTTTTCGATTGAAGAAGCCAGGATTGGGGAGGCGCACTATGAATAGGCTGCCCTGGCCCGGCGTGCTTCGGACGCTAATTTTACCACTATGCGCTGCTACAATCTCGCTCGCAATTGCCAGCCCTAATCCTGCGCCGTGTTTTTTCCCGCCCTGGCGGGCTGGGTCTGTCTGGTAGAATCGGTCGAAAATATACGGCAGGGATTCTTTTGGAATCCCTGCGCCGTTGTCTTGTACGTGGATTTCAATGCCATCGCTGATTACCATCGTTCGCAGCAAAATCTGCCCGCCAGAGGGGGTAAATTTCAGGGCGTTATCCACCAGGTTAGTAAAAACCTGCGCCAGTCGGTCACCATCGCCAGTGATGGGCGGGAGGGGGGCTAAATCCACCTCCAGCGTTACCCCAGCGGCGCGCGCCTGGGGCGTAAACCGTTCCGCCACGCCCTTGACCAGGGCATTAATGTCGAGCGCATCTCGTTTCAGGTCGGCAATGCCAGAATCGAGCCGCGCCAGGTCCAGCAGGTCGAGGGCCAGGCGGTGCATTCGCGCGGCTTCGTCATAGATGATTTGCGCGGCTTGTTTTTGCGCTTCGGGTGTGTCGGCAGTGCCGTCTAAAATGGCCTGGGCAAAGCCCTGGATGGAGGTGAGCGGGGTTTTCAGCTCGTGCGAGACATTGGCGACGAACTCGCGTTGCGCCTTTTGGCTGGCCCGCACCCGGTCGGTCATCTGGTTGAAAGCCCCCAGCAGCTCGCGTACCTCCTGCGGACCTTCTAGGGGCAGGGGGCGCGTTGTTTCGCCAGAAAAGGTTCGGGCGGCATTCACCAGCCGCTGGAGCGGGTCCGCTACCCAGCGCGCAACCCCGAAAGCCAGGAAAAGCGCCAACACGAGGGCGACTGAACCACCCACCAGCAAGGGCGGCATGAGTTCATCAGTCAAAATGGCACGCAAAGGCAGCTGGGGACGGGGAACCGCTACCACCAAAATATTCTGATTCTCCAGAATGGCAGACTTGAAGAGCCATGCCTGGCCGTTTTCGTCATAGGTTGTGTGATTGAGACGCACTAGACGGCGTAAATCTAACTGCGGTGCTGTTACTCCTCCTGAATCAACCAGCACCAGCCGCCCTGGCGAAAGCAACAAAAAACGGACCTCGAGTTGTTTTCCCTGCCGTTGAAACAAAGTGACCAGATTGGCGGAGGGGAGGTTCGCCCACTCCTCCTGCCGTGCCAGCAGAACCCCCTGCACCGCATTCAATTTTTGAATTGCCTGCCGATAGGCCAATGGGTTGCGGATAACGTAAATCAGGAATGCCACTGCTACCACGAACAGCGCAACGCTAATCAGAAGGGCATAAGTCAGCCACAGGCGGGAGCGGAGGGATGTGAACATGGAGGCGAAAGTCTCCAGACTTTCGATTTCAACGTCGTGAGACGTTGGTGTCCATTTGCGCAATGACTTTGTAACCCACTCCCGTCACAGTCTCAATTTTCACCCGGCTGGCCGCGAGTTTGCGCCGTAGTTGGGCAATATGCACATCAACGGTGCGGGTTTGCCCGTAGAAATCGAATCCCCAGGCTGTTTCGAGCAGCTGCTCGCGGGTGAAAACGCGCCCCGGCTGGCCTGCCAGGGTGAGCAAAAGCTCAAATTCCTGGGTACGCAGGCTTACGGGGAGTTCGTTAACGGTCACAACCCGGCGGGCGGGGTCAATTTCCAGGTCGCCGAGCCGGATGCGAGCAGGGGAAATGTCCGTCTTTTTTTCCATCCGCCGCAAAATGGCCTTTACGCGCGCTGTCAACTCGCGCGGATTGAAAGGTTTGGTCAGGTAATCATCCGCGCCGAGTTCCAGGCCGAGGATTTTGTCGATATCTTCATCGCGCGCCGTGAGCATGAGGATGGGGACTTCGTTTCCGGCCCCGCGCAGCCGGCGGCAGACCTCGAAGCCATCCAAGCCCGGCAGCATGACATCGAGAACAACCAGGGCGGGCCGAATCCGTTCTACTGCTTCGAGCGCTTTGAGACCATCTCCAACAGATTCGGTTCGAAAACCATCCCGCTCCAGGTACATTTTGGCGAGCGAGACGATGGATGGTTCATCGTCAACGAGCAGGATGGTTTCCATGATGATTTATCGCAAGGCAATCGCTTCGATTTCGACCAATCCGCCTTTGGGCAGCCCGGCGACGGCAATGGTGGAGCGCGCCGGAGGGTTGGATGTAAAAAATTCGCCATACACGGCGTTCATTTTGGGAAAATCGGCCATGTCTTTCAGGAATACGGTTGTCTTAACGACGTTTTCCAGGCTGGAACCGGCGGCTTCCAGCACGTTCTTCAGGTTGGCGAGGGCCTGGCGGGTCTGCGCTTCCACTTCGCCCGAAACCAGTTCGCCGGTGGCCGGGCTTAGCCCTAACTGACCGGAGCAGAAGACGAAGTTTTCGGTTTGGATGGCAACCGAGTAAGGGCCAATCGCTTTGGGGGCGTTTTCAGAAGTGACGACGTTTCGCATGGAGTTCTCCTTATGGTGGAATGCCCCGATTGTAACAGGTGACAGCCGTTTTAGAAGCGGCTGTCACCCTGGGATGCTGGCTTATGGCTTGGGCGGGCGCGGATTGGCCTGGTGGAAGGCCTTGAGCGCTTCGCGCAGGGCTTTGAGTGCCTCGCCCATCACTTCACGGTGCTGTTTGAGCGTTTCGCCCAGCTGTTTGACTGTTTCGCGCGCTTTGTCCAGGTCAGTCACTTTGCCGTTGGCATCGAAGCCCTCATGCGTTTGCGCGAGTTGGGCAGCCTGTTCATAGAGCGGCTTACTCGCTTCGACGGCCTTTTTATAGTCCGACAGCGCGGCTTCTATGGCCGAAACATCTTTGCCGTTTTGTTTGGCCTTCGCAACCAATTCTTCGATGCGGGCGACGAACTCATCCTGGTATTGCTGGTTCAGGCCAATCCGCTGGACGGTGAGTTTCTGGTTGGCAAAGGCCCATTCCAGGCGGGTTTTGGCGCGTTCTGGGTCGGGCGGGTCGTTTGGCCCAGCGGCCAGGGCGCTTTGCGATGGAATCGCCAGAAGGACAAGCGAGAGCAGCGCGATTATTAGGAACAGTTTTTGTAACAGGGTTTTCATGTTTGCCTCCGTTCAGGTTTGATGTTCCTATTGTAGGGGAGGCAAGTTATATACGTATGTGGGGGATGTAAAAAAGATGTAATTTCTCAATTGCGGCGCGCCGCGCGCTTGCCCAACTTCTCTACAGCCCAGGCGATGAGTCTTTATCAATCCCTCAGCGCATTGGCGGGACGCTGGCTGTCGTGCATTCCGGCGAACTGGCGTTTGAGCGCGGCCTCGACGTGCGGCGGGACCATGCTCGAAATATCCCCATCCAGCGCGGCGATTTCGCGCACGGTGGTGGATGAGAGGAAAGTGTGTTCCTCGTGGGTGATGAAGGAGACGATTTCGATATCCGGGGCGAGGCGGTGATTGGCAAGCGCCATGCGAAACTCAAATTCGAAATCGGAAAAGACCCGCAGGCCGCGCACAATGACCTGAGCGTCTAACTCGTGACAGGCATTCACTGTCAGGCCGCTGTAGCCCGTCACGCGGATTTTGTTGTGGTCTTTGAAGGTTTGCCGAACCAGGGCAATGCGCTCTTCGGGCGTAAACAGCAGGCTTTTGAGCGGTTTGTCGTACACGGCAATCACCACTTCGTCGAACAGGCGCGCGGCGCGCTCGGCGATGTCCATGTGGCCGTAGTGGATAGGGTCGAATGTACCAGGGAAAAGGGCGCGAACCATTTTAGCTTACATCTCCCTTGCCTTTGCCCCAGAACCGGTTGAAGGCTTCGGCCAACAGGGCATGTTCGGGCTGTGAAAGGTTAGGGTCAACGGTAAACAAATCGGCGGCGTGTTTGCGCGCTTTTTCGATGAGCGTCACATCGGTCAGCGAGGCCATTTTCAGGCTGGTGGCGTATCCGGCTTGTGAAGTGCCTAAAAATTCGCCGGGGCCGCGCTGCTGAAGGTCCAGTTCGGCAAGTTTGAAGCCGTCGTTGGTCTCGGTCATGGCGCGCAGGCGCTCGTTTTCGGCAGAGTCGGCTTTATCGGCGATGAGCAGGCAGAATGACTCGCCGCCGCCGCGCCCTACCCGCCCGCGCAACTGGTGCAGTTGCGCCAGGCCGAAGCGGTTCGCGCCTTCGATGAGCATGACGGTGGCGTTCGGCACGTCCACGCCGACTTCGATGACGGTCGTGGAGACGAGAATGTCGTATTGCCGGTCGCGGAATTCGGCCATGATGCGGTCTTTTTCGTCGGGGCGCATTTTGCCGTGCAGCAGGCCTAGTTTCAGGTCGGGGAAAATCTCTTTCGAGAGCCGCTCGTGGTCGTCCACTGCGGCTTTCAAGGCTTCCAGTTTTTCGCTTTCTTCAATGAGCGGGTAAACGATGAAAGCCTGTTTCCCGTTTTTGATTTGCGAGCGAATCAGCGAGTAGGCCCGCTCCCGTTCGTACGGGGTTAGGGTGTACGTCGCCACCGGCTGCCGCCCGGCGGGCATTTCGTCCATCACCGACAAATCCAGGTCGCCGTAGAGCGTAAGGGCCAGCGAGCGCGGGATGGGCGTGGCGGTCATCACCAGCAGGTGCGGATGTTGGCCCTTGTGGCGCAGCGCGGCGCGCTGTTCCACGCCGAAACGGTGCTGTTCGTCGATGACGACCAGCTGCAAATCTTTGAACTGAACGGGTGATTCGATAAGGGCGTGCGTGCCGATGAGGACCTTGACCTCGCCCGAAGCGAGCCCGGCGTGGATGGATTCCCGCTCGCTGTTGGCGGTGTCGCCGGTGAGCAGGCGCACCTGACCCTCAGAGAGTAACCCATCTGCGACCAAAAACTTGGAGAAATTTTTGAAGTGCTGTTCTGCCAGGATGGAGGTGGGAGCCATGATGGCGGCCTGCGCTCCCTGGCGGGTAATCATCATGGTGGCCAGAGCGGCCACGACGGTCTTGCCAGAGCCGACATCGCCCTGGATTAAGCGGTTCATCGGGCGGCCTGAACCGACATCGACTACGATGTCCTCGATGGCGCGTTTTTGCGCCCCGGTCAGCGGGAAGGGCAGGGCGGCGATGCGCTCCGCCAGCCAGTCATCCGGCACGTCGAACATGCGCGCGACGACCGACTGGTAATCACGCTTCTGGCGCAGGACGCCCATTTGGAGGTAGAAAATCTCGTCGAAGGCCAGCCGTTCGCGGGCTGCTTTGAGATTTGCCTGCGAATCGGGGAAGTGTGCCTGCTGGATGGCCTCGCCCAGCGAGAACAATTCTGCCGCCCGCCGCACCGATTCGGGTAGCGGGTCGGGCAGGCGCGGGGCCCAAAAGCGGATGACCTGCTCCATCTGCTTGCGCAGCCAGTTTTGGGTGATGTTGGCGGTGAGGGGGTAAACCGGCACGATGCGGTTGGTGCGCAGGTGTTCGGTTTCTACCGGCTCCCATTCGGGGCTGTTAAGCACCAGGCGGCCCAGGTATTGCTCGATTTTCCCGGCGGCGGCGATGGGCATGCCTTCCTTAAGCCGGTTCATCAGCCAGGGTTGATTGAACCAGGTGAGGCGCAGCGCGCCCGTGCCATCCGAGATGACGCATTCGATGATGCTCATCTTACCGCCGCGCGCTTTGCGTTCGTGAACGCTTTGCACCTGCCCAATGACCGTCACCACTTCGCCATAGACCAGGCTGCGGATGGGTTTGAGCTGGCTGTAGTCATCGTAGCGGCGCGGGAAGTTGTAGAGCATGTCGCCCAGGGTGTATAGGCCGAGTTTTTTGAGGGCTTCGGCGTTGCGCGGGCCAACACCCTGTAAAACCGTCAGGCTGGCGTTGAGGGCGATGGGGGTTTGCGAAGTCTGGGCCCCGGCGTAGGAGGCCGAGCGCGAAGGGGCCGGGCGGCGGCTCGGAGCGGGAGCGGATTCGGGTTGGGGACGCGGGCGGGATGCGGGACGTTCCTCTATAACGGAAATCGGCTCGTGACCAGCCCGCTCCGGCTGGGAACCTTCGGGAGAGTAGATTGGTTCCGGCAGCGGGGCCTCGCCCTGGCCTTGAATCCTTTTCCATATTCCCTTGAGCGTATCGGCGCGCGAGGCGGGGGTCAGGCGGTGATAGTCTCGCAGGCGCGCGGCGACGAGTTGGATGGTCTCTTCGGGGACGCCTTCGTTGCGGGCTTCGGCTTCCCAAAAGTCGAGGATTTTCGACAGGCCGCCGATGACGGCGGTGTTGGCGTATTTGTTTTCGGCTTCGAGACGGAAAAATTTACGGAGTTTTTCGAGGGAGGATTGCATAGGGTGTTATTTTATCAGAGGATTTGTGGTAAAACAGCCCCATGACTCGTGAAGAAATCATTCAACGCACTGCTGACTATGTAAAAGGCGAATTTGAGCGCGATTCGTCGGGTCACGATTGGTGGCATATCGCGCGGGTTTGGAAAACTGCCCTGGCGCTGTGCAAGCAGGAAGGGGCGGATGTTTACACGGTGGAATTGGCCGCGCTCTTGCATGACCTGGATGACTGGAAGTTGGCGCGTTTGCCCTCACCCCCGACCCCTCTTCCGGTGGGAGAGGGGAGGCCTGCGCGGGCTGAAGCCTGGCTGCGCGAAATGCAGGTCGAACCCGCCCGCGTTGAACACGTCTGCGAGATTATCACCGGCCTGTCGTTCAAGGGCGCGCTGGTGGAGACTCCGATGCGCACCCTGGAGGGCCAAATTGTGCAGGATGCCGACCGGTTGGACGCGATTGGCGCGATTGGGATTGCGCGCGCTTTTGCGTATGGCGGCCACAAGGGACGGCTGCTGTATGACCCCGATTCTCCGCCTCAGATGCACGCCAGTTTCGAGCAGTACCAGAAGAGCGGCAGCGCCACCATCAATCATTTTTACGAGAAGTTGCTCTTGCTCAAAGACCGCATGAACACGCCGACGGCAAAAAAAATTGCCGCCCAACGCCACGCCTATATGGAACAATTTTTGGAACAGTTCATGCAGGAGTGGGAGGGCGGGGAGTTTTAAAAACTTTATATGTCTTCTGCCACAAGCGATGAGTCCACCAATCAACGCCAATCTTCACGAATTCTCCAGTGTTTGACGCAAGTTCGCGCGGTTTTTCAAAAAGATTAGTGAAAATTTGTACGGATTAGTGAATGACTTTGTGGTGTAAATCTTTATCGGTAATCTCCCTCGCCGCGGATGGCGCCGCGTTCGAGGCGGGAGAATAGTTTTTCGAGGTTGGCTTCGGCTACCTCTTGCAGCGAGAGGTCCAACTCGGTGGCAATTTGGGCCAGGTACCACAGCACATCGCCCAGTTCGTACTTCAGGGCTTCGCGGTCTGCGGGGGAGATTTGGCCGCCCTTATCGCGGAAGATTTTTTTGACCTTGCCGGCCAGTTCCCCGGCCTCGTTGACCAATCCCAGGGTGGGGTAGACGATGGGATGGTCGGTATGCACCAGGTTCCAGGTTTTGCGCGATTGGCGCTGGTAGGCGTCGAAGTTTTCGAGTTCCATATCAGGGCAGCCGGGTGATGATGAAATCATCGAAGGTGACATCGGCGCCGTTTTCTTCCTCGTCACTCCAGGCGAAGAGCGCGACCGTGCCGGTCGTGTAGGACGAGTCCTGCGCGCTGTCAACTTTCTCCCCGTTCACGAACAGGGTCAGCGTGCCGTTGCCGCACTCCGCGCCGATGCGGTAGGAATCAGCGTTGAGGGGAATCAGGTCTGAATCGCCCCACTCATCGTTGTTGGTCAGGAACAAATCTTCCTGCGCCACGGCCCCTTTGGCAATTGCGTATTGTCCGTTGGCGGTGATGGCAACATAGTACATATTGTCCTCTACCACGCCCTGGTTGCAGATAATTCCAAAGGCGGCATTGGGGTCGCTGCTGTTGTTTTTGGCCGTCACCTCGATGCGGATGTTGCTGTATTGCTCGTCACTGGGGCTGCTCCAAATGAAATAGCCCGTGCGGAAGACCTGAAAGCGCAGGCCGCCGTTTTCGTATTCCACTGCGCCGTCCGAATCGGTGCCGGTGCCCCAGGTTTTGCTGAAGCCCTCGAAATTATCCTTGAACAGCGAGCCGTCCGAGCCGGGCAAGCCGGGTATGGACGGCAGGCCGCAGGCCAGCGCGGCCAGGGAAAGGGACAAGATTGCCAAGAAGAGTTTGAGTGGGTTTTTCATTGCATTCTCCTGTATGGTAACGCGGAATTAATATCTTACCAGTGAAATTCTTGCACAAAAAGCAAGGAATTTACCCAAAGGCAACGACGGAACACGACGTAAGAGCATTTAAGATTTTCCGTTGTGCCCCGTTGTCGCCGTCGTGGTTAAGGTTTTTTTTTCCGGCTTGTCCGCCTTGGGGTGATTGCGGCGCGGAATTATTCTGCAATACGGAACAAGTATGTGCTTTATACAATGTTGCTACCAAAAATAAAATAGGACATTAGCACTCTTTTTATCGGGCGTTCATCTTCCTTGGGTATAATCGAACCATGCACTGGCTGACGCGACTCGCCGACTACCTGGCCCTGACCCTATTCCTCCTGTTTGCCCTCACCACCAGCGAGGTGCGCCTGACCCGCACGGCGGAGCGGGTCCACATCCTGGCCTCTTCTCAGGCCTTTGACCTGACGGGCTGGACGGTGAACGCGGTTTGGCTGAAACTGACCCAAAGCGCCGTCGCTTCGCCGCGCTATTTTACTCCAGACGCGCAGCGCGAGACGGTGCTGGAATCCCTGCGGCTGGTCGAAGACATGCAGAACGTCGAGCGCGAAATTCGTCTGATTTTTAGCGACCCCAACCAACCAGACCCGTTGACTGCCTCGGCGGAACTGCGCGCCAAACTGACGCGGCTCTCGCAGCGCCAGAAATCGCTGGCCCCCTTCTCTGAATCGGTGCTGGAGATGCAGGTCACGACCATTTTGCACGAACTTGGTCTGACGGCGGGCGGCCAGCCCATTCCCTGGGTGCTGTACCACATCACGCCCCTGCCCAAGAACCTGGTTCTCTCCCCACGCGAGGTCATTCGCCAGGAGGCCAGTTACCTGCTCCAGCCGGAGATGACGCTCGAAGAAGTTATCCAACTGGAAGACACGGTGAGCGCCCGGCTGGGTTTTTCGACCCTGGTGGTCGAAATCGGCGGGCTGGCGGCCTACCCGACTATGGTGATGCGCACCACCGCGCTCGATTGGCTCTCTAACACCATTGCCCACGAGTGGATTCACTTGTATTTCGGTCAAAGGCCGCTTGGGATGAATTACGACCGCACACCCGAATTACGTACCATGAACGAGACCGCCGCCTCGATTGCCGGGGATGAAATTGGGCGAATGGTGATGGAGCGTTACTACCCGGAACTGGCCTTGCGCTATCGCAATTCCGTTTTACTGGCCTCGCTCAATCTGCTGCCCGCTTCGAACTTCGACTTCCGCGCCGCGATGTACGAAACCCGCGTCCGCGCCGATGAGTTGCTGGCTGAGGGAAAAATCGAAGAAGCCGAAGCCTATATGGAGGCCCGCCGTCAGGTATTTTGGGAGAACGGTTACGCCATCCGCAAGTTGAATCAGGCTTATTTTGCCTTTCACGGCGCGTATGCCGATGCGCCTGGCGGTGCGGCGGGGATTGACCCGGTTGGCCCGGCAGTGCGCGAACTGCGCGCCCGCAGCGCCACCCTGACTGAATTCCTGGAACGGATAGCCCAAATGTCCTCTTTCGAGGAATTGCTGGCCGCGTTGGAATAACTCCAGGCGGTCACTCTTTTGGGGGCGCGGACAAGAGCGGAAACGCGGAGAAAATCTTAAGAACCCGCTCTCGTGTCTTTTCGTCCACGTCCAACTCTTTTGTTGTGAGACCAAAAAACAATATGCGTCAATCCCCTTTGCTTTTCCTGGCTGCTGCCTTGTTGCTGGCGGCCTGCGCCGGCCCAATCGCCTCCCCCTCTCCGGCTGTTGCATCCACTGCTCATATTCAACCAGTGGCGGCTTCTTCAACGCCCGAAAGGCTGTGCGTGGACGCCCGTCAGCCGACCCCTGCCGTTGAACAGCCCTCGCTCTTCCCGCCTGTCTCGTCCAAAGACCATATCCGGGGCGAGCAGCAGGCCGCCGTGACCGTCATCATGTACAGCGATTTTCAGTGCGGCGACTGCGCTAAAATTGCTGCCGCGCTGGATGCGGTGCGAATCAAATATCCCGCCGAGTTGCGGGTTGCGTACCGACACTATCCGCTTGTGACGCGCTACGACAAGGCTCTCCTCACCCTGCAAGCCAGCGAAGCCGCTCACCTGCAAGGCAAATTTTGGGAAATGCACGACTTGCTCTTTGCGCAGCAATCTGATTGGCAGGCGATGACGCCGGAGGAGTTCAAACCCTGGCTGAAGGCTCAGGCCGCTGCTCTGGGGTTGGATATCGACCGCTACGAGCGCGACCTGAACAGCGACGCTGTTCGGGACGCAGTCATTACCGCCACCCAGACCAGCCAGCAATATGGGCAGGTTCCGCTTCCGCTTTTGCTAATCAACGGGGAACTCGTCAAAAATCCCTACATCCTGGTCAACCTGGAACAATTAATTCACCTTTACGCCCTGCCGGCCCGTCAATTCAGCACTTGCCCGCCCGTCATCATTGACCCGGCCAAAACCTATACCGCTACGCTCAAAACCAGTCGGGGAGATGTCACCGTCAAACTGTTCGCCGATAAAGCCCCCAATACCGTGAATAACTTCGTCTTTTTGGCCCAAAACGGCTGGTATGATAACGTCCCCTTCCACCAGGTCGTGCCGGGATTTCTGGCGCAGACCGGCGACCCGAGTGGGACCGGCATGGGCAACCCGGGCTACTTCATCCCTGATGAAATCGTCCCATCCCTCCAATTCGACCGGGCCGGAATGCTGGCGATGTTCAACGTTGGCCTGGGCAGCAACGGCAGTCAGTTCTTTATTACGCTTGGGCCGCAGCCGGACTTGAACGGTCGCTACACCATCTTTGGCGAAGTAATCGGCGGGTTGGATGTCTTGACTGGCCTCGCTCCGCGCGCGCCAGGACTGGGCGATGCTTCACAACAGCCGGATATGCTGCTGACGGTCATTATCGAGGAACGATGAGCGACTTCCAGGAATTCAGCGACCCTTTGCCTGCGCCAAAGGCAGAAACCCCTGTCCATTCGCCGACCGATTGGGCCGCCCTGGTGATGGGCTTGTTGCTCTCTGTTTGCGCCCTGGGCCTGATGGGGATTGCCCCCCTGCTGGCCGTGCTGGGGCTAAGCGCAATTCCCACGCTTGGGGAGGGCGACGCGTTGACCCTCCTGATGCTGGCTGCCGGGACCTTTGCGCTGGGGCTGCTGCTCGCGCCTGGCGCGTACCTGAATGCCTGCAAGTTTTTCAACCTGCCTGAGCCGCGCGTTGGTCTGCGGGGGCTGACTCCTGGCCTGCTGCTGGTCATGCTGTTGCTGGTCTGGTTCATCAGCCTGGGGCTTGGATACAGCCTGTCGGGAGACACAACCTTGTCCTTATTCCTGTTGCCTGTCGTCAACGTGGCCGCGCTTACGCTTCCGGTAGGGATTGTCCTGGTCATCAGCCTGAAGGGTTTGCCCCTGCCTTCTCCGCGCCGCGCCTGGAGCGTCTTTGGGGCCAGCGCCGTGTTGGGCCCAGTCCTGGCGATTTTCTTTGAGTTGTTTTCTCTTATCGGGTTTGTCCTGCTCTTTATGCTTTACGCCAGCTCCACGCCCGGCCTGGATGTTTCCTTCCGGGCGCTGATGGAGGAACTGCAAAATGAGATGGGCTCGATGGATTTCATTTCGCAGCAAGCCACAACCCTGCTGCTCTCGCCGGGCGGGGCCATCTTGCTGCTTGGCCTGTTTGCGCTGGCGGTTCCCGTCATTGAGGAGGTCTTCAAAGTCTTCCTGCTCTGGTTCTATGCCGGGCGGATGCGCTCACCGGTGGAAGGCTTTGTGTTGGGCGCATTATGCGGGGCAGCCTTTGCCCTGGCTGAGAATATTGGTTTTTCCAGCGCGGGCGCAGAAGGCTGGCTGGCAAATGTCCTGACGCGCGCCACCGCCATCCTGCCGCACACGTTCAACAGTGGTTTGGTCGGCTGGGGGCTGGCCGTTGCCTGGCAAAAAAAGGGATATGTCCGCCTGGGGCTGGCCTGGCTGGCTGCCGTGCTGGTTCACGGGGCCTGGAATGCCCTGAGCGTCGCCCTGGCGCTTAATTCCATCAGCGGGTTTGCCGCCGACGTTTCCCCGCTTATCGAGACGCCCCTCCCGGCGGCCATTACCTGGGGGGTGCTGGTGCTTGGTATCCTGCTGGGGCTGTTCCTCGCCAACCGCCAGATGCGCAAACAGGCTGCCAGCGAGATGGCTGGCGACGTGGGGTATAATCCACTTCTGTTATCGTAAACTTGGAGAAAGAAAAAAATGAACCTTTTGGAACTTGGTTTCGACATGGTGCTGCACATGGATGAATACCTGGCGCAGATTATCAGCCAGTTCGGCGTGCTTACTTATGCCTTGCTGTTCATCGTGATTTTCATCGAAACCGGCCTGGTTGTGACCCCATTCCTTCCCGGCGATTCCCTGCTGTTTGCCGCCGGGACCTTCGCCGCGCTTGGTGACCTGAATCCGTTTTATCTGTTTGGCTTATTGGCGGTCGCTGCGGTGCTGGGAGATACCGCCAATTATTGGATTGGTCACCGCGTCGGCGAGCGCGCCTACCATACCAAATGGATTAAGCGCCAATATCTCGACCGTACCCATGCTTTTTTCCAGAAACATGGCGGCAAAACCATCTTCCTGGCGCGGTTCGTGCCGATTGTGCGCACCTTTGCGCCCTTTGTGGCCGGAATGGGCGAGATGTCGTACCGTTATTTCATTTCGTACAACATCTTTGGCGGTATCGTATGGGTCGCATTGTTCGTATCCCTGGGATTTTTCTTTGGAAACATCCCGTTTGTGCGCAATAATTTTGAAATAGTGATTATTGGAATTGTTCTGGTTTCCGTCCTGCCTGCCGTATTCGAATGGTGGAAGGCCCGGCAGGAAAACAAATCGGCAGCAGCCGTTCACTAACCCAAAAACAAGGATTAAAAACTTAACATGAACAACCCTCCCACCCGTACCCTGCGCGGCTATGCCGGCGTCTCGTTGCGCGGCTTCCTGATGGGCATGGCCGATGTCATCCCCGGCGTATCGGGCGGCACCATGGCCTTCATCCTGGGCATCTACGATGAATTGATTGATGCCATCCGCGCCGTCGTTCCCTTCCTGCGTAACATTGTTTCCCTGCGCTGGCGCGAGGCCTTTGAGCAGTTCCCCTGGCGGTTTTTGCTTGCGCTGGGATTAGGAATTGGAGCAGCCATCCTCAGCCTGGCCCGTTTTCTGCATTGGGCGCTGGAGGAATACCCGGTCTTTGTCTATTCGGTGTTTTTTGGGCTGATTGTGGCCTCCGTTTATGTGGTGCGCCGGCGCGTCAAGCAATGGAACCTGCCTCCGCTTCTGGCGGTTGTCCTGTTTGCAATCGGCGCGTATCTGCTGATGGGCCTGCGGCCTGCCGAAACGCCGAATGCGCTGTGGTTCATCTTCCTGAGCGGCATGATTGCCATCTGCGCCATGATTTTGCCCGGCATATCGGGCGCGTTCATCTTGGTGCTGCTCGGAAAATACCAATATATCCTCGGCGCGCTCATCAACCTGGATATCGTCACCGTGCTGGTCTTCATGGCAGGCGCGGCGGTCGGCATCGTTTCGTTTGCAAATATCCTGCGCTGGCTGCTCGACCATTACCACGACCTGACCGTCGCCGCCCTGGTCGGGTTCATGCTTGGTTCGCTGCGCGAACTTTGGCCATGGAAACAAGCCGTGCTGGTCGATGATATCCCCGTGCAAGTTGTAAACACCCTGCCTGCCGCCTTCACCGGCGAGGTGGCGCTCGCCCTGGGATTGATGCTGGTTGGTTTTGCGGCGGTCATTCTCATCGAAATGGCTGCCGAACGCCGTCAACCCCGCTCACCTGTCAAATAAACGTGAATTTGGGATAAGGATTTAGCACCTGATTCCGTGAAAATTTTGCGCGAGAAAAAAAGTGTATCTATTCAGGCGGTCGAGAAATTGCGCCGTTTTCCCTCCCCCCAACCCCTCTCCCGAGCGGAGAGGGGCTATGAACAGGCAAGTTCGCAAGTCCCATCCCCCGCCGGGGGAGGGCGGAGGGTGAGGGCTGAATAGTTACAAAAAAGTATAAAATTTAGCCGGGAACTTTTATCCCAAACTGACGTGAATGGATGCGCGGAGACCATCTTCCGCGCGTTTTTTTGTGGTATGATTGCGCCACCTTTCTGGACTGACCAGTCAGTCTAGTGCAACTATTCCCCGCCTGTTCACTGTTCACGAAATGCCCGACCCCGCCGATACCCGTACCCGCATCCTTGAGGCCGCCGCGCGCGTTTTTGCCGAAAAAGGCTACCACGAAACCCGCATGGACGACATCGTAGCCGCATCCGATTCGTCCAAAGGCTCTTTGTATTTCCACTTTCCTAACAAAGAGGAAATTTTTTTTGGGCTGATAGAAACCTTCATCGGCCTGCTTGAGTCACGCCTGGAAGCGGCGCTCTCCAACGAACAGCACGGCATGGAGCAAATGGATGTTGCCCTGACGACCAGCCTGCGATTGTTTACGCAATACCGGGCAATGGCAAAAATCGTCCTGGTGCAGGCGGTTGGGCTGGGCGCGGCCTTCGAACAGCGCCGCCGGGCCATCAACGAGCGTTTCGTTGTCCTCATACAAAAGCGCATCGAAAAAGGCATTCGAGAGGGCAGCCTGCCGCCCCAAAATGCGGAACTGGCCGCCCGCGCCTGGGTGGGCGCCCTCAACGAAATCATCACGCACTGGATTTACACCGGCGCGCCCGACCTGGAAACCGCCGTTCCAGAGATAAAAGCCATCCTGGCGCGTTCGATTGGGGCGGGAGCAGGGAATTGAGGAAACAGGTAAACAGGTAGTGGACAGGTAACCCTGAAAACCAAAAAATAAGGAGAAACTGCACGAATGAAACGTCTTTTGATATTGCTTCCTCTGCTGGCGCTTTTGCTCAGCGCCTGCGGCTCTCCCGCTCCGGCGGAGGAGACCACCATACGCTTGGCCGTTATCCCGGTCATTGATACTCTGCCGATGTTCGTGGCCGAAGCCGAAGGCTTGTATGCCAAACACGGCGTTAAGGTTGAGCTTGTGCCGGTTGCTTCGGCGCCAGAGCGCGACCAACTGCTCCAGGCCGGGCAGGCCGATGGCACGCTCAACGAACTGCTTTCGGTGATGTTCTTCAACCGCGAAACCGTCCAAATGCAGGTCGTGCGCTATGGTCACATGGCCTCTGAGGGCGCGGGACATTTCTTCCTGCTGGCCTCTGGTCAGAGCGGAATCACCGATGTCGAGCAGTTGAAAGGCGTCGAAATTGGCATTTCGCAGGGGACAATCATTGAATACCTCACCGACCGCCTGCTCGAATCGGAAGGCTTTAGCAGCGCCGACATCAAATATGTGGCTGTGCCAAAAATTCCTGACCGCATGGCACTGCTCGGTTCTGGCGAACTTAAAGCCGCCGTCATGCCCGACCCGCTCGGCGGGCTGGCTGTTCAGCAGGGCGCAACCATCCTTTTGGATGACTCATCCTACCCGCTGCTGGGCGCGAGCGTGATTTCGTTCCGCAAAGAGTTCCTGGATAAGCACCCGGCGGCGGTGAAGGCCTTCCTGGCGGCTATTGAAGAGGCCGTTACGCTCATCAACAGCGACCCGACCCGCTTCAGCGCGCTATTGGCCGAGAAAAAAATTGTGCCGCCGCCGCTGGCTGGTTCTTACGTTATCCCCAAATTCCCGCTCAAAGGCATTTCATCGCAAGATGAATGGGATGATGTGCTGGCCTGGGCAAAGGGCAAAGGGCTGTTGCAGGCCGATATTTCTTACAAAGACTCGGTCAATCCGGCCTTTTTGCCGTAAACTGTGGGGCGGGACAACATCCCGCCCCGTTTTTTATGATGTAAACTCTGTGTAGAGAGATATTGCTTCGCTCCTATCCTTATGATTACTGTTTCCGACCTTTCTTTCCACTACCGCCAGCCGATTTTCGAGCATTTCAACTGGTCTATTGCGCGCGGCGAGACCTGGGCGATTTTAGGGCCTTCGGGCTGCGGCAAAAGCACGCTGCTCATGCTGCTGGCCGGGCTGAAACTGCCCCAGGGCGGTGAAATTGTAATTAACGGGGAACAGATAAAGCGTCCCCGTCCGCAGACCGGCCTGATTTTGCAGGATTACGGCCTGCTGCCCTGGGCGACGGTGCGCGAGAACGTGGAATTGGGACTGAAACTGCGCTCGTTCTACGGAGCGGATGGAATTCACGCGCCGCGCGCCTTTGTAGCCGTTAAAGACACCGATTCCTGGCTGGAGCGGCTGGGCCTGGCCCCGGTCGCTGCGCATTACCCCGCCCAACTCTCCGGCGGACAGCGCCAGCGCGTTGCGATTGCGCGTACCCTGCTGCTGGAGCCGGACCTGCTGCTGATGGATGAACCCTTCTCCTCGCTCGATGCCCCGACCCGCGAGGGGTTGCAAACCCTGACGCTCGAACTGGCCGCCGAGCAGGGTCTCACGCTGGTCATCGTCACCCACGCCATCGAGGAAGCCGCCCTGCTGGGGCGCAAGATTCTGCTCCTGAACGAACCCCCCAACCGCACTGCCCACATCATCGAAAACCCCGGAGCAGGAAGCGTAGGATACCGGGAAAGCGCGGACTATGCCGCGTTGTGCCGGGCGCTGCGCGGGATGATGCAGGGATGAAAAATTTTTGCGCGCCAAAAAACAGGTATACTTTGCGAGACAGGAGGTCACATGGCAAATCTCGAAGCGCGAATTCGCATGGCCGCAGGCAGCATCCTCGAAAATGAAGCCCTGCGGGATGGCTTATATGATGAAGAAGCAGCCAGCGCGCTGCTCAACTGGGGCGTTTCGTGGGCTGAATCTTTGGCAAGACAAACCACCGACATCGAAGATGACGACGAGGCCGATGAGGCGGTTTATCCTCGCATGAGGGCGCTGCGCGGCATGATGACCGTGCTCAAAGACCTGGCAACCGCCCAGGGTTGGCCGCCCGATGCCATCCAGCAAACGCTGGAAACCGTTCGGGAACACGCGCGGGTTCTCTACGGCGCGGAATGGAAACCTCCGGCGGATTTTGAGCAAAACGTTCGGATGGTTCTTCAAACCGCCGATTCCCGCGCCCGGCTGAAAGCCCTGCTCGCGCTCATCAGCGGCCAGGCTGCGGCCCCGCAGGCCCCAACGCTGGGTGAAATCCCGCCCGCCAGTGAGGAAAGCCCCAAACCGGAAGGATTTTTTGCGAAGCTTTTTAGAAGATGGAGAGGAGACTGAATCATGACACGTTCCAAGAAGAAATCACGCAGCCCAAAAGGGACGCTCATCGTCCTGGCTATTGTCTTATTGTTAGGATTGGTTTTCGTTGCCACCGGCGCCGACCCGCTGGGGCTGTTCAGCGAAGCGCCTACGCCCACTCAAATTTGGCCTGCCACAGAAACCCCCTTTCGCCCGCCCACCTCCACGCCGGTGAGCGCCAGCCCCGCAACCAGCACGCCCTCGAGCAGCGAGTGGTACGAAGTGGGCTTCGTCAATCCCCTGCGGTTGAGTGAAGCAACAAAGAATGAATATAGCGCCAACGGCCTGCCTGCCGACATTCTCAAAGGCTCGTTGGCCGAACGGCTCATTTTTTACATCGATTCGGCCAAAACCAGCATTCACGTTGCGGCTTTCGAGATTGACTTGACCGATGTTTCCAATGCGCTCATCCGCGCTCACAAACGCGGCGTAGACGTGCGCTTTGTGACTGATGATGAATTTGGCATTGAGGCTGACAAGAAGCCTGGCCATGGGCAATTGGCCGCCATGCAAAAAGCGGGCATCAAAATTGTGGATGACGCGCGCGGCGGCCTGATGCACAACAAATTTTGGGTTTTCGATGGCGAAATCGTTTGGACCGGCTCGACCAACGCCACCATCAACGGCATGTTTGAGCAGAACAACAACGTGATTGTCATCAAATCCCGTGAACTGGCGGCCATTTACGAAAAACAGTTCCAGGAAATGTGGGGCGGCGAATTTGGCGCGCGCGCCCCTTCATTCGTTAGCGAACAAAAAATTACGGTCAACGGCACGCCCATTTTTGTCGTTTTCTCGCCAGAAGATAAGCCCGTTCAACACATTGTGCCATACCTGCAAAACGCCCGCCGCAACATCCGCTTCCTGGCGTTCTCTTACACCCAGCCCGATATGGGCGAAGCCATGCTGGAGCGCATCAAAAATGGCGTCACGGTGGAAGGCGTCTTCGAGACGGTCGGCAGTGACAGTCAGTTTAGCGAAATGCTGCCCCTGCGCTGCGCCGGCGGTAAAATTCGGCGCGACGGCAACCCCGGCTTTTTGCATCACAAAGTCATCATTATTGATAACCGCATCGTCATTACCGGCTCTTTCAATTTTAGCGACAGCGCGAACACCAAAAACAATGAAAACGTCATCATCATTGACAACGCCGAAATTGCCAAGCGATACCTGGAAGAGTTCCAGCGCGTTTGGAAAGAAGGCAGCGACCTCGACCCGGCGCGCTTCAAATGCCCGTAGGCTCAATGCTCATGCCTCGTATCGGTTTGTAGCAGGCCGTCTCTGAAATTGGCTTTCAAGATAGAGCGCAAGTAAAAACAAAGTTCCCCGTCAACGAAGTGACGGGGAACTTTGTTCAAACTGTTGGCGGCAGATGTCCACAATCCTGCCTGCCGCATTCCCATCGCCGAACACGGGGCGCGGCGGGGTGGAGGGACGCGGCACATCCCGAACGTGACAGCGGATTGTTTCGGCATCTAGCCCGACGACGGTGTTCCAGCCATTGGCCAGGGTTTCCACCCACTCGGTTTCGGGGCGCAGCGTAAGGCAGGGGACGGCGAAGAAGTAGGCTTCCTTTTGCACGCCGCCCGAGTCGGTCAGAATCAGGCGCGCGTTTTGCTCCATCACCAGCATATCGAGGTAACTGAACGGCTCCACCAGGCGCAGGTTGGAGGCTTTCTTGGCATCCAGCAGGCCAAAATCGGCGATTTTCTTGCGCGTGCGCGGGTGAACCGGCAAAATGACGGTTTCTTCGAGCGATTGCAGGGCGGCGAGCAGGGCGGCGAGCGCCTGCGGGTCGTCGGTGTTGTAGGCGCGATGGATGGTGGCGAGCAGGTAGCCGCCTTTGCCCAGGCCAAGCGTTTCAAGGATGGTTGACTTTTGGGCGGCAACCTGGCTGAAGAGCAAGACGGCATCGTACATCGGGTCGCCGACCAGATGGACGCCCTCCGTCAGCCCCTCGCGGCGCAGGTTTTCGACGGCGGTGGATGTGGGACAGAAAAGCAGGTCGGCGCAGTGGTCGGTCAGGACGCGGTTATGCTCTTCGGGCATCTGCCGGTTAAACGAGCGCAGCCCGGCTTCGATATGGGCGACCGGGATGTGCAATTTGACCGCCGCCAGCGCCCCGGCCAGGGTTGAGTTGGTATCGCCAAAGACCACAACGCAATCTGGCCGTTCGGCTTCTAGCACTTTTTCGATTTCGATGAGCATTTGGCCGGTCTGCTGGCCGTGATTCCCGGAGCGCACGTTCAGGTTGATGTCGGCCTGTGGCAGGCCGAGTTCCTCGAAAAAGACTTGCGACATGCCGTAATCATAGTGCTGGCCGGTATGCAGCAGGTATTCCTGTATCCCGGCGGCGCGCAGGGCGCGGCTGAGCGGGGCGGCTTTGATGAATTGCGGGCGCGCGCCGACGACAGTTAGAACTTTCATGATTTGTAAAACTCCTGAATCGCGCCGACCACCCGCTCGATTTGCGCTGCGGTCAGTTCGGGGTAAATCGGCAGGGCCAGGGTCTCGCGGCTGGCGCGTTCGGCGTTGGGGCAGTCGGTATTGAAGCCCAGTCCCTCGAAACATTCCTGGCGGTGGAGCGGCACGGGATAGTAGATTTCGCTGGCAATGCCGCGCGATTTCAGGAATGCCATTAGTTCGTCACGCTTCTCGACCCGAATCTGGTACAGGTGATAAATGTGGCGTCCCCAGCCGCTTTCGCGCGGCAGGCTGACTGGTTTGCCCTGGCCGGTGAGATTTGCCTGGCTGAAAAACTCGCGGTACAGAGCGGCATTTTCGCGGCGGGCAGATGTCCAGGCTTCGAGATGGGGCAGTTTGGCGCGCAAGATGGCGGCCTGCAGGGCGTCCATGCGAAAGTTGCCGCCGATCGCCTTGTTGTAGTATTTCGGGCGGTGTCCGTGATTGCGCAACAAACTCACCCGGTCGGCCAGGTCAGGATTGTTGCTGACGACCATGCCGCTATCGCCCGCGCCGCCCAGGTTTTTGGACGGGAAAAACGAGAAACAGCCCAAATGCCCCAGCGAACCGGCCCGTTTGCCCCCGAAATCCGCGCCGATGGCCTGGCAGGCGTCTTCGATGACGTATAAATTGTGGCGCTCGGCGATTTGCAGGATTTTATCCATCTCTGCCAGTTGCCCGGCCAGGTGAACCGGCAAAATGGCGCGGGTATGGGGCGTGATTTTGGCCTCGATTTTGTCCGCGTCGAGGTTGAGCGTCTCCAGGTCAATATCCACGAAGACCGGGCGCGCGCCCAGGCGGACGATGGAGCCCGCCGTAGCAAAAAACGAATAGGGCGAGGTGATGACTTCATCGCCAGGTTGAATGCCAATCGCCATCAGCGCCACCAGCAGGGCGTCGGTGCCGGAGGAGACGCCAATCCCAAATTGGCATTGTGAGTATTCGGCCACTTCGCGCTCGAGGGCTTCCACTTCGGGGCCGAGGATGAAGTGCTGGCTTTCCATCACGCGCGCTATCGCGGCGTTGATGTCCTCGCGCAGGCTGGCGTATTGGGCTTTCAGGTCGAGCATGGGGATGGGTTGGGTCATGGTTACTCCAAAGGTTTCTCTTCCGCCCAATCCAAGCAGCGCAACTGACCGCCCTCATCGAGGCGGTAGCGCCAGCCGGTGCGCGGGCAGGTCATCAGGCCATCGGCATCTGGCGCGGAGAGACGATAGCCATGCCGTCCCATCCAGCCTTGCTGACGGGCTGGCACGCCCAGCATCAGGGCGTAATCTGGCACGTCTCCGCGCACCACCGCGCCTGCGCCGATGAAGGCATACTGCCCAATCGTCGCGCCGCACACAATGGTGGCGTTCGCGCCGATGGTTGCGCCGCGCCGAATCAGGGTGCGCTGGTATTCGCTCTTGCGGTTGATTTGCGAGCGCGGATTGATGACATTGGTCAACACGCACGACGGGCCGAGGAATACGTCATCTTCCACGATGACGCCGGTATAGAGCGAGACATTGTTCTGAATTTTGACGTTATCGCCAATTTCGACGCCGCTTGCCACCATCACATTCTGGCCCAGCGAGCAATTGCGCCCAATCTTCGCGCCCGGCATGATATGGCAAAAATGCCAGATTTTCGTCCCCGCGCCAATTTCGCAGGGCTGGTCGATGTAACTGGATTGGTGGGCAAAGTAATCCGCGCTCATAGATAGTCTCTCTTTCTGCGCCATGAATTGGAGATAAGGCGTCTGCGCCTGGTTTTGCTCAAAATTTTCACGCAAAGCCGCAGAGAACGCCAGGTTTTTGATTTTCTTTGCGCGCAAAATTCACATCTCGATTCTTATCTCGCGCCAGCGTTCTTCAAAAACGGGTGCGCCAGGTCGCCAATCGGCGAGATTTCGGCCTGGCGGATATCGTAGGTCAACTGGATGGAAGGCCGCGCATCGGCAATGCTGAACCCCTGCCCGGCCAGGGTCTGCTCATAGACGCGGGTGTGCAGGTCGGTGAAGCCCTCCGAAAATTCAACTTCTGCGCCATCAATGGTGATACTGCGGAAAGTGGTCTTGTTGGCCTGGCGAGAGGCGGCGGGCAAGTCATCTCGTTCGACTGAAAGGAACCAGCGCACGCGCGCCTTTTGCAGTTCAATCCAGCCGCTCATGCGCTTTTGCTCTGAGTGAAAGACCTTAATCGACTGTACCGGCCCAAACAGCCAGAGCAGCAAATCGAAGAAATGCACGCCGATATTGGTCGCAATTCCGCCCGATTTATCGGGCTGGCCTTTCCACGAGACATGATACCAGTTGCCGCGGCTGGTGATGTAGGTTAGCAGCACGTCATGGATGGTATCGGCAGGCTCCTGTTCGATGCGCGCCTTAAGTTCGAGCAGGGCGGGATGGACGCGCAGCTGCAAAACGGTATGAATCTTCCTGCCGGTCTCGGCCTCGATTTCCTCGAGCGCATCCAGATTCCAGGGGTTAATCACCAGCGGCTTCTCGCAGATGGCATCGGCCCCCACGCGCAGCGCCAGGCGGCAGTGGGCATCGTGCAGGTAGTTGGGCGAGCAAATCGAAACATAATGCACCCGTTCCGCCTCGCCCAGGCGGCGCAACTTCTCCAGGTGACGGTCAAAGCGCTCCACTTCGGTAAAAAAGCGCACATCGAACGAGTAGCGGTCGAGTATCCCAACCGAATCCTTTGGGTCCACCGCCGCTACCAGGCGGTTGCCGGTATCCCGAATGGCCTGCATGTGGCGCGGGGCAATGTAGCCGCCCGCGCCAATAATGGCAAAATTCTTCTCTGTCATCCTTCCATCTCCGCTTGTTGTTTCCAGCCGCGCTTGTAGAACCACAGCGTCAGGTAGCCGCGAATGGTGCGCATGATTTTCATGCGGCTTTTGCCCACCCGCGCCTTGGTATCCAGCACCATCGGCACTTCCGAAATCGAAATGCCGCAAAAGGCCATCTTCATCGCCATCTCGACCATGCACTCGAACCCGGCTCGCTCCACAATCCCTGGTCCGTAGCGGCGCTGTAACTTTTTCAGGGTGCCTGCCTTGTACAGCCGGAAAAAGGAACTCACCGTCAACAATCCATGCAGCCCCAGCGATTCCTTCACAAACAGGTTGGCCACCGCGCTCAAGAACACCCGAAAGGCCGAGGTATTCACAATTTGTCCGCCATACATATAGGGGCTGGCAAAAATCGCGTCGTAGCCCTCGTCCAGACGGTGAAACATCTGCTTAACCAGTTCCAGGCGCGAAGTGTTGTCGCCTTCGATGGTCATCACCAGGTCATTTTCTTTCAGGATGGATGAAAGGTGGATGAATGCCGTCTGAAAGGCTTTTCCTGGCCCCAGGTTGGTCTCGTGCCGCAGGATTTCCAGCGCGAATCCAGACTCCGCTGCCGCCTGTTTCGCCAATTCTGAGGTGTTATCCGTGCTGCCATCGTCCACCAGAATCACCCGCAGGTCGAACCGCTCCGAGAATTCGTGATTCAAGGCTGAGAGCGAGTTGCTTAAGCGGGGCAAGTTCCCGGCTTCGTTCAGCACCGGCACAACGATAAAAAAGCGCGGGCGTTCGCTCATTCCGCCGAATCCGAAAAGTTGAGTTTCAAATCGGGAGTGGGCGTGCCGAGCGCGCGCCGCCGCGCAATCTGCCAGCGGATGGTGGTCTTCAGGCCCTCTTCTAACCCGACTTTTGGCTCAAAGCCGAGCAGGCTGCGGGCTTTGGAGATATCCGGCACGCGGCGCATCACGTCTTCGTATTTGCCAAACGATTCGTATGGCGTCAGTTTGAGTTTGGGTTCATCGCCGCGCACCAGGCCCCAGATGAGCAAAGCCAAATCCTTGATGGTGATTTCGCGGGTGTTGCCAATGTTGAAGACCTGATTGTTGGCTTCTTCTTTTTCAATGGCTGCCACAATCCCTGCCACATGGTCGCTGATGTAGGTAAACGAGCGCGTCTGCATCCCGTCGCCGTGCAAAGGGATTTCTTCGTTGTCAATGGCCGCGTTAATGAAAACCGACTGCGGCCCACCCCACCAGGTGAGGTGCTGGTTGGGGCCGTAGCCGCCAAAAAAGCGCAGGGCCACAATATCCATGCCGTGCCGCTCGTGATAGGCAAACAGCAATTGCTCCTCGAACATTTTGGAGATGGCATACGACCAGCGTTTCACTTCGGGGCGGCCAATTACCAAATCGGAATCTTCTGAAAAGGGCACTTTGGGGTTTTTGCCATACACATCTGAGGTGGAGGCGGCCACCACTTTGGCTTTGTGCTGGGCGGCTGCATCCAATACGGCCAATGTGCCGTGCGAGTTGATGAGCAGGGTATCCATTGCATCGCTGTAGCGCGGAATTTTGAAGGCTGCCAGGTGCACGACCACGCCGCAGCCGCGCGTTACGCGCCGCAACAGTTTCTCATCGCGGATGTCGCCTTCCACAAAGCGGAATTTCTTGTGGTTCTGGAAGGATTCCATGTTGAGCAGGAAGCCCTGCGAGAGATTGTCGAGGCCGATGACGGTGTGTCCACGCTGGAGCAGGGCGGCAGCCAGGTTCGAGCCGATAAATCCGGCGGCGCCGGTGATGAGAATTTTCATGAAGTCACCTTAAGGGGTACAGTTTGAATCAAGATTACGGTACAGGCGTCCGATGGGCAGTTCGGCCAGCAGTTCGGCTTGTAAATTGTAACGACGATTCAGGCTTTCGTAATCACCATCATCCAGCAACAGGAATTGTGATTTGATGGGCAAATTTGTCAGCGGGTGGAACAGGATGTAAGAAATGCCAATACTCGGCGGCAAGGCGGTCAGGCGCGCATCATAGAAATTGAGCAGGATGAGAATGGTGTTGCACCAGGGGTTGTCGCTGGTTTCGTCGTAGGGCAGCAATTCCTCCAATACCGGGCGGGATTCATCCAGCCCTGGAAATTGGTAAGTGTAGTTCATTTTTGTTCCCTGCCAGTTTCCCTGCCCGGTGAGCATGACCGGCGCGAAGAGAATGCTGAACAGCACCATGCTCCAGATGAATTCGTATTTCTTTTGCGCAATGCGCATGAACAGACTCACGAGGAGCGGCGCAAAAAAGACGCGATAGAAACCATCGGCCAGGTAAAGGGTCATGCCTGCCAGCAGCAGGGCCAGCGCATTGTAGATGTCAAAGAAGGCCTGCGATTTCAACAGGTCATCGAACCGATTCTTTTGCATGAGCAGGGTTCGGCTTTCTCGCGCGCTATAAGCGATAAGCATTGACAGAAGAAAAATGATGGCGATGCCTGGCGCAAAACGCTGCGAGCTAACCAGTTGTTTGATTTGCGCTATGAATTGCATTTGCAGCCCGAACAATAGTCCGCGCTCGTTGCCGAGCGCGGTGAAAATAGAATTATTGATGGGGGGAACAAGCAACTGCGTAAGCAAGACAATGCCAATTGTCAAAATGCCGCTGATCAAAAGACTGCCCAGCATTTTGCGAATCGCGCCGCCAGGAACGAGATAGTAAAAAAGCGGCAGGAACAGAATAACCCACGAAAGGCGCAGCATTCCAGCAAAAAACGCGAACAGCGCAATGAAACATGCTGCTGCTGGGTTTACTTGTCTGGCTTGACGTAAATGCAGGAAAATTCCTGCAAAAATGACAGCGATGGCCTGGTTGAGAGATTCGTGGGATGTGGTGGCAGCGAACATCGTAACCGGCCACGAAACCGCCATCACAAGCGCCAAGACGAAATTCTGGGCAGTATCCAGGTGCATTAGGCGCGAAAAAGCATAAACTGAAATGATAATCAGCGCAAAATTGACCAGAATCGGCAAATGTGGCACCCAGCCGAACAAATAGCCAAACATGCCATAAAAATAAATGTAGAGTGGTGAACCCTCGCCAAAATGGTTGAATGCAGCCGGCGTCGTCAGTTCATTGGGGAAATTATAGCCACCTCCCAGCCCGTAATGGCTAAACTGACGTATCCATAGCCAATAACCTGTGGCATCATTCCAAAAAACAGGCAGGTAATCGGATAATTTGGCGCCCCAAAGCCCGTAAATGACGAACAGAACCATAGCAACGGGCAAAAATCCTGGTATGAACGCCGACCATTTGCTGTTTACTGAAAAAATTTTTGCAAAAGCCTTTTCTTTTTTCTCTAAAAGCCATCGTTGCCACTCAGGAGGAAATGGATTTTCGATTGGCCGAGCAACAAAAAAGGCCACAAAAATGATAACAGAAATAACCAACGGCACTGTTCCACGAATGCCCAAAAGAGCCGCCTTGTTAAAAATCAGCTCTAGTTGTTGTATGTAAAACAAGGGCAGCCGCAGATAGTATTCCAAAAGCCCATATACTGTGAGCCAGAACGCATACCATCGTCCTCTGGTTAGAAGGTAGTAGGCGGCGCGTGCTGGCAGCCGTTGATGGAAAAAAAGAAACAAGCACGCCAAAACACCGACAACCAGCACCGTTGCGCTGAGCAGCGTAACAATGGTTTCATATTCCAGGCCAAAGTATTCACGCGGAGGTCTGACGCGCGCTAAAATCCAAAATCCACTGCTGCTCAGAAAAAAAGACAGCCAGAGCAGCCTGAACCAACTCGGTATCCCCAAGTTTTTTGTTTGCAAAATAAACTCCTGATTTAGAAAAGCATCCGGCGAACCATCGGCCACAGATTCTACTTTACTTCTAAATAAAAGTGCTAACAGATTAATGCGTCAGAGAAATCAACTGCCCTCAAGCCTGCTTGTGGGTTATACTATTTACCATCACCCAATAGGAGCGGCTATGCTCGAATATGTCAACCTTGAACTGGCCTTGCCGAAAGAAGAGTACCATGCGCGTCTGCGTCCGCTGCAACAGCGATTGTACGAATTGGAACACGCTGTTTACGACGCCAAAGTGCCGGTGATGATTGTCTTCGAGGGCTGGTCAGCCTCGGGCAAGGGGCGCCTGATTAGCATCCTGGCCGAGCGGATGGACCCGCGCGGCTTTCGCGTGGTGCCCATCACCCCGCCACGCACTGTAGAAACGCGCTATCCCTGGCTGTGGCGATTCTGGCTCAAAATTCCGGCGCGCGGGCAGATGGTGGCTTTCGATACCTCGTGGTATCGGCGCGTGCTGGTTGAGCGGCTCAATAAAACTGTCAGCAAAGACGACCTGCGGCGTGCCTACCAGGAAATTGGCGAATTCGAGGAGATGTTGACTGCCGATGGGATGGTCATTCTCAAGTTCTGGCTGCACATCAGCCAGGAAGAGATGGAGAAGCGCATCAAGAAATTGCTCAAGGACGATTTGACGGCCTGGCAGGTGGAAGAAGAAGACCGCTTGCAGTTGAAAAAATACGCCAAAATGGCCGAAGCGGTGGAAGACATGATTGCCCGCACCGATTCGCCTCACGCGCCCTGGATAATCGTCGAAGCGAATGACCGTTATCACGCGCGAATCAAAGTGTTGGAAACCATCATCAGCGCGCTTGAAACCCGCCTGGAATTGCCGCCCAGCCTGGGCCCCAAGGCCAAACGCCGCCGTAAAACTGAAGAAATGAAAGGAGCCGTCAATGCTTGATCGACTTGACCTTTCACTTACCATGCCGCGCGAAGAGTACGACCGTTGGAAAAAAGTCCTCCAGGCCGATTTGCACCAGTTGGGCTACCAGGTCTACGTCCAGAAAGTGCCGGTGGTCATTGTGTTCGAAGGCTGGGATGCCGCAGGGAAGGGCGGCGTCATCAAACGGCTGACCGAAAAAATCGACCCGCGTGGCTACGTCGTCTGGCCGATTGCGGCCCCGGCGGGCGAAGATAAAGAGCGGCACTATCTCTATCGCTTTTGGCGGCGGCTGCCCGAACAGGGGCAAATTGCCATCTTCGACCGTTCCTGGTACGGGCGGGTGCTGGTCGAGCGGTTGGAAGGATTCTGCTCGGAGGCCGACTGGAAGCGCGCCTACAGCGAAATCAACCAGTTCGAGCGCCAGTTGAGCGATTTTGGGGCGCTGGTCTTCAAATTCTGGATGCACATCAGCAAAGATGAGCAGCTGCGCCGCTTCCGCGAGCGTGAACGTACCAATTACAAATCCTGGAAAATTACCGACGAAGACTGGCGCAATCGCGGCAAGTGGGAAGATTACCAGATGGCCGCTGAGGAAATGCTGCTCAAAACATCTACGCCCAATGCGCCCTGGACGCTGGTGGAGGCCAATGACAAATATTATGGCCGCATCAAGGTATTGCGCACTGTGGCAGAGCGGCTGCGCCAGGCATTGAAATAACCGACAAACCTGAAATTCTTTCATCAATTTCACAGTGATAAAATACCGTTATGAAACTTGGCCCGCTTCAAATTAACCTGCGCCGGGTGGGTGTGTTCGTCGCCATCGGCATTTTGCTTGTGCTGGTGATGGACTTCAACAACCTCATGGAAGAACTCAGCCGCCTGCAAAACCAGGCTGCCACCGTGCGCGCCGAAGGCACCGCCGTCATGGTTACGCAGGCCGCCCTTCAGACCAAAGCCGCCGAAGCCACCTCCATTTCTGCCGTTGAACAATATGCCCGCGAACAGGCGCGCCTGGCCCAGCCTGGCGACCATGTTGTCATCCCTCTGCCGCAGCCTGGCAGCACCCCTCCGCCTACCCCCAGCCCCACGCCCGCTTATTCTAACCTGTCGAACTGGGACATCTGGATGTTGTTCCTGTTTGGCGATTAACGGATAGCTCATGACCAATATTGAAGACCGCCTGTCCCTGTTTCCCATTTCCACTGAAATTAAAGATGATAAATTGATGATTGGTGGCTGCGATGTCGAATCGCTAGCAGAAGAACACGGTACGCCGCTCTATCTCTATGACCGGGCGGAACTCGACTACGCTGCGGGCCTGTATCGCCGCGCCCTGGCAGACTTTTGGCCCGGGGCGTGGACTGTGACCTACGCCGGGAAGGCTTTCTTAAACACGGTCATTGCCCAATGGGCCGCCGGGCAGGGGTTTGCCGTTGATTGCACCGGCGCGGGCGAAATCGGGGTGGCCGTCCATGCCGGATTAACGCGGGAACAAATCCTCGTTCATGGGGTCAACAAAAGCGAAGAAGACCTGCGCGCCGCCACCCGCCACGCCGGGACGATAGTGGTGGACAATCTTTCCGAATTGCGAAAAATCGCCAGGCTGGCAGACGAAAACCCGCTCCCTGAACTCTGGCTGCGCTTTCAGCCGGGGCTGGCCGTCCAAACGCATCACGCTGCCACGCAGACCGGTCACGAGGGCAGCAAGTTTGGCATGAGCGACCTGCAAATTATGGAAGCCGCCGCCTTTTGCCGCGAACGCAACCTGCCGCTCAAAGGGATTCACTTTCATCAGGGGTCGCAGTTCCGCGACCCATCTCCGCTCCAACCGGCTATCGAAAAAGCTCTCGACCTGGCCCAGGAAATCGGCTTTCGCAGTGGCTGGCACTTCTCGCCGGGCGGCGGCTGGGGCGTGGCCTATCACGAAGACGAACTGCCCCAACCCGATGTGCGGGAGTACATTCGGGCGGTGACGGGCTGGACGCGCGAATCTTGTCAGCGGCGCGGCATGGAGTTGCCGCATTTGCACCTGGAGCCGGGCCGCAGCCTGGTGGCGCGCGCTGGAATAGCGGTGTATCGGGTCGGCACGGTCAAACAAACAGGAGACCGAACCTGGCTGTTGGTGGATGGCGGCATGGCCGATAACCCGCGCAAGGCGCTCTACGGGGCGTGCTATTCCTGTTTAACGGTCACAAAGGCGACAGGCAGCCCAACTCAGAAGGTCTCCATCGCCGGGCCATTTTGCGAGAGCGGCGATGTATTGATTGACGAGATTGCTCTCCGTTTTATCGAAGAGGGAGAATTGATTGCCATTCCGGTCAGCGGGGCGTATCATATCAGCATGGCGAGCAACTATAACGGCGCGCGCCGTCCGGCCGTCCTGATGGTTGAAAACGGCGAGACATACTCGATTGTGATGCGTGAGACAGTGGCTGACCTGTTGAGGCGGCAGCTGCGCACTTAATTGCAGCGCTGGGCCTGACCAGGGTGGGTCAATCATGTTTTGAGGTGAAAAGGTGCTGAAACGGTTGTTGGATTGGATTGCCGTTCAACAAGAATCTCCTGAAGAGGAGGCTGCAAACCGAGCCTGGTTGCAGGTCATGATTTTGACGGCCCTGTTTACAACTGTGCTTTACGCCATCTTGAACTGGAAATCTTCTATTGGATCAGCCAGCTCAGTCGTCCTGGGCGGATTTGGATTATTGTTCCTTGTTTTATTGGCACTGTTAAGGCGTGGATATATTCGCCGGGTGGCGGTGTTGTTCGGCCTATCGAGCCTGGCGGGGACGCTTTTTGCCACTTATGCCTTTGGCGGCGTGCAAAGCGGCAGTTACTTTGGCGTGGCGGCGGCGCTGGTGGTGATTGCCATGTTCTTGCGCGGGCGGTTCACGATTTTAGCGACTGTCATTGCCATCATTTTCGGTGGCGTGCTGGTTTGGGGAGAGTACCAGGGTTGGTATATTCCAGGGGCATACGAAATAACATCTTTTGAAATCTGGCACAGCGCAGCAATTGTCTTTATCATTCTGACAACCCTGGTTGGTATTGCCCGCCGGAAAGCGCGGCAACTGTTCGAGAGCAATTATCGTGAGATACAAGAACGGCGCAATGCAGAAATTATCTTGCAAGAACAGACCCGTTATCTGGCCGCGCTGCATCAGACAACCCTTGCGATTATCAACCGGTTGGAAATCGGTCCCTTGCTCGAGTCTATTTTGCAATCGGCGTTGGATCTGACTGAAACGGAACACGGCTATGTCGATATGTATGTTCCAGAGCGGCGCGGGTTTATCAAGCAGGCCACGCGAGGCATCTTTTCGCAATGGACAACTCAATTTATTGACCAGGAGCAAGGCTTAACCGGTCAAATACTCAAAACCGGCCGGCCGGTGGTTGTATCTGATTATCCCTCCTGGCCAAAGCGCGTTCCCGTGTACGAATCGGGATTTTATGCGATTGCCGCTGCTCCCATGAAAGTACGCGGCGAGGTCATAGGCATTATTGGGTTGGGCTACACTGAAAAAGGGCGCGAGTTTAGCCAAAAACAAGTTGAGGCTCTCGAACAATTTGCCGAGCTGGCCGCCCTGGCGGTTGATAATGCCCGTCTATACCAATCTGCGCGCAATGAACTGGCCGAGCGTGAACGGATGCAACATGCACTGGTCGAATCGGAGGAAAATTTGCGCCTGGCATTAGAGGCGGCCCGAATGGGCATCTGGAGCTGGGATATTCAAACGAATGAAATCACATGGTCAGATTCTGTGTATGCGTTGTTCGGAATTGAAAAACAAAAGGAAGCACTCACTTACCAGCGTTACCTTAGCTTTATTCCTGATGAAGACTTGACTGTGGTAGAAGAACGAATTCGCAAGTCCATCGAAAACCCGGAAATTTTTTATTTCATTGAGCATCGCATTGTCAAGGCTGATGGAACGTTGCGTTGGATTTCAGCCCAGGGGCGGGTTCATACCGACGAACAGGGCAAGCCCGTGCGCATGGCTGGGATAGTGAGCGACATTACCAGTCGAAAAGCATCAGAAGATGCCTTATACACGGCGCACCGCCAACTCGAAGCAAATGCCCATACGCTTGAACGCCGCAGCCAGCTGTTACAAGTTGCAGCCGAGGTCTCCAGGGCCGCCAGCGCCATTCTTGACCCGGACGAGCTCAGTCAGCAAGTGGTCAATTTGGTGCAACAACGTTTCGGATTGTATTATGTTGGCTTATTCCTGGTTGACGAACAGGGCGAAAATATCATTTTGCGCGCGGCAACCGGCGAAGCCGGGCGCGAGATGTTGCGGACCAGGCACCAATTTGCGGTGGGAAACTCATCTATGGTGGGCTGGTGCGTTGCCAACCGCCGGGCGCGGATTGCCCTGGATGTTGGTGAAGATGCTGTGCGATTTAACAACCCCCTGCTGCCCGGCACGCGCTCTGAGCTGGCCTTGCCGCTCATCTCTCGCGGGCAGGTTTTGGGCGCAATCACCATCCAAAGCGAACAAGAGGCCGCCTTCTCGGACGAAGATATTGAGACGTTTCAGACGATGGTAGACCAGCTGGCAAATGCCATCCAAAATGCGCGCCTGTATGACCAGTTGGAGCGGGAATTGGAAGAGCGCAAGCGCGCCGAAATGCAAGTGCGTCAGTTGAACGCTGAGTTGGAAGAGCGCGTAGAGCGCCGCACTCTGGCCTTGAAAGCCAGTGAGGAAAAATTCCGCGCCCTGGCCGATAACAATCCTCTGCGCATTCGACGTTACGGCTATGATGGCCGCTACTTGTATGCCAATGCGGTCAGCGATGAACCCGATTTCAAGCCCCAATCGGTCATTGGCAAAACCATCCGCGAAGTGGTTGATAACCCTGCCCTGGTCGAACTGGCTGAGCGCTGTATTCGGCAAGTCTTCGAGACCGGTCAACCTTTGCAAACCGAATATCAATACGACGAAAATTCGTATGCGCTTTGGTGGCTGGCACCAGAATTTGGCCCGGATGGGCAGGTGATTTCGGTTGTGACGACAGCTTTAGATATTTCAGAACGCCGCCGCATGGAGAATGAATTGCGCGCGCGCACGCTAGAATTGCAGGCCAGCAACCGCGAATTAGAATCGTTTTCTTACTCTGTCTCGCACGACCTGCGCGCCCCTCTGCGCGCGCTCGATGGCTTCAGCCGCATTTTGCTGGACGATTTTAGCGCATGTTTGCCAGAAGATGGGAAAGGTTACCTCAAGCGCATTCGCGAGGCCGCCCAGCAAATGTCGCAGCTGATTGATGATATGCTCCGCCTTTCGCGCATCACCCGCGCCGAAATCCGCCGAGATCCGGTCAACCTGACCGAAATGGCGCATCGCGTTCTTGAAACGCTTCGGCACAACGAACCGGCGCGAACTGTGCAAATCGAGATTCAGGAAGACCTGCTCGTAAACGGTGATGAAGGTTTGCTGCGAATGGTGATGGAGAACCTGCTCAACAACGCCTGGAAATTCAGCGCAAAGGCTGACCCGGCTAAAATCGAAGTGGGGAAAACGCTTGTTGATGACAAAAAGGTTTTTTTCATCCGCGATAACGGGGTAGGCTTCGATATGGCCTATGCCGACAAATTGTTTGCTGTTTTTCAGCGGCTGCACAGCCCTAGCGAATTTCCCGGCACGGGAGTTGGGTTGGCAATCGTCCAGCGCGTCATCCATCGGCACGGGGGCCGAATATGGGCGGAGAGTGAACCGGGCAAAGGGGCCACATTCTACTTTACGCTGTAATGCGGATTTCATTCCGCTTTTTCCGCATTTGAAGGGGAAACCGCAACCATCCTCAGATGGATAGGGTAATTGCATTTGAAAATCTTGACGCTTAAAACTCGGCTTTTTTATTGCAGAATCCGCTAATCCTCACGAATTCACGCTAATTTTTCTGAGAAATTCGTGTAGATTGGCGCAGATTAGCGGATAAAAAATCCAAATGCGATAGCCCTACTCAGATGGATACGGTGCGTTTATTCTGCATTCAAGGCGGGTATAATAACCCTTCAATTTATCGAACTGCTGAACGGAATCCGCGCTGAGAGCTTTGCCTATGATTTATCTCGATTATGCCGCCACCACGCCCATCGATTCGCGCGTCTTCGAGGCGATGTTGCCCTATTTCACCGAGAACTTTGGCAACCCTTCCTCCACCCACCGCTACGGGCAGAAAGCCGAAGCGGCGGTGGAGTCTGCGCGCGAAACCATTGCCGCTATCCTGCATTGCCGCCCGGCTGAGGTGATTTTCACCTCCTGTGGCTCCGAATCGGACAACCTGGCCCTGCGCGGGGTGGCGCTTGCCCGGCGCGAACAGACCGGCGCCAACTGGATTTTGACCGCGCGCGCCGAACATCACGCCGTCAGTAAAACCGCGGAGCAGCTCGAAAAACAAGATGGCTTTCGGGTTGAATGGCTGGAAGTGGACGAATTTGGCAGGGTGCAGCCCGAAGCGCTCGAAAAGGCCATTTGCAAAGAGACGGCGCTGGTTTCGGTGATGTACTCCAACAACGAAATTGGCACGGTCAACCCCATTCGCGCGATTGCGGAAGTCTGCCGGAAGCATGGCGTGCCGCTGCACACCGACGCAGTGCAAGCGGCGGCCTACCTGCCGGTTGATGTTGATGCGCTTGGGGTAGATTTGCTCTCGCTTGGCGCGCATAAATTTTACGGGCCGAAGGGCATTGGCGCGCTTTACATTCGCAAGGGAACGCCTATTCAGCCTATTCTCACCGGCGGCGGGCAAGAGTTTGGCTTGCGGGCTGGTACGCACAACGTGCCGCTCATCGTTGGGTTGGCCGAAGCCCTGCGCCTGGCAGATGTGGAACGCGAAGAGCGCGCCGCCCGACTGCTTCCCCTGCGCGATACAATCATCGCAACCGTGCTGAAAGAAATTCCAGATTCGCGTCTGACAGGACACCCAGTGGAGCGCGTACCAAACCATGCCAGTTTTGTCTTCAAAGATGTGGATGGTAACCTGCTCCTGAACCTGCTCGATGGGGCCGGGTTTGCCTGCTCCTCTGGCTCGGCCTGCAAGACGGGCAACCCAGAGCCTTCCGAGGTCATCACCAGCCTGGGATTGCCGCGTGAGTGGGCGCTCGGCTCGCTGCGCGTGACGCTCGGTCTGGGTACAACGCCGGAGGATGTGAATGCGTTCCTGAAAGCGCTGCCGAGATTGGTGGAAAAAACGAAGAATTTAACTGGAGATAAAAGGGGATGAACGTTTTGAGATTTGATAAACGAGGCCGCAATGGTTGAGATGCCCCTGGATAAACTCACCGAGAAAGTCATTGGAGCAGCATATTAATTTTGGACAGCCGCATATTCAAGTAAGACATTTACATCCATCGCCAAAGTGGAAAAAGCCCGCAGGATAACCTTCTATCATCGTTTATCTCCGTTCGTCCCTGGTTTATTTATGCCCAAAGTTGTGATTGCCATGTCTGGAGGAGTAGACTCCTCTGTTGCCGCCGCCCTGCTCAAGCAGCAGGGCTATGATGTCGTTGGGATGATGCTGCGGCTGTGGAGCGAACCGGGCAAGGAAGACTCGAATCGCTGCTGCACGCCCGATTCGATGGCGCAGGCGCGGCGCGTGGCAGCCAAACTGGATATTCCCTTTTATGCGGTAGATGCGAAGGAAATTTTCCGCAAGACGGTGGTGGAGTATTTCCTTGAAGGCTACGCCAAAGCCGAAACGCCCAACCCCTGCCTGGTGTGCAACCGTCACATTCGCTGGGAGTTTCTGTTCAATCATGCGAAAGCGATGGGCGCCGATTTCATGGCAACCGGCCATTATGTGCGGCTCAAACAGGAAGATGGCCGGGTGAAACTGCTCAAAGGGGTAGACCCAGCCAAAGACCAGAGTTACGTTTTGCATGTGCTGACGCAGGAGAAGCTGGCGCAAGCCTTGTTCCCTGTGGGCGATTATCCCAAATCGGAGATTCGCGCGATGGCGGAACAGATGGGGCTGGCGGTGGCAAAGCGCCCCGACAGCCAGGATTTGTGCTTTTTGGCCGGGGACGATTACCGCAACTTTTTGGGGCGCAACGCCCCGCACATCAACCGCCCTGGCAAAATCATCTCGCGCCAGGGGCAGGTGCTGGGCGAGCATAGCGGACTGGCGAATTACACCATCGGCCAGCGCAAGGGGTTGAATCTGGCTTCGGCTGTGCCGCTTTACGTTCTTGAGAAGCGGGCGGCGGAGAACGTGCTGGTCGTCGGCGCGGCGGAAGAGTTGGGGACGCAGGAACTGCTGGCGGTTAACGTCAACTGGACGAGCGGGGAAATCCCCGCAGGGCCGTTCCGTGCAATGGTCAAGAGCCGCTACACAGCGCGTGAAACGCCCGGGCTGGTAACGCCCCTCGATAACGGAACAAAGGCGGCAGTCCGGTTTGACCTGCCACAACGGGACATCACCCCAGGCCAGGCAGCCGTCTTCTATGACGGCGACCAGGTTTTGGGCGGTGGAATCATTATCCAATCAAAGTAGGAGAAAAACATGCCCCTGAACACCATCCTGTTTGGCGTGCTGCTTTCCACGCTCTACGGCGGGTTGTATCACCTGGTGCGCGGCGGCAAGACGCGCAAACTGCTCTTGTTCATTGCGCTCTCGTGGGCCGGGTTCTGGCTGGGCGATACGGTCGGCTGGCTGGCAGGTTGGACGTTTGGCGCAGTGGGCATGATGAACGCCGGCATGGGGACGGTGGGGGCATTTTTGTTCCTCGCGGTGGGTGACCTGGTGAGTATGCTGCTGGCGAGAAACCAGCGTTCTTGAATCGATTTTGCTTACGGTATCAGGCGCAGGTGGGATGCGGCGCTGCCGGTGATGGATTGTTCGCTCCATAACATCGGGTAATACTGGATGTTGCGCCACAGGTCAGCCATGTCGATATAGTGCGGGTGGTAGGCATGACCAGATTGCCCGGTGGTGTGAACGGTGAGCGAGTTTTCCAGATTGCTCAGGTCAACAATCATGCGCATCGAGGGCAGCCAGTCGGTTTGAAAAGATTGACCGATAGTCCACCCGGTGGCATTGACGATGCCCTCGCCGCCTGCGGTGGCAAACGGCCCGCGATTGAACAGGTTTTCGATGGGTGCAATGCCCGATTGCCCAAGCGTGGCGTTGCGGAAGGTGGAAGCGTGCAGGTCGCCCCAGGCGGGCCATTTTGCGGGGTTTTTGCCATAATCTTCTTCGATTTGGGCAACCGATTGGGTGAAGGCGCGCAGCAGGATGTCATCGCGGGTTTCGACCTTATCGAGGGTGGTCTGGTTATCCCACCAGGGCGAGTTGGGTTGCTGCAACAGGCGGCGGGTCACTTCGTACCAGCGCGAGCCGCCTTCGGGTTGTTGCGCTTGGGGCAATTCATCAAAAAGTTGCAGCGTCAGATTCCACCAGAACCACTCGAACAGGGCGGCGGCTTGCGAATCCATGTCGTTGCGGTAGTTCCAATTTTGGAGCATATCGAAGGCAATGGCTTCGTTCTCTTTCTCAAAGCGCGGCTGGAGGGCTGCCAGGGCTGGGACGAGGCTGGCGGCGTTCAGGTTGCGATTATCGCCCTGCATTTTTTTGATGTAAGCGATGTCAATTTTACCGGGTGCGTTTTCAATCATCTCGACAATCCGCGCGGCGCGGAAGCCGTAATCCCAATCGGTTGTCACCAGGTAGGGGTAGTCATCGGGCGGGACCTGGTTGTTGGCGGTCACGATGTAGCCGGAGGGCGGGTTGAAGGTGGATGGCAGTTCCTCAAAGGGGATGTAGCCCGTCCACTCGTATTCATCTGTCCAACCGGGGACGGGGGTGCGGCCATCGCCGTTCTTGCGAATGGGAATCAGGCCCGGCATTTGGTAGCCAATGTTGCCTTCTACATCTGCATAGAGCAGGTTTTGGGCCGGGACGACGAAATTGCGCCCGGCGGCGCGGAATTCGTCCCAGTTTTGGGCTTTGTTGAAGCCCCAAATGGCCTCGAAGACAGAACCAGGCTCCAGCGCGGTCCAGCGCAGGGCAATGGCATACGTTTCTGGCAGTTCAATGCCTGCTCTGGCAGCAAAGGGCGTTGCTTGCTCTTCTGGTTCGAAGTTGTCGCGCAGCGGCCCGTAGGTATCAGAGATGACCGGGCCGAAGCGCGAGATGCGTACCCGCGCCTCGACCGATTGGCCGCCCGCTACCTGTATCGTTTCGATGCGGGTCTCGAAATCAACCCACGCCCCGTTGAATTCGTATTGGTTTGGGTTGGCGGGGTTGACTTTCAGGACGTACAAATCCATCACGTCTGGCCCGGTGTTGGTGAAGCCCCAGGCGATGCGGTCGTTGTGACCGATGACTACGCCCGGCACGCCCGCGAATGAGAATCCGCCAACAGAAAAGGGGCAGGCCTCGGCTTTGGGGCGGCAGTGTAAGCCGATTTGATACCAGATGGAAGGCATTTGAATGCCGAGGTGCGGGTCGTTCGCCAGCAGCGGCAGGCCGGTTGCTGTTAGTTCTCCCGAAACCGCCCAACTGTTCGAGCCAATCCCTGCGCCGGAGGGGCCAAGAAGCGGGTCGAGTAGGGCAAGGTTGGATGCAGCTTGTTCCAGCGTTGAGATGCCGAACGTTGAAGGTTGAACCACATCGTGTTTCGACGTTGCAACGTTCAACATTGAACTTGTAACCAATTCTGGCACAATGCGCGGATGGTCGGCGGGGTAGGGCGGGAAGAGTTCATCCACCTGTTCGGGAGAAAACGTCTTGAGCAGGATGGCGCGTTCGATTTCCGCGCCCATGTTGCCGCGCAAGTCCCAGGCCATCGCTTTGGCCCAGGTCAGGCTGTGGATGGGCGTCCAGGGTTCGATGGTGTATTGGCGGTTGAGCAGGCCGGTGAGAATGGCGTATTCCAGGCTCAGTTCAACCGGCTCCCGCTCCGAGATATAAGCGTTCACCCCTTCGGTGTAGGCATCGAGAATGGCGCGCGATTCGGGCGAGAGCATTTCATATTCCTGCTCGGCCAGTTGCCGCCAGCCGAGCGTGCGCAGGAAGGAATCGGTCTTCACCTGGCTTTTTCCGAACATCTCTGAAAGCCGCCCCGAGCCAATGTGCCGCCAGAAATCCATCTGCCAGAAGCGGTCTTGGGCGTGAACGTAGCCCTGCGCCATGAACAGGTCGTGTAAGGTTGTGGCGTAGATGTGCGGAATGCCCATCGAATCGCGGTAAATATCTATTGGGCCGTCTACTCCAGGCAGGCTGATTTCCCCGTCGGTTTGTGGGAATGATTTTTGGGCGGTTTGCGGCACCCAGATGAAGTTCAGGTAGCCTGCCAGCAGGCCGAAAACAATCACAATGCTTAAAATCGCTGTCAGGACGCGGCGCAGGGTGTTAGACATGCTTCTCCTCTCGATTGGCTTCTTTTGGCGTTGAATTATGGGAATTATAGTCTTATTGGTAAATATTTACAAAATGTTTACGCCCCGTTCATCTTGCTTTTATCTTTGACTGGTAAACTATGTCAAGTTTTGCAGAAAGGAGGAAACTATGCAAACAATTCAGTCCTATTTGAGCGATGGTTGGTTCATCAGCGAAGCCGCAACGGTGTTGGCGCGCGGCGCGAATGACGAAAACGGCGGCTACATTTTGACCCTGGCCGACCCCAGCGGACGCTTCGTGCGCGAAACCTTTGTCCCCCGCGCGGCGGATGTGGATGAGCTGCTCCGGCAGCAGCGCGTACCGATGGCGCGCTGATCACGCTCAAGCCTGCCAGCGCTCCCAAACAATTCCCTGCCCGTTTGCGGGCCGCGTCTCCCCGGTTGGGGAGTTTGTTTTTTTTAACCGGGTAGCCCACACGGGGGATGGAAGATGACCCACCAGGATTGCTACACTCTGCGATAAACCGTTCCAGGAGGAGTTTTATGCCGAGAAGTCTCGCCTTGTTTGCTCTGCTTTTGCTGGCTGCCCTGGCCTGTTCGCTGCCGACGACCGATTCCCCGCCAGGTGGGGATACCGCCACTCCTGATGTTGCGACAATCGTGGCGGCCACCCTGACGGCGTCCTCTGCCGACCCGACGCCTGAATTGCTCGAAACCCCCGCCCCGCCCGTTTCCACGGCTGCCGTCTTGACGGTTGTATATGCGCGCGAGGGGGACATCCTGCTCTGGCGCGAAGGAGAATCGCCACGCGCTTTAACAACAACTCGCCTGGATGAATCGCCGCGCATCAGTGACGATGGCCAGGTCATCGTCTTTCTGCGCAACGGCGAACTGTACTCCGTCCGCGCCGACGGGACGGGCGAGCGCCTGCTCGTCAACCGCGCCTATCTCGACTCGTTCCGCGCGGCGGGCATGTTGGCAGTTCGCATTCGGAATTTCGATTTCATCCCCGGCAGCCGCGAAGTCTTCTTTTCGCTCACCGCCGAGACGGAAGGGTATCCCATGCCGCTGGGCGACCTGCACCGGGTAAGCGCCGAAGGCGGCGCGCCATCCATCGTTTTGGCTGCCGGGCAGGGCGATGGACAATGGACTTTTTCTCCCGATGGGCGCTTCTTTGCCCTGGCGCAGGGCAATCAGATACGGGTATTGAACCGGGATGGCAGCGGCGACCGCGTTCTGTTTACGTTTGCGTTCGTTTCGACGTACAGTGAATGGACATATTACCCGCAGGTCGTTTGGCGAAACGACTCTGCCGGATTTTATACCGTTATCCCGGCCCCTGCCGCCCTTGAAAACCCATCCCAGCCGACCCGTTACTATTATGTTCCGCTTGCCGAGGGCGGGCCCGCTCAACTGGCCGAATTCGTGGCTGTGCCGGTGTGGGAGAGTTTCCCATTCATCGCTCCTAATGGCCTGAGCGTGGCGTATGTGCGCTTGGAGGGTAGTTCACAGTCTTTGCATGTGATTGACCTAAGCACCGCCGACCGCACGGTACAGACCGATTCCAGGCTGTATATTGTGAATTGGAATCCGAATTCGCGGCAGGTTGCTATCTATAACCCCAACACTCCAGCGGATGTGTACTTGCAAGCCTTTGGTGAGCCGCCCATACCGCTTAACGATACGACCGGCGGCTTCTCTGATTTGCGCTGGGTGTCAGAAACGCGCTTCCTGTTCCTGGGTGGCGAGGAACTGCGCCTGCGCGAGGTCTCTGCTGCCAGCATGGTTATTGATAACCGTGTGACGGGATATGATTTTGCGCTTGCGCCGTAAGATGAAAGCTGCCAGCCAGCCGCTCAGGGATTTCGCCGGACTGCAATCAGCGTGATGTCGTCGGAAACGGGCGCGTCGGCGGTGAAATTGGCGACAGCCGTATCGACTGCTTCAAGCACTTCGGAGGCTGAAGCCGGAGACAGGTAATTTAGCACGGTGTACAGGCGGTCTTCGCCGAAAATCTCTTCGGTGGGAGAGAAGGCTTCAGTGATGCCGTCGGTATAGAATAACAGCACGTCGCCGGGAGTCAGTTGGATGCTGGTCTGGTCCATTTTAATTCCGGTATCGGCGCCGAGCGCCATGCCTGTGCGGGTTAATCGTTCAATGGCTGGGAGGGGGCCGGCCTGGGAGTATTTTACCCAGAGCGGGGGGTTGTGGCCGGCGTTGGCGTAGGTGAATTGTCCGCTGTGCCAATCCAACACGCCATAGACGGCGGTGACGAACATGCCTTGTTCGGCATCGGGATAAAGCAGGTCATTGACCTGGCGCAGCGCTTCAGCGGGCGAATCGGTTTGTAAGACGGCGGCGCGTACCAGCGTGCGCGTAAGAGCCATGAATAGAGCGGCTGGAACGCCCTTGTCGGCCACATCTGCGATGAACAATCCCAGTTTGCCGTTCGGCAATTCGAAAACATCGTAAAAATCACCTCCCACCTGACGGGCTGTGCGCCAGCGCGCCGCCAAATCCCAGTGCGGCAGGTCGGGCAGGGTCTTGGGGATGAAGGTCTGCTGGATTTGGCGAGCCAGCTGCACTTCGGTCTCCAGGCGTTCGCGGGCCACCATTTCGCGCTGGAACAGGTCGTTTTGGATGGAAATTGCCACCTGCTGGGCAATGCCGTTCAAAATCTCCAGCCGCCGGGCGCGGAATCGCCGTCCACCGGTGGCTTCTTCGGCCAGCATGACGCCAAAGATTTCGCCTTTGACGATGAGCGGGAGGGCTATCAGCAAGCGCTCATCGCTGAAGGTCAATTCTTCGATTTCGTGGGGCAGGCAGGGTTGGATTTCGAACCAGGATTCCGGGCCGAGATGGGCTTCCGCGCACATCGCCATTTCGCCGCTTTCGAGGGCCGCCGCCAAAAGGGGGAGTTCATCCCACTGCAGCGGTCTCCATATTAGTGGACGGAATTCTTCGGGGATACCGTAAGCCTGGGCCGGACGCAACAGGCCAGTTTCGGCGTTGTAGGTGTAAATGGCCGAGCGCTCCACCCCAACCAGGATGGGCATGATGCGGACGATGGTACTGAGGATATCATCTAACTCAGAGAGGCTGACGACAGCCTGGGCAACCTGCAATAAGGCTGCCGAAGCATAGGCCTGCTCTTGGGCGGCGTCGTACAGGCGGGCGTTTTCGATGGCGACGGCAGCGTAACTGGCAAAGGTGGTGGCCATGGCCTGGGCTTCATGGCCGTAGCGCCCGGGGGTATGGTGCGCCAGGGTCAGGATGCCGACGGACTGGTCGCCGATGCGCAGCGGCACGGCGATGGCCGAATGGTCAGGGTCGAAACCTGCCGAGAGCGCGGAGGGGCCGCTGGGGTCGCTCGGTTTACGGACAAAGGGCTGGCGCGCCAACAGGGCAACGGCCAACATAGTATCGGCTTCGGGGTAGGTTTGGCGAGCCTGTTCCAGGTCGCTGGCGCGCGCGCCATGCACGGCGGCGCAGTAAATGGTTTCATCATCAAGCAGCCAGATGGCCGAAATATCGGAGGGCAGGTTGCGCTCCAATTCGGTCAGGATGGCGTCCAGCACCTGTTCGAGGCTGGCATTGGCCGAAAGCAGCACAGCCACTTCACGCAGGCTGTCACCCACTTGGCGCCGCCACTGCTCGGAGCGGTACAAATCGGCGTTGCGAATGGCTGCCGCAATCGAGTCGCCGAGGGTTTCGATGATGAGTTTGTCTTGTTCGGTGAAGGCGTTCAACTGGTCCGACTGCACATCCAATATCCCCAGCACTTGTCCGCTGAAAACGAGCGGCACGGTCAACTCGGAGCGGGTGTTGGCCGGGGGCAGGGGCGAGGGCTGGTAGCGAGGTTCTTCGTCGACGTTGTTGGCGAGCAGCGTTTTGCCGTTGCGCGCGACCCAGGGGATAATGCCTTCGGGTTCGTCGAGGTCGATGATGTAGCCTTCGAGGGCATCGGAGCGCGCGCCTGAGCCGGCCTCGTAGTGAATTTGCCGTCGGTTGGGATGCACCGTGAACAAGTGAACGTGGGCAAAGCCGAAGCGGTCGTGAATCAATTCGGCCACTTGCTGCATGAGTTCGCGCAGGTTCAGGATGGATGTAATTTGTTTGCTAACCTCGCCGACGACTCGCAGTTGGTTGGCCTGACGCTGGAGACTGCCGTAGAGATTGGCTCCTTCAATGGCCACTGCCACGCTGTCGGCCAGCGCGCGCAGCACGAGCAGGTCATACGGGTGGAAGGCATTGAGCGCATCAGACTGCACATCCAGCACGCCCAGCACGCGTTCCTCGATTTTGAGCGGGATGACTGCCTCGGAATGCGTTTCTGGCAAGCCATCGACCGGCCGATAGGAAGGTTCCTGGCGCACATCGTTGACAATTTTCTCTTCGCCTGTCAGGGCGGCCATGCCGATCAGCCCCTGTCCCAATTCGACATGGAATGCTAATTCTCTGCGGCTGCCCTTACGGCGGGTTGCGCCGCCCGAGCCAGAGCGGAAGGTCAGGACGTGCTGTCCCGGCTCCAGCGTGAAAATGCCGACATAATAATATTTGAAGGTGGATTGGATGAGGCGGGTGACGCGATGCGCCAGTTCGTCGAGGTCAGATTCGTTGGCAATTTGGGCGGTGACGGTGCGCACCAACCCCAACTGGCCGATGCGCCAGCGTTCAACGTTGATGCGGTGCCAGGCGATGAGGGCGATGGAGGCAGTCCGCGCCAGGCCTTCGATAAAGTTGATTTCGCGCCGCGTGAATTTTTCACCGTTCCCGCGCCGGATTCGAATCACTCCCAATCCGATTTCCTCGTGCCGAAAGGGGATTGCTGCCGCATGAATGTCTTCGACCTGTTTGCGGATGGTCTTTTTCTGCTCGAAAGCCTGGCGCATGAACTCTTCTGGCGGCTGCGGCGGGAAGACGCTCTCGACCCAATCGGGCAGGCGAAAGGCGGTTTCGTCGAGCCATAGAACGGTTTCACCCGGAACCAGGCGGGCGGCCGTTTCGAGAATCAGGTCGCGCTGGGCGGCGAAGGTGTTTGAGGCCAGGATGCGTTCGCCGAGGTCGAACAGGTCGGGGTAACCGGGTTTGCTGCGCGAGGCCGGTTTTTGCGCCCCGCCACGGCGTTTGATCATTGTCAGGATATTGCCCTTCTCGGGCGACCACTCGAAGCGCACTTCGTCCATCAGTTTGCGCATGAAGAACAGTCCCAGCCCGCCGATGGCACGGTCTTCCAGGGCGGCATCTACGTCTGGTTCGGCAACTTCATCCGCGTTGAATCGCTTGCCCTGGTCATTGAGTATCATGGTCAGGGCGTCGCGGGTGGCGAAGACGTTGATTTCTATCTGCCCATCAGGAATGCCTTCATAGGCATATTCGATGATGTTGGAGCAGGCTTCATCCACCGCCAGTTGGACGTTGTAAACTTCTTTATCATCCATTCCGGCCTGGCGCGCAATTTCGCCAACGAAGTCGCGGATGGGGTCGAGGTGCTCGAATTGGGCGGGGAAAATGCGGGAGGGCATGGGGATTTGCGATTTTAGATTAGCAATTGGTAATTGGCGATTGGGCGCATCTGTCAAATAAAGAAAGCCGCCTGGATTGGGCGGCTCGCGGTTGAGCGATTTTTGAATGATTTACAGGTTGCCGACAGCCGTTGTGACATCGGGGAATACCTTGAACAGGCTGGTGAAGCCTGCCAGTTCAAGGGCGGCATGGATGTTTTCAGGTACGGAGGCCAGCACTACTTCACCGCGGTTGAAGCGCTTGCAGTTGCGCTGGGCGGCAATTAGGGCGCGGAAGCCTGCGCTGGACATATATTCAAGCCCGGCCATGTCGATGGCGATTTTGAAGCGACTCTCGTTATTGATGGCTTCCAACGCTTCGGCCAGTTTGGGGGCTGTGGCGCTGTCAACGCGGCCTTTGATGGTCACCAGGTCGCAATGCTTGAATTGTTTGGTTGTGACTTCCATCGTTCCTCCATTGGCGGGTAAAAGTATAAGTAAATTATATCATGGGCAGGGTGGGCAATGGCTGGCCTGTGGAAAAACGGAGTGGGGAACGGATGACCTGCCGTAAAACGGAAAAACGGATGTCGGATAAGGGGAAACTCACTGGCCCAGGCCGAAGAATTCGCCGCCGAATTTGAACCCGGCTACTTCGAGTTTCGGGCCGAACATAGGACGGATGCCGGTCGGTTTGAGTTCGCCCAAAATTTTTCCATATAGCACCGCTGGGGTTCAGGGAACATCCGCAAGTGGTTGTTCCGAAGTTTGATAAAGCAAACTCGCTTGTCTGGTCTGGCAATGTTTTTACCTGAAATTGCCTTGCCCATCAGGAGTTTTTATGGAAGTTTACTGGTTCTGATATGTGTGACTCTACTGCAAAAAGGCAATTAAACACAAAGTACACGAAGGATTCTTGAGAACCTAATTTGAAATCTTCAAATTTCTCGCAAGAAACATGACGAAATTTGCGCAATGTCTTAAAAACTTTGTGACCTTTGTGTCCTTCGTGTTTAGAAAAAGGTTTTTGCAGTGGAGTCATGTGTGGTTTCTGAAATCTGCGCTGAAAAAAGGTTCACGCAAAGCCGCAAAGACGCAAAAAAGGTCGAAAACCTGGCGTTCTTGGCGGCTCGCGCGTCGTCAGGATATGGCGAGCGAAAATCAAATCAACTACAAAGAACAGTAGAATCAGGAAATTTGGTTTACTTGAACAAAAACAAGGCGTCAGATTGTTTATAACCTTTTATAATGGGTAAGTGAGTAAGGAAGCAAGCAAACAGATAGACAGGGAAACAGGTAAGCAAAAAAGCGCCAAAGTCGAATGTCAAGTATCCAAAATCCAAAATCCAAAATCGGAAATCTCCATGTCCCAACTTATCGAATGTATTCCTAATTTCTCCGAAGCCCGCCGCCCCGAAGTGGTGGAGGCGATTGTGGCTGCCGCCGCGTCCGTTCCCGAAGTGACCATCCTCGACCGGTCATCGGACACCGACCATAACCGCACGGTGCTGACTTTTGCCGGGACCCCTGCCGGGGTGGAGGAGGCCGCATTTCGGGCAATTGCGAAAGCCGCCGAACTAATTGACCTGAACCAACACAGCGGCGAACATCCGCGCATTGGCGCAACGGATGTCGTCCCCTTCGTGCCGCTCACCGGCGTGACGATGGAGGAGTGCGTGGCGCTCGCCAATCGTCTTGCGGAGCGTGTAGCCAAAGAACTAAACCTCCCCGTCTACCTTTACGAGGCTGCCGCCCGCCGACCAGAGCGCGCCAACTTAGAAGTTATCCGGCGCGGGCAGTACGAAGGACTGAAAGCCGAAATCGAAACCGACCCCAACCGCGCTCCCGATTATGGCCCGGCCAAACTCGGCCCGGCGGGCGCCACCGTTATTGGCGCGCGCGCGCCGTTGGTGGCGTTCAACGTTTATCTTACTACTGAAGATGTCGCTGTTGCCAAAGCAATTGCAAAGGCCGTGCGCCAGTCCTCGGGCGGTTTCCGCTTTGTGAAGGCCGCCGGGTTCCTGGTGGAGGGCCGCGCTCAGGTCTCGATGAACCTGACCGATTACCGTCAGACGCCAATTGCGCGGGTGGTGGAGACGATTCGGCGCGAGGCGGCGCGTTATGGCGTCGGAATTCATCACAGCGAACTGGTCGGTCTGATTCCGCAGGAGGCTTTGATAGACGCTGCCGTGTGGTACACCCAACTAGACGGGTTCAAGCCCGACCAGGTGCTGGAAACGCGCTTGTTTGCGGCGCAGCAGGCGCCAAACCGTCAAATCACCAAATCGGATTTTCTGGATGACCTGGCCGCTGCCACGCCGGCGCCCGGCGGGGGCTGCGCTGCTGCCTATGCGGGCGCTATGGGGGCCGCGCTGGTGGCGATGATGGCCGGGCTGACGGCTGGCCGGAAAAAGTATGCCGCCTTCGATGAACAGGCCAGGGCGATTTTGGCCGAGGCCGAAACCCTGCGCGCGGACTTGACCGCTGCCATTGCCGAGGACGCCGCTGCCTTCGAGGCGGTTATGGCGGCTTTCAAACTGCCCAAAGAGTCTGAAGCCCAGGCCAAATTGCGCGAGACTGAAATCGAAAGGGCTACTCTTCAGGCCGCGCGCGTGCCGCTCAAGGTGGCGGGCATGGCTGCGCGGGTCATTGAACTGGCCGCCCAGGTTGTGGCGGCGGGCAACTTGAACGCCATCAGCGACGGGGCGAGCGGCGCGGCCATGGCGCGGGCCGCCCTGACCGCTGCCGGGTACAACGTGCGAATCAATATCAACAGCCTGGCCGATACAACCTCCGGGGTGAGTCTGCTGGCGGAACTGGAATCGTTTGAAGCGCGGGCCAATGCTGCCGAGGGGCAAATTCGTCAATCTCTGGAGACGCGCGGGAGGATTTCCGCTTGAGGCGCGTGGTGTTGCTTTTGGGTGCTTTCGTTTTAGCAGCTTGTTCTATGCCGGGGAGCGCGGTACAGGCGACAACCGGGCCGGAGTGGACGCCGCTGTTTGCTACTCCTGTTTTAGGCACGCCTGAACCGACCCAGAATAGTTGCATGGTGTGTGGCAGCCAGGCCATGACCATGACGGTGCATGTGCCGGCAACCCAAACGGCGGCAGTGATGCAGATGACTCAGACGGCAATCGCGCCGATGGTTCAAGCCACTCTTACAGCGGCGGCAAAACCTTCAGCGACGGCAATTGTCGAAATAACGGTAGTCAGCGAGGCGTGTACCGACAGGCCGGTCTGCTATTTAGACGGGCATTTCCTGTTCCGCCGACCCGTTCCTTTGACGGGCCCGCATTCCGTCGAGCGGTCTTATCCCTATGGCAGCACGCAGGACGGCAAGCGGGAAGTTCACCACGGAGTCGAGTTTTACAACCCGCAAGGCACGCCTGTGCTGGCGGCGGCGGATGGGGAGGTGGTCTTTGCTGGCGACGACAAACTGGCGCTGATTGCCTGGGTGACGGGTTTTTACGGCAATGTGGTTGTGCTGGAGCATTCGCTGGGCGGCGAAACGTTTTACACGCTCTATGGGCATTTGCACCGCGTTGACGTGAGCGTCGGGCAGCAGGTGGCGGCGGGTGAGCCGATTGGCGAGGTGGGCGCGAGCGGCACGGCAATTGGCAGCCACCTGCACTTCGAGATTCGGCGCGGGGCGAATGATTATTTTGCCACCCGCAACCCGGAGTTGTGGCTGGCGCCCCCGCAGGGGACGGGCGTGCTGGCCGGGCGCATTGTGGACGGACGCGGCAGCCTGGTGAAGGGGCTGGTAAACGTCCAGCGCATGGAAAATGGGTTCTTTACCCCGCTTTCGGTCGGTTCAGCGGCGACCTACGCCCCGACCGGCGTGAACGGCGATGACGCGTTGCAGGAGACCTTCGCGCTGGGCGAGATTCCGGCGGGCGAGTATCGTTTGTCACTGGTTCATTATGGCATGGTGTATGAACAGGTGGTAAAAATCGAAGCGGGGCGGTTGACGTTTGTTAATTTTTTGGTGAAGTAAAGGAGAAAACATGGGATTAAAACCAGACCATTGGATTCGTAAGATGGCACGCGAACACGGCATGATTGAGCCGTTCGTGGACAGCCAGGTGCGCAAGGGCGTCATTTCGTATGGCGTGTCGTCTTATGGGTATGACCTGCGCGTGGCCGATGAGTTCAAGATTTTTACGAACGTTTTTGGCGCGGTAGTGGACCCGAAGCATTTCGACCCGAAGTCGATGGTCGATTTTGTGGGCGAGGTGTGCATTGTGCCGCCCAACTCGTTCGCGCTGGCGCGCTCGGTGGAGTATTTCCGCATTCCGCGCGGGGTGCTGACGGTTTGTTTGGGAAAATCGACGTATGCGCGCTGCGGCATTATCGTTAACGTGACCCCCTTCGAGCCGGAATGGGAAGGCTATGTCACCCTCGAAATTTCGAACACCACCCCGCTCCCGGCCAAAATTTATGCCAACGAGGGGCTGGCGCAGGTCTTGTTCTTTGAGGCCGATGAGGAGTGCGAGGTGAGTTATGCCGATAAGAAGGGAAAGTATCAGAATCAGAAATCTATCGTGCTGCCGAAGTTGTAGCCGATAGGGAGGCCTATCGCGTTACTAAAAAGTGGTTTGCTGCCGCGCCTCTTTTTGTTGTGGTTGTGGCAGCAGGCCTTTTGTTTTACTCTTTGAATATAACCATAACTCGATTGACCTGCTCCAGCGGGCCGATTCGCTCCGCAGTAAGAATTGCATGCCTTGACTAGCGTAATCGGGCGCTGGTCATTGGCTCATTCCTATTCGCCGCTGCAAATAGGCCGAAAAATAGCCGTTATATCGCTCCCACAACTCCGCACGTTTCCAGTCATCCCCGGTCACCCGGCCGCGGCAGTGGGGTGAGCCGCAGGCGCAGACGAACTCGTCGAAGGCGCTGCTGTCGGACATGGCGTAATCGAAGGTGATTTCTTCGCCTGGCGCGATGGGGCGCATGGCAACCAGCGAAATTTGCCCTCGAATACCGGCATTTGGGTCGCAGGAGTGATTGATGTAATCGGCGGGTTCTTCTTGTGGGCCGAGCGGGGCCAGGTAAATGCCCTCGTCAACCTGAATGGTGTGACTTTTTTCGGCATCCGAAAGCGCAGCCAGCTGCTCCAACGTCACCGCGCGGCCAGTCCAGACGCAGAGCAGTTCGTCTTTTTCCAGCATTTCGCGCGCATATACGGCAAAGCCGCCCTTTTCGGGGGCGGCGCGGACTTCGAGTTTGGGGGAAAGATAAGAGGTGGGCATAAGGCGATTATACCGTTGACGCTGGTTGAGCAGGCGGGTTTTCGTCTGAAACCGTCCCAAAAGTTTTATGTGGAATAGGACTTACGCAAATGGCAGTTTTCAACAGGATATACAGGATAAAACAGGATGTTTTTAAGCGATTTTAAGGGTTTTTATCCGAATTATCGCGCATCTAGCGTTAAAAACCGCCCGTTCTTTTTTAGCCAGTCGCGCCGGGGTTTGAAATCGGGCATCATTTTGGCGACTTCGGCCCAAAAGGCCGCCGAGTGATTCGGTACCCGCAGGTGCGCCAGTTCGTGAACCACCACATAATCCACCACCTCCAGCGGGGCCATCACCAGCCGCCAGGTAAAACTGAGCGTGCCGCGCGAACTGCACGACCCCCAGCGCGTTCGGGCCGAGGAAATGCGGATTTTTTGGTACTTTAGCCCGAACATTTGGGCGTAATAGCGGACGCGTTCCGTCAGGATTTTGCGGGCCGCCGCTTTATACCATTTCTCGAACAAGAATGCGGCCTGGGGTTGGGAATTTTGACTCAGGGAGAAACCGCTCTCGAACCAGAGTCCTGCCCTGGGGCCGGAGACCACGCTCAAGGCATATTCCTGCCCGAGGTAGGGGAACTTTTCTCCGGCTGTAAACTGTCTCGAGGCGCGCAGAGGCTGCTCTTGCGCCTGGGTTTTTTTCTCCAAAATCCATCCGATTTTCGATTCGATGAACTGCCGAATTTGCCGCTCGGAGGCCTTGAGCGGCGCGCGGACAATCACCTTTCCATCCCGTTGGACGATGATGGCGACGGTTTTTCGTTTGGAGCGGATGAGTTGGTCAACGTGGGGAAGGCTGGTGGGCATGGGGCGATGCCGGGGCGTGATGACTGCGGCCCTAGTTCATGTGTTTTTGTTCCGAATCGGGGGCTTCTTTGAGCAATTCCACCGCATGGGGCAGGGCCGGGGCAATCACCAGCAGGTTTTCCACGGCGCCTTTGGGGCTGCCCGGCAGGTTGATGATGACCGTTCGCTTGCGGATTCCGCTCACAGCCCGCGAGAGCATGGCGTGGGCGTGAATTTTGAGGCTGGCGGCGCGCATGGCTTCATCAAAGCCGGGAGTCAGACGTTCCACCACCTGGCGGGTGGCTTCGGGGGTTACATCGCGCGGGGCGAAGCCGGTCCCGCCGGTGGTCAGGATGATGTCAAAATGGGCCGAATCGGCCCACTCGGTCAGTTTTTGGATAATGACTTCGATTTCATCCGGCAGGATGCCGGTTTCCAGCACCTGCCAGCCTTGCGCGCGCACGGCTTCGGCCAGCGCCGGGCCTGAAAGGTCGGGGCGTTCGCCGCGCCACGAGCGGTCTGATATGGTGAGAATGCCGAATCGCATGGAAAACCTTAAATCCACAGATTTCGCCGATTTCACAGATTTTTTGCATCATCTGCGAAATCCGTGGAAAATTCTACAAATTCTTGCCAAACAGCCGCACGTTGGTCATTTCGTTCCAGCCGCGTTTTTCGTACATTTCAGCCGCGCTGTTGCCTTGCTTCACCAGCAGGTAGGCCTTGCGGCAGCCTTTTGCTTTCAGGCGGGTTTCGATTTCGTCCATCAGGAGCGTGCCAATGCCTTGCCCGCGAAATTCCGCGTCCACTGCCAGGTGATAAATCATGCCGCGCCGCCCGTCGTATCCGCCGATGACCGTGCCAACGATGTGGGAGCCAGATTCAGCCAGGAGGAATAAATCAGGGGCATAGCGGACTTTCTTTTCGATTTCTTCCAGGCTGTCTGAGACGCCAATCCCAATCCCCTGCCCGGCGTTTTGCCAGAGCGTGAGAACAGCTTCATAGTCTTCAGGAAAACGGAATGCTCGGATTGTGATTTTGGTCATGACTGACGCCCGGCCAACCCGGTTTTGATGGCGTTGATAAGGGTATCGGGCATGTAGGGTTTCACCAGGAACTCATCGGCCCCGGCGGCTCTGCATTCCTCGGCCAGGTTCATGCCCGATTGCATGATGACCAGCAGGCGGTCGAGTTGATGGTCGAGCCGGATTTGGCGCAACAAATCGACGCCGTTGCCTTGCGCCAGGTGCACATCGAGCAAGACGGCATCGGGATGTTCGCGGTAGATGACATCCAACAGGTTCTCTTCATCTCTCAGCGGAACAGTCTCGAACCCTTCCATTTTGAGCAGGGTCTTGAGCAGGGAGAGCATGGTTGGGTCATCTTCTGCCAATAAAATTTTAGGCATGATTGCTTTCCTCGGGTTTGGTCTTCTTGCTTCGCTTTTTGGGTTTGTCCTGTCGCAGTTCAACTGTGGTGGGCGTTTCAGCAGCGGGAGCAGCGGCGGGTTCGAGTGCGGCGGCAATCACATCATCTACGCTTTCGGCAAAAACGAAGTTCATCGCTTGCTTAATTTCGTCTGGCACATCTTCCAGGTCGGGTTCGTTGCGCTTGGGCAAGATGACGGTTTTCAGTCCGTTGCGGTGCGCCGCCAGCACTTTTTCTTTGACGCCGCCAATGGGCAGAACCTGGCCGCGCAGGGTAATTTCACCGGTCATGCCTACACCAGGTTTTACCAGTCGTCCTGAAAGGAGTGAGACGAGAGCCGTTGCTATCGTTACTCCTGCGGAGGGGCCGTCTTTGGGCTGCGCGCCAGCGGGGATGTGCAGGTGGATATCGGATTTATCGTAGAATCCGGCTTCGAGCCCCAGTCCGGCGGCGTGCGAGCGGACATACGAGAGCGCGGCGCGCGCCGATTCTTGCATGACGTTGCCCACAGAGCCGGTAATCTGGAAGCCTTTTGAGCCGGGCATGCGCGTGGCTTCGATGAACAGGACATCGCCGCCGTAGGGCGTCCAGGCCAGGCCGGGAACGACGCCGGGGACGGAGGTGCGCACGCTCAATTCTTCTGGTCCTTGCAGGGGCGGGTGTTTGAGAAATTCTTTGACCAGTTCTGGCGTGACTTCAAAGGTGCTTCCCTTGCCCTCCGCGATGCGCGTGCCAATCTTACGACAAACCGAGCCGATGGTGCGTTCCAGATTCCTTACACCTGCCTCGCGCGTGTATTGGCGGATGATGGTATAGAGGGCTTCGTCGGTAAAGGTCACTTCTTCGGGCTTCAGGCCGTTTTCGCGCACCTGGCGCGGGATGAGATAGCCGCGCGCAATGGCGACCTTCTCGCCCTCGGTGTAGCCCGATAGGCTGATGATTTCCATCCGGTCGCGCAGCGGGCCGGGGATGGTCTCGAGGGTGTTAGCGGTGGCGATGAACATGACCTGAGAGAGATCGTAGGCCACCTCCAGGTAGTTATCGCGGAATTCGTTGTTCTGTTCTGGGTCCAGCACTTCGAGCAGGGCCGAGGACGGGTCGCCGTGAAAGTCGCTGACCAGTTTATCCACTTCATCGAGCATGAAGACCGGGTTGCGGCTTTCTACCCGGCGCAGGGCTTGCAAAATTCGCCCGGGCATTGCGCCAATGTAGGTGCGGCGGTGGCCGCGAATTTCGGCTTCGTCGCGCACGCCGCCCAGCGAAATGCGGATGAATTTGCGCCCCATGGCGCGGGCGATGGACTGCCCCAGCGAGGTCTTGCCCACGCCGGGCGGCCCTACGAAACACAAAATCACGCCTTCGCGTTCACGGCGGATGACGTCTTCAGATTCCGTCTGCTCTTCCTTGCGTTCCAGTTTCAGTTTGCGGATGGCGAGGAATTCGAGAATGCGTTCTTTGATGTCTTCCAACCCGTAGTGGTCTTTTTCCAGCACTTCGCGGGCGTGGGAGATGTCGAGATTGTCTTCGGTGCTAACTGACCAGGGCAGGGAGACGAGCCAGTCGAGATAGGTGCGAATGACGCCATATTCGGCGGCGGCGGTGGGCAGGCGTTCCATGCGCTGTAATTCGCGCCGCGCCATTTTTTCGGCTTCTTCGGGCAGTTTGGCGGCTTCGATTTTCTGGCGGAATTCCTCCACCTCCACGGCCTGTTCGTCTTTTTCGCCCAGTTCTTTTTGGATGGCTTTCAACTGCTCGCGCAGGAAATATTCGCGCTGGACTTTGTCAATTTCGGAGCGGGCCTCGTTTTGGATTTTTTGCCCCAACTGAAGCACTTCGGTCTCGCGCACCAGGAAGGAGACCAGTTTGCGCAGTTTTTCGGCGGTCGAATCGAGTTCGAGCAGTTGTTGGGCGTCGGCCAGGTCGATGCGCTGGAAGTTGACAATTGAGTAGACGGTTTGGAGCGGGTCTTCGAGGATGGCAATCGAGCCGACCAGTTCACGCGGGAAGGAGGGAATGAGCTCGGCGATGGCGGCAAACTGGTCGCGGGCGTTGCGCGCCAGGGCGTCAATTTCGAGGCCGGTCTCCACTGTTTCTGGGTGTCGCTCGATTTTCGCCATCAGGTAGGGTTCGGTTTGGGTAAATTCCAAAATCCGAATTCGTTCCAGCCCTTGCACGAGCAGGCGGATGGTGCCATCGGGCGCGCGCAGCAGGCGGTGGACAGTAGCAATTGTACCGACTTGATACAAATCTTCGGGGCCGGGCGTTTCCAGTTCCGGGTTGATGGCGGCCACCAGGCCGACCAGCCGGTCACCGGCGACGACATCATCGACCAGTTTGATGGAGCGCGGCTGCCCAATGGTCAGCGGGACGGCAGTTTGTGGGAAGACCACCACCCCGCGTAGCGGCAGGATGGGGACGATTTCGGGGGTAGGAAATGTTTCTTCAGGGGAAGCAGGTTCAGGAGCGGCGGGTTCCCCGTTCCCGGCCAGGGGCGGCAGGTGTGTAAAGAGGGAGGGCATGAGCATATCCAACAGTTCGGCGTCGTTTTCGTCTATCCAATTGAATAGTTCGGCAGGGTTAGTCTGCCAGCGGGAGGCGGGCATAGAATTCCTTGTTGTTATTTGATGTTGATTTTGCTGGGCGATGCTTTGGGCAGGGTGACGACCAGAAAGCCATCTTCGTATTCTGCGGTGGATGTTTCGACATTGACCGGGCCAGGAATGGCGACCACTGTGCTGAATTCGCCGAAACGCACTTCCATTTGATGATAGGCGCGCCGCTCTGGGGTATCGGGCCGGGAGCCGCTGATGGTGAGCAGGTTGTTATCTAGCACGACGCTGAAATCTTGCTGGCGCATCCCGGCCACTTCAACGCGGATAACGTAGTTGCGTTCGTTCTCGAATAAATCGGTGGGTGGGCTCCAGATATGGGTCTGCATTCGAATCTGCCAGCCGAGCGTTTCCAGTACCATTCTTCGCTTTTCGGGCAGGCCGGTTTTTGCTTTTGAGCGTAAGATAACAGTTGCCATAAAGCACCTCTTTTTGCTTATAACCGCGTTCGACCGTTTTTGCTATGTTTTTGCGCTTGGGATTAACAATAATTCAACGTAAAGCGGAATTTTCCGCCGCCAATGATTATACAGCCAAACCCTAGCGCCAGAACATGAGATACACGGCATAGCCGCCCAGGATGACCAGAATGGGATAGGCATAGCGCGCGCTCCACACAATTTTGTCTGCTTCTGGCTCTTTTTCGTTGTGAATGTATTTCCTGATGGTCAGGATGACGATGATTTGGGCAATACAGAGCAGATATAGGATATAAAACATCCAGTCCATTGCGGTGGGATACCCAATATTGGGCAGCGATTCGGTCAGACCAAGCTGGAAGAAGGCTGCCGTCAGGATAACGCTGGTGACAACGTCGTACATTTTGTCATATTCGCTGGCTTTCGAGAGGAAGGCCATATAGGCCAGCCCAACCAGGAATCCGAGTGGCAGCAGGTTTTTCCAGATGTAACTCCAGCCGTTGCGTTTGATTTCGAATTCGACCCGTATCAGGGTATAGGTAATTTGGGTAGAGTCGCTGTCCACCAGGCTGGGGTTGCCGAGGGTGGAATCGTTGGTGATTTTTTCTTGGGTAATCGTTGTCTTTTCGCTTTTCTCTACCAGTTGCCAATCGCTCAAGGACCTGACAACGTTTTGGGCTTGCAGTCGTTTCAAGAAACCTTCGCTGGTGATGTCGCGCATCCCAATCGTATCGGGAACGAGCAGCAATTCCTGGGCGTTCTTGAACTTGTGTTTCATCTGTACGCCCAGCGTTTGCTGGTCGAAGGGGTAGTTTTTATAGTCAAAATTTCCCTTGAACTTGGCCTTGATGTGATAGGCCTGGTAGGAAATCCCATTGTCGAAGGTTTCAATCACGGGGTTGCCGAAGTCAATTGGTTCGGCCAGTTGCAGGAAGACGAAGTCTTGCAGGTTCATTGGCTCGCGCGCCCGGAACCAGAGATAGAAATCCAACAGGTACGTTCCGGCCTGGGTATCGAGTTCGCTGACTTCGTTGATGTCGATACCCACGTACACGACATCGGTGATTCGGAAGAAGCGGTTATCGTATTTTAGAACCGGGCTGCGCTCTTTCAGTTGGTTTTCTAGCCTGGCAGCGGTTTCGGCGTCGATTTCCACAATCTGGCTGATGGCGGAAATACGCTGGCCGTTTTGGTAAATGCTGGTATCGATTGGTTTGACTGGCTCACGGTTCTGGTCGAAATAAATCTTTCCTGTAACGCCTTGCACTGCTCGTTCTGGCGCATTGATGGCTGCCAGGGCATCGCGCACCAGGCGGCGGTCATTGGCCAGGGTTCCGGGCGTCGCAGAGATTCGCGCGTTTTCGATGGCTTTGGCGGCTACTTTGAGCGCGTCACAGTTGGTGGCGGCTTTCATGCCAGGGTCGACCTTATATTTTCCCCGGAAATCGGCCAGGAATTTTTTCCCTACGTCGTCGGCAGTGTCGAACACAACTGGCGCCAAGACATAGACGCCGTTGGAGTAAAAATTGGCTTCTCGGGAGCGTGGCGCGGTGTCGATTGTGGAGAGGAAAAGGAAGTTGGCAAAGGGGTGCGGGCCAAATGCCAGGTTGTTGACGCCTCGGTCGCGCAGGCCAATCATGAACAGGGCGCCCTCATTGGCGCGGGTGGCGAAAACCAAAATGCCTGGCTCTTCGGCCCGGCGGGACTCGCTCCAAATGCTGGTGATAATTCCGTTCATTTCATCGGTCAGTTGGTTGCTCTGAGGTCGGGCATATTCATACGTTGCCAAAATTTCGCCGCCCAGCGCGGTAAAAGTTTCCCTGAATCCACTGGCGAACATCTGGGCAAAGGCATCGTTCTGGCCTTCAATTACGATTGCCTTTGTCTGTCCTAACACCCGGTAAATGTAGTGTGCCATCTGGCGAGACTGAGCCGAACTGTTTGGCAAGACGCGGAAATACCAATCATTTCCAATAATGACATCGTCATTGACAGATGAACCGGTAATGGCTGGAATTCCATTCTGGGCGTACACCTGTCCAGCCGGTTTTGAGACTTGCGATTGGGCATGACCAATTACGACCAAGGCACGGTTGGTCTCAACGACCTTATTGGCCTGCGCAAGACCGACCTCGGTCTGGTTTTCATCATAATAAAAATCGATTTTGAGTTCCCAGGGACGCGCCATGCTCTGCCGCCAACCGGCATTGATTTCTTCTGCGCAGAGTTCGACGCCGTACATCGCGTCCACGCTGTCGGGGAAGGGTTCGTCTGAGCCTTGAATCTTTTCTCGTTCCAGCATGACGGCAATATACAGGGGAATCGCCTGCTTTTGGGAAGTGGAATGCCTGGAATATGTATAAATCAACCATCCGGCCAGGATTGCTATCGAAAGGGCGCTTATTGCAAAAACAAGTTTACGGTTCATGGATACCACCTTCTAAATCATGAAACGCTGAGACTATTCCATTAACGCCTGCACGCTGGCCGTCGTATTCTGCAAGCGCTGTCCGAGTAATTGGATGATGTATCGGTGAAATTTAATCGCCAGCGCTGGGTCTTTCAATTCCATTTCTTTCAAATTCTCTGTTGATAGGAGGTAAATTTCACTCTGAATATCTGCGAGTACCGTTGCTGAGGCCGGGCCGCCGCTGTAGAGGCCAATTTCCCCGACGCTGGTGCCGGCGCCCATTGTGCGCAGGCGCAGGCGGCGGCCATTGCTCAATTCGCGGTAAACCGTCACGCGTCCGCGTTCAATCAGGTAAAGGCCTGGTGTTTCATCGCCCTGGTTAATCAGGCGATGTCCTTCTGGCACATCGAGCCGCTGCATATATCCGAACAATGCTTTGAACTCGTCCGGATTAAAATGCGCGCCCAGGTCCTGCACCAGGCTGCGCGATGTGATGATGGTCATGACTGAATTGGACAGAATTAAAGATTCACACCATTCTACCGCGTAGTCCAGGGTCTCGAAGGCGCGAAAATTTGGGTCGCGCAGGTTGAAGCCATCACGGGCAAACTTTTTCAGCATTTTTTCGTCTAGGGCAGAAAAAACCAGGCTAAACCGGTTGGCTTGCGACAAATAGCGCAGTTTCGTAAACACCTTTGCCGCCGAGGAGTCGATTCCGTAGGTTTGGGTAAAGTCGATGATGAGATAACGCGTTTGGGTGTATTTGGTTTGCAGATGCTCCTTAACCCATTCATAAATCGAATGGGCTGTGCCAAAGAAAATATAGCCTTGCAAGCGTAAAATCAGCAGTTGGTCGCCCGCTTCGCGCAGGTATTTTGTGTGTTTGAGCGGACGGTCCACGTTGCTTTGGAAGGTTTTCCCTGTTAATACGCTGCGGATGACGTTGGTTTTGCTGTAACTGACCGCAAACATAATGACCATCAAAATCATGCCCAGGCCAACGCCGCGCAGCAAATCGGAGAAGACAACGGTGAAGAATATCGCCAGGACAACCAGGAAATCGGTGAGAGAAAATTTGAACCAACCCTCGAAGAGCCACTCGTACATGAAATTTAATCCCAGCGAAATCAGCAGGCCGCCGATGACGAAGTTGGGCAGGTACGAGAGATATTGCACTCCAAAAAACAGGGCCGCCGCAAACAGGGCCGCTACGACGAAACTCAATAACCGCCCTGGCTGCCCGCGTTTATGGGCGACGATGGTCAGGCTGGCGGATGGGTAGCCCACAATCCCTCCGCCTGCCAGGAGTGTGAGGATGTTCGCCGCCCCGGCCAGGCGCATTTCCTGATTGGGGTCGATGTCCTTTCGGATGGCCATTTCAATCCCGTTGATGTTTAGCAACAGGCTGATGAGGGCCGTAAATAACAGGGTCAGCAAAATGCCGATGTTTTGGAAAATCACGCCCCACTGAATCTCCCCGAAATGAGTCAGGAGTGGGTAGCGGAACAATGCCTGTGCATCTTGCGGCGCGGCAATCACCAGCAGCCAGCCCGCCTGACGCAGTTCTTCGACCGTTGAAAAGGGCAAGTTGAGCAGGTAAAACCCTGCAATTGCCCCAATGATGACGAGCGGATTAAGCCAGGCGAGCGAATTTTTCTGTTGCAGGATGAAAAGGAGCAGCCCAAACACAAGCGCTGGAAGCCAGGCAGCCAACATGCCGGGGTTCAGGAATGTTTCGAGCGCGAATTTCCCCGTCCCAAGCTCGATGCCGCTTTTGAGCAGCACCCAGCCCAGCCCGGCCAGGAACCCGCCCGAAACCGGATAAGGCATAAAGCGGATAATTTCGCCGAGTTTACGATGCCCGATGAACAGGTAGGTCACTCCGACCAGCAACGACGCCAGCAAGACCGCCGCCATGACTGTCGCGGTGACAGTCGGTTGACTCTGTCCCTCCATTTCAAGCATAATGCTGGCTACCAACCCCGCGAAAACAGGCGTCATGGCCGACTGCGGGAAGGCGACCATGCCTGGCAGTGAGCCGAACAGGCCGAACAGGAGCGAAAGCACCAGGCCATTAATCAGCGCCAACATTACCCCGCTAACCGTATCGCCGGTTGATTTATAAATCAACACGCCATACGTGACGGTGTTGACCAACGCAATCAGGCCAACTACCAACCCCAATGAGACGGACGCGAAGAGTGCCGCAGGCTTGAACTCGTCGGAAAGGTTTTTCATTTACCCGCCTCGATTGGCATCCAAATAGGCATAGTTCTCATCGCGCCAGGATTCGTACCAGCCTTGCACTGGGCTGGCGCGCAGCCAGGCTTCCAGTTCAGGCGTCAGGCCTGGAAGGGGTTCAGCACGGGCGAAATACTCCAGCCCATCGGCAGTCTCCACTTTTTCGTGAATGTTTTCCACTGAAAACACTTGCGGCTCTTCGGGGTAAAAAATGTTCGAGCCATCCTTGCCAAACGGTGGCAGGTCGAACCACCCCGTCACTGCCTGTCTGGTAAAAGGCAGACCCAATTGCGAGAACATATTCCTGATGGCGGTCTCGGCTCCATAATCTCGCACCGATTCGTAAACGAAATGGACGATCGGCAGACCGGCGGCTTTGATTTGCTGGCGGAGGGCTTCCACCTGCTCGAAAGCAGCCAGGAAAATCTCGAAGTTGGTTTTCTCGCCCCACAGCGATTGCCAGGAGGCCCAGGTTTGCAGCGGATCGCGCGCGACGAGCATCAGCCGCAATTTCTCGACCGGATAGCCGGTGACCTGAATGACTTCGAGGGGGTTGAACTCAGTTTCGATGCGGGTATAGGGGCCGATGGTTTCCTTGACAAAAATTGGCGTTGGGCCAGCCGGAAAATCCCAGAAGCGCTCTTCCCCCTGCATGGCCCAGCGTAGCACATTTTTCCAGGGCTGGTAATAGGATGGAATGCCGCTAGCGCCAAAAACCCGCAATAAAACGGTCGACCCGCTGCGGCAGGGAGATATGCACAAGATGAGCGGCGCAACTGTATCAACGTCCTGTATCCTAATCCGCTTGAAAACCTGTAAAAAATCAACGGGCGCAATCTGATATTTGCTCATCTGCTCTCCTGCGCTTCGGTATATCAGCATTCGAATCGCTTATTTATAGCATACCATAATTGGCCTAAAAAGTCTGGCTTACAGTCACTCACCTCAAGCCAAAGGATGTGAAGAGGCAACGAAAACCATGCCGCGCTTTGCGTTCTTGGCGGTTTGTTCAAATAGAGTGATTTTCTTCTTTGCGCTCTCCCTGGCGCCGCCTGCGCACCCCGCATTGCCTTCGTGCGGGGCAGGTGGCAGGCGTGGCGGCTTTGCGAGAAACCTTGTAGGACAAGATAATAAATATCTCGTCCTATTACTCGTTTCGGTCACTTTGGTCTGGACCACAAAGGCGTTTTTGGGCAAAGATATTGTGACAATGGAAACAGATTCGATGACCCCTGGTCTAGCC
>CAYRBO010000010.1:0-41918 GCA_964422545.1 uncultured Anaerolinea sp. | reverse complement strand
CGCAGGGGGTGTTCGTAACCCACAGAGCAGAGAGAAATGAGCGCCCCTGGCGGGACGCGCACCCCGCAGGGGGTGTTCGTAACCCACAGAGCAGAGAGAAATGAGCGCCCCTGGCGGGATTCGAACCCACAACCAACAGCTTAGAAGGCTGCTGCTCTGTCCGTTGAGCTACAGGGGCAGAACGAAATGGTCTTACTCGCGCACCGGGCGAATTCCTTTGTAGATGCGCGGGCCGGATATGGTCACTAGAATGGTGTTGGCGGGCCTTCCTAACTGCTCGGAAAGTTCGGTTGGCGTCAGCGGGCTATTGCCGTTTGCCAGGAAGGTGCGGAAAACGCCCTCTACCAGTTGAGTTTGGCCGGTCACGAATCCAGGTTGGCGGGCGCAATGCGACAGGATGGTTTGCTGCAGGCCATCCATCGGGCGTACCTCGGCAGTCTCTGGGTCAACGAAGTCGATGAACTCATCCGCCTGCATTTCGGCGAACAACGCCTGGTGTTCGGGGCAAAGCAAGCCTGACAGGTGAACGCGCCAGTCATTTTCGTTTTGCTGCCACCAATCGAAATCGATGTGAAAACGGGTCTGGAGGTTGGGTTTGACAAGACTCATTTTATTCTTCCTCCAGTTCCGTTTCGGTCAGGCGGTAGTGCAGGTCGCCAACGTGGGTGAAATCTTTCGAGGCGGCCAGGGTCGCCAATAGCGGGGCAGGCGGCACTCGCCGCAGGATGTTGACTGCCGAATACAGTTCCTCGGCGTGAACATGTCCCTGCGGGGTCAGTCCCGATAATTTTTGCAGAATCTCGCGTACCAGCTTTTGAAGCGGCTGGCGGGTTTTCTGGTTAAAGGCCGCATCGACCGCATCGACTGATGGGACGACAACCGCCATGCGCTCATTGTATTCGCAAGAGATTTCATGTTTCAGCAAAGCAAAGACCAGCCCGCCATCGGAGCCGGCCAGCACCGTGCGTACCCAATCACGATTGGGACGGTGCGTTTTGGCCTCTACAACTACCTCGCCGGGCGTCTTGCTGCGGCGCACAACGATGTAGGCGCCTGGGATCAACTTTTGCTTTTCGTACCATTTGCGCAGGCCCGAAACATACCCATATTCGCGCACCACCCAAGCCGGCATTTTCTCGCCGGTTTTGCCATCTACTAACGTAAAGCGGATGCGCGGCGATTCGATGGCCGTCGGGAAGAAGGGGCGCACGCGCAGCGAGACAGGCAATGTGCCAGTACGCCAGTGCGGATAGGTCAGGGTGATGGTTACTTCATCGGTTTTGGTCGGCTTTTGGTCGGTTTCGCTTAGCTCGTCATCCAGTTGCGCTTCGAGCGCAAGCATCTGACTGTTTAAGATGGAACGGTCATAATCGACTGGGGTGTATTTCAAGACTGCCGGAATGGTCTGCACTTCCTCCGGTTCGAGGCGGCGCAGGCACCATAGCACCTCGCCGGTCGGCCCAACTTCATCGAAACGACCATCTTCCTGAAGCGCGTAGTTCATTGAGAACTCGGTCAATTTAGGGTTGGAGGTACGCGGCAGTTCGACCTGTTCCATCAGCGCAGTGGTGGTCAGCGGTTCGCCGCCGTTCATCTCCAAGATGGCCTCGGCCAGGTTGAGATGCCCGGCGTTGATGTCCACCAGGAGGGCTTTCGGGAACCAGGCCCCAGCGATACGAACCAGGGAGTCATCCCCTTCAAGCGCGACATCGAGCTTATGGGCGATGCTATCGCCATAGAGAGACAAAATGGACGGGACATCCGTTTCCGGGTCAAAGGTTTCTTCTACGGGGTGGTTCAGTTTATGTTCGGCCAGCGAAGCCGCAAAGGAGCGGGTTGTTCCATCGTCGAACAGCACCTCGATGACGTCGAATTTCCCCAGTTCGGGATTGTTTCCAGGGCGCACCGCAGTGACCTGCCCCTTTTTTAATGCCAGCGATGGGAAAATCAAGTTTTGGCCGATTTGGTACGTTTCTTTGGGGAGATAAAAATCCCCGCTGGCGAGTTGTTCTTCGCGTTGCGTTTCGCGTTCGATACGGATACACTCTTCGACCAGGACAGCGGTGAGTTCCTGCGTGGTTAGCGGTGTTTCAGTTTCGAACAGGTAGTTTTGGATGTATTCAATGTCACGCTGGAGGACAGTGAAATTACTCCAGTATTCGGTCGGGAGTTTAAGGGGGATGCTCATCATAACATTGCCTTGCAGAGGAAATTTCCGCGCGCAGGAAAACCAAATTGTTTCGGTTGAAAGCGGATTTGCGATGTAATTATACCTTAAGCCTTCGGGGAACTTTCGACTTGTGCTATAATTCCGCAACTATGTTGCGCTGGCTTTGCATTCCCCTAAATCATAACGATGATAATCTGTCGGACGACTGGCAAGGCGTTGACAGGCTATCTCGGCCTGCGTGACCCACCCGTTCCATCCTGCCAGTCGCCCGACGCATTCTGCGTACCCAAAGCAGAGCCGCGGGCGATATTTTTTGCCCTGTGCTGGCTCGCAGGGCGTCTTAAGGAATTATCTCTCGAATCAGGAGGTTTAGCATGTATCGAACACACACTTGCGGGGAACTGCGCCCCGCCCATGCCGGGGAAACCGTGACCCTGGCCGGATGGGTCCACCGCCAGCGCGACCACGGCGGGGTGACCTTCATCGACCTGCGCGACCGCTATGGTGTTGTGCAGGTGGTCGCCGACCCGTCTAAGCCGGAAGTCCATGCCGCCCAGGAGGCCCGCTCTGAGTGGGTGCTGGGCGTCACGGGGATTGTCCGCCGCCGACCGTTAGGGGCCGAGAATCCCAACATGGCGACCGGCGAAATCGAAATTGAAGCCACCCGGGTCGAAGTGCTGAACCCATCCAAGCCGCTGCCTTTCCTTATCAATAAAGATGAAGACACTGAAGAAGCCGTACGCCTGAAGTATCGCTACCTGGATTTGCGCCGCGAGCGAATGCAGCGCAACATCATTTTACGCCACAAGGTGGTCAAATTCATCCGTGATTACCTGAGCGAGCGCGGCTTCATCGAAATCGAAACACCGATGCTCTTCAAGACCACCCCCGAAGGCGCGCGCGACTACCTGGTGCCTTCACGTCTCCAGCCAGGCATGTTCTACGCCCTGCCGCAGTCGCCCCAGCAGCTCAAGCAATTGCTGATGGTCTCCGGCTTCGACCGCTACTTTCAGATTGCGCGCTGCCTGCGCGATGAAGACCTGCGCGGCGACCGCCAGCCCGAATTTACCCAACTCGACTTGGAAATGTCCTTCGTAGAACGGGATGATGTGCTGGATGTGGTCGAGGGCCTTTTTACCGATATGGTGAAAGAAATTCTGCCTGGCAAGCGTCTGCTGGCCTCGCCCTGGCCACGCCTGACTCACCATGAAGCGGTCGAACGCTTTGGCACCGACAAACCCGACCTGCGCTTCGGCCTGGAACTCTACACCCTGAACGAAGTCTTCGCCAGCACCGATTTCATGGTTTTCCAGAACGTCATCAAGAGCGGCGGCGTCATCAAATGCCTGGTTGCGCCTGGCTGCGCCGAATACACTCGCAAGGAAGTGGACGACTTGACGACTTTCTGCAAAGAACAGGGCGCCAAGGGCCTTGCCACACTGGCTTTAACGGCTGAAGGCGTTAAAGGCACAGCTCAGAAGTTCATCAAGCCCGAAGAAGTCGAAGCCATTAAAACCATCACCGGAGCCAAAACGGGCGACCTGGTCTTGTTCATAGCCGACAGCAAGGCCATTGCCAACAAAACACTTAGCGCCTTGCGGCTCTTGTTCCGCGACCGTCTCAAACTGGCTGACCCCAACTTGCTGGCCTTCGCCTGGGTGGTCGATTTCCCGATGTTTGAGTACAACGAGGAAGAGAAGAAATGGGACGCCGCCCACCATCCCTTTACCATGCCGAAGATGGAAGACCTACCCAAATTCGAAACTGACCCGGGGCAGATTCTCTCTGACGCTTACGATATGGTGCTGAATGGCTACGAAACCGCCTCCGGCTCAATTCGTATTCACCGCTCCGACATTCAGCAGAAAGTTTTCCAACTGCTTGGGTTGAAGGATGAAGAAATCCAGGCTAAGTTTGGTCACATGATAGAAGCCTTTCAATACGGCGCGCCGCCGCACGGCGGCATGGCCCCTGGAATCGACCGGCTGGTGATGATTTTTGCCGACGAACCCAACATTCGTGAAGTCATCGCTTTCCCAAAAAACCAGGCCGGGCGCGACCTGATGGCCGATGCGCCCTCGCCAGCCAGCGAAAAGCAGTTAAACGAGTTGCAGATAAGGCTGGATTTGAAAAAGCCCGAGGAAAAGTAACCTTACAGAGCCGGGGGTCTTGCTTCCGGCTCTAATTTATCCCTTCCCTCTGGAGATTATTTTGTGGTATAAGAAAAACACCCTGCTGTGTGCGTGTTGCCGTCTCACCGGTTCTGAGCCAACACCCTCTGAAAGGGCTTCCATCTCCAGGCATGAACGCGATAGGCTTTGGCCAAGGCGGAATTTCCGGGCAGGAGCCCAACCTGCTTTAGCAGGTTCAGAACTTTGCGGCTCACGGCATGTGCGGGGTACTTTTACAAAAAGACGCCATTTGTGGCGTCTTTTTGTTTTTTATCGAATGGGTGGTTGACAATGGCAGGGCAGCGGTGTATGCTGTCAAGATACTTCAATCATGGAGAGAGAAAATGGACGAGACCAAACCCGATGTACATTGGATACAGGTAAGAAACGGATTGCTGTGGCTGGCTCTGCCGCTTGTGCTGGGGCTGCTGGTGGCGGCGCTCATTCCTCAGCCGGTGATTGGCGTCATCTCTCTGAACGACGCGATTTATTCCTACAGTGCCCAGGTGGTCATTCGGCAAATTGACTACGCCCGCGAACATCCCGAAGTGCGCGCGGTTGTTCTGGTTTTGGACAGTCCCGGCGGAACTGTAGTGCATACTGAGGCTGTGTACTTGGAACTATTGAAATTGCGCGAGAACAAACCGGTTGTGGTTTCTATTGACGGAATGGCCGCCAGTGGTGCATATTACCTGACGGCCGGCAGCGATTATGCCTTCGCTAAACCGACATCTATGGTAGGCAATATTGGCGTCATTGGGACTTTGCCAGATTCTCCTTCAATCTTTGAAAATATCGTTTCCACCGGCCCTTATAAATTGTGGGGTTCCCCGCGTGATACGTATATGCGGCAGATAGAAGCCATCAAACAGGTGTTTTATGATGTGGTAAAGACCGGTCGCGGCGATCGCCTCAACGCCGGGCCAGATGTTATCTTGAGCGGACAAATTTGGCCAGCCTCTGCCGCTTATCAGCTTGGTTTAATTGACGAACTTGGCTCACAATCTGACGCGGTGGAAAAAGCTGCTGGTCTGGCGCGCGTCAGCAATTACAAGGTGATCGACCTGTATTCCCTGGCGGTACCACAACAATCAGGGTGGTACCCGGTTGGAGAGGGATTCTTTGCTGAATCAGATGAGGGCGCAACTCTGCCCTATCCCAAAGAAGCGGGAATTTACCTGCTTTACATTCCCCCGGCGCTGGTCGAGCAGAAATAGGAGACAGGCATGAACACCCGTAACCGCATTATCCTGGCTGTCGTTTTGTTCTTTATCCCCATCCTGGCGCGCGCCATCATGTTTTATCAGAACCCTTTTTACAGGGCAGAAGTCTCGAAACCTGATTTTGCCAGTTTCAAATTGCAGGAGCCGCCCACGCCCTCCGCCAGCCTGGCTGCCGTTGCCGTACCGGCTGGCGAAGGGAAAGTAGTCATCATCGACGCTGCGCATGGCAACCAGTATGTTCCTAATGAAATCGAGCCTCTGGTTACGGCTTTGAGCGCGCGCGGTGGCCGGGTAGAGTTCGACAAGGGCACCCAGCCGCTGACCGGTCAACTCAAATATGCCAGCGCGTACATTATTTTTTCTCCCTCGTACAGTTTTAGCGGCGAGGAATTACGCGCCATTCGCCAATTTGTCGAAAGCGGCGGGCGGCTGCTTGTCTTTGCCGACCCGACGCGTTTCCTCGTCACGTATGATTCATATAGCGGCGCAACTTTTATTTCTCCTGATGTAAACTATGTCAACCCTGTGCTGGCTCCTTACGGTTTATCCTTTGTCAATGACTATCTCTACAATTTGCAAGATAATGAGGGCAATTTCCGCAACGTTAAGTTCGTCGATTTTGCCGACAGCCCGCTGACTGACGGCTTGAAGATGGTCGTCTTCTATGGGGTTCATTCCATTCAGTCCCATACTGGCGCGCTGCTGGTGCGTTCGGATGAGAACACGTTTTCCTCCCTGACCGACCGGGGCGGACCGTATGCTCCGCTGGCATTGAGCGAAAATGGTCAGGTGCTGGCGGCTGGCGATTTCAGCTTCTTGACCAACCCCTTTAGCCAGGTGGCCGATAACGGGATGCTGCTCGGCGCGATTGCTGATTTTGCCCTGGGCAGCAAGCGCGTTCCCTCGCTGGTGAATTTCCCGTACTTGTTTAGCCGTCCCATAAGCCTGGTGATGATGGGTGGTGAGGCGCAGTTGGATGCTTCCCTGCTGGGACCGATTGCCACGCTTCAAAACGCGCTTCAGTTGGTCAATATCCCGCTCAATTTGCGCGTAAAAGCATATGATGGCGATGATGTGATTGTACTTGGCTCGCTTCAAGATAAGGATGCTGTAGTATATTACACAAAATCGTTTGGCATTACCCTGTCAGAGGATGAATCTACCATTGAAGTTAAAGGGGTGGGGCAGGTGAGTGCTAAAGATAGCGGATTACTGCTATTCAGCCAGGCTGCGCGGTCGAATACTCTGGTATTGCTTGCTCCAACGGCTGGAATGCTGCCTGAACTGGTTGAATTGGTCGCTGGAGGTGATTTGTCCTCTTGCGTCGTGCAGGAAAATGTTGGAATTTGTGCGCTCTCTCCTGTTGATGAAGATGTGTACTCTTATGATGATTACAGTTTTGAATATGAAACTCCCTCGTTGACGCCCGTCCCATAGTCGGCTTTCTTGCCAAAAACACTGCTTATTTCAAAATGACTGAAGCGCATAAGAAAATCACCCTACCCTACCCTATCTGTTTGAGAAAGTGACCAAAGGCGAACCCATCACCTGGCTGACCTGCTACGACTACCCAATATGACCTGCCAGCCCTCGATGAAAACCGCGATTTGTAACGCGAGCCGCTTCATGGCCGAGGCCGGCTGCGACGCAATCAAACTAAAAGGCGGCCCGGCGCTGGCATAGCGTTTTCGCGCGCTGGTTATCAATTTATCGAACAGGGGGAGTGCCAAAGAGCCGGGAAACTGGTAAACTTTGGATATATGAACCAAGAGAAAGTATTGAACCGGCTCTTGTCGCTGTGCCTTGCCCTGGCTTTTGTTGGCGCATTTATCTTGGGCCTGGCGGGAATTAATTTTGGCAACCACTGGGACGAGCGCAAACTTGTCCGCTCGGTGCGTGAAACCTACCGCACAATCACCTTCCTGCCGGGCTGGTACAACTACCCATCGGTCAGTTACACCTTGATGCTGGTTGCCAGTCTTCCAGACGCGGTTTCCATTTTTGCAGCCAAACGCGCTGAAGGCATGACCCCTGTCCTGGAAACTATCCAGGAGACCCTGGCATCCAAAGAATTCCTTCCACGCGCCAGGACTTTTTTTCTATTTGTAACCCTGCTGGCTGGGGTTTGGGTCTATGGACTGGCGACAGTTATTAGTGGAAATCGGACGACCGGTATTCTTGCTACTCTCTTGCTCTTTTCTTCCTGGGAATTTGCCTACCATGCTCGCTGGGCTGCTCCCGATGGTTTGCTAACACAATTTGGCATCTTGACCATCTGGTTGACAATACTCTCCATCAGAGCGAAAGGATACGATCAGGTTGGCTGGCTGGCGCTGGCAGCCGTCACAGCGGGGCTGGCTTGTGGCGCGAAATACTACGGCGGGATATTCTTGCTCCCAGTCTTGCTTGCTGGGCTGGGTTTCGCCCACAGGCAAGGCTGGCGCTGGCGCCAAGCCCTGGTGCTTGGCCTGGGATTGTTGGCTATTTTTGCGGCATCTTTTCTGCTCTCAACACCGGGGGTACTCGTTGAGCCCCTGCGCGCGTTTAAGGATATTCAGTTTGAGATAAATCATTACAGAGGAGGACACTTCGGTTACACTGTGCAGCCCGGCCTGGAACACTGGAGGCTGGCCCTTTCCTACCTGGCAATAGCGGCTTTTTCCCCCTACGCGCCAATTGCGCTGACGATTTTCTTTTTCAGCCTGGTTGGCATCTATGCCCTAATCAAACAACGCAATAGTTGGATAGAAGTCGCTATTTTCTTGATTATCCCTATTGTCCACCTGGCCTATATGGGCTTGCAGAGCGTGCTTTTTGTGCGCAACTATCAAATGTTGTTCCCCTTTGTATCCATACTGGCATCATACGGTTTTTGTTTTTTTATGTCGAGGTTTACCGTGCCTAACATGCGCTTGACGCGAATTGTATTTTCTGCATTGGCAATTGTGGGGTTGGCTGCCAATTTCGCCTGGCAATACAATGCGGCGCTTTCCATCCAAGAGCGCGGGCGCATGGATTTAAGTACGCAACTGGAAAAATACCTGAACGAGCATCCGAATAGAATGTTCTATTTATCCCCTCGCGCGCAGAAATTGCTTGAAAATGTCAATTTTTCGAATATTGCTGCAAATCCACAAGAGGCCGAATCCTACCTGTTCCTTTCGGAAGAAATCGAATATCCACTCTCTAATCGCTTCGGGTTGTATGAGACCCCTTTTGGGCCTTATGAAGTCAATTTCAACTATTACCCTTCCTGGGACGGAGATTCTCGCGTTGTTGTCATTCGCATGAGCAATGCTTTAAGCCAGGGATTGGTCAGTCCCGAATAGTTTGACTAAATTTCAAAAAATAGACAAACTCCGGGAGATTTCTGCCCCGGAGTTTCTGTTTATTTTATGGTGCAGTGCTGTATCCCTTTTTGTGAATCGCTGCCAAAATTTCGGCCTCGCTCACCAATTGCTCATTGAACGTGACTGTTATCTGCCCTTTTTTGTAACTGGCGCGAATTTCGCGGATGCCGGGCAGTTTGTCTTCGATAGATTCGAGAATCATGGCGCAATTGGGACATTCCATGTTGGTGATGGTGTAGGTTTTTGTTTGCATATCACCTGAACTCAATCAGACCGGTGTACATTCCCATCGAGCAGGTAAAGCGCATGGTTGTACCGGCAGGCTGTGGCGAGATTTGGACCATCTCAGCCCCGGTGACGGGCAGCAGCACATAATACTTTATCGCCGGAATGACAAAATCGCGGGCGCAGGAGGTGGTGTTGTCGGTGACGATGGTCAACGTTACCGGAACGTCTGCCTGGGCTATCAGCCGGGCCGGAGAGTAGCCCCGATTTTCAGCCCGCAGGGTGAGATTGTCGGATGGCGAGGTAGCGGGCGAAGCGGGGGCCTGTTGTGCGGTGAACAGGCCAGAGATGGAGGGCGCGCCGAGCAGATTGAGGGCGTTATCAAAGGTGACCAGCCCCAAGAACAGGATGACAATCGCCACAAAACGCATAAAATGTTTTTCGAGCGCAGCGCCAAGTTGCGTGGTGAAATAAGCCACCACGAAAAAGACCGGGCTGGTGCCGAGCGTAAACGCGAACATCAGCAAGGCGGCATTGAGCGGGTCGCCCAGGCCAAGCGCGGCGGCCATCATAGCCTGGGTCACTCCGCAGGGGATGAACACCGTCAACGCACCCAGAAAGAGCGGGGTGGCCGTATCTGTTTCTTTGGCGGTGCGGCGAATGGCGCGGGTGATGAACCGGGGCGGCTCGATGACAAAATTACGAAAGAACGGGTGAACATTCAGCATCCGCAAGCCGTTGCCCACCATGAAAAGGGCGATGACAACCATCAGTCCAGCGCGGGTGATGGGGTCAAAGGTCAGGAAAGAGCCAAGCCAGCCGAGCAGCAACCCAAGCAAGGTATAGGCAGCCAGTTTGGCGGCCAGGAAAAGCAGGATGGGCAGAGCCGAATTCGGGCGCGCCGGGCGGACGGGACGCTTCCCTTTTTTGAGGGGCGCGGGCGGGGCGTTCAGCAGGTCGCGCTCAATCTGGCTGGCCAGCGAGGAAGCCAGCAGCCCGCCCTGCACCGCCAGGCACGAGAGTCCGCCGGTGGTCAGGCCGGTGATGAAGGCGAGGAGATATTGCTCCAGCATATCAGCGCTTCCCGCCGTCCCAAACAATGAACGGCATGTTGACCACTACGCCGGGGACCTCGACCGTGATTTCACCGGCAGATTCTGCCGCTTCGACCTCGGCCACCGATTTCAGCAGGCGGGCCTGGGCCGGGTCTTTCCAGTTGACCAGGTGAATGCTGCGCAGCGGAGTGTAGCCAGGTGAGCCGGGCGGATTGTCGAACACATCCTCCTGAAAGCCAAACGGGCCTTTACCCGGCAACCCATTCTGGAACACATACACCCGCCCCAGCGATTCCGCTGGAACATTCGCCAGCGACGGCACATGCAGAACGGGTGAGTTCATCATATTTGTCAGCGTTTCAGCCACGCCAGGGTCGGAGGCTTCGGTGTGAACAAAGTAGATTTCCTTGCCTTCGGCGTAAGCCAACCCGGCGGGCAGCTCCGCTTTGGCCGGGCCGCTCTGGGCCGGGGCGCAAGCGGAAAGAACAGTCATCAGTAAAGCAGCAAACAGTAACCAGGAGATGTGTTTCACGATAAAAAGTTCCTTTGGAGTGGGTGAGTTGGTGATTTAGCAATTTGGTGATTAGAAACAAAATCCCTCAATCACCAAATCAAGAAATCACAAAATGCGTTTTGTACGCAAGCGCAGGGAATTGGACACGACAAACACGCTGCTAAAAGCCATCGCGCCTGCCGCCAGCATGGGGTTGAGCAGCCCCAAAGAAGCCGCCGGGATGAGCAGGACATTGTAGAAAAAGGCCCAAAACAGGTTTTGCTTGATGGTGCCAAGCGTCTGCCGCGAGAGTGAGATGGCGCGCGCCACGCCGCGCAAGTCGCCGCTCATCAGCGTGACCGGGGCAGCGGCCATCGCCACGTCGGTTCCGGTGCCAATCGCCAGGCCAACATCGGCCTGGGCCAGGGCTGGGGCATCGTTCACGCCATCTCCAACCATGGCAACAACGGTTTTCGATGTTCGAGTATTCGATATTCGAGTATCGCTCTGCAGCCGCTTGATTTCCGCCGCTTTGCCATCGGGGAGCACTTCGGCAACCACCTCGTCAATGCCCGCTTGCCTGGCAATGGCTTCGGCGGTTTTCTGGTTGTCGCCGGTGAGCATCACCACTCGCAGGCCCATGCGGCGCAGTTCGGCAATTGCCTCCACAGAGCCATCCTTTATGGTGTCAGCAACGGCAATCACACCAACGACCTGTCCATCAACGGCGACCAGCATGGCGGTTTTGGCCTCGGCATTCAGGCGGGAGACTTCGTTTTCGAGACCGTTGAGCGGGTAGCCGCGTTTTTCCATCATCCGCAGGTTGCCAACCGCCACCCGGCGGCCTTCTACTTCCGCTTCCACGCCATGCCCGGCCTCAGCCTGGAACCCAACCGGTTCGACGAGAGCCAGCCCCCGTGTAGTGGCCTCGGCCCAAATGGCCTCACCGAGGGGGTGTTCAGAGCCTTTTTCCACCGAAGCCGCTAAAGCCAGTAACCGTTCAGCATCCACTGATGACTGTTCACTGATTACTATGTCCGTCACCGCTGGCTGTCCTTTTGTCACCGTGCCAGTCTTATCTAGCACGACTACCGAGACCTTGCCCGCCCGCTCCAGCGCTTCGCTGCTGCGAAACAAGACGCCCATCTCGGCGCCCTTGCCCGTACCAACCATGATTGCGGTGGGGGTAGCCAGCCCCAGCGCGCACGGGCAGGCAATCACCAGCACCGCCACCATGTTAATCAATGCGCGGGTGAAGATGGTCGTATCGGCATTGACCGGCAGTTGCGGGCCAAAGAAATACCAGCCGATGAAGGTCAGGAAGGCAATCCCGATGACGATGGGGACGAAAATGCTCGAAACCTGGTCGGCCAGTTTTTGGATGGGGGCCTTGCTGCCCTGGGCTTCTTCCACCAGGCGGATAATCTGCGCCAGAGCAGTTTCTTTACCGACTTTGGTGGCCTCGAACTTGAGCAAGCCCTGCTTGTTGAGGGTCGCGCCAATCAGCGGGTCGCCGGGTTTTTTCTCTACCGGCAGCGATTCGCCGGTTAACATGGATTCATCAACGGTGGAGCGGCCTTCGATGACCACGCCATCCACCGGAATTTTCTCGCCCGGACGCACCAGCACGACATCCCCAATCCGCACATCGTCCACCGCTATTTCCGCCTCGATACCATCTCGAACGACTCGGGCGGTTTTGGCGCGCAGCCCCATCAGTTTTTTGATGGCTTCGCTGGTGCGGCCTTTGGCGCGTGCCTCGAGAAACTTGCCCAGTTTAATGAGCGTGATGATGACAGCAGCCGTCTCGAAGTAAACGTGACCATCCAACCAGCCAAAAGTGATGGGCAGGGAGTAGAGATAGGCTGCCGAAGAACCCATTGCAATCAGCACATCCATGTTGGCCGAGCCGTTGCGCAAGGCTTTGTACGCCCCAACGTAATATTGCCAGCCGACATAAAACTGCACAGGCGTTGCCATTAGCAACAGCAGCCAGTTAAACCACCATGCGCCGGGGTACATGCCCATCATCTGATACATCTTCAGATAATCGGGCGCGTAGAAAAAGGCCGGCAGCAGGCCAAAATCCTTGCCCATCGAAAGCAAAAACAACGGTACGGTGAACAGCAGGCCAACAATGAGCAAATGCCGCTGGTTGGCTATTTCCCGCTCGCGGGCCAGGGCTTCGGCATCTTCGGCTTCGCCGCCCAATTCCAACGACTCGAACCCAGCCGCCCTCACTGCCCGGCGAATTTCGGCCTGGCTGACGACAGTGGGAATGTAACGGACGCGCGCCTTTTCGCTGGCGTATGTTACGCTGGCTTCCAGCACGCCTTCCAGCCTGGCGAGGGCTTTTTCCAGCCGCCGGGCGTCGTTATCATCGGAAAGGCGCTGAATGACCAGTTCCGCCTCGCCGGTGGCGATTCCATAGCCAGCGCGTTCCACCCGCCCAATCAGGTCTGAAATCGCCAGTTTGGCGGAATCAAATTCCACCGTGGCGCGTTCGGAGGAGAGATTGACGACAGCGGTGGAAACGCCATCCAATTTCTTCAAATTCCGCTCGACTGCCGCCACGCAATTGGCGCAGGTCATGCCGGTGATGGGTAAAGTTAGTTGTTTAGAAGTGGTCATGGGGTTATAAGGGAACAGGTACGCAATTACCACATCTACTTGTCTACCTGTTTACTTGTCTACCTGTTTACCTTTTCTACTTGCCTGTTTTCACAACGCCAAACCTGCTACCGGGTAATTGATTTCGGCCAGCAAGGCCTTGATTTTTTCCTCATCCGCAGGAGATTCAAACGTCACAGCCACGCTCCTGGTCTCTGCGCTGGCGCGCACTTCTTTCACACCCTCTAGTTCGACCAGTTCTGTCTGGATGGTGTGGACGCAATGCCCGCAGGAAATGTTGGGAACCGAAAATTTTACAGTGGTCATAAAAAGCTCCTTTTCTATATGTGTGATTTTCTGATTGGGTAATTGAAAATCACGCAATCACCAAATCACCAAATCTCTAGACTTTGTTCGCCATCTCGAACACTTCGGCTATCTCTTTCAGCACGCGCTCACGCTCTTTGGGGTCTTCGCCCTGAATGGCGGTAATCACGCACGAGTTGAGATGGTCTTCGAGAATCTGCGAACTGACCTTGTTGAGCGCCGCTTCGACCGCCTGAATCTGACGAATCAGGTCAATGCAATACGCGCCTTCTTCGGCCATGCGCGCAATGCCGCGCACATGCCCTTCGATTATTTTTAACCGTCTCACCGCTGATTCGCTTGCCATTATCGCTCCTATCCCCCCCCAGGGGGTGGGGATAAACCAATAGTAACCAATCAGGCGGTATTTGTCAAGAACAGATTGGCTTCGGTTTTACACAGGGTGTAAAAATCAAACCGGCCATTCACGCAACAACGCATTTGCGAAGAAAGCCCCAGGATAATGATATTTGTCAATTCTCTATATGACAAAAACATGTTACAGTATAAGATGTCAGACATTTAATCGACTGACTTCCTGTTAACTGGGCCGCCTGGTTTGGTATAGAAAAGCCTCAACTGGGATTCGGCAATGGCAAAACAAAGTGCTTCTGCCTCACACGCACAACGGTACGTGCCGTCATCATACTCACAGGTGCGCGATGAAAAATTTCCTGTCAAAAATAATTAATTCGAAACAATTAGACAGTTTCCTGCCGGTGGTTGCCGCTCTGGCAGCCTTTGTGATTGGAGCAGGCATGTTGCTCATCATGGGCACCAATCCGCTGGTGGCATATCAGGCGATGGTGAACGGGGCGTTTGGCAACCAAAATGCCCTGGCCGAAACCATTGTGAAAGCCGTGCCACTGCTTCTGATTGGCCTGGGGATTTGCATTTCCTTCCGGGCAAAAGTCATCAACATCGGCGCGGAAGGACAGATGATTATCGGGGCCTTGATGTCGGTTGCGTTTGGCCTGGCCGTGCAATGGCCGGGCTGGCTGGTGCTTCCGACAGCAATGTTTATTGGCTTCTTTGGAGGAGCGCTCTGGGGAGCAATTCCAGGCATTTTGAAGGCTTATTTCAATGTCAATGAAATCTTAAGTACAGTAATGATGAACGCTATCGCCGTGCAGCTGATGAACTACCTGCTCGGCGGCCCAATGATGGACCCCAAACAGGCCCAATCGCTGGGCAAACTTCCTGAAACTGCCCGCCTGGATGCCGCTTATCACTTGGCGCGCCTGCTGCCGCCCACCCGCCTGCACGCCGGGGTCTTAATCGCGCTGGTACTGGCAGTCGCTGTTTATATCCTTTTGTTCCATACCACGCTCGGATACCGCATCCGGGCGGTTGGTTTCAATCCGTTCGCGTCGCGCTACGGCGGGATTCGCGTCCGCCAGCAAGTTGTAATTGCGCTGCTGTTGAGCGGGGCCTTCGCCGGGCTGGCTGGGGCGATTCAGATTTACGGCCTGAACTATCGCATGATTACGGATGGCTCGCCAACCGGCTTTACCGGCGGGGCGGGGTTCAACGGGATTGTGACGGCCCTGTTTGGAGGGTTGCACCCCTTGGGGGCTATCCCGGCTTCGTTTTTCTTTGGGGCGCTGCTGGTTGGCGCAAATGCAATGCAGCGCCTGACGCAAGTTCCTTCCTCATTTGTGACCGTCTTGAATGGCATGGTGGTTGTTTTCGTGGTCAGCGCTGCGATTTGGAAAGAACTGCGCGAACGGAAACGCCGGATGGCGGCTGTCAGCGAAGCGCCCAGGCAATTAGATGAAACGCAACCCACCCCGGAAGACGCGCAGGAGTCATAAATCATGGACGTTTCGCAAATTTTCTCTGCCACAGTCATTATCGGGGTTCTCACCGCCGGGATTCGCCTGGCCTCTCCTTACATTTTTGCAGCCATCGGCGAGATGTTCGGCCAGCGCAGCGGAGTCTTGAACCTGGGCGTCGAAGGTCAAATGTTGATGGGTGCATTTACCGCGTTTTATTTCACCCTGCAAACCGGCAATCCCTGGCTGGGCCTGCTGGCGGCCATCCTGGTCGGCGCAATCATGGGCTTTGCCATGGCGGTTGTGAGCGTCAAGTGGCGCGCCGTGCAAGGCATTAGCGGGATTGGCTTTTATATTATCGGGATGGGATTGAGTGAACTGCTCTTCAAAACCCTGCTGGGGGAAGTCAAAGTCATCAATACCGGTTTCAACCCCGTAAATATTCCCTTCCTGTCTGATATTCCAGTGATTGGGGAAATTTTCTTCCGTCAAAATATCATGACCTATATGGCCTTCCTGCTCGTGCCAATTGCCTGGTTCATCCTGTATAAAACCACCCTGGGTCTAAAAATTCGAGCGGTAGGCGAAAACCCGCACGCTGCCGATACGCTCGGCGTAAGCGTAGCAAAAATCCGTTACCTGACGGTGACGATGGGGGGCGTAATGTCGGGCATTGCCGGGGCTGCGTTGTCCATTGCCAACCTGAATGTCTTCCAGGAAAACATGACCGCCGGGATGGGTTTCATTGCCGTCGCATTGGTCTATTTTGGCGGCTGGAGGCCATTTGGGGTGATGTTTGGCGCGCTCTTATTTAGCATGGTGATGGGCTTGCAAATTTTTATGCAAGTATATAAGTTCCCCATCCCCTCTGAATTCCTGATTATGATGCCCTATATCCTGACGATTATCGTGCTGGTGTTAACGGTCGGGCGGGTGCGCAGCCCGTCTGCCCTGACAAAACCCTTTGTTCGTGAATAATCAAAATCCGTCATCATAAGGAGGCTGCCATCCCCAATATTTGCGTAAAATGCCCATCGGATACTTTCAATCCAGTTACGAGTTTTAAGGAGAAAAGAAAATGTCTAAGTTTATGAAGCTCATCGCGCTGACCGTGCTGCTTGCCCTGGTATTGGGCGCGTGCGCCCCTGCCCAGCAGCAACCCGCCGAAAGCAGCAAACCGTTCCGCGTGGCGGTCATCATGCCGAGTTCCATCTCCGACCTGGCGTTCAGCCAGTCCATATATGATGCCCTGGTTGGCATCCAGGCAGAAATGGGCGGCCCGGGAAAATTCGAGTTCGTCTATTCTGAGAACATGTTCAAAGTGGATGATGCCGCCGCCGCCATCCGCGATTACGCATCGCAGGGCTTCGACCTGGTGATTGCGCATGGCTCGCAATACGGCACGTCGCTGCAAGAAATTGCGCCAGATTTCCCAAACACCGCCTTTGCGCACGGCACCACCAACCGCACCTTCGTTGATGACGGCATCAAGAATGTATACGCCTACGAAGCCGCCTCCAACGAGGGCGGATACGTCAACGGTGTAATGGCCGCCAAATTGACCAAGAGCAAGATTGTCGGCATTGTTGGCCCCATTGACGTTGGTGATGCCAAACTCTACATCGAAGGATTCGAAAAAGGCGTGCGCGAGACCGACCCAAGTATCCAAATCCTGAAGGTCTTTACCGGCTCGTTTGGCGACGTGGCCCTGGCCCGCGAAGCAGCCGATGCCCACATCGCCGCCGGCGCGGACGTGCTGATTGGCACCGGCCAGATGGTGGTTGGCGCGATTGCCGCCGTTGACGAACAGGGCGGCAAAGTCTTGTGGCTTGGAACCCAATCCAGCCAGACCAAACTCGCGCCGAACGTCATCGTCGCCAACCAGATTTATGATTGGAAAGTCGTCCTGCGCGAAATCCTGGCAAAGATTAAGAAAGGCCAGTTGGGCGGCGAAGCCCTCACCATTACCCTGAAAAACAAGGGCCTGTACATGGAATTCAACGAGGGCTTTTCGCGGCTTGGCGAGGTCAAACCGGCTGCCGAAACCGCCATTCAGGGCATTATTGACGGCTCTATTAACGCCATACCCTAAATAAATTGATGACATGGAGGCGGGGAACTCCCCGCCTCCACTCAATCATCAAACCGAACCTGTTTCGACTTCCAGGAGTTAGCATGCCAGACAATCGAACCGCTGCCCCTAACCGCCAAAAGATTGAACATCTTGAGATGGTCAATATTACGAAAATCTTCCCGGGCGTCCTGGCAAATGCGAACGTTGATTTCGATGTCCGGGAAGGCGAAGTTCATGCCCTGCTGGGTGAAAACGGGGCAGGAAAAAGCACCCTGATGAAAATCCTGTATGGCCTATATGAGCCGAACGAGGGCGAAATTCGCATCAACGGCCAGCGGGTGCGGATTAAATCACCCAAGGATGCCATCCAACTGGGAATAGGCATGATTCACCAGCACTTTATGCTGGTAGATAGCCTGACCGTCGCCGAAAACATCGCTCTGGGGCTGCCCTCCTCGCGCGGATTTTTGACCGACCTGGATGTCGTCTCGAAACGGACGCTGGAACTGGCGGACCGGTACGGCCTGCATGTTGACCCAGATGCCTACATCTGGCAGTTGGCGGTCGGGCAGCGTCAGCGGGTCGAGATTCTCAAGGCACTTTATCGCGGCGCGGATTTGTTCATCCTCGACGAGCCAACCGCCGTCCTGACCCCGCAGGAAGTGGATGAATTCATGGGAACTATGCGCCAGATGACGAAGGAGAAACACTCCATCATCTTCATTTCCCATAAATTGCATGAAGTCATTGCCAGTTGCGACCGGGTGACGGTGTTGCGCAACGGGCGGCGGGTCAACTCCTGCCCGGTAGCCGGTTGCACCAAACTAGACCTGGCGCGCATGATGGTGGGACACGATATTGTCCTGCCAAAAATCACCTCCGCGCCCAAACTGGGCGAAGTGCGCCTCGAATTGCACAATGTTCACGCGATGGGCGAGCGCGGCACCCTGGCCCTGCGCGGCGTCGATTTAAAAGTCCAGGCCGGGGAAATCGTGGGCGTGGCGGGGGTTTCGGGCAATGGGCAATCGGAACTGGCTGAGGTGATTACCGGCTTGCGCAAGCCCACCGAAGGCAAGGTAATTGTTAATGGCAAGGAAATGACCGGCAAACTCCCAGGAGAATTGCTCAAGATGGGCATGGCCTACATCCCCGAAGAACGAATGCGCGATGGGGTGGTGAGCGATTTCACGATTTCAGAAAACGTCATCCTGCGCGACCATGACCACAAACCATATTCCAGCTGGGGGTTGCTGCTTCACCGGATGATTGGCGAAGTAACCGACCGGTTGATTAAGTTATTCGACATTCGCACGCCCTCCCGTAACACTCAGGCCGGCAACCTTTCGGGTGGCAACATCCAAAAAGTGGTGCTGGCGCGCGAGCTGTCGCGCACGCCAAAAGTCTTAATTGCCGCCCAACCCACACGGGGGGTCGATATTGGCGCCATCGAATTCATTCATAAGAACCTGCTCAAACAGCGCGAAGCGGGCGCGGCCATCCTGCTGATTTCCGAAGACCTGGACGAAGTGCTGGCGCTTTCGGACCGGGTGGCGGTGATGTTCGAGGGCAAAATCATGGACATCCTGGCGAACCAGGATGCCGAGCGGGGACGAGTCGGGTTGCTGATGGCCGGGGTGCACCCGGAATAAGAGGCTGCCGCGTTTCGGGGAAATTTAAGGTGACAGTCATCTGCCAGATGACTGTCACCTTATTTCGGAATGGGGTTTTGTGAAGAGAAGCAGAAAATTTTTGCATGATACAATCCTGCTATGATGAAAACTCTGATTTACGACCTCGACCTGCCCGCCCTGACCGCCCTGCTCAAAGACTGGGGACAGCCTGCCTACCGCGCCCGGCAAATCTGGCAAGGTCTTTATAAAAATCTCTGGAATAACCCCGAAGAATTTACAAACCTGCCTCAAGCCCTGCGCGAGAGACTGGCCGCCGAACTCGACTTCGAGATTTTGACCCCCACCCTGAAACTCGAATCGAGCGACGGACAGACCCGCAAAACGCTCTTTCGGCTGCCCGATGGCCGACAAATTGAAGCCGTGCTGATGCGCTATGCCCCGGAGACCTTCCAGGGCCGCACGCGCCGGACGCTGTGCATCTCCACCCAGGTCGGCTGCGCCATGGGCTGCGCCTTCTGCGCCACCGGGCAGATGGGCTTCAGCCGTCACCTTTCGAGCGGGGAAATCGTCGCCCAAGTCATGTACTACGCCCGAATGCTGCGCGAACGCGGCGAAATGGTCACCAACGTGGTGCTGATGGGCATGGGTGAACCCTTCCACAATTACGATAACACTATGGCCGCCATCGACCGGCTGAACGACCCCGAAGGCTACAACTTCGGCGCGCGGCGCTTTACCATTTCGACCTCCGGCCTCGTCCCCGCCATCCGCCGCTTTGCTGAGGAAAAGCGCCAGGTCAACCTGGCTGTCTCGTTGCACGCAGTAGAAGATGCCCCCCGCTCGGCGATGATGCCGGTCAACAAACGCTATCCCATCGCCGAGCTGATGGCTGCCTGCCGTGAGTACGTCGATGCCACCAACCGCCGCATCACCTTTGAGTGGGCCCTCATTCACGGTGTCAACGACACGCCCGAAGTGGCCGGGAAACTGGCCTCCCTGCTTAAAGGGATGCTCTGCCACGTCAACGCCATCCCGCTCAACCCCACCACCGGCTACACCGGCCAGGCCACTACCCGCGAGCGCGCCGAAGCCTTCCGACAGGTGCTGGAGCAGAACGGTATTCCCTGCACCATCCGCGTCCGGCGCGGAATCGACATCCAGGCCGGGTGCGGGCAGTTGGCGTCGCGGGCATGAAACTTGCCAGAAAAGCGACATTGATGTATAAGTCACCCATTCCTTTGCCTAAGAGAGACGTATGAACGACGAAAAACGAACCTGGTTAGATAAAACCCCGATTCCTTCCCTGCCCTGGCTGACAATCGAAGTTCTGGTCTTTAGTGTCATCGTCCTGCTCACTATCTTTACGCGCTTCTATGACCTGGAAACGCGCGTGATGAGCCACGACGAGAGCCTGCACACCTACTTCTCGAACGAACTGGCCGAAGGGCGCGGCTATGTGCATAACCCGATGATGCATGGGACGAGCATGTATCATTTTATTGCGCTCTCTTACTTTATGTTTGGCGCCAATGACTTCACCGCGCGCATTCCTTCGGTCTTGTTTAGTATTGCGATGGTCTGGCTGCTATGGCCCTGGCGGCGCTATCTGGGCCGCGCTGGGGTAATTGCGGCGGGCATCCTCATGCTCTTTTCTCCTTACATGCTTTACTATGGCCGCTATGTGCGCGAGGACGTGTTTGCCGTTCTATATGGCATGGTGATGCTCTATGCCGTCCTGCGCTACTTCGAGACCGGCCATGCGCGCTATCTTTACATTCTGGCCGTGGCCCAGGTCATGCACTTTACCGTCAAAGAGACCGCATTCATCTATGATGCGCTCCTGCTCATTTTCCTGGCCGTCTATCTGATTGTCCGCATCACGCGCCGCCCCTGGCAAAACGCGCTTCAGGAATTTCGCGCCTTTCTAATCAGCCTGATGATTGGAGCGCTGTTTCTGGGCGGGGCGCTCTTATGGCGCATGTCGAGCGACTCCCTCACTCTCGACCCATCCCAAACCGCATCACCCTCCGTGCCAGGAGAAACCGGTTCCCCGCTTGCGCCGCCCGAAACGGGCCTGGCGCCAGAATATCTGCTCGGAATCATCGGAATCGCTGCGGTGGGCGCGGCCATTTTCTTCGCCATTCGCGGCTATGGTATGGAAAACATCCGCAAAGAACGCGCTTTCGACCTGGCTATGGTCACCGGCACACTCGTCCTGCCCATGCTGGCCGCCTTCCCAATGGAATATCTCTCGCCCCACACCGAAAAGTGGTGGGGCATACGGGTTGCCATTCCCATCAACGCATCCGATTTACAAACCTTCACCTTTCCCAGTCTGCTTCTCATGTCCGTCATCCTGGCTGTCTTTGTTGGGCTGGCGATATTCCTGGGCTTGTTCTGGAATCGCAACCTGTGGTGGAAAATTGCGCTCGCGTTCTATTCGATTTTCACCGTCTTCTACACCACCATGTTTACCAACGGCGCGGGCTTTTTTACAGGATTAATCGGTTCGCTCGGCTATTGGATTGAACAGCATGGCGTGGAGCGCGGCAGCCAACCGCTTTACTATTACGCGCTGATTCAGGTTCCCGTTTACGAATACCTGCCCGCCCTGGCGGTCTTGTTCGCTTTCCTCGTTGGCGCGCGCTGGTTGAAACAAGCGCAAGGGAAAACTGACCCTGTTTCCGTCAACCTGGTCAATACCTACAGCCTGCTCGGCTGGTGGTCGGTCGGTAACCTGGCCGCCTTCAGCATCGCCGGCGAGCGCATGCCCTGGCTCACCATCCACATCGCGCTGCCTTTCGTCTTGTTTGGCGGCTGGGCCATTGGCGCGCTCATCGAACGCGTGGACTGGGAAGAACTGCGCCGCCGCAACGCCCTGCTCGTCCTGGCGCTGGTCGTCGTTTTCGTCTCCAGCACGCTGGCGGCTTTCGTCTCGCTGTTGGGCAGCCCGCGCCCCTTCTCAGGCATGGAACTGGGCCAATTGCAGGTGACCACAACCTTCCTATTTGCCGTTTTTGGCGCGCTGGCCAGCGGCTACGGTCTCTTTCGCCTGCTCGATACGTGGGATGTCAAACAGGCCGCCTACCTGGCCCTGCTGGCCTTCTTCGGCATATTTACCCTGCTCACCATCCGCACCTCGTTTCGCGCCACCTACGTCAATTACGACAGCGGGCAAGAATACCTGGTTTACGCACACGGCTACACCGGGGTCAAACACGTCTTGGAAGATGTAAAAGCGCTCTCCGTGCGAACGGTTGGCACGCCTTACGACATCGTGGTCGCTTACGATGACGATGTTTCCTGGCCCATGTCGTGGTACATGATACATTTTCCCAACGCCCGCTTCTATGGCAGCGCGCCCGATATGTCGCTGCGCGATGTGCCAGCCATCATCGTTGGAGATAACAACTTCTCCAAAATCGAACCTGTTGTTGGGGAAGACTACTTCCGGTTCGACTATGTTCGCATGGTCTGGCCCAACCAGGATTACTTCAACCTGGTCAGTGAGCGTTTCTATCCCGATGAGCCGTTCCCCGAGGATTATCCTTGCACCGGCGTTCTCAGCGTTTTCAAATTGATTCGCAACAAAGACTATTCCCGCGTCTGTAACGCCTTAGGCAGCGCCGAAATGCGCGCCGCCATCTTCGACATCTGGCTGAACCGCGACTACACCCAATATGCCCGGTTGACAGGCCGCAACACCTTCGTCGATTCAAACTGGGATCCATCCGACCGAATGCGGCTCTACATCCGAAAAGACGTTGCCGATTTGGTTTGGAACTACGGCATCAAAGCCGCCGACTTGCAGCCCGACCCGTATGCCGAGGGCATGACCACCCTGGCAGCGGATATCATCTTCGGGGAGCCAGGCAGCGAACCCGGCCAGTTCAATGCCCCGCGCGGCCTGGCCTTTGCTCCCGATGGCACGCTCTATGTGGCTGATTCACGCAACCATCGCATTCAGCGCTTCTCGCCCGATGGACAGCTGCTCAACACGTTTGGCACGTTTGGCGACCTGAACAGCGGAGCAGCCCCCCTGGGAACCTTCAACGAACCCTGGGGCGTGGCCGTCGGCCCAGATGGCAGCGTTTACGTCACCGATACCTGGAATCATCGCGTGCAAAAATTCTCTGCAGATGGGCAGCCCATCACCTCCTGGGGCATCTTTGGCCTGGCGGATACCCCCGGCGCGCTCTACGGCCCGCGCGGAATCACGGTTGACGGCAAGGGTCGGGTCTTCGTGGCCGATACGGGCAATAAACGCATCATGATTTACGACTCTAACGGCGGCATCCTGGGCTCGTTTGGCGAAACCGGCCTGCAGCCGGGGCAATTCAACGAGCCAGTCGATGTCAAACTGGACTCGAAAGGCAACATCTATGTAACCGACACCTGGAATCAGCGCGTGCAGGTCTTCAGCCCGCTCGAAGATGACGTAACCTACATCCCGGTCCTTCAGTGGCCGGTGCGTGGGTGGAAGAGCCAAAACCTGGACAATAAACCCTACATAGCCATCTCCAAAGACGGCAAAATCTTCATCACCGACCCCGAAGGATTCCGTGTCATTCAGTTCGACTCGAACGGTGAATTTGTGCAATTATGGGGTACATTTGGCACAGGGCCAGAAAACTTTAGCCTGCCAAACGGCATTGCCATCGACAAAGATGGTCACGTTTGGGTTACGGATGCCGGCAACGGGCGGGTCATGCGCTTCAGCCTACCATAAACGCAAGTCCAAAACGTCCCGAAGGTCTTAAACCTTCGGGACGTTTTTTGTTGGTGGTATAATTTCGCCGCAAGACTGGGAGTTACTAAAAATCATCCTCTCGGAGAGTGACCCGCATGAAGCTCCACGAATATCAGTCCAAACAGATTTTCTCCCGCTATGGGATACCCATCCCCAAAGGGAGAGTCGCGGCGACCGCAAGCGAGGCAAGGCATATCGCTGAAGAACTCGGTGGCCGCGTTGTCGTTAAATCGCAGGTGTTGGTTGGCGGACGCGGCAAGGCTGGCGGCATCAAAGTCGCCAAAGACCCGGCGGAAGCCGAAGTGCTTGCCACCCAAATCCTGTCGATGGAAATCAAAGGCCTGCCGGTGCGCAAAGTATTGGTGGACGAGGCAGCCGCCATCGACCAGGAAATCTACCTCGGCATCACCAACGACCGAGCCGCCAAAAAACCCGTCATCATGTGTTCCGCCGCCGGGGGCGTGGAAATCGAAGAAGTCGCCCGCACCAACCCAGAAAAAATCATCAAAGTTCACATCAATCCCTTGCTTGGCATCAAAGATTACCAAACGCGTGACATCGCCGCCGGAATCGACCTGCCGCGTGATTACTGGAAATCCTTCGGCGAGATTCTCAAGGGACTGTGGCAGGCTTACCTCGACAACGACGCCACCCTGGCCGAAATCAACCCCCTCATCATCAGCAAAGATAAACGCCTGGTGGCGCTCGACGGCAAAATGCTCATTGACGATAACGCCCTGTTCCGGCATCCCGACCTATCAGAAATGCGCGATACCGACGAAGACGCCCCTTCCGAAGTGGAAGCCCGCAAATATGGCCTGACCTTCATCAAGTTGGATGGGAATATCGGCTGCATGGTCAACGGCGCCGGGCTGGCAATGGCCTCAATGGACATCCTGAAATTCTTCGGCGGCGAACCCGCCAACTTCCTCGACATTGGCGGCGGCGCGGGCGCGGAAAAAGTGGCCGCAGCCATGCGCATCATCCTGGCCGACCCAAACGTCAAGGCCATCCTGTTCAACATCTTCGGCGGCATCACCCGCTGTGACGAGGTCGCCAGGGGCATCCTGACCGCCATGGACGAAGTGAAACCCAAAGTGCCAATGGTTGTGCGCCTGGTCGGCACAAATTATGAAGAAGGCCGCGCCTTGCTGGCAAACGCCAACATGATTACCGCCGAAACCCTGGCCGACGCCGCCCAGAAGGCCGTCGCCGCCGCGAAAGGAGCTTAAGCCATGAGCATCCTTGTCAACAAAGACACCCGCCTGCTCGTGCAGGGCATTACCGGCAGTGAAGGCCTGTTCCATACCCGTCAAATGGTCGCCTATGGCACGAATGTCGTCGCTGGCGTGACGCCCGGCAAAGGCGGCCAATGGGTAGATGACAAAATTCCAGTCTTCGACTCGGTCAAAATTGCCGCCGAAGCCACCGGCGCCAACACCAGCGTTATCTTCGTCCCGGCGCGCTTCGCCGCTGATTCCATCTTCGAAGCCGCCGATGCGGGCATTCCTTTCATCGTCTGCATCACCGAGGGCATCCCGGTCAGCGATATGATGCGTGTTCGCAACTACATTGACCAGAAAGGCGTGCGCCTGCTCGGTCCCAACTGCCCCGGTCTGCTGACTCCTGGCGAAGCCAAAGTGGGCATCATCCCCGGTAACATTGCCATCCCTGGCAACATTGGCATCGTTTCTCGCTCTGGCACGCTGACATACGAGGTGCTTTATGCGCTCAAACAGATGGGCATGGGCGCCAGCACCTGCGTTGGCATTGGCGGCGACCCAATCAACGGCACCAATCACATCGACGTGCTGCAAATGTTCGAGGACGACCCCCAAACCGACAAAGTGGTGATGATTGGCGAAATTGGCGGCACGGACGAAGAAAAAGCGGCGGAATTCATCGCTACGAAGATGACCAAGCCGGTCGTCGGCTTCATCGCCGGGCAGACCGCGCCCCCAGGCAAGCGCATGGGTCATGCCGGAGCCATCGTGGAGGGCGGCGAGGGCACTGCCGAAGCCAAAATCAGGGCCCTCGAAGCGGCCGGCGTCAAAGTCGCCAAACACCCCGAAGAAATCCCGTCGTTGCTGAAGTAAAAATATGTAGGACAGGTCTCTGACCTGTCCTACTTTCATAAAAACACTAGGACAGGTCTCAGACCTGTCCTACGATGTATAATATCTCCAACTTATTTATGGCTATCAATGTACTTGACGGCCTCGCCCACGGTGGTAATCTTCTGGGCGTCTTCATCGGAGATTTCCGCGCCGAATTTGTCTTCGAAGGCCATGATGAGTTCGACCAGGTCGAGCGAGTCGGCTTCGAGGTCTTCGCGGAAACGGGCTTCCATCGTCACCTTGCTCTCGTCCACGCCGAGCAAATCGACGATGATGGCCTTGATTTCAGAATAAGTGTCAGACATAACTTCCTCCTGTAGGGTTCAACGTTTTACGCAGGGGACATTTTACACCACTTCGGATGCCTTTGCCACCACGCATTCATAACACAGGAACACAGTACCATGTCAAAAGTTGCGCCAATTACCGAACGAAAAGACGACCATATCAAAATCAATTTAGAGCGAGATGTGCGCTCGACGTTGACGACCGGGCTGGAGAAAGTGCATTTCATTCACGAGGCCTTGCCCGAATTGGATTTGGACGAGGTGAATACCAGCCTCAGCCTGTTCGGGAAAAAATTACAGGCCCCCATCCTGGTCAGTTCCATGACTGGCGGGACGAAAGATGCCGGTTCAATTAATATGCGCCTGGCTGAAGCGGCCCAACAATGCGGCCTGGCGATGGGCGTGGGCAGCCAACGGGCAGCCATCGAACACCCAGAGCAGGCTGATTCGTTCCGCGTGCGCAAAGTTGCTCCCGATATTTTGCTGTTTGCCAACCTGGGCGCGGTGCAGTTGAACTACGGCTATGGATTGGAGCAATGCCAGCGCGCGGTGGACATGATTGAAGCCGACGCGCTCTACCTGCACCTGAACCCGCTGCAAGAGGCCGTGCAGCACGGCGGCGACGTGAACTGGAAGGGACTGGCAAAAAAAATTGAGCAAGTGTGCAGAAAACTGCCCGTGCCGGTGATTGCCAAAGAGGTCGGCTGGGGCATATCGGAAAAGACGGCCAAACTCCTGGCCGAATGCGGCGTGGCGGCCATCGACGTGGCTGGGGCGGGCGGCACGAGCTGGTCGCAAGTCGAGATGTACCGCGCGCCCGATGAATTCCTGCGTAACCTGGCGGCATCCTTCGTTGGCTGGGGCATTCCTACGGCAGAATCGATTCGCCTGGCGCGCAAGGCCGCGCCAGAGATGACCATTTTCGCCAGCGGCGGCCTGAAAGACGGCCTCGACATTGCCAAATGCGTGGCGCTGGGCGCATCCCTGGGCGGCATGGCTGGTCAGTTCCTGAAAGCGGCGGCGGTTTCAACCGAGAATGCCATCGAGATGATGAAACTGACCCAAAGGCAAATCCAGGTCACGATGTTCTGCGCCGGGGCGGGGAAGTTGGCCGAACTGACGGGTAAATTGGTCAGTGTATAATTCTCCTATGAAAAAATCTCCTCTTCTGTTCTTCTTCATCACCCTTATCGCCATCGGCATCGCCGCCTTGTTCGGCCCGGAAGAGAAAGCGCTCGGCGCGAATGTGCGATACGTTTATATTCACGGCGCATGGGTGCTGGCGGCTCAGGCTGCGTTAATCCTGGCAGGCGTGACGGGCTTTTTGGCTCTGCTTAATAACAAGCCTATCTTTTATCGCTGGTCAACCGCGTTGGGTCGTAGCGGCATCATATTTTGGGTCACTTACCTGCCGCTCTCTCTGCTTGCCATGCAAACCAATTGGAATGGCCTGTTCCTGGCGGAACCACGCTTTCGGCTGGCGTTGACCTTTGCCATCGTGGGCGTGTTGCTGCAAGTTGGCCTGTGGCTCATCAACCGCCCGCCCTACACAGCTGCCGCCAACGCACTTTTCATAATCATCCTGCGTTACGCCTTTTCAAACGCAGCCTACGTCATGCACCCGCCGCCCTCGCCGATTTTTAATTCAGGATTGACAAGCGTGATTGCGTTTTTTGTGATTCTCAACCTTCTCGTGCTGCTGGCGGCCTTTTTCCTGACCCGCTGGTTCCTGTCCCTCGATAAACGATGAATCCGCCCTTCGAGCAGTTTGTCACCTTCCTTCATACCGCTGACCTGGCCGCGACTGCCGAGTTCTACGAGCGCATCCTCTCGCTGCCGCTGGCGCGCGACCAGGGCGTTTGCCGCATCTACAAAGTCAGCGCGGATGGCTATCTGGGCTTTTGCACCCACCTTGAACCGGCAGACCCTAAAGGGGTGATTGTCACCCTGGTCACGGACGATGTCGATGGCTGGTACGCGCGCCTGAGCGGGCAAGTCGAAATCGTCAAACCGCCCACCCATCATCCCAAATACGCCATTTACCATTTCTTCTTCAAAGACCCGAACGGGTATTTGCTCGAAATCCAGCGGTTCGACCAACCACTGGCCTAAATCCCCATCTTGGCTAAAGTAGAGTCATGCTCATCCACTCCGCCTCCCAACTCCTGACCATTGCGGGCGGCCCGCAGCGTGGCCGCGACCTCGGCAGACTCGGCATTATCGAGGATGGCGCGGTCCTGATTCGGGATGAAAAAATCGTCGCAACCGGCAAAACCGCCGACCTGCGCGCCGCCTATCCCGGCGAGCCGCTGCTCGATGCCTACGGCTGCGTAGTCATGCCCGGATTCGTTGACCCCCACACTCACCTCGTCTGGGGCGGCGACCGGGCCGCCGAGTTCGAGATGAAAATGGCCGGCACGCCTTATCTCGACATCCTGGCTTCCGGCGGCGGCATTCTTTCCACCGTCCGGCAAACCCGCACCGCCAGTATCGAGACTCTGGTGGCGCAGGCTCGTCCGCGCATTTTCCGCATGTTTGCGCATGGCACAACCACCGTCGAGGCAAAAACCGGCTATGGTCTGCAAACCGCCACCGAACTGCGTCAACTTAAGGCCTTGCTCTCGCTGGAAGACGAAAGCCGCATGGACATTGCTCCCACCTTCCTGGGCGCGCACGCCATTGCTCCAGAGTTCAAAGATGACCCGCAGGGCTATACCGATTTGGTATGCGAGACCATGCTCCCCATTTTGCGCCAGTGGTGGGAGACGCACGCCCCGGGCCGCCGCCTGCCGTTTGTGGATGTTTTCTGCGAAAATAAGGCCTTCAACCTGGCTCAATCACGCCAGGTGTTAGAAAAAGCCCGCAGCCTGGGCTTCCCGCTCAAAATCCACGCCGACGAGTTCGACAACCTGGGTGGGGCCTCGCTGGCGGTGGAACTGGGCGCGGTCTCTGCCGACCACCTCGTCAAGACCTCAGATGCCGACATCGAAGCGCTCGGGCGCTCTGAAACGGTGGCCGTTTCGCTGCCTTGCACGCCCTTTGGGCTGGCCGAGCATGAATACACCCCCGCTCATAAACTCATCGAAGCAAATGCCATCCTGGCCCTGGCAACCGACTGCAACCCCGGCACGACCTGGAATGAATCGATGCAATTCGTGATTGCTCTGGCCTGCCGCATGATGAAACTGACCCCAGCCCAGGCAATTGTTGCATCCACCATCAATTCGGCCCACGCGATTCGTATGGCGAACAAAGTCGGCTCGCTTGAACCCGGCAAACAGGCCGACCTGCTCATCTTATCTGTCCCCGATTATCGTCACTTGGGCTATCGTTTTGGCACCAATCTGGTGCGGCAGGTCATCAAAAAAGGCCGCGTCTATTCGGTGGATGTGGGGTATTACCGGACAGCGTAGCGCAAGATTTAGATTTATTTCACAGTTACTGGCGCAAGATACTATCTTGCGCTACTTTGTATAGGAGGACCTGTGCAAATTGACATTATTGGCGTACCGATTGACTTGGGCGCGGACCGGCGCGGCGTAGATATGGGGCCAAGCGCCATCCGTTACGCCCATTTGCAGCAAAAACTCGAATCGCTTGGCTATACGGTGAAAGATAAAGGCAACATCGAAGTTCCCATTGCCGAAATGTGCAAAATCAGTGAGCCAAAACTCAAATACATCGACTGCATCGTGCCAATGGCGCGGCGGACGGCCGGGGCTGTGGCAACCTCGCTCCAGGCCGGTCACTTCCCGCTCGTCTTGGGCGGCGACCACAGCGTGGCGCTCGGTTCGATTCATGGGGCCGCTAAAGGCCGCAAATTGGGCGTCATCTGGGTCGATGCCCACGCCGATTTCAATACCGCTGAAACCACCCCCTCCGGCAACATTCATGGCATGCCGCTGGCCGCGCTGTGCGGGTTGGGCGACCCGCGCCTGACCGCTCTGTGGGACGAGTCGGTACCGGTCATCGACCCGCAGCGCGTGGCGGTCATCGGCGCGCGCGACCTCGACCCCGGCGAAAAGCGCAACTTGAAGCAGGCCGGGGTGATGGTGATGGGCATGGAGCAAATTGACCGGCTGGGCATGGTGCAGGCGCTGGAAAAAGCCATTGAGCGCGTCTCGCGCGACGTGGACGGGATTTTTCTCTCGTTCGACATGGATTCTCTCGACCCGCGTCATGCCCCTGGTGTCGGAACTCCCGTTGCAGGCGGCCTGACCTACCGCGAAGCGCACCTGGCCTGCGAACTGGTGGCCGAAACGGGAAAACTCATTGGCCTCGATTTGGTGGAGGTCAATCCCATCCTCGATGTGCAGAACGCAACCGCCGCGTTGTCGGTCGAATTGGCGATGTCGGCCCTGGGGCGCAGGGTTTGGTCAGGTTAACGGGAACGTTAATCACGAATTTGTGCAATCGGAGTAAAATAAGCGCATGAAAAACGGCCCCATCCTTGTTGTCGAAGACGTCCCCAACGTCCTGGAATTACTCGAAGTCACCCTGCGTTTCAAGGGATATGAAGTCGCCAGCGCCCGGAATGGCGTGGAAGGCCTGGAAAAGGTCGAAAAGGTCCAGCCCGTCTTGATTATTACCGACATTTTGATGCCCAAAATGGACGGCTATGCTTTCGTGCAAAAACTGCGTACCAACCCGGCCACCCGCCGCATTCCGGTGATTTTCCTCTCGGCCACCTATGTTACCCCCGAAGACAAAAAATTTGCCCTCAGCCTGGGCGCAACTCGTTTCATCGAAAAGCCGATTGACACCGAAGATTTTCTGCTCACCATTGCGGAGATCATGACCCAGGAGCCTGCCACCGGTCCCGAGCCGCTTGACCCCAAGGATTTTTACCAGGGCTACCGAGACCGGTTGGAAAACAAATTGCGCCACAAGAGTACGCAAATTGCCCGCACCGAACGGTTAATCCCCACCTTACCAGCAGAACAACGCGCTGCGTTTGAATCTATGCTTCAGCAAGCAAAAAACGACCGCGAGAACATCCAATCTGAATTGGATGAAATCTACCGCGTTCTCCAAGAACTCAAAGGCACAGGAAAGTAACGATGAATATACCCACTCTGACCGACCTGGAGCAAATGGCGCGCCAGGCCGGTCGAATTTTGTCTGATGGTTATGAAAAGGATAACCGCATTGACTACAAAGGCGTCATAGACCTGGTTACAGAAATCGACCGCGCTTCAGAAGCATTCCTGCTGGGAGAAATCAGCCGCCTGTTCCCCGGCCACAACGTCCTGGCAGAAGAATCGGGACTGACCTCGAACGGCGCTGCGGAACATCTCTGGTACATTGACCCGCTGGACGGAACGGTGAACTATGCGCACGGCATCCCAATCTTTTGCGTTTCAATTGCCTATGCCCATCAGGGGCAGGTTGTTTTGGCCGCCATCTATGACCCAATGCGTGATGAGATGTATACTGCCGAACGCGGCAAAGGCTCCTTTTTGAATCGGTCACGGCGGTTACAGGTTTCATCTCAATCTGAAATGCAAAGAAGCCTGCTGGTAACGGGCTTTCCTTATGATGCCTGGAACTCTGAACGGGATAACTTTGCCAATTTTGTCCGTTTCGCCAAAAGGAGTCAGGGGGTGCGCCGGTTGGGGTCTGCCGCCCTTGACTTGTGTTATGTGGCCGCCGGGCGATTCGACGGTTTCTGGGAAATCTCCCTCAAACCCTGGGATGTGGCCGCGGGAGGGTTGATTGCCGAGGAAGCCGGCGCGCTTGTCACAAACGTTTCTGGCGCCGCCGATTATTTGAGCCCGCCCCAATCGATTGTGGCAGCCAACCCTATGCTACATCCAAAAATCCTGGCTGGGTTGCGCGAAACGAACTGAAAACGTCCCGAAGGTTGAAGCAACCTTCGGGACGTTTCTTAAGCCGTTGCAACTTAAAATTTGCTTTAGGGCCTCCAGGCCGGGTCAAATTCTATATTCGGTGAAGCAGTCAGGCGAATTTTTTCGCTTGTAAGCAAGTTGAGCAGGTAAATATCCTGGTTAACGCCATCGGTGCTTTCGTAAGCAATCCACAAGCCATCGGGCGAAAAGCTGACATCCACCACCGGCGCGCCTGCCGAGACGAAATGCTCTGCGCGTTGCATTCCAATGTTAAGGCGCATCAGAATGGATGGCGAGGTCAGGTCGAGATTGGCTTGGCTGAACAGAAGAAATGTCCCATCTGGCGACCAGGCGGGCAGATAATCAGAAACGGTTGGGACGGTGTAAACAAGACGGGTTTTGCCGCTCCCATCGGCTGCGTTCATCTTCCAAAGCTGATACTCTGTCCCCCTGCGAGAAACGTAGACGATTTCGCTTCCATCAGGGGACCAAGTTGGGTAACGAGATTGATTGTTGGCCCGTGATTGCACAACTTCGTCATAGCTTGTCAACTGCGTGAGCGTGGATGTCTCCAGGTCGAATACATATACCTGCCAGGTTTCATCTCGCATGGAGGTGAAGGCAATTTTAGAGCCATCCGGCGACCAGGCCGGGTCAAATTCTCCCTGCGGCGCATCCAACAATGGGTTGGTTTCGCCAGTTTCCAGGTCAAGAATATACAGCCCAGAATCAGAATATTGTGAGGCTTTGGAGTAGCACGGAGAGATATAAACCAGTCGTTTTCCATCCGGTGACCAGTCGAAATTGCAGGCTCCGTTAAGACTGCTGGTTAATTGTTGAATATTTGTGCCATCTGCATTCGCCAGGTAAATTTGTGCTATGCGGTTTTCCACCATTGCGTAAGCAATTTGGCCGGTGCCTCCCATAGGGGTTGGGGAAGGAGTGATTACAACAAAGACCTGCGTTTGTGTGGCAATAACCGTAGGCGAGGAGACGATGGTTTGGGTCGGAACCAAACTAGGCGTAGTGGTCGGCTGCAGATTTGCCGTTGGCTGCAGCGTGGCAGTCTGATCGGCGAGTTCAGAGACTGTGGTGGCCGTCGCCGAGGGAGCAATAGTCGCTGTGGGAGTCGGCGTTTCCGTTTCTAGAATGGACATCACAAATTTCTGGTTTTTGGGGTCAAATAAAATCAGAGCCGTGACGGTCAGGGTAAATATTAAGACCAGCAAAAAAAGACTAAAGCAACCACCTTTCTTTTTGCGCACTGGCGCAGGCGCAGATTCTGGTTCTTGCGGCGCAGATTCTGGAGGCTCATCGTCCAACACCTCGGTATTGGCATCCAACCCAAGCAAAGCGGCTTTGAACTCTGCCGCAGACTGATAGCGATTGGCAGGTATCGGCTCCATGGCTTTTTCGATGACGCTTGCCAGACGCGGAGAAATGGATGGTTTGTGTTTGCGCAGGGGTGTCAGTGTCACACCGTCGACGGCCCGCATCAGGCTATCTTCTGGAACGACACCAGTGATTGCTGCATAGAGGGTGGCACCCAGCGAATACACATCGGAGCGGGCGTCGGTGCGGGCTGAGCCATACTGTTCGGGTGGAGAATATCCTGGTGTCATGGCGCGCGCGCCGGTCATGGTTTCTTCGTGTTCCCAGGCTTGCTTGGCAAGGCCAAAATCTACCAGGACGACATTACCATCGGGCGTTAATTTGATATTTCCAAGTTTTATATCGCGGTGTAAGATGGGAGGCTTGCGAGTATGCAGATAGGTGAGCGCGTCGCAAACCGCCGCGCCAATCCGAATCGCTTCGGCTTCGTTCAGCGTACCTTGTTTTTCAATGCGCTGGCGCAGGTCATCTCCCTCAACGTAATCCATCACCAGGTATTGCCCCTGACCATCCAAAACAAAATGGTCAGTAACCCTGGGCAGGTTAGGATGACGCATATTTGCCATAATGACCGCTTCCATGCGAAACTGCCGCGCATAATCATCGGTGGTGAAGAGATTTTCTTTTACGGCAACATCTACACCCAGACTCTCATCAACAGCGCGGTAAACAGCCCCCATACCGCCCCGGCCAAGAATTTCAATGATGCGATAGCGATTATTAAGAAGGTTTCCTTGACCCAAACTCATATTGAAAACCACCTGTCTGTGCAGGGACGACAACGGAATGATTATAAAACAAAAAAGCCCCCCTCAACGGAGAGGCATTGAACTTGCAATCAATTTACACTAATCATTTTTGATAGGTCGCCACACCGGATCAAAATCAAAGAGAGGGTCGGTGGTCAAACGAATCCGGTTAGCGCCCGTCAATGTGGAGATATAAATATCGTGGTTGACAGAGTCTGGCCAGCTTTCAAAAGTCATCCAAAATCCATCGGGCGAGATGTTGACATCCACAATTGGCAGCGGTTCAATCGGCAAGCGAACCGCCTGCTTGGTCTGCCGCTCTTCATAACGGATGCTCATTAACCAGGCTGGCACAGTGCCTTCAAAGTTGGTCTCACTAAATAAGACAAATTGCCCGTCCCTGGTCCATACAGGGAGGAAATCGTTGGTAGTGTTGCCAGTTTGGGCCAATTGTTCGTTAGGTTTGGGCAAGTAAACATCGCCGTCGGTCGTAACCCAAATTTGAGTCGTCCCAGCGCGCTTAAGCACGTAGGCCAGTTGAAATCCGATGGGGTTCCAGGCAGGCATACGGGCATGGACTCCTCTGGATATGTCTTGGGCGCGTGTCAGGCGCGTGACCAGGTTAGTCTCCAGGTTAATCATGTAGATTTCCATGTAGCCATCGCGCAGGGAGGTAAACGCAATTCGCTTGCCATCTGGTGACCAGGCCGGCTCGAAATCGCCACCCAGGCTGGTAGGCAGTGGGGTGCGGTTTTCGCCATTCGCATCAATCAGGTACAGGCTTGAACCTTGATAAAAATCCTGCTTTTGCCGGCACGGAGAAACATACACCAAGCGTTTGCCGTCTGGCGACCAATCGGGCTGACAGGCGCCATCCTGTTCGTTGGTGATTTGCCGAATCCCGGTTCCATCGACGTTGATAATATAAATTTGGGGAATGCCGGTGCGGGTAGAAGCAAAAGCAACTTGCCCCGAGCCGCCACCCAGTGGGGTTGCCGTGGGAGAGGGCCGAGGGGTGTCGGTGGGTGATGGTGTAAGCGTGGGTGTTGCAGTCGGCTCTTCAAAAGGAGGCAAGAGAATCGTCGCATCTGATGTTGCGATTGTCTCCGTTGCAATGACATCCGGCGTGATGTTTTGGCGAAGGGGGAAAAATGTTTCACGAAAGGCCGGGCTGGTATTCCAGAATAAAAGCACAGCCAGCAACAGAAGGATGGCCCCTCCCCAAATTCCCAGGGCTGCTTCGCGGCGCGCGCGGCGGCGCATGCGGCTGGTCATGGAGGTAACAACATCCATAACAACTTTGGCAGGCGTGGAGGGAGAAAGGTTGGAGTTTTTCGCACCATGAGCGTCTTCATCTTCTGGCGGCGGTGAGACGCTGATGTTCAAGTCGAGTTCTGTAAATCGCTGTGTTTTTGAACTAGAGTTGAGCAGGCCGCGCCGAAATTCTTCCGCTGTCTGATAGCGATCATCAGGATACGCTTCCATGGCTTTTTCGATGACAGCAGATAAGCGGCGCGATATTTTGGGGTTGTGCTTGCGAATGGGCGTGAGTTGAACGTTTTCCATGACCCGCGCCAATCCATCCTCAGGGATATTGCCAGTCAGGGAAGCGTACAAGGTGGCGCCCAACGAATAAATATCGGAACGCGGATCAGTACGGGCAGTGCCGTACTGCTCTGGCGGGGAATAGCCGGGGGTCATGGCGCGCGCGCCCGTCGTCGTAGTCTGGCTGCCCTGAATGAGTTTGGCAAGGCCAAAATCTACCAGGTAGACCCGTCCATCGGGGGTGATTTTTATGTTGCCCGGCTTGATGTCGCGGTGCAGGACGGGCGGACGGCGCGTGTGAAGATAAGAGAGCGCATCACAAACTGCCGCGCCTACCAATATGGCGTCTTCTTCCGGAATTGTATTCAGCCGTTCCATGCGCTGGCGCAAATCCTCGCCTTCGATGTAATCCATGACGAGGTACTGCCCGTATTCTTCCATTACGAAGTGGTCGGTCACGCGCGGCAGGTTCTGGTGACGCAAACTCGCTAGAATGACCGCTTCGAGGCGGAACTGGCGTGAATACTCATCTGTGGTAAACAGATTTTCCTTAACAGCGACTTCCACGCCCAGGTTCTCATCCAATGCGCGGTAAACAGAGCCCATCCCCCCCTGGCCCAGAATATCTACGATGCGATAACGCCCGTTAAGCAGCGTTCCTTGTTCAAGGGTCATCTAGAAGCCCCGGATGAATAGAGAATTCGTGACGAGAATCACCTTCAAATTATATCAAAGGATGTTTGTTATGCCTTAAGAAAACCTGCCGAGTCTTGGGGTGGTTTTATTTTGACCACCAGATGTGGCAGGCTGCTCCGGTCACTAATCGGTGCTGGCCGGCGCAGGCTGTGGAACAGATTCGTGTGTATCATACTGCCGCAAAACCGGCCACTTCGTCATAATAAGCAGGGCGGCAATGATTGTCCATATTCCGCCGCTAATGATAGCAAATGGAACGCCAAGCACGCTGGCAACCAAACCGGCGCGCACCTCACCCAACTGCGGCCCGCCCTGGAAAAAAATCTGGTTGATGCTGGTCATCCGCCCGCGAATATGGTCAGGGGTATTCAACTGACGAATGGTGTTACGAATGATGGTGCTGATTGAGTCGGATGCGCCCATCAGCGCCAGAGCCACGAAAGCCAGCCAGAAGGATTGCGCAAACCCGAAAGCCACGGTCGCCAGCCCGAAAACGATGACTGCCACCAGGAAAACCGGCCCTTGTTTGCGGATGGTTGGCAACTGTGAAACAATAAAGGCAGCCAGCACCGACCCGCTTGAACTGGCGGCCCCCAACAGCCCGTAGCCGACTTCGCCAACTTTCAGGATGTCGCGCGCGATGATGGGCAGCATGGTGTTGGCAGCGGCAAAGAAGGTAGCGAAAAAGTCCATTACCATCGTAGAAAGGATAATTTTACGAGAGAAGATAAATCGAAACCCTTCTTTGATGACCGAAAAGCTGACTCCGCCCACGCTTCTGATATCCTGGGGGATTGGGCCGATGGCAAACAAGGCGAGAATGACTCCCAGGAACGAAATCGCGTTGAAAAAATAGGTATAGCCCTGGCCAATGGCAGCAATGACAATTCCGCTCAAAGCCGGGCCAATCACTGCGCCCGCGTTGAACGCAATCGAATTCAGACTGAAAGCATTTGGCAAATCCTTGGCCGGAACGATGTTCGGTACAATCGCTTGCCGCGCCGGGCCGTCAAACGCCATGGCTGCTGCCTGGAGCGCCGTCAGCAAGTAGATATGCCAGATTTGGGTTTGTCCGTTAAAAGTCAAAACCGCCAACCCCAGCGCAGTCAACGCCATGCCAGTTTGGGTGATGAACAGGATGACGCGCCGGTTGTAGGTATCGGCAAACACGCCGCCAAATACAGAAAAAACTATCACCGGAAGGATGCGCGCCAGTCCAATGCCACCCAGGGCGAGCGGGTCGGGCGTTCCGGTTAGTTCACGGATGTGCCAATGAATGGCAGCCACCTGCATTTGCGTCCCGGCAATGGAGACCATCAAGCCAAGCCAGAGCAACAGGAATTTATGGTTCTTAAGGGCAGGGGGAATTTGCATTTTCAGCATTCAGGCAATCGCTTTTATAAATCTTTGGCAAAAAAGATGCTGGCTTGCGAAAAACCATTGTTCTGATAAAGCGCAACTTCGTCGGTCTTGTGCGAAAAGACCTGCAACTCGACGCGCTGAACGCCATGCGCGCGCAGTTCGGCTTCCAGCACAGCAAAGGCCTCTTTCTCGTATCCTTTGTGCCGGTCTTCGGAGAAAAAGAAAAAGTCTATCAGGAAGGCTTTGGGGCGTTCGCCGCGGGTATCGACAAAATACCAGACCATGCCAACCTTGTGACCTCTATCATCGAGCATCACGCGCAAGTGCTGGTTGGGAGTTTTGGGACCATTGGGAAGCATCTGCTGAAATTCGGCGCGCGCCTTGCCCATCGCTTCGTGTGTGGTCCAATTTCCAGCGCGAGTCTGGTCGTAGGCATATTCAGGAACAGATTTTCGCAGGAAGGCGGCGAAATCATCATCATTCATTGGCTCAAATCGAATCATCGTGTCTCCTTGTCAACGAATCGTCCCGAAGGCTTAAAAATACGCCCAAACGAACCGGCCCAATTGCCTTCAGGACGGTTTTTTACCATGATTTTTCCCCCAGCGATAGACCGATGGCAGCATAATACGCAGCAAGAACAGCCCGGCGATGAACGCTGCCAAACCCAACAAGAACAGAAAAAATGGAGCAGGCGCGGCCTCAATGTGCTGCCCCGCCGGGTAAAGAAAGCGCACCAATGTGTATTGGTCAGTAATCTGGATAAAGGCCGGGCGCAAAACGGCGCTCATGACGGCGAAGTATTGCAGGCTGACCATCAGCCCGGCGATGGTGAGTCCCAGTACAGAGAACACTGCATAGGGCGGAAATGCGCGCTGATGAAACGGAAGCCTGCCATGGGCGCGCAACACCGCATCGACCAGCTGTTCAGCAGCCTGCCAGGTCAGCCCGCGTGAAAGCATCAGCGAGGAAATTACCCAATCGCGGTCGTGTTTTTTTTCGAAGCGGTTTAGAATGAATTGGGCGATTTCCTGCTCATCGGGATTGTTGCGCGCCCAATCTTCGGCGCTGAAGACGGCCTCCGCAGCGGATGCAATTTCCAGCCGGGAAGTTCCCCCGGGGGCAAAATCTCGCTTAAATAGCATTCCGCCCTCGAGCGCATCCAACCAGGCCAGCCAGACATCCTTCATGCCGATATAGCTGCCCAGCATCATCGCCAGGCCGGTGACGAAGGCCGCCAACATCCCCCAGAAGTTGGTCACTACGCCGAAAAAACCAAGCGACAGGTGATAGACATCCCAAAATTCCCCGGCGCGCGGGTTCGAGATCGCCGAAAGGACTGCCGTTATCCCCAACAGTTGCCAGGCCGAGAGCGCCGCTCCGCCCACGAACAGCACCAGCGCGAGCAGGGCCAGGATGGGTGTTTGCAGGCGGGTAATGTCTGCCTGGTAATAGGCCAGAGCGTGTTCGACCAGTTCTTCGGCTTGCGACCAGGTAAGATTGCACAACATGCAAATTTCTTCTACAACCTGGTTACGGTCTGCCGTGACGGTCAGCCGCCGGGCGATGCTGCGCAAGAGATGGGGGTCGTTGAGCAGGTTCGTCATAATTCTACGATGTCTTTGCCCGCCAGTTTGTCGGAGATGATTTGCGTCACCTTCTCCAGCGCCTTCGGTTTGTGGACGTAGTCTACATCGCCGCTCTGGATGGTCAGCACCGGGCAAAGGTCGAAGGAGCGCAGCCAGTCATCGTAGAACGAATCGAGCAGGGCGAGGTATTCGGCGGTGATGCCCGTCTCCATGCCGCGCGCGCGGCGCTGGATGCGCTCCATCAGCACCGAAACGGGACACTTCAGATAGATAAGCAGGTTGGGCGGCGGCAGGCTGCCCACCACTAGTTCGAACAGACGGCGGTACGAAAGATAATCGCGCTCGTTCAGGTTGCCCAGGTGATGCAGGGCGCGCGCAAAGATGTAGGCGTCCTCGAAAATACTGCGGTCTGAAATGGCCGAACGCGGGTCGTTTGCCAGTTCGAGATACTGCCGGGCACGATGACCCAGAAAGTAGATTTGCAGGTGAAATGACCACGATTTCATATCGGCATAGAAATCGGGCAGATAGGGGTTATCGGAGACCGATTCGTAGCCTGTCACCCAGCCCTGCCGCGCGCCAATGCGCTCGGTGAGCGATGTCTTGCCCGCGCCAATGTTCCCGGCTACGACGACGATTTTTTTTGTCATGTACACTCCTTGTTGCGAAATGAAAACTCAGCAACTTTGCGTGAAGCCGTTTTCGGCAGAGTCAATTACGCAGGTTTCTTAAAGAATTGCTCACATTTAACGCGCCTGGGCTATCCTTAATTGCCTCTGACTTGTCAACACCTTTGCCAATTTTACGATGTGCATTCTGTGGCGCGGGATGTTATCCCGCGTTGCCTGAATATAGACAAAAATGTACATATACGCCACGGCGGATTACCAACACCGCACTTGCGTTCGGCGCAAGTATCCACCCCACGAAACCTGTCAGAAAATTTTTGGTGAATGTATTGAATTGTATTACGAATTTTACCGAAATCGGGCGCGATTCCTCGCGCGGAAACGCGCAAAAAGCACGCCGTCTGTGCTAAACTAGTTTAGTTTTTATCCCATCTCATCCATTGCTCCATGCCGATACCAGTCATAATCCAGGCCATCACCATCTTCGCCGGTCTCCTGGCGATATTTTGCGTTTGGATGGGGGTTAGTTTCATTCGGGCCGGGATGAAAGTCAAATTTTACCGCACCCGTCAGCAGCGCATCGTAGCCGGTTGGCGCTGGATTGGCGTGGCTCTGCTGATGGGTGGGGTTTCTTTTGCCAGCGCGCGCTTTGGGGAGCCGATTGCCGCCCAACTCCTACCCACCGCGCCACCACCCACCTCCATTCCAACCTTGCCCCCCACCCCGGCAAATACCGCAACTCTGCCGCCCTCCGCCACGCCGCAACCGACCATAATCGAAACCATCTCGCCCACTCCTGAACCACTCACCACCACCTTCCCCGACGTACCGTCCCTCACCTTCACTCGCACAATCACAAACACGCCCCGCCCAACGCTCACCTCCAGCCTGACCGCCACGCGCGTCATCCCGCCGACCGCCACAGCCTCGCTGACTTCCACCACATCCAACACCCCGCGCCCCAGCGCCACGCCCATCCCCAGTGCAACCCGCGCCCCCACCAACACGCCCACGTTTACGCCGACCGTCACCTTCACACCCTCTTATACTGCCACACGCACCGCAACCTTTACCCCGGCGCCTTCTAACACGCCTACATTGACGATGACGGCGACCTGGACATTTACAACCACCTCGACATCTACCAGCACCCAAACGTTGACATCTACCCCATCGTGGACTCTCACCGCAACTGCCACCGCCTCGCTGACCCCAACCGCATCCTTCACCCCGACAGCCACCCGAACACGCGCTCCGACCTCTACGCTTACCCCTACCAACACCCGCGCTCCCACCGCCACCCAGACCTTCACCCCCACCGTTACATTTACGCCAACCAACACGGCCACGCGCACGGCGACGCCGACCTTTACGCTAACATTCACGCCCACCCAAACTTTCACGCCTTCCTCCACGCCGACCGACACCACCACGCCCACGGCAACCTCCACATCCACGGCATCCCAAACACCAACCAACACTGCGACGCCAACCGACACTGCCACATCCACAGCCACCTCGACCGTCACCTTGACCTCGACGGCCAGTTTCACCCCCACAGAGACCGCCACTCTGACAGCGACGGCTACCCTCACGTCATCCAACACGCCGACTGCTACAAATACAGCCACCCCAACGAGCACGTGGACGAATACGCCCTCGCGCACGCCCACTGCAACCTTTACCAAAACATCCACATCCACACCCAGCAACACACCAACCAACACGTCTACCGCCACCTTCACTGCCACGTCCACCCCCACGCGCACCTTCACCCCGACATTCACCGCCACCCCAACGGCGACCTTTA
>CAYRBO010000009.1:0-134434 GCA_964422545.1 uncultured Anaerolinea sp. | reverse complement strand
CCAACTATTAATTAGACAGAATGGTACCTGCCTACAGATACCACAAATTTTCTGCTACTACATATAGCAACCGGTGTTCATATACAGTAACCAAACTCATTCCCTTTCATCACCACATTTCTTAAACACCTGCTTACCCGCTTACCTGTTTACTTGTTTACCAAAACGCTCACTGCTGCTTCCCTTCCCACTCCCTCACCATTCGCGCTTCCAGACCCAACTTCAACACCATTCCGTATGGCAGCTGCCAGAACTTCTTTTCAGGCAACCATCGTCCACCAGCCTGCTTAACCCGGCCCCTCAATTCGATTTCCTCATACGCCACTCTAATAAGCACCGGCGTATCCTCCGGCATCCATTCGCGCTCTTCAACCACCAGCTCCACCGTCTTGAACCTGCGCCGTTTTTCTGCATCATAGCGGTAGCGCACACAGATCAATCGTGCGCCATGCTCAAGCGCCAGCTGCTTCGTCCCTTTTTGGCCCGGCTTCCTCGTCAACAACGTTCGCATACTATCGCTTATCCCCAAAACAAGTAAAATTATGAAAATAGTATAGCACAACCAGTCAAGGAAAAAAATCACCAATGACTCAGAAGAAACTCCTCGAAACCTACCGCGAAGCAATTCGCATGAAGCAATACTCATACCGAACCGAAGAAACCTACACTCACTGGATTCGCGAATTCATCCGCTTCCACAACCCTGCAATAGAGACCGGAAAAATCACCCGCCATCCCCGAGAGATGTCCATTCAAGACATCAACCAATTCATCACGCACCTGGTTGTTGACCGAAACGCCTCCGCATCCACCCAAAACCAGGCCATTAGCGCCATCCTTTTTTTGTATCGCAACGTTCTCCAAATCCAGCTGGATGAATCTCAACTTGAATTTGTGCGTCCCAAAAAAGGCAAGCGTCTGCCCAATGTTCTCTCTAAAGACGAAGTTCGAGCAGTTCTCTCCAAAATGAACGGGCAGTACAAACTGATGGCTCAAATCCTTTACGGGTCGGGCTTGCGGCTGATGGAATGTCTGCGCCTGCGCGTTAAAGACATTGATTTCCAAAATCATTGCATCATCGTTCGAGATGGCAAAGGCGGCGATGACCGCGTGACCATGCTGCCCGATAACCTGGCAGCGACCCTTCGCCAGCATCTCGCTCAGGTTCAAACTCTGCACCAAAAAGACCTGGCTGCTGGTTTCGGTTCCGTTTACATGCCCTACGGGTTAGATAAAAAATTCCCCAACGCCCACAAACAATGGATTTGGCAATACGTCTTTCCGGCCTCTGGGCTTTCCAAAGACCCACAAACGGGACAGATACAGCGTCATCACATTCACGAAACAGCCTTGCAAAAGGCAATCAGTGCCGCTGCCAGGGCCGCCAATATCCAAAAACGAGTCACGCCCCACACCTTTCGCCATTCATTCGCCACCCACTTGCTTCAATCTGGCTATGATATTCGAACTGTTCAGGAACTGCTCGGTCACAAAGACGTCAAAACCACCATGATCTACACTCATGTTTTACAACGAGGTGGCTTGGCTGTGAAAAGCCCCCTTGATTTTTGAACGCGATAGTCATGCACCCATGCCGAAGGTCCAGCGCAGCGGCCTCGCCGTCCGCTCCCCCTCGACGACTGACCCGCTGGTCGAGTAGCGAAGCGTATCGAGACCATGCGTATCAAGACCAGGCCTACCGAGACTAATCGTACCCCCCCCACCCGTTCACTGATTACTGAAAACCAAAGGAACCCTCATGACCACCACCGAAACCAAACTCGCCGAACTCAAAACCCGCCTGCTCGAAATCGACGACCTCAACAACGCCGCCGCCCTGCTCTACTGGGACCAGGCCACCTACATGCCGCCCGGCGGCGCGGAGGCGCGCGGGCGCCAGCTGGCAACCCTCGCCAAACTTGCGCAGGAAAAATTCATCGACCCCGCCATCGGCAAACTACTCGACGACCTGCGCCCTTACGAAGAAAGCCTGCCCTATGATTCTGACGACGCCAGCCTGATTCGCGTTACCCGTCTCGATTACGAACGCGCCACCAAAGTCCCGCCCCAATTCGTGGCCGAAATGAACATCCACGCCGCCCACTCCTACCAGGCCTGGACTGAAGCCCGCCCGGCGAATGACTTCCAAAAAGTCCAGCCGCTGCTCGAAAAAACCCTCGACCTGAGCCGCAAACTGGCCGACTTCTTCCCCGGCTACGAACACATCGCCGACCCGCTCATCGACTTCGCCGATTACGGCATGAAAGCCTCCAGCGTGCGCCAACTCTTCGCCGACCTGCGCGCCGAATTGGTCCCTATCGTCAGAGCCATCACTTCCCAGCCTGCGGCGGATGATTCCTTTCTGCGCAAACACTATCCCGAAGCAGAACAAATGAAATTTGCCGAACAGGTCGTCCGCCAATTGGGCTACGACTTCCAACGCGGGCGCATCGACAAAACCCACCATCCCTTCATGACCAAATTCTCGCTCGGCGACGTGCGCATCACCACCCGCGTCAAAGAAGACTTTCTCGGCGAAACCCTCTTCAGCAACATTCACGAAGCCGGTCACGCCATGTACGAACAGGGGATAGATATGGCGCTGGAAGGCACGCCCCTGGCTGGCGGAACCAGTGCCGGAGTACATGAAAGCCAATCGCGCAATTGGGAGAATATCGTCGGACGCAGCCTCGGCTTCTGGGAATATTTCTTCCCAAAATTGCAAGATACCTTCCCCGAACAGCTGCGCGGGGTCACGCTGGAACAATTCTACCGCGCCGTCAACAAGGTCGAACGCTCGCTCATTCGCACCGACGCCGACGAAGTGACCTACAACCTGCACGTCATGCTGCGCTTCGATCTTGAATTGGCCCTGCTCGAAGGCTCGCTCGCCATCCGTGACCTGCCCGAAGCCTGGCACCAACGCTTCGAGAAGGATTTCGGCCTCACCCCGCCCGATGACCGCGATGGCGTCTTGCAGGATGTCCACTGGTACGCTGGCACGATTGGCGGCGCCTTCCAGGGCTACACCCTCGGCAACATCCTCTCGGCCCAGTTCTACGCCGCCGCGCTCAAAGCCCATCCCGAAATCCCATCAGAGATGAAAGAAGGCAAATTTAGCACGCTGCACGGCTGGCTGAAGGAAAATCTCTATAAACACGGCCGCAAATTCACCGCTCCCGAAATTATCGAACGCGCCAGCGGCAGCCCGCTCACCATCCAACCTTACATCCAATACCTGAAAGAAAAGTACGGCCAGTTGTACCAGTTGTAAGTCAAATTAGTCATTTGACCTGCCGCGCAAAAAGACCGGGGACAGGCGTTCCCCGGTCTTTTCATCGTCAAACGTCCACCACCTATGGTTCTTAATCCAACTTCCCCGTAATCGTCGCCATCTTCAACTCGCCAATCGCCTTAGTAATCTGAATTTCGCGCGGGCAGGCCAGGGTGCAGTTGAAGGCTGTGTGGCAGCGCGCCAGACCGCTCGTCTCGCTGATAATGTGCAACCGCTCAGCGGCAGCCTCGTCACGGTCATCGAAGATGAAACGGTGCGCCGTCACCAGCGCTGCCGGGCCCAGGTAGTCATCGCTGCCCCAGAACGATGGGCAAGATGTGGTGCAGCAGGCGCACAGGATGCACTTGGTCGTGTCATCGAATCGCTCGCGCGCCTGGGGGCTTTGCAGGCGTTCTTTGCCATCGGCCGGCAGCGGGCTGTTGTTGATGAACCAGGGCAAGACTTTTTTGTAATTGTCGAAGAAGGGTTCCATATCGACAATCAAGTCTTTGATGACCTTCAGCCCCATAATTGGGTCAACTGTGATTTTATCGCCCAGGTCGCGCACCAGCGTCTTACAAGCCAGCCGATTAGAACCATTGATGCGCATTGCATCTGAACCGCACACCCCATGCGCGCATGAACGCCGAAAGGAAAGCGTACCGTCGATGTAGCCTTTGACATATTCCAGTAAATCCAGCACGCGGTCGGTTGGCTGAGCCTCGATAACATAGGTTTCGTAATGCCATTTTTTATCCACCTCAGGGTTGAAGCGGAAGATTTTAAGCGTAACCTTCATAAGATTCTCCACTTGACGGTTTATAGTGAGGTTATCCAGTTATCCAGTTATCGGATTGTCCCGTTGGAATACCTGACACCTGATACCTGACACCCAACTAATACGTCCGCTCTTTCGGCTGGTATTTGGTGATAACAACTGGTTTATAACCAATTTCGAACTTGCCGTCCCGGTTCCAAACCAGGGTATGCTTCAACCAGTTGGCGTCGTCGCGGGTGGGATAATCCTCGCGGGCATGGCCGCCGCGGCTCTCGGTGCGGTTGAGGGCCGAAATGGCCGTCACTTCTGCTATATCAAGCAGGTTGCCCAATTCCCAGGCATTCAGCAGTTCGGTGTTGAAAATCTTGCCGGTGTCGGTGACGCGCACCTGCTTGTAACGCTCTTTCAGTTCGCGCACCGTTTCGAGCGCGCGCTTCATCCCTTCTTCGGTGCGGAAGACGCCCACATCATCGAACATCACCTTTTTCATCTTGTTCGAAATGTCAGTCAGGTTTTCTTTGCCCGAACCATTGCGCAGCGCGTCGAACTGTTGGCGGGCAAACCCTTCGGGGTCGGCTGGCAGCGGGCTGAAATCGACTCCGTTGGCGTATTCGGCGGCGCGCAGCCCGGCATATTTTCCGAAGACTACCAGGTCGAGCAGCGAATTTGTGCCGAGCCGGTTCGCGCCGTGAATGGAGACGCAGGCCACCTCGCCCGCCGCGTACAGGCCGGGGAAGACCGTCTTCTTGTCATCAATGACCACTTCGCCGTACTGATTAGTCGGAATCCCCCCCATAGCATAATGCGCCGTCGGCTGGATGGGCATGGGCTGGGTCATCGGGTCAATGCCCAGGTAAACCCGGTTGAAGTCGATGATATCGGGCAGTTTTTTAAGCAGTTCCTCGGCGGTCACTTTGTACGGCGAGCCGTCGGGATTGGTGCGTCCATCGATGGCGGCGTATTGATTGACCACTTCGGGGCGCACATCCAGGTAAACGTAGTTCGAGCCGTTTACGCCGCGACCCTCGCGGATTTCAAGGTAGATGGCCCGGCTGATGACATCGCGCGAAGCCAAATCTTTCACGCGGGGGGCATATTTTTCCATGAACCGCTCGCCCTTGCCGTTGATGAGAATCCCGCCCTCGCCGCGCACGCCCTCGGTAATCAGGATGCCCAGTTTGTAAATGCCGGTCGGGTGAAATTGGAAGAACTCCATATCCTCCAGCGGAATGCCGCGCCGGAAGACAATCGCCGTTCCGTCGCCAGAATAGGCGTAAGCGTTGGAGGTGATTTCCCACACCCGGCCATGCCCGCCGGTGGCGAAGATGATGCTTTTGGCGTGGAACGTGTGCAGTTCCCCATCTGCCAGGTTGACCGCAACTACCCCCACCGCTTTGCCATCGTTGATGAGCAGATCTAAGACCTGGAATTCATCGAAGAAATTGACGTTGTTCTTCAGGCACTGCTGGTAGAGGGTCTGCAAAATCATGTGACCGGTACGGTCGGCGGCGTGCGCCGCGCGCCGAACGGGTTTGCCAGTAATGTTGTTGGTGTGGCCGCCGAACGGGCGCTGCGAAATCTTGCCGTCGGGGGTGCGGTCGAAGGGCAGCCCCATGTGTTCGAGTTCCAAGATGGCCTGCGGGGCCTCCTGGCACATGAACTCGATGGCGTCCTGGTCGCCCAGGTAATCGGAGCCTTTGACCGAGTCGTAAGTGTGCCATTCCACCCGGTCTTCTTCCAGGTTGCCGAGCGCCGCGCTAATGCCGCCCTGCGCCGCGCCGGTATGCGAACGGGTCGGGTACAGTTTGCTAATTACAGCCGTCTTCGCGGTACGCGAGGCATACAGGCCGGCCATCAGTCCTGCGCCGCCCGCGCCCACCACAACCACATCAAATTGATGAAGATTCATAACAACCCTCCCAGCAAGTTGAGCAACAGTTCCTGCCAAATTAGATACAAACCAATGAGAGTCATCGAAATCATCATCACAATACTCAAAAAGCGCGTTGTCTTGCGGCCCACGCGCGACACAATATAGTCATCTGCAATCACCACTAGCCCATGTACGCCGTGCGAGACCGCCAGCAAATACATGCCGCTTGCCACCAATTTCCAAAACATCGTCGTCCAGGCATCGATATTCTGAACCGTAGGGATTTGCTCCACGTGCGCTGCATTTGGCATAAACAGCCAGCGCATCAAATCGGCCAGACTCATCTGATAGCGCGCGCCCATATAAAGCGCTCCAATCAGCGCAATCAACATGAAAAAATACATTCCCAATGCCGAAATGCGCGTATAAATCCACATTAACATCTCAAAATTCAAACCGCGTCGGTTAAGGGGCAGCGTTCGGCTGCCTGTCCTCCTCGAAGCATGGGTCGTATTCATCCTCATCCTCCCGCTGTCTGCATCAAAATTACCGCCGATAATCCAAAAATTGGCAGGAATACCGCCCACTCAACCCAAATAGCCTCACGTTGATACTCCAACAGATTTGGCCATAGGTCCAAAATGGTGATGCGCAGGCCATTAATGACGTGGAACAGCGCGCAGAAATACACCACAATTTGAAACAGCCAGTGTTCATAGATATTGTTCAAAAATTGCCCAATATCCCCACTGATGAACGATGCCAAAATATGCATCGTAACAAAAATTGCCATGCCCAGGCCGCCAATGCGATGCAAGATAAAGGTCAGGAAAGGCCCTTTTCCCTTGTATCCCAGGGCGGTGAACAGGCTGACATTACGGGTCGTGCCCATCGCTTCCTCCTTGATGCAGTTTTGACGAAGAGAATTTGACGCAAAATTCCAGTTTAATGATTATCACACGCTCAATTTGACAAAGAAAGTGACAATCATCCTAGTTATTTCATTCCAGTCATCCTCTAAAAAAGAAGATGATGACCTTTATAATCCTATTACGTCCACAATGTCGTAATGGCGATTCTAATCGATTCTCTATCCTTTCGTATTCGTCAAAAAGAGTGATTACATCATCAGCGCGGCCCCTTGTCTCGCCAAAGCAAGGATGCGCCGCGCGCCACGCCAAACCCGCCTTAGCGGGATAAAGAGGAGGTACGCATGTCAGGTTCGAACCGGGTCTCTCGGCGCGACTTTATCAAAGTCACGACTGGGGCCATTGGGGGGGTCATTGCCGCCGGAGTGGGCATTCCAAGCATTGGCTATCTGCTCGCCCCGGCTTTGCGCGAAAACAAAGCTGGTCAGCCGGTGGTGATAGCCAACCTCGCCAACATTCCCGTTGGCATTCCTTATCCCTTTTCTTTTACCGTCACCAAAGTCAACGGTTGGGAGCGCACGGCCAGCGTCTTTGGCGGGTTCATCGTTCGCAAGTCTGAATCGCCCCAAGACCTGCTCATCCTCTCCAGCCGCTGCACCCACCTTTCGTGCCGGGTCAACTGGAATGAAGAAGCTAAGGGATTCGTCTGCCCCTGTCACGATGCCATGTTCGACATCGAAGGCAAAGTGTCTTATGGCCCCCCGCCCGAGCCGCTCGGCCACTTCGAACATGAAGTCGATGCCGAGGGCAACGTCATCATCATCCCCATCGAAAAGAAGGGAGAGTGACCATGCAAAGCACCTGGTGGAAAAAGATATTCGCCTGGCTGGATGAGCGACTTGGGCTGAACGACTTATACAAAAACATTCTCGACCGCCCCGAGCCGCTCGGCAACTGGTGGAATACCCTGGGCTCGGCCAGCCTGTTCCTGTTCCTGCTGCAAGGCGCCACTGGCATCTTCCTGACCGTTTACTACACCCCCTCGCCCGACCACGCCTACGACTCGATTCAATACATCATGAACGATGTTGCCTTTGGCTGGCTGATTCGCGGCATTCATCACTGGGGCGCTTCGCTCATGGTTCTGGTGGTCTTCATCCACATGCTGCGCACTTTCGTCACTGCATCCTATAAATACCCGCGCGAACTGACCTGGCTGGTGGGCATTGGTTTGTTGCTGCTGACGATTGGCATGGGCTTCACCGGCTACCTGCTGCCCTGGCATCAGATGGCCTACTGGGCCACCACCGTCGGCACGCAGATTGCAGGCAGCGTTCCTTTCCTGGGAGAATTCATCCTAAAAGCCCTGCGCGGCGGGCCAGATTTGAGCGCGCTCACCCTGCAGCGCTTCTTTGCCGCCCACATCTGGATTTTGCCCGCCATGCTGGCCGCCCTCATCGGCGTTCACCTGTATCTCATCATCAAACATGGTGAATCACACTTCCCAGATAAGGAAGACTAGCCAATGGTCGAGTAGGCCGAAGGTTATATACAGACCATCGGATACTCCTGATGGAGACACTATGAACGATGCAACCAAGCAGAAAATCAACGAAAAATACGAACGCGAACTTCAGCGCGGCGAGCGGTTTTGGCCCGATAGCATTTACAAAGATGCCATCATGGCCCTGGCGATTTTCGTCATTCTCATCCTGCTGGCGACCTTTGTCGGCGTCCACGACTCTCCCAAAGCCGACCCATCTGACACCAGTTACGTCCCCCGCCCCGAGTGGTATTTCCTGTTCCTGTTCAAGTTCCTGGCGCTCTACGGGCAAATTCCCGTTTTAGGAAAAATCGAATGGATTGCGACGGTTATCGTCCCCGGTCTGGCTGTTGGCGTCCTAACCCTGCTGCCTTTCATTGATAAATCGCCGCACCGCTATTACGCCAAACGCGCCCTGCCGTTGGGGATTATGGCAATCATGGTGTTGGGCATGGTCTTGTTGACTCTGATGGCCGATTATCCCACTCTGACGAGCGATGGGGCCCACATCCCCGGTATCCTCCAGGCCATTGCCGGGATTGTGATTCCCCTGCTGGCCTATATCCTCTTTACGGTGATGGCCTACACCATGCGCGAGCAAGCCGCGCGCGGCATTACGCTCACCGCCCTGGCCTCCGGCGTCTTGATGATTGGGTTTGCCACAGCGGCAATGATTCTTTACCCGCTGCCTGCCACAGAGAAGGTCGAGCTCCCGGCCACATTGGCCGACCGCATTATAGCCGGGCAGGATTTGTACTCCGTCCACTGCCTGGAATGTCACGGCGAGGATGGCTCGGTCACAGTGATCGAAGGCGTCGCAGGGTTAGAAGGCACGGTTGTCAGCCCCATCAACAGCCGGGATGTATTGTATACCGTCAACGACGCCTCGATGGCCGAAATCATCGCCTATGGGCGCCCCGATTTGGGAATGCCGCCGCTCGGCAAAGCCTACAATCCCGAAGGTCTCACCCGCGCCGAAATTGACTACATCGTCACCTTTATTCGTTATGCCTGGGATGACCGCTATGAGATGCCCGAAATCAAGCCGCTCTTCCCGCCGCTGGCCGAGAACGAAGTGCCGTCTTATGACGTTCACATCGCGCCGATTGTCAAGCGCTATTGCCTGTCTTGCCACCGCCCCGGCAAAGACAACAATGCCTACTACATGGATACCTACGAAAACATCTTGAACAGCGGCGACCATGCCGACATGAACGTCATCGCCGGGGACGAGAATAGTTACCTGCTGCTCACCATCCAGGGACAGGCCATCCTCGATGAAACTGGCAAGGAAATCATCGGCGTCATGCCGCCCAAAGGCACGCTCAAAGCGGATGTCGTCGAGGCCTTCCGCCGCTGGGTGCTGATGGGCATGCCGCGCACCGCCGAAGACGCCGCCGGGCTGACCTGGCCTGCGCCATAAACGAAACTCACACCCCGCCGAACAACCACTCAGGAAGGCCGCTCATGACCGGGTGGCCTTCCTGTAATTTAATACGTATAACTACGTACCCTGGCTTACATAACCGTAGGGTTTTTACGTCTTGATTTAAGTGCGCGTAAACTATAATATGCGAGTATCTTAATCTGTCACTTTTTTGGGGCAAGGCGAATGGGCGCGCTTAAGAACGCAGCGTTGATAATTTTATGGGGACTGTTTGCCGTTGGCTTGCTGGGGTGCGCGGGAGCCGATAGGACAAACCCGCCAGCCAGAATCGAGGTAGATTCTCGGTTCATCGAGTTTTATGACTTAATGGGCGGTGAACGCACATTAGGGAAAGCACTCGGCCCAGCCTTCCAACGCGATGGAAAAATCCTACAATACACTGAAAATACGTTGATGGTCTATGATGAAAGCAAGCCGGTGGGTGACCGCTTCAACTTCGAGCCGCTTGGCATTTCCTTCCAAATCAGCGACCCGCCCCTGCCTGCGCCAGAAAACCAGCCGGAGACGCGCTCCATCAACGGCTACATCATCCCTGCTGAGTTCGTGACGCTCTTCGACCAATTGGGAGGGGTGCGTTTTGCTGGCTATCCACTGACCCAGGTGCGCTGGAACCCCGAAAAAAGCCGTTACGAGCAATATTTCGAGAAAATAGGATTCTATCACCAGGAAGGTGAAACCCGCGCGTACCTGCTCCCCTATGGGCTGGTTTCTTGCCGGGGAAGACAGGCCGAACCGGGCTGCTCTGCCACCACCGCAGATGCCATCATCGGCGCTGAATACCTGCCGCAGCCCTTCCTGCCAATCGTTAAACGCCTGGGACAGGATTTTACCGGCGCGCCACTTTCGGAGCCTTATCGCGCTGCGGATGGAATGCTGGAACAGGTTTACGAAAATGTCGTGTTAGCGGTTGATCCTGGCAACCTGCGCACCATCGGCTTGCGTTCCCTGCCCTTGCTGACCGGTTACCAGCCGGGGCCGTTCGTTCCTCCCAGTAGCGACCAACGCATGGCCTTCATTACGCTTGACCCAGTCAGTGGCTTAGGGCATAACGTTCCCAAACTTTTCATCGAATACATTGCTTTGCATGGCGGCACAGAACTCTCCGGCAACCCCATTGGGGAATTGTTCGAGGAAAACGGCATACCGCGGCAGTGTTTCCAGAACTACTGTCTCGATTTCGACCCATCTGCGCCTGCCGGGGCGCAAATCCGACCAGCCCCGCTGGGGCGCGCTTACCTGCGCAGCCAAAATTACCAGCCCGCCCAAATTGCCCTGCTGGCCTGGGAGGCCAATTCCCATCTCCCGCCAGGGCAAGAGCAGGTGTTGGGTGCCAGGGTATATCATGATGCAACTGGCCAACCCATGCAAGATGTTGAACCAACGGTTGAAATCACCCTGCCGAATGGAACGGTTAAAAAACTGGTCTTTCCGCCCACCTCAAGCGCCGGAAATACCTACCTGAGTGTCAATTTGCCCGGCCTGAAAACCGGCGACCTGATTACCTATAAAGTTTGCGTTTCGCAGCCAGGCGGCGCGCCGGTTTGTGTCTCAGACAGTTGGCTGGCGCGGTGAGATTTTACGGGCGGGCCTCTGCCAGCACCTCCACCTGCGCAATGCCCCCTGCCGCGCTATAAACCGCGAACGAGAACGGCAGCGATTCTCCCGGCGCGAGCGAGCCGCTCCACTCCCAGCGCCGAACCCCCACAATTTTCCCCCCTGCATCATACGCCACGCCCGCCAGCCAGATTGTGCTGGCGGGTTTAGAATCCGCGCTTAGCCAGACCCACCCCTCCACCTGTGCCGAAAGGCCGCCCCAGGCAATCCCAACCAGCAAGTTTTTAAGTTCGACCGACAGGTAGCGCGTCGAGTCGGTCTGGATGGCGGTTTGCAATTGTGCCTGTATCGCGCTGAATGTCTCGACGCGGGGGAAGAAGGCAACCGCCGGAAGCGTTTTCCCCGCGCCCAAACCGGTCAGTGGCAAAAGCGATTCCTGACTCGTCATGGGCCGGCCTTCCGCGTCGAGCAGCGTGACCTGCACCTTGATGTTTTCCAGCCACCCCTCCCCAGGATGATGCACCGGCACAAAGCAATACAAGCCCCCGCCGGATGAGAAGCCCCGCCAAACGGGGTAACAGGCGGCCTGGCCCAAATCCACTGTAGTGGGCGGCGGCAGGGCCTCCGCCGCGCGCGGCGCCGGAATCTGGATGGCTTGCCCAATTGACAGGGCTTCAGGCATGATGCCAGGGTTGGCGGCCAGCAGTTCGGCCAGAGAAATGCCGTAGCGGCTGGCAATTTCCAAGAGCGTATCGCCTCTTTGGACGGTATATGTCGAAGGCGTGGGGGTGGAAACAGCGTTCGCCGGGTCTGTCGAGACGGCCGTGGGAATGGCGGGTGTTTTGACGGGAATCGTTTGGGTGGCGTAAGCGGTCAGGCTTAATGGCGAGAGCGGCCCCGGCGTGGTCGGTTCCGCCTCGCGGCAGCCTGCAAGCAGGAGGAACGCCAGGAGAACGTTAATCCACCGTTTGGCGCGAAAAAATTCCATACTTTGCATTATATCAAGGCCAAATAACTTGCCCGCCCCGATGGGCTGTGCTAAACTCATAGCATGAATCCCGAACTGCTCCCGCCTGAACCTTCCCCGCAAGAGCGGATGCTCCAACATGCCGTTGAGGCGATTCGCCAGGAAAATTTCGCGCAAGCGCGCGACATCCTGACCAAACTGCTGAAGGCCGACCAGAGTAACCCGGCCTATTGGGTTTGGATGAGCGCAGCAATGGAAACCCAAAAGGAACGATTGTATTGCCTGCAAGCGGCTTATAAACTCGACCCGACGGATGCTGCCACGCGGCGCGGGCTGATTTTGATGGGCGCGCTGCCGCCGGATGACTCCATTCAGCCGTTCCCGATGAATCATCCACGTCCCTGGGAAAACAAACTCAAACTGGTCGATGAAAAGCCCAAGCCCAAAGGGCTGAAACGGGTGACGAGCAGCCCGGTCTTTCGGCTGGCGGCGATTTTCAGCGTGGCTGGGATTGTCATCCTGGCAGCGGTAATTGGACTGGGGTCGATAATTGCCAACCAGCCTACTCCCACAGCCTTTGTGATGGGGACGCCGCGCCCGACGGTAACTCCATATCGCACCAACCCGCCCGACGTAAAACCAACCCTTCCGCCGCTGGCGGCGCAACTGGATGCGACCTATACGCCAACGCCAATTTATGGAGCCACCCCGCATGTGGGGGCGGCGCAAGATATTTACCGGTCTGCCCAGCGTTCTCTGCTCAACCAGCAATGGGATAATTCGGTGAATATGTGGCTGCAACTTGCCACCGTAGAGCCAGGTTCAGTTGATGCGCTGTACTTTGCCGGAGAAGCGCGCCGCATGGCAAAACGTTATAACGAGGCTCTGACGTTTTATAACGAGGCAATTAGGGTCAACCCCAATTACGCGCCCAGTTACCTGGGCAAGGCGCGCGCCAACCTGGGGCGAAATCCAAATAGCAATGTGCTTCCTGACCTGGATAAGGCGATTGCCAACGACCCGAATTTTGCCGAGGCCTACCTGGAGCGCGCTTTGTTTTATGTGAAGCGCGCCAATTTTGCGGCGGCGCTGAACGATGTGGAAGATGCCAACGACATCAACCCCGATTCACCGCTGATTAAATTGACCCTGGCGCGCGTACTTTTGGCGATGGGCGAAAACGAGGCCGCGCTGGAGGCGGCCACCCAGGCCAACGAACTTGACCTCACCATGCTCGAAGGGTATTTGGTGCTAGGGATGGCCTATCGCGCCAATGGGGAGCTTGAAAAGGCAGTGGAAACGCTGGAGATATATGTCCAGTACCAGCCCGATAATGCCGAGGCGTTTACCGTGCTAGGCGCGGCTTATTTCAATAAAGGCGAGGCAGAGACTGCGCGGAAATACCTTGACCAGGCTCTGCGGCTCGACCGAACCAGTTCCGAAGCCTACTACTGGATGGGTGAGTTGTACCTGCAAAATAGCGCCGAACAGGGCCTGGCCGATGCGCGGCGCGAGGAGTATCAAAAACTGGCGGTCGAGAATTTTGAAAAGTCGGTTCAGTACAATGCCGAGTCCTTCCGCAATTCGGAAGGACTGGCGCGGGCTTACATGGCGATTGGAAAATGGGGCAACGCCTACATTACCGTCGAAAAGGTTAAAAAAGCCATCAAAAACGATGTCGAGCAAGGCCAGTATCTTTACATTGCCGCAACTGCTAACCAAAAATTGAACGCAATTGGACCGGCTATCCGTGATTGGTCTGCCCTGCTGGCCTTGCCAGAAGATGCCGTTCCGGCAGAACGCCGCGCCGAGGCCCAGCAGCAGCTGCAACTGCTCAAGACCCCCACGAAAGAGCCGCCCACCCCCACCGATACGCGCACGCCGCCCCCCACGCGAACTGAAACCATCACCCCCACGCCGCGCGCCACCCGCCAGCCTTCGGTCACCCCATCGGTGACCAATACCCGTCAGCCAAGCGCAACGCCCTGAGAAACAGCGTCCCGAAGGTTAAAACCCTTCGGGACGTTTCACTTTTACTTACCCCTTCGGCAGGCTGGGCAGGGGCATAGGGCGCGCAGATAGTGCCAGTTATAAATTCCGTAATCGTGACCGTCATCCCAGACCAGGGTGATGCCATAAGAACCGGTCGCTTTGACGTTGACCAGCCGCGTGGCGGGAGACTCTTCCAGTTGGACGTGGAACACTTCGGGGTCAGGTTCGGGGGACATTTTCTCGTGTCCGCCCCGGCACTGGGCGCAAGGGCAGGCTGCCCGCAGCAGGGAAAACGGATAGATACTCTCGTGACCATCACCCCAGGTAATGGTCATTTCAAGGGCGGGTCGGTTGGCGGTGATGTTCAGGGGTTTTTCTTTCACTTTTTTCTCCATTTTATCGTTTCGTTTGTGAGGGCTTAATGCTGCAAGGGCTTCCAGTTACCGATTTGGCGCAGGAATGGCTTCCAGGAAATTGGCGGCGGCCCACCCGGCGCGGCCATCATCGTAATTCGAGACGACGTACCACCAAGTGTAGCCATCCCGTTCGCGCGGGCCATCTGCGATGAGGAAGACCTCCGAGTCGAAGCCCATAAACTGTTGGCGGGAATCCAACCCCGGCGCGGAACGGATGTTCAAGCCGATGCCGCCTGTGCCGACAATCTGGACATAGATACCCGTCGTCAGTTGGCCTGGCGCGAGGGTTGGCGTGGGAGTAGGTGCATAGGGGTCAACGGTTGCAACCTCAGAGGCGGCCGTGCCTGTTGGGGCGGGAATGACCGTCATGGCGGCCATCAAGCCCGCCGGGTCGGGCCGGGGAGGCACAGACCCGGCCATCCAGACGAACGTCATTGTCAGCAAGAGCAGGGCGAACAAGATCGCGCCAGCAATCGCGCGCGGCGTAAGAGCGGAACGGAAATCGATTCTCATGGTTGGCTGAATTTTACCCACTTTTGAACAAATGAGCGTATCATGATTACATCATCGTTACATTGCATATTCCAACAATTTCGTAGAGTGACGCTGTTGTCGATATATGTATAATCTTAACAGTGGTGTCTCGAACCAGGCCGGGAATAATCGTCATGGTTTCACTATTCAGACCTCCCCCTGCCAAGGTTTATAATTCAGGTTTGGGTAAGCTTTGTTGAGGTTATCGCGTGAGCATTCGTTTCAAAGTTGTGCTTCCATATCTCTTTCTAACTCTGGTGGTGGCGGCCATTGGAGTCTACGTGGTTACCTGGCTGGTATCAGGGTCGCAACAGGAGCGGCTCAAAAATCAAATGCGCGAAGCCGGCCGAATTGTTTTGGATGAGTTTGGCAAACAAGAAAAGCAGCACACCGAAAAAGCCCGTTTGATTGCATATACTGTCAATCTGGCTGAATCGCTTCAGGCTGGCGACGCTGTCGCGCTCGAAACACTGGTGAGGCCCCAGGCGGAGGGGAATCGCATCGAAGAATTATTTTTGATTGACGAACAGAGACGGGAACAGTTGCACCTGCTCCGCCGCTCCGATGGCGTGCTGGAGACCATCAATTACGAGGTGGGGATGGGCAAATCTGCCTGGATAGACCCGCTTTTCTTGAATAACACCGATTTTCCTGTTCGTACTTTGGGATGGAATCAGGTCGACCAGCGCTATTATCATTACACCGCCATCTCAATCTTGCGCAGCCAAAAGGTTGTGGGCGTGGTGGTGATAGGTACCTCGTTAGATACCCTGCTTCCGCGCCTGAAGAGCATCTCGCTTACAGATGTCATCCTCTATGACGGCGCTGGCAAAATCATTGCTTCTTCGTTGGCTGGTCAGGTCGAAAATGCAGTGCCCGAAAGCACTTTTTTGCTCGACCCGGTTTCTTTGAATCAAATCCTGACCGCATCCAATGTAGTATTCGGCGAGAACAAGAATATTTCAGGCCGTTATTACAGCATAGCACGCGGCGTTTTACAGATTGGCCGCGACCGGCTGGGCGTGTTTGGGGTTGTCTTGCCGGTGGATTTTGTAGTGGAAGCCAGTTCCACCAGCCGTAATTCTTACATCTTACTGTTTGCTGTAGCCGCGCTGGTCGTTGTGTTGCTCGGATATCGCATTTCGCAAATGCTTATCAAACCACTTCATACCCTGTTGCGCGCCTCACAGGCCATTGCCAGTGGCGATTTGAGTCAGCGCACTGGAATCCTGACCGGCGATGAGATTGGAGAATTGGCGCATACCTTTGATGAAATGACCGAGCGGCTGCAAGCGCGTACCGCTGAACTGGAAAAAACCTACAAAGTATTGGAACAGATGGACCGTACCAAAGTCAGTTTCATTGAGGTTGCCGCGCATGAACTTCGCACCCCGTTGACGTTGGTCAAAGGCTATACCCAGATGCTTGCTATCAAGTTCAAAGATGAACCGGAAATGATGGCGTTAACGCAGGGCATTTTAGATGGTTCAGACCGGATGCAGGAAATTGTCAGCAGCATGTTAGATGTCTCGCGCATCGATAGCAAAATCCTGAAAATCCTCCCTGAAGATACTAACCTGGGAGTGGTGTTAGCGCGAGTCTATAAAAACTTTCATGATGCTGTTCAGGAAAGGAAACTCACCCTGTCTATGCAAGGGGTGGATGGACTTCCCGTCATCCAGGCTGACCCTGACCAATTATACAAAGTGTTTTATCACCTGGTCATGAATGCCATCAAATATACGCCCGATGGAGGCCGCATCACCGTTCATGGGCATCTTGTTGAAACCGGAGATGGGCAGAACGAGGTCGAAATTGTGGTCAGCGATACGGGCATTGGTATCGACCCGGCCCATCACGAACTCATCTTCGAGAAGTTTTACCAAACCGGGGAAGTGTACATGCACTCAACCGGCAAAACCAAGTTCAAAGGCGGCGGCCCTGGCCTGGGATTGGCCATCGCGCGCGGGATTGTCGAAGCCCACCAGGGCCGGATTTGGGTCGAAAGCCCAGGGTATGATGAAACCAATTTGCCGGGAAGTAAGTTCTTTGTCCGTTTGCCGTTGAAAGTGAAAGACCATGAACACAACCCAGTCCAAGAAGCGTGAGCGGCGCGGCCTGCTTTTGTTGATTTTTATGTTGCTCTGTGGTTTGCTTACGATGGTTATCGTTGGCCGCCTTGCGGCGCGCCTCTCTCCCCGCTGGACACTGCCCAACTCGAGCATGAATTCAAACTTCGACCCCGATAAAGAGTATGCCAGCCTGCCACCCGGTCAGCCGGTTGCGCCGTTATTGCCAGAAATTGCGACTCCCCCACTCTGGTGGGATACCTTCCTGACGCCTGTTGGGCCGCTCAATCCGCCTATCCTTCCTATTGTGACCTTTGTGCCGCCCGCTACGTTGACGCCGACTGTCACGCAGACTACAGGTTCTCCCTGGCCTACTGCCTCTCAGCAAGTAACCAGCGTGCCTTCAGCAACCTGGACCTCCCTGCCGTTTTATACGTGGACTCCTGTCATCTACCCGACTTTGCTCTTCCCTACCCGCACCTTTACCCCGCGCCCGACCAACCTTTCAACATCAACGGCCACTCTGACCGCCACCATTACCCCGACGATTACCATTACGCTTACCGCAACAAATTCTCCCACTGGAACCGCAACGCCAACTGAGACAGGCACGCCAACCGCAACGCCGACAGAAACCAGCACGCCAACCCAAACCGCAACCCCTACCGAAACGGCCACCATCGCCCCACCGCCGGGCGGAGTCAATATTGGGCCAGGGGATGGGAGCTGGGAACCAATAGGAAACGATACCCCGCTCATCATTGATATGGGCGCCCTACTGATTTCCACCAGCGGCGATGGTCAATATGATATGGTTTATTATGAAAGGTACAATGGGCCAGGAATTTATTTGGATTGCGTAATTTTGGAGTTGGGAAACTCGGTGGCTGGCCCCTGGTATCAGGTTTTCTACTGGTGCAATGGCATGCCAGACGCAAATACAAACGTTGCTGGGTATACAGAAAATGATAGTGAATGGATTCCTGAAGCCGCTTTGTATCATCCCTCTCCGCCCCCGCAAAACGGCGTAACTATTGATATTGACCCCTTCGTGCCGCCTGGCACATACCGCTATGTGCGCATCACATCGCCAGGGGGACAAGATACGGATGGCGGAGCGGACTTCGACGCGATTGGCCTGTACCCCTGACGCAAAATCCCCCAATGAGCATCATAGCGGGGATATGCTGGGAAATAGGGCTGAATGAGCAAGACAATCAGCGGTAAAAGCCAAAGGGCGAAGAAAAAAATGCAGCCCTGGAAATTGGCAAAGGTATTGGCTGTTGAGGAATGCTTTTTGTGCATATTCGCTCCGCCTGTTATAATCCCTCCAAAATCCCCTCCCCAAAGGAGTTACACATGACATCTAAAATCAAATTCGGCACCGACGGCTGGCGCGGTGTGATTGCCGAAGATTACACCTTCGACAACGTCCGCCGGGCCGCACAGGGCTTCGCCTCGTACATGCTCACGCAGGGCAAGGCCGGGCAGTGGGTTGTCATTGGTCACGACAAGCGCTTTCACTCCGAAAATTTCGCTGCCGCCGCCGCCGAAGTGCTGGCTGGCAACGGCCTGAACGTCTGGCTGACCGAAGGCGCCACCCCCACCCCGGTCATCGCCTTCTCTGTTGTCAATAAAAAAGCTGCCGGAGCCATCAACATTACCGCCTCGCACAACCCGCCCACCGACAACGGCTTCAAAGTCCGCAATGAGACCGGCGGAGCCATCGACCCGGAGGGGTTGAAACAAATCGAAGCCGGAATCCCGGAAAGCGTGGACGCCGTTCAACGTTTAACTTTCAACGAGGCCGTCAAAGCCGGAAAAATCGTCAAATTTGACCCCGCCCCCGCTTACATCGAACACATCCAAAAACTCATCGACCTCCAGCCGATTAAAGACGCTGGTTTAACGGTCATGGTCGATGCCATGTGGGGCAACGGCGCGGGCTGGCTGACCCGGCTGCTCGAAGGCGGCAAAACCCGCGTCATCGAAATCCACAACCAGCGCAATCCGGTTTTCCCCGAAATGAAACGTCCCGAACCGATTCCGCCGAATATCAACGTCGGTTTACAGGCGACCATCGATAACAAAGCCGACATCCTGCTCATCCTGGATGGCGACGCCGACCGGGTGGGCGTGGGCGACGAAAACGGACAGTTCATCAACCAACTGCGCGTCTATGCCCTGCTGGCCTACTACCTGCTCGAAATTCGCGGCCTGCGCGGTGACATCGTCAAAACCCTCTCCACTACCGGCATGTTGAACATCCTCGGCCAGCAGTACGGCGTCCCCGTGCATGAGACCGGCGTCGGCTTCAAATATGTTGCTCCCAAAATGACTGAAACCAACGCGCTGATTGGCGGCGAGGAGAGCGGCGGCTACGCCTTCCGCGGCAACGTCCCCGAACGAGATGGCATCCTGGCTGGGCTGTATATGCTCGATTTCATGGTGCGTCTGGGAAAAAAACCGACCGAACTGCTCAAACTTCTGTTCGAGAAAGTTGGCGGCGAGTTTTTCTACGACCGCATCGACAGCGCCTTCAGCGGCGACCGCGCCGCCCGCGAGCAAATCATCCTCAATGCCAACCCCAAAACCATCGGCGGCCTGAAAGTGACCCAACTCATCACCATCGACGGCTTCCAATTCAAACTGGAGGACGGCGGCTGGCTGCTCATCCGTTTCAGCGGCACCGAGCCAATTCTGCGCGTCTACTGCGAAACCCGGCACGGCGATAAAGTTCAGGCCATTTTGCAAGACGGGCTGAAGGTGGCGGGCATCCAATAAACGTGTCAGGTGTCAGGTTTTCCAGTGTCATGCCAACCCGACACCTGACACCTGACACCTGGAACATGACACTTACCGATACCCACTGCCACCTCGATTTTGGACAATTCGACAGTGACCGCCCCGAGGTGCTTAACCGCGCCTGGGAAGCGGGTCTCACCCGCATCCTGATTCCGGGAATCGACCTGGCATCCTCCCGTTCTGCCGTTAAACTGGCCGAATCGCACCCCAACCTGTTCGCCGCGATTGGCGTGCATCCGACGGAGATATCAAACGTTGAACGTTCCACGTTGAACGAATTGCGAAAATTGGCGGAGTCCGACGACGGGAGTCGTCGGATGCAAAGTCGGGAGACTTTGCACTCCAAGATTAAAGCCATCGGCGAAATCGGGCTGGATTATTATTGGGACTCCGCGCCGCATGATGTCCAGCAGAAGGTGCTGAAGGAACAGTTAAACCTGGCAGGTGCGTTGGGACTGCCGGTGGTGCTGCACCTGCGGGAAGCGGGCGATGCCCCAGAAGGGGAGTGCGCTTCAGATTTGTTAACTATTCTCGATGAATGGGTCACAAAGTTATCAGCGGGGAAGCATCCGCTTGCAAAGCGCCCGGGCGTGTTGCATTCTTTTAGCGGGAATCTCGCTACAGCCAGGAAAGCGATTCAATTAAACTTCTATATTGGCATCACCGGCCCGCTGACCTATAAAAACGCCGAATCGAAACGACAATTGGTGAAGGCCCTGCCGCTGGATAGAATCCTCATCGAAACCGACGCGCCTTATCTCGCGCCCGTCCCCCGGCGCGGGCGGCGCAACGAACCTGCCTTTGTGCGTCATATTGCTGATAAAATTGCAGAAATCCATTCTATGAACACCGAGGAAATCGCCGCCATCACAACTGCGAATGCCGCGCGGCTGTTTGCCTGGTGAGGACATATTTTGACGACCACATTTTTCATACCGGTACAATCCGGCATTAAAGAAGTCGAGGCGCTCATGCGCGCCCAGGTCGATTCGAACCAACACCCCGACCTGAAAGCCGCGCTCGAACACCTGATGTCTGCCGGGGGCAAACGGATTCGTCCTACCCTGGGGTTGCTGGTTGGGTATATGCTCGGCGGCAGCCATGAGAAACTCGTCATCCTGGGCGCATCAGTAGAAATGCTGCATACTGCCACCCTGGTACATGACGATTTGATTGATGGCGCGTTGCTGCGACGCGGCATGCCCACCCTCAATGCGCGCTGGTCGCCGGCCGCGACGGTGCTGACCGGCGATTTCCTGTTCGCGCGCGCCGCCAAACTGGCTGCGGAGGCCGATTACCTGCCGCTGATGAAACTGTTTGCCGAGACGCTGGCGATTATCGTTGGCGGCGAGTTGACGCAGATGTTCGCCGCGCATGGCAGCCTGAACCGTGAAAACTACACCCAGCGGATTTACGCCAAGACCGCCTCGCTGTTCGAGATGTCTACCCTGGCGGCGGCCATGATTTCGACCGAAGATGAGTCGATTCGGCAGGCCATGAAATCCTACGGCTATGAAATTGGGATGGCCTTTCAGATTGTAGATGACATCTTGGATTACACCGGCGACCAGGTGGCGGTGGGCAAGCCGCTTGGCTCTGACCTGCTGAACGGCCTGGTAACGCTCCCGGCCATTTACTATGCTGAGGCGCATCCCGATGACCCGGATGTGCGCGCCATTCCCGAAGGCGGCTGGACCGATACCGAGCGCGTGGCGCGGCTGGTAGAGCGCATTCGCCGAAGTAACGCCATTCAGCAGGCCATGGGCGAGGCCCGGGCGCATGTGGAGCGGGCGCTGAATCTTCTAGAGCCGTTCCATCCCTCCACCGAGCGCGATGCGTTGGACGAATTGGCGCGGTATATTGTGGACAGGAATTTTTAGAGTCGGTTTTTCATCACAAAGTCTGATTTATGGCCTGGTCTCTTCACACCTGGTTATAAAAGGTGGTGAATCTCCATAAACCACAATGGCGCAGATGATCACATAGCCATCATCGTACACCGCCCGAACATCATAACCCTGGGTGGTATAAGTCGATTTAGCATAGAACAGTTCAAACGGCTGATTGCGATGCGCCTCAAGATGGTTCAACTTCAACAGCGCTGAGCCGGGTTCTGGCGCGGTCTGCAAAGCCGTATTCATTTTGTTCACTGCATTCATCGCCCGGGCAGGCATCCGCATCCAGATTCCGCCCGCGCCCCCCAGCGCAATCACCAGCAGGAAGAGTGTCACCACCCGCAGCGCGCCGCCCTGCTGCAACCAGAACCGAAACGATTGTTTTACCAGCCAGCGGAAGAAATAGACAACCGGCAGGCAAAGTGCCATTGCGGGCAAGAAAATAATCACAAAGGTGATTACTTTCTGAAACGGGCTGGCCGCTGAATAGGGCATGTTGCTTAAAATCAGGATAGTTGCCCCTGCCAGCGTACCGGTCAACAAACCTGCCCAGGTTTCGAACCACCAGGCTGTCAAAACCCCGACCATCATCAGGCCTGGCCCCAGCCAGGCCCAAAAGGTGATGTAAAAATCCCAGTCGAGGCCCATCGGCAGGTGGGGGAACAAAACCCGGTCTGAGAACATGGCAACCAGTGTAAAAGCCGTGCCGCCCAGCAAGCCAAACAAGCCTCCCAACAGAGCCCGGCCAATCTTTATCTTGGTCGGCTCAGAGCGTTCATCAACAAAATGCAGTGGAAGATTATTTTGCATACTTGTTTCCTTCATTGTCTTTTATTTTCTCACAAGGGCGCGCATTCTTCCAGCTGCTTAAGAACCGAATAAGATGAAACAATTTAACCTTATAATACCTCCACGTCAGGCTGTGAAACAATTCTTGTAAAACATGCTAGACTATACTGCAAAAAGGCAATTAAACACAAAGTACACGAAGGATTCTTGAGAACCTAATTTGAAATCTTCAAATTTCTCGCAAGAAACATGACGAAATTTGCGCAATGTCTTAAAAACTTTGTGACCTTTGTGTCCTTCGTGTTTAGAAAAAGGTTTTTGCAGTGGAGTCATGCTACTTATGCGAAAAATCAATTGACTTGCCGATTCGCGCGTGCTACAATGTGGGCAGGTTCGCCCCAAATCTCACCATCGAAGAGACCACAGTGCCAAATCCTCGCAAACCCCTGCGGTTGAACGTCGGTTTCCTTGTCAGCGCCACTGTCGGATACAACCGCGATTTCGAGTTCTACATCCCCAAACTAACCGACGAAGATGACGTGATGCTGACCGAGGTGGAAGGCCACGCCAAAATCAGCCGCACGCCTCAGGGCCTGCTAGTGGAGGGTGAATTTACCGGCAGCATCCAGCTCGAATGCGTGCGCTGCCTGAGCGAGTACATCCAGCCTTTACATTGGGAATTTACCGAACTGTACGCTTTTACTCGCGACAACATCACCGAATCTGGGCTGCTCGTTCCCGAAGATGCGCATATCGACCTCCAGCCGTTGGTGCGCGATTTCGCCTTGCTTGAAATCCCCATCAAACCATTGTGTAAGTTAGATTGCAAGGGTCTGTGTCCTGAATGTGGCCAAAACCTGAATGAAAAAGACTGCGGACACCGGCCGGAAATCGACTCGCCGTTTTCGGCGTTAAAAGATTTACTGTAACGCGGAATTCATTCCGCGCAACACGCGGAGGAAATCTCTCGCCCATTCACGCGCATAGAGGGAACGCGGGAAAATCAGAGGAGGGCAGTCGTGGCACACGCGAATCGAAGATACCGCAGCGAAGTCCTCAACAGCCTGCTCGAAAAAGCAGGCGTGCAGGGTTATCTCACCACCGATGACCTGATGGAAGCCGTCCCGGATGTTGATTCGGAACGGCTGCGCGTTATTTTAACGGTATTGCGGCGGCGAGGCGTAGATGTGCTGGATGCCGAAACGCCGGAAGATGCCCGGTTGAACGAATCCGAATCAGAACCCTGGGACAATCCGATTGATTCGATGGCCTCCAATGACGCCATTGGCTTGTACCTGCAAGAGATGGCGCGCGTGCCGCTGCTTTCGATGGAAGAAGAATTTGCTATTGCCCGCAAAATAGAAGCCGCTCGGCAGGCGCGCAAGGAAATCCAACGCGGCGGCTTGCCCCCGGCAACCCTGCGCGCGCTGGAAATCGATATCCAGGAAGGGCAGGCGGCGCGCGAACACATCATCAAAGCCAACACCCGCCTGGTTGTCAGCATTGCCAAGCGCTATATGGGGCGCGGCCTGGCTTTTCTCGACCTGATTCAGGAGGGCAACCTGGGGTTGATGAAAGCCGTCGAAAAATACGACTACCGGCGCGGCTTCCGCTTTTCGACCTACGCCACCTGGTGGATTCGTCAAACCATCTCACGCGCCATCGCCGACCAGGCCCGCACCATCCGCGTGCCGGTTCATATGGTAGATCGTATCCGGCAAGTTTATCGATACACCCACGAACTAGAACAAACGCTGGGACGCGAGCCGACCATTGTCGAACTGGCTGCCGCCATGAACCTGTCGGTCCAAAAAGTGCAGTGGATTCGTAAAGTCTCGTGGACACCGCTCTCCCTCGAAAGCCCGGTTGGGGATGAAGAGGAATCTGAGTTGGGAATGTTTATCGAAGATGAATTCAATCCTCCACCGATGCAGAGCGTCTACGAATCTCTATTGCGCGAAAAAATCCGCGAAGTGCTTGACACCTTGCCGCCGCGCGAAGCGCACGTCTTGCGCCTGCGCTTCGGCCTGGATGATGGCAATGTCTATACCCTCGAAGAAGTTGGCCTGAAATTCGGTCTCACCCGTGAGCGCATTCGTCAAATTGAAGGCAAGGCCCTAAGAAGGCTGCGTCATCCCAGCCGGTCTGGGCAGTTAAAGGATTATTTATAGGGCTTACGCAAAACAAACACGATGGACAGGATTGACAGGATAAAAACCCTTAAAATTACTTAAAAACATCCTGTTCTATCCTGTATATCCTGTTGAAAACTGCCATTTGTGTAAGTCCTAACCCAGACAAGCCGGAAAAGAAACCCCTTAACTACGACGGCCATAACGTGGCACAACAGAAAATCTTAAATACTCTTACGTCGTGTTCCGTTGTTGCCTTTGTGGTAAATTCCTTGCTGTTTGCGCAAGGATTCAACTTGAAAGTTCCTAATTTATAAAAGACCTCAGAGTTCAGCCAGAACTCCGAGGTCTTTTGATACAATCTACCCAAACCGGAGATTCTTCTGATGCTCAACCAACCACTGCAGCTTTTACCTGAATATCGGGATTACGTCTGGGGAGGAGAACGACTGCGCCCGGGCATCGTCCCCACCGCCGAGGCCTGGGTCGTCTACGAAGGCGACAAAATCGCGGCTGGAGCCTTTGCCGGAAAAACCCTGGCAGAACTGGCCGCCGAAAAGGGACAAGAACTGCTCGGTTCGCGCGCCTATGCCAAAACCGGGACGCGCTTCCCGCTGCTGGTCAAACTGCTCGACTGCGCCCAATGGCTCTCATTGCAAGTCCACCCGGACGATGATCAGGCCATCGCTCTCGAAGGCCCCGGCAACTTTGGCAAAACCGAAGCCTGGCACATCATCGAAGCCGCGCCCGAGGCAACTCTCATTGCTGGGATGAAGCCCGGAACCACTGCCGAGACCCTCGAAACGGTGATGCGCAATGGCACAATCACCGAACATACCCAATCGCTGCGCGTCCAGGCTGGCGACACGATTTTCATGCCCGCCGGCACCATCCACGCCCTCGGCCCGGGGCTGCTCGTCTATGAAGTGCAGCAGACCTCCGACTGGACCTACCGCGTTTACGACTGGGGCCGCCCCGAAACACCGACCCGCCGCCTGCACATCGACAAATCCCTGGCCGTTTCCCGTCCCGATGCAGTCGCCAGCGCCCTGCCTCTGCCCGCGCTGACGGATGGGCAGCCTGCTTTACTGTGTGAAAGTCCCTATTTTCGGCTTGAAATGCTCTCTGCCCAAACACAACCCGTCGCCTTAGATACCAGGCGTGAGAGTTTCCATGCCATTACTGTATTGGAAGGCACAGCGCATATCGTCACCCCCGGCGGCGAAGAGACCCTCAATCGCTTTGAAACCGCCATCATCCCTGCCGCCTGCGGAGCTTATCGGGTAGAGCCACTCACAGCGTTTCGGGCGTTAAGGACGGGGGTGACGTAAAATACACAAAAAAATCCCCCGCCCAGGCGGGGGATTCGGTTTGGATGTGTAAGTTACATCGGTCGGACGTCAGCGGCTTGCAGTCCTTTGGGACCCTGTTCAATGGAGAACTCGACCTTTTGGCCTTCATTCAACGCTTTGTAACCACCCATCTGGATGGCAGAGAAGTGGACAAAGACATCCGGGCCGCCATCGCGCTGGATGAAGCCATAGCCCTTACTGCTGTTGAACCACTTGACGGTGCCGATTACACGTTCGCTCATGTTGCCTTTACTCCTTACTGCTTGAAAAAAACGGATGTGATACGGCCGATACCTTGCATCAGGAATAACAAAAACACCTGAGCAGCGTTCGTGCTCAGGTGAAGCCATCCCGACTACAGCAAGAATACACGTGCCACTTACATTAAAAGTTTATCAGGTTGGGGTAGGGATGTCAAGAATGAACTTTGGAGTGTCGTGGTAAGATTAGCACGAATCCCAATAAACCCGTTTTTGTATCGAATGGGCGCGAATTTTCCTCAAAATCGTAGTGTTTGATGCAGGAACATCTGGCAGAAAGGACATAGGTTATATGCCTCCTCGAATTGAATCATTGCTCGCAGCGCGCTTGTTTCTCTTCCCGCAATTGGTCGATGACCGCATCTTTTTCATCAGCAATCTTTCTGGGCGTCTCAGCCTGTATGCCATGAACTACGGCGGCAGCGTGCCAGAGCCGCTCCTGCCGCCGCACATTGCCCTGCAAAACCCGGAATTGATTGGCGGACGCTCCTTCCACGTCTTCCCCAACCTGGGCAAAATCCTGGTGATGATAGACCACGATGGCGATGAAAATTACCAGCCCATGCTCATCCCCATCGATGGCGGATTCCCCGAACCGGCTTTCGATAATTTCTTTGCCAGTTACCGCGTCCATCTGACCGTCTGCGATGACGAACAGGACATCATTTACCTGACAGCGGAGCGGCGCGATAAACCGCTCAACGAGACATACCAGGGCGACCTGGCAGCGAACAAGTTGAAGAAAATCGACGAATCGCAGTGGGGCGGCTACGTCAGCGCGGCATCTCCCGACCATAGCCGGGTGCTCATGGGCGAGGGCTACACCGTTGGCGATGGCGTGCTTTACCTGCTGGAGGGAAAGAAAAAGAAAGTCATTTACGGCAAACCACTCGAAAAGCGCAAAGAGGGCGAGCAGGTTCCACTGAACGGTCTCGGCGCGGCGGAATTCAGCCCTAGCGGGAACGGCGCGCTAGTCGTCTGCTCGGTGTTCGAGGACACCTATTCACTCGGCTACCTCGCCTTCGACCAGCCCGGAATACTGCATCCTGTTAAACTGAAAGGCATCGTCCACCAGGGCGCAGGCGAGATGACCGGGCTGGAGCATCTCCATGATGACCGCTATGCCGTCTATTTCAACATCGACGGCTGTTCGTGGCTCTACGAAGGAACGTTCAACGAAGAAAAACGCTCGATGAAACTCAAGACAGTCGTGCTGGGCGCGGAGCCGCTCGACAGCGGCGAGATGGAACACGCCCATTACAATAAAGCCTCGAATATTTTCACCGTCTCCTTTTCCACAGCTGTTTCTCCCACCCAAATCTACTCCATCGAACGCAAAAAACGCGATTTTATTGTCGTCCACACCAACGAAAAAGTGCTGGGCATCCCCGAAGAACATTTGTCGAAAGGCGAGGACGCTTCGTTCACATCCTTCGATGGCCTGCGCATCTCGGCCCGGCTCTACCTGCCAGCCCAGGCGCTTGGCTACGAAGGCCCGCGCCCGGTCGTTTACTACATCCACGGCGGCCCGCAGGGTCAGGAGCGTCCCAACTTCGCCTGGTTCTCGATGCCGCTCATCCAATACCTGACCCTGCGCGGATTCGCGGTCTTCGTTCCAAACGTGCGCGGTTCGACCGGATACGGACTCTCGTACACCAAACACGTCGACCGCGACTGGGGCGGCCAGGACCGCCTCGACCACGTCCACGCCATGACTCAAATTTTGCCCAAAGACGAACGGCTCGATACCAGCCGCGCCGCCGTCGTTGGGCGTTCCTATGGCGGCTATATGACCCTGACTCTGGCTGGAAGACACCCCGCTCTATGGAAAGCCGCCTGCGACATGTTCGGCCCTTATGACCTGCTGACCTTCTGCGAGCGCATCCCCGCCACCTGGAAGCCCTACTTCAAAATTGCGCTCGGCGACCCCGATAAGCCCGAAGAACGCGAATTTCTCATTGAGCGTTCGCCCAAAACCCACCTGCATCAGATGACCTGCCCCATGCTGGTCATCCAGGGCCGCAACGACCCGCGCGTTGTCGCCGCCGAATCCGAAGACCTGGCGAACGAACTCCGTAAGCAGGGCAAGGACATCGAACTGCTCATTTTTGAAGACGAAGGCCACGATGTCCTCAAGTATGAAAATCGCGTCACCTGCTACAACGCCATTACCGACTTTTTTGCAAAGCACTTGCAGCCTTAAATCTGGCATAATAAATCAGTGTGGCGTAAACTCTGATTTGCGCTGGGCTTGCCCACGACAACCTGGAAACAAGAAACTCACTTCATGCCCTGGAACTTGACCACCACCCACGCCCAGGCCGGCGACCTGATACAACTCGTTGGCCTTCGTCACAAACACTTTATCATCACGCTCACACCGGGCGGGATTATGTCCACGCATCGCGGGATCATCAAGCACGACGACCTGATTGGCCTGCCCTGGGGCAGCCAGGTCTTCAGTCACCTGGGCAGCCCCTTCTTCCTGCTCCAGCCCATGCTGGGCGACATCCTGACCGAACTGCCGCGCAACACGCAGATTCTCTACCCCAAAGAAATCGGATTCATCCTGGTCACAATGGGCATTGGCAGCGGTCAGCGCGTCATCGAAGCAGGAACCGGCTCCGGCTCTATGACCACTGCCCTGGCGTTTGCGGTTGGCAAAGAGGGAAAAGTCTATTCTTACGAGCGCCGCGCCGAAATGCAGAACCTGGCCCGCAAGAACCTGACACGGCTGGGGATGCAGGAGCGCGTCGAATTCAAACTCAAGGACATCACCGAGGGTTTGGATGAAACCAATGTGGATGCCTTCTTCCTGGATGTCCCCACACCCTATGATTACATTGCCCAGGCGCGCGCCGCGCTCAAGCCTGGCGGATTCTTTTCATCCATTGTCCCGACCTTTAACCAGGCTGAAAAATTACTCTACGCTTTGCGCCGCCACAAATTCGCCTTTCTCGAAATGTGCGAGGTGATGCTGCGTTATTACAAACCTGAGCCGATGCGCCTCCGTCCTACCGACCGGATGGTTGCCCACACCGGATTTCTAATCTTTGCCCGGCGCATTGAACCCAGCGACGACCCGCGTGCCGCCGATTTGCTGGCCGAGGTCGGCATGGTCAGCCTGCTCGAAAAAGCAGAAGAAACCACTGAAACAGGACTGCCCGAACAGGAAACATAAACTCCGTTGGTTGCCAGGAGAGTATCGTATGCCACGAAGGTTTGGCACGCTTTTCCAACAGGCTATTTCCCCAGCGCTCCAACGCGCTCACGAAATGATGAGCATGGGTGAATACGCCCGCGCCGCAGTGATGTTTGAACAATTGGCGCATACTGCTGAAATGCGCGGCGGACAGCGCGCGCCCTACCTGCTCTTTCAGGCCGGGCGGGCGCGGATGCTCAATAATCAGCCGGCAGCCGCCATGCCGCACCTGAAGCATGGACTGGAACTCCTAATTGCCAGCGGGCGTTATACCCAGTTGTACAAAGCCGGGCAGCGTATTGCGCAGGAACTCAAATTGCATGGACTGGAACACGAAGCGCGCGAAGTTGCCGCCCTGATAGGCGCGAGTGTCCCGGCGATTGCTGATATGCCAACCGAGCGCGGCCCTGATGTGGCAACAGTCATCCTGCCTTCGCATTGCGAATCATGCGGCGGCCCCATTCGCTCCTCCGAAGTTGAATGGCTGGATTTGTACACCGCTGAATGTCCCTACTGCGGCAGCCCGGTTCGAGCGCATTAACTCCCTCGTTATGTCCAGTGCTTTGCAGCAGCCACTTTCTGAAGCGGAAATCCAGTTTCGGCTGCAGACTGCGCAGCACGAATCGTTTCACGAAAAACCCTTCCCACAATTTGACAGCCGCCCGGCCCGACCGGCGGCTGTCCTGATTCCGCTTACCCGCGCCGAAGACGACTGGCACATCCTGTTCACGCGCCGCGCCGATACGGTAGAACACCACAAAGGACAGGTTTCCTTCCCCGGCGGGGCCGCCGACTCCGAAGATACATCCCCCGAAGACACCGCCCTGCGCGAAGCCGAAGAAGAAATTGGCCTGCGGCGGAGCGATGTGCGCGTGCTGGGGAAACTGGGCGATATGCTCACCGTCACCAATTTCCTGGTTACGCCGGTCGTGGGCGTCTTCCCCTGGCCATACACCTTCAAAGTCCATACGGTGGAAGTGGGGCGGGTTTTCACCATGCCCCTGCTCTGGCTGGCCGACCATAATAATCGGATGGAATTTATTCGCAAGGAAACAGGCCGCTCGCTGATAGCCTACCTGCCCTATGATGGCGAACTGCTGTGGGGCGCAACCGCCCGCATGACAATCGAATTTATCCGGGCATTGGGGATGATGCAAGAACCTTCTTAACGACTACGCAAGGTCACTTCACAGTGAGTTTTCACTTTCGCAAGTTATATGCTTTGTAAAGGCATATAACAGGGATATAGTTAAAATCGGATAGTAATCACCTGCTGCATGGAGAGCCGTGGGAGGGGGGAAGGTTGGCTTTGTATTCCCCGCAAAACTCTGACCGATTTCCATTGATGAAAACAGCAGCATCACAGCATAGGAAAGAACATGACCGACTTAGACACCTTCGTACACCTTTCGGACAGCCAGATAGCGCGATTGGTCAACGAACGCGGCCAACAAGTTTGCGTGTTCCCCATCAGCGGGATACGACACTGGTACACTATGGAATATGGAAAATGTGCGGACGTAAATTGTCCCGGCCATTATATGGATGAAATTACAAAAAAACTACTCGACCTGTATCGCCTGTTTTTCAACCAGGGTATTCATACCCTGGTTTCATCGCTGCGCGGCCTGACGGAAGAAGAAGGGGAGCCGCTGGGCCCCCAGCTGCGGCAACTGGAGATTTTGACCACTCACAGTGACTTCCTCTGCTTCTATGAAGAATTTGATGTGCGCGTCCACTTTTTTGGCGATTATCGCCGCCAACTGACCGGGACTCCTTACGCCTACCTGACCGGGCAGTTCGAACGTTTGTCCAAACATACTCGCAAAAACTCAGCCCACCGGTTGTTTTATGGCCTGTTTACTGGAAACGCCGCCGAAAACATCGCCGACCTGTCAGTTCGGCACTTCATCCGCACCGGACAGGTTCCCAACCGGAAAGTGATGATGGAACTTTACTATGGGGAAGCCATCGAAACAGTTGACCTGTTTATCGGGTTCGACAAATTCAACCCTGCGGATTTTCCCCTGCTTGATTTTACCGAGAAAAACCTGTACTTCACCGCCGCCCCCAGTTTTTACTTCGACAGAGACCAACTGCGGCGCATCCTGCACGACCACCTGCACCCGCGCCAGGAACTCAATCTCGCCCACCTATCGGAGGGCGAATTGGCGGTGCTGAAAGATTTTTACCATGCCCAACGCAACGCCACCCTGGGGCTGGGCAGCCTGCGGCCTGGCGCATGAAGTTCCCGATATCTCGCTGATGGAATGTCTCGAAGGTAAAAAAACTTTCGGGATGTTTTATTCTCTAATACAGGATGATTCCTTGCGGGTTGACCGTCAGCTGCGCCCCGCAATTCTGACAGAACAGACCGGCGTTCAGGCTGGGTTGCCCGCATTTTGGGCATTTCAAGACCTCGGTGAGTTCCTGCGTTTTCGAAGGGATGAATTTGCCCGGCTTACGGGCTGTCACCCGGTCGAACCAGCGCCACCAGGGGATGATTTCGACCTGCTCGAACCCGATTTGATGCAGCAGCCCCGAAAACTGCTCCAGGCTGCGGACTTTGGCGCGGCGGCCCGATGCGTCGGTGGCGCGCGAGGTGAGCAGCATCCCGCCTGGCTTGAGAACGCGGAACAGTTCGCGCAACGGGGTTTCCATCTCCGGCATCACTTCCAATGCTTCCATGCAGCAAACCAGGTCGAAACAGGAATCTGGGAAGGGCAGGGGAAAATTTATCAGCCGCAGGAGCGTGATGCGCTCCTTGTAGTTTTCCAGGCGGGCGGCGGCCTGTTCCAACATCCCGGTTGATACGTCGAGCGCGACCACGTTTCCGTCGAACCCGGGTTCACGCAGCAAGGCCAGGGGCAGGCGCCCGGTTCCGGTAGCGAGGTCCAGAACCAGCGGGGCAGGAATCCCTTCCAGCGTCGTTAAAACTGGTTTGGCGAGCATCTCTGAATCGCGTGACTGACTCTCCTTTTTTCCCAAGTCATACTTTCTGGCCCAACGGTCATAGAGCCAGCCTTGCACGCGTGGCCCAAGATGCGTGCCTTCGTAGAAATATATCTCGCGGTCGAGCAGGTAGAGCAAAACTCCCACAACGACAATTCCAGCAAGCCACCACATATTAGCCTCCAGGTTGGTCGGGCAGAAGCGTTTCGGCCAGGCGAATGATGGTTATCCCATAGCCGGAAAGGAACACGGTCAGCCCGGCCAGCCCGGCCAATACGAGCATGAATGAGAGTCCCAGCCAATCACCCAGGTAGCCAGATGCGAACACGCCGAGCAGGTAGGGGATTTGTACCAGCAGGTGACGGGCCGAAAAGACGCGCCCCTGTACATCAGCTTCTACTTTAGAAAGCCACAACGCCAGGTTGCCGCCCTCGACGAACGGCTCGAAAAACGAAAAGAAAAAACTACCGATGGCCCACAACAGCAGGGTGGACCCCAACCCCAGCCAGGTGATGCCCAGCAGGCAGGCCCCCGCTCCGCCCAGCAGGATGCTGTGAATGCGCCGTTTGGGGCCGCCCCACAGGCTGAGCGCTGTCCCGCCAACCAGTCCGCCGACCGCGCCGACCGATTGGACGCTTGCCAGGGCCGTCTCGCTGTTGTTGGTGCGGCTGAGTATCATCGGTGCCATGAGCGTCGCGCCGATGGCGATGAAGAAGTTGGCCGCCATGAACAAGATGACCAGCCCGCGCAAACTGGCGCGCTGGCCGATGTAGCGAAAGCCAAAGCCGGTCTCTTGCCAGAACGAGCCGCGGCTTTGCGCCCCAACCTGGCTGACAACCGGCTGTGGAACGCGAACCAGGAGCAGGGAAGTGAACGCCGCGCCAAAAGTCAGCAGGTCGAGGGTCATGATGCCGGTGATGCCAATGCGCGGGAGCAAAACGGCAGCCAGGAGCGGCGCGAAGACGGTCGAGATAGCCGGGGCCAGGCCGAGCATTCCCTCGGCGCGCATATATTGGTCTTTGGAGAGCATTGTACCAACGGCTGTGTTATATGCCGGGTATTGGAAGGCGGTGAAAAAACCGGCCAGCAAACTGATAAGGTAGACATGCCAGATTTCCAGTTTATCGGATAGGAACAAGAGCAGGGCGGCCAGCGTGCCGAGGGCAGCGCCCAGGTCGCTTAGCAGCATCACTAGTTTGCGATTCCAGCGGTCAACGAAGGTCCCGGCGATGGGTGTGAGCAGCACCGTTGGCAAAAAAGCAAAAAAACTGATGTTTGCCAGGGTGGAGGCCTGTTCGGTCTTTTGCCAGGCCCAAATGGTGAAAGCGAACCAGGTCATGGCGCTGCCGAACAGGGAGATGACCTGCCCCAGCCACAAGACGGTGAAATGGCGCATTCCGGGAGGGTGGAAGGGTGTCACGTCAGGACTCTTCTAAAAGGGTGGGCGGCATAGGGTTGGCGTTACGCTTCACGCCCCAACGTTCTTTGGTTTGTTGGTGAATGTTCCAAATATCGGCTTCGGTCAGGTTGCGCGTGACCACTGCCGGAAAAGCCTCTTCGAAATACGAGTAAGGCGGGCGGTTATCGAGGTTCAGGGAGTGATAATCGAGCCGGTCCTCCATTTTGTGCAGGCGGGTAATTTCGGTATTGGGGTGATAGGTCAGGATGTTGGGGCTGGCAATCATCAGCAGGTCTTCGGCCAGCAGTTCTTCCACCTTGTTAATCGTCTCGCGGATGGTTTCGGGAGTTTCGCCATCTAGCCCGAACAAGACCGACGACCCGACCCGAATGCCAGCGTAGCGCGCGGTCCCCAATGCCATGCGCACGCGCTGGTCCCAGGGCAGTTGGTGATTGATGTTTTTGTGAACTTTCGAGATGACCGCCTCGGCCATGCTCTCGATGCCGATGTAGAGATAAGTGCAGCCTGCCTCGCGCATTTTCTGCAGCGCCAGCAGACCTTCCTCCGGGCGATTGCGAGAGACGATGAAATCAACCGTCAATTGCGCGCCCCAAACCAGGTTCAAAATGGACTCGCGCCTGATTTCGCGGCCAAACAGCGTTAGGGTGGGCGTTTGGGCGTGCAACGCCATCTCGCGGATGTGAATCCACTCTTTGCAAAAGTTGATAATGTGGCCGATGTTTCCGCCCCAAAACATTGAATCGTCGAAAAAGATGGCTTCCGCGCCGTAATCGATGTATTCCACCACCCGCGCCAGCGCGCTGGCCAAATGCCCGGCCTTGAACGAGAGAAATTCTCCCACCACGGCGCTGCCCTCAGAGCAAAAATAGCAGTGATAGGGGCAAGAGTTCGTCACCATGAAGTGCGCTGTGCGCAAAACCCGGCCGGCGCGCTGGAAAACTGGGAAACGCGCGCGGATGGCAAAAGCCTGGTAGGGCGAGGGCAATTCGGCCAGGCTCAATGTCCGTCCGCTGACCGGCCAGGCGTGCAGGTTCTCTCCATCCAGCCCCAAGAGCAGGGCATGGCCGCGCACATCGCGGAAAAGCGGCGCAAACCGCGAAAGCGCATTGATTACATCGGCGGCGCGGACGGTTTTCGTCTCCACATCCATAGCCAGCGCAATGCACTTCATCAACAGGTCGAGGGCGTAATAACCCTGCCCGGAGAGGATGAAGTCGAAGACCGGTTCGACCGCCCCCTCCGCAATTTTCGTCACCGGGCTGGTGGGGGCAAAGTCCAATGCGCCTGTTAGGGGGTTGTAGTGACAGGTCTCGTCGGCATGGCGTCCGCCCAGCACAACCAGGCAGCCGGGCAAATACTCTTTGACCGCGCGGGCAATGTCAATGGCGTAGCGGTGCGCGGGCGAGACGGCGCTTATCAGCACCACGCGCGGCTGGACATGCGCCAGCACCACTTCTACGAAATATTTCCTGACGCGGGCGTTCCAGACGCGCGGGTCGAACACGGTCTGGTCGGTGTTTGGGTACAGGGTGTTGTATTGGCGGATGCCGTTTTCGTCCACCGACTGGCGGTACTCGCGCGAGGGCAATTCGTCCCAGCCGGGGCAAAGGTCGTTGTAGGGTGAATTGGGGCCGAGCCCGCGCCGATGTGATTCTATCGCCTGGTCGACGGCGTAACTGAGGGCCGCATACAGGCACATTGGGTCGCCGGGGAATTCGATTTTTTCCTCGTGGGTGGACATGACCGGGGCCAGGATGGACAGCACCGGAAAGGAACGCTCGCGCCAGGCCGTCTGTGGGTCGCCGGCATGGAAATCGAGACGCTGCTGGAGCATGTCCCGGCGTCTGGCGAGGGTTTCCGTTAAATCCGCCGGAATCTGCCCTTCGGCCTGGTTTTGGTACTCTGGGTGGATGTGAGTTTGAAAATTCATAGGCTGTGTCTTGCGTCGTGCCGGGGGTTTGTTGAGGTGCTTGCGCTATACACGGGAACCTTCGAGACGTTTCTGTAAAGTCCACAATCGCTCAAGCAGCAGGAAATAAAAGACCAGCAGCACCAGCAGGATGACCGGGATGTAGATGAGCGGGTCGGTGAGGACATATCCGGCGTTATAGATGACTGCTTCGCCACCTATGAGATAACTTAACAGCCTCCAGGCATCAATGAACGCATAAGGGAAAAACAAAATTGTAATGAGTGCTCGCTTCCAGCGTTCTTGCACCACTGCCCACAGATACACAAAGACTGGCATTGCCATCGAAAGTTCCCAGAGCATATCCAGCCAGATGAAAGCTGCAAGATAAAGTGCAAATGCAAGTCCGAGAGCGAATTCAGGCATCTCATATCCTGCCTTTTTGGCCGGATACCGCAGGGCTTGCAGACTGAACAATCCCAAAGGCGCCAGCAGGAGTAGCTTCAGGGCGGTAGCGAAGTTGAATGTTGCCGGGGAGATGCCAAAGAAATAGAAAACAACTTGCACGACGGAATGGTTATAGCCCAAGAAGGGTTTATCGGGGCCCCACCAGGGATAATCACGCACCAACCGCCCCAGAAATTGAACGTAGTCGCGATATTGCGAGAGTCCATACTCCAAGCCGCCGCCAACCACCGTAATAATCACAACCACACCATAAGCGCCGATAGTCCCAGCCAACAGACTTAAGAAAAAGCGGCCTCTGCCAAGCAAAAGCGGAATCAATAACGCAAAAGCCCATTGTGGCTTAATGGGCAGGATGATTGCGCCCAGCCAAAAAGACGCCCAACTGGTTTGTTCCTTCAAGATGGCTTCAATGAGCAGGGTGGCAAACATCGCCATGAAAATATAGGTGTTCATGTAAGCCAGGTCATCCCAAAAAGGGGAAAAGACCAGATATAAGGGCAAAAAGTTGACCCATAATGCGGACATTTTTTCTAATTTGTTCTGCCTGAAAATTCGTAGCCAACCCACATACATGACCGCATATGCCAGGAGATGTAACGCTATCATCAACCCGGTAAGAATATCCGCTCGCAACAGAAAAATAGGGCCGAAAAAGAACGCAAAAGCCGGGGAATACAGGTAATGCTCCTCGACATGCTCCAGTGACCCCTTGAGATACATGTCCTCTCGCGCCTGGAAACTTGCCGCGGCCCTGACGTATGACAACCGCATATCTGCGCCCAGTTGTTCGCCTACACTTCCCTCAGTGACCTGACTTGGCATCATAAAATATATTTGCGCCGCCAATCGCAAGAGGAAATAAATGCTCGCAATTACCAGCCAGGTGCGATAAGTTTTGGAGGCGCGCCAAAGGGTTTTTATCTCGTTCATGGTATCTTTACTCCTGTCCTAACAGTATTATAGCCTGACAGACAAATTGCGCGTTTGGCTGCGCGAATCAATCCTTACATTTTTGCAAATTTTTGATGTATATACGACATGCGCAACATTGTACAATCAAAAAATGCAGGAAGCCCCCTCGTTTTCGGTTCAAGTATCGCGCCAACTGGCAGACTTTACCCCGCAGGAATGGGATATGTTGAGCGCAGGCCGGCCATTTCAGGGCTACCGCTGGTATTGCTATGGCGAGCAAGTCATGGCGGATTGCCAGCCGACCTATATCGTCCTGCGCCTGGGCGGGGAGCCGGTTGCCCGCGCGACCTTTTGGCGGGTAAAGAATGAACCGCTGCCGCTGCCGCCAGGAAAAATCCGTGATTTTGTCCAGGCTTTGTTCCGGCGTTGGCCGCTCTTAATTTGCCGTTCGCCGCTTTCCAACTCTTCTGGCCTGGTGCTGCCTGAGCCGCCCTTGCGCGCGCCCGCTCTTTCTGTTCTGGCGAATCTGGCGCGTGAACAACTCCGCCAGCAAGGCGGATCTTTTCTGCTGTTCGACTACCTGACCGAGGCCGAATCCGGCCTTGCTGGTTGGCCGGGTGATTTTCTGTCTTTCGATGTTTCCGACCCTGGCACGATTCTCTACAATCGCTGGGAGAGTTTCGAGGACTACCTGGCCTCTGGCAACAAAAAAGACCGCCAGCACTATAAGCGCACCCTGCGCGAGGCGCGGCAATTGGGTATCGAAATTACCCAAATGTTAACTGTCGAAAATCTACGCGATGCTTTAGAATTAATTCGCCAGGTGGAAGCGCGGCATGGTTCTCCCCCCAACCCCTGGGCGCGCGCCATGCTCGAACACCTGGCGATGGTCGATGGAATTTTCCTCCAAGCAAAAATCGCGGACCGGCTGGTGGGCTGCGGCCTTTTGCTGGAGGACGAACAGACTCAGTTGACTGCTGCGCTTGGCCTGGCAAAAGATGTTCCTTTCGTCTATTTTCAACTCCTGTATGCCAGCCTGAAAATCGCTCTGGACCATCGCGTTAAAGCCCTGCGCTGGGGCAGCGGCGCGTACCAGGTCAAGCAGCAACTTGGCTTCGACTTGGAACGGAATCATTTTGTCCGTGTATATGGGCGCATCTCGCTTTTCAATTTGTTCTTGAAACTGGTGAAAAAATATGCCAACTGACCTCGAGACTTTCCTTGCTTTGCCTACCCATGAAGTCGCCCAGATTGTGCGCGCCTCGGGGCCGCAGGTTTGCGTCATTCCCATTAACAACACGCGGCGCTGGTTTGTGATGGAATATGGCGACCAAAAATTTGATGACCCAATTGCTGCCTATATGGAAATCTCCGGGCGGGCGCATCTGCGCGTTTATAAATTGCTGTTTGAGCATGGCATTGATACCATCCTGACTCCGGTGTTTGGGGCCGAGTTGTTCCGGCGGGGTGACGAGTACATGCAAAAAATTGGCGCGGATGGGTTGGCGCGGCTGGCAACTCACCCAGAATTCCAGGCATTTTATGATGAAAACGAAGTGCGCGTGCGTTTCTATGGGGAGCATCGCAGATTTTTGCAGGGTACACCCTACAGTTATCTTTCGGATTTGTTCGACCAGGCCACCCGGCGCACACTGGGTTATCAAAAATATCGCCTGTTTTGGGGCGCCTTTGCCACCGATGCCGCCGAGGCGGTCGCCAACTTTGCGGTGCAGTATCACGCCCGGCATGGGAAGTCTCCCTCGCGGCGTGAAATCGTCGAAATGTACTACGGGGAATATGTCGAACAGGCCAATTTATTCATTAGTTCCGACAAATTTTGGGTCTTCGATTATCCCTTGTTGAGTTCGGGCGAGGAAGACCTGTATTTTATGGTCGCGCCGGTGCTTTACTTATCTGAAACCCAATTGCGGCACATCCTGTACGACCATCTGTTTGCGCGCGGCATTGACCACCCGGATTTTCAAGAGATGCCAAATGAAAGTTTCAAGTTTATGAAACAGTATTATCAAAACTACCGAAATTACACTCTTGGTGTTGGAAAGTTAATCTACAATATCTGGTATCCCCTATAATAATTAGTTGCCTACATACTCTCACCCTGACCATCTTCCTTATATTAGAAGAGGTTTAGGGTGAGGGTGCATAGTTACTATAAAAATATTACTTCAAGAAAGATTAAGTTACTATGTCCATAAATATTGCTGTAAAGAAATTAATAAACGAAATTGGTGCTGGTGAGATGAATGAAATCACCTATGATACAGCTTGGGTAGCACAATTGACTGAGTATTGTCCTGAAACTGCACAAAATGCGTTAGGTTGGATTACAGAAAACCAACTGCCAGATGGAAGTTGGGGCGAGGGTGGGCTTCTATATTATCATGACCGTATCATTTCTACACTTTCAGCAATGATAGCGTTATGCCATAGAGGAAGGCGCGCGCACGATAAGTCCCAAATATCGAAAGGATTAGAGGCCCTCGATAGAATTTCATCTGGCGCAACTGTCGGCCTGGCCTCTGACCCTAATGGAGCAACTGTTGGGTTTGAATTGATTTGCCCTACGCTCGTTGCAGAAGCAGAGCAACTTGGTATCATCAAACAACAAGGTGACCGCATCTTGGGCCGAATGAAGCGATTGCGAGAACAAAAAATGGCGAAACTTGCGGGAATGAAAATCAATCGGTATATTACCTCGGCATTTTCGAGCGAAATGGCAGGCAAAGATAACCAAGATGTTCTTGACACTGATAATTTACAAGAATTGAATGGTTCAGTAGCAAATAGTCCATCTGCTACATCCTACTTTATTCTGAATGTAAGCCAAGGGAACCCTAAAGCAATAGAGTATATCTATACTATACAAAAAAGAGGCATCCCTTTTGCTTATCCTTTTGATGTGTTTGAGAGAGCATGGGTGATATGGAATTTATCGTTGTCAAACACCTTTGCTAATAACACAGAGTTTCAACAATTAATAAGCCATCATTTATCTTTTTTGAGAAATGCCTGGAGAGAGAAACAAGGAGTTGGTTTCTCTGAAAGTTATACACCATGTGATGCTGATGATACAGGAGTAACCCATGAAGTTTTGAATCGATATCAGGGTTTTACAGATGAACCGGCTTTAAAATCGTTTGAAAGCCAGGATTATTTTTATTGTTACCCTTTGGAAGCAAACCCTTCAATAAGCGCAAATATACACATTTTGGGTGCTTTTAAGCAGCTTGGATATGAAGCATCACATCCAATGGTCAAAAAAATCTTAAGATTTTTATATTCTACTCGACAAGCCAAAGGTTTTTGGAACGACAAATGGCATATTTCTCCGTACTACTCCACTTGTCACTTGATTATCGCAGGGATTAATTATGACTATAGGCTGTGCAAAGAATCCGTTGATTGGATTATGCGAACACAGCAAATGAATGGTTCTTGGGGGGCGTTCAACCAACCAACTGCCGAGGAAACGGCATATTGTATTCAAGCTTTAATGATATGGAATTTTCATGGCGGTAAAATTCCCAAAGATACAATTAAACGCGCTGTAGAATGGCTCGAAGAACATCAAGAATATCCTTTTCGAGCGTTGTGGATAGGCAAATCATTGTATTGTCCAAAATTGGTTGTCAAATCTTCAATCATCAGCGCACTTGCTCTGGCAAAGGAAATTTTATGAGAACCGGGCTGACAAATTTTTTTTCTTTTCTCCTGGAAATCAATTCTTCTGAGCCCGATGACAGCCGCCGTCGGAAATTGCTCAACATAGTTTTGTTAGCAGTGGGAAGCTTTTCGTTTTTTACATTTCTCATCGTGGCAATTTCCACCTTTTACATATCAGTGTTTCATCGCAATGATGTTCTTGATGGGGATATATGGATGGGAACAATTGGGCTGTTCTTGGGAACTGTTATATTATTTAGCATCAACCGCAATCTATCCATTCCCGGTTGGGTGACTTCTGGATTATTTCTAACATTTCTCATGATTGTATTCATGTTCGTTGATACCCCCGACCAGTTGGCCGGCGGGCGCAGCCTGTTCGTCTTCACCATTCCCATCATCATGGCCAGCATCCTGCTTTTTCCGGCGGCCAGTTTCATTTTTGCCGGGTTTTCGGCTCTTGAAATCTGGTACCTATCTGTACAGGCTGGGGCTTTGTATAATACTTTTGCTGCTATCGGCTTTTTCCTGGTGGCGCTGGTCTCATGGCTTTCGGCCCGCAACATGGAACAAGCCCTGCGGGAAGTGCGTACCATCAACAAGGAACTCGACCAGCGCGTGGCCGACCGTACGCGGGAACTCTCTGAAGCCCTGACGCGCGAATCGGAGCAGGCCAGCCAGCGCCAGGCCATCTTGCAGGGCATTGCCGATGGCGTGATGGTTATGGATACCCGGGGCATGGTGATACTGACCAACCCGGCCCTGATACGCTTGCTGGAACTACCCCTCGACAACATTCTGAACAGGAACCTGGCCGAGGTGTTGCAATCATCGAAAATTCAGGAAAATGACCGGGATATGATACTCAGGTTGGTCGTCGGACAAAATCAAGCCACTCTGGCGCCCATCCGAATTAAGTGGGGCGTACGAACGCTCTCTATCATTGCTTCCCCAGTACGTGATAAAAAAGGGCATGTGATTGGTAATGTAGCGGTAATCCGCGACTTCACCCGCGAAGCCGAGTTGGAGCAAATGAAAAATACCTTCGTGGCGATGGTCTCTCATGAATTGCGCACGCCCTTGAACGCCATCTTGGGATATTCGGAGATGCTGCGCGATGGTTTCTACGGCGCGGTCAATGAAAAGCAGGCCAATGCCGCTGAACGCATCCTGAACAATTCCAGCCGCCTGTTGAACATCGTCAGCGACCTGCTCGACCAGGCTCGCATCGAAGCCGGGAAATTGAAGTTCGACTATAAGCCGTTCCATGTCAGCGACTTGACCAACAACCTGCACGGCGTGATGGACAAAATTGCCCACGACAAGGGCCTGGAATTGACATCCCGTATCGACGCCAACATGCCGCGTCAATTGGTTGGCGATACGCACCGCTTACAGCAAGTTTTGGTTAACCTGGTCAATAATGCTGTAAAATTTACCGATAAAGGCAGCGTCGATGTTTACATCTACAAAGTCAACGAGCAGCATTGGGGCTTCGATGTGACCGACACCGGCCAGGGGATTGCGCTGGATGACCAGAAACACATCTTTGATCCATTTCGCCAGCTGGAAGGAACGGTCACGCGCTCGCATGGCGGGATTGGCCTGGGTTTGGCAATTGTCAAACGATTGGTGGAACTTATGGGTGGGCAGATTTTCTTAAAAAGCATTGTTGGGCAGGGAAGTACATTTACAATTATCCTGCCGTTTGAACCGCCGCGCAAAGAAGAGAAAGAAGGAGAAAAATGATCCCAGAAAAACCTTTTGGTCTGATTGTGGAAGACGACCCAGACCTTTCCAACATTTTTTCGGAAGCGGTTCACGCCGCCGGTTTCGAGACGGAGTTTGTGCTAAACGGGCGCGTGGCGCTCGAACGATTGCATACCGTGACCCCCCACCTGGTCATCCTGGATTTGCACCTGCCCGAAGTTTCGGGGAAAGACATTCTGGCATACATCCGTTCTGAGCCGCGCTTAGAAAAGACAACTGTTGTGATTGCAACCGCCGATGCCATCATGGGCGAGTCGCTGCGTGATGATGCCGATTTTGTCCTGATTAAACCCATCACATTTGCCCAACTGCGCGATATGTCGGCGCGCTTGAAGCCTGCTATCTAAAGATAAAACGTCCCGCAGGTTTGCAAACCTGCGGGACGTTTTTATTTTTAATCGAATGTGGAGCTGTAACAGTCGAACTCCAGTCCTTTGGGGGTGGTGACGGTGATGGGCCACGAGGCTGAATCATCGACCTGGTACCCGGCCAATTCCCCGGCGACCAGCGTCAGGGCGGCAGATGCCCGGTGGTCAGAGATGTGGAAGGTTTGCCAGGCTGTATCAGGATGGCGGGACCTGGCTCGGAACTGGTAACAGGTCAGGGCTGCGCCGAGCCGTTCGCGGGTCGCCTGCTCCACGTTTGGAGCCAGGTACAGGTTTACCATGCCGGGAACCGCATCCGCCGAGAGCGAAGCCAGGTAGCCAACATCCAGCGTTTCGCCCTGCTCAAAGCGCTGGATATTTTGCCGGACGATGAAAGAATCCACATCCAGCAAGGCCAGGGTGAGCGCAAACCCAACCGAGGTTAGCAGGACGGCGAGCGCGAAGATTCGCTGGCGCTGAATACCCTCCAGCAAGATGACGGCGGCCAGCAGGAGGGCTAGCCAGATGATGAAAACATGCGTGTAAGCACGCGAGCGCGTGAAACCGTAGGCGGTTTCGTACAGTACCAGGCGTTGGAAGGCTGAAACGAGCATGACGCCTACCAGCAGAGTGAGCGCCACGCCCAGGCCGGAGAAGATTTTCTGTTGCGCGCTTGCTTCGCGTTTGACGACCGCGCTCAACCCCAGAAATAAGAGCAGCGAGAAGAAGGCCACCACCACCAGTTCGCCAAAGCCGCGCCGGGCGTATTCGGCGTAGGTAAAACCTTCCAGTCGGATATTGGCCTGCCCGCCAAAGAAATACCCGAATTGAACCGCCACGAAGGCCCCAAAGAGCAGGATGACGCTGCCCAGCACGATAGCGGCCTCGGTGAAGCCGAAAAAGCGCGGCACGAGCGGCGTTTCCAAGCCGAGTAGTCTCTCATCGCTGGAGCGCGTGGCGGCGTGCAGGTAGACCCCGGCCAGGACGTAGGCGCCCAGGGCAATGTAAATGGCGCGGAAGATGTACTCGGGCATCTTTTCGAGCCGGAACAGGGCGATAAAGTCATCGAGCCGTTGGGCGAAGACCAGGTCGGCGGAGGAGAGCAGGGCGGCGAAGAAGGCCACAACCGGGATGGCGACCAGGATGCCGCGCACGACCGGCCAGACCGGGCTGGGGCGTTTTTCTCCGTTGGCGGCTGTTTCCTGTTTCATGCGCCGCACCTCGGCAGAGAATATTCCGGCGCGAATAAAGGCGCTGGCCAGCAGGTCGAAGCCGCGCGCGAAATAGTCGGCCAAACCGTATTCCATCCATCGCCCGCCGCGATAGGTGACAACCAGCCCGGCCATCAAAACCAAGGTTAGGGTGTGGGACAGGAAGACGGTAAGTGGTTCGCGGCGCAGGAAAGTGAAGACTGCAAAGATGAGGATGAGCGGAACCAGAATGAGGGCTTTACCGTTGGGGCGGATGCCCTCGCGCGAGAGCAGCAGGAAGCCGGCCAGCAGGGTAACGAGCGCGTAAATGGCAAAAGAGATGCCGCCCGGCTCGTGTCCCCAAAAGAGCAGGTCGAACAACCAGCCAAGCACAAGGACGACTATCCAGAATTGGGTTGGGAATCGTTTCATAATCGTGCCTCCGTAATTTTCTACAGGATAATCCCTTTTCTCTGGCGCGTACTATCAGAGAGAGTCTGATAGTCTCGAAGGATAACGCCCCGAAGGGCTTTGGGAACTTTCAAGTTGAATCCTTGCACAAACAGCAAGGAATTTACCACAAAGGCAACGCCGGAACACGACGTAAGAGCATTTAAGATTTTCCGTTGTGCCTCGTTGTGGTAAGGGGTTTCTTTTCCGGCTTGTCCGGGTGAGGGGAACTTCAATGATTTTTCGTAATCTTCGGGACGGTTCGAGGCGCAATGCTTATAAATCCATAAGAGTTCAAATTGGCCTATTGACATCCGATTATTTCTATGTGATACTTTTATCATCATTCAGGGGTAAACAACCCGCTCACTGCTATCCTTTAGAAAGGAGGAGGTGATGTCTCGCATGGACAGTAACAGTATCCAACGCGGCGCAGTGGCATCCCTCCTCGGTTAATCCCAAGGAAGCCACTGCGCCAAACCGAATGCCGTCCGCGAGGACGGCATTCTCGCTATTAAATTAGCCTCGTTTTTGCTGGCTCTCGACCATTTCCGCGAATTTTTTGGAATAGGTCATGGCATCCCAGGGCCAGCGCGAGGTGACGAGGTTGCGGTCCTGTACGATGAACGGAATCAGCATCGCCAGGCCGTTCTTGAAGTTTTTCGGGTCTTTCAGAACGCTTCGGACTTCGTCAGCCACGTAGCATGAATAGGTGCGGTAGCGGCGGCCGAGCAGCCAGAAGGTCAGGGCGTAGCCGGTGAACTCCAGGTCTTTGGTCAGGGCGGTGACTTTGTAATCCCACAACACGCTTTTACCAGTGGCAGGGTCAATGGCGCGCGCCAGCACCAGCATTCCGTGACAGATGGCGCCCACTACTTTCCCTTGCCTGAAAAATTCCACCATTTTTTGCTGCAACACTTCGCTTTCGAGATATTGCTTCATGCCAGGCGCGTGACCGCCGGTGAGTGATACGGCGTCGAACGCACTGACATCAATATCCGAGTATCGGATGGGGTGTTGGAACGCTTCGTTTTGGGTCATAGCCCGGTAGGCAGCCAGCGCCTTTGGCCCGGCGCCCAGCGGGCCGCGCAACACTCCCATCAGCAGACGGTGGTCGGCGGCGGCAACCTGGCCGTTTTCGGTGGCGAAGGTCACAGCCCAGCCGCGCTCCGCGCAGATTTTCCAGGGCGTGGCAGTCTCCGTTGGGTCGAAATCGTGGTCGGGGAGGGGAATCAGAATCTGTCGTGTAGACATTGGTTTTCCTGCGTCAAGTGAAGTGTGAATAGGGTATCACTGGGCAACCGTGCCTGTCAAGCGGTTGATTTTATCTTTTTTCTTCTGTATACTCATTTCAAGAGATGTTTTGGGGTGGTTGGTGTTACTAAAGCCAGATGAAAGCCGAAGCAGGGCAAAGACAGACCAACACAGGAGAGGAATATGCGAATTTTGAAGTTCATCAGTTATTCGTTTGGCAATTTTGCGAACACCATTGCCTACCAGGTGTTCGGCAATCGCATCAACTTCTACTATGTGGATGTGATGGGGCTGAACGCAGGCGTGGCGGGCATCCTGTGGAGCATTTACGGATTGTGGAACGCCATCAACGACCCGCTGATGGGTCAGGTCTCTGACCGCACTCGCTCCCGCTTTGGGAGGCGCGTGCCGTATGTGGCCTTTGGCGCCATTCCACTTGGCCTGTCTTTTTTCTTCCTGTGGACGCCCCCTGGTCAAAGTCCCTGGCTGCTGGCGGCCTACTTCCTGATGATTTTGTTCGTCTTTGATACGCTCTACAGCCTGACCATCATTGCCTATAACGCGCTCTTCCCTGAAATTGCGCCTACGCCGCGTGACCGCATTGACCTTTCGGCGGTACGCGAAATCCTGGCAACAGTTGCGCTGCTGGCATCCTTTATCCTTGCGCCGATTCTGGCCGAGGAGATAGGATATATCACGATGGGCGCCGTGATGGGGACCTTCATTGCGGCTGGCTACCTGATTGCCATGATTGGGGTCAAGGAAAAGCCCATCGACGAGAGCAGGGAGCAGTCGCTTGGGCTGGGGCCGTCGCTCAAAATCGTGTTATCGAACCGCGCGTTTCGTTGGTTCTTGGGCGCGAATATTTCCAAAGAGTATATCTGGCTTCTGTTGGCAGGCATGTTGCCTTTCTGGCGCAAGTATGCGCTCGGCATCCAGGGCAAGGTCGATGTGTTCGGGGTGACGCTTGGCGCAGGTGATGCAGAGGCTGTCTTGTTGGGCGTGCCGATTTTGCTTGCCATTCCGGTTTTGTTGGTCTGGCGGCCCATTGTGGGCAAACTTGGCTATCGCAAAACGTGGATCATTGGTTCGCTGACGTTTATTCCCGGCTTGCTGGTGATGACCTTTGCGACCGATTTCTACACCGGCCTGGCCGGGACTTTGCTCATCATTCCTGGCCTGGCCAATTCGATGATTATGCCTTTCCCGGTTATATCAGAAATTATTGACGATGATGCGAAACAGGAACATGGCTACCGCCGCGAAGGGTTATTCTTTGGCATGAATGGCGGCATCGTCAAACTGGCCTTTTCGGCGCAGGGCATCCTGTTTGCTATCGTGACCGCCGTGACTGGTTTTTCGGAAGGCAGCCCGGCGCAGACCGAATCCGCGATTTGGGGCATCCGTTTCCTGATTGGCGTAACGCCTATCATCGCTGCATTAATTGTGGCTCTCTGTATGTGGAAATACCCGCTCGGGCGCGAGATTCATTCGTGAAAAAAGGACAACCTTATGACAGAAACTACCAAACTCACCTGGCTCAAGCGCGTCATCATTTTCAAAATCCTGGTCGTGTTGCTGCTGTGGGGATTGCCGACCTGGCTTGCGCCGGAATCATTCCTGAACCTGCTCGGCGAGAGTTTGCCCCAGCCGCCCTTCTACATGCGCATTTTCGGTGGCGTGCAGATGGGACTGGTCTTTCTGTACTGGTTTGCCTACCAGGATCCGCTCAAGAACCGCGACATCATCCGCTATGCCGTTATCGACAATGCGCTTTCCTTCTTGACGATGATGGGCTATGCCGCGACGGTTGGGATTACCAATCCCACCGTCTGGCTTTCGGCGGGACTGGTTTTGTTCTTTGCGATAGCGTTTTACTTCCTGATGCCCGCCCAGGCGTGACCTTGACCAATTCCAACTCATAAAAAACGGGGAGTATCTCCCCGTTTTTTTATGCGCTGCTGGGTGCTGTCCGTTTTGCTTGCCAATCTTTTAGGGCAAAGGGCAGGTACAACACCAGGCACATGACCAGACCGATAACTTCGATGTAAGCGATATAATAAGGCCAGGGTGGCAGCACGTCCAACAGGCTGGCGGTGTCGGGTTTGCGGGCAATGAACAGGTAGTTCGAGCCTATCCACTGGTTAACCACGAAGACAATGCCCATATACACGTTCGTCCAGAGAAAGACGCGCCCCAGAGATTTCCAGGTTGGACGGAAGCCTTCCACAATGGTCATGTAAATCGCCGCAGTGATAATCAAACCGTGCGAGATATACGTCTGCCAAAATCGGTAATGTGGAAAGCCATAAATACCCACATCTGGCGTCAAGAGCGCCTGCAAAGCCCCGGCAATCCCCAGGAAATACATGAACTCGTAAATGCGGTAGTTGCGCGTTACCAGCGCCAGCGCTCCAACCCAAACCAGCACAGAACATAAGTGCAGCGGCAGCATGGTTTGGATGTCCCACAGCCCGACTGCATAATTCCAGATATGCCAGCCCACCTCGTTGGCCCATAGAATGATGGCAAGCGTCCAGCGCAGACGGCGGCGCGCCTTTTCTGTCGTAGATTTGAAACGGAATAATCCAATATTTAGCAGGATAATGACAAGGAGCGCTGTAATGTGTGGCGGGCCGAACATTTCGAAGGCCGGGCCGGGCCAATCTTTTGCAAAAAAATGTCCAATATTCATAGAGAATCCCTTCTTTTGCAAAACGCCAGAGATTTTGCCATGACAACCTTCGAGTATTGTAACTGAAATCGGGTGGCGGGAAAACTCTAACCAGGATAGGCAATCATGATGAATCACGATCGAAAAAAACAAGCAAGCGCACTTAAAGAAACCCCTACCAGGCCGCTGCGTCGCGGTTTGTTCCAAAAATTTGCGGAACAAATTGACCTGGGAATCTCTGCAACCGATGAACGCGGCGTAGTCGTTTTTTGGAATGCCGCCCTCGAGCGTATGCTTGGGTTGCCAGCCAGTCGGGTGGTGGGTCGTCTGCTCTGGGATGTCCAATTCCAGTTGACGCTTCCCCAGTTGCAAACCCGCCAAAATTTACAGCGGCTGCAAGCCGCCTGCCAGGCCATGCTCGAAACAGGCAAACTCAAGACGCAGGGGCAGTTTTCAGAAATTGAGTATCAGGGCCAGGATGGCAAGAAGATTATCCTGCTGGCAGCCAGCTACATCGTTCCCTCTCATCAAGGATATAGCCTTTTCAATATCTACCTCGATCTGGAAACCATTCACAGCGTGGACGAGGTTTGGAATTTCACCGCCGCCAAATTCCGCGCCGTTGTTGAGCAGGCTGGGGACGGAATCCTGGTATTCGACGAGCAGGGGCTTGTGCTAGACTGGAACCCCGGCTGTGAAACGCTTCTTGGACTTCCGCGCGCTGTGGCGGTTGGCAAGCGCCTGGTCGATTTATTTCCCGAAATGTTCAACAACGCGGACTGGAATCTCAACGATGTTGGCAATTCTCCGCACGACCAATTAATTCGCAACCTGCCCCTAATTGCTCGCAGCCGCTTGCCTCGTGCCTTCGATGGCCCGCTGGAGCATGTGACCGGGATGCGGAAATGGGTTCACGCGGTCATTTTCCCGATTCGTACCGAGAAACAGCTTTGGTTTGGGATGATCGCCCGCGATATGACCCCCATCAAACAGAGTGAGCAGCGTCTCGAACGCTATGCCCGCCAATTGGAGACCCTGCGGCAGGCCGGGCTGGAAATTTCCGCCGAACTGGGGTTGGATGCCCTCATCTGGATGATTGCCCCGCGCGCGGTGGAATTGCTGAACGGCAATGCGATGGCTCTCTACCTGTACAACCCAGAAAAAGATTGGCTGGAACTCGCCATCAGCCTGGGCGAACATCAGCCCCAAGTCGAAAAATATGCCCGGCGGGGTGAATCGCTCGCCGGGCAGGTGTGGGAAAACGGTAAATCTGTCTTGTTGGAAGATTATCATACCGGACGCACTTCCAACCTGGGTAAATCTTACTGGGGTAAGGTGGCCGGAACGCCAATTACCTGGTCGAACCAATTCCTGGGCGTTCTTTTCGTTTTTTCCGACCAGCCTTTTATGGAAAATGACTTAAAGATGCTGGAGCTGTTCAGCGCTCACGCCGCTGCCGCGCTGCGCAATGCCCGTTTGCATCAGCAAATCAGTCAGATGGCCGTCACCGACTCGTTGACCGGCATCTACAACCGCCGCTACTTCTTTGAAATTGCCGAAAAAGAATTTCGTGAATCGGTGCGTTATAACCGCCCACTCTCGGTGGTCATCTTTGACCTCGACCATTTCAAAAAAGTCAACGACACCTTTGGCCATGCGCGCGGCGATGAGATTTTGCGGGCGGTTGTACAGCGCTGTGTTGCCAGCGTGCGCCGCGCCGATACGGTGGGCCGCTATGGCGGCGAGGAGTTTGTCATCTTGCTGCCCGAAACCGACGGCGAACAGGGTCTCAACCTGATAGAACGTCTGCGCCAGGAACTTGCCGCTACCCCGGTTGAAACCGACACCGCCCCGGCCTTTGTCACTGCCAGCTTTGGGATTGCCTCTCTCTCGCCAGATGTCGCCGACCTGTTCACCTTGCTCAACCGGGCTGACCTGGCCCTGTACCATGCCAAACAGACCGGCCGCAATCGATGCGTGTTGTGGAACGCTGATATTCAAGAAATGAGCAGCGAGGATAATTAGAAACCAGGTTTTATCGCTCTGAAATTGTAACCCGCTCAATCACATCGCCCGTATATTTAGGATTTTGCTGCGGGTCACGGCGGGTGATGTTGTTGACGACCTCCATGCCTTCGATGACCTGCCCGAAGATGGTGTAGCCGCCGTTCAGTTGGGGAGTTGGCCCAAAGGTGATGAAGAACTGGCTGCCGTTGGTGTCGCGTCCGGCGTTGGCCATGGCCACTACCCCGGCTTTATCGAAGGTCAAGTCGCTGTCTTCGTTCTGGAATTGGTAGCCAGGACCGCCCATGCCGGTTCCGGTTGGGTCGCCGCCCTGGGCCATGAATCCTTCGAGGACGCGGTGGAAGGTCGTCCCGTCGAAATAGCCCTCGCGCGCTAAGAAGACGAAACTGTTGACGGTAATGGGGGCTTTATCGGGATACAGTTGGATGACAAACTCGCCGCCTTTGGCCATTTTGAAGGTGGCAAAATATTGTTTGGTCATGTCAATCGTCATCGGCGGGGGAGCGTCATATTGTTTGGCAACAACTGGCGCGGATTGGCTGCCCTGCCCGTTTGGCGGGGTCTCTTTCGGCCAGGACATCCACGCAATCAGCGCGACCACCAAGACCACAATGGCAATTCCGCCTGATTGGATGATTTTAGCGCGTTGTTCTCTTTGCCGTCGGAGTTCTTCTCGGCGTTTTGACATGTACTTCTCTCCTTTAGATTAGCGAAAATGGGCGAATTGGAACTTAACCGAGTTCTTCGAGCAAGGCTTTCATTTCAATTTCTTCGTTTTTCTGGCGGTCGAAGTATTCGGTGATGAAGTCGGAGCGGCGCAGGCGCAGGGCCATGGGGGCGACGGTGGTCAGGTCGGAGGCCTGGACGGTGTCGCGGCCATCGGCGGCGGCGTAGGCGCGGGCGGCCTCGAACCATGTGATTTCGGCGCGCAGCGAGTCGACGCCCATTTTTTGGATGAGTTGGATGGCCTTGGTTGCCAGTTCATCGGGCAAATGCACTTGCTTGAGTAATTTGCGCGCCGATTGCAGTTCTTCGCGGGCAAGCGCGATTTCATCGGTGTATAGGCCAATCATGGCGCGCGGGTTGGCAAGATACGCCTGGACGCGCCGGTAGGCTTCGAGGCGTTCCTCGGCGTTATCTAGCCCGCGCACGATGACGCGCAGCCCGAAGCGGTCTAGAATTTGCGGGCGCAGTTTGCCTTCTTCGGGGTTCATCGAGCCAATCAGCACAAAGCGCGCTCGGTAGGTAGCTGAGACCGGGCCGCGCCGCACGGTGTAGATGCCCTGGGCGGCGGCGTCGAGGATGGCATCGATGATGTCGTCGCTGAGCAGGTTGATTTCGTCGATGTAGAGCAGGTTTTTATCGGCCTGGGCCAGGATGCCGCGCCGGATGCGCATTCGCTCGTGGATGGCGGCGCGCTCATCCAGGCCGCCGACCACGTCTTCGAGCCGGGCGTTGAGCGGCAGTTCGACCAGCCGCACCCGGTCGGGGGCGGTAAGCGGTTTGCCTTCGGCGTATTTTTGGGCGCATTCAGGGCAGACGGCGTCAATGCCGCCGATTTCGATATCCTCGGGCAGGCAGCCGTAATAGCAGGTGGAACGCTGAATCATTGGGAGCAGGTCGAGCAGCGAGCGGACGGCGGTGGTTTTGGCAGTGCCGCGCGGCCCAACCAGCAGGATGCCGCCAATGTTGGGGTTAATCAGCCCCAACATCAGCGCCAGTTTCATCTCGTTCTGCCCGACAATCGCCAAGAAGGGAAAGGGGAGGGCTTCGGCAATGCCCGAATCACCCATTTGAGCGAGGTTTCTGGCTACATCCTTGACCGAGGCGAAATCGAGCAATTCTTTGAGTGATTTGAAATGCCGGGCCGCCTGGCCGGTTTCGCCAGGCGGGGTGGGGATTTCGGGAGATGGTTCGAGGTTGGTCATGGGTTTATTTTTGCTCCAGCCGCTGCCGCTGCCGCTGCTTCCCGCCTTCTATCTTTCCATGCTCTTCGGGTGTTTCGGCAAAGACGGGTGGGACGGGGGCCGGCTTGCCGGTTTCGTCGAGGGCGACATAGACGACGTAGGCGGTGTTGGTGTGGGTGCGCTCGCCGGTAATGGGATTTTCCGCTTCGACCAGAACCTCGGCTTCCATGGAGGTGCGCCCGGTGTAAGTGACTTGCGCGGTCAGTGTGACGAGTTCCCCTACCTTGATGGGCTGGCGGAAGGTCATGCGGTCCATGGCTACGGTCACAACGCGCTGGCGGGCGTGACGCATACAGGCCAGCGCGCCGCACTCATCGACCAGTTTCATAATCCAGCCGCCATGCACATTTCCTAGCGGGTTGGCATGTTCGGGCTGCATGAGTTGCGCCAGGGTGACATGGGAGTCACGCATCGGTTTGGGGGTTATGGAGCTGGTCATCTTTTTTGTTAGCCGCTATTCGATAACCGAATATCGAATCTACTCCAGATCGGGGCGGAATTCGCCTGAATCGAGGGTGTGCAGCAGTTCGGGTTCATCTTGCAGTACGTCAATCATCTCGAATGGTACGTCGCTCATCATTTTGGGGAGCGGGTTGCCTGCTGGAATGCGAATTTTTGCTGGTGGCGCGGGCGGTTTGAGGCGAGGGCGTTCTTCTTGGGAGCGTTTCCGAAAGATGCGCGGGTCGTTGGTCAGGGTCCCAACGTAATATCCGAGTACGGAATAGACTTCACGCTGTGGGGTGACGAAGCCAATCCATTCGCCCTGACGGTTGAACAGGTAGGGGTAGACCAGAAAGGCGTCAGCGTCGCCGCGAGAAGAGAAAACAGGAATGATTGTATTTGCCATCGTTTAATTATATGCCCGGATGATGATTTTCAGTCGTCAATGTCATTGTACGTCCAATAGCGGTTGACGAAATAATTCCATAGCATGACGATGCCAATAGCTATGGCGAGGGTGACATTGTGGCTGATAAAGGTGTGGCTGGCTGCCAGCAGGTTGAGCGATGAGTTTTCGAGGATCCGGTCCAGGGCAGGTTCGCCGAGTTTCAGGATGGGAACGCGAATGACCAGGCCAATGGCGTTGACGATGGTGAATTGCGCCAACTGTCCGACGACATGCTTGGCACGCGATTCGGGATAGGTCCAGAAGCGGTTCCAGGTGAAGTTGCTGATGACGGCGCAAATGAAAGAAATGCTGCCGGCTACGACTAAGGTCGCTTTGACCAGCCAGACCAGCAGGTTCATCACGCCAAAATCAATCACCGCGCCGAGCGCTCCGACGATGGCAAACTTGATGAAGCGGGTACGCTCCAGTGGATTCTTGAGTATCGCCGTCATTCCACCAGGCCTAACTTTTGTTTGAAATATGGAATAGTGCGGCGAAGACCTTCCTCGAGGGTGAATTTTGGCTCCCATCCCAGAATTTCACGGGCGCGGGTGATGTCGGGGCGGCGGCGCTGCGGGTCACGGGTACTGCGGGCGTTGGCCACGAATTCAATTCCGCCGGGGTTGCCTGTAATCCGGTTAATGGCTTCGGCAAACTCCAGGATGCTCATTTCGACCGGGTTACCAATGTTGACCGGCATGTGTTCGCTGGAGTAGAGCAATTTCACAATGCCGTCAATTAAGTCATCGACATAGCAGAAGGAGCGGGTTTGCGAGCCGTCGCCATAGACGGTGAGGGGTTTGCCTTGCAAGGCCAGTTTGAGAAGGTTGGGCAGGGCGCGGCCATCGTCCAAATCCATGCGCGGGCCGTAGGTGTTGAAGATGCGCACGATGCGGGTATCGACCCCGTGCTGGCGGTGATAGGCAAGGGTCAATGATTCGGCAAAGCGTTTGGCCTCATCGTAAACGGCGCGCTCCCCGGCCGGGTCGACGTTGCCGGGGTAGGATTCTTTTTGCGGGTGTTCCAGCGGGTCGCCGTAAATTTCGCTGGTCGATGCTAATAAGAAGCGAGCCTTGTTGGCTTTTGCCAATCCGAGCGTGTTGTGAGTGCCGAGGGCGCCGGCTTTCATGGTTTGGATGGGCAGGTTGAAGTAGGCCAGCGGCGATTGCGGGTTGGGGCTGGCGGGCGAGGCAAAGTGCAGCACGGCATCCACTTTCCCTGCGATGTAGATGTAATTTGAGACGTCATGCTTATAGAAGGTGAAGTTGTCGTGGCCCATCAGGTGGGCAATGTTTTCTTTTGAGCCGGTGATGAAATTATCCAGCCCGACAACCTTATGACCCTCTACGAGCAGGCGGTCGCATAGATGCGAACCGAGAAAGCCGGCCGCGCCGGTGATGACAATGCGCATGATGCCTCCAAAAAACCAAATGGGATAACGGGATTATAAATCTCCCTGATTTTACTTGTTCTTTACAGTTTACTTCCAGTCGATGACCTGTATCAACCCATCATCAGTCACCTGGGTTGCCTCGCCAGTGGCAGCGTCTATCATCCACAGGTTGCCTTCATACAAGACTGCGACAAAATCTCCCTCTACAAAGGATGGCGCGGAGGGTGACCAGACGGGTGCCTGTGGTTCGAGACCGGGTGAGCCAGGGGCGGGGAAGATGACCCGCCGGTTGGAGCCGTCTCTATCCATCAAAACCAATTGATAACCAGAGATGTCCGACTGCTGGGGCAGCAAGGCCTGGAGATAAGCGATGTAGTAGGCCATTTCGTCGCCGCGCTTGCTGGCGCGCGAGGCGGAGGGGTAGGCAAACATTCCGCTTTGCTGTTTGATGCGCACCAGGGCATCCGAATCAAGCGAGAGGGCGTTCAGGTCGAAGTTGGGCGACTCTTCGGGGTTGACCAGCCCGGGCGGCGGGGCGTGCGTGACGACAAACAGCGTGCGTCCATCGGCGCCCCAGCTGACCGGTGGAATCAGCGCCCAATCAGAGCGAGTCTGAAACGGGGTGATGTCGAGCAGCGGAAGCAACCGTTTTTCCCGAAAACTGACGATTCCTATCCCATCAGGACGGCTGTAGGCCAGCAGGTTGCCGGTTGGTGACCAAAAAAAGTCTGTTCCCCACCAGCCATAGATGCCGCCGGTGTTCGCCTCCACAATCTGCTCGCGGACGCCCAGGTTGCCATTGGCCCCGAATTTCATGCGATACAGGTTGTTGTTGGCCTGCCAGCCGGGGGCGGCGGCGCGCGGCTCCACGGTGGAATACAGAATGGTCAGCGAGGCCAGCGGGTCGAAATCGGCAAAGTGGATGACGTTGGGCGTGCGCAGGTTGATGGGTTTGGCCTTGGGGTCGGTAATATCCAGCACCCACAGCGTGTTGATTTCCTGTTCGGCGGGCCTGGCGGATTTACGAGTGTAAAGCAGCCAGCGTTTATCGGGAGAAAGGCGCAGGACGCGCCCGTCGAGCGGTGTTTGGGGGTCGTCAATGATGACCAGCGGAATCCGGTTGGAGGTTGAACCCTCCATCATCCAGGCGCTGCCCCCGGCCAGGTACACCAGTTTTCCAGCAATGGGCAAGGGGGCAAAGGGGGAGCGCACTCCGACCATCACAATTTCAGGCAGGGCCGGTTCAAGAATGGTGATGCGTGCGATGTTGGCGTTGACCAGACTGTCGTTCTCGTAATATTTGCGATATGTGATTTCTCGTACCCCATTCTTCCCGGGCTGGATGATGAGCGTTTCGCCCTGTGGAAGCGATTCGTTGCGGACGGTTTGACGCTCGTAAGGGATGGTTTCTTGTTGGGTTTCAAATTCCTCGCGCCCGCGTGTGATTTTGATGGACAACCCATCGGTCAGAATAGTGTAAAGCGGCGGTTCGACCTTATCCAGGCTGCCGACCTGCAGCCCGGCGGCCTGGAGCGCATCTGCGACGGTGCTTCCGATTGGAATTTGCACTGCGTAATTCTCCCCGTCTGCATTAAGACTGGCTTGCACGGTAAGATTGCTCTGCGAAACTTGCGGCGCGAGGCAACCACCCAGCAGCAGGGTAAGTACGGAGAGGAAGAGAAAGCGGTGAAAACGCATTGCGGTATAGTATTATGGCGCAGGATTTGCGCGATGAGCGCAAATCAGAGCAGCCGTTGGCTGCGGCCCGCGAAGCGGCTGCGCTATGATTCGCCGACGTGAATGTCCCGCGTTTTTTGCGGGGGGGTATAATCGGGCTACTTTACCCGCCCTGCCAACGTCATTGAGCCGTTGGTGATGGTGATGCTTTCAAGCCGAAAACCGATGGCCGCCGGGCCGAGCGCGCCGGTAAAGGCTTCTTGCACCAGCGCGGTGATGGTTTTGTTCAGCCCTTCGGGCGCGGGCAGTGGGCCAAAGTCGGTCGAAACAACCGATATTGAAGGCTGGCCGTTGGCATCTACGCTGGCCGAGATGACAATCCGCACGTTGACCTGGAGGGGTCCCTGGCTGGCCTTTCCGTAAATCTGGATTTGGCCGTCGCGCAGGTAGACCTGTGGGTCGGTGAGCAGCGGCGAAGGGTCTTCGGCGACTTTGGCGGCCACCAGCGAGGTGAGTTGGCTTTCGGAGACGCTGATGACCAGCGCACCGCTCTGCGCCGCGGCAGTTTGGGCGGCTCGCACCTGTTCTGCCAGGCTGGCGGCAGATTCGGTCGATATCGGCACGCGCGTTTCAGGATAATCTGGCCCTCCGGCGTTGATGGTGCAGGCTAAAGAAGCCAGAAGCAGGCTCAAGATTGTCATTGAAATGGCAAGGTGGTTTTTTGTCATAAAGTTCTCTCCAATAAAATTGACCGGCGTAAAATCGTCTCAAAGACCGCCTGGCAACGCTAAAGTTTGGGCGCTTTGGGATGTTTTGCAGGCAAAACTTGACTTAAGCGGAGCAATTATAGCATGAGCGAATCTCAAAACTATTCTGAACCCGACCTGCCCGTCTTGCTGGAAGGGCTGTTGTTTGTCGCTGCCGAGCCGGTTAGCCCGATGCAGTTGGCTGCCGCGCTCGATTTGACGGTGACAGAGGTGGAAAAAGGCCTCGAGGAGTTGGAAGAGCAACTTCGCAGCCGGGCCTTGCGCTTACAGCGTCATGCCGGGCGGGTGCAGTTGACCACTGCGCCAGAACTGGCCGAATCCATTGAGCGTTTCTTGGGACTGGAAGCCACCAGCCGCCTCAGCCGCGCCGCGCTTGAGACGCTGGCGATTATTGCCTACCAGCAGCCGGTGACGCGCCCCTCGGTGGATTCGATTCGCGGTGTGAACAGCGATGGAGTCATCAAGAGCCTGCTCAGCAAAGGGTTATTGCAGGAAGTTGGACGTTCTGAAGGCCCTGGCCGCCCGATTTTGTACGGCACAACCCCGCAGTTTTTACAGCACTTTGGGCTGAATTCGTTGGCTGAACTGCCGCCCTTGAATCTGACCGAGAGCGGCGAGAAGGATGTCGAGTTGCTAAAAGGCTAGATTCCAGCGTATCGCTTCCGATTTCGTTGTGTTATATCTCGCAGACTGTAGGACAGGTTTCTAACCTGTCCTACAAATCTTTATGGGAGAAAACTCAATGACTAGAAAACGCGTTGTCATCACCGGCCTGGGATGTATCAGCCCCTTGGGGAACACCATGCCCGAAACCTGGGCCGGTATTGTGGCCGGTCAGTCGGGCGCGGGGCCCATTACCTTGTTTGATGCCAGCGGCCATAAGACCCGTTTTGCCTGTGAAGTAAAAGGATTCGACCCGGCGGCCCGCTTTGGCAGCCGCGAAGCCCGCCGCATGGACCGCTTTTGTCAGTTTGCAGTGGCCGCCGCGCAAGAAGCGGTGCAGCACGCTGGGTTATCTGTCACCGAGGACAACCGCGATAGAATTGGGGTGCTGGTTGGCACCGGCATTGGCGGGATTGGTACGCTGCTCGAACAAGTGGAAGTGATGCGCGAGAAAGGCCCGGAGCGGGTTAGCCCGTTCCTGGTGCCGATGATGATTGCCGATAACGCCGCCGGGACGATTGCCATCCGCATGGGCGTGCGCGGCCCAAACGCGGCTTTTGTGACGGCCTGCGCGACTGGCTCGAATGCGATTGGCGAGGCCGCCGAGATGATTCGGCGCGGCGCGGCGGATGTCATGCTGGCGGGCGGGGCCGAGGCTTCCATTGTCCCGGTGGCGATGGCCGGCCTCAATGTGATGACTGCCCTCTCGACCCGCAATGAAGACCCACAGGCCGCCTCGCGCCCCTTCGACAAAGACCGCGATGGCTTTGTGATGGGCGAAGGCGCGGCGATTTTGGTGTTGGAATTGCTCGAACATGCCCTGGCGCGCGGGGCGACCATCTTGTGCGAGGTTTCTGGCTATGGCACGACCGATGACGCTTATCACATTTCGGCTCCGGCAGAAAACGGGGCTGGGGCAGCGTTGTGCATGAAACTGGCACTGCAAGATGCGGGATTGAAGCCTACAGACATTGATTACATCAATGCGCATGGCACTTCAACACCGCTCAACGACAAGTCTGAAACAGCAGCCATAAAATCGGTCTTTGGCGAGCATGCCTATCGGGTGGCGATTTCCTCCACTAAGTCAATGACCGGGCACCTGCTGGGCGCATCGGGGGCGGTTGAGGCTGCCATTTGCGCTGAAATTTTCCAGCGCGGTATCCTCCCGGCCACCATCAACTATACTACGCCTGACCCCGAATGTGACCTGGATTATGTGCCGAATAGCCCCCGCCAGGCCCATCCGCGTCATATCATGTCCAATTCGTTTGGGTTTGGCGGTCACAACGCCACGCTTATATTCAGCCAGTTTAGTTAGGAACAGTTATGCCATACGCACATATCACCGGTTGGGGAATGGCCGTACCCCACAAGGTGTTGACCAACGACGACCTGAGCAAAATGGTTGAGACGTCCGACGAGTGGATTCGGGAACGCACCGGAATCCGCGAACGCCGGATTGCTTCGGAGGGGGAGACAGTCTCTACCCTGGGCGCAGAGGCGGCCTTCAAGGCGCTCAGTGTGGCCGGGTTGCTGCCCAGCCAGGTTGACCTGCTTATTTGCTCTACCTCTTCACCTGAGCATATCTTCCCGGCAACGGCCTGTCTCATCCAAGATAAAATCGGCGCGGCCAATGCCGGAGCGTTTGACCTGCTGGCGGCCTGTTCGGGGTTCATCTACGCGCTCGATATGGCCGCGCAATCTATTCGCTCTGGTTCTGTAAAGACTGTGCTGGTGATTGGGACCGAAACGCTTTCGCGCTTTACCAATTACCAGGACCGCAACACCTGCATCCTGTTTGGTGATGGCGCCGGGGCCTTTGTTTTACAGGCCAGCGAAAAACCGGGCGGGGTGATGGGTTCGGTGCTGCATTCTGACGGCTCGGGCGGTGATTTTCTCTCTGTTCCGGCCAGCGGCAGCAAACTTCCCGCGAGTGAAGCCACTGTTCGCAGCGGGATGCACTTCATCCACATGGATGGCAAGGAGGTGTTCCGTTTTGCGACGCGGGTCATGGCGCAGGCCACGCTTGAGGCAGCCGAAAAATCTGGCTGGAAGTCCGAAGACCTGACGCTCATCGTGCCGCATCAGGCCAATATCCGCATCATCGAGGCCGCCGCGCGCGGGTTGAAGATGCCGATGGAGAAGTTTTTTGTAAACCTGGAACGCTACGGCAACACCTCCACCGCCTCCATCCCGATTGCAGTAGTGGAAGCCATTCAGACCGGGAAGTTGAAACCGGGCGATAAGGTTGTCTTTGTTGGATTTGGGGCCGGGCTGACCTGGGGCGCGCTGGCCGCCGAGTGGACGGGGCCCATCCTGCCCGAACGCACCATCCGCGCCGAATGGTTCAGGCCGTTTGCCCGGGTTCGCTCTCTGCTCCGGCGTTTGCTGCGCATGCTGGAGGGAGTCCTGTTTGGCCGCGAGCCGTAAGGTTGTGGTAAGATAGGAAAAAAGGAGAGTCTTATGATGCGATTAGGCCCTACTGAACTGATTATCATCCTGGTGATTGTGATTATCCTGTTTGGCCCCGGGCGGTTGGGCAACGTGCTTGGCGAACTGGGCAAAGGCCTGCGTTCGTTCAAGGATAGCCTGGGGGGCGAAAAGGAAGAAACGCAGAAGACTGACAAGGATGGTAATATCGAACCGAAATGACCGAAAGGCTCCCAAGCAAAGGGAGCCTTTTTATTCTGACTATGATGACCCGATTACATTTCCTTGACCCCAACCCTGGCGGTTCGCCCGCCGTCCTGCTGCTGCACGGATTGGGCGCGAACGGCTCGATGTGGACGCTGCAATTTGACGATTTAATCGCTGCCGGGTATCGCCCCCTCGCGCCCGATGCGCCGGGATTTGGCGATTCGCCTTACGACGGGCGCGGCTGGAACTTTCGGCGGGTTGCCGCTGATTTGGCCGCTCTCTTGCGAGAGCTGCAGACCGGCCCGGCGCATGTCGTCGGCCTTTCGATGGGTGGGGTGATTGCCCAGCAGTTCGCCCTCGATTATCCCGACCTGGTGCGCAAACTGGTCTTGGTCAGCACGTTTGCTGTGCTGCGACCGGGCAATCTTTCGCAGTGGCTGTATTTCTTCCAGCGGCTGGTGGTGGTTCACCTGGTCGGCTTGGAACAGCAGTCGAAGATTGTGGCGCGGCGAGTCTTCCCGGCCCCCGGGCAAGAATCTCTACGAGAGATGGCCGCCGCCCAAATTGCCCGGGCCGACCCGCGTGCCTACCGCGCCGCGATGCGCCATCTTGGCCTGTTCGATTCACGCAGGCGGCTGGGTGAGATTCGCGTTCCGACCCTGGTCATTACCGGCGAACGTGATACAACCGTTTCCCCGGCGCGGCAGAAAATGCTGGCGGATGGCATTCCCGGCGCGCGGCAGGTCGTTCTTCCCGGTGGTGGCCATGCGGTGGCGATTGACCAGGCGGGGGCGTTCAACCGGGCATTGTTGGAATTTCTCAAATAGCGTTCAAAAAACTTTCCAAGGCCTCCCCCGCCCGTTGCGCGTGGGCTGCGCCGCGTTCGCGTTTGCCGCGAAATGCTCCCTCCAGCGGCGGCAAGATGCCGAAGTTGGCTTTCATGGGCTGGAAGTTTTTCATTTCAGCATGGGTAATGTACCAGCACAGCGCGCCGAGCATGGTCTCGCGCGGCAGTTCGAGCGGGGATTGGCCGTTGAGCAGGCGGGCGGCGTTCCAACCGGCCAGCAAGCCAGTGGCGATGTTGCCCATGTAACCCTCCACTCCGGTAATTTGACCAGCAAAGAACAGGTCATCGCGGCTGCGGGCTTGCAGGGTGGGGCGCAGCAGTTTGGGCGCGGCGATGAAGGTGTTGCGGTGCATCTGCCCGTAGCGCGCGAATTCTGCATTTTGCAGGCCGGGAATCATGCGCAGCACGCGCCGCTGTTCAGGGAAGGTCAGGTTGGTCTGGAATCCGACCATGTTGTAGAGATTCCCGGCCAGGTTATCTTGCCGCAGTTGGACAACGGCGTAAGGCGGGCGCGGCACGCGCGGGTCGGGCAGGCCAACCGGGCGCATTGGCCCGTAGGCCAGGGCCTTGTCGCCGCGCCGGGCGATGATTTCGACCGGTAAACAGCCCTCGAAAAACTGCTCGGCCCCAGCCCGAACTCCGTCTTCCAGGGCCAGTTCGAACTCTTTGAGCGGAATCCGCTCGGCGGCGCGCAGGGCTTCCACAAAGGCCAGGTAATCCGCTTTGTCGTGGAAAGGGCAGTTGATGTAGTCGCCATCGTCTTCGCCTTCTCCCCAGCGCGAGGCGCGGTAGGCGATGGACATGTCGATGGACGAGGCTTCGACAATTGGGGCGATGGCGTCGAAAAAATACAGGTGTTCTTCGCCGCTGAAACGGGCAATGGCCTGCGAAAGGCGTGGCGAGGTGAGCGGCCCAGAAGCGACGATGACGGGTTCGGCGGGAATCTCAGTTATTTCGGCGCGGATGATTTCGATGTTTGGGTGCGCGCCCAGGCGGGCGGTGACGGTTTCTGCAAACGCTTCCCGGTCAACGGCCAGCGCGGCCCCGGCGGGCAGAGCGGTTTGTTCGGCCACTTCCAGCAGCAGCGACCCCATGCGGCGCAGTTCCGCTTTCAAGACGCCCGAAGCCCTATCTGGCAGGTGCGAGCCGAGCGAATTGGAGCAAACCAGTTCGGCCAGGCTGGCGCCGGCGTGCGCCCCGGTTTGCAGCGTGGGGCGCATTTCGTACAGTTTGACGTGGATGCCGCGCCGGGCAGCCTGCCAGGCTGCCTCCGAACCGGCCAGCCCGCCGCCGATAACAATCAGTTTCTTACGATTAAGATTTGTCATTTTCTTTATACTTTCCTATAGCAGGTGACTATTTTACCATTCGCAGAATTCTTTCAAATTGCGCGTATCTATGTATAATCAACGTATATGGCGGACAATCCCCTGCTCCAGCGATTGAAGGAAGCCTGTCAGTTGACCGATGCCTGTTGGGCGGCGTACATCTTCCGTGAAGGGGATGTGTGGCGGCTGGGGGATGCGTATCATCTTTCCAGGTCGTCTCAGGCCGCGCTGGCAGAGTTCTTGAACGAGCCGGGTTCGGCAGCCTGGCTGGGCGGCTCGCTGACGGGTGGCAGAGTTCGCTTTCGTACCATTTTGGAGAATAAAAAACTGCCCTGCGGGCGCGTCTATGCTTTCCCGGCGGGCGTGATGACCCTGGTGGTGGTGGGTTCTCAAGCGGAACTGTCTGCCCGCGACCAGCGCATCTGGAAACTGGCTACCTTGAGCGAGCCATTTCCGCCTCCATCGCCGGGCGAGGTGGGCTTGCTGCAACAGACTGTGATTGAACTCCAGAACACCCAGCAAGAGTTGCAGGCGCGCATCAGCGCCCAGCACGAGGCCGAAGCGCGGCTTATCCAGGCTGCCAAACTGGCCGCAGTCGGCGAGATGGCTGCCGGCGTGGCGCACGAACTCAATAATCCGCTGACGACCGTGGTTGGGTTTACCGAACTGGCCCTCGAAGAGTTGCCGCTCGATTCCCCCCTGCGCGGCGACCTGGAATTGGTGTTGAAGGAATCGCGCCGGGCGCGCAGCGTGGTGCGCCGCCTGCTCGATTTTGCCCGCCAGGGCGAAGCCAACCGCGTCAAGGCCGATATCAACGAAATCGTGGAGGATGTCCTGTTGCTCACCAAGCACCTGATGCACACCAACAACGTTCAGCCGGTTATCCGTTTGGGCAAAAACCTGCCCTGGGCTTCGATGGACCGCAACCAGATTAAGCAAGTGGTGATTAACCTGGTCAATAACGCGCTGTATGCCATGCCCGAAGGCGGGCGGCTGGATGTGGAGACGGCCTGTCAGTCTCGCTATAACCGAGAGTGGATTACTATGTCGGTGCGTGATACGGGCGTGGGCATTTCCCCTGAGAATTTGCAGCGTATCTTCGAGCCGTTTTTCACCACGCGCGGCGACCGGGGCGGCACTGGCCTGGGCCTTTCTGTTACTTATGGCATTGTGACCGACCACGGCGGCATGATTGAAGTCGAAAGTGAAGTGTCTGCCGGGTCATCGTTTACCGTCTGGCTGCCCCTGGAAGGAATGGTGTGAACCCGTCCCGCATCCTGGTCATTGACGACGAACCTGGAATCACCCTGCTTTGCGAGCGGCTGCTCACCAAAGCCGGTTTTTCTGTTACCGCCAGCACTGACCCGGCCCTGGCGATTGAAGTCATCAAAAAAGAGCGTTATGATTTGCTCCTGGTCGATATTCGGATGCCCGAAATTAGCGGATTCGATGTCATCCAGAAAGCGCGCGAGACGCAGGGTGAGATGGCTATTTTGGCGATGACCGGCTTCGGCACGGTGGAGACGGCCATCCAGGCCCTGCGGCGCGGAGTGGATGGGCTGATTCTCAAGCCGTTCGAGAAGGCTGAACTTATCCAGGCCGTGCAGCAGGCCCTCAGCGACAGCCAGCAGAAACAGGATGCCGCGCGCGTCCAGGCCTTGCGTCCGCTCTTTAGCGTGACCGAGACCCTGCTCTCTGAAACCCGTCCCGACCACTTGCTGGAACTCATTCTGGATGTCGTTTCGGCCCAATTGCGCTGTTCCAACGTCGGCTTTTACCAGGTCACGGAAAAAGACAACACCCTTAACTTGCTGGCCGGGCGCGGCAAGATGCTCCCCGATGGCCCGGTCAGCGAAACGGGAAATCCTGTTTTGCGCGCCGCGGCGCTTGAAGCCCCTGTGTGGGGCAGCATGAACGACCCGCGTCTGAAGCGTGACCTGTATCAGTTGGAGTTGAGCAGCATGATGTGCGTACCGACTTCGCTGGTCAACATTTCCTCCGTCCTGTTTGTCGCGCGCGATGCCGGGGAGCCGGTCTTCCGCGAAGCCGACCTGGAGATGTTTCTCATCCTGGCGCGCCAGGCCACGATTGCGATGGAAAACGCCCGCCTGTATGAGGAACTGCGCGCTTATGTGCGCCGGGTGGAAGAATCGCAGCAGGCCCTGGTGCAGGCCGAGAAACTGGCCGCCGCTGGCCGCCTGACTGCTTCGATTGCCCACGAAATCAACAACCCCCTTCAGGGCGTGCGCAACTGCTTTCATCTGGCAACCCGCGAGGATATTCCCCAAGAGATGCGCCAGAAATACCTGGAGATGACCCAGCAGGAACTCGACCGCCTGATGACCACCGTCCAGCGCATGCTCGACTTTTATCGCCCTAGTGCTGAGTTCAAGCCGGTGCAGGTTCTCGATTTGTTGGAGCATGTTCTCAATCTGTTGGGTCAGCAATTACGCGAGCGCAACATCCGCGTGACGACGGCCTGGCCGGCGCGCCTGCCCAGTATTCGCGCCATCAGCAATCAGATTGAGCAGGTTTTTATCAACCTGGTCTTGAATGCCTTCGATGCGATGCCGCAGGGTGGCGAATTATGGATTCGCATCACCCAGAAACGTAAGATGATTGAAATCCTGTTCCAAGATACCGGCGTCGGCGTTCCGCCCGAGGTACGTGCCAACATCTTCGAGCCGTTTGTCAGCACGAAGGGCAGCGGCACCGGGCTGGGCCTTTCCGTCAGTTATGATATCGTCACAGCGCACGGTGGTAAACTTGATCTGCTTGCAGACCACACCCCCGGCGCCTGTTTTCGGCTTCTGCTTCCAATCAACCCTCCCAGGGAGAATAACCCATGAAAACCAATATCCTTGTTGTCGATGATGAGCCTGTTGCCCGCCAGTCGTTGAGCGATATCCTGCGCCTGGAAGGGTACAACGTGACCGCTGTGGCCAATGGAGAACAGGCGGTGGAGCACGTCCGTAACCATGCGGTGGACCTGATTGTGTTGGATTTGAAAATGCCCGGCATGAATGGCCTGGACGTAGTGCAGGTGGTCAACCAGATTTCCCCCGATACTGAAATCATCCTGCTCACCGCGTTCGGTTCGATGGAATCCGCTGTGGAAGCATTGCGCCAGCGCGTGCATGATTACCTGCTCAAGCCCGCCTCGCCCAGTCAGATATTAGAAAGCGTGAAACGAGGCCTGGAGCGGCGCGAGGCGCGGTTAAGGCAAAAAGAAAACAAGGAAGCCGAAATCTTGGTGTTTACAACGTCGGATGGCACCGAGGTGGATTTAATGCGGCGCATGGTCACGCGCGGCAGCCAGGTCGAATCGCTAACCCCGGCGGAAGGCCACCTGCTGAAGGTATTTTTAGAAAATACAGGAAAAGTATATTCCCATCGCGAACTGGTTTTGCTGGTGCAGGGCTATGATGTCTCGCAGCGCGAAGCCCAGGAAATTTTGCGCCCCCTGGTTAGCCGCCTGCGCCATAAACTGGAACCATTCCCGACTTTGTTCGAGCGGATTGTCAGCGTGCGCGGCACAGGGTATGTGTTTGAAGCGGAATAGGCATTCTTGCATGCGTCACAACGGCTGTTGGTGATGCTTACTGTTACTTACTTCAATGAAGGATTTGGACATGGAATACGAAGCAGTCATCGGTCTTGAAACCCACATCCAACTCAATACCGAATCAAAAATCTTTTGCAGTTGCAAAGCCGATTCATGGAACGCCGACCCGAACACCAACATCTGCCCGGTCTGCACTGGAATGCCGGGCGTCTTGCCTGTGCTAAACAAGCGCGTGGTCGAAAAAGGCGTGCTGCTAGCCGCTGCCATGCATGCTGAAATCCAACCGGTTTCTTATTTCGACCGCAAAAACTACTTCTACCCCGACCTGCCCAAAGGCTACCAGATTTCGCAATACGACCGCCCACTGGCTAAGGGCGGCCACCTCGATGTTCCGCAATCTGACGGTTCAACCCGCCGCGTCACCATCTGGAAAATGCACATGGAAGAAGACGCCGGCAAGACCAAAAACGACCCACTGACCGGCACCCGATTGATTGATTTCAACCGCTGCGGCGTGCCGCTCATCGAAATGGTCACTGGCCCCGACCTGCGCTCTGCCGATGAAGCCGCCAACTACCTGACGCGCCTGCGCCAATTGCTGCGTTGGATTGGTATTTCTGAAGCCGATATGGAAAAGGGCCACCTGCGCTGCGATGCCAACGTCTCGGTGCGCAGGAAGGGCGAGACGATTCTCAATACCAAGACCGAAATCAAGAACGTCAACTCCATCGAAGCGGTACGCGCGGCGGTCGAGAAGGAAATCGAACGGCAGATTAAAGAGTACGAAAGCGGCGGGAAAATATCGGCCTGGACGCTCGAATGGGACGAAGATACGCAGACGCTCAAAAAAATGCGCTCGAAGGAAACCGAGGCCGACTATCGCTACTTCCGCGAGCCAGATTTGCTGCCGGTATACTTGGCCGACGAATGGAAAGCCGACATCCTGAAAGACTTCCCCGAATTGCCGCTGGCGCGCCGCGCCCGTTTCATGGCGGACTATGGCCTGCCAGAGTACGACGCCGAACTGCTGACCAGCGAGCGTTCGCTCTCGGATTACTTCGAGGCGGCGGTCAAAGCCTACGGCGGCTCATCCCCTGAAGGGGATAAGGTCAAGCGCGTCTCGAATTGGCTGATGAACGACGTGTTGCGGATGCTCAACGAGAGCGGACAGACCGCCGGGGAACTGGCCCTGTCACCCGCTTACCTGGCCGAAATCATCCAACTGGTCGATGCCGGAACGGTCAATACCAACACCGGTAAGGCCCTGCTCTACAAGGTCAACGCCAGCGGCAAATCACCGGCTGAGATTGTGCAGGCCGAAGGATTGGCTAAAGTCAGCGACGACAGCGCCATCCGGGCCGTCATCGAACAGGTCATCGCCGAATCGCCGGGCGAAGTAGCGGCCTACCGGGGCGGCAAAGTCGGTCTGATGGGCTGGTTCGTCGGCCAGGTGATGAAAAAGATGCAGGGCAAGGCCGATGCGCAGAAGGCGCGGGCCATGTTAGAAGAGATGTTGAAGTAGGCAGGATATTTCATCCGAACACAAGAAGATGTAGTACCACATCCACGAAGCTGGTGATAGATAAAAGACCCTCCGCGACAAAATCGCGAAGGGTCTTTTCGTGACTGATTACGGGGAACAGGTTTTACTGCAATGCCGGTTCCGTCGGCACGATTTTCTGCCAAAGCGCGTCGTTGGTGGTGATTTTGGCCTTGTCGCGCAGCTCTTTCATGAAGTCACGGAAAAAAGTCTGCTTGTATTGCTCGAATTCGCTGCTGCTCAACGGCGCAACTTCGCGGGCAATTACTTGAACGATGTGCCAGCCATACTCGGTTTGTATGGGGTCGCTGATTTGGCCGATGGGCAGGCTGAAGGCGGCCTCCTCGAAGGGGGCAACCATCACGCCTTTACCAAACCAACCCAGGTCGCCGCCCTGGTCTTTGTTGCTGGTATCGGTGGAAAATTCCGCCGCCAGTTTGGCAAAGTCTTCACCAGCGCGCAATTTTGCAACAAGCGATTGTGCCAGGGCAGCATCAGAGACCAGGATATGGCGCGCCCAGGCTTTTTCTTGGGAGGGTAACAAGTCTTTGGTCACATCGGCCAGCAGTTTGTCTCGCAGCAGGAAGCCCTCGTAGAATTTACGGTAATCTTCGCGGCTCATGCCAGTCTGTTCGTTGAGGAAGGTGAACTGCTCATCGAAAGCGGCCTGGTAACCTTCCAGCGTGTAAGGGGTCGCTGTTGGCAGGGGGGTAGCAGTGGGGCCAGTGGTAGCAGTGGGGAAGGCGGTTGGCGTTTCAGTGGGAGTCACGTTCGGGTCGAGCGTGGCGGTGGCAGTGGGCGTAACCGGGGTTGCCGTTGGGGTAATAGTCACAATTGCCAGCGCGGTCGGATTCAAGGTCGAAGTCGCAAATGGCGTTGCAGTCGGCGCAGGAGTGGGCGTGCCGTTGGCATAGTATCCCAGCCCTTCCTGCATGGCTTTATCAAGTTCTTCTGCGCTGACTGTGATTCCACGCCTCGCCGCTTCTTGGCGGATGAGCGTATCTTCAATCATATAGTCCAACACGGTTTGGCCGATGCTGGCCGGGGTGTTGAGCTGCTGGTATATTTGCTGAAGGGTTTGGCCGAAGTTAGGGTCAGAGAATGGGTCAGAGGCGCCAAACATTTGGGCGAACTGGTAATACTGGTTGAACTGGTTAATCAATTGCACGCGCTGCAATTTGACCTGCTTCTGGAAATCGGCGACTCGGATGGAATCACCGTTGACTGTGGCGACCGCGCGATAGGGAAGAAATACAGTATCGGCCAGGATGCCATAAGCAACCAGGCCTATGACGATAACCGCCACAACGATGGCGGTAATCCAGATGGCGCGCTCCTGGCGGCGGACAACCTGCAGGTGGGCGGTATGTTTCTTGCTGGTTTTTTGGGGGGTCATAAGCACTCGCTCTTTTAAGCGCAAAAATCAGGGGCATGGAGTCAGTTTCCATGCCCCGGTTTTGCCTTTTAGTCTTCGCGTCCCCCGCCAACGTAGGGCAGCAGGGCAATGTGCCGGGCGCGTTTGATGACCCCGGCCAGGGCGCGCTGGTGCCTGGCGCAGGTGCCGGTTTGGCGGCGCGGGCGAATCTTGCCGTCCTCGGTCACATAGCGTTTAAGCAAATCGACATTTTTGTAGTCCATGCGGATGTTTTTATCTGCGCAGAACTGGCAAATTTTGGGTCGCGAATAGAAACGGCGGTCTCCAGAAGAATGGCCGCCCTCTTCGCGCTCACGTTCACGATAGTCTTCCATAGTTTACTTTACTCCATCCATGCGGGCTGTTCCCAGCCGCGCATTGGTGATTAGAAGGGGAATTCATCCTCGTCGGCAGATTGCGCATCTGGCGCGTCAATCTCTTCGGACCCCGAATGATTGTTCGTGTTGTTCTCCCGGCGGTCACCCAGCATCATCATTTCGCTGGCGACAATTTCGACGCTGCTGTGTTTGTTGCCTTCCTTGTCTTCCCACTTACGGGTTTGCAGGCGGCCTTCGATGTATACCTGCTGACCCTTGGTGAGGTATTGTTTGCAGATTTCGGCCAGATTGCCCCAAGCAACCACATTGAACCACTCGGTTTCCTGGTGGCGTTCCCCGTCAACGGTGCTCCACGAACGGCTGGTGGCAACGCTGAAGGTCGTCACAGGGCGGCCTGATGGGGTGTAGCGCATTTCGGGGTCGCGCCCCAGGTGGCCTATAATCATCACTTTATTCAAGCCTCGGCTCATCTTCTTTCTCCTTGCTCAGAAAACAATTCAACCGACAAGATTCAACATTTACTCAGCCACAGTGAGCATAGAGCGCAGAATATTTTCCTGGAAGCGCAAGTTGCGCTCGAGTTCTGCAGCGGCCGCGGGGGGCATGCTGATGTTCATCACAGCATATTGTCCTTCGCGCTGTTTGCGGATGCTGTAGGCCATGCGGCGACGGCCCCACACATCGAGTTTATCGACGGTTCCGCCAAACTCCGTCACCCAGTTGCTGACCTTTTCCAACACGCCTTTGAACGCGTTCTCGTCCAGGTCTGGGTGAACGATGCAAACCAACTCATAATTATGCATAATGGGATAACCTCCTTTCCTCGGGATTGCCCCCAGTCAGACTGCCGCAGGCAGCGCCGGGAGCGGAAAGAGTCACACGGGTTGCGTGACCTTGAATGAAACGGGCTGAATTTTAGTCGATAGTTGCCGAATTGGGAAGATGGAAAAAATCAGCGGATGTAGATGGGGTTGCTGAAAATCCAGCCGCGCAGGCGGCCCAGGGCGCGGCGCCAGACTTCTACGCGATAGATGCCCGGTTCTGTGGTGATGTAAGTGCCGATGTCCGTATCTTTCCATGCGCGGACAATTTTTCCATCCTTCAACAGGCGGCAGTCGGCAACCTCAGGCAGGCGGATTTTGAGCGTCACCCCGCCTTCTGCCGGGATTTCGTCGCCCATGATGGCATTTTTGTCGCGTCCCTGGGCCGTAAAGCGGAATCCGCGCGCCGGGTGGTGCAGGTCGCAGGCCACGAAGCAGTGACCAGCGGTCAAGGCGTCGTATATCATCTTCTTATCGGCAGTCAGGTCGCCGGTCAGCGGAGAGGGAGTTAACAGGTGGGTGTTAATGGTCTGGAAATGGAAAGTGTAAGGAAAGATGACCCGTCGCAGCGGCCCGGCGCTGACGTTAAGCGCGTGCGCGTCTGAACCGCCGATGGCAACTACCCGCTTGCCGTCGTTGAGCAGTTCATCCCATTTCTCGACCGTAATGGGCGGCGGCTGGAGGGTGAGGAAGCGCGGGAAGAAGACATAAAACAGGATGTGCAGAAAACTCTTGCCGCGTACCTTGATTTCGCTTAACCCGTTCCATAGTTCCAGACCGGTGTACCCCTGTACGTCCCAGGCTTCCCAGGAAATATCGGTTTCGTTGATGGCAAGGCAGGCCGGGTCATACGGATGCGCAAGGAAGGATAGCCCCCCAGCGCGGCGCGCATGGTCTATCAGGTTTTGCGGGTCGGGGGCGAAGGTCGCCAGTTCGCGGTTGGCATTGAAGACCAGCAGGTGATTTTTCTGCGGGACTCGCGCCTGGTCGTGGATTTCTTCTCCAACCAGCAGGAGAAATCGTTTTTTGCCCCGGTTGTGATATCCTTCTACTCCGCTCACCAAGACGTTGTGGTCGGTCACAATGGCGGCATCCAGCCCGGCCTCCAGCCCGGCTTGGGCGATATCTTGGTGCGAGCCGCTCCCGTCGGAGTAGGTGGTGTGCATATGCAGGTTGACGAGCAGTTCATGGAGTTCGGGCATGGTTCCTCTTACTTGGCTAATCGACGCTTATTTTGGGCGGGCTGATTTTAACCGCAGTTTGCCCAGTTTGGCAGCGCAGGCCGCAAAAAACGCTCGATTTTGCTCGAAATCGGGAGTTTTTTGGCATTACCCTGCATTTTTGGCAAATCGGGGCAAAGGGATGATATAATCAGCATGTTAAATTTTCAGGAGGCACATCCAAAGCATGGAAACAACGATTGAAATCGGTTTAATTATCACCTCCATCGCCCTGATTGTGAGCGTGATTTTGCAAAGCAAAGGCGCAGGACTGGGCGGGTTGACCGGCACCGAGAGCGGCACGGTTTTTTCCGCCCGGCGCGGCATCGAACGTACCCTGTTCTATGTTACCATCGGCCTGAGCGTCTTGTTTTTCATCTTGGCGATTCTCGCCATCCTTATCTACCGCTTCTAACCCGTTCCACTGACTGGTGAAAGGCCGCTTCACCTGTCCCTGCCAACGTCCTGCGCTGTTTGTGGGATTGCGGCTTGGCCAGGGAAAGGCCTTTCTTTTTTGTCTATGATTAAAAAACTGCGCTGGCAAATCCTGGTGGTGTTGCTCACGTTGGTGGTGGTGGGCGCGCTGCTCTTGACCGAAGACCCGGATGAACCAATCTTTGCGCCCCAGCCCGCCGAAGGCGGCATCTACACCGAAGCGCTGGTCGGGTCACTTGGACGCCTGAATCCGCTGCTTGACCAGAACAATCCGGCGGATAGGGATATCAACCGCCTGATTTTTAGCAGCCTGGTCAAATTCGATGCGCGCGGCCTGCCAGTTCCCGACCTGGCAGAATCGTGGGGCGTTTCGATGGATGGCACGATCTATAACTTCTCCCTGCGTCCCGGCGCGGTCTGGCATGACGGGCAGCCGGTAACGGTGGAAGATGTCCTATTCACCCTCGAACTCATCAAGGCCGATTCTTCCTTCTTCCCCGCTGACGTGCGCGAGATGTGGCGGCAGGTGCAAATTAAGCAACTGCCCGATAATAAATTGCAGTTCATCTTGCCCGAACCGTTTGCGCCTTTTCTCGATTACCTGACCTTCGGTATCGTGCCGCGCCATCTGTTGGAAGGCACGCCCCCCGACCAGATTCCCGCTTCGGCCTTTAACCTGGCTCCTATCGGAACAGGCCCCTACCGCTTTGAGCGGTTGATTATCGAAAACGGGCAAGTGCTGGGGGTGGAACTGCGCTCCTTCGACCGCTATTTTGGGCGCAAAGCTTACATGGACCAGGTCATCTTTCGCTACTACCCGACTTCGGCGGCGGCCCTGGATGCCTACCGCCAGGGGCAAGTACTGGCGATTGGCGAACTGACCCCGGATGTGCTGCCGCAAGCCCTGGCCGACCCCACCCTGAATATCTATTCGGGCCGCCTGCCAGAGTTGAGCATGGTGTTGTTCAACCTGAACAACCCTGAAGTGCCCTTCTTGCAAGATGCCAAACTGCGCCGCGCCCTGTTGATGGGACTCAACCGTCAGCAGATTGTGGATAAACTGCTGGCCGGGCAGGCTATCTTGGCCGATGGGCCGATTTTCCCCGGCACCTGGGCTTTTTATGATGGTTTGGAACACGTCATCTATGACCCAGAAGGGGCGATTGCATTCCTGAAGAACAACAAATACATCATCCCGGCCACTGGCGGCGAGGTGCGCACCGACCCAGACGGCAATTTACTGCGTTTCACGTTGCTTCATCCCGACGACCCGCTGCGCACATCGATTGCCCAAATTATCCAGCAAAACTGGGCGCGGATTGGCGTGCAAGTCGACCTGGAGGCCGTTCCGTATGATGTGCTGGTTAGCGAACGGTTGGCCCCGCGCAATTACCAGGCCGCGCTGGTCGATTTGAACCTTTCGCGCACGCCCGACCCCGACCCGTACCCATTCTGGCATCAATCCGAAATCACGGGCGGGCAAAACTACAGCCAGTGGAACAATCGCGCGGCCAGCGAGTTCCTCGAACAGGCGCGCATCACGCCCGATTTCGCTGCGCGGGAGCGGTTATACCGCAACTTCCAGGTGGTTTTTGCGCGTGAACTGCCCGCCTTGCCGCTCTTCTACCCGGTCTATTCGTTTGGGGCCGGGCAGCAGGTTCTGGGCGTGCAAATCCCGCCGCTCTTCGATAGCAGCGACCGCTTCCAGACCCTGCCAGACTGGTACCTTGTCACCCGGCGCGCGCTGGAGGCCACCAGGGAGCCATGAGCCAGCCTCAGCCCCAGCCCCAGCATGACCGCTGGTTTGTGGAAGAAGCCCTGCCGCAATTGCAGGAATACCTGTTTGCGGATGAACTGTACTGGGCTTTGGGCGGGAATCTTCCCCGTCTGACGCCGGGCAATCTCCTTCTGGCGCTGAAACGACTGGAAGCGGTTGACCCGCATTCGGCCTGGACTCTGCGCGGGAAACTGGATTCGATTCAGGGGCAGTGGCGCAGCGCCTGGGAGAAAAAAACTGCCCACGAAACGGCGAGCAGGCTGCGGCTTTGGTCGCAATTCCTGACCGAGCAGTATCATGATGAAGGTCCGCATCGCGCCCATTACGCCGCCTCCGTTCGGGAGCGGGTCATCCTGGAACTGCTGAATTGTGAAGCCCCGCGCCTGGCCGAATTGGATGCGCTCCTGCGGGCGCGTTTCGTCCCCGGCTCGTTTGTGTGGCATGAAGCGTTCCAAAACGCTTTCCCCCAAAGTAAATTTTGGTATTTATATGGCTCGTTGTAGCGCAAATTGGCAATTTACGCCACGAGAGGAGAAAGTATGACCGATTCTCGCCAGGCGGCGCGCGAGTACGCCCGCCAGCACCAGCAAGAATTTCTCGACCGCCTGAAAGAGTTCGTCTCGATTGCTTCGATTTCGACCGACCCCGATGCCAGGCCTGAAATCCAGCGTGCCGCCGAATGGGTGGCCGAGCGGCTGAAGTCGCTGGGTGTCGAAAACGTTGCCATCTTGCCTACGGACGGGCATCCCGTTGTTGTTGGCGCGTGGCTGGGAGCGCCGGGGCGACCAACCATGCTGGTTTATGGGCATTATGACGTTCAGCCCGCCGACCCGCTGGAACTGTGGCAGAGCGACCCCTTCGAGCCGACCGTGCGCGGCGAGAATCTGTATGGGCGCGGCGCGTCGGACATGAAGGGGCAGGTGATGGCCGTCTTGGGCGCGCTGGAAGCGGTAAAAGAGGCTGGCGGCCTGCCAATTAACGTCAAATTCCTGATAGAAGGCGAGGAGGAGATTGGCTCACCCTCGCTGGCGAAATTCATCGACCAACACAAAGACCTGCTAAAGGCTGATTTCTGCCTGAATCCTGATTCGGGCATGATGGGAATGAACTACCCAACGATTACTTATGGCTTGCGCGGGCTGGCGGCTTTCGAGCTGCGCATCAGCGGCCCCAAAAGCGACCTGCATTCGGGCGTGTATGGCGGGGTGGTGCATAATCCGGCGGTTGCGCTAGCCGAACTGCTGGCCGGGATGCACGATGCAAACGGGCGCGTGACCATTCCCGGTTTTTATGACGATGTGCTGCCCCTGAGCGAAGCCGAACATGCCGATTTCGCGCGCCTGCCGACTGACGAGGCCTACTACCTTGAGCAGACCGGTGTCCCGGCCCTGTGGGGCGAGGCGGAGTTCCTGCCCGATGAGCGCGTGGGCGCGCGCCCGACCCTGGAAGTCAATGGGCTGCTCTCTGGCTTCACTGGGACGGGGGTCAAGACGGTTTTACCCGCCCAGGCGATGGCAAAACTGACCTGTCGCCTGGTTCCGCGCCAGGACCCGGCCAAAGTGGCGGCGGGCTTGCGCCAATACTTAGAGCAGAATGCGCCGCAGACCATCCGCTGGGAACTGGTGGAGTTCGGCGGTTCCCCAGCTTCGATTTCAGACGTGAACCAACCGGCAGTTAAGTCGCTCGAACAGGCGTTAGAGTCGGTTTGGGGCGTGAAGCCCTTCTTCAAGCGCGAGGGTGGCTCGGTGCCGGTGGTGGCGCAGATGCAATCCCTGATGGGCATGGAATCGGTGCTGACCGGCTTTGGCCTGCCCGACGATAACCTGCACGCGCCCAACGAAAAACTGCACCTGCCGACCTGGTACAAAGGCATCGAGGCGTTGGTGGAGTTCCTGTTCAATGTGGGTAATTCGTGATTGGTGATTGGTAATTCGATATTCGATGTTCGATATTGGGAACCGGAAAACCAGAATACAGGTAAACAAGGAAACACGGAAGGAAGCATGGAAGATAGAATCATTACTTATGGCGGGCAGGCGGTGATTGAGGGCGTATTGATGCGCGGGCAGAAGGCCCTGGCGATTGCGATGCGCGCCCCAAACGGCGAAATTGTCGTTCACACCGAAAAATTATCGGGACTGTATCAGTCAGCGGTCGCCAAAATTCCCTTTTTGCGCGGGGTTATCCTGCTTTCGGATGCGCTGGCGCTGGGCATGCGCGCCCTGACCCGCTCGGCCAACCTGCAAACCGGCGAGGACGAAAAAATTGAAGGCCCGATGCTCTACCTGACAATTGCCTTTTCACTGACCTTTGGGATTGCGCTGTTCTTCCTGGCCCCCTATGGGATTGGCAAACTGGTCGATTGGCTGGCGGCCCTGCTTGGTTGGAGCCAGGGCGGCAATGCGTGGGTCATCGCTATCGCCGAGGGCATTGCGCGGCTCGTCATTGCGGTCGGCTACATTTGGGCCATCGGCAAAATGCCCGATATCCAGCGCGTCTTTCAGTATCACGGCGCGGAGCATAAGACGATTAACGCTTTTGAGGCGGGGGCAGAGTTGACGCCCGAAAGCGTCTCCAAATTTCCGCTCGAACATCCGCGCTGCGGCACTTCTTTTCTGCTGACTCTCTTGATTCTCTCGATTTTCGCCTTCAGCCTGCTACACCCGCTGGCCTGGGTCTGGCAAGTGCTGGGGCGCATCCTGCTGATTCCCATCCTGGCTGGGATTGCGGTCGAATACATCCGCTGGACAGCCAACAACCTGGCTTCGCCCTTTGTGCGCGCCATTATCCGTCCCAACTTTGCCCTGCAAGGCCTGACCACCCGCGAGCCGGATTTCTCTATGCTGGAGGTGGCGATTCGATCATTCGAGGAGATGCGCAAGGCGGAGGGGCAGTGACTTGTAATCTGTGAAACTTATCTCCCCTTAATTGCCTTAATTGCTTGTTCCCGGTCAAAACTCCACCCGCATCAGGTCGCGCGCCAGGATGACCGGGCCAGCGAAGGCCTTGCGTGCCTCGTCTGCTGGTTCTCCGCTAGCAAATTTTCCGGTTGGGTAGTGAATCAGGTACAGTTTTTTTGCGCCTGCTTTGCGTGCTACTTCTCCGGCCTGGGCGGCGGAGGTGTGTCCTTTGAACGGGCCGCTCGATTCGTGAAATAACGCATCCACTTCCTGCGCCAGGTCGATGACCGCCTGGCAGGGTTCGGTATCGCAGGAATAGGCCACAGATTTGTTCTCGCGTTTTAACTCGATTCGTAGACCGATGTTGGGCAGGAGATGTTGAACGGGCGAGGCGTAGATGCGCAATTCGGGAAAATCGAGCAGGAGCGTCATTTGCCTGGATGGGATGCGGTGAAAACTGACTGGAAAGAAGTTTGGCCAATCCTCCCAGCCAAATAAACCCATCATCTTCTCAGCGCGGTCGAGGGTATAGTCCAATCCGTGAATCACGAGCGGGGTTTTCCGTCCCAAGAGCCACATATCCATCAGGAACAACGGCAGGCCGCCAACGTGGTCGGGATGGAAGTGGGTCAGGATCAGGTCAGATATGGCTTCGAAATCCAGCCCGGCCTGTTCCAGCCGCAGGAGCGGGTTAGAGCCGCAATCTACCAGCACAACTCGCTCTCCGGCGCGAATGGCAATGTGCGTATTCTCCCCTTCCAGGGTGGGGACGGCGTTCGAAGCGCCGAGGACAATTAGCTCGGTCATCAGGGTTGTAAGTCGATGGTGCGTCCCAGCGCAGCCAGCAAGATGCGCGGGGTCAGGTTGGCTTCAATCAATCCGGCCAGCAGCAGGAGCGGGATGCACACGGCCAGGAAGACCTTTAAGACATCGGCCAGGGTCACAATCATCGTTTCGCCAATCGATTGACCATCCAATGGGGTCACCAGGCGCACGCCCAGGTATAGGACTGTTGCCGCCGCCAGGATGACTGAAGGCAATTCGACAATCCCATGCGGGAGAATGCCTGTCAGGAAAACCATGAGCGGGTGAAGTCCGACCAGTTTGGTGACAGCCAGTACCCCGCCCACCAGCGAGAAATTCCCCAGGAACAGGAGCAGCCCCAAAACGCCAAAGGAGAAAATCCCTGCGGCCATCATCAGCAATTCGGCGCGGACGTTGTGCCAGAACAGGGTTCCGGCAGAGAACCCGGCGCCGCCATCATCAATTAGCACGGCGCGGATGGTGCGCATGGCATCTTTGACGGTTTCTTCAGGCAGAGAGGTTGTTGCCGGGAGGTTGGCATCGACGTATAAATAGGCCAGCGCAACTCCAAACACTCCCATCGCAAGCGTCAGCGCAATGGCGGTGCGCATTCTGCGCAAGGCGCTCAGGACTTCCACGCGATACCAGCGCGCAAGGCTGTTCAAGTCGTGCCATAGAGCAAAGGGCAGGGAGTGCGCTTCAGCGTCTTCGCCGCGCAAACGCTTCCAAAGAGAACGCAAATAACGGGTCAGCGCCGCAGGCTCATCGGAGCCGGTAAAGGCCCGCTGGAAGGTCCCCCACACCCAGGCCAGGTTTAGCATATCGATTTCGCGTCCCAGCAGGTTTTCGCGCTTGAAGTGCACCAATCCCAGCCGAATCAGGAGCGCGCTCATAATTGAAACCCCAATCACGGCGACCCATAGCACGTCGTTCGTTCCCCAGAACATCAGTGCGCTTTCGCCTTGAATGAGCAGCGCAACCGGGATGACCACAAACGAGGCCAGCAGGTTGGCAGCGCGCACCGAGGTCGATTGGGTAGAAATGACAATCGCCGCGCTCACCATCAAAACTGTTTGGACAGCGGTCAGCGCCAGGGTTTGGATGATGAAATTCCAGGCCGGCCACTTGATACCCTGCCAGTACAGGCCGAACATGTAAATCGAAATCCCGATATAACTGACTGTGAGCGGCACAAGCGTCCCGGCCAGGAGTTTGCCAATGTAAAGATGCCAATCTTCGAGCGGGCTAGAGAGCAGCGGCTCGATGGTGCCGCGCTCTTTTTCGCCCACGAAGGCTTCCAGGGCTACCACCAGCGAAACGGTCACCGGGAAGAAGCCCACAACCAGAATCAGGAAGGGCAGCAGCCGCTCGGCAATCAGGTCGGCGCCAAACTGGTTGACGTAGTTGATGGTATAGCGCGCGGCTACATTCATCAGGTAAGGGAAGAACAGGGTCAGGATAATCATCGGCAGCAAGATGCGCCAATCGCGCATCTGGTCGATGAGTTCGCGTTTTGCCACCAGCCAGGCCAAATCGAAACGTTTCATTGCGCCCCCTCCGCCACTTGCGCCATCGCCTTGAGATATAGCATTTCCAGCGTGCGCGGCGTTTCTTGCACCGAAACCACTTGCGAATTTATTTCAATTAATTGCCGAATGATAAGGGGATTCGCCACACCGGGATTCTCTGCCTGGAAGCGAATCTCACCCTCGCCAGCGTGGAGCAGGCGCGCTCCATCGGGCCACCGAAATTCTTCGGGCCGCCAACCCCCTGAGAGTTTGACTTCATACTCCGCCGGGCCCAGCAGACGGCGGCGCAATTCTTCCAGCGTCCCCTGTATGAGGATACGCCCCTTGTAGATGATTGCAATCTGGTCGGCCAGCATCTCGGCCTCGGCCAGGTTATGCGTGCAAATGATAATGCTGCGCTGCGAGGAGCGCAGGCGGGCAATTTCATGCCGCACCAGTTGGGCGCTCTCCGGGTCCATGGCAGAGGTCGGCTCGTCGAGCAGCAGCACCGGCGGCTCGTGGATGAGGGCCCGCGCCAGGGCCAGTTTTTGCCTCATGCCTTTAGAGTACTCTCCAGAGCGGCGATGGGCAGCCTGCGCTAACCCAAAGTATTCCAGCAACTGGTCGGCGCGGTGTTTGCGGCGGGCTGGGGGCAGGTCGTAGACTTGCCCGAAGAAGTCGAGGTACTCGTGGGCGGTCATGCGCCCATACAGGCCGTGCATCTCCGTCAGTACGCCAACCGAGGCGCGCACCTCGCTGGGATGTTTCACCACATCGAAGCCAGCCACCCTGGCCCAGCCGCGCGTTGGCGTCAGCACCGATGTCAACATGCGAACAGTGGTGGTCTTGCCCGCGCCGTTTTGTCCCAACAGGGCCAGCACCTGGCCAGGGCGGACGTTGAGCGTCACCCCTTCTACCGCTTTGAAACTGTCGAAATGTTTGGTCAGGTCTTCACATTCAATCATAATGTTCGATACTCGACGCTGGATATTCGATATTTGACGAATTACGAATTACGCTTTGCGAATTTGTGCCGCCACAGCAAGGCCGCCGCCGCGCAGACCATCACAACCAGCATAAAGGTCTGGTTGGCATTTACCCCGGCGATTTGCGATGAATCGAGACGCAGGAACTCGAGCAGGAAGCGTCCCAACGGGTAGATGATGAGGTAGGTAAGGAAAACATCGCCGGTTTTGAGCCTATCCCCCAAACGCCGCCCCAGCCACAGGAGCAGGAACAGGTTGCCCAGGTTCCAGAGCGACTCGTACAGGAAGAGGGGATGGTAATATTCCACATCCATAAAAGCGGGCAGGCGGTGTTGCGGGTCGATGAAGAGTTTCCAGGGCAAATCGGTGGGAGCACCGTACAATTCTTGATTGAAGAAGTTGCCCCAGCGCCCGATGGCTTGGCCTAATGCGAGAGACGGCGCGGCAATATCTGCCCATTCGGCGAAACTCAACTTGCGCTTGCGGGTGAAGAAATAGAGCGCAATTGCCCCGCCGATGACGCCGCCAGGGATGCCTAACCCGCCCTTGCGCAGGTTAATCAGGTCAAATGGATGCGTCAGGTAATACATTGTATCCACGCCTTGCGCTACCAGCGAAGGCGAGGGAGTAAAGACGTGCCAGAGCCGCGCCCCAACGATGCCGCCAATCACCAGCCAGATGAGCAGGTCCCACACCACATCGGGGTGATGACCGCGCCGGGCCGCTTCGCGCGAGGCCAGCCAGCCTCCCGCCAGCGCCCCACCCATGATGATGACCCCGTAGTAGTACAGAACGAACTCGAAACCAAACAGGAAAAGGTGAATGCCCTCGAACTCGAAACTCATCTTCGCTTCTCCCTCATCGGCTGCGATGCGCCTGTTTACGCACTTTCCAGATGCGCTGCAGGGCGGTGATATTTGCCAGCACGGCCACAATCCAGACTGCAATCACTGGCTGATTGAACACCAGCAGCGGCGCAATGACAAGGTAACGTTCCATGCGGGTCAATACGCCGGTGTTGGCGTCGAATTGGAGCGAATCAGCGCGCGCTTTAACGTAAGAAACCAATACCGAACCTGCCGCGGCAAGGTAAACCGCCATCGCCGAAAGATGGTCGTTGATTTGAAGAAAGTGATACAAGAGGCCGCCCAGGATGAATAGTTCGGAGTAACGGTCTGTGACCGAATCGACGAATGCGCCAAACTCACTGGCCTCGCCGCGCAGGCGCGCCATTGTGCCATCCAGGGCATCGAAGGGCGTGCAAACCAGGACAAACACGCCGCCCAGCACCATATTCCCCTGCGCCAGGAACCAGGCCCCAGCCATGTTGCCAAGCAACCCAAGCATCGTCATCATGTTGGGGGTCATACCCAGCTGGTTCAGGAAACCGCCGATAGGGTCGAGGATGCCTTTGAACAGACCGCGCATAACCTCGGTGAGTGTTTTCGGTTTGGTCGTTTGGGCAGTTTTTTCCATGCGAAACAAGAGTTCCTTTCTCTTAATTCTAACCCCGCCAGTTAAATGCGAGATTACAAACGGACTACAATTTACTCTTCTTCATCATCGCCCTCTTCGCGGTCGAGCAGCACTTCGCGCTCGCGTCCGCCGCCCTGCGAGGGGCCAACTACGCCCATCTCTTCCAACTGGTCGAGCAGGCGGGCCGCACGAGGGTAACCGATTTTCAGGCGGCGCTGTAGCAGAGATGCGCTGGCGCGTTGGGTGGAGCGCACGATTTGAATGGCTTGCTCTACTAGAGTATCTTCCCCATCTTCAGGTTCGGTCAGCAGGGTTTCCCAGGGCGGGGTATCTGTAGAGGGGGGCGACATCTTCTGCCAGAAGGCAATCACCCGCTCGATTTCCTGGTCTGTCACAATTGCGCCCTGGGCCCGAACAGGGCTGCCTACTTCGGGATTTAGAAAAAGAAGGTCGCCGCGCCCAAGCAAGGATTCGGCGCCAGGAGTATCGAGGATGACCCGGCTGTCGATGCCAGATGCTACCGAAAAGGCCAGCCGGGCCGGGAAGTTCGCCTTAATTAACCCGGTCACAACATCGGTGCTGGGGCGTTGGGTGGCGACGACGAGGTGAATGCCGGTAGCGCGCGCCATCTGCGCCAGGCGGACAAGGTGGTGTTCGGTCTGGTCGGGGGCCGACATCATCAGGTCGGCCAACTCGTCAATGATGACGACGATGCGCGGGATGGGGGTTTTGGCTTTGCGGTTGTAGGCAGCAATATCGCGGGCGTGAACTCCCTCCAGCAGGCGGTAGCGGTGTTCCATCTCGACCACCAGCCAGCGCAATACGCCCAGGATGCGCTGCACGTCGGTTTCCACCTTGCCCAGCAGGTGTGGCAGACCGTTGAAGCGAATCAACTCGACCATTTTGGCGTCAATCATCACCAGGCGCAGGTCTTCAGGGGCGTTGTTCATTGCCAGGCAGGTGGCAATCGAGGCAATCGCCACCGATTTTCCCGAACCGGTCTGCCCGGCGACCAGCATGTGCGGCATTCGCGAAAGGTCGGCCACCAAAGGCAGACCGGAGACGTCGCGCCCAAGCGCAATCGCCAACGGCGCGCCGGTTTTGTTGAAGGCCTCGCTCTCCAGGATAGGACGCAGGCGGACAACGCTGGAACGCTGATTCGGCACTTCGATGCCGACATAGGCGCGGCCCGGCACAGGGGCTTCGATGCGCAATCGTTCGGCGGAAAGCGCCAGGGCCAGGTCTTTTTGCAAGGCGGCAATCTGCGCAACGCGGACTTTCATCAGTTGCGCTTCTTCTTCGCTGGTGACGCCCGGCTTCTTGATGAACCCAGGCTGGACGGCGAACTGGGTTACGGTCGGGCCGATGCGAAATCCGGTGACTTTGGCAGGGATTCCAAACTCGGAGAGTGTTTTCTCGATGAGTCCGGCGGTTTGGTTGATGTGTCGCTCGTCGGGGCGGGCCGCTTGCTCGCCAAAGAGCAGGTTGAGGGGCGGCAGGCGCTCGCCGCGTGGCAGGGGGGTGGCGGGTTTTTCATCTTGCTTTTCGGGAACTTTGAAGTTCTTGCGGAACTGGGGTGGGAGGGGAACCTGCTTCTTTGGCGGCGAAACAGGCGTCGGCGCGGCTGGCTGCGGCTCGACGACTGGGGGAATCATCTCATCGGGGATGGGCTGAAGGTCGTTGGGGGGGGGCTCCCCGGCAATCTCCCACAAACGTTTTTCGAGTTTGGGCAGCAGGTTGAAGCCAAAGAACGAAGAAACGAGAAGCATGAAGAGGACCAACGGGGCGCGCAGCAGGGTGTTGCCGAACAGGTTATTCAACGCAATACCTATGAGCTCCGCCAGCGCCCAGCCAATGTAGCCGCCGTCTTCTCCATGCGCTGCGCGTTCGATAGAAACGCCGCCCAGGATGGCGAACAGGGTCAGGGTGCTGAAGGCGGCAATTTCGAGCGCAATTACGCGCCCCCAGCGAATGCGCATATCGCCTTCCACCCGTTTGCGCAGCAGGGATAACCCGGCAATGCCCGATGCAGCCACGACAAAGGCGCTGCCCCAGCCCAGCCATTGCCACAGGATGTTTGCCCAGGCGGTGAGCAGCAAGCCGCCGGTTAAGTCAATCAGCGCCAGGAGGGTCATTAAGGAAAAAGCAAGCAGAATGACGCCCGCCGCATCGAAGGTGAAGCGGCCAAAGTGCGATTGCGCGCGTTCCAGCCAGTCGAACCAATCGGCTGGGGGCGGTTGTTCGGCGCGATACTTGTCCTGATCGTAGCCTGAGGCAGTGCGCTCGCGGGGCATCCGGTTTAGTTTCCGTCCAGTTTCAGGCTGAGGCCCAGCCGCTGGTGTTCCGGGTCGATGTGCAAGATGCGGACGTTGATTTTCTGACCGTCCTTGTAGGCTTCCCGCACAGGGAGCGCGCCGACAGGCATTTCAGAGACGTGAACCAGACCTTCCAGGCCTTCTTCCAGACGGGCAAAGACGCCATAAGAGACGACGGTCGTAATGGTCGCCGGGACAATGTCGTTGACGGCATAGCGGAGGAGGACCGTTTCCCAGGGGTTTGGCTGGAGACGCTTCAGGCTGAGGGCGATGCGGCAGCGTTCAGGCAGGATGTCTATCACCTGCACTTCAATATGTTGTCCTAACTGGACGATGTGCGCCGGGTGGATGACCCGTCCCCACGAGAGTTCGGAGATGTGGATGAGTCCTTCTACTCCGCCCAGGTCGATGAATACTCCAAAATCGGTGATGTTGGTGACTTCGCCGCTGACGATTTTCCCCGGGCGCAGGTGGGAGAATAATTGGGCGCGGCGGCCTGCCCCGGCGCGGGCGGCGCGTTCTGAAAAAACCACCCGGCCTTCATCGGGGACGCACTCGATGACTTTCAGGCTGAGTTCCTTGCCAACGTAACCAGACAGGAAATTTTCGCGTTCCACATCGGTCTGGCAAGTCATATCGACCAGATGCGAATAGGGAACAAAGCCCGAAATTTTGGCGCCCTCCACCAGCAAGCCGCCCCGATTGTAACCGGATACAGACAGCGTGACCACCTGGTCTTGCTTGTAGACTGTTTCAGCATAAACCCAGTCCACTACAGGAGATGCGGACGGCGCGGCGGCGGCTTGGGTCTGTGAGGCTGACTGAGGCTGGAGCGCAGGTTGGGGCTGCGGGGCATTTTCTGGCTCGAACGCCCCCCCCCGGGGCCGCTGGGCCGAGATAAAGCGTTCTTCGTCAGACAGGACAGATTCCCACCACCCTTCGTCGCGGGTCTCTTCTGGCAACTCAATACGGGTTTTGGCTGCGAATACCATTAATTACTTTTTCAACCTCCTTCTGCGGAGTTTATTTGGGATTCCATTTCAAGGATGGCCTTTGCCACCACTTCTACGGCGATGCGCTGTTTGCGGTACAAATCGGCTTCAGACATGGCAAGGCGGCTGGCCACTTCGCGCACTTTTCGGCCTTCGATGAATTTCAGGTCGAGGATGTTGTACAAAATCCACTCGGTTGTAAACCGGCGCTCGCCTTCGGGTCGCACCTGTTCGACAGCTTTCTTGAGGATGGCGCGCAGGGCGTTGGGCATGTTACCTTCGTATTCTTCGCGCGCGGTCTCTTGCACGATGCGCAGATTCATGAGTGGGGATTCGGTCAGTTTTGGGCCGCCCCAGTAGTGGTTGAGAGCTTCACGCACCCATTCGGCCACATCTGGTGAGGCAGGGAAATCTTCGGTCAGGGCAGTGGCTGCGTCGAACCGTCCCATCGCGCGGATGCGTTGTATCATCTCAACCTGGGGTTCCATCTCTTCGAGCGAGCGGAAGATGCGCTGCTGCAGCTTTCGGTCTTCAAGCGCCAGCGCCGCCCGGTCGGCCAGCAGCCATAAGGCATGGCGCTGGTCTGTTTCGAGGACTTTCTGCCCAGGGTTGCGGGCTACGCCCAGCAAGCCAATCACCGGCGGGTGCTGGTCGAAATCCATATCACGGGTGCGGCGAGCGCGCAGGGGTAAAATCCAGTAATCGTTCCACAAGAATTCATCGCGCCCAGTTTCTTCTTTGACGACTTCCAGCGCCTGGGGCAGGTTGCCTTTTTCGATAAAAGGCCGTCCAGCGGTGATCAACAAAGACAATTCCGCGCCATCGATGGCTGCAATAATGGCGGAGGGCGATTGCATGTGGTCGCGGACAGCAGCCAGGATGGCTTCCAGGAATTGGCGCAAGTCGCCCTGGGTGAGCAGGCGCTCCTCAATATTTTGCAGGAAGCTCAATTCGGCCTTGTCGCCGCCGAAGAACAGTGCCCGCTCCCAAATCGGAGACAGAATGGTGATGAGATGCTCCATTAATAAGACGGTTGCCACAACGGCCACCGGGACGAAAGCATTGTAGGTCAGGCCAAAGAACTCGCCGCCGCGCCGTACGAGCGTCAGGACTGCCAGCGTGAGGGAGGCGGTTGCCGGCCCGCGCATGATCCACTTGAACAAGCGGCTTTTTACGACCCGGTCGGGCCAGGAAACGCCAAAAAACGCCACCGCGTAGGCCATCACGACAATCAAGATGCCAACGGCGATATTAATCAAGGTAGAGATGCTCCAAAAAGCAATCGGATATTGCTCAGCGATGCTGGAGCCAAAGAGCAGGTAAGGGTAGGAGCCAAGCGCGGGGGCGGTTGCGCCGGCCATCAGGTAGAACATGCGGCGGCGGCCAGAGCGGGTCAACATGCGTCGGTAAGCGCGAATAAAATTCAGTCCGGCCACCAGCATAGCGAGCAGGTAGTAGAGCGTGAAAATTTCAGTCCAAATGGTGCGGCTAAGGTAGGGGGCGGTGCGGGCGGTTACGACCAATGGCCCGACTAGCTGACCTATCATCAATATCCCCAAGAAGACGGTGGAGACCAGGTACAATGCGCGCACGGCCAGCCGCCGCCGTCCGCGCGAGGGCCGTCCAGCCGTGACCAGGAGAGCATCGGAAAGGTGGATGTATGCGGCAGGCAGGAAAACAATCCCAAGCCATTGCAGGCGCAGGAACAGTTCAACCATTTCAAGGGTTTCAACCGCGCTCTGAATAGCCTCAGCGGTAAAGATGACGACTACCGAGAGCAAGATGATGGCAAACGAGCGCGCAACCCGGTCACGCAGGTTGAAGGTTAACGCATAGATAAGCAAAGAAAAAGCGGTGATGGCAATCCCCGCCGTGAGAATCTGGTTAAGTGTCTTTATCCCCGCCAGAAAACCATCCAGCCAACCGCTAAGCATCTCGACCTTCCAAATAAATGGAATTCTAAAGTGAGCGTGCGAAAAACAACGCTACATCCCTGGTGAAATAGTATTGGTCATTATACCCGCAGAATTCAAATCCAAGTTTATGAACCATGCGAATTGCGGGCGCATTTTTGGACTGGGCTTCGATGATGACACGCTGTAAGCCGCGTTGAACTCCCCAGGTTTCTACAGCGGCAATCAATTTGCGCGCCAATCCCCGCCGCCGCATGGGACGACCCACCACTATATCGGTAATCCAAACGGCGTGTGGCACGAATTCATCGGTGAAGCGGATGTAGGCCACTGCCTCCATGCCGTTCATGGCGCTGAACATGGGCCGGACGTGCCATGTATCGGGCAATTCTTTGGCTGGGCGCGGATGTTCGAGCTGGATGGTGCGTGGCAGGCGTACCTCACGCAACAATGCATCTACCTGGCCGGGTTCACGGTGTAAATCTAACTGCCAGACATAATCGGTTTCAATTGAATGGTCCAATGCCGCTAGCCGGGGCAGGTCTGTTGATACGGTGTTGCGAATTTCAAATTCGGCCATACTTTTTATATTTAAGGGGATGCAAGCACGCGGACAGGAATAATGCAGGGTGGCAGGGTTTCGCCCAGGTTGTTGGTGGCTACCAGTCGAATCTGGTAGTCTCCCGGAGTCAGGTTCGTTGTATCCCAGGCACTTAATTCTTTATCTAATCGGTTGGCGTTGTCTGCCGCGATGGTTATCCATTCTTCACTGCCCATTGCCGCGTATTCGTACTTAAAGAAACCCAAGTCGGGCAAGTTTACCGTAGCACGCAGGGTTATTTTACCCCTGACCTCGGCGCCTGGTTCGGGAAACGTAAACACCAGCTGGCCTGGGACACAGCCAATGCTGCCGGGTGGGGGCGCTGGGGGGACAGTTGCATTGGTAGATGGCGTCACATTTTGGGATGAGTCTCCTACAGCCTGGGTTAGGTTCAGGGTGGGGGTTGATACAAACGCAGATGCAGGCAGATAAGGCACAACAAACGTCACCAGGCAGAACTGAGATAATCCTATCAGGATGAACAGGATGAGCAATGAGCCGGAAATCCGCACCCGCTGGAAAATCAACTCCTTTTCCAGGCCGAAAACTGCTAAACGCCACTCTGACCAGGCTGAGAGCAGTACACGTAATGAAAAAATAGCTCCTGCGCCCAGAATCAGGTAAATGACAGTCTCGTACTCTGTAAAGAATTGAAGCAGGGCATTCACATCACTACCGGATTATAATTTTTGTAAAACACCGCGAAGGATGGTTTCCAGTTTGGGAACCATTACCTGACCTGCTTCAAGCACTTCTTCATGCGAAGTGGGGGTATTGCCGTCTAGGTTGGCTTTGTTGCTAATGCCCGAAATTCCCAGCACGCGGATACCGCCGTGTCGGGCAACGATTACTTCAGGGACGGTGGACATTCCGACCGCATCTGATCCGACTGCGCGCAGGAAACGTAAATCGGCAGGGCCTTCAAACGATGGCCCGCTCAGACCGACATAGACGCCTTCATGGAGTAAAATGCCTCTTTCGCGGGCAGACTGACGGGCAAGTTCCGACAAAGCTCGATCATAAGCCTGGCTCATATCTGGAAAGCGCACGCCCAATTCATCGAGGTTGGGGCCAATCAGGGGGTTGAATCCCATCATGCCAATCAGGTTCAGGTTGTCGGTAATCAGCATCAAATCGCCGGGGGCGTACTCTGGGTTGATGGCGCCGGCGGCGTTGGTCACAATCAGTATCTCAATGCCCAGGCGTTGCAGAACACGCACCGGGAATGTTACCTGAGACATGGAGTACCCTTCGTAGAAGTGAACCCGGCCCTGCATCACCAGTACGATTTGGTTTTCCAACTCGCCAATCACCAGGCGTCCGGCGTGTCCCCAAACGGTGGAGGTTGGCCAATGCGGCAGGTCCTGGTACGGAATAATATCCGCGTTTTGTACAGAATCGGCTAGCCCGCCCAACCCTGAACCGAGAATAAGCGCAATTTTTGGCTGATGTTTCGTGCGGCTGCGAATCGCGTTGGCGGCGGCATCCATTTGCTCAAGCGTCATAAAAGGCTGGTTGTTCATTCATTCTCATCCATTTCTGTATTATGGTTGCATTATTGGAGATTTCCAATATTTACTTTGGGAAGTAGAAATTTTGCATTCGGTTATCTTAAAAATTATAACCTATCGTGTGAAGAATTGCGCGAATTGCGGGCTGCGCTGACCAAGCCGCAGACTTACACGCTATTTTCAACTTCTTGCCAGTAAGGTTCACCTATGCTATCCTCTACAATCATGAAACCGAGAAAAAATTATTCCCTGGTGACCAGCGGCCTGTTTTTACTGACATTCGCTGCCCAGTTTTTGTTTCTGGCTCCATACGAAAAAGTGGGGTTTTTCGCTACTGTCCATCCGTTTGTTGTAGATTTGCTCGGCGCGGCATTCTTTTTGCACGGTATCCTGCTCATTTCATCGGTCATACTCGACGCTCCTCCTTCCAAACAAACCAGGCTCAACCTGGTCGCGGCCATGATGCTGGTATTGATTGCATGGGCTTATTTTCAGTTTGACTTGTTCGTTGAGGGTGTTGTTCCGGCTGCGCTTGGTTTGGCTTTTGTTTTATGTAATTGGGTGAAGCCAAAGCGAGACTGGCTGGTTGTGGTTATGCAATGGGTTAACCTGGCGATTGGGGTCGGCCTACTGTGGCGGCCCGCGCTTCTGCTGGCCGCGCCAATTTATGAGTATTTGCTCAGTTTCAGCGTCACCTTCGGGGTGATTTTTATTCTGAGCGCCCTGGTTAGTCTGGCGATGGGGGTTTTTCCGGCCTTTTATCGGGGCAAAGCCGGTCGCTTTTTGTCCCTGCCCTGGCTGTTGTGGGTGTTATTCTTCATCCCTTCGCTCAGGTTGCCTCACCTGGGCGTCGCAATCAGCGTTGGGGTGGCACTGGCCCTCAATGAATATATTCCCTGGAAGCGGGTCATTATGCGCCAGGCAATTGATATCGGCCGGCGATTTTTTCTCCTGGCTGCCACATCGCAGGCTGTCTTGTTGGCCTTGCTGGTCTGGGTAATTCGTTATATCGAATCCAACCTGACTATCACGCCGATTGTTTCGCATGAAATCCGTCAGGTGATGGTGATTTCTTTCAACCTAATGGCTTCGCTGGGCATCTTAACCGTCGTCTGGGTGAACCTGTCTATTAATGGCGTATTTTCAGGGCTGGCCGGTTCAAAACAAGCCACCCTGCCCGTTGCCAAACCGACGGGCTTTTGGAAACGCTTTGCCAACAGCCTGCTAGAGCCTTTTGAAACCTCTCAGGGTTACATTAGCGACATTGTAGACACGCGCAGGGATTATGAAGCCCTGCTGGCGCGGCAACTTGCGGCAGAAAAACGCCGGGTTGCGCAGTTGAGCCTGCTTCACGATTTGAACCGCAACCTGGAGGTTGTTCTCGACCCACCGGTTGCGGCGCAATTGACTGCCAATGCCATTCACACTGCGCTAGGCGGTTGCCTGACGGCCGTCATGCTGTACGATGATGCGCGCGAAGAGATGGTTGTGTTGGCTGCCAGCGGGCCGAATGCTATTGAAATCCCGCCCGGATACCGTCAGGCGATTACCGTCGGCATCATTGGGCGCGCCGCCCGGTTGAGAAGGACGCAGCTCGCCTCAGATACAAATCTTGACCCGGATTATCTTCACCTCGAAAATAACGATACGCGCTCAGAACTGGTTGTGCCTCTCCTGCATAATAACCGCCTGCGGGGTGTTATTATCGTTGACCACCCGGAAGTTAACTATTTCGACGACAGCGACATGCGCACCCTGGAGACAGTCGCCATCCAGTTAACCACTTCCTGGATTCGAAGCGAACATGACCAGCGCCTGACCAGTCTGATTAATGCCGGTATTACCCTTTCGACCACCCTGGACGTTGAGGGAGTCATTCAGCAAATAGCCCAGGTCGCTCAGAACACGCTTGATGCACATTTCACCTTTGTCGCTCTGGTGGACCAGGACGGCGGTTTTACCCGCACCGCGCATGTTGGCTATGCCCCTACCCTGTTAGGAATATTGGGAACTGACCCGGGTGGGAATACCCTTATCCAGGCCATTCTCAACAGCCCAAAGGCCGTTCGGCTGCGAGATGTGCGCAAAAAGTTTAGCAATACTCCCACCGGCAACAACAACCTGCGCAGCCTGCTGGCTGTCCCTATTCGACTGCGGCAGTCTTCCATTGGAGCCATCCTGGCGTTTGGTAAACAGGGAAATAGCCTGTTTTCAGAGAGCGATGAAGGGCTGATAACTTTGCTGGCGACGCAATCTGCCGCGGCAATAGAAGCAACCTGGTTGTACCAGGAATTGCGCTCCATGCTGGCAACCGCAACGCAACTTTACCAGCTAAGCACAAAAATCCTGCTTTCCGAACAACTATCAGATGCTGCCAGCGCGATTGCCGAGACCGCCTTCCATCTCAGCAAGGGCGCCGCCGCTGGAATTGTGCTGCTCTCTCCCGAAAAAGAAGTTGAAGTGCGCGTGCAAATCGACGATGGCGGTCTGCATCCTGGTTCTCAACATCCGATGTCTCTGATTAAAGATGCCCTGGAAAACGGACAGACCATCATTACATCGGGACCAAATAATACAGAGCGCATGTGCCTGCCCCTGCAAACCCCGCGCCGACAGTATGGCGCTCTTTGGGTGGATGTGGATGAGAGCCAGGTTGCCAACAGCCGCTTTTCCGATACCATGCGCTCCCTGGCAAACCAGGCTGCCATTGCCCTCGAACGTGGCATCTTGCTTGTTGAGACCCGTAAACAAGCCGAACAAATCGAGGCGGCTTACCATCAGCTGGAACTTACCTACGACCAGACCCTGGGCGCGCTCTCCTCGGCGCTGGATGCGCGTGACCGTGAAACGGAAGGCCACAGCCTGCGTGTCTCGCGCCTGGCGACCGAGTTGGGAAAACGATTGGGGTTTACGCTCGAGCAGGCCAAAGTGATGGAGCGTGGCGCCATCCTGCACGACATCGGCAAAATCGGCATCAGCGACACCATCCTGCTTAAACCCGGTCCGCTCACGCCCACCGAATGGGAAACGATGCGCCTGCACCCTGACATTGGCGCGCGGATTATCGAGGGCATACCCTTCCTGAAAGATGCCTTGCCGGTCATCCGTTATCATCAGGAACGCTGGGACGGTACCGGTTATCCAATTGGATTGAAAGGATATGACATTCCACTAATGGCGCGCATCTTCGCTGTCGTGGACGCCTTCGATGCCCTGACCTCCGAACGACCCTATCGCAAACCGATCCCGGTCATGGAAGCAGTGGAGTACCTGCGCGAAAAAGCAGGCATTTTGTTCGACCCGGATATTGTCGAAGAATTCGCAAATATGGCAGAAGACGGGACTTTAGATAGCATCTTGTAAACATGCTAAACCGCATCTCATCCCCGCAGAACCTGACCACGCAGGAAGTCCAGCAAATCATCACGCCCTCCCTGGTGGGAATTACGATTCTGTGCATTCTGCTGATTATCTACACGTTCACAGAAATCCCTGACGCCGAAAGCCAGGCCCGGGCTGCTGACCTGGCTTTATTTGGCCTTGCCTATGCCTTAACTGCGCTGGCCTGGAGAAAAAAGTTACCGCCCAAAAATCCGCGTCTCAAATGGCCGCTGATTTTTATCAATGCTGGCATCTCTGTGCTTGCGCTCATAGTGCTGCCCGCCAATATGATGGTTTTTTCTGGCGTCATCTTCATGTTGGCTGTCACGATAAAAAGCCTATTGTGGGACAGAAGCGCCGGTTATGCTTACATGCTGCTCATCCTGGCCGGATACGGGCTGGTTTTATGGCATACCACAAATTCGCTCCAATTTCACCCGGCGATTGGGGCTATTGCCATCTTGACAGTGGTCTTCGTGGAACTCGTCCAAAGCATGGTCAATATGAGCGCCATCCGCACCAGGCGGCTGCAAATTATCAACGATTTTGCCCGTCAAATTGGTTCCACTCTGGAACAGGACAAAATGCTTTCGATTGTAGGGACGGCTATCCAGAAAGCCATCGAGGCAGACACCTATTTCCTGGGGATTATCATCAGTGAAAATCGTCTCTATTTTCCTCTGCTTTATGATGATAATCAATATTTCCCTCCTGCTGAAGTCACAATGGGTGGAACGCTGTCGGGCTGGGTCATTCGCAACCAACGTCCGCTTTTCATCCCCGACCTGCGCCGTGATGTCAACCTGGAAGGCGTGCAGGTTATCCTGACCGGTAACAATCGCGACAGCGCTTGCTGGATGGGCGTTCCGATGAAAGCAGACAGTATCAACGGCGTGCTGGCGGTTGCATCCTACACGCCCAACGCATTCGACCGCAACGCTCTCGAACTGCTCGAAAATCTGGCACAGCACACCGCTCTGGCGCTCGACAATGCCAATCACCACAGCCAGGTAGAGGCCAGGGCGCGGCTCGACAGCCTGACCCAGGTTTACAATCACGGTTACATTGTCCAGGTCTTGGAGAAGGCATTAGAAAAAGCCCGCCCAGGCACCGGGCAGCTTAGCCTGATTATGCTCGATATTGACTACTTCAAGCAGTACAACGATGTATACGGCCATCAGGTGGGGGATGAAGTGTTGGTCAAGTTAACCCAGGCCATCAGGCAGCACATCAAATCTACCGATTCGGTCGGGCGTTGGGGCGGCGAGGAATTTACCATCGTGCTGCCCAACACTGACGGGTCACAGGCTATGCAAGTGGCCCTGCGCTTGCAAGAGACATTACGCAACATGTCACTTCATCCGAAGGATGAAAAAACTCTGCCCTTTCCCACCATTAGCCAGGGCATTGCAGTCTTCCCAACAGAGGCCAACGATAGCCACAGGCTCATTCAACTGGCGGACCGGCGGCTGTATATTGCTAAACAACGAGGCCGCAACCAGGTGGAGCCTGGAATAGAACATTGGGAAAAGATGGAAAGCGCAAATTTAGGCGCGGAATGAATCCTGCGCTACGCCAGCACGGCTTTGAATGCTGCAATCGTTTTCTCCACTGCCGCATCATCAATCCAGTAATGCGTCACCAGCCTGAAGCGGCGTTTGCCCGTCGCATGGACAAGAATGCCGCGCTCCTGCATCCGTGCTTCGATTTGTTCCACTGTCAATGTCACTGAATCTGCGATGTTGAAAAAGACCATATTCGTGGGCGGCATTCCGTCCAGGTGAATGTGGGGGATTTCGCTCAGACCTTCGGCCAGGGTTCGCGCCCGGGCGTGGTCTTCGGCCAGGCGCGCGACCATGCTCTCTAGCGCGACAATCCCCGCCGCGGCAATGACTCCTGCCTGGCGCATCCCGCCGCCCAGGTGTTTGCGGATGTGCCGCGCTCGCGCGATGAATGCCCCTGACCCGCACAAGACCGACCCAACCGGCGCGCACAGACCTTTCGATAGGCAAAACGTAACCGAATCAACCGGCCCGGTCAATTCGCGCGCGTCCACGCCCTGGGCAACCGCTGCATTGAACAGACGCGCCCCGTCCATGTGGACAACCAACCCGCGCGCATGAGCAAACTCGGCCAGCGAGCGGATATATTCCGGGGTCTGAAAAGTCCCGCCGCAGCGGTTATGGGTATTTTCGATGGAGACCAGGCGCGTAGGAGGCTGGTGAACATCCTCCGGGCGAATCAACGCTTCGATGTCCTCCAGCGCCAGCGAGCCATCGGGCTGCTCCATCACCTGCCGCGAATGGATTCCGCCCAGGTACGAAATTCCGCCGCCTTCGTAGAGAACGGTGTGCGCCTGCGCCCCTAAAATGGCCTCGTCGCCGCGCCCGCAGTGGACGAGCAGGGCAATCAGGTTGCCCATCGTACCGGAAGGGATGAAGAGACCGGCTTCTTTGCCCACTTTTTCGGCGGCCATTGCTTGCAAACGGTTGACGGTTGGGTCGTCGCCAAACACATCATCTCCCACTGGGGCAGCCGCCATCGCCGCGCGCATGGCGGGCGTAGGCTGGGTGACGGTATCGGAGCGCAGGTCAATAGTGTTCATTTAGAAGCCTTCCAATTTGCTCAAATCGGCAATCCCGGCGGATAGGTCGGCGACCTGTCCGACCAGCGCCAAGCGGTTTTGCCGAATCGCCTCGTCCTTGTCCATTACCAGCACCTTGTCGAAAAATTCGGTGATGGCGGGGAGCAGGATTTCGACGGCAGACAGCAACTCGTTGACGGTTGACGGTTGGCGGTTGACGGTTTGGAGCGCATGGTATAAATTGCGCTCGGCATCCTCAACAAGCTGATTACTGTTTACTGAATACTGTTCGCTGACCTTCGCGCTTCGCACTATCCGCACACACCTCGCATATCCATCCAAAATTGGCGTCCAATCGGGGCGTTTAACCCACTCATCCAGTTCTTTCACGGCTTTGGCGGATGCGGCAGGGTTGTGGGATTGAGCCGCCAAAACGGCTTCGACCACATCATAGCGGAAGCCCGTTTCGGTGAGCAGGACGCGCATCCGGCCTGTCAGAAAATCCAGCACCTGGGCCTTGACCTCGTCTGAAACTGAAATCGGTTGCAGCGCGGCAGACGCCTCGACAGCGGCGCGCAAGTCGAACTCCAGATTGTGTTCGATGAGCGGTTGCACCGTCCCAATGGCGGCGCGGCGCAGCCCAAAGGGGTCTTTTGCTCCGGTCGGGGCCAGCCCGGCGGCGAATAAGCCAACGAGCGAGTCGATTCTGTCGGCGAGCGCAACCACAACCCCAGCCTTTGTTTGCGGAACCGGCTGGTACTGCTCCCCAATGGCCGCCGCCACTTCAGCGCTTTCGCCGCTGCGCAGGGCATACTCGCGCCCGATGATTCCTTGCAGTGAGGTCATTTCGGTGACCATTTGGGTCGTCAGGTCGGCTTTGGCAAGGAAGGTTGAACGTTGAACGATGGAACGTTGCGCGTCATCGAAGCCGAGCATTTCGGCGATTTTTTCGGCCAGTTTGAGCATTCGTTCGGCTTTGTCATACATTGAGCCGAGTCTGGTTTGGAAGGTGAGCGTTTTCAGGCCGTCGCGGTAGTGTGCGAGCGGGAATTTGACATCCTCGCGCACGAAGAAATTGGCATCGGCAAAGCGCGCGCCCAAAACGTGTTCATTGCCCTCTTTTACAATGTTCAAGTGCTGGTCATCGCCGTTTCGGATTGCAATGAAGAATGGCAGCAAGTTTTCTGGTTGACCGGTTGACCGGTTAGAAGAACCGGATAACTGGAAAACGGGAAAGTATCGCTGGTGCTTCTTCATCGTCCCTATCAAGACATCGCGTGGCAATTGCAGGAATTCAGGGTTGAACCCGCCCAGAACGGCAGTTGGTTTTTCAATCAGGTTGGCGACTTCGGCCAGCAATCCCGGTTCAATGAGCGCCTCGCCGCCGACCGATTCTGCCGCGGCTTTGACCTGCGCTACGATGCTGGCCTTTCGTTCCTCAATATCGAGGACGATTCCGGCCTGCCGGATGGCGTCGAAATAAGCATCTGCCGAGGGAATGGTGATTTCCGGCGAGTCATATGGGCGCAATCCGCGCGAGATGTTGCCCGATTGCACGCCAGCGTAAGAGAACGGAATCACCATCGAGCCGAATAACGCCACCAGCCAGCGAATCGGACGGCTGAACGCCACGCCGCTCTCGTTCCAGCGCATGGTTTTGACGAAGGATATGCCCGCAATCCATTTCGGCAGGGCTTCGGCCAGCACTTCGGGGGTTGGGCGACCCTGCGATTTGACCACAGCGGTCACATATTTGCCGCCGTCAATTTCTTTGACCTGCAAATCCTCGACATTGACGCCGTTCTTTTTTGCAAAACCCTGCGCTGCCGGTGTGTAGGACAAGATATTATCTTGTCCTACGATGATGGCCCGGTCGGCGGGCGGACCTTTGACCAGTTCTTCGCGGTCGGGCTGCGAGGGGGCGAGATTTTCGATAAAAACCGCCAGGCGGCGCGGGGTGGCGTGAACCGTCACGGGGCCATGTTCCAGGCGCAGTTCATCCAGCCAGGCCGGGACTTTTTCCCGCAGTTGGGCCAGGGCCGAATCCACATCGGCTGCAGGCAGTTCTTCAACGCCAATCTCAAGTACAAATGCAGAATGCTGAATGCTGAATGATGAATTTTTTGTTTTTAATTCTGCATTTTGCATTCTTCCTTCTGCATTCTTGAGCAGCGGGTATCCCAACTCTTTCCTCTGCTCCAAATACGCCAGCGCCACGCGGCGGGCCAGGTCGCGCATTTTGCCAAAACTGGCCTGGCGCTCGGTGAGACTGACCGCGCCGCGCGCATCGAGGATGTTGAAGGTATGCGAGGATTTCAGGACGTAATCGTGAGCAGGCAGGACAAGCCCAGCCGCCAGGCAGGCTTCGCACTCGGCCAGGTACAGTTCATACATCTGGCGGGCGCGGGCTACATCGGCGATTTCGTAGTAATACTTGCTATGCTCAAACTCCTCGCGGCGGCGGATTTCGCCGTAGGAGATTTGCTCGTTCCAGGGTTCGTTCCAAATGCCGTTGGCGTTGTTGAGCGCAATCAGAATGCGGTCAAGGCCATAGGTTATTTCGACGGCCACCGGGTCAAGCGATACGCCCCCAACTTGTTGAAAATAGGTAAATTGGGTAATTTCCTGCCCATCCAGCCAGACTTCCCAGCCCAGACCCCAGGCCGAGATGGCGGGCTGCTCCCAGTTGTCTTCTACAAAGCGGATGTCGTGCTGGCGCGGGTCAATGCCGATGGCTTTGAGCGAATCGAGATACATTTCCTGCGGGTTGCCGGTATCGGGCTTGAGAATGACCTGGTACTGGTAGTGCATTTGCAGGCGGTTGGGGTTCTCTCCGTAGCGGCCATCATCCGGGCGGACGGAGGGTTCCACATAGGCGACGTTCCACGGCTCAGGGCCAAGCACGCGCAGGAAGGTGGCCGGGTTCATCGTCCCCGCGCCGACCTGGGTGTAATAGGGCTGCCAGATGAGACATCCGCGCGAGGCCCAAAATTCTTGCAGTTGGATAATGATGGATTGGAAGGTGTGGGTCATTTTGTGATTTCCGATTTTCGATTTACGATTGGGATGATTGCGGGGGGATTATACCGTGAAAAAGAAAACGCCCGCTTGGGCAAAGGGGGCGTTTGGCATAAAGCGAATTTGCTTATGGTTGTGCATCGCGGGCGCAACGAAAACCTATTGCATTACTGGAAGTTTCTTTGCTGGAAAGTCGTGAAGTGGTGCGAACAAAAGGCGCACTACTTCCCCAAGATCCCCCCCGCCTTACCCGTATATCATTGATTTTAGGATCCTCCCGACCATCATTCGGATTGTATGGATATGGTCGATAGATACTGCTCACCCACTCTGCTACATTACCTGCCATATCATATATCTCATATACGCTTTTTCCTCCCGAGTAACTACCAACCGGAGCGACAGAGAAGAATCCGTCGTCATAATTCATGTCCCTGTAACTAAAAGAACAATTGTTGTCACAATAGTTGAGTAATGCCCCGTCAAATTGGTTTCCCCAAGGGTATATTCTGGAACTATCACCACGAGCTGCTTTTTCCCATTCTGCTTCGGTCGGCAAACGCGCATCTCTCCATTCACAATAAGCTTTTGCCATATTCCAAGTTACAAATACTACTGGATAATTTTTGTACTGAGGGTCGTTATAACGAACAATATTTTGAGGAGGATTACAACCTGCTTGTGGGTGATTTACACACAGTCTGTATAAATCATTTGTTACCTCATAAATGTCAATATAATACGCATCTAAAAACACATCGTGAACAGGGCTTTCATCATTCTCGGCATCGCTTCCCATTGAAAATTTCCCGGCAGGAACGAGGCGCATGGTCACGCCTTTGGCATCGACAATCTCTGTCGGCAGGAGCGTTGGGGTAGGGGGCAATGTTAGTGCTGGGGTTAAACTTAGCCCCGGTGTTTGACTTGGCAGCAAATTGGTAAAAGTTGCTGTCGAAGATTGAGTAAAAGTCGCAGTTATCGTAGGCGTATTTGTTGCTGTCGGCACAGTGACAGGTTTGATGATTTGCGGCAAAATCCCAATCAGCGCGGCAAGGAGGGTCGCGACTGCGCCAATGATGGCACGATGTATTCGGGTTTGAGTTTGCGGGGCGGCGTTTCGGGGTCTTTTTGCGCGACAGGCGCGGGTGGAATGGGTTTTTCCGGTTCTTTCTTTTCAGGAACTACTTCTGATTTGGTTTCAACAGGCTTTTCTTGCGCAGGCTGAACCGGTTGAGATTGGACTGCATTTTCATTCCCTCTGAAAAAACAGTCTTTTGTTCACTAATTTTTTGTGTTTTGACATTCGCCTGCTCCAACTGCCTCGCCCTTAACCTGAGCGACTTCATCAACCTGTCGTATCCGCCCGGCTCGAACAAATCTACCCAATGATAATCTCGCAACGAACGCGGGACATCGCACTCGTCCAACCGGGCCGGGATGATAAATATCCGGCCTTCGGGCATTTCGAGGGCTTTGTCGAGCGCGAATTTGATTTCTTTTTGAACGTAGCCTTCCTTATCCACCGAAGTTTGGGATAAAAGGATGATAATGGCATCCGAGGTTTCCAGCGCCTTGGGGATTTCCACCTGCCAGGTCTGCCCGGGCAGCAGGTCTTCGGCGTCCAGCCAGGGTTGCAGTCCGCGCCGCTTCAGGAAGCGGTACAGTTCACCCGCTTTGGGTTTATCGTCGTGCGCGTGGCAGAGGAATACTTTGAGCGGGCGTTTGGCGTCGGGCATACGGGTGTCCCCTGCGAGGATGTGGTAAGAAAATTATACAGCGAAAACAAAAATCGAGGCGCAGGGCCTCGATTTTGATTAAAACTGGCGAATACGAACCTTGACTTTATCCCCTGTGCGCTCCGCGACCACAATGAAAGGCGGGTTGACATCGATTTCTCGTTGTCGTAGAGCGGTCAGCGTTCCAATCGTAAATTCGGAGCGAATATGGCCAGGGCGCAGGTATAAAATCCCGGTAAAATCCGCGCTCATCAAGACCAACGTACCAAAATCGCTGTCATGGGTCATGACAACCCTGCCAGACTTATTTGCTTGTTTTAAAACCATCGCATCGGAAATACCAAACCGCCCCAGTTCCGCGATGGAAATAATATCAACGCCGCCTTGACGTAGAAACTCCACCACTTGCGGATGGATATTTTCATCGGCCAACAAGGGATAATCGAGCGGGTGCATTACTTGACTGTCGCATCCAAAAGCACTTCGTTCTTGACAGACTGCGCGGCGTATTTAAGCGCATCCTCGATGGCAGCCGCCGTCAACTGTGGATACGTTTTCAGCACATCGTCACGGGTTGCGCCGCTGGCAAACAACTCAAGGATAAATTCCACGCTCAGGCGCGTGCCGCGAATGTGCGGCTTGCCGCTGAGGATTTTTGGGTCATAAGCAATTTGCTCGAACATAGGAACCTCCATGGCAAATTATACAATATGAAAAACTCCCCACGCGCAAACCCGCCGGGGAGTTTTTCATCACTCGTCACTCATCATTCCCCTAATGCTCCCCACCCCTCGCCAGGGCCAAAATCTCCTCGCGCGTTTCATAGACCCGCACCAGTTTGCCGTCGCGCATTTGCAGCACGCGGTCGACATATTCGCACATGCGCAGGTCGTGCGTGACCATAATCCCGGCCCGGTTGTTCTCGTGGATGAGCGCGGCGAAGGTCTGAACAACCTGGAAGGCGCGCTCGGTATCGAGGCTGGCCGTCGGCTCATCGGCCAGCACCACTGTTGGGGAGTGAATGAGAGCCCGGGCAATCGCCACGCGCTGCTGCTGGCCGCCCGACATTTGGCTGGGCAGGTTGCGCAGGCGTTCGCCCAGCCCCAGGCGGGCCAGCAGTTCGGCGGAGCGCATCCGCCCGGTTTTGTCGAGCCGGTTGTTCAGGCGCAGCATCAACTCGACGTTTTCGACCGCGTTCAGGAACGGAATCAGGTTGTTCGACTGAAAGGTGAATCCGATTTTTTCGCGCCGCAGCCGCACGCGCTGTACTTCATTCATCTTTGCCAAATCCTGCCCGTCAATCAACACTTGTCCGCTGGTGGGCGTGAGCAGGGCGGCCAGGATGGAGAGCATGGTTGTCTTGCCGGAGCCGCTTGGCCCGACCAGCGCCACAAACTCGCCCTGCCGCACCGAAAATGAGACATCATCAACGGCGTTAATCGCGCCGGTGTCGGTAGCAAAGGTCTTGATGACGTTGCGGACTTCCAGCGCAACGGTGTTATTTTGTTTGGCATCGTCCGCGGTTGCCCCGCGGGCAGGCATGTTGACCAATACGCTCATTGTTGTTTTTTCCTGGCGTAACGCAAGATATTATCTTGCGTTACGTTTCGTGTTATTTACGACAACCGCAAGGCTTTAAGCGGTTCGATGCGCACCGCATAAATGACCGAGACCAGGCCGCCCAGCGGGCCAATCAGCAGAAGTGCAACTAGCGCCAGCGCGGAGGCCGTCCCGTTGAAGAACAGCGGCACAGTGGGGGGAAATCCGAGGGAAAACAGATAGGTGAGTACCCCGCCGATTGCCACGCCAAAGGCCGTCACCAGCGAAATCTGGATGACCGCCGCCGCGCCGACCACCGGGTTCGAGGCCCCAATTGCCTTTAGAACCCCAATTTGTGGGACTTTCTGTAAAATCTGGATTTGGAAAAAGCCGCCAATGACCAGAATGCCAATTAAAAGGGTGAACCCGCCCTGGGTCTGCACCGTGCCTTGCTGGGCCGAATAGCCGGGGATGTTGCTAATGGTAGTCTGGATGTCGGCTATTTCGATGTTTTTGACGGCGTTCAACAGGTTGGCCTGCACCTGCTCGGCCTGGGCTGGGTCTTTGAGGCGTACCACGATGATGTTGATGGCCGGGACGGTGTTGCTTAATTCGGCGTCCGACTTGGGCCGCACCTTTTCCCAAACCGAGGGCGAGACAAAAATCGCCGGCTGGAAGAAGAACGCCTGTCCGGTGGTCGTGCCGACCACTTTCAGGTCGAAAAACTCGTCCTCTACGCCTTGCGTGGAGCGAATGGTGATGGTATCGCCGATTTGGATATCCGTACGGTCTAGCACGCGCTGGTCTACAATGACCTCGCGGGCGGTGGCCGAAAGGAAGCTGCGCCCGGCGGTCAACTGCGGAAATCCGGGCCGGCCCGCCTCCACGCCGAGCAGGGAGACTTTCAGAGCTTCGCTGTCACTGCCCGGCGGCAGCAGAATGGCGGTGCTGGAGGTGGAAACCGGCCCGGCGTCGTCCACGCCTTCCACGCGGCGCACCGTGCGCAGGGTAGCCTGCCGCAGGCGGCTGGCGCTGATAATGTAGTCGGATTTCTCCAGGAATACCACCAGCTGCCCATCCAGTTTCGAGATGTACTCGCGGTTGTTCGTCCCCAGGCCCTCGCCCAGGGCGGCGATGAATAAGACCAGCAGCGTAATTAGCGCAATCACCAGGCTGACCAGAAAAAAACGGCCCTTGTTGCGCCAAATTTCTTTGAATGCGAGATAGAAAGCCAGTCCCATGCTCACTCCGTCCCCCCGGCAATCGGCGCGTCGAGCGGCGTTGCCCAATCCATGCCCATCACCCCGCGCAGGAGTAACTCCACCGGCGGGTGGTCGGCAATATCGTCATAATAGTACGGCAGGCGGATTTTGCCATCCGGACCGATGATGAAGGTCCCCGACATTTGCATCGCGTCCTGGCCGGGGGGAGGCAATTCAGGCTTCCAACCCTTCTCACGCGCCAGCCGCCGGTTCGAGCGCATGACCCGCACCGACAGGATAGACTGCCACCAGTTAGCGCGCGCCAACCCATACGCGCGATACGCAGCCCGTTCCGGGTCAGCCAGGCAAGTTACGCCCGGCGCGCGCTCGGAGCAAAACGCCCTGGCGGTTTCGGGCGTCCCCTGGGTAACGACTGCCAGCGACAATCCTTTGGCGGCCATCTCCGGCTTGAACTGCACCAGGTTGTCCATCATCTCTTTGCACTGCGGGCACCCAAAGTGACGGGTGAAGGCCAGCACCAACACCTTGCCCTGCCAGAGCGCGGACAGCCGGATGGGCTGCCCTTCGACCGTCAGCAGCTCGACATCCGGCGCAGAATCATTGAATTTCAGGTGTGCTATGTTCGACATGCGGGGGATTGTACACCCAAGCGGTATCAAAGTCTATCAAGAAAAATTACAGCCGCTTAAGCGCCATCAGCGTGATGTCATCAAAGGGCGGCGTCTCGCCGATATGCGCTTTGAGCGTTGCTTCGATGGCGCTCACCATCCCCATCGCCGAGTCGCCCCGATGGGCGAGGGCCAGTTCTCGCAGTCGTTCCTCCCCGAATTCCTGCCCGGCGTCGTTCAGGGCATCAGGCACGCCATCGGTATAGAACAGGATGAAATCTCCCGCTTCGAGCGTGACCGCGTGCTGCGTAAACATGACGGAAGGGTCAACGCCCAGCGCCATGCCGGTACGGGTGAGCAATTCTGGCTCTTCATCAGAAGCGCGCAACAGGAAAGGCGGATTATGCCCGGCGTTGACATAGGTCACGACGCCATCCATGCTGTTAATCTGGGCGTAGAACAGGGTCACGAACATGCCGTCATGCGAATCGGCGCAGACCAATTGGTTGACATGCGTCAGACCATGAACCGGGGAATCGGCATCGAACATGCTGGCGCGCAGGGTGGAACGGACGTTGACCATGAATAATGCGGCAGGCGTGCCTTTGTCGGCTACGTCGGCAATTACCAGGCCAAGTTTCTGCGCCTGGTCAGGGGTCATTTCCAGAGATATGAAGTCGTAGTAGTCCCCGGCCACTTCGCGGGCTGGCAGCCAGGCCGCAGCCAGTTCCCAGCCCGGCAGTTGCGGCATTTCTTGGGGCAGCAGGCTGGCCTGCACCTGCCGCGCCACTTGCAACTCGCGTTCCAGGCGGCCTTTTTCCACCGCAAGCTGATACAGACGGGCGTTTTCGATGGCAAAGGCCGCGCTGGAGGCAAAGGTGGCGAGCAATTCCTGGTCGGCAGAGGTAAATCCGCCCGGTTTGTTGAAGACTTCAATCACGCCAATTGCCCGGTCATTGACCACCAGCGGGACGGCAATCAGGTTTTGGGTGACGAAGCCGGTCTTTTTGTCGAGAATGCCGAAGAAGCGTGGGTCATTCTGGACATCATCAACAATCACCGGCTGTTTGTGTTCCACCACCCAACCGGCAATTCCCTGCCCCAACGGCACGCGGAATGGCTTGATTTCTGCCGATGATTCGCCGGTCGCCACCTGGAAGGTCAGCGCATCACCATCGACGGTCAGGATAGATGCGGTTGAGCCGCCGAGCAATTCCTTGACCGAGAGCGTGGTCGTGGTAAGCACCCGCTCCAGGTCGAGCGATGAGGTGATTTCCTGGCTGATATGGTGCAGCAGGTCAAGCGTTTTCAAACGGGATTCGGTTTCACGGAACAGGCGGATATTTTCGAGCGCGGTGGCGGCGCCAGATGCGATAATCGACAGGAGTTCCAAGTCAACCTGGGTAAAAACACCTCGCTGGATGCGGTTATCGACATAAATGGCCCCGGCTACCCCGCTGTTGGATTTCATTGGCACGCACAGTATGGAGCGCAAGCCCTGCCTGATGACGCTTTCACTCTTGCGGTAACGCTCATCATGGGTGGCGTCGCTGGTGATAACCGGCTCCCCGTTTTCGAGAACCTGCCGGATGATGGAGCGTGATACGGCAAATTCCTGCGTGTCGAGAATCTCTGATGCGACCCCGCGCGCTGCCGTCTGGAATTGCCTGTCTTGGGGCGTTTTGCTGTTTAATAGAACAAATCCACGCTCAGCGCGGGTGATGGTGATGACGTCGTTCATCGCGCGTTCCAGCACTTCATCGGGGCTAAGCGTGGCGTTCAAATCTTGCGCCAGGCGGTACAGGAGCATTAAATGGCTGTCAGTCACCTGGTTGGGCTGCATCAAATCACCTCCGGGGGTAATGAAATTATACTTCATCGCTCATGGTCAAAAAATCTGCAATTGCGCTTGACCGGTAGGATTGGCAAGCCTGGGCGTGCAATTGGAAAACGGCCAACAACCTTTGGAAGGGTGTCAGGGGGTTATCATTTTTAATCACCGGTAGGGCTTTCTTAAGGTCGCTAAATTTCTCTTATCCCTGCCCCTCCTCCTGCTGAGAGAGGGGCAGGGCGAAACTCGCTTTCTTGAGAATGCCATACCGGCGACGGAATAATTCCTTTTAGATTCCATCACTTTACGGTATAATGGCTTGCCGCTCAAGCCGTTGAACGGCATGATTTTTGTTTTATCCATGCCACTGACCGGAAACACCCGCCAGAGTAAGATTTCCATAAGAGGCATATCCGGTGAGTTGTATAAGTCGCAAGTAAGCGATATCATCTTCTTCACAATGAGGTAAAAAGGAATGGCCACCAAGCGTACGTATCAACCGAAAATTCGCCGACGGGTTCGCGTCCACGGCTTTCGTTCGCGCAACTCCACCGCCGACGGGCGCGAAGTCTTGCGCCGCCGCCGCCAGCGTGGGCGCTATAAACTGACGGTGAAGTCCAACAACCACGTCAAACGGGTTCGCTGGTAAAGCATTGCGGAGCAGCCTGCTCCAATCTGCTCGCCAGTTCCGATGCGCGAGTCACCGGTGAAGCGCCGCTTTCGCCTGACCCGGTCCACCGATTTCAAGCGGGTGCGAAGTGAAGGAAAATCTTACGCGCACCCGCTTGTTGTGTTGGTAGTATCCCGTTCAGAAGAAGATGTAACACGGGTCGGCGTAAGCGCAAGCCGGTCGATGGGCGGGGCGGTCCAAAGAAATCGGGCCAAGCGTCTCTTGCGCGAATCAATGCGCTCTATCTTTCCTGCCGTCCCCGCTGGTTGGGACATCCTTCTGATAGCCCGCGCCCCCCTGCTCCAGGCCCGCTTCCAGGATGTCAAAGCCGCCGTGCAGGGACTTTTGCGGCGGGCAGGCTTATCGAAAATGGAACCACCTGTCGATGTGCGCTGACCACTATCTTCCCAACGAGTACCCGAATGAGCCAGCTCTGCGCGACCTGCCCCGGAATATTCGGAACTGGCCGCGCATCCCGTTGCTGGCGCTGATTCGGCTCTATCAGATGACCATTTCAAAGGCCATGCCGCCCAACACCTGCCGGTTTTACCCGTCCTGCTCCCATTACGGCTATCAGGCAATCTACAAATACGGCGCGCTCAAAGGCGGGCTGATGGCAACCTGGCGCATCCTGCGCTGCAATCCGTTCAATCCGGGCGGAATAGACCCCGTCCCTTAGGAGTTTTGATGAAGTTCAATCGCCTGTTCTTGTTCGCGCTGCTGGCAACACTGACCCTCGCGCTAAGCGCGTGCGGCGCGCCGCCCGCCACCAACTGGCCGGGCATGTCCACCGACGGGGAATTGATATATTTGTCCAGCAACAGCCATGTCTATATCGTCAACGCCCAAAACGGGACCGAAGCAACCGCTAATGTTTCTGGGAAAATTACCCCCCTGCGGTTTCCCATTGAAGCCGACCCAGGCAAAATGAGTTTTTACGCCTCCCCGGCCCTGGCCGAGGATGGGGTGATGGTGATTGGAAGCGCCGCAGCCGGTGGACATGCCTTGTATGCTGCAGATTCGGCCACCGGCAGCGTCCGGTGGACTTTTGACAACACCAAACCCTGGCTGGGCGGGGCATTAATCCTGGATGATGCAATTTTCGCTCCATCGGGAGACGGCACGCTGTATGCTTTCAATCTGTCGGGCAGCAAACTCTGGGAAAAAAACCTTTCCACGCACGCCCTATGGACGACGCCTGTCAGCGACGGAAAATACATCTACCTTGCGACGCTCGACCATAAGATGTATTGCATGGACCCCAATTCTGGCAACATCGTGTGGAGCAAAGACCTGGATAACGGCATGATTGGCTCCCCGGCTATTGTAGACGGCGTTCTCTATGTCGGCACGCTGGACGGCAACCTCTATTCCATCGACGCTTCCAACGGGAATACCAATTGGGTCAAGTCGTTGGAAGGCAGCATTTGGGGAACGCCCGGGTTCAGTGACAATACCCTGTATATCGGGACTGTGTTCGGGAAAGCCGGGAAATTCTACGCGCTCGATGCGGCAAACGGCGCGGTGAAGTGGTTCCGAGACGAAGAAGGTTCGATTGTCGCCGGTCCGCTCGTCGTCAATGAGCAGGTTATTTATGTCACCGAACAGGGGCGTGTCCAGTCGCTGGATATTTCCGGCGCGCCCAAATGGCAGGATAACTTCGAGAAAAACAAAATCTTTACTACGCCCCTGCTGGTTCAGGATACGATTGTGGTTGCCCCAATGGGGTCACAGTTCCTGATGGTTGCCTACGACCTGAACGGCGCCAAAAAGTGGACCTTTACCCCCGCAAAATAGGATAAAAAACATGTGGGACTTGCTGATTGTCAATCCGTTTACGAACATCCTGCTCCTCATTTACGCTGTCGTCGGAAACTTCGGAGTTTCGATTATCCTGTTCACCATCCTCATCCGTATTGCCACCCATCCCATCATGGCCAGGCAGATTAAATCGGGCGCGGCCATGCAGGAATTGATGGCCTCAGAAGAGTGGAAGAAAATTCAGGAAAAATACAAAAACGACAAAGAAAAACTGGCCCAGGAGCAGATGCGCATTTACCAGGAGCGCGGCATTAACCCCTTCGGCTCCTGTCTGCCGACCCTGATTCAGTTTCCTATCCTGATTGGCTTCTACCAGAGCATTGTGCGCGCCATTTCGGCCACCCCCATGCAGATGATTGACCTGGTGCGGGGCATTTATCCCTGGCTCGAAAACATCACCGCCAAAGCCAGCCTGTCGGCTCTCATCCCCATCAACAGCCAATTCCTGTGGATGGATTTAGGACAGCCGGAGCGCGTCATCATCCCTGGCCTGGCTTTTGGAATTCCAGTGCTTGCTATCATCGTTGGGCTGACGACCTTCGTCCAGACCAAACTGACCATGACTCCTTCAGCCAGCCCCAACGACCAGACCGCGATGATGAACCAGCAGATGAGCATCATGATGCCGCTGATGCTGTTCTACTTCTCCCTCAATTTTGCTTCGGGCCTGGCCGTGTACTTCATTACAAGCAACCTGGTTGGCATCCTGCAATACGCCGCCCTGGGCAAAGTCAATTGGAACAATCTGCTTGTGTTTGGCGGCAAAACACAATCGGCTGCGCCCGCCAAAAAATCGGGTAAATAAAGAGGACTGATTTATGGAACGGACAACTCTGGAAATTATTGCTCCGTCAGTAGAAGAAGCCATTGCGCGCGGCGTGCAGCAATTGGGCATTTCACCCGATATGGTGGATGTGGACATCCTCGACGAAGGCGCCAAAGGATTCCTGGGATTTGGCTCCCGTCAGGTGCGGGTGCGCCTGACGCTGAAGGCTGCCGAGGCGGCCGCGACGGGTGAACCTGACCCCCAGGCTACTCTCTCCGAACCTTCTCCTGCGCCAACAAAAGACCATCTGCTCAATTTTGCCGCCCAAACTGCCCGCGACCTGCTCTCGAAGATGAAAATCAACGCCCGGGTTGAGACCGACTACGGTGAGGCCGATGTCGATGGCGAAATCCCCCTGTTGGTAGATATCCGCGGCGACGACCTGAGCGTACTAATTGGCCGCCGCGCCGAAACCCTGAACGCCTTTCAATACATCCTGTCCCTCATCGTCAGCAAGGAAGCCGATAAATGGGTACAGGTCGTGGTGGACGTGGAAGGCTACCGCGCCCGGCGTGAACGGCAACTGCGCCAACTGGCCCGCCGCATGGCCGAACAGGCCATCCGCACCGGCAAACGCCAGGTGCTAGAGCCGATGTCCTCCGCCGAGCGGCGCATTGTCCACCTGGAACTGCGCGACCATCCCGATGTCACCAGCGAATCGATTGGCGAAGAGCCAAACCGAAAAGTGACCATCCTGCTCAAAAAATAGCAAGGGTGAAGCAGAGTCACAAAATCGCGTGATTTTGCAGCCCGCACGCACAAAGATAGAACGGCGCATAGGTGTAAAATATAGCCCTTTGCGCCGTTTTCATTTGAAAGATTGATATGGACCCAAAAACGCTGAACGTCCTCGAATACCCCAAAGTCCTGGAACGCCTGGCCGCGCACTGTGACTTTTCCGCATCCAAAGAACTGGCGCGCGCCCTCGAGCCGACCACTTCCTACGACCTGGCCCTCATGCGGCAGCAGGAAACAACTGAAGCCCGCCGCCTGCTCTCGGTGCATGAGGTTGGCATTGGCGGAGCAGTAGATATCCGCGAAAAAGTGGAACTGGCCCGGCGCGGCGGCGTGCTAGAGCCGGGCGACCTGCTGGATGTCAAATCTACTCTAATTTCGTGCCGTCAATTGAAGAAAACGCTCGAAAAATATAGCAAGGGCGCGACCGAGGCTGTGCCGGAGCGCGAAAAACGCCAGAAACCAGGAAATCAGACCCGCCCCACCGAAACACCTGCCTATTTGTACCCGCGCCTGGCCGAACTGGCCCTGGCCCTGCCCACGACCCTCGGCATTGTAGATGCCATCTCGCGCACCATCAGCGACCGGGGCGAAGTGCTAGATTCAGCCTCGCCCAAACTGGCCGCCATCCGCAAGGAACTGCGCATCGCCCATGAGCGCCTGATGAGCCGCCTGCAACGCTACATCACCGATTCCAGCACCGTGCCAATGCTCCAGGATACGCTCATCACCCAGCGCGAGGGGCGCTACGTCATCCCGCTGCGGGCAGAATTTAAGGGGCAGATTAAAGCCATCGTCCACGACCAGTCCGCCAGCGGGGCGACCCTGTTCGTCGAGCCGCTGGCGGTTGTCGAACTGAACAACGAATACCGCGAGAAGCAGATGTCGGAGCGCAACGAAATCATCCGTGTGCTGGCCGAGGTCTCGGCGCAGGTTGGCGCGGCAGCGGGAGAAATCCTGCCCGGCATCGAAGCCCTGGCCGAACTTGACCTGGCCTTTGCCAAAGCCAAGTATGCGGAGGAGATTGACGCAAGCGAGCCAATTCTCTCGAAACTCGAATACTCGAATACTCGAATCTCGAAGATTCGCCTTTACAAAGCCCGCCATCCCCTGCTCGACCCTGCCACGGCCGTCCCCAACGACATTGACCTGGCCCCCGGCACGCGCGCGGTGGTCATCACCGGCCCCAACACCGGCGGCAAGACCGTCTCGCTCAAAACCGTCGGCCTGCTTGTCCTGATGGCGCAGAGCGGCCTGCACATCCCAGCCCAGAGCGGCTCAGAATTGAGCATGTTCCAGGACGTGTTCGCCGACATCGGCGATGAGCAATCCATCGAGCAGTCGCTTTCCACATTCAGCGGCCACATCACCAACATCATCCGCATCCTGAAAAAAATCGACTCGCGCTCACTGGTGATTTTCGATGAATTGGGCGCAGGCACCGACCCGCAGGAAGGCGCAGCCCTGGCGCGCGCCATTCTGCAACATCTGCTGGAAAGTGGCTGCACAACCTTCGTCGCCACGCACTACCCCGAACTGAAAACTTTCGCGCACAGCACCGAAGGCGTGGTCAATGCCTCGCTCGAATTCGACGTGGCGACGCTGCGCCCCACCTACAAGTTGACCATCGGCCTGCCGGGACGCTCCAATGCCCTGGCGATTGCCAGCCGCCTCGGGCTTCCTGAAGAGATTGTGAGCGCAGCCCGCAGCGCCGTCAATCCCGATGAGTTGCGCGCCGACAAACTGCTCGATGATATTCGCAAAGAGCGCAACCGCGCCAGCCGTGAGCGTGAAAAGGCCGAAAAAGCCCGCCAACATGCCGAAGAACTCAACCGCGAACTGGCCGTGCGCCTCGAAAAAATCGAAGACGAACGCCGCGAAGTGATTGCCCGGGCCAAAGCCGAAGCCGAATTGGAAGTGGAAGTTCTGAAACGCAACCTGGCCCGCCTGAAAGCCGAAATGAAGAAACTGCGCCAGCCAGTAGAGGCCCTGCAAAAATTGGAAGAAAAGGTCGAAGCGGTGGAGGCCAAAGCCGTCGCCCCGGTGGAAAGAAAGACGAAAGCAGAAAGAGTTCCAGCAGGCGCGCCCTCCCCGCTCAAATTGGGCGAGAAGGTCATCCTGCGCGCGCTCGGCAGCGAGGGCGTTATCATCTCCCTAAGCGAATCGGAGGCTGAAGTGCAGGTTGGCCCGTTGCGGATTCGGGCGAAGTTGGGTGAAATTGCGCGGAAGACGGAAGAAAGTACACAAGGAGAAGGGAAACAGGGAGAGAAGAAAAAATCCCGGCAGCCTGTTTCTCTGCCTGCGACTTCCGTGCCTGTTCCCGCCTCCCCTGGCATGGAACTCGACCTGCGCGGCCAGCGCGCCGAAGATGCCCTAACGCTGCTCGAAAACTACCTCGAAAAAGCCTACATGGCCGGGATGCCCTTCGTGCGCATCATACACGGCAAAGGGACGGGCGTGCTGCGCCAGGAAGTGCGCGCCGCGCTCAAGGACCACGATTACGTCGCTTCCTTCGAGGAAGGCCACCCCAACGAAGGCGGGGATGGGGTGACGGTGGCAAAAATTGTAAAAGAATAAAAAAACAGTGGAGGGAAACCTCCACTGTTTTTTGGGGGCTACAAGGCCACGTTACTTAATCGTCTTAACCGTCAGCGCACGAGTCTTATTCTTGATAAGCAGGTCATACACTCCCTTGACCACCTCAATACCACCGACGATGACGGCAATTGCCAGGGCAATGGTCACAATCTGGTGAAGCATACTGACCAGCACATCAGCAGCGGTTTGTTCCAGGCCCGCCTCGATTAATCGCGCGGCGTCCAGGGCCAGGATGGGAGGCCCTTGCAGCAACAGGTAAGCAATCACAATCCCGGCTACCTTAAGGGCAATCTCGAACCAGCGCGCGGGCGGCGTCCAGCGCCCCTCGCGCAGCAGCCAGGCGTTCAGGCCAATCCCCAAAATCCAGGTGACGTTAATCCACGGCAACATGCGGAAGAAGGCATCCGAGAGGGCCGGGAGAAAAACCGAAACATTACCAGAGAAAAAGTAGATTCCCAAGACTTGCGGGTAGAAGTTGAGCAGCAGCAGCCCCAGCGCGGTAAAGACAATCGTCACAATTGGCTCCCAGGGACGGACCTCGTCTGGGTCGGGGGCTTGGGCCAGTTTTTCCGGGCTCCAGTCTTCCTCGAGCTCTTTCTCGTATTCCGATTTGGGCAAGACCCTTTCGAGGATGGCAAAAACCAGCACGATATTGCCAAAGGCGGCAATGATACCGCTCATGAACTCCAGCGCGTAGCGTCCAATCAGTTGGACGGCTTCCTGGCCGTTCAAACCATCCAGGCCAATCTTAATCCCGGTCCCGACGATAGCCAGCACCAGCAGCACCGTGCCGACAATTTTCAGCACCAGCAGGAAAATAGGGAATAATTTCGGCCCAATCAGGTACTGCGCCGGCAGGTACGATTCGGCCACTTTGCTCGGCGCGCCGTATTCCTTGAGCAGTTCCTTAATCATTTCATCGTCGGCGGGACGGCCAGCCCCGGCAGCGCGTTCCTCGAGCATATCTTCCAGCGTCGAGCGGATTTCGGTTTCGATATCGGCCCGCAATTTGCGCGGCAGTTGTTTGCCGATTTCAGAGACATAACGATCGATGAGATTCATAGTTTCCTTGCCTTTCTTTATTCCGTTTTCCGGTTATCTGTTTCATCCGTTGCCAACATCTTTTCCAGCATGGACACAATCTTGGCCCATTCTTCTTTCAGCCGGGCGAGCATTTCGCGCCCCGCCTCGCTGATGACGTAGTACCGGCGTGGGCGGGCTTCTTCCAGCTTCCAGACCGATTGGAGCAGTCCCTGGCTTTCGAGCCGCCGCAGGAGGGGGTAAAGCGTGCCCTGGTCGAGTTCCAGCCCCTGGTCAGAGAGCAGTTTCAACAGGGAATAGCCGTACTGTTCTTCGCCCAACTGGCTGAGCACCGCCAGCACGATCACCCCGCGCCTTAGTTCGAGCATGGTGTTTTGGAGCAATTCATTATCCATATCTTTCCTTAACCTTTAGTCATATTATACTGTGTTATACACAGTATGTCAATAGATTTAGTATTTTGATTTTTAAAGTAATAAAGCCAAAGCATCATCCTCGCTTATCAATTGTCAAAAAAGCTGATAACTTCGCAAAGCGCCTGGTTCGGGGCAACCTCTACACCCGGTTTGGGTTATAAACTGTGATAAAATCCGCTCTTATGCCCGCCCCAAAAATTGGGCACTGATTTGAGCAATAACGCGCTCGGGGGAGCATGCGTACCGGGAGCAAACTCCCGGCGCAAGCGCATTAAAAACAATCTATTTTTTATCGGAGTAAGAACATGCCTCGCAGAAGTCTCCCCCAACTCTACCGCGATGAATTTCGCGGCTATAACGCTGCCAAATTCCAGCAGGATTTGCTGGCAGGCTTAACGGTAGCGGCTGTGGCCCTGCCCCTGGCTCTGGCCTTTGGCGTCGCCTCCGGCGCGACTGCCGCCGCCGGGTTGGTGACGGCCATTTTATCGGGCATCGTCATCGGCGCGCTCTCTGGCGCGCCTTACCAAATTTCCGGCCCCACTGGCGCCATGAGCGCCGTCCTCATCGTCCTGGCACAACGCTACGGGCTGGAGGGTATCTTCATCGCCGGTTTGCTTTCTGGCTTCCTGCTGCTCGTCATCGGGATTTTGCGCCTCGGTCGCTTCATCGCCTTCATCCCCGCCCCCGTCATCACCGGATTTACCAGCGGCATCGCCCTCATCATCTTCATCGGGCAAATCGACAACTTCCTGGGCGTCAGAACCGAAGCCGCCGAATCTGCCGCGCTCAAGTTGCTGAACTACTTCAGGGGCGGCTTCGTCCCCGATTGGCGCGCCATCCTCATCGGCGCGGTTGTCATCCTGACCATGTTCTTCTGGCCCAAGAAACTCAACGCCCGCTTCCCGGCCTCCCTGCTCGGCATCATCCTGGCGACCGCGCTCAACGCCCTGTTCCACTGGCCGGTCGTCGTCATCGGCGACATCCCCAAAACCCTGCTGCTAGCCGAGCGGCTCTCGCTCGCCAATATCCCCTGGCAAAACCTGACGGATTTCATCGCCCCGGCCCTCACCATCACCGCCCTCGGCGCGGTGGAAAGCCTCTTGTGCGGCGCAGTCGCATCCAATATGACTGGCATCCGTCTGCAAGCCAACCAGGAACTCATCGGGCAGGGAATTGGCAACATGCTCATCCCCTTCTTTGGCGGTGTTCCGGCTACCGCCGCCATCGCCCGCACCAGCGTCGGCATCAAATCGGGCGGGCAGACCCGCCTGGTCAGCATCATCCACGCCATCGGGCTGCTGCTCTCCATGTTCCTGCTGGCCCCGGTCATGGCGCGCATCCCGCTGGCCGCGCTGGCGGGCGTGCTGATGGTCACAGCCGTGCGCATGAACGAGTGGCACGCCATCCGCTTCATGTTCGGCAAACGCTTCAAAACTGCCATGCTGGCCTTCGTCATCACCATGCTCGCCACCGTGACCCTCGACCTGACCCAGGCCATCCTCATCGGCACGCTCATCTCGGCGGCCATCTTCCTGAACGAACTCTCCAGCCTCGACATCAACATTCAGGAAATCGATCCACAAAAACTGGCCCAGCGCGGCATCCAAACCAGCGGCAAGTGCCGCCATGTGCGGGTGGCCTTCATCACCGGGCCGCTCTTCTTCGCCGCCACCGGCAATTTTAACGAAGCCTTCAACAACCTGGGCGACACCCATGCCCTGATACTCTCCATGCGCGGCGTCTCCAACATCGACACTTCCGGCCTGGAAGCCATCCGCGCGCTCTACGAACGCCTGCGCAAACAGGGCGGCACGCTCATGTTCGTGGGCGTCCACGAAAACGCGCGCGTGATGATGGAACGCGGCGGCTTGGTGGCTGAAATTGGGGAGGAAAACTTCTTTTGGAGTTCCGACCAGGCGATTGTGGAGGCGGAACGGCGCGGCTGCAAATTTTGTTAACGTAACGCGGGATTAATCCCGCGCTACCCGGCTCGCCGCTCGCGTCAACCTATCGTTTATCGCCAGCCCCAGGCCGCTTGCCCCACACTCGCGGCACAAAATCAGGTCTACGCCTTGCCCGTCTAGCCAGCGCATTCCGGCATAAATGTGGCGGGCAATGCTGTTTAAGTCAGAACCCAGGCGATAGACCACCGCGCCGGATTGTTCCAACGCCTCGGCATCTTCGTCCGCCGCAAGCACGCCGACCTTGCGCACGAGCCTTTGTTTCGCTAAAAAGGCATGTAACGCATCCCCGGCATGTTCCCCCACGAACAGAATCATCTCGGCCCGAGGGGCATAGTGCTTCTCTAACAGACCCGGCGAGGGCAATCCCTGCTCCGGTTGGCGCTTCTGCCCCAGCACCGTCACCGGCCCGATGGCCGATTCGAGCATCTCGCGCGTCACCCCGCCCGGGCGCAAAATGCGCGCCGGGGAGGTGGAGATGTCGAGGACGGTCGATTCGACCCCAATTGTGGCCGACCCGCCGTCAAGGATGAGGTCAATCCGTCCGCGCAAGTCGTGCCAGACGTGTTGGGCGGTCGTTGGGCTGGTATGCCCAAAGCGGTTGGCCGAGGGCGCGGCGATGGGCAACCCCGCCGCTGCGATGAGCGCCAGCGCAACAGGGTGATTCGGCACCCGCACGGCGACCGTATCCAGATCAGAAGTCACTAAATTTGGCACGGCGGGCTGTTTGGGCAAAATTAACGTCAACGGCCCGGGCCAGAAGGCTTCCATCAGCCGGTAGGCTGTATCGGGTACGGAACGCGCAACCAGCGGGGCCTGCTCCACCCCGCTTAAATGGACAATGAGCGGGTCGGCGGTCGGCCTGCCTTTGGCGGTAAATATCCCAGCCAGGGCATGAACATCCAAAGCATTCGCGCCCAGGCCGTAGACCGTCTCGGTGGGGAAGGCAACCAGCCCGCCGTTTTGAATGACTTGGGCGGCGCGGGCGATGTTTTCGGGGGTGGCGGGCAGGATTTCAGTCATCGGGCGATTATTGTAGCGCAAGATGTCATCTTGCGCTACAATTGCGCCATTCTTTTCAAGGAGTTTGCTATGGATTTTTCCAATGGGGATTCGGTCTCGCGGCGCATTGCGGTGCTAAAACAGCGCGCCCAGGCCATGCGCGACCACGACTTTTACTTTTACAACCAGCCGGTGCAGGAAGTGTTGGGCGGCTCGAAGGTGATTGTAAACGGGCGTGTGATGGGCATGTACGCTTCGTACAGTTACCTGGGGCTGGTGGGACACCCGCGCATCAACGAGGCCGCCAAACGCGCCATTGATAAGTTTGGCACGGGGACGCACGGCGTGCGCACCCTGGCCGGGTCGCTGACCATCCACCGCGAACTGGAGGAGACAATTGCCGATTTCAAACGCGCCGAGGACGCGGTGACGTACACTTCGGGCTACGCCACCAACCTGACGGTTATTTCGACTCTGATGGGGCGCGGCGATTACGTCTTGTCAGATAAACTCAATCATGCTTCGATTGTGGATGGCTGCCTGATGTCGGGCGCGGAGTTTCGGCGCTTTCGGCACAACGATATGGATGACCTGGAAAAGCGCTTGCAGCAGGTGCCAGAGGGCGCGGCCAGGCTGGTGGTGGCCGACGCGGTTTTCAGCATGGATGGCGATGTGATTGACCTGCCCAAAATGGTGGAACTGTGCCGCAAATATGGCGCTTATCTGATGATAGACGAGGCCCATTCGGTGGGCGTGCTGGGCAAGACCGGGCGCGGCATCGAGGAGCATTTCGATATGTGGGGCAGCGTCGATATCAAGATGGGGACGCTCTCCAAGACCATCCCCTCGGCGGGCGGCTATGTGGCCGGGAAAAAGGAATTAATCGAATTCCTGCGGCACGGTTCGCGGGCCTATATTTTCTCGGCGGCGCTCCCGCCCGGCCAGGCGGCGGCAGCCAATGAAGCCTTCAAAGTCATCCTGGATGAACCCTGGCGCATCGAAAAACTGAATCACAACACCCGCCTGTTCATCGATGGCCTGAAAGGGATGGGTTTCGACACCATGCTGACCACGACCGCGATTGTGCCGGTGCTGTGCGGCACCGACGAGCGCGCCTTTGCCCTGACGCGGGCCTGCCAGCGCAACGACGTATTCGTGCTGCCGGTCGTTTCGCCCGCCGTGCCTGAGGGACTCTCCCGCCTGCGCGCCACCGTGCTGGCCTCGCACGAGGACGATGAGATTAAGCGCGCGATGGAGATTATTGGGAAGGCGGGCAGGGAGTTGGGGATTATTCAGTAGGGTAGTTTTCAGTATCCAGTGTTCAGGAATCAGTAGGGGCGGCCCTGTAGCCGCCCTTTCCTTTTTCCGGCGCAAGACGCGCGGCGGCATTTACTGGTTACTGGTCACTGATTACTGATGATTTCACTTTGGAAATATCTTTTCTAACACTTCCGGCGCATATTTTTTGACCATTTCGCTCGATAGGCCGTTTTCCTTGCAAATTTCGGCGTACAAATCAACGCTCGGGCGGCGGATGCGGGCCTGCGTCTCCACGTCCAGCCCCCACAGGCCGAAGCGCTGCGTCCAGCCGCGTTCCCACTCGAAGTTATCCACCAGCGACCAGTGGTAGTAGCCCCTCACCGGCCAGTTGAAGTTGACAGCGCGCCAGACCTGCTGGAGATGCTGGGCCAGGTAGCGTGGACGAATCCGGTCATCGGGGTCTTCTACGCCGTTTTCAGTAATGATGATGGGCAGGTCGGGGTAGGTTTTTACAGCCCACTTCAGGCTGTCGAACAATCCCTGCGGTCGGTTGGCAATGAATTTCGTAGCCGAAAAATCGGAATCAGCGGGGTAATAGCGGCGCGCAAATAATTCTTTGGGGTTAAACAGGTCGAATTTGACGGTATCTACCGAATAGTAGTTCAGTCCCAGGTAATCTTGCAAGCCTTTCACTTCGGGGATGCGCACATTGCCAAGCGGTGATTTCATGACCCCTGTGCTGATGGCGCTGGGGAAGGCCATGTTGATTCCCTGATACTGAATGTTCCGCATGAGCGCATCGAGCGGCATCCAGGAACGCGCCGCCACCATTGGGCGATAGTGCAAAGCATAGCCCACCCGTGCCTCGCGCTGAATTTCGTGAATGGCCTTGTAAGCGGCGGCATGAGCGCGCAGCATGTTGGCGAGGACCTTCATCGCCAGGTTCATCCCCTTATGCCCCGATTTACCGGTCGGAAAATCGCCCGCCACATAGCCGTTGAGGGCGTAAACGTTCGGCTCATTGATGGTGCACCACAGGGTCGTGTACTCCTTGAGCGCATCCACCACCTTGCGGACGTATTTCTCAAAAAGCGGCACGACCGTTTCGTTTTCCCACGAATCCTGCTCGAACAGCCAGAGCGGGTCGCTGAAATGGTGCAGCGTGACCAGGGGCATGATTCCTCGCTCGTTCATGCCACGCAGCATGGCGCGGTAACGGTCGAGCGCGTCTTCATCCCACCGGTCGGGGGTTGGCTGGATGCGGCTCCATTCTATCGAAAGGCGGTGCGTGTTTTGGCCGGTTTCGGCGGCGCGGTCCATGTCTTCCTTCCAACGTCCGCCCCACCAATCGCAGGCCAGCCCCGATTTGTGTTTGGTGCGGCCCTGCTCTTCCCAGTAGTACCAGTTGTTGTTCGTATTGTTTCCTTCGACCTGGTGCGCAGCAGTGGCACAGCCCCACAGGAAGCCTTTGGGAAAATGAAAAGTCGCTTCGGCCATATTTTTCTCCTCGGATGATTTTCAAGTCCCCTCCCCCACCGGGGGAGGGCGGAGGGTGAGGGCGAAATAAGCGTTTACTTTTTCCTCGCCATATAGGCCAGATACAACGCCACCGACCCGGCAACGGCGGCGTTAAGCGATTCGATTTGCCCGCGCATCGGCAGTTTCATCAAGATGTCGCAAGATTTGCGCGTCAGCGGGCGCATTCCCTCGCCCTCCGAGCCGACCACCAGCCCCAGCGCGCCATCCAGCCGCACTCGCTCCGCGTCAGTAGCCTGTTCGCCGCCTTCCAGGCCAACTACCCAGGCCCCGGCCTTTTTCAGCGCGTCAATGGCCTGGTGCAGGTTGGCCTGCGCCACCAGCAGATGCTCACTGGCCCCCGACGAGGCATTGACCACCGCCGGGGTCACCTCCACCGTGCGCGCCAGGGGGATGACCACGCCATGCGCGCCCACCGCTTCTGCTGTGCGCAGGAGCGTGCCGAAGTTCTGCGGGTCGTTGAGCGTATCCAGCAGCAACACAAACAGTGGCTCGGCGCGCTGTTCGGCCCGCTCGAAAATATCGGTCAGGGCGGCGTAGGGGTAGCCGGAGGCCTCCAGTACAACGCCCTGATGATTGGGATGGATTTTATCTAACCGCGCGCGCGGCACTGTTTCAATTTTACACCTGCGCTCGTGGGCCAGTTTCGTAATCTGGGTCAGTTTATCGGTCTGTTGAATGCCCTCAGCCAACAGCAGCGAAAAAACCTGTCGCCGCCGGGCGCGCAGGGTTTCATAGACGGCGTTACGGGAGTAGAGAAATTCTTTCATGATACACAACCAGGGTGCAGTTTGGGATAGCGAATCTATTTTACCAGCCCGATTCGAGATTTGCCTATTGGAGAGAACGGGGGCAATCTGGTAAGATAGTTTTAACCTCGTCTGAACAGGATTGCCCCGATGAAAATCCTCACGGTAGATGTCGGCACCGGCACGCAAGATGTCTTTCTCTACGATTCCCGGCTGGACGTAGAAAACGGCTTCAAACTTGTGCTTCCCTCGCCGACGATGATGATTCACAACCAAATCCGCGAAGCCACCCGGCGCGGAGACGCCCTTTTGCTCACCGGCAAAATGATGGGCGGCGGCCCCTGCGCCTGGGCCGCCCGCGACCATGCCAAAGCCGGACTACCCATCTTCGCCACCCCCGAAGCCGCCAAAACGATCGATGACGAACTCGAAAAAGTCGAAAAAATGGGGATTCGGGTCATTTCCGACGATGAATCTCATCGTCTGCCGTCCAACGTCTATCGTTTACATCTCAAAGACTTCGACTTCCCCCTGCTCTCCGAAACCTTTGCCCGCTTCGGCGTTTCGCTGACCGACCTGTCTGCCGCGTGCGTGGCCGTCTTCGACCACGGCGATTCGCCGCCGGGCATCTCTGACCGCCAATTCCGCTTCGACTACCTCGATGAGCGCATCCGCGAGGAAAATTCGCTCACGGCTTTTGCCTATCTTTCGGACGACATCCCGCCCATCATGACCCGCCTGCAAGCGGTAGCGGATTCGGCGCAAGGGATAGACGCGCCGCTGCTGGTGATGGATACCGCGCCCGCCGCCGTGCTGGGCGCCACCTTTGACCCACAAGTGGCCGCCCGCCCTCGTAAACTGGTTGCCAACATCGGTAATTTTCACTGCCTGGCCTTCCGGCTGAGCGAAAAAGGGATTGAGGGCGTCTTTGAACATCACACTGGCGAAGTAGATTTGCCCAAACTCGAATCGCTCCTGCTGCACCTGGCCGATGGCACGCTCACCCACCAGGATGTGTTCGACGACATGGGACACGGCGCGCTGGTCTATGACAAAACCCCGCTCGAAATTGGAAAAAACGACTGGGACGTAGCCGTCACCGGCCCGCGCCGCGCGCTGCTCCGGCCTGCTTCGCGCCTGCGGCCGTATTTTTCCGTTCCTTTTGGCGATATGATGCTCTCCGGCAACCTCGGCCTGCTGGCCGCCGCCGCCGATTTACTGCCCCAATACGCCGAAACTATTCAAAAATCGCTCTCCGGCATTGGAAACCGCGCCGCCCCCTGGGATACGGAGGCCTGAATGCCCAAGCCCGTCTTTTTTGGCGCGACTCCCCAATTTCTGGCCCGCGAGGGGCTGACTGAAGCCATCGAACCCTGGGAAGACGGCCTGCGCGCCGAAACCGGCCCCGGCTCCTTTGAATGGTGGTACTTCGACGCCCATCTCGATAACAGCGTAACCGTCGTGATTGTTTTTGCCACCAAGCCCATCCTGGAACGCGGCGGCCCGCTCAAGCCGACTGTCCTGCTCACGCTCAACTGTCCAAATGGCGGGCGGGTCTCGCGCGCGGCATTCTTCCCTGCCGGGCAGTTCAGCGCCGCGCACGAGACCTGTGATGTCGTCATCGGCCCCAACCGCGCGCAAGGTGACTTGCACACCTACCAACTCCATGTGGAAATGGAGGCCGACCCTGTGACAAATTCCGGCCCCCTGGCCGTTGACCTGACCTTCACCGGCCTGGTGCCGCCCTGGCGGCCCGGCGCGGGAAAAGCGTATTTCGGCGACCTCGACCACTACTTCGCCTGGCTGCCCGCCATTCCGTATGGCAAAGTCGAAGGAACGATTGCCTGCGACGGTGAAACCCACCCGGTCAGCGGCATAGGGTATCATGACCATAACTGGGGCAACATCGGCCTGAGCGAAGTGATGGACCACTGGTATTGGGGCCGCGCCCGAATTGGCGAGTACACGCTCATTTACGTCGAGCAAATCGGCGCGAAAGAGTACGGCTACGCCCGAATGCCGGTGTTCATGCTTGCCAAAGGCGACCAGATTTTGACCGGCGACGGCTCGAAACTGACCATGAAAACCGCCGATTTCGTCCCGCACCCCGGCGGGCGCGCCTGGCCGCGCGAGGTAGATTTCTACTGGCGGGATGGCAGTAGCAGCATCCATCTCAGTCTGCGGCAGCCCCAACTCATCGAAGCGTTCAGTCTGCTGGCGAGTTTTCCGGCCTGGAAGCGCGCGCTGCTGCGTCTGTTTGCCAACCCCTACTACTTTCGCTTCAACGCCGAAATGGTTTTATCGCTTCACCTGGGCAGCCTGCACGCCACCGAGCGCGGCCCAGCCCTGTTCGAGATAATGATTTTACAGGGCAAAAAACACCCGTAATGCAGAATTCATTCCGCAGAAAACTCGCTTTCAAAGACCCGTTTAGCGGCCTCGTAGCCTATCTGAATCAATTCGATAGACTTGTCACGGTCATAATCAATAATTCGCGCGGCAGGCAAAAATTCTGGCGGGGCGACAATCAAGATTTTGACCTGCCGGTATTGGTACGGCCCGCTGCCCTGGGCGCGTTCTTGCGCCGCAAAGCGGTTATAGGCCTCAATCAGCCGCAGCCGCTCCCGAAACGAAGCCAGCAGCACCCAATCCAGCGCCCAGGTAATTGCATCGCCAAACGATTCGGGCATTTGGCGCGCGCCATGCGGCGGGGTCTGGCCCGCTTTCCACCAGGGAGTCATCAAAACCACCACCACTTCTACCGGAACATCCATCGGCGCATCGCCAAAGGCATCAAAGGCCGAGCCAAGCGGGGTATTGGCAACCACCGCCCCATCCCAGTAGAAAGCGCGGGTGGGCGCGTCATACGTCCACGGGTAAACCAGCGGAATGGAACAACTGGCGACAATACGGTCCACGTTGATGCCGGGATGAATATCCTCCCGCGCCTGGCCGGTTTCGCGCCGCAGAATGGGGCGATTACTGAACATAGTTCGCTCGCCTGTCTGCACGTTGGTCGCAGCGATGAGCAGCGTTTTCTGGCTGGCAGCCAGTTTTGCGGGGTCGAATCCCATTTTCTGCACCAGGGTCTGGCGCAGCGGGCCGGTATCGAGCAGGTTAATCCAACGTCCGATTAATTTTTCTCCCAGCCAGCCCGGAAGCAGCGGCAGCGGCGGCCAAAATTTTGAAGGTGGGCGGGTTGCCGAAAGTTCCGGCGGCACCTGCGGCAAATCGGCCCCAATGAGTTCTCGAAAGACCCGCTGCGCGGCCCAACGCCCCAGCCAGCGCATCCCCGGCGGCAGACCCTGAATATCTTTTTCTTGCAAATCAATCCAAACTTGCTCCAATTCCTGCGGCCTCATGCCCTGAACAATAGCCGCGCCGTTCACAGCGCCAATAGATGTTCCCACCACCACTTGCGGGTCCCAAACCCCGGCGTGTTCAACATCCAGGCCAGGCTTTTCGGCCTGCATAAGGTATTTATACACCCCCGCGTGAAACGCCCCGCGTCCCCCGCCGCCCGAAAGAATCAACGCTCGCAATGGCTGCATCTCTTGTTCCTCCTGCTTGGTCAATCGGCAAACCTGGCCGCGCCAGGCTTTTGGCCCTTATTTTTGAATTTTCCGGGACTTCTTCACTCCACTATAGATTTTTTCACGAGGCCTGTCAAGCATTTCCCTTCAAGCCTTGACAAATAGATGGTTGTCGATATAATACGCATAGAAAGTTATCGATATGACAAAAGCCGACATCGTCCTGTTCGCCAAAGCCCTGGCCGACGACACCCGCCAGAAAATTATGAAACTGTGCTGCTGCGAGTGGCTCTCGGTCAACGAGATTGTCGAAAACCTGGGCAACGTCACCCAGCCGACCGTCTCGCACCATCTGGGCATCCTGCGCGAAGCCGGGCTGGTGAAAATGCGCCATGAAGGCAAGCAGACTTTCTACACCCTAAACCAGGAACGGGTTGCATTTTGCTGCGGGCAATTGATGGTCAATTTTGCGCCCGAAAACGACATCACCAGTGTTGTGTTGGATAAACTCGAATAACCCCTCTTTTTTTACGTCTATTTATAGACATCCATCTATATAAAGGAGAATCCCATGTCCCAAACCCCCACCCCCATCCATGAAGGCGTGCGTGAACATTACGCGGAACTGGCCCGCCAAAACAGTTCCTGCTGCGGCCCATCTGCTGCAAATTCTTGCTGCGACACAAAAAACAATCTCTACCCCGCCGACCTGCTGAGCACCGTCCCCGATGACATCGCCGGTTTCAGTCTGGGCTGCGGCGACCCCATCAGCCTGGCCGAACTCCAACCAGGGCAGACCGTCCTCGACCTCGGCTCGGGCGGCGGGTTGGATTGCATCCTCGCCGCGCAAAAGGTTGGTGAAACGGGACGCGTATTCGGCGTGGATATGACGCCCGAAATGCTCCAAAAAGCCCGGGCCAACGTGCAGCGTCTCGGCTTGCAAAATGTCGAATTCCGCCAGGGCTATCTCGAATCGCTGCCACTGGGCGATGCCAGCATCGATGTCGTCATCTCCAACTGCGTCATCAACCTGTCACCCGATAAACCCCAGGTTTTCCGCGAAATTTTCCGCGTCCTGAAGCCCGGCGGACGGGTGGCCGTTTCGGATATTGTCACCAATGGCCCGTTGCCCGAAGCCGTTAAAAACAGTCTGAGCGGCTGGGCGGCCTGCGTCTCTGGCGCGATTGACGTGAACGAATACACCTCTGCGATGAAAGCCGCCGGGTTGGTCGGGGTGCAGGTTTCCTCAACCTCCCTAGATGACGCGCTGATTGACGAAGCCGTTGAAGAGTTGAAAGATGCAATTGACCTCGGGGCAACCCCACGCGACAAAATCAAACACACTGTCTTCAGCGCGCGGGTGACGGCCACGAAGCCCGCATAAGAGCAATACGGGGCTGTCCAAAAAGTAAAAAAGGGACTTTTTGGACAGCATCTGCCCTTGACAAAAAAGCGCGTCAGTCGTAAAATGCAAACTAGTTTGCAATACAAACCAGTCTCCAGAAAGGACTTTCCCATGACGACTGACCCTCTGCAAAACGCCCAAAAACGCGCCTTCCAGTATTGGTATGTGGACGGTTCGTTTGAATTTTCGTTTGGCGGCCTGTGCCTGCTCCTGGCGGCCTACTTCTACGCCCAAACCCTGCTGGCCCAATCCTGGCTTTCCAGCCTGATGGTTGTCTTTTTCCTGCTGGTCATGATTGGCGGCGCGTTCGTTCTCAACCGACTGGTCATGACCATGAAAGAGCGCATCACCTTCCCGCGCACGGGCTACATTTCCTTCCCACGCAAGACGGGTTCCAATCGCTGGGGTCGTGCCCTGTTGTTGGGCGCAGTTTCGGCGATTCTCTCTGCCGGGATAGTACTGCGGCTCTCGAACCGACCGATTGGTTTCGACTGGACCGTGACCGCCTCCGGCCTGCTCTTTGGGGCAGTCGTCACCTACCTCGGCTTCCGCACCGGCGCGGCCCGTTTTTTCGTCAACGCGGCCCTCAGCATCGGGCTTGGACTTTCCATTGGTTTTGCAAACCTGGCTGATAATTTCGGGCTGACGGCTTTCTACGGCTTGCTGGGCCTCGGCATGTTGGCCGTCGGCGGATTCAGCCTGTGGATGTACCTGCGCCAGAACCCTGCCCCAGTGGAGAGCGGCGATGACCAGTGACCTGCGCTCCCTGACCGATGTGGACCGCCTGCTGCACGAACCATCGCGGGCGGTCATCGTCGCCATCCTGGCGGCTGTCGAAAGCGCCGACTTCGTTTTCCTCCAGCGCGAAACCGGGCTGACCAAAGGCAATCTCTCGACGCACCTGACCAAACTCGAAGAAGCCGGTTACATCAACATCGAAAAAACCTTCCGCGGTAAATACCCGCTGACCCTGTGCCGCCTGACCGAAACGGGCCGCGAAGCGTTTACGAATTATCGCAAGAAACTCTCGCAATTTGTGGAACAAACAAAATGACCCCCTATGCCCTCCGCGCCACCCAACTGGCCCGCGACTTCGCCGCCGTCTGCGCGGTAGATAACATCTCGCTCGAAGTCGCCCCGGAACGGTGTTCGGCTTCCTCGGCCCAAACGGCGCCGGGAAAACCACCACCATCCGCCTGCTGCTCGGCCTGCTCGAACCGACCTCCGGCCAGGCCGAAGTGCTCGGCTGCAACCTCCGTACCCATGCCGACGAGATTCGCGCCCGCTGCGGCGCGTTGCTCGAACACAACGGCATCTACGAACGCCTGAGCGCCTACCAGAATCTCGATTTCTACGCCAGGGTCTGGCATCTGCCCGCCGCCGAGCGCCAGGCGCGGATTACTGAACCCAGAAATCGTAAACGCGGCAGGTGAAAAATTACAGGTAAAATGGACAGGATGCCCCCACCCTGTCCATTTTTATTCGAGAGAGGAGAAATCATGGAAAACCTGCAACTTCCCCAAAACAAGCCGCTTGTCATCGTTGGCATCATCATACTCGTGCTGTTATTTTGCTGTTGCTGCCTGATTGTGGCCTTTGCGCTGCTGGAAGGGCCGGTTAATATGTATTTTTCGGGCTAGAGCCAATTATCCCCCTTTTGGGTCATCATCTAACGGTAAAAATCCGAGGTATGATATTTCCAAAACGGCCCAAAATAGCCGTTGTTATTCTTTATACTCGAAAAATAATATGAGAGGAAACCCATGTACGAGCAAATACCAGTGGAAGCAGCGCCCGAAGCCCCCAAAAAATCTAATCAGGGTTTGTTGATTGGCATCATCGTTGCAGTGCTGTTGTGTTGTTGCTGTTTGATTGCAGGTACCTTCCTTGTCCTGACGGTGTTAGGCCCTGCCGTGAACAATGTTTTTTCAACCATCAACGAAGGCTTGCTTACCCCAACCGGGCCAAATTCCGAGGACTTCCCGGCCATCCCTGAAATCCCGGTTTTTCCAACCGATGAAGATGGAGTTCCGGAAATGCCCGTATCTCCTTCTGGTTATGATGATTTTATTCCGCAGGGCGGCCTGGGAGATGAAGTATTGCGCACCGATACGTGGGTCTACGTCATGGCAGCCTCTGCCATGTCTGGCTGTGTTGCCACTGAAGCCTCGAAAACCACCATCGAAGTTTTACAGGAACCAGATTCGGCGGGTATCTGGAAAGAAAAATGGACTGTGACCTGCGACGACGGCACGCAGCAATCCTTCGATGTCACCTTCAGCCCCAGCGCCCAAGGCGGCACAACCATTGATGTGACCAGCAGTAAGTAGTCGTTTCTTATCAGCGCGCAACATCTTCCCGGCCTCGCGCCGGGATTTTTTTCTTACATTCCTCCAACGCTTCTACTACATTCAGCGCAAGCGCGGCTATGCTATAATTTCGGGTCTGAAAGGCCACCTATGCTCTCAAAATTCATTAAACTTGTCGGGGGCAACCCCCACCAACGCGAAGTCGAAAAATATGCCGCCATTGCGCGCCAGATTAATGCGCTCGAAGCGGGTTACGAAAAACTCTCTGATGATGCCCTGCGCGCCAAGACAGATGAATTTCGCGCCAGAATTTCCTCCACATTGGAGGGAATTGAGGACGAAAAGGAACGAAAAGAATCTGAACAAAGCGTCCTGGCCGAACTTCTGCCCGAAGCTTTTGCCGCCGTGCGCGAAGCATCCAAGCGCGCGCTGGGAATGCGTCATTATGACGTGCAACTCATCGGCGGGGCGGCTCTGCACAACGCCACCATCGCCGAGATGCGCACCGGCGAGGGCAAGACGCTGGTCGCCACGCTTCCCATCTATCTGAACGCTCTCACCGGGCGCGGTGTGCACCTGATTACCGTCAACGATTACCTCGCCCGCCGCGATGCGCGCTGGATGGGACGCATTTATCACAAGCTCGGCCTGTCGGTCGGCGTGTTGCAAATGGCCTCCAGCACCGAGAACGGCAAAAAAGCCTTCCTCTACGATCCCGAAAAAGAATCGCCACGCGAAGACCAGCACCAATTGCGCCTGGTAGATCGCCGCCTGGCCTACGAAGCCGACATCACCTACGGCACCAATGCCGAATTCGGCTTCGATTACCTGCGCGATAACATGGTCTACCGGTTGGAAGACAAAGTGCAGCGCGGACATTACTTTGCCATCGTTGACGAAGTCGATAACGTTCTGATTGATGAAGCCCGTACCCCGCTCATCATCTCCGGCCCAGCCTCTGGCGAGTTAGATACCTACTACCAAATGGCGCAGGTCGTCAAACAGTTGAATCCTGAAGATTATGAAGTCAATGAAAAAGACCGTTCGATTGCTCTGACCGAACTAGGCATTGCCCATGTCGAGCAGATTCTCGGTCAGGCTTTGCGCGACCCCGACCGGCCCGAAGACGTGACCCCCGAACAGGCGCGCCTGCTTGGTTTTCTGGAACAGGCCCTGCGCGCTCAATTCCTGTTCCATCGCAACAAAGATTATCTCGTCCAGGGTGGCAAAGTTGTCATCGTAGATGAATTTACCGGGCGCCTCATGCCAGGCCGCCGCTGGAGCGATGGCCTGCACCAGGCAGTCGAAGCCAAAGAAGGCGTTAAGGTCGAACCAGAGAACGTGACCTATGCCACCATCACGCTCCAAAACTACTTCCGCATGTACCAGAAGCTGGCCGGCATGACCGGCACGGCTCTGACCGAAGCCGAAGAATTCCACAAAATCTACAAACTTGAAGTCTTGCCCATTCCCACCAATCTGGAATACCAGGCCACTCTGGCCGGGAAAGATTCGCCGCTGGTCGAAGTCAAAGGCAAAGATGAAAACGGCTATCAGATTGCCTGGTTCGCGCGGCGCGGCGACCCGGAGAAAAAACCGCTTTATTGGCGGCGTACCGACTACCCCGACTCGGTCTATCGCACGGTGGAGGCCAAACTGCGCGCCATTGTGACCGAAATCGTCCGCGACCACGTCATGGGACGCCCCATCCTGGTTGGCACTACCTCGGTCGAATCATCCGAGCGGCTCTCTAACCGCCTGCGCGCCGAGCCGGTGCGCCGCCTCTTGCAGGTCAAACTGCTGCGCCAACTGTGGTTCGAGCAAAACAACCGCGAAGAAGACGGACGCCTGGCTCCTGAGCTGGAGCCGCTCTACAAACCGCTCGACCAACTGGAACCGACCTTCCTGCGCGGGTTTGCCAAATCGCTCGAGGCCTCCATCAACCTCGAAGAACCGGCCAACCTGAATAAACTGCTGAAGGTCTTACGGCTCGATTTGGGCTATGCCGGGCGGCTCAAAGCCGTCATTCAGGGCGGCGTGCCGCACCAGGTGCTAAACGCCCGCAAGCACACCGAAGAAAGCCAGATTATCGCCGGGGCCGGCGCCTTTGGGGCTGTTACCATCGCCACCAACATGGCCGGGCGCGGCGTAGATATCAAACTGGGCGGTGAACTGGCCGAAGAAATCATCGCCATCATCAGCCGCGTGCTGCGCCGTGCTGGCTACGACCCCTACAACATGCGTCTCGAAGAACAGCGCCAGGCCATCCTCAATCTTTCTCCCGAAGACTACGGCATTTACGACGCGGAAGTCAAATTCTTTCTCAAATATTTCGATGACATGGAACAGGTGCGCCGCCTGGGCGGCCTGCACGTCATCGGCACCGAACGCCACGAAGCCCGCCGCATTGATAACCAGTTGCGCGGACGCTCGGCCCGCCAGGGCGACCCTGGCTCCTCGCGCTTCTACCTCTCCCTGCAAGACGACCTGATGCGCTTGTTTGGCGGCGAGCAGGTCGAGAGCCTGATGACCCGCTTCCGGCTGGATGACGACTTCCCGCTCGAAAACCGAATGGTCAGCAACCTCATCGAAGGCTCGCAGCATCGCGTCGAGGGCGCCAACTTCGATGTCCGCAAGCACCTGCTCGAATACGACGATGTGCTGAATAAACAGCGCACCATCATCTACGCCCAGCGCGACAAGGTGATGACCAAAGACGACCTGACCGAGGACGTGGCCGCGCTGCTGAAGGATGAAATCGCCGCCCGCCTGCCGGAGGCCCTCAAAGACCCCGAAGAAGGATTGTGGAAACTGCTGGCCTGGCTGGAGCAAATCCAACCGACCTTCATGTATGGCGATAACCGTGTGTTCCCTTCATTCACTTATCGCCTGCTTCTCGACGAAATCGACGAGGACGACCCGCGTGGCGACATCCTGTCGCTCACCGAACGCGCCGTCGAAGCCGATGAAGCCCACCTGCTGAAGACCCTGGCCCAAACCATCCAGCGTACGTCCGAAAGCCTGGATGCGCAAATCGAAGAACGTTTCGAGGCCCTCGACGCCTTCCTGGATGGGTTGCGCGAGAGCGAAGAGCAAAAACGCGCCTCCGAATTGCTGGCCGAACTGAAAGCGGCCATCCACATCGAGCCGCGCCTGAACGGTGAGCAACTCAAACTGCTCGCCAGCAATCCCGCCAGCCTCGAGGAACCACTCAAGGAACAAATTGACCTGGCGCTGACCTCTACCGCTCTCAGCCGCATCTTGGCGGGCTTCGAGTTTCGCCTGTTCGAGCCGCTTGGCCTCAAGGTCGACGACCTGGCGCGCATGGATTGGGACGAGGCCGCCGCCAAAATCACACAGACGGCTGCGAACCTGCTCGCCAAACGGCGGGAACGGCTCGTTGGGGCGGAGGGGCAAATTGCCAAAGAGTTGGATGCGCTGCTCGCCAGGTACCCTGATCGGGATGATACCACCCTCATCCGCATCCTTTCCACGCTTGCAACCGGCCGACGCATGGGCATGAATCTCAAAACCCGCAAGGTGGAGGCGATTGAATATCAGCGCGTCAACTATTTCCATGCCGCCGCGCAAATCCTGGCTGAGCGCAAGGCCGAAACGCTCGATTTGGATATTCTGGAACACCTGGAAAACGCCGCAGCGACTCTCGCCGAAGGCTGGGGCGAGGCGGAATATGCCCGTCTTTCTCAAAATGCCTCCCGTTTAAGCGATTTTGGCTTCGACGTGCAGGAAATTGGCCTCGACCCGAACGCCTCGCTGGCTTCGCAGACCGAGGAACAGCGCGCCGCCCTGAAAGCCGAACTGGGCCGCCGCCGCATGACCGAAATCTACCGCTCGTCTCTGCTGGGCGTGATTACCGAATTGTGGGTCGATTATCTGACCCGCGTGGAGGCCTTGCGGGTCTCCATTGGTTTGGAGGCTTACGGACAACGCGACCCGCTGGTACAATACAAGGTAAAAGCGTCCGAAATGTTCCAAAACCTGTTAGGCGAAGTGCGTTCGGGCGTGATTGACCGGGTCTTCCGCTACCTGCCGCGCCCGGTGGCAATGGCCGAAGCACCAGTCGAATCTGCTCCTCAATCTGCCTCTACGCCAGCCCTCGAGACAGCAAATCGGGCTGGGCGCAAACGCCACAAAAAGCGGTAAAGCGGAATTTATTCCGCAATTTGCATCCATCTTCTGGTTGAAGGTATCCAAATGTCAAACATGTTCACCCCCGCGCCCGATGAATTTCGGCGGCTGCCAAAAGTAGAACTGCACCGCCATCTGGAAGGCTCGCTGCGTTTACAAACCATGCTCGATGTAGCCCGAAAACACGGCATGACCATGCCGGCTAACGTGGTGCGTCTTTCGCGGCTGGTGCAAGTGCAAGATGAAGATAACTTCACCTTCGACAACTTTCTATCCAAATTCAATACCCTGCGCATGTTCTACCGTTCGCCTGAAGTTATCGAACGCATTACCCATGAAGCGGTGGAAGATGCTGCCAAAGATAACGTCCGCTACCTGGAGCTGCGTTTTACCCCTGTGGCGCTCAGCCGCGCTGAGCGTTTCCCGCTGGAAGATGTCACCGATTGGGTTTGCAAAGCCGCCAGAGATGCCGAGAAAAAATACAAGGTGATGGTGCGCCTGATAGCCTCTGTTAACCGGCATGAGCCGCTCGAACTGGCCGAGCAAGTGGCCTGGATAGCGGTCGAAAAAGGACGTGAAAACATCGTCGGCCTCGACCTGGCCGGGAACGAAGCCGAGTATCCGGCCACGCCGTTTATTCCGTTGTTCAACGAAGCCCGCCAGGCCGGGTTGAAAATTACCATGCACGCCGGGGAATGGGCCGGGCCTGAAAACGTGCGAGAGGCCATCGAAAAATTCTCCACCGACCGCATCGGGCATGGCGTGCGCGTCCTGGAAGATGACTTCACGACCGCCCTGGCGCGCGAACACGGCACGGCCTTCGAGGTCTGCATCACCAGTAATTACCAGACCGGGGCAGTCAGGTCCCTTCCGAAGCATCCCGCCCCGCAGATGATTGAGAAAAAACTCAATGTGACCCTCAATACCGATGACCCCTCCATCTCGCAAATTACGCTCTCCAACGAGTATCGCGTGGCGGTCGAAGACCTGAAAATCCCACGCGAAACGCTCAAAGAGCGCATCCTGGCGGCAGCCCAGGCCTCCTTCCTGCCAGATGGCGAGAAAAAGAAACTGGTCGAGTCGCTCAAGAAAGAACTCAGCAAAGCGTAATGCGGAATGAATGCCGCGTGCTGTTTTTGGTGGCAGAAAGGCGGAAACAATGTTTTCTGAGCAAAACATGGAACAAAAAATTGTGCGTGGCCTCAGCCGGCCGCTTGCCGATGGCGCCGGTTGGATGAAGTTCCTGGGCGTGCTTTCGATTTTGGCCGGAGTATCGCAGGTCTTGAGCATTGTGGGGCTGATTTCTGGCGGGCTGCAAATTTGGATGGGTATCTTGTTATTCCAGGCTGCCAGTGCAGTGGAGCAAGCCCGCGCCACCGGCGATGCCTACGCGCTCAGCTCGGCCTTGGGCAATGTCAAAACCTTTTTCATGCTGAACGGCATAATTGCGCTGATTGGCATTCTGCTGCTCTGCGCAATGCTGTGTTTCCTGGTAATCCTGCCGATGCTGGGCGTGATTCCATTTTTGATTGACCCCAGCAACTTCAATTAACTGCGGTTGCATTCCGCCCGGTTTTGTTGTATATTAAGACCTAACCACTCAACTTACTGTTACCGAGCAGAGGACGACAAAGGCGCACCTTTGAGTTCTTTGTGACCCAGACGAGATTCCATGATTCGTACCGTCACAAAGCACCAAAGGTGTTTTGTTATAAATAACCTGCCCTCACCCCATCCCCTCTCCCAACGGGAGAGGGCGCAGGGGTGAGAGAAAGCCAAAGGAGCATTTTATGAAAGACTTTTTCAACGCCAAAGGTACATTAACCATCGGCGGCAAGGATTACACCTACTACCGCCTCGACGCCCTCGAAAAAGCGGGACTGACAACCCTGCGCCGCCTGCCGTTTTCCATCCGCATCCTGCTCGAAGCCGCCCTGCGCCAGTGCAACGATGTGGAGATTACCCAGGAGGATGTCAAAAACATCGCCGCCTGGACTCCTTCTCCTCTCCCTGCGGGGGAGGGGACAGGGGTGGGGGGGCGCCCCGGCATTCCGCTTCTCCCCGCCCGCGTGGTGATGCAGGACTTTACCGGCGTCCCCGCAGTCGTTGACCTCGCCGCCATGCGCTCGGCAGTCGCCCGGCTGGGCGGCGACCCGAAGAAAATTAACCCGCTTGTGCCGGTGGATTTGGTCATTGACCACTCGGTGCAGGTCGATTTCTTCGCCACGCAAGACGCCCTCCAGCGCAACACCGAAGTCGAGTTCCAGCGCAACCGCGAACGCTACGAATTCCTGAAATGGGGGCAGAAAGCCTTCAAAAACTTCCGGGTTGTGCCGCCCATGACCGGCATTGTTCACCAGGTTAATCTGGAATATCTCGCCGATGTCGTCATGGAAAAAGACGGCGTTTTGTTCCCCGATTCTCTGGTCGGCACCGATTCGCACACCACCATGATTAACGGCCTGGGCGTGCTCGGCTGGGGCGTGGGCGGCATCGAAGCCGAAGCCGTGATGCTCGGCCAGCCGATGGACATGCTCCTGCCCGACGTGATTGGCTTCAAACTGTACGGTAAACTGCGCGATGGCGTGACCGCCACCGACCTGGTTCTCACCGTCACCCAAATGCTGCGCAAAAAGGGCGTGGTTGAGAAATTTGTCGAATTCTACGGCCCCGGCCTCGATAACATGTCTCTGCCCGACCGCGCCACCATCGCCAACATGGCGCCCGAATACGGCGCAACGATGGGCTTCTTCCCGGTGGATGCCGAAACCCTGCGCTATCTGAAATTAACGGGCCGCCCGGCAGACCTGATTGCGCGCGTGGAAGCCTACTGCCGCGCTCAGGGCCTGTTCCGCGATGCCAGCACCCCCGACCCCGAATTTACCGACACCCTCGAACTCGACCTGGGTTCGGTTGTCCCCTCGCTGGCTGGCCCCAAACGCCCGCAAGACCGCGTGGCGCTCTCAGAGATGAAATCTACCTTCCAAAAGGCGCTGACTGCCCCGGTAAAAGAACGCGGCTACGAGTTGAGCGGCGAAGCCCTCAACCGCGAATCCACCTTCGGCACAAACGGCTCCTCGACCAAAATGAAGCACGGCGCAGTCGTCATCGCCGCCATCACCTCCTGCACCAACACCAGCAACCCCTCGGTGATGGTTGCCGCCGGTCTGGTCGCCAAAAAAGCTGCCGAAAAGGGCCTGAGCGTGAAACCGTACGTCAAAACCAGCCTGGCGCCTGGCTCGCGCGTGGTGACCGAATACCTGAAAGCCGCCAATCTCATCGAACCGCTGGCGCAGATGGGCTTTAACGTGGTTGGCTACGGCTGCACCACCTGCATCGGCAACAGCGGCCCGCTTCCAGGCGAGGTCGCCAAAGCGGTGACGGGCAGCGAC
>CAYRBO010000008.1:14149-135972 GCA_964422545.1 uncultured Anaerolinea sp. | reverse complement strand
GCGCAATTCTCGGCGACGGCTGGTACTGCGGACACGTCGAATGGCGCGACCGGCAGTTGTATGGCGAGCGTCCCAAACTGCTTGCGCAGCTAGTCATCACCGATTCCGAGGGCGGCCAAACGTTAATTGTCTCGGATTCTTCGTGGAAACACAACTTCGGCCCGCTGACCGAATCTGACCTCTTACACGGCGAACACTACGACGCCCGGCGCGAGTTTCCCGGCTGGGACAGGCCCGGCTTCGATGACTCGGCCTGGTTCCCGGTCGAAACCTTCGCTCACCCCCAGGGATTGCAGCTTGTCGCCCAAAACGGCCCGCTCGTCAAAGCGCATGAAGAACTCACGCCGGTCAACATCCGCGAAATCCGCGAGTGGTCGGGCAGCCGCTACATCTTCGACCTGGGCCAGAACCTGACCGGGGTTGTGCGCCTGCGCGTGCGCGGCGCGGCGGGGGCAACCGTGCGCATCCGCTACGCCGAAATGCTCAACCCCGATGGCACGCTCTACACCGCCAACCTGCGCACCGCCCGCGCCACCGATTACTACACCTGCAAAGGCGAGGGCGAAGAAGTCTGGACGCCGCGCTTCACTTTTCACGGCTTTCGCTATGTGGAACTCTCTGGGCCCATCGAGCCGCCCAGCCTCGATTCCCTCACCGGCCTGGTCTGGCACTCCGAAAGTCCCGTCACCGGCGAATGGGAATGTTCTGACCCGCTGCTCAACCAGTTACACCGCAACATCCTGTGGGGCTGGAAAGGTAACATTGTAGACGTTCCCACCGACTGCCCGCAGCGCGACGAACGCATGGGCTGGACCGGCGACGCGCAGGTCTTTTCGCGCACGTCCACCTTCCTGACTCAATCCGCCCCATTTTGGGCCAAGTGGCTGGTAGATTTAGAAGACGCCCAAAGCGCCGATGGCAGCATCCCGCCGACCGCGCCCAGCACCAACGCCATTCCCTCCGGCGATGGCGGCCCGGCCTGGGCCGACGCCGCTGTCATCGTTCCCTGGAACATCTACCTGGCCTACGGCGACCGGCGCATCCTGGCCGAGCGCTACGGCATGATGAAACGCTTTGTCGATTCGCTCACCGCCGCCGCGCTGGATGACATCCGCGCCCACCCGGCCGTTACCCCCTGGGGCGGCTTTGGCGATTGGCTGGCCCTGGATGGTTCGGGCAAGTTGGAGGGCGGCACGCCCAAAGACCTGATTGGCACGGCTTTTTACGCCCACAGCGCGCGCCTGCTCTCGCAAATTGCCAGTGTGCTGGGCAAAACGGACGACGCCGAAACCTACGCCGCCCTGTTCGAGCGCGTACGCGGGGCTTTTCAGCGCCGCTTCGTCACGCCGGATGGATTCGTCTCTGGCAATACCCAAACCTCCTGCCTCCTGGCGCTGGCCTTCGACCTGCTGCCCGAATCCGCCATCCCCACCGCGCTAGACTGGCTGGCGCGCGACATCCTGCAGCGTAATACCCACCTCAGCACCGGCTTTGTCGGGACATCGCACCTGCCTTTCGTCCTCTCCCGTTATGGCCGCGCCGACCTGGCCTATGCCTTGCTCTTCCAAAAAACCTGGCCCTCGTGGCTGTACGCCGTCACCCAGGGCGCGACCACCATTTGGGAACGCTGGGATGGCTGGACGCATGACAAAGGCTTTCAGGACCCCAGCATGAACTCGTTCAATCACTACGCCTACGGCGCAATTGGAGATTGGCTCTACCGCGTCGTCGCCGGGATTGACACCGACCCGCGCAAACCCGGCTACAAACATATCCTGCTGCGCCCGCAGCCCGGCCCCGGCCTGACGCGCGCCCGCGCCGCCCTGCATTCTCCCTACGGACTTATCGTCAGCGCGTGGCGCATCGAAGATGGCCGCTTCGCGTGGGACGTGACCATTCCCCCCAACACCCGCGCCACCCTCACCCTGCCCGGCCAAAGCCAGAGCCGAGAAATCGAGTCAGGGACATATCACTTTTCAGAGCCGTACAATCCTTAATTCAGTAGCGCAAGATAATATCTTGCGCCACCGTGAGTTCAGTATCGCGGTTACCTGTTAAACACCAGCGTCAGCACCGCGTCGGCGGGGAGGAGAATGCCTTCGCTACCCACCTGCGCCGGGCGGCTGAGCAAACCATCCTGCGTAAACCAGGCCTCCAGCAGCGCCCCTACTGCAGGGCAGGCCACCAGTCGGGCTTTGCCTTTGTTGTATAGCACCAGTGCAATGCTGGAATCTGGGTTCTCGAAGGCCAGAGCCAGCAGGTCGGCAGGCGCAGTGACCCCAACCCGCACAGCGCCGGGTTGAATGGCGCGATAGAAGTGCCGCGAGACAGCGTAACGCGCCGTGGGCTGATTATCTACCACCAGGCCATATTCCGCGCTGCCGGAGGTCTCCGCCAGGGTCCACCACACCCAGGCTGAGGCGTTGCCATAGGCCAGAGCATTGTAAATATTGCCGAAGAGCAGCACCGCGCCCGACCAGGTGTTGGGATGTCCGCTGGTTTCGGTCATCCACATCCGGCGCGGGCGGGCGGCGTTGGCCCAGGCGTACATATCGGCCCACTCCTGCGCCCCGGCCCCGCCGACGTTGATTCCGTCGCTGTCGTAGTTATGAATGGCAATGATATCGGTCGCCTGGCTGGCTGCGGGCAGGCGGTCGAGTTCGGCTATGTATTCGTCAATTCCCTTTTGCTGGGGCAGGGCTTCGGGCATGAATAGTTTGGTCTGCAAGCCCTCGTTTTTGAACCGCCGCGCCACCACATCTAGCACCTGCGCCATTTTCTCGGCGGGCAGCAAGGCCGAGGCATACGGCTCATTGAATTGCGGCTCGTTTTGTACCGAAATGGCGTATAGTTCAATGCCGGTCTCTTCGCGCACGAGGTGGACAATGGCCGCCAGGAACTCGGCATATTCCTCGTAGTAACGCTCCTCCACAAAGTTTTCGCCCGAACCGGTGATGGCCGCGCGCGCGCGGCCTTTTTTCATCCAATCCGGCGGACTCCACACGGTGAGGATGTATTTGTCTATGGCGCTTTCGGCTTTCAGGCGGCGCATCCAGTCGAGGGGCAGAGCGCTGTGGTCGAAGGCCTCGAAATCGGTGACGTAGGGGTTGGCGTTGTCATTGCGCGGCTCGAAGTCAATATCAATAATTCCGAAGCGGGCAACGGTGATGTTCAGGTCGTTGACGAACGGCAGGGTCAGGTCTTGCTTGTCGGGCGGCCAAACGCCGCTGCCGAGAAACGCGCCAAAGCCGTCCATCATCTGATAGCGAGCGGCGCGGTCGAGGGTCAGCAAGTCGGCGGCGGGCAGGTCGGGGATGAGGATGTCGAGGAATTTCTCGGCGCGGCGGCCATCGGGTGATTGGACGGTCACTTTCAGGCGGCCCAGACCGGTCGAAGCGGGAGCGGTTTTCAGCGTAAGCAAAAAGCGCCCCTCGCCTTGCGGAATCAGCCGCGATTCGCTCAACAGCCCAGGCGCAGAGTCGGTCAATTCCACCGTTTCCTGCCCCAACAAGCCGGAGATGAACACCGTTTCGGCGGCGGCGCTGCCCGGCAGCAGGGTAAGGCGCGGCGGAGCCTGAATTACAAGCGCAGGCGGGGCGGCGCGCGCGGCGGCCTCCGTTCCGACGCGCATGTCGTCGAGCCAGATGATGCCGCGGTGCATTTGACCAGGCGCAAAATTGAACAAAAGGGCTTTCAGGCGCGAGAAATCCACCGCGCGGCCTTCGGAATCGAGATTTTTGCCCGAAAAATCGAGAGTGTATTCCTTCCATTCGGTATCTATAATCACGTTGGCTGTGCCAGCAGTGTTGTAGCGGTCATCAGAATCCCACAGGAAGATGAGCATGGCAGTTGGGCGGTCGGCTTTCATGCGCAGGGTAATGACCGGGTTTTCGGTCAGGTCGAGCAGGCCGGGCGGGGCGTACCACAGGCCAGCCCACTTGTTGTTGGTAAGATATTTATCCACCTCCACGCGCAGAGCGCCGTCTTCGATGGCGAGGGCGTGCGCGCCTTCGCCGCTTCCGGCCAGCGAGGGGGCGACTTCGGGGCCGTCGAAGGGGTCATGGAAGCCAGTGAGCGCCAAGGGGAGGACCCGCACGGTAACTTCGCGGCTGGCAGAGGCATTCCCCTGATTGCGCGAACTTCCGCCGTCATCGGCAGCGGTGAGGGTCAGGCGGGCTTCGCCGCGCAGAGTCGGGTCGGCGCGCAGAATAAGGGTATCGTTTTCGATGAGCGCGGTCAGGCCGGGGGTGTCGAATTGGGCGGTGAAGGTGACGCGCTGGCCTGGCTCACCCGCTGAAATGCCGGTGATGGGTTGGCGCAGTTCGCCGCCAGCGGTCAGGGAGAGCGCAGCGGGCAGGTCGAAGACGGGCGGTTGATTGAGTTCGGGATAGACCGAGACGCCAAAAGATTGGGAGACGCTCCCGCCCCGGTCGTCGGTGAGGGTGAGGGTGATTTGAGTCTGGCCGGGGGCAGCAGTCTGGAGGGTCAGATTTGCCCAGCGGCTGCGGCCATCGTGTTCCAGACCGGTCACGGCGGCGATGGACGGGTCGGCGCTGACGGCGCGCAGGGTGATAGCCTGCGCCGAAGCCGGGTCGCCGTCATCCAGGCCGGTCAGGCGCAGGGTAAGCGAATCGCCAAGCGCGAGAATCTGGTCCCCCGGCTGGGGCAAGCGGGGCGGCTGGTTTTCTGAGACGGTCAGGGCGAAGGAAAGCGCGACGCTTTTGCCGTCTTTTTCGCCAATCAGAGTGACTTTGCCCACGCCAGGCTGGCCGGTGAGGGTGTAGTGAAACTGGCCGTCTCGAAATTCGCCCAAAGCAAGCAGCTGGCCGGGATATTCGGCGCGCCAGGTTTGGGCGGCGTCTTCGCGGCTGAGGGGAAAGGGGACGACCGGGAGCGGGGAATCGCCAATTGTCACTTCCACATCTGGCAAGGGGGCATAGGCCAGCGAGGGCAGCGCGCTCCCGCCCAGTCGGATGTCGCTCAACTGGAAGTTGGCGCGGCAGGAGGGGCCACCCCGGTTGCAGGCAATTCGCATGGCGGTTACGCGGCTGAGGTCGAGATTGGCGCGGGAGAAATCGAAGAAGTGCGTGAGGGGGTACGCGCCGTGCGCCATTTCGCGGTTGGCATAGTTGCCAATCAGCCAGCCTTCCTTACCGTCGGCATCCACCAGCCCAACCGTGATGTTGGCGGAAATATCGGAGAGGGCGGTCAGGCTGGCGTAGGGCGCAGAACGAATGTCGAGGGGCGGGAAGGCGGCCTGAAGGAAGGCGTCTGGGGTGATTTTGTTGGCTTGCACGAACAGAACACCGCCCCGTGCTTCGAGCAAGTAATCGCCGCTGCTCTGCCAGAGCGACGGGTTGGCCAGGCCATCCCACGAGGCAGGAATCGCCGTCGAAACGGGAGCAGGAGTCGGCGTGAACACCGCGCTGGGGCTGGGAGCCGGTTGGGGCGCGGGGGAACAGGCCGCGAGCAGCAGAATGCCCATCGCGGAAATCCAGAAAAAGAGAACGGGCTGTCGTTTCATGGCCGGTAATGGAAGGTGTAAATCGTATCCCATTCGGGGCGGGCGGGGTCGCGCAGGAGGAGCGAGAAGTGGTCGAAGCACAGGGCAGGAAGGGTGAGTTCCAGCGCGGGGCCGGGTTGATTCTGACCAGCAGGCGCGCCAGGGTGCTGCCAAGCGCCCAGCAGAAATTCGTTTTCGCCAAAGACCAGCGTCGCTTGCGCTTCTCCGGCGGGCAGGGCGGCGAGGGAATCGTTGAGCAGGAAGAGTTCGGCGCGGAAGACTTCGCCAGGCCGCCACGAGAACTTTGGCGCGCGCGCCGAAAGCAGGGCCGGGCGCAAGGCTGCCGCCACCGCCTGCAGCGAGGGCTTGGGACGCGCCGGCCACGAGACCAGGCTGCCATTGACCGCCGCCGGCCAGGGTTCGTTGAAGCACCAGTTGAGCGCCAGCGAGCAGACCGGCTTCTGCCGCCGGGCTTCCTCGAAGACGAAGCGCAGCCCCTCGGCTTGCAGCCATTGGCCCTGAGAGACCATCTGCTCCAGGCTCTCGGCCGGGCCAAAGTACGCTTCCTGGCGGTCGAGTTGCAGCCAGGAATCCACGCCCCAGGCGTCGAAGCCGTGCCGCGCTTCCCAATGCGTGCCGGGGCGCGGGGGAAAGAGTTCCTGCGGCGGAATGAGACGGCGGATAGTCTCGGCCTCGGCCAGGCCCGGAATGCCAAACTCGGTGTAAGCCATGTAGCGTGCCTGAGCGAAATACTGAAAGACCTCGCGGCCATCATCCAGTTTGAAGGTGTAACCGCCATGCGCCCAGCCGCACAGCGGCGAGGTGGGCCAGAAGGGGCGGGCGGGGTCGAGGTCGAAGCAGTTGCGGTCGAGCAGGCGCAGGGCCAAATCCTGGTCGGTCATGCGCGACCAGTTGTTGAACAGTTCGTTGCCGCCGCACCACAGGGCCAGGCTGGCGCGATGCCGCAGCCGCCGAATAATGGAGCGCGATTCGCGGTCGAGGACTTGCAGGTAATGGGGGTCGTTTTCGTAGCGGGCGCAGGCCAGCGGAAACTCTTGCCAGACCATCAGCCCGCGCTCATCGCACAGGTCATAGAACACGTCGGGCGGCGTGACCGCTCCGCCCCACACGCGAATCAGGTTGAAATGGGCTTCCCTGGCCAGGTCGAGCAGCGGACGGTACGATTCTGCCGTCAGGCGGCCAGGGAAAATATCGGGGCTAACCAGGTTGGAGCCTTTGCCAAAGACGACCTGCCCGTTGACTTCTAGCGTGAGGGGCGGTTTGTGGCGGCTTTTGGGGAAGATTTCCAATTCGGGGTCTTCCCATTGGCCGGGATACGTCACCAGGCGGATGCGGCGGAAGCCGATGCGGGATTCGGAGCGGTCTGTGACCTGCCCACGTTCATCGAGCAATTCCACCCGGCTGAGATAGAGCGCCGCCGGGCCAAATCCATTCGGCCACCACAGTTCGGGCTGGTCGAGCGCGACAGGCAGGGTGAATTCACGCGCGGCGCAGTCCACTTCTTGCTCAAGCGCGGCGCGCCCTTGCGGGTCGAACAGCGTCCAGCGCAGGCGGCCCGGCCCCGGCTGGCTCAGTTCTACCGCCAGGCGCACATCGGCGCGCTGCAAATCGTCAGCGAGCGTGTAGAGCGTCTCGGCGGAACGGATGTGACAGGCCGGGCGAATTTCCAGATACGTCTCGCGCCAAATGCCAAGCGGCACCAGGCGGGGGTGAAAGTCCCAGCCGTAACTGACCAGGGGCTTGCAAAAGGTGACGACTTTGACCGGCTGCGAGATTTGCCACTGCGGGGCGGGATAGACCAGAATGTCGAGCAGCGACCCGGGCCCGGCCAGGCCGGTCAGGTCGAGTTCGATGGGCGTGAACATGCCCTCCTGGGCGTGCAAGGGGCGGCCATCCAGCCGGATTTCGCACTGGTAATCTACCCCGCCGCAGACCAGGAACAGGCGTTCCCCCGGCGCGAGGGGCGTGAAATCGAGCGCGGCGCGGTACAGCCAGAAGGAATGTTCCATCCAGGCGTAATCACGCGCCATGACAATTCCGCGTTCGGCGGTGAAGTGCGGCTCTTCGCCTTGTTCCGCGCGGAGATGTTCGACCGGCGGCCAATGATGGGCGCGCGCCCAATCGAGCTGCACAGCGCCAGGGACGGCGGCAGGAAAGAAGGTTTCGGGCAGGCGGGAGGCTTCGGGCGTTGGTCCAACCTGAAACGAGAGGGGAATGCGGCGAAGGGTCATGGCAGATTTACCTGGAGGGGGGCGGAGCAGTGCTTTTACGGAGGGCGAGCGTTGGAGCGATAATCTGTTGCTGCGGCGCAGAGTCAGGCTGTTCCATCAGCCTCGCCAGCCGCTGAATGGCGCGGCTGCCAAGGGCATAGTTATCCTGCCGAACGGTGGTGAGGGGCGGCACGCAATGCCGGGCAAACGGCTCATCATCGAAGCCCACGACTGATATATCCTCCGGCACGCGCAGGCCGGCGTCATAAATGGCGTGCATCGCGCCCAGCGCGGTTTCATCGTTGGCGCAAAAGACCGCCGTAAACGGCGCGCTTGCCCGCCGCGCAAGGAGCGACTGCATGGCTTGATAGCCTTTGTCCATCGTAAAGTTGCCTTGTTCGCACGGGCTGGGCGGCAGGTCATGCTCGCGCAGCATATCCAGAAAAGTCTGGTGGCGCAGCTGCGCGTCTTCGTACATTTCCACTGTGCCGCAAATTTCAGCCAGGTGGCGGTGTCCCAGGTCGAGCAAATGCTGAACGGCCAGGCGCGTGCCAGCCCGCTGGTCTATCACCACCGAATTGGTGTCCTCGCCCATGCTGCTGCCCACAATCACCAGCGGCACGCCATCCGCAATCTTCGCCAGTTCGGCATACGAAACCTGCTGCCAGGGCATGACAATCACCACGCCGTCCACCTGACCGGCGACCACCTCGGTCAGTTTTTGGCGCAGTTCCGTTACGGAGTGCGTTTCGTGCAGGGCGCTCAGGCGGATTTGGTAGCCCAACTGATAGGCTGTTTCCTCCATAGAGGGCGTCATGCGAAAGTTATATTTATCGCACACCAGCGCATGGATGGCGTGCGAGCGGCCCGTTACCAGGCTGCGCGCAACGCGGTTAGGACGGTAATTGAGTTCTTCGATGGCGCGCTGCACCCGCTCCAGCGTATCGGGCGCAACGTTAGGCAGGTTGTTAACGACGCGCGAGACGGTTTGATATGAAACCCCCGCTAGCCGAGCCACATCGTGCAGGGTAGGAGAAGAGCGAAGATTGGGCATGTTTAGCCTTTTTAATTATTATGAACGTTCACAAAAATTATAGTACAATTTAGAAAAAGTGGCAAACCCAGCGCAAGCGCATCACGCGACATCAAGGTCATTGCGCTGGATGAGCAGGGCCGCCTCGTCCCAAACGCCGACCTGCCTGTTACAGTCCGCGTGAGGGGCGCGGGCGAACTGCTGGCCGCCGGGAACGGTTCGGTGTTTGCGCAGGGCAGTTTGCAATCTGGTAATTTCCGCCTGCATCGCGGGCGGGGGCAGGTCATCCTGCGCTCCAGCGGCCAGCCGGGAGAAATCCAGGTCGAGGCGCGCTGGGGAGAGAATCCTTTCCAACAATCCCGGCATGTCATCTTCAGCCAGGGTCCCGGAACAGCATCTAACAACCTCGATTGAAAAATAAGGAATTCCGATGACAGTCTCTTTCCCTTACCAGGACTCGACTCTACCCGTCAATGAACGTATTGCCGATTTGCTCGCGCGCATGACCCTGACCGAAAAGTGCGCCCAACTGATTGGGCCGTTTGGGTTGGAGGAGAGCGGCGAATTTTCGCTCGAAGCAGCCCGCCAGCACCTTCGGCATGGCGTTTCGTATGTCGGCACGCACCATAAAAACCGCGATACGCGCAAAACCGCGCGTTTTATGAACGCCCTGCAAAAATTCCTGCGCGAAGAAACCCGCCTGGGCATCCCGGCCCTGGGGTTGGGCGAGGGTCTGCACGGCTACATGGCGCATGAGGCCACCAGTTTCCCGCAGGCCATTGGGCTGGCGAGCGCCTGGGACCCGGCCCTGCACGAACGCATCTTCAGCGCGGTGGCAAAGGAAATGCGCGCGCGTGGAGCGCATTACGTCCTTTCGCCGGTGCTGGATGTAGCCCGCGACCCGCGCTGGGGCCGCACTGAGGAAACTTACGGCGAAGACCCCTATCTCATCGCCCGGCTGGGCGTGGCGGCTGTGCGTGGTTTTCAGGGCGAACGCTTTACCGGCGCGCCCGAAAAAGTGCTGGCAACCGCCAAGCACTTCTGCGCGCACGGCCAGCCCGAAGGCGGCACGAACTGCGCCCCAGCCAATTACGCGGAACGGACTTTGCGCGAGGAACTCTTCGCGCCCTTCGAGGCCGCCGTGCGCGAGGCGAAAATCGGCTCGGTGATGGCCTCGTACAATGAAATCAACGGCATCCCGTCCCACATCAACGACTGGCTGCTCAAAGACCTGCTGCGCAGCGAATGGGGCTTCGAGGGCTTCGTCATCTCAGATGGCTGGGGCGTAGACGACCTGTACCGCCTGCACTTCGTGGCCGCCGATGAAGCCGAAGCCGCCGAAAAAGCCTTCAAGAGCGGGGTGGAGGTCGAACTGGGCCAATGCCTGCGTCACCTGGAGGCCGCCGTGACCGCCGGGCGCATCGCCGAAGCCGACCTGGATAAAGCGGTGGCAAAGGTGCTGCGGGTCAAGTTCATGCTGGGGCTGTTCGAGAACCCCTTTGTGGACGAAGAAGCCGCCGTCGCCGTCACCAACTGCGCCGAACACCGCGCCCTGGCCTTAGAAGCCGCCCGCAAATCCATCATCCTGCTCAAAAACGAAGGCGGATTGCTCCCGCTGGACAAATCGAAACTACGCTCGCTGGCCGTCATCGGGCCAAACGCCGCCTCGGTGCGGCTGGGCGGCTACAGCGGCGACCCGCTCCGGCCGGTTTCGGTGCTGGAGGGAATCCGCCAAAAAGCGGGAGACGCCCTCGAAATCCTGTACGCCGAGGGCTGCGGCCTGACCCAAGCCCCTGGCACCGCCGCCGAATTGTGGTTTAGGGATGAAGTGAGCCTGCCCGACCCGGCCCAAGACGCGGAACGAATCACCGAAGCCGTGCAAACTGCGCAAAAAGCCGATGTGATTCTGCTGGTGCTGGGCGACAATGAACAAACCTGCCGCGAGGGCTGGTCGGTTCAACACCTGGGCGACCGCGACAGCCTGGACCTGCCCGGCCGCCAGGAAGACCTGTTACGCGCCGTTGCCGCAACCGGCAAGCCGGTCATCCTGCTGCTCATCAACGGACGCCCGGCCAGCATCAACTTCGCTGCCGAGCGCATTCCGGCCATCCTCGAAGCCTGGTATCCGGGTCAGGAGGGCGGCCATGCCATTGCCGAAGTCTTGTTCGGCGAGGTCAACCCCGGCGGCAAACTGCCCATTACCTTCCCGCGCTCGGTGGGGCAACTCCCGGCTTATTATTATCACAAACCCTCGGCGCGGCGCGGCTACCTGTTTAGCGAGATGAAGCCGCTCTTCCCGTTTGGGCATGGATTGAGTTACACGACCTTTGAATACGGCGAACCGCGCCTCGACAAAACCACCATCCACCCCAACGAAACCGCCGCCCTGACGGTGGAAGTGACCAACACCGGCAAACGCGCCGGGGATGAAATCGTTCAACTCTACATCCGCGATGTGTTGAGCAGGCGCGTCACCCGCCCGGTGAAATTGCTCAAAGGCTTTCAGCGCATCACCCTCCAGCCGGGCGAAACCCGCGCCGTGACCTTTCCGGTTGGCCCCCAACAGTTACAATTCTTGGGCGAAGACATGCGCCCGGTCGTTGAACCCGGTGAATTCCTTCTGATGGTGGGCGGCAGTTCCGAAACCATCCGCCAGGTTTCCTTATCCGTTAGCGGAGAATGACCTATGACCCACCCCTTTGCCCTCGAACTGGCTTTTACCGCAACTTACCAGCGCCACCAAAACGACGACCCGGCCCTGCGCGAAGCCCATTGCCTGCGCGTTCTCATGCCGCTGCTCTTCGACCCGCCCCGGCCCGGCGACCTGTTCGTTGGGCGAATGCACTACCCGGCGGTTGGCTTTGGCCTGGAACTGGCCTGCGGCGGGCCGATTTACTACTGCCACGCCGACCAAATTCTGCCCCGCCTGGATGAACTTCAACCCGATGAACGCGCGCAAGTTCAGGCCATGCTCGACTTCTGGAAGGACGAAGCCACCATCGAGGGCCGCCTGCTGCGCCGCCTGCCAGAGGAAACCCTAAAAGCCACCTCGAACCATGTAGCCGAGATGGGCGGGCGCCTGGCCGGGACCCTGCTCAACTTCGAGAAACTCGTCCGGCTCGGCGTTCCGGGGCTGCGGGCTGAACTTCGCAAAGCCCGCCAAACGAACGGCGGCCTGCCGCTCTACCAGGCGATGGAGATGGCCCTCGACCTGTTCGTGGAGGTCATCCACAATTACGCCGCCCAAACCGAGGGCGAAATGCGCCAGGTGCTGGAGAACATCGCCCTGCGCGCGCCAGAGACCTTCCGCGAGGCCGCTCAACTGGCCTGGCTGTACGCGCTCATCTCCGGCACGGTCAACTATGGGCGCATGGATGTCTATCTCGGTGATTTCTACGCCGCCGATATTGACTCGGGCCGCCTGAACGAAGCTGAAGCCCTGGCGTTGACCCAATCGCTCTGGCAATTGATGGCCGACCGCAAAATCATCTTCAACGGACGGGTGTACCTGGGCGGGCGCGGACGCCCCAACGAAGCCAACGCCGACCGCTTCGCGCTGGCTGCTATGGAAGCCACCCGCACCGTGATCGAAGTCGAGCCGCAACTGACCCTGCGCTTTTACGCAGGCCAAAACCCGGCCCTGATGACGAAAGCCCTCGAGGTCATCGGCGAGGGACGCACCTTCCCCATGCTCTACAATGACGATGTCAATATTCCCGCCGTAGCGCAGGCTTTCAGCCTGCGACCTGAACAAGCCCGCCTCGCGGAACAATACCTTCCCTACGGCTGCGGCGAGTACGCCCTCGACCATGCCAGCGTCGGCTCGCCCAATTGCTCGCTCAATCTTCTGAAAAATCTGGAAATTGTGCTTCACAACGGGCGTGATATGCAGACCGGGGAAATGATTGGCGGGTTTTCCCTCACCCCTGCCCCTCTCCCACAGGGAGAGGGGGACGAGCGCCGCGCGCCTGACATCGCCCTTAAGCTTCTCCCACAGGGAGAGGGGTTGAGTCCCATCCCTTTACGTGGGAGGGCGGAGGGTGAGGGCGCATTTCCGACCTTCGACGACCTTTGGAACGCCTACGCCCGCCAACTGGAATATTTCATCGAAAAACTGGCCGAACGCCACCGCCTGGAAGTGGATACCGAAGCCGAACAAGCCGCCTTTCTGTACTGCTCCCTGCTCTACGATGATTGCATCGAGCGCGGCAAATCCCTGCTGGGCGGCGGGGCGCGCTATCGCGGCGGCCTCATCGAAACCTACGGCATGGTCAACGCTGCCGACAGCCTGACCGCCATCAAACACCTGGTCTATGACCGCAAATTGCTCACCCTGGAACAACTGACCGCCGCCCTCGCTGCCGACTTCGTTGGTTATGAGCGCGAACATCGCCTGATGCTTGCCTGCCCCAAATTCGGCAACGACCAAACCGAAGCCGACGATATGCTCTGCCGCGTCTCGGAGCATTGCGCGCGGTACACCATGCAACAGGCAGAGCGCGTTGGGCTGGATTACTTCCTGATTGTCAACATCAACAACTACATGAACGTCCTCCTCGGCAAACAGACCATCGCCTCGGCGGAGGGCCGCCGGGCAGGCAAACCGCTCGCCAACGGCAACACCCCTACCGCCGGCAACGACACCCAGGGCGTGACGGCCATGCTCAACTCGCTAACCAAAGCCGACCCGTCGGTCCATGCCGGGTACACCCAAAACATGAAGTTCAGCAAGAGCATGTTCCGCGAGCAACTGCCCAAAGTGGAAGCCCTGCTCCAAACCTACTTCGAGAACGGCGGCGCGCAGGCCATGATTACCGTCGTCGGGCGCGGCGATTTGGAAGCCGCCCTGCGCGACCCAGATTCGTACCGCAATCTCATCGTCCGCGTTGGCGGCTTCAGCGCCCGCTTCGTAGAACTGGCCCCAGAAGTGCAGCAGGATTTGTTGATGAGGACGCTCTATTAGTAGGCAGGGAAACAGGCAGGTAGGCAGGTAGACAAGTAGACAGGTAGACAAGTAGCAAGTATCCCGTTTCCTTGTTTCCTTGTTTCCTTGTTTCCCTGCTCCCTGTTTCCCTGTATCCTTGTTTCCCTGTCCCCCCATGTCCTCCGGTACTCTCTTCGACCTCCAGCGCACCTCCCTGCATGATGGCCCCGGCATTCGCACGGCGGTTTTCCTGAAAGGCTGTCCGCTGCGCTGTTTGTGGTGTCATAACCCCGAATCGCAGGCGCGCGGGCGCGAGATTTCCTTCCGCCCCGAGGTGTGCGCCGCCTGTGGCGAATGCGCGCGGGTCTGCGAGCAGGGAGCGCATGAAATTCTACCCTCTCCATCTGCCCTCTCGCAGGGAGAGAGGGAACTTCACCGATACAACCGCTCGCTCTGCCAGCAATGCGGGCGCTGCGTGGATGCCTGCCTGTTCGACGCGCTCAAAAGCGCCGGGATGGAGAGGAGCGTGGAGCAGGTGATGGCCGAAGTGCGCAAAGACCGCCGCTTTTACGAAACATCGGGCGGCGGGCTGACCCTTACCGGCGGCGAACCCATGCTTCAGTTGGATTTCACGCTCGAACTGCTGCGCGCCGCCAAAGCGGAGGGCATTCACGCCTGCCTCGAAACCTGCGGCTGGGCCAGCGAACGCGCCTACCAGAACGTGCTTCCATTTGTAGATTTGTTCCTGTTCGATTACAAGGCCACCGACCCGCAAACGCACCGCCGTCTGACCGGCGTGGATAACGCCCTCGTCCTCGCCAACCTGAGTTTTCTCTACCAAAACGGCGCGTCCATCCTGCTGCGCTGCCCGCTCATCCCCGGCGTCAACGATGACCCCCAACACCTGGCCGGAATCGCCGCCCTCGACCGCCAATACCCCAACCTGACCGGCATTGAGCTGCTGCCCTATCACAACATCGGCAATTCCAAATACGAGCGCTACGGGCTGCAAAATCCACTGCCCGGGCTGGAAAGCGCCAGCGAAACGGCAAAACAAGCCTGGCTCAGCGCCCTGCGCGATTTGGGCTGCCAAAAAGCCCGCATCGGATAAACTCTCCCAAACGCGATGGTCAAAAACCACCGCAAAACCCCGCGCTTTCCGCGCAAAATTATCATGGAGCAAACCAAACGTGAATTACTACGGATTTAACTTCCTGTGGATGTTTGCCTGGCACGGCAAAGCAGCCCTGCCACCCGATGAGCGCGCCCTCGACTTTTTGGCCCGCTTTGGCTTCAACTTCGTTCGCATTCCCACCGATTACCGCTTCTGGACGCGCGATTTTGACTACTTCCACCCCAACCAGGCCGTTTGGGAGACGATAGACTCCTACCTCGCCGCCTGCCGCGCGCGCGGCCTGCACATGAGCCTGAACTTGCACCGCGCGCCCGGTTACTGCATCAACCGCAACGACCTGGAACGCCATAACCTGTGGGTGGATGAAACCGCGCAAGACGCCTTTGTCTTCTTGTGGGAATCCTTTGCCCGCCGCTACAAGGACGTTCCCGCCGCCGATTTGAGTTTCGACCTGCTCAACGAACCGCCCAACCCCAGCCAATATGGCCTGACCCGCGAAAATCACGCCGCGCTCATGCGCCGAACGGTTGCCGCCATCCGCGCCATCAGCCCCGAGCGCCCCATTCAAATAGACGGGTTGGGCGGCGGACACCTCGCCATGCCCGAACTAGCCGACCTGGATGTCATTCACAGCGGGCGCGGCTATCAGCCCATGAACATCAGCCACTGGGGCGCCCGCTGGTGGACGGGCTGGAAAACCTGCCCGCAGGCGCCCGCCTACCCCGGCGCGCTCTGGGACGGCAAAACCTGGAACCGAGACACCCTGCGCGAGTTCTACCAGCCCTGGCGCGAGGTGCAGGCCGCCGGGCGTCCGATTCACATCGGCGAGTTTGGCTGTTATAACAACCTCGAAAACGAAACCGCCCTGGCCTGGCTTGCCGACCTGATCAGCCTGTACCGTGAATTTGGCTGGGGTTACAGCCTGTGGAATTTTCAGGGGTCATTCGGCATCATCAGTCACGGACGCCCCGGAACAATCTATGAAACCGTAGGCGGCTACCGCCATGTAGACCGCCGTTTACTCGATTTACTGCTCGAAAACCGCATTCAGAGCTGATTTATGACCCATCTTTCAGACCTTTCTACCCGCCTGCGCGCCGAACTGACCGAAAATATCCTGCCGTTTTGGATGAAACATGCCCCCGACAGAGAAAACGGCGGCTTTCACGGCGCAATCTCCAATGACCTGCGCATCTTCCCCGCCGCGCCGCGCTCGGCCATCCTGTGCGCCCGCATTCTGTGGACGTTTTCGACTGCCTTCCGCATCTTCGGTTATGCTGATTACCGCCAGATGGCCGATTACGCTTACAAAACCCTGGTAGAGACCTTTTGGGACCAGGAATACAGCGGCGTGTACTGGAGCCTGAACTCCGCCAATCAACCCCTCGACCCGCGCAAGCATCACTACGCCCAGGCCTTTGCCATCTATGGGCTGAGCGAATACGCCCGCGCCACGCAGGGCCAAGCCGCCAAAAAACTGGCGCTCGAACTCTTCGACCTGCTCGAAACGCACGCCTTCGAGCCAGTCTATGGCGGCTACACCGAAGGCAGCAGCCGGGAGTGGGGCGCGCTGGAAGATATGCGCCTGAGCAGCAGAGACCTGAACTGCCGCAAATCCATGAACACGCTGCTGCACATCCTGGAATCCTACACCAACCTGCTGCGCATTTCGGATGACCAGCGCCTGCGAACGCAGCACCGCGCCCTGCTCGAAACCTTCGCCGAAAGAGTGTACGACGCTCAAACCGGCCACCTGCGCCTGTTCTTCGATGACGCCTGGAACTCGCTGGAAGAACTGGACTCTTACGGTCACGACATCGAAGCCAGCTGGTTGATGTGGGAGGCCGCCGAAATGCACCCCGACCCGGCCCTACATGAGCGCATCCGCGCCGCATCACTCTCGCTGGCCGAATCGGTCTATCGTGAAGCCCGCGATTCTGATGGCAGCCTGTTCTACGAAGGTCTCGCCGGGACCATCCACGATGACAGCAAATACTGGTGGCCGCAAGCCGAAGCGATGGTGGGCTTTGCCAACGCCTACCACCTGACCGGCGACCCAAAATTCGCCGCCGCGGTCAACGATTTGTGGCGCTTCATCGAAAATCACCTGATAGACCGGACTCACGGCGACTGGTTCAAACAAGTCAACCGGGCTGGCATCCCCGATTCGACGCGCATGAAAGCCAGCGCCTGGGATTGCCCCTACCATCACAGCCGCGCCTGTTTCGAGTCGATGGAACGATTATCTGCGGAGAAATGAGATGACCTACCCCAATCAACACATGGACAGGTTAAAGAATAAACTCAACAACCTGAATGGCTGGGCCGCCCTTCAGCATGAATAGGCGCGACGGGAATCGCCGAACACATCGCGCGGCTGGAACAGCAAATCGAAACAACCTGCGCCAAAATCCGCCAACGATGCAGCACCGCGCGTTTTGCCGCCCAGGCCAAACGAGTCTTCGAAAATTGTGGGGCAAGTCTCTAACTTGCCCACGCCCAAACACCTGAAAGGAATTCTCCGATGTCACTCCCCCGCATCTGCGTCTCTGAAAACCGCCGCTTCCTCGTCACCGAGACCGGCGAACCCTTCTTCTGGCTGGGCGATACCGCCTGGGAACTCTTCCACCGCCTGACCCTGCCTGAAGCCGAGCATTACCTGGAAACACGCCGACAACAGGGCTTCAACGTCATTCAGGCCGTCATCCTGGCCGAGCATGACGGTCTGCGAACGCCCAACGCCAACGGGCATCTCCCCCTCCTGGGCGACGACCCCACCCGCCCCAACGAGTTCTACTTCCGGCACGTAGACGCCATCCTCCGCCTGGCCGCCGAAAAAGGGCTTTACATCGGCCTGCTGCCCACCTGGGGCGATAAGGTCTGCGGCGACTTATGGGGAACGGGGCCGGTCGTATTCAACATCGAAAACGCCCGCATCTATGGCCGCTACCTGGGCGAACGCTACCGCAGCGACACGAACATCTTGTGGATTTTGGGCGGCGACCGCCCCGCCGAAGGCTACGAGGCGCTTTGGGCGGCTATGGCCGAGGGCATTAGCCAGGGGCTGGGCTTCAAGCCCTTCATGACCTATCACCCGCGCGGCGGGTCGAGCTCATCCACCGCCTTGCACCATGCCGGCTGGCTGGATATGAACATGCTGCAATCTGGTCACTGCCTGGTAGATACTCCCAACTGGGACATGATTCGCGCCGATTACGAACGCGAACCCGTTAAACCAACCCTGGATGGCGAACCGAACTACGAACATCACCCCATTGACCCTTACATGCGCCCCTGGAAGCCGGAGTATGGCCGCTACAGCGATTACGACGTGCGCAAACAGGCCTACCGGGCCGTCTTCGCTGGGGCCTGCGGGCATACCTACGGTAGTCACTCCATCTGGCAAATGTACGGGCCGCGCTATGCGCCCACCACCTTCGCCTCGCCCTATTGGGATGAAGCGCTTCACGGCCCCGGCGCGCGCCAGATGATTCACCTGAAAAATCTCATGCTCTCGCGCCCCTACCTGACGCGCATCCCGGCCCCCAACTTGCTGCCAAACGTCACCCCCCCGCCGCCGCCCGCCGACCTGACCCAGCGCGATGACCGCATCAACCCCCTGCGGGCAGCGCACCCCGTTGCCACGCGCGACAGCGAGGGACGCTATGGGCTGGTTTACTTCCCGTTAGCGGGACAAAGTTTGCAGGTTGATTTACGTCTGCTCTCCGGGCCGGTCAAAGCCGCCTGGTACGACCCACGCGAGGGCAAGAATCACCCTATCGGCGAATATCCACAAGACCTTGTGACCTTCACCTCCCCGCTCGGCGGGCCAGATTGGGTGTTGACGCTGGATGTAGCCGCATGAACAAAATCCCCGTCATCCTTGATACCGACATCGGCACGGATATTGACGACACCTGGGCGCTCGCCATGCTCTTGAACTGCCCAGAACTCGACCCGCGCCTCATCACCACCGTCAGCGGCGATGTGACCTACCGCGCCCATCTCACCGCCAAATTCCTGCAAGCCGCCGGGCGAACCGACATCCCCATTGGCATCGGCATCGGTCATGCTGAAGGCTCGCTCAACTTCCAACAGCCCTGGCTGGAAGGATTCGACCTGGATTCTTACCCCGGAACGATTTACCCCGATGGGGTGCAGGCCATGCTGGAGGTGATTGCGGCCTCGCCGCAGCCTGTTACCGTTATTTCAATTGGGGTTGCCACCAACATCGCCCGCGCGCTCGAAAAAAATCCCGATATTGCTGCCAAGTGCTGCTTCGTGGGCATGCACGGCAGCATCTACATTGGCTACGACGGCAAGCCAGGCGCCGTGCCAGAAGCCAACGCGCGCTACGATGTCGAATCCCTGCGCAAAGTGTTTGCCGCCCCCTGGCAGGAGAAAATCATCACCCCGCTCGATACCTGCGGATTGGTGACGCTGGAAGGCGAACGCTACCGACAGGTGTACCGTTCGCCCAACCCGGCCCTGCGCGCGCTCATCGAAAACTATGAAATTTGGGCGCGGCTGGTGACATGGACGAAGATAGACGACACCCAGAACCGTTCCTCCACCCTGTTTGATACCGTCGCCATTTACCTGGCCTACAGTTTCGACCTGCTTGAGATGGAAAAAATCCGCCTGCGAATCACCGATGACGGCCTGACCCTGCCCGACCCGGCTGGCGACGACGTGCTGGCCGCCCTGCGCTGGCGCGACCTGGACGGCTTCTACGACCATCTGCTCGAAAGACTCAATCTATGACATTCTTTACGCCTGCTAACGACGCCCGTCTACAGTACATGGGTCGGATTGATTTTCAAAACCCTGCCGCACCTTCTTTTGCTTGGGCAGGAAGTACCATCACGTTGCGCTTCAGGGGCAGCGGGCTGGTGTGTTTTTTTGATGACCTGGGCGATTGGTGGGCTGAAAACGGCAACGCGATTGGGATTGCTCTCGATGACCAACCGTTTCGACAGATAACACTCCGAAAGGGAGTCCGCGACCAATCTATCAATTTGACCGGATTGTTGGATGGCGAACATAGTCTGACGCTTATCAAGCAGCTTGGGCCGGGAGCAGGTTGCGGCACGCTGGTCTTTCGCGGATTGGAACTTGCTCCCTTAACCACATTGCTTCTCCCGCCGCCTCGTCCAACCATCAAAATTGAAATCTATGGCGACTCAATCACAGAAGGTGGAGGCGCCGCCTGCATGCCGGGACAAAATGACCTGCCAGAAACCAATAGCGCATGGCATTCTTATGCGAATGTGTTTGCGCGCTTGTTGAATGCCGACCTGCACAACTTGGGCATTGGCGGATTAGCAGTGTGCGATGGAATGGGTTATTATAACGCTGCTCAAACTGGATTAGAAACCACCTTCAACCGCTTGCGCCCTTACAATGACTTGCCACGCTGGGATCTCAGACAATTCAGCCCGCATCTGGTCATCCTGGCAATGGGTGTAAACGATGCTTCGACAAACGCTTTTTCTAACCTGAAAGTTTGGCGCGACACCTATCGTTCGGTTATCAGCGAACTGCAAAGCGTGCATGGCCCTGCCACTCGTTTTTTATTGACCGTTGGGCCGATTGCTGGCGCCTGTGACCTGGCTCTACCCTATGTCCAAGCGCTGGCCTCCGAAGTAGACGCTGATTTTTACCAATTTACTTTTCGCGCAAATGGGCATCCAAACCAAGCCGAATCGGAGCAAATGGCGTGTGAACTGGCTGCCTTTTTATATCCAAAACTCGAAAGATTCACACGATGACATCTTACAACCCCCTTGATTTTGGCGCCATTGGCAACGGACAGACAGATGACACTGCCGCAGTGCAAGCCGCAATTGACGCTTGCTCTGCCGGCGGCGGCGGGCGCGTGCTGCTCGCGGCGGGAAAAACCTTCCGCGCCGGGTCGCTGGTGATGAAATCGAACGTCGAACTGCACCTGGAAGCAGGCGCGGTTTTGCAGGCCAGCCCGAACCCGGGTGACTATCCACAGCAACTGACCGCAGGCGCACTGACCGGCGGCGCAGTGGACGAAAATCACCCCGGCGAAATCATCTTCATCACTGGCGAAAGCGCCGAAAACATCGCCTTTACCGGCCTGGGCGTGATTGATGGCGGCGGGCGTTTCTTTGTGGAAGAAGACCTGGGCTACATCTACCGGATGAAATCGCGCCGCCCGTTCACTTTTTGCCTGCTCGGCTGCCGCAAAGTGACGTTCCGTGACCTGACCATCCGCGACGGCGCGCTGTGGACGGTGCGCCTTTCGGGCTGCGATGACATCCTGATAGACGGCATCCGCATCGAAAACGACCTGAAACTGCCCAACAGCGACGGCATAGATCTGGACCGCTGCCGCAACGCGCGCGTGAGCAACTGTCACATTGTCAGCGGGGATGATTGCATTGTGCTGAAGACCTGCCAGGAGACGGCGGCCTGGGGCGAGACCTGCGAAAACATCGTGGTCAACAACTGCACGCTCATGTCCACCTCCATTGCCTTGTGCGTGGGCGTGGAATGCCGCGCCCCTATGCGCGACATCGTGTTCGACTCGTGCGTCATCAAGGGCAGTCATCGCGGCGTGGCCGTGCGCCTGGGCGAAGGCAGCGATATAGAAAACGTGATTTTCTCGAACATGGTCATCGAAACCCGCCGCTTTCACCCCGCCTGGTGGGGCAGCGGCGAGCCGATTTGCGTCAGCGCCGTCCCCTGGGATGCCGAGCGCGGCATTGGGCGCGCGCGCAACATCCGCTTCGTCAACCTGCTGTGCCGGAGCGAAACAGGCGTCTATCTCGAAGGCCGGACTCCTGACCTGGTGCAGGACATCCTGTTCGAGAACGTGCGCGTGGAACTGGCGCGGTACACAAAATGGCCCGGCGCGCGCTACGACCGGCGGCCCTGCCCCTCCGACTGGGCAAACAACCCCGAAGAGGGTTTTCTGCTTCAACCGACCGACGGCTTTTGCCTGCGCAATGCGCAAAACGTCACCCTGCGCAATTGCGAAGTACGCTGGGGCGAGAACCCCGCCGGGGAATATCGGCACGCCCTCTCCAGCGCGGGCGTGAGCGGCCTGAGACTGGAAAATTTCCAGGGTCAGGCGGCCTTCCCTGATCGGTACGAGGCAGCCTCAACTGAGAATTAAGACCAGAGACTATTTGAAAAGCCCCTGAAATAACGCAACGACCACCGAATCTCGTGGCCGTTGCGTTATTTGACGAGCAAACAAGAACCAGAGGGCTATGGAACTGGATTCTGGCGCGTCTTCTGCTGGCCCGGCGTAAAGTTATCGGGGATAGCCCCCGCCCCTTCCTGGAAAGCGGCATGAATGCCCTTGCGGACGGCTTGCCAGTACTCACGGGCGGCGGCGAATTTATCGGCGCGGAAACGTTCCAGCCAGCGCAGCAGCTCGGGGTCGCGCAGCCCGTCGGCTTCCCACTGTTCAAGAAAGCCCATCACCAGGTCAATCACGCGCTCGCTCTCCCAATAGACGATTTTTGGGGCCTCGCGCTCGTAGATTTCACGCGCCAGGCGGAATTGATGCGCCTTGTAGTCGGTTTGCAGCCCATAATGCGCCTGGAGAATCTCGTCGGTGATGGCCTCGGCCCATTTGCGATGAAAACGGCAAATTCCGCTATTCTCGTTGAATAATTCGTAGGTCATGCGCTCCACATTCTTGCGCCCCAGCGCATCGGGCGTCAGGAATTCCACGCCATAATGCACGAAATACTTGCCCATCATCGGCATGGGGCTGAGCATGCCCGGCACCCAATATTGGTTGGGAACCATGCAGCCTTCATCACCGTGCGAGATGAATACCGCCCGGTCGATGCTGCGGATTCCCAGGCGCTTGTCGATTTTCTTGGCCGCCACGCGGATACCGTATCGAAAGACCTCGGCCTTCGGCTCGAACAGGATGGCGTGAAGTACATCCATTGCATAGCGGGCGTTTTTCAGGCTATCGGCGGCGAGATCGAAATGGGATGGGTCATCAGCCCAGTCGAAGCGCATTTCGCTCGCCGGAGGCAGGCCGAACTCCAGCGGGTCAATCAGTCCCTCGTGTACCAATTCCATAATCCAGGCCAGCGTCCCGCCGGTTTGGATGGAGTCGAATCCCATCGCGTCAGTGAAATCGTTGAGCAGTTCCGCCGCGCGCTGGTCGAAGACCCCCACCTGCGGGCCGAGAACGTGATACGGTTCATAATCTTTTTTGTAACGCCCGAACATTTTCTTGCAAACCACCGGGCAGGGTTCGCCGCAGTTCTGGAATTTTTTCGGCTTGATGGTTTCCTCGTTGAACTGGGCCAGGTAGTGTTTCAGGATGAAGTTTTCGTGCTGGCGCAGACGCGCCTCAACCGGCTGGTAAATCGAAGTGTAGTTGAAACTCAAAATGCGCTCGTTCAGGTCACGCATGTTGACGCCAAAAGTGCCGCCGGTCTCGAACTCTGGCACATAGCGGTATTTTTCGGTCAGGCCCAGGCTGGTTTGGATGGTTTTCTTGCCGAAGTGTTCGAGGAAATAAGCGTCAATTTCGGCGGAGTCGCGCAGGTCGGGGTCTTCCCAATCGCCGCCGAATACGATGGCAGCCACATTATGCCGCCGCAACAGGCGGCTGCCCAATCCGCCGCGCCCGGCCCAATCGACGACGGGCGTCAACTTTCCGCCGCGCACGGTGCTGGAGCCGATAGCGCCCTCGCGGGTGTATTTGGCCGCCGGGCCAACCGCGCAGATGCGGACTTTGTTCTCGGTGTATTCCCCAGCGTAGCGGTCGAACAGGGCTTGCTGGAGGGCATAGAAGCCGATGAGCGGTTCGCCCTCCGGGTCGGCATACCCGGCCCACAGCGCTTCCACATTGACCGGCTCAATGCGCACCTGAATTTCTCCTGCTTTGTGATTGAGCAGCACTACGCACGGTTCGGGGGACATCCCGCGCAGGGCGACATAGTTGACGCCGACCCCGTGAAACGTATAGGCTGCGCCGCCCATGCTGGAGACATAGAACCCGTCCCATTGGGTGCTCCATGAGCAAAAGACCAGCCGCCGCGAGCCGGGAATCGAACTCCCGGCCAGCAGCCCTTCGCCGAAGGTGAAACTATCGGGGTAGATGTTGAAGCGATGCCAGCCATAATCAACCGGCCCAAGGATGCGCTCATCGTCTTCAATCGGCCGCAGGTACCAGTTGCCGTTGTGCAGGTGAATTGTCAGTTCGCGTTGGTTAAGGGGGTAGGTCATTTAAATTACCTTTCTACATGTCAAGGAAGACAACAAGCCGATTTTACAGCATTTGGCGGATTTCCAGCCCCCTGCTTCTGGGACAGATATTCCAAGTTTCAAATTCCAATGAGAATGAGCAAGGGCAGCCTTTTCAGACTGCCCTTGCATGATGCCAGATTCAGGCGCTGCGCGAGGCCCCCTGCGTAGCGCAATGCCGTTGGGTGTGGAGCCGGGAGTGCCAGTCAAAATGCCCGGCCTCGGCGTTACGGAGTCCCGTCAAGCGGGAGGGTATGGAACGGGAGATTCCGGCGCGAGGGGTCTATGTTCGGGCTTTTTCCTTTTCCCGGCCTGGCAGTTTCTATGCCAGAAGCACGCTTCTGGACTCTAAATCAATTGGCCCCGGTGGGCAATTGGTCCTCCACGCCAATCCAGAGCAAACCGGGGAGAATTGTTTTATCCGATTTGAGGGCGATGGCTGCATTTTCCTTGTCCGGGTCAGTTTTTTCTAACAGACTGGGATGCACGAAGCACAGGTTGGGCGCCTGGCCGTATTTTTTCCGGTAGTAGGCTGCCGCGTTGGCAATCATCGCCGCGAGGTTCGCTGTTCTTTCAGTATCGAGCCACAACATGCCGACGTTCATCTCGACCTCCTTTTATTAGAACATTTATTCTATTATATAACGCAAAAACAGAAAAGGCAAGCAAAAAACTGGCAAATTTTTAACCAATACACCGGCTCATTCGAGCCGGTGTATTGGAGCATCCAGGTCACAGATTATTAAGGCCGCTTATCCAGCGTAAGGGTAATATCCACCTGCTGGCCGTCCCGCAGCACGGTCAGTACCAGCGTATCGCCTGGGCTTTTATAGTTAATGAGATAGCGCAGCAATTCATCGAAGTTCTTAATCGGCACGCCATCCATGGCAACAATCAGGTCGCCGCCGCCCAGCAGGTTAGGACCAAGGCCAACATCTTTCGTCCCTGCCCGAACCCCTGCTTTGGCCGCCGGGCCACCCGGAACAACGTTGGTGACATACGCGCCGGTGAACTGTGACAAACCAAGCGCCTTGATTTCTTCGATGCCCAAATCATCAATGGAAGAAATGCCCATGTATGGGTAATCATACTTGCCGTTCTTGATGATTTCAGGCACGACCCGCTTGGCAATGTTAATGGCAATGGCAAAACCAATGCCTGAATTGACTGGCTCGCCGCTGGCTGTGGAAGAAACTGTACGAATGGCGCGGTTGATGCCAATCACTTCGCCATTCAGGTTGAAGAGCGGCCCGCCTGAATTGCCGGGGTTGATGGCCGCGTCGGTCTGAATCAGGTCCCCGGCGCTGAAAAAGCCGCCCCCGCCCGAGATTTCTCGATTCGAGGGCAGGGTGCGCCCCAGGGCCGAGATAATTCCGGTCGTCATCGTGCCGCTCAAACCGAAGGGATTCCCAATGGCGACCACTTTCTGGCCGACTTTCACCTGATAAGAGTCGCCCAATACCAACGGGAAGAGTTCCGATTCGGGCGCATCCACCTTGATAACGGCGATGTCCGAATCTTTATCCACGCCGACCAGGGTCGCGTAGGCTTTGAATCCAGACGTGAACGATACCTGCATGGCCGTTTGCCCCTCAACGACGTGTTCGTTGGTGATAATGTGACCCTGTTTGTCGAACACAAAACCTGCCCCCTGGCTGCCGCCGCTGTTTGTAGCAACCTGAATCGACACAATCCCCGGAATCACCCGCTCATAAAGTGAAACCAGTAGTTCCTGTTCAGAAGCCGCCGGGGCATTGACCACCGCAACCGGGTTCTCTGCGCCTGGCAAAGTGCTTTGCGCGGGGGTTTGAGATGGAAAGACAACCGGCGCGGTAGAAAGCGGGGCGGCGGTTGGCTGTAACACCTGGCAGGCCAGCGAGGCCAGCACCAGAGCAGAAACGACCACCAGTAAACGGAACTTGTTTTTCATAGACAATACTCTCCTGCAATTCTCATCAAGAGTACGTAATACGGGTTACGAATTACGCATCAAATCACGCGCCTGTTCAATCAAACGTTTTTGTGCCTCGCTTAATTGCTTTGGCAGGCGCACCTTAACCTTTACGAATAAATCGCCTTTCGATTGCGGGTCTTTCAATTTCGGCATCCCGCGTCCGGCCAAACGGAACTTTTGCTCCGGCTGCGTCCCCGGCGGGATGGTGAGTTTGACGCGCCCGGTTAGGGTCTGCACCTCGGCCTCGCCGCCCAACAGGGCGGTGAATACGTCAATTGTGGCGCTGGTGGTCAGGTTATCACCCTCGCGCTCGAAATTCGGGTCGGGTTCCACCGTCACCTTGAGATAAATATCGCCGCCGCCGGGGTTGGCGTCTGGCACGCGAATCTTCGTACCCGTTTTGACGCCCGGCGGAATTTTGACCTGCTTGCGATTCTCTCCAACCGAAAGCAAACGGGTCGTTCCTTCGCAGGCTTCGAGGAGCGAAATGGAAACGGGATATTCCGGCGCCTGGGTTGGCTGCCTGGGCGGCATCTCAAAATCGGAGGCCGCCATTCCGCCTCCCATTCCGCCAAAGATGGAGCGGAAAAAGTCTGAAAACCCGCCCGCCCCACCGAACAGTTCATCAAAATTGACCTGCTGCGTTCCTCCATAAGGGCTGCCGGTTGTCCAGTCGCCCCAGTTGAAACCGCCGGGCGCGCCGCCGCGCCGCTGGTAATCCGAATAGGCGCTGCCCAACTGGTCATAGCGGGCGCGTTTTTGCGAATCAGAAAGCACCTGATAGGCCTCGTTGATTTCTTTGAACTTCTCTTCAGCCTGTTTGTTTCCTGCGTTGCGGTCAGGATGATACTTCATCGCCAGTTTGCGATACGCCGAGCGGATTTCATCGGCGCTGGCCGAACGCGAAACACCCAGGGTCTTGTAGTAATCCTTGTATTCCATAGTTCACCTTCCGCTTTATTCTATGACTCTTAAAATGTTGGCGCAAGTGCCACGCAGGTAATCTAACGCAACTCTAACTTGATTATCGGCTATACTATTCTCATCATATTCATTCGAGGTATCTATGGACTCTCTCTGCGTCTACTGCGGTTCATCCGACGACATCCATCCCGACTACAAGCAGGCTGGCCGTTTCATGGGCCGGGCCCTGGCTAAAAACGGCATTCGTTTAATCTTTGGCGGCGGCAAGACTGGGATTATGGGCGCAGTCGCAGATGGCGCGCTGGAGGCTGGCGGCGAAGTGATTGGCGTCATCGTCGAGAGCATGAACACCCCGGCCCTGGCGCATTTCGGCCTCACCCGGCTGGAGGTAACCCCCACCATCCACGAGCGCAAAGCCCGCATGTACGAACTGGCCGATGGCTACATTGCCCTGCCCGGCGGGTTTGGCACGTTCGATGAGCTATTCGAGACCATTACCTGGGGGCAAATTGGCATTCACGAAAAACCAATCGGCCTACTCAATACGCGCGGATACTTCCAGCCGCTCATGGCCGCCATTGACCATGCCGAAAAAGAAGGCTTCATCTTTCCCGAACACCGCCGCATGATTTGCATGGCCGAAACCCCCACTGATTTGCTGACCTGCATGAAAAACCACCAGCATCCGAAAGAAGCGGTCAAACGCTGGATGCGCCAGGAATCCTGACGAAACGGCCAGAAACATCTTAACCCGGCGGCGGGCAATAATGATATTCCACCGGCACGCTCAACTCCCTGCTTTTGGCGGGGTTGCCGAATGTATCCACCGCAATCACCATCCAGAGGAACCAACCGTTCTGTCCTTTCAGGGTTTCAGCGGCAACATCGTTCAGGTTATGGTTGAAATTACTTCCGAACAGGTCTTGCCCCCACCCGGCCAGCGGCAGGGTATAGATCGGGCCGCTTGAACTGCCCCGATAGTAATATTGGATGAAAACTTCATCCACCGCCGTTTCATCGCGGACGGAGACATAAATTTCCATCTTTGTCGAGTAGGTTCCTCCACACAATGAGACATCGCCATAGTAAGCCTTCGCAGGGCGGGTAAACGGGCGCAGGATGACGGGCGGGTTGGTCTCACAGCGCGAATAACTGACCTCTGCGGCAGGGCCGGCAAGGGTGACGACATTGCCGAATGTATCGCTCACCGCTGCTTCCCACTCCAACTCGCCATCCAGCCCATCCAGAGACCGTAAGGCGCGTTCCTGCTCGTTGTGGTCTATTTCCAGTGTAAAAAGACCATCTCCATTTTCAAGCATTTCGGCCTGATTCCATTCTCCATAGAGGCTTCCGCTCCGGTAACGGTAACGCGCCTCGGCGCGGGCAATTTCCGCCGGGTCAAATGCTTCCAGGCTGAGAATTATGACCCTCGGCAGACTGCACGCCGACGCGCCCGGCCCATAAAAAGATTGCGCTGGTTCGACCTGCATCGCGCCTACTTGCGGCGCAGACACGTCGGGGGTAGGCGTGACAGTCGATGTGACAGTTGGCGTCAGGGTTGGGGTCAAAGTGGCAGTGGAAGTGGCTGTTGGGGTTGGGGTCAAAGTGGCAGTGGAAGTGGCTGTTGGGGTTGGCGCAGCGGTTGGCAGCGGCGAGAAGGGGCTGATGAAAATTAGCCAGGCCGCGAGAACAGCCGCAAGCAAGACGCCCAACAGAGCCAGCAAGATTTTCCCGACCAGGGGGAAACGAGCAACAGGACGCACTGGCCGCGTCACCGGGAACAGGACATCCAGGTTATGGCGGGTATAGGCAGCGCCAACGCTGTCTCCAAGTTTTTGGCGTAATTTGAGCGCGTGCCGGAACAATTCAGTGCCTTGAGAGATGTTTCCCAGCCCAACCAGCCGCGCGCCGCTCTCGTGCAGCGCCCAGGATTCGGCAGCGCGGTCACCCAGCCGCACGGCTGCTTGCAAGGCAGAATCTAACACCCGGCCCCAGGCATCCCATAACCCATGTAAACAAAGGAAAGGGCTAATTGACCTGGCGAGCGCAATCACCTCGTCAGAGTGTCCTGCGCGGGCGGCCCAATCCAACGCGCCCAGGAAATTGCCCAATTCATCGCTGATGAACTCTCGCCCCCGTTGCGCTCCCTGCTTCAAATAAGCAATCAATTTCGAGAAAATGGCTTCCTCGGTCAAGAGCGACCGGCGGCGGGCCGTCAGTCGGAAACCAGGCGGCAGGCGCAGGCGCGGACTGTTGGTATAGAGCAGCCCCAGCCCCTTCAATCGCTCAATGGCCGCGTCCACGTTCGCGCCTAATACCACGCTGAACCACTCCGGCGACATCGAAACGCCCGGCGTGAGCGCCGCTGCCGAAAGAACTTTGCGCTCCGCCTCGCTGAGTTTGTTAAAAACCAGGGTGTAGGCCCGGTCGAGCGCAATAGAGAAAGGGTCCATGCCGCCCACCGGAATTTTTCCCAGCGCATCCAGCGTCTCCTCGGGAGTCATGCCGGTTTCGCGCATCAGGTTGCCAGTGATAGTGACCGCCAGTGAAATATCATCAAGCAGCCCGCAGATATATTTGAGCGTTTCATCGGGCGTGACCCCGGCGCGCTCTGCCAGCAGCCGCGCCGATTCATCTCTCGGCAGCGGGCCAAGCGGCAGGCGTTGGTAATCACCCCCGGTTGGCAGGTCGGCGCTGAGCAAAAAAGCGCCCTGTGGAATCAGGTCGGGCAGGCTGCGCTGCAATATGGGCGGCAGGGGAACTTCATCCAACACGACCAACGGGTGCGTGTTCGAAAGATAAGTGCGCGCCATGACCGAGTCAACCTTGAGCGGCGGTTCTGATTCAAACAAGGCATCGAACAATTGCTGGCAAACATCATCGGCGCCCAGTGACTGGCCCTCGAAGCCGGGCGGTTCGAGCAAGATGACGCCATTTGGCATGGCCCTGGCCGCTTCGCTTGTGGCGGCCTGCCGCAGCAGGGCCGTCTTTCCCAGCCCGTCGGGAGCGTGAATCAAGACAATTTCGCTGGAGGCTATCCATTCTTCGAGTTTCGATAACTCTGCTGAGCGGTTGATAAACCCGCGCGGCGCGCGCGGCGGCTGGGGCGCGAATTGGCGCAGCCTGACCTGTGGGGCAGCCTGTTTGTAAATAATTGTTCCGTAATTGGAGTTGACGACAAAATTATTATCGCCGACAACGATACTGCCTTCGACATTGCCTTCCACGCGAATATCCGCCGTTTGCGCCATAGACCTATCGCTTCCCCAATCTTCTTTATTTGCTGTTCACCGTATTATTCGAGCCAATGACGATATTCCCCTGCGCATTTCCTCCAACATTGACGACGATATTCTTCTCGCCGCTGACTCTAACCTGCTGGGCAGTCTCCGCTTGGGCTTTGGAGAGCAAATCGGCCAGCAGCGCCAGCCAGTCTGGGTCACTCTCGGCAGCCTTGCGGAGTTCCTTACGAAACGCGGCCTGGTTATCGGCATCGGCGGGGTTTTCGAGCAGGTCATGGGCCGCTTCTTCGGCAGCGGGTTTTTCCCTGAACTTCTCCACAATCGCCGTCCATAATTTTCCGGCATACTCCGGCGCGTTTTCGGCCAATGAATCGGCCAGTTTCCCGCCCGCCTTTGTCAGGTAGGGGGCGAGAACAGTCAATACAGCGGGCGCAAGACTTACAGGGTCCATTTTTCCTCCACTCGACACTGATTCAATTATAGAGCAAAATCATCCGCTTTCCAAAACTTATAGCCACCCACGCGGGAAGTGGTTTTTCAGCGTCCCCTGCACGCCCTTGCCCCAGCCCAGCGGCCAGCCATCGGCGCAAACCACCGTCCAACCGCTTGCATCCATTTCCAAACTCTCGCCGCGCAGATAAGCCGCCAACGCGCGGGAATTGGCAGGGAAACTGACAAAATTCTTCATCTCGCCTGGCTTCAAGAACAGCGCCAGCGGATGCGCCGGCTCAAAGCGGCCTTTTTTGAGCGACCCCAGCCAGACACCTGGATGGACGACGCGCAGACGCCCAAAATCGGGATTCTCCTCTGGGAGATAATACAGCCGCTCGCCGACCACGCACAGGCGTTCTTCCGCCAAATGGACATGTAACGCATCCCTGGCAAACTCCCGCCAAAGCCGCAAATCGGGTTGTTCCGTTTTCCGCGCAACCTTCCGCTTCCCTAGCCTTTTCCCCTCTATCCGTTTCTCTGCTTCCTCCGTTGTCCACTCCGTTCCCACATCCGATTTCCTGAGCAGGCAGGCAAAATGCCCCTCGCCCTCCAACCGGTGCGGAAACAACCGAACTGCGCCAGCCAACCAACTCGCCTCTTTTCGCTTTCCTTCCAGCCACTCCGGCTTGCCTCTTACAAACCCATCGAGCAGCGGCAGTTCCACCACCTCGAACCCAGAGAATTCATCCAACAATTGCGCAATCACGCCTTCATCTTCTTCGGGCGCGAAGGTGCAGGTCGAATACAGCAAATAACCGCCCGGTTTCACCAGTTTGGCCGCTACCCGCAAAATATTTCCCTGGCGAACGGCGCAACCCGCCACCATCTCCGGCGACCAGTCGAGCCGCGCCCCCATATCCTTGCGGAACATGCCTTCGCCGGAGCAGGGCGCATCTACCAGCACCCGGTCGAAGAAATCCCCGAAATGGTCGGCCAGCCGTTCTGGTGATTCATTTGTGACGACCACGTTGCCCGCGCCCCAGCGCTCCACATTTTGGGTCAGGTGGCCCACTCGTTTGTTTTTGATTTCGTTCGCCACAAGCAGCCCTTTGCCGCCCATCAGGGCCGCCAGGTGGGTCGTTTTGCCACCCGGCGCTGCCGAAAGGTCGAGAATCCGTTCTCCCTTGCGCATTGGAATCGAAAACAGCAATTCCGCCGGAGACATCGCCGAAGGGTCTTGCAGATAATACAGCCCAGCCAGGTGGTATGGATGTTTGCCTGGCTGCTCCTCGCCCTCTAGCAGGAACGCCGATGGACACCACCCCACACGCTCCCCCAGCGCAAATGGTGAAATATTCTCGAATTCATCTGCCGAGAGTTTCAAAGTATTCACCCGCAACCCGGCTTTTGGCGCCGCGCAGAGCGATTCTTCAAAAGCAGGGTATTCGTTGCCGAGAAAACGCGCCATGCGTTCGAGAAAAAGCGGGGGGATGACTGGTGTTGTGCTTGGCATATTCCAATTATACGGGGTAGATGGCGTTCGGAAAAACAAAAACCGCCGGAGTTGTCGGCGGTTTTTGTGCATTGTCTTTTTTATTTGACAACTACAATTACAACAGTCACGCTTTGTCCAAATGGCTTGCCCTGGTCATCATACCAACTCCAGTGGGCCACATACTCGCCCGGATCACCGGGGGCGTACATGCTGATTCCGATATCGACCACCCCGCCGGGCGGCACAAACTGGTGTTTTTCCTTGATTTTCCAAGGTTTGATGTTGGGGCTGGTGCCCATGCTGGGCGGCCCAGACCAGGCGGCAAAGTAAAAGCCTTCATCCCAGGTGCAGGTGCCGGTATTTTGCATTCGCCAAACTTTGTAAAATTGCTCCCAGGGCTTAAACTGGGTGTAATCGGCCACAGTCACATCCTCAAGAAAAACAGCATTTTTACACAGTTGTTCGGGCGTTGCCACACCGCCGATGACTGGGGCCGGGGTAAAACTGGGGATGGCGGTCGGCAGGCCGGGCAAAGCTGGGGTATCGGTAACGCCAATAACCAGCGGCGGGGGAGTGGCAGTCGCATCCCCGCCAGTCGTTGCCGGGGTTTCTTCAACGGCTGGCGTTTCTTCTATAGTCGGCGTGGCTGTCGGCTGAAGGGTTGGGGTTGCCAACCCTGCGATTTCCGTCAACTGGAAGAAGGCTGTCGCCGCCGCAGAAGTCATCACAGCATTGACATCAACTTCGGTTGGGGTGGGTTCCGGGGCCTGTCCCAGGGTACAGCCGGTCAGGGCGATAAAGAGAGCGAGAACGAAGAGCGCCTGGATTGGTTTTCGAGAACGGTTCATTGGACCTCCAAAATTTGCGGCCTGCCTGAATCAGGCCGCTGTGCCTGTGATTATAACTTAATCACTTATGGGGTTGGCGTTTCAGTTGGCGTGGCTGTTTCCGTTGGAGTTGCCGTCTCGGTCGGTGTCGCGGTGGGTGTCGCCGTATCAACGGTGGGGGTCACGGTTATAGTTGCCGTTAGCGTTGGGGTCATGGTCATGGTCATGGTTGGTGTCGCGGTCGGCGGCAGGCCGGTTGCAGTAGCCGTAACTGTTGGGGTACGGGTAGGCGTAGCCGTTGGAGTAACCAGGTTGGAGGGACGCTCAATGCGCGGGGCAACCCAAACTGGCTTATCGGCATCTGCGCTGCCATTTGCCAGCGCTGTCAAAATGAAGGTCACATGCTCGCCTGCCAACGGGCTCAGGTCAAGGTCAACCGTATAGTACAGCCCGTCATAGATTTCGTTGAAACTCCAGAGGGTCTTGATTTTGCTGTTGCCAATCTGGTAATCCAGGCGAAAAATCACGTTACAGCCGGTGGATTGATATTCACAGTTGACAATGGCGCGGAAGCGGTCACCCTTTTGGACTTTGAATGGCTGGTAATAGCCTTGCAAATAACCATTCTTGACTCGTTCCGGTACGGTGAGCAAACCCAAGCCGTTAAATTTTTGACCATTTTCGAGCTGCGGCTTGTTGACATCGATGGCGTAGCCTTTTTTCCCGCCCACATTGCCGGGGCAGCCCAGGTCGCCAGCGCCAGAGCGCCAATCGGCATGGCAATACTCGGCAGCGAAGTCGAACACGGTGGTCATGTCGCCGACAACCTTGATGGAAACGAAAAACGGTCGCTCGGCCTTTTCGCCCAGTCCAAACATCACCCCGCCGGCATTGCGCAACATCCAATAACCAATGTGTTTGCCGTCAGCCAGGGGCGCGGTCAGTTTAACTGAAACATCTATGAACTGGCCGGGCGGCACTGCGCCAGGCAGGTTGACAGCTGCCGGGCCGCCCATTCTGCTTCCGCTGGAGAATACGAGCGCGTACGAAGTTGTCCAGGTACAGGAGCCAACATTTTGCAATCGCCAGGTCTTGGTAAACTGCGCGTTAGGAGCAAATACGGTACCATCTGGCACGGTCACATCCCGGACAAATGCCGCCTGATCACAGCGCGTGACGACAGGAACAGGGGTAGATGTCAATGTGTTCTGTGGCAGTGCAGTAATTGTGGGAATGGAAGTCTGCGCGGGCAGAGTTGGGAACTGGAAAGTCGGCAGAGCCAGGGGCGTCGATGTAGGCGCGCTCTGGGTTTGGATGACAACCACTGTGGCAGCCTGGGCCGTGTAAATTGCCTGAAGCGTGGCCGCAGCATCTGGCGTGCCTGAAGGCAAGGTGCAGGCTGAAAGACCCAGAACGAAAAGAAATGCAAAAGAGAAAATTTTTGTTAAGCGCATGTTAACCTCTTACACAAAATATCATCTATCAGACGCCGGGGATATATGTAAAGTTCCCAAATTGAAACAAAAACGGCGGCTCCCAACTCTGGCAGCCGCCGTTCCGAATATTGATTTTTTTGCCAGCCCTACGGGCAATTGAGCATTGCCCTGCCAAACTGCTGATGATTGGGTTCGTCAATGTATAAATCAACCCATAGGCCGCTTGCGCCGGTCGTCCATTCGAATGTAATCGACTGGCTGCCCGCCTTATCGAATTCCAGCGAGCCGCTGTTGGCCGGTCCGGTTGCGCCATCGCTGCGAATCCAGTTATAGGTTACTTGGCCGCCTTTATTTACCGTGATAGTAGCAGTAATCGTGTACTTACCCGCAGCGCAGGTTCCGCTGTGTTCTGTGTTGAACGACACACTGGTTACAGCAAACTTGACTGCCCCACTATCCGAGTCGCCTGCTTTTACCTGAATTTCCACAAAAAATGACCGGCTATCGTATCCCTTTTCGATGGGGAGAATTTGCCCCGCCGCATTTTGCAACCGCCAATATCCGCGATACTTCCCGGCTTTGGCAGGCGCCGTCAGTGATACAGACAGGTCGACTTCCTGCCCCGGCGCAACGGGGCCGGGCAGAGGCAGGCTTGCCGGCCCGCCCATCGCATCACCAGAATCAAAGACCAGCGCATAAGATGTATTCCAGGCGCAGGAGCCAATATTTTTTAACCGCCAGGTTTTGATAAACGTTGCGCCCGGACTGTACTGAGTGCCATCTGGGACGGTCACGTCGGCTATAAAGCGGGCCCCATCACACAGGGCGGAATCATTACCGGTTGGCGTGGCGACTTCTGAAACCAGGGCAGGCGTAGGCGTGCCGGTTGTTTCAGGGACAGGTTCGTTGGTGGCGGTTGCGAGCGGCTTGAGCGGGGCGGGAGTTACAACAACTAACAGAGCATTCTGGGTCAATTGCGCCTCTACCGTTTGCGCGGCGGCAGTGAATACGACATTCGGCCCATTCTGGGTTGGGGTTTGACCAGATGGCACATTACATGCGCTTACCAGCAAAGTCATCCCCAAAAAGAACGTGAGTAAATCAGTTGACTTCATCGCGCAATTTCCTTGCCGGAACCCGTTTATCCATCACAGGTGTAAGTGAAGCGGATTCGGTCGTATTGCGTGTCGGCGTTATCATAGGTGAGGCGCAGGGCCACCCATCGTTCCCAATTCTGCTCATGGCCCAGCGTCATCGTCCAGGTGAAGAAGACTTGCTTGGAGCCCGCCTCAGTGAATTTCAACCTGCCGCCTTCGAAGACTCCGTCATCAGGCTGGCGGTCCCATTCATAGATAAGCTCGCCTGGCCCATTAGCGGTGATTGTCGCAGAAAAAGTATACCGAGCACCGTTAGAATCGCAGCCTTTTTGAGGGTCTCGCACGATTGGGCCATAGACAACCCTGGTCACGGAAAACGCATTTTTAGGCTTATCGGCAACCTCGATTGATACGGTCAGGTTGGTATCGCGTTGTCCAACCCCAGCGCTGCCACCGCCTGGCACGCCCAATCGCCATTGGCTGGAATACTTCCCGTTGGCTGTCGGCGCGGTCAACGTCACCGAAACATCCACTTCCTGCCCCGGATAAACAACCCGGGTAAGGGGGAACCAGGTTTGTTCACTCATTTTATCCCCGCCGACCTGAACCATCCCAAAGTTCGAATCCCATTTGCAACTGCCGCTATTTTTGATGCGCCAGGTCTTGGTAAAGGTTGTACCTGGAACGATGAGCATCCCATCAACGATGGTGACATCTGCGACATAAGTGGCATAAACACAGCCGGGGGTGTACTCATACGAGGGATTCGAGCCTGCTCCAGCCGTAGCAGTGGGCAGGATTTCTTCTGGTTGGAGTGTGGCTGTTGCGGTTGGCGCAGAAGCCACCTGGGTTGCCAGGTCAATGAGGGCCTGCTGGGTAAAGCGTGCTTCGGCAGTCTGGACGGCTGCCGTGGCAACTGCTGCCACATCAGGCGTTGGTTCTGCCGGAGCCGGCGTGCCGCAAGCACCGATAAAGAGCGCGCAGGCCGTTAGCAGAGAGATGGTCTTGACGAATTTTTGTTTCATTTTTTATCCTTTCGTAAGCGCGATAATTATACACATCTTTCTCGCATGGGTTTTTAATCACAAAGCGGAGACCCGCTTTCTCACAAGGTCTCCGCTGAACCAGGCCAGGGTGGCTTTATGGTGTAATTATGATGGGTGGAATGGTGATAATAGGGACGAGGGTAATAATGATAATCGGCCCGGTCGTTGGAGATGGAGTCAATGTCGGCGTGACGGTTGGGGTGGCGCTGGGCGGCGCGACTTTGATTTCGACAAAGAAAGATGTTCCCTGGAATCCATTCGATACTGGCAACAAGACGCCTGCGGCGTTGCGCAGTTTCCAGTACCCGCGATAGGTACCAGCAGCGGCGGGCGCTTTGAGTGTTACCGATATATCGACGGTTTGCCCCGGCGCAACCGAGCCGGCCAGCGGTTGGGTGGCTGGCCCGTTCATCGAATCGCCACTATCAAAAATTAATTGGTAGCCGCTCGTCCAGGTGCAAACACCGTTGTTCTTGAGACGCCAGGTTTTGGTAAACGTTTCGCCCGGTTGAAAAACTGCCCCATCTGGCACTGTGACATCCGTGATAAATTGCGCCAGGTCACAGATAGGCGTAGGGCTGGCGGTGCTGGGAGGGGTATTGGTTTCAGTCGGCGGAGCGGGGGTTGCGCTCGGCGGAGGCGTTTGGGTTGCCTGGGGCGTGAGCAGCGCATCCAGGGTTAACTGGGCCTGTACCGTTTCGGCAGCCACCGTCAGAAAGGCGTTTGGGGCAGGCGTTTCTGTCGCCCTGGGCAGGTTGCAGGCAGACACGATGAGCATGACCGCCGCAAGGATTAAAATCAAACGGGGATTCCTCCACATTTTTTACTCTCCTCTTCAATAATAGAAGTTGATTTTACCGCTAAAAAAACTGTTTTTTGTATCCCCCCTTTGGTTCAAACAAGAGGTGACAGCCACTTGTTATGAAGCAGCTGTCACCTGGAAAGAACATCTTTGAGAAATCTCAGGCTTTTTCGGGCTGCGCTCCGGCCATCCATAAGCCTAATTGCTCACGAGTTACCGACTGGGCATCGACGGTCGTTACAATCTGGCCGTGATACATAACGGCAATCCGGTCAGATAGGCTCATGATTTCATCCAATTCGGCAGAAATCAACAAGACAGCCACGCCCTGGTCGCGCATCAAGACAATTTCTTTGTGGATATACTCGATGGAGCCGACATCCAGGCCGCGCGTGGGCTGGTTGGCAATCACCAGTTTGACGGGGCGGCTCAGCTCACGCGCCACAATCACCTTTTGCTGGTTGCCGCCTGAAAGTTTGCCTGCCGCAACATAAGGGGAGGGGGTGCGCACATCGAAATCGCGGATGAGTTTGCGCGCGTTGTCGTCCAGCACCTTGTGTTGAAGCACGCCGCGCACGCCAAAGGGAGGCCGATAGTAATCACACAAGACCATATTATCGGCGATTGAATACCCCATAACGAGCCCGTGACGCTGGCGGTCTTCGGGAATGTGCGCCAGGCCGGTTTCGGTAAAAGCGCGGGGCGGGCGATTGGTTAGGTCGCGCCCGGCCAATTTGACCATACCGCTTTCGATATGCCGCAGGCCGGTGAGTGCTTCGGCCAGTTCGGTCTGACCATTGCCCTGCACGCCAGCAATGCCGAGGATTTCCCCGGCGCGCACGCTAAAGGAGACACCACGCACTGCTTCCAGGTCTCGCACATCGCGCACGCGCAGGTTTTCAACCACCAATACATCTTCCTTTGGCTGGGCGGCTTCTTTTTCGACGGAAAGAATCACTTCACGCCCGACCATCATGGAGGCCAGTTGATGTTCGTCGCTCTCCTGGGGCGTGGTTGCGCCGACTACCCTGCCAGCGCGCATGACGGTAATCCGGTCGGCAATCGTCAACACTTCTTTGAGTTTATGGCTGATGAACACCACCGAAACCCCGCGCGCGGTCAATTCCCGAATAATGCGGAACAGTTCGTCGGCTTCCTGAGGGGTCAGCACTGCGGTTGGCTCATCCAAAATCAGGATGTTGGCTTTGCGGTAAAGGGCTTTGACAATTTCCACGCGTTGCTGTACGCCTACCGGCAGGTCGCCGACAATGGCATCGGGGTCAACCTCCAGACCGTATTGGTGAGAAAGGTCTTTCACCATTTGCGATACCTGTTTTCGGTCTAACCAGGTAAGCGGCGAATTACTTTTTTGAGGTCGATGGTCAGTTTCGGCGCCAAGCATGATGTTTTCGGTGACGGTAAAGACCGGGATGAGCATAAAGTGTTGATGCACCATGCCGATTCCATGTTGAATGGCATCGCGCGGTGAGTTGAGGGTAAGCGTCTGACCGTTGACTTTGATTTCTCCGGAATCTGCCGTGTATAAACCGTACAAGATGTTCATGAGCGTGGATTTGCCAGCGCCATTTTCTCCTAACAAAGCATGAACTTCACCTGCGCGCAGGTCAAAATCTACATGGTCGTTGGCAAGCACGCCGGGGAACTTTTTAGTTATGCCGCGCGCTTCGAGGACAATTGGTTTCTCAGTCATGGCGCGTCTCCTATTTCTCGTAGGGTTGCCCATCGGCAGCGGGTGGGGTGGTTTTGCCAATGATGCCGGTCAGGATGAGCATAGTCAGGACGTAAGGAGCCAGCCCAACAATATAGGCGTGTTGCAGGAATGCCCAGTTAGGCGGAATGGCATCACGGAAGAATTGTAGATTGATTTGAAGCGCCTGCGAAGCGCCAAACACCAGCGCGGCGGCCCAGGCCCCAAAGGGCGTCCAGTTGCCGAAAATCATAGCGGCCAGTGAAATAAAGCCGCGTCCGTTGGTCATGAGCGGCTCGAAGGATGGGACTGACTCAATCGTGAAATATGCCCCGGCCAGCCCGGCCATCATCCCGCCGATGACCACGTTGATATAACGGGTGCGATAGACGTTGATACCCACTGTATCTGCTGCTTTGGGATGTTCACCCACCGCGCGGGTGCGCAGGCCCCAACGGGTGTTAAAAAGAATAAAATGAGTAAATGCCACAAGCAGGATGGCTGTGATGGCAATCGGTTTTTGGTCAAGGAAGGTTCCTTGAATCAGGTTGGGCAAGCCGAAGCAGCCTTCTCCGCCGCCGCATAACGGGCCGAGCCACCTCGAAAGCGAGGGCAGCAGGCCAGGGGCATGCGGAACGTTGCCGCCAAAAATGCTGCCTTCGCCAAAAAACATCTGCCGGTTGAGAAAACCCGTGATTCCTACAGCCAGGATGTTGATGACTGTTCCGCCGATAATCTGGTCCACTTTGAAGGTGATGGAAAGCCAGGCATGGAGCAGGGCAAACAAGCCGCCAGTCAGGATGGCAGCCAGCACTCCCGCCCACAGGCTCACCCCTGGGCTAAACTTGAAGATGGTATTCATATAAATAGCAGCCAGCCAGCCAAAGAAAGCCGCTGCCAGCATCATCCCCTCAATGCCGATATTAACCACGCCCGACCGTTCACAAAAGACGCCGGAGAGCGCGCCAAGCGTCAGGGGGGTTGCCACTGCGATGGTGGTGGTCAACATGCTGGAGATGATGACGAGGGGTGAAACCCGGCTGCCGCCAATCAACACCACAACGGCAAACAGGAAGACGATGATAAATCCAATGAAACTGAAGCGACGCCAATCCATAAATTCCTCCTAGCCGCGCCAGCCGCGAGTCAGCACCAGGCGGTCTTCTTTGGCCTTGATGCGGTAAATGTAGCGGATGATGGCATCTGCTGCAACGAACAATAAGATGAGCGATTGAATGACCGAGATAATGTCCACGGGAATTTGGGTGAGGAATTGCATTCGTGTTGCGCCATTTCGCATTCCCGCAAAGAGAATGGAGGCCAGTACCACCCCTGCCGGGTGCGTTTTGCCAAGCAGTGCAATGGCAATCGCATCGAACCCGTAACCGATAGAAAAACCGAGTTCGTGACGGTAGTTCAGGCCGGTGACCTCTACTGCGCCCGCCATGCCAGCCAACAACCCCGAAAGAGCCATCGTCAGAATGAGAATGCGTTTGAAGTTAATCCCAGCATATTTGGCGGCATCGGGATTCGCCCCCACTGTGCGAATTTCGAACCCCAGGGTGGTTTTCCAGAGCAAGTACCAAACGCCCAGCGCAGTCAGCAATGCGAGAGGGAAGCCCCAATGCACGCGCAACCCATCGAAAATTACTGGCAAGCGCGCGCCTTCGGCAATTTCAGGCGTGCGGGCAATCACATTGAGCGGATTGCGGTCTTTCATTGGCCCGTTGAGCAGGAAACTGGTAATGTTGAGGGCGATGTAGTTCATCATGATGGTGTTGATGACTTCGTGACCTCCGGCATACGCCTTGAGCGCGCCTGGGATAGCCGCCCACAGCGCCCCGGCCAAAATCCCCGCGCCGATTGCAAGCGGCAGGTGCAGGATGCCGGGGATTTCAATCCCCAGCATTTCGGGCAGGGCATACCCCACCCAGGCGGTTGCCACTGCGCCAAATGCCAGCTGCCCCTCCGCGCCAATGTTGAACAGGCCGCCTTTGAAGGCCAGCGCCACTGCCAACCCAGCAAAAATATAGGGCGTGGCCCACACAAACGTTTCGCTCCAGGCTTTGGCCGAGCCAAAGGCGCCTTGCATCAGGCCCAGGTAAGCAGCCCAGGGGTTGCCGCCGACGATTCTGATAATGACCCCGCCAACGACAACAGCGGTGAAAATTGCCAAAAATGGTACCAGGGCGGCATTCAAAGCCGATTGCGCAGCTTGTTTCCAGCCTGGTTTGGGTTGATTGTCCTCAACAGTTTGCATGGGGGTCTCCATGAACAATGTAATTTGCTGTATGCGGCAGACCTGCCGCTTTGCATAGTGCATCAGAACACACAGGGGCGTTTTGAACCGATTATAACAATAAAGGGGAAAGAGGGTTTGCCTCTTTCCCCTTTTGGGGTGTTACTTGAAACGATTAGGGTGTGCAGAAACCTTTGCCATCTTCCGGTTTGGCAGGCACAACGTTTGTTTTCAGGCTGCCGTCGAGCAGGGCCTTGTTGATTTCTTCCATCTTGGCCTTTACTTCGGCAGGAACCTGGCTGTCCAGGTCATGATAGGGCGCAAAAGCGGCATCGCCCACATAGTTGCCATCGGGGAATTTGCCTTCTTTTGCCATCTTCACCAGGTCGAACACGCCAGGGGTGATGAGCTTCATAGCGCTGGAGAGCAGACCCTTCTGGGCTTCGGGCAGGGTGAAGTACTGGTCGGTATCAACGCCAATGGCAAGCGCGCCAGATTCCACCGCGCCAATCACCGCGCCGTTACCGGTCTTGCCGCCGCCGCCGAAGATAATGTCGGCGCCTTTTTCAATCATGGACTTGGCAGTTGCCGCGCCCCATTCGGGGTCGGTGAAGGTTTTGTCGAAGCCAACATCACTGTGATAGACGATGAAGAGTTCGATGTCGGGATTGATATATTTTGCGCCCGCGCAGTAGCCTTCGCCAAAGCGCCAAACGGGCGGGACGACATCTGTGCCAAATACGCCGCCCAGTTTGCCAGTTTTGGTCATCTGCGCGGCCAGAGCGCCCACCAGGAAACCGGCGTTATCTTCGGGGAAGATCAGGCCAGCAACGCCCGGCGTTACTTCAGCCTGGAACTGGTCCACGCCGATAAATTTGGTATCTGGATACTTTTTAGCCGCAGCCACAGTTGCTTCGCCCAGGGCAAAACCAACGGTTACGACCACATCGTACTTGGCATCGCCAAAGGTGCTGATGTTCTTGTCGTAGTCCTTGGCATCGGTAGTTTCGATGTATTGCACAATGGCGCCAAGTTCTTTCTCGGCCAGTTTGACGCCTTCCCAGGCCGACTGGTTGAAGGATTTGTCGTCAATCTTGCCAACATCCGTCACCACGCCCACGCAGAAGGTCTCGGGCTTAGAGCAGTCCGGCGCGGTGGGGCCACAAGCCGGAAGCAACATGGCAGCCACGAGCAGGACAACCAATACTGCATATAGCTTCTTCATAGTTTATTCTTCTCCTCTTGAAAGAATAGAATGTTAGGTCGTGACAAACGCCACGAACCCTTCTGAAAGTATACAGCCTCTCGAACCTTTCGGCAAGTTAAAAAAAAGTATTTGTCAGACAAAATAACGCCAACCTTATCTGCTCACTGCCTCAAGGCCTGGCCTCGCCGCGCCGCACGCCCGTCATCATGATCAGGGCAAGCGCCATAAAGACAGGCGCAACCATCATGACCGTGTTGTAATCTCTATCGCTCAATTCAATCACCCAGCCGTTGATGTTCGGCCCGGCAATCGCTGCCAACGTAGAGAAGAGATAATACAGGCCGGTGTAGGTTCCGACTCGAACATCTTCAACCATATCCACAACCATTGGCAGCGAATTGATGTTAATCAGCGCCCAGGCAATGCCAGCGCCCATCAGGAACAGGCTGACGACGCGAACGGTTCCAAGAACCGGCAGTTTGGCGAGGGGCATAGCCAATGTCGCGGCAGGGAGCAGGTAAATAGCCAGAATTAACCCGCCCAGTAAAATAATGCCGGTGGAAATCGTCACGCGCCGCCCAAACTTGCCGCCCACGAAACCAGAGACCAGGGCAAATAAGACGAAGAACAGTGACAAATGTCCAAGCAGTCCCGCTCCGTCGCCCTCGCTCAAGCCAAGATGATTGACCGCATAGAGCGTAAAAAAGGCTTCTATGGCGTTATATCCGACAAACCAGAAGAAAATCGCCAGGAACAGGCGCAACGCGCTTTTATCATTATCTGCAACGACTTCACGCAGGCTCTTGATGATGTCGGGTTTTTTCTCGCTTTGTTCATATTCTTTTGGCTCTTTTATAAAAATGAACACCAGCACAACCGCCAGCAATACTAACCCTGAACCCATCCAAAATGGGAAGGCAGGGTTGGATTTGTACAGCGTTCCTCCAACCAGGAAGGCAATAATAGCGCCAACGCCGCCCATAAAATTGATAATTCCATTGGCCTGTGAGCGATATTGCGAGGGGGTAATATCGGGCATAAGCGCCACAACCGGCGTGCGCCACAGAGCCATGCTTAATAACAGGGTGGATGTACAAGCGACAAATAGCGGCAAAACTGCGGCCAGAGGAATCAGCCCAAACACCAGGGCGCCGATTGGCGCGCCAATCAGAATGAAAGGCATGCGCCGCCCAATCGGCGTGCGCAACCGGTCTGACCACGCGCCGACCGGCGGTTGGATGAACAGGGCTGCAATATTGTCGAGCGTCATGAAAAAACCGATGAACGCCGGGGCGAGACCAAACTTGTTCGCCAGGAACAAAGGCACGAAGGCGTTATACACGCTCCAGATGACGCTGACGCCGAAAAATCCAAAGCCGAGCAGAAAAATCTTGCCATAGTTGAATTTCATAAGTGGGCTCCTATGAGATTGAGCAGGGATAACGTAAGGATGAGAGGAAAGAGACGCGCTCTTTCATCTTTCCTGTTGGATGACATCCATAACTTTTCGGTCTTCTTTTGTCAATTCAACATTTGCGAGCATATCTGGCCGTTTTGCCAGCGTGCGCCGCAGGGATTGTTCACGCCGCCAGCGGGCAATTTTGCCGTGGTCGCCGCTCAGGAGAACGTCGGGAACTTTCCAGCCGCGAAATTCGGGCGGGCGGGTGTAATGCGGGTATTCGAGCAAGCCCGAGGCGTGAGAATCGTCTTCGGCCCCGGTTGGGTCGCCCAAAACGCCGGGCAGCAGGCGGGTGATGGCATCTATCAGTATCAGCGCGGGCAATTCACCGCCGGTCAGCACGTAATCGCCAATCGAAATCTCATCGGTCACGAGATGCTCACGGATGCGTTCATCTACTCCCTCGTAGCGGCCTGATAGCAGAGCGATGCGCGGCTGTTGGGCCAGTTCCATAGCAATTTTTTGGTTGAAAACCCGTCCCTGTGGGGTCATCAGGATGACGGGGCAAGCAGGCGGCGCGCCCAGCACGCTTTCGACCGCCTCGAAGACCGGTTCGGGCTTCATCACCATTCCGCCGCCGCCGCCGTAGGGCATATCGTCGGTGGTGTGATGCCGGTCATGAGTGTAATCGCGGATGTTGTGGATGTGGAACTCCACCAGCCCGCGCGCGGCGGCTTTTTGCAAAATGCTGGCCTGTAGGTAGGGTGGAAAGATTTCAGGGAGCAGGGTGAAGACGTCGAAGCGCATGTATTGATTGTATATGACAATTCGCCCGAAATGCAAGCGGAAAGCGGACTTTTCCTAGTCGTTGTATAATGCTGGAAGTTTTCGCGTGTTTCGTGGTTTATGGCTGGTAAACGCTCCATGTCTCTCTTTTACTTCTCCATCTCGCTGGCGATTCTCTCTAGCGCTCTCTATCATTTCAGCGCCAAAAGCACGCCCGCCAATGTCAATTTCGCCCTTTCGCTGGTCGTAACCTACGCAGTTGCCCTGCTCATCACGATTTTTTCGTCTTTCTTCTTTCCCGCTCCAGGTGGAATTCTGATAGAACTTCGGCAACTCAACTGGGCCAGTTTCTTGCTGGCGGTCGCCATTGTCGGCATCGAGTTTGGCTTCCTGCTGGTGTACCGCTCCGGCTGGAACCTGGGAATCGCTGCGGTAGTGGTCAACGTAGCCGCCTCGCTGCTCCTGCTGCCTGTGGCAATTTTCTTTTTCAAGGATAAAATCTCGTGGGTCAACGTGCTTGGGATTTTCGTCTGCCTGGCCGGGCTGGTGATGTTGAATTGGAAACAATAAAACTCAAATTTGTGAAAATTCGTGGAGAAATCAATGCAAGTTATTTCCCGTCTTAAATCCGCCGCCCATATCCTGCTCAAGGGAGAAGCGGCCAGCAAAAAACGCGCCGAAATCCCAGCCATCACCGCCGAGGAAGTGGCTGAGATTAAGCAGTTCTTCCCGCGCGAGAAGTTTTTCATTCTGGGACATGCCCGCTCTGGCACGACGATTCTCATGCGTCTGACGCGCCTGCACCCCGAAGTCCACTGCAATTACCAGGCGCATTTTTTCACGCGCGCCCCCATGCTCAAATCGCTGGTAGATACCCCCGAAGCCGCCGAGTGGCTCTCGCGCAAATCCAACCGTTGGAATGGGGGCCGCGACCTGTCGCCGCTGGTGATGCGCGCCGCCGCCGATTTCATTATGGAGCGCGACGCCATCCGCGAGGGGAAAGTATCAGCCAAAATCGTCGGAGACAAAAGCCCCTCGTCCACCATTCACGGCCAGGTTGTGCGCGATACGCACGTCGTTTACCCCGATGCCAAACTCATCTACATCGTCCGCGATGGGCGGGATGTGCTGATTTCGGAGCGATTCCGCAATTTCGTCGAGGACTCTAAATTCCTGACCGCCGAAGACCGCCGTATTATCGAAGACCTGAAACGCGACCAGACTCCTTTCACAGACGGAAGGCGCAGCATCTTCACCGACGCCTTCATCCGCCAGATTGCCCAGCGGTGGGCGGATGACCTGACCGAAATCGATAGCGAGGCCAAACGGCTGTATCCCGACTCATACTTTTCCCTGCGCTACGAAGACTTGCTGGCTCACCCGTTCGACGAAATGCAAAAACTATGGGCATTTCTCGGCGTTTCGACAGAAGCCTCGCTCGAAACGGAAATCCACAAAGAAATGGGCCAAAACTTGGACGAAGAGTGGCAGGCCCGGCGGGCAGGTGACATTGCCAGTTTCCTGCCCAAAGGCAAGGCCGGCAATTGGCGCAACATGTTCACTCTCCACGACCGGGGAGTGTTCAAAGATGTGGCCGGGGAAGTGCTGGTGAAATGGGGCTATGAAAAATCAATGGACTGGTAAGCCAAATATTTATGATATTTATCTACTTTATTGACAAACCTAAACGGGACTGATATACTCCACTTTGGAATTCAGCGAAAGAACCGACCCAGAGTAGAGTATGAAAAGCACACGCGACCGGATTTTACAAACCTTGCTGCGCCGACCGCGCACGACCATTAATGAACTGGCCGAAGCAGTCGGCATCAACCCGATTTCAGTGCGCCACCACCTGACCAATTTACAAGTAGAAGGGCTGGTGGACGCCGAAGAAGAACGCCACGGTGTCGGACGCCCGCGCCTGGTCTATTTCCTAACCGAAGATGGGCTGGAGCGCTTTCCTACCCGCTACCTGCGCCTGACCACCCGCCTGCTGACCCAGATGAAGGAGACCCTCCCCGGCCCAGTGGTCGGAGAACTGTTCAAGGAAGTGGCAACCGGCCTGGCAGAAGAACACCGCGAGCAATTGAATGGCTTGAGCGTGGAAGAACGCCTGGAAACGGTCAAAGAGCTGCTGGCGGCGGAGGGTTTCGTCGTCGAGTGGGAGAAAAAAGGCGGTGAATATCATATCCACGAAATCACCTGCCCCTATTTGCAGGTCGGTCAGGCGCACCCCGAAGTCTGCGCCGTCGACCAAACCCTGATTTCCAAAATGCTGGCCCTGCCAGCCAACAAAATCCAGTGCATCTTGAGCGGGGCAACGCACTGCACTTATGTTGTTCAAACCACTGCTTTGGAGAACGCCCAATGAGTGATGAATCTCTGAATATCGTCAAGTGGACCATCCACGACACCCACCCGGAGATGGTGGAACCAGCGCGCGAGAAACTCTCGGAGGTGGTTGACCCCGAAATTGGCATGAACATCATCCAGCTAGGGCTGGTGCGCGACATCACCATTGAGGACAGCACCGCCCGCCTGAAGATGATTCTGACCACGCCCTTCTGCCCTTATGGCCCAGCCATGGTCGATATGACCCGCCAGAAAGCCCAGGAAGGCCTGAAAATGCCCGTAACGGTCGAAATGGGCATGGAAGTATGGGATTTCTCAATGATGGAAGACCCCTCCGCGCTGGATTGGGGTTTGTACGCTTGAGAAACCTACCCATCCAAATCAATCTTCAAAAGTAACTGGTCAGGCTGATTGATTTCTCGCCTGATTCGGTGGGTTCCCCCCCCATGGCGGGGGCAAGCGCCCTGCCTTATTACAAAAAAGCTCTTCGGGCTAGTCCGCTTCAGCGGACTTTTATGCCATGAGCAAGGGATTCATTCCCAAAATGGATGAGCAGTTACCTTCAAAAAATCGAAATAGCCCGCAGTAACGTTGCGGGCTATTGTTTTTGTGAAAACAAGATGAGCAACTGCGCTTATCACGCGCAAATGCTATAATCGCATCGAAAGGAGACGAAATCATGATTCATGCAGAAGGACGTTTCCAAACCCCCAAGGGCGCAAACATCTATTATCAGCATTGGCAAGCCGAAGACGCCCCCAAAGCCATCCTGTTTGTCGTGCATGGACTGGCCGAACACAGCGGTCGATATATGAACCTCGTCAATTATTTCGTGCCGCGCGGCTATGCCGTCTACGGGCTCGACCACATCGGGCACGGCAAGTCTGACGGAGCGCGGGTGTATCTCGAACGCTTTAGCGACTTCATCGAACCGCTCAAAACCTATTTTGATATGATCCAAGGCTGGCAGCCCGGCAAACCGGTTTTCTTGGTCGGTCACAGCATGGGGGGGCTGATTGGGTCGGTTTACCTGCTGGAGCATCAAGATGAACTGAAAGGCGCGGTACTTTCTGCTCCGGCTGTGAAAGTTTCGGATAACATTTCCCCTGCGACCATACTGCTTGGCAAAATTCTCTCCGGCATCCTGCCTCGAACCGGGCTTCTCGCGCTAGATGCCGCCACCATTTCGAAAGACAAAACTGTCGTTGACGCCTATCTCAATGACCCGCTGGTTTACACTGGCAAAGTGACCGCCCGTCTGGCCGCCGAAATGCTCTCAGCCATGCAGCGTGTCACTGCGGAAGCAGCGACCATCCGCCTGCCCATCCTGCTGCTGCAAGGCAGTGCCGACCGGCTGGTAGATACTGGTGGGGCAAACATGTTATACCAAAAAGCCAGCACGCCCGACAAAACCCTCAAAGTGTATGACGGGTTGTATCATGAAGTTTTCAACGAGCCAGAGCGCGGACAGGTGTTAAAAGACGTGGAGACCTGGCTAGAGGCCCATCTGTAAACTACGACCGGGCTTTTCCCATCGAAAAAAAACGCCCTGCGGATTTGCGCAATCTGCAAGGCGTTTTTTGTTTACCCAACGCTGTTATCTGGATTCGCATTCTCTTTGGGATTAACAATCCAAAACGAAACCGCGCCCATAATTGGGATTGCAAGGATAACCAGCGTCCACAAGACACGAGCCGTTTCACCCATGCTCTTTTTTCGCAGCCCAAACAGGGCTGCCAGGCTCAAGCCGAGCCAGGCCAAAAGAACCAGGCAATTTAGCGTCTGAAACAACATGAAACCGACATTGAACCCGTCAAAAAATCGCATCGCAGCCTCCTGGTCGTGAAGTTGAGATGAGTCTAGCACAAAATCAGATGTTTTATGCGGTAATCTGCCCGGAATATTCTTTGCAACCGGGACGGTCATCAAAAAAAATCCCTTCGCGCAGGAAGGGACTTTGGGGCGGCTGATGGGGCTCGAACCCACAACAACTTGATCCACAGTCAAGTGCTCTGCCATTGAGCTACAGCCGCCATGCTAAAAAGCGTTCCGATTATATCATTAGCACCAGGCACTATCAAGGATTTAACCTGTTGCCCAGAAAAGTGTGCACGCAAAGGTTGTCAGTGACTTTATTAAGATTAGAGCGAATCATCCAGAGTGCGAGAAAAACCGCCTGATTTTACCGCTTCTTTATGAAAATTGAGCATCTGATTGCGCGAAAATTTTGCACGCAAGGCCGCCACACCTGCCCCATGCAAAAGCAACGTGGGGTGTGCGGGCGGTGCCAGGGAGATTGCCAAGTTCTTAAGTTTTCTTTGCGAACTCTGCGGCTTTCCCGAAGGACACCAGGACGGTGTGCGCGAGAAAAAAGAAGGTTACTGACATGTTTTGCGTTCACACCCCAGAAAAAATAAAGGTTGACGTTCTTACATAATGGTGTTATCATAGCTGTTGAAGGATACCAGTTGGTTCGCGTTTGTAAAATGATGTGGCTCACGGTTGAAATCCGTGAGCCTTTTTTATTCTACCTTCCCGGACAGACCAGGAATCCCAAACCGATTTCCGTTTTTTGCAACAAGGAGCAAATAAAATGTCTGAACGTATTACCGGCACAGTCAAGTGGTTCAATGGGAGCAAGGGCTACGGCTTCATCTCCCGCGATGGCGGCGAAGATGTCTTCGTGCATTTCTCGGCCATTCAGGGCGATGGCTTCCGCAACCTCGATGAAGGCCAAAAAGTCGAATTTTCGGTGGAACGCGGCCCCAAAGGGTTGCAGGCCAGCAACGTTGTTATCGCGCGCTAAAACCACCATATAACTGACCCTACACAAAGACCTCCACGTTCCCAAAGAACGCGGAGGTCTTTGATAAAATAGAAACATGAAAATCCTGATTGCCGGACTCGGCTCGATTGGACGCCGACACTTTCGTAATCTGATTGCGCTCGGAGAGCGTGACCTGGTTCTCTATCGTACCCGCAAGGCCACTTTGCCCGATGACGAACTGGCAGGGTATCCGGTCGAAACGGATTTGGCCGAGGCGCTGAAAAAGCACCGACCGCAGGCCGTCATCGTCGCCAACCCGACCGCCCTGCATTTGGATGTCGCTATCCCCGCTGCCGAAGCGGGCTGCGCCATTCTGCTTGAAAAACCGATAGCCGAGGACTTGTCGCAGGTCGATGAATTGCGCCGGGCCGCCCAAAAGACCGAGGGGCGTATCCTGGTCGGGTTCCAGTTCCGCTATCACCCTGCGTTGAACAAGGCCAGGGAACTGATTCAGTCTGAGGCTATTGGTGAAATTCTGACGGTTCATGCACATTGGGGCGAATACCTGCCCAACTGGCATCCCTGGGAAGACTATCGCGCCAGTTATGCCGCGCGTGAAGACCTGGGCGGCGGCGTGATTCGGACCCTGACCCACCCGCTCGATTACCTGCGCTACCTGTTGGGAGAAATCGAAGCGATTCAGGCGTTCTGGGGACATATCTCTCCGCTGCAACTTACAGGCGTGGAGGATGTGGCCGAAATTGGGCTGAAATTCAGCAGCGGCGCGATTGGCGGCTTGCACCTTAATTACTTCCAGCGCCCACCCGTTCACCGGCTGGAAATTGTCGGCACGGCAGGCACGTTGCGCTGGGACAATGCCGATGGCGCGCTGGTTCACGTTCACGTCCCCGATGCGTTTGGCGGAATATATCCCCAGCCCTCGCCCGGCGTCGAAACCCGCTATGCGCCTCCCGACGGGTTCGAGCGCAATGACTTGTTCCTGGCCCAAACCCGGCATTTTCTGGCGGTCGCATCTGGGCAGGCCGCACCCATTTGCACGCTGGAAGACGGCATTCGCGCGCTGGAATTGGCCCTCGCGGCGCGAAGATAGCCCTATGCAAAAACTCCCCCTGGAAAAGTTACCTCCCATCCTCTTTTACGTCTTGTTCATTGCAGGACTGGGCCTGATTGGCTATGTTGGCATGTCGCGCCGGGCAGGCGCGCTGTTACCTGAAGAAACCGATGGGCAGCCGGGCGCATCGGCGCGGGTCATTCCTCTGGCGGTTTGTGACGAATCGACCGAAAACCTGTGCGTTCTCTCCACCGGTTACGATGCCGAAGGCAACCTGCTCATCAGCCTGAAAACCACGCTCCAGCCCATGCCAGCAGTTTACGGCGTTCTACGCAGCCAAAAGTTGGAGATTCACTTCGAATGTCAGGTGGTGGATATTTCGCCCCGCCTGCTCTACTGCCTGGGCCCGTTTGCCGGGGATGCGGCTTCGGCGCAATTGGAAATCTATGAGGCCCAAAGCGGCAGCCTGTTGGCCTCGGGCGTGCTCGTCCCCGGCAAAATGGCGCTCGTTCCACGTCAAACGCCTGCGCCGACCCTTGCCCAAGGGGTGTTTGTCCCAACCCAGACGGCGGTTGCGTACCCCGGCGCAACGCCCCCATCCTACCCACCCTATCCATCCTATCCATAACCGCTTCATGTCCTGGATTCCAGATTCCCTGACTGTTCTGAGCGAACAGTGGAGCATGTTGTTGCGCCTGCTGGCTGTGTTTGGCGTGGGAGGATTGTTGACTTTTGGCCTGCTGCGGCGGATGCTCCAGGAGCATCTCGATCCCACCGAGACCTTTTTGCTGGCACTGGCAGGCTGGCCGTTGTGGTGGGTGTTTTCTGCGCTTCTGGGTTTTTTCATCAACCGCTACCTGGACTTGGGGCCCGGCTGGGCGGCGTTTCTCCTTTCGATATTCGGTCTGTTCCTTATCTCTGCATGGAAAGAAGTCCCCGCGCCTTTTGGCAGATTCTCCTGGTTGCTGCTCGCGCTTGTATTAGCATTCCTGCTCTCATTGCTTACCCGTCTGGCTTTTTTGGCCGATGTGCTGCTTCCGTCATATTTTGATGGCGCGCTGCACTACCAAATCAGCCAACACTTGCTCAACCATTTTGGTCAGCCACCCTGGGAAACTTCGCCCCCAGTGGCAAGCGGCTACTATCATATTGGCTTCCACCTGTTGACGGTCTCTGCCGCGTTTGTGACCAACCTCGAAGTCGGGCAGGTGATTCTTATTCTTGGGCAGCTGATGCTGGCGGTAATGCCGTTCCCGGTCTTTCTGGTGACGAAGCGTGAAACCGGCTCAACGCTGGCAGCATGTTTCGCGTTTATTCTGGCCGGTTGGGGTTGGAACATGCCCGCGCACGCCCTTAACTGGGGCAAATACCCGGCCCTGGCGGGGTTGCTGGCTTTGCAATTCGCGCTGTCGCTCACGTTTTCAGCGACCCGCGCGGTGTTTCCCCCTCGCAAAAAGGTCGCCCTGCTTGCGCTCTTTGCCCTTGGGACAGCCGTTTCGGCCCTGATGCATACCCGTTCACTGGTGGTGATTTTCATCTTTATTTTGGGCTATTTGGCTGCAATGCTCTGGGAAAAATTACGGGGCAAGTTCAAATGGGCAATCCTGGCTTTGCTTATTGTTGCGCTGGCGGGGTTGGTCATTTACATCGAATCGCGCAGTATCCTCAACCTGGTGTTCGACCCCTACCTGCGGACTGGGCTGTGGATATCGCTGTTGGTGGCTGCGCTCAGTCCGTTTGCTTTACGGCGATTTGCGCGATTGGCGATGACCTGCCTGCTGGTCTTGTTCCTGTTACTGGCCTGTCTGCTGCTTCCCCTGCCAGGCGAGTCTTTTCAGACCCCGCTCGACCGGCCTTTCGTTCAGATGACGCTCTACCTGCCGCTGGCGATGCTGGGTGGGCTGGGGCTGGCCGGGTTGCGCGTCGAATCATTTCGAGGGTGGCAGATTGCCCTGGTAACGGTGGCAGGTTTCAGCGCGGTTTTGGTATCTATCGGACGGGAGTACCCTTTTTCGCCTTCTCCCTGCTGCATTTTGTTCAAGACAGATGATGCCGTCGCTCTTAAGTGGATGGAAGAAAATCTTCCTGACGATGCGCATCTGCTGATTGCCGGGAATACGCTCAACGTTTTCGACATCCAAAACCCCGCCGAATTACGCGGCACAGATGGGGGTGTTTGGATTGCCCCGCTTAATGGGCGGCGCGTTTCGATGGAGTATTTGGGGCTGGATTTTAGCCTGCAAGAAACACTCGATAGCCTGTGCCAGCGCGATATTACCCATGTCTATCTTGGGGGAGCGCAAGAGCGGTTTAACGTGGCGGGTTTGCAGGCCAGACCAGAGTGGTATGCGCGCCAACTGACCCTGCCCGGGGCGCAGGTTTTCGAAGTTATCGGTTGTCCGTAATGGAATGGGGATTTGAGCGGACGCTTATGGCTGCGCTGGGCGCAGGGCGGGCATGATCACCTCGCGCGCATTGGGGAAAAACAGGGGAGGCAGTTTGATGGGCTGGAACTTTGCTCCCGTGCCAATTTGGTCTATCGGAATGTAATATAGCATGGTTTCGCTTTCTGCCCCCGCGCGCACATCCTGAAAGACGACCAGAATGTGGCTTCCATCTGGGCTGAAGCGCGCGTCGCGATAACAGCAAGTGTTTTCGATGGGGTTAAGTTGTTCCGCTTTGCCGGTGACAATGTTATACAGGTACAGGTTGCCATAACCGGCGTTGCGCACAAATGTGTTGAACAGAAAGAGTTCCCTGCCATTCCAGTCGTAGGCGGGAATGACCGGGGATGTTTCGTAGCCTTCGGGCGTAAAACGTTTGTTGGGAAATTCTTCCTGCGTCAGTGGGTCAGCTGTTTTGCATCGACTGATATCAATAATTCGCACCAGGTCAGCAAATTTTTGCCCGCGAATATCCTGGTGCAAGATCGCCAATTTTGTACTGTCGGCTGACCATACTGCAAATTTGGCCGAGACCGAAGAGTAATCCAGGCAGGTATCGGGCAGGTTTTGCAGGTCGAAAGGGTTCTTGGCTTTGGCAAGCAGTTCTCGGTCGAAAGGAACAACAATGACGCGCCGTTCAATGGTGACGGCGGCTCGTTTGCCATCAGGAGAAATGCGGAAGCCTGTAAAATTTGAGCCTTCGAGACAAACCAGGTTGGTGATAACAAAGGTATTTATGTCAACTGTTTTGATGCATTTGCCTTCTCCGTAAGAAATTTCATTGCCACCCGGAAGCCACTGCATGTCAAATTTGGGTTGGTCGCTGTTTGTTACCTGCGCTAGTCCGTCTCCATTTATTTCCATAACCCAGATGTCTTTATTGGTAATCAGGGCGATTTTATCTGCGCCGCCAATTCCAACGACAGGGGTGGCTGTGGGCGTGAAGGTCTCTGTGGGCGGCGGGAGCGTGGGCGAGGGAGTGGTAGTTGCCGTTTCGGTGGGCAATGGCGGGGGAAGAACGATACTGGTGCGGGAAGACGCAATGGTGGCTGTTGGCGTTGGGGAGGTTGCCGCGCGGCTGCCAAAAATTTGCCAACCCGCCAGAGAGAGGACCGCCACAACAAGGAGAAGAAATCCGGCCAGCCAGGGGCGTGGAACCGAGAACCCACCTTCGGCAGAGGGAATGTTGTTTTGTGGGGTGACGCGCCGCGTAACGGGAATCGTATATTCTGGGTCTTGCGGAACGCCATCTGGGAAGAGTTGGGCCAGGTCGGCTATCATTTCCGATGCGGTGGAATAGCGCAAGGCGCGGTTTTTCGCCATCGCTTTTTCCAGAACGTTTTCGATGCCAGAGGGAAGGTTGGGGTTGATGTCGAGAATGTGGGGAATTGGCTCGTTGGTATGTTTGATGACCATTGCAAGCGGCGTGGTGGCTTCATAGGGCAATTTACCGCTCAGCATCTCGAATAAGATGATGCCCAGCGAGTATATGTCACTGCGCGAGTCTACTTGTTCACCGACTGCCTGCTCCGGACTCATGTAAGAGGGCGTCCCAATAATTCCGGATGAGGTCAACTTGGTTTGTCCCGAGGCCAGTTTGGCAATCCCAAAATCGGAAATGAAGGCATTCCCCTCGTCATCGAACAGAATATTGCCTGGTTTCAGGTCGCGGTGGATGACTCCCCTGGCGTGGGCATAGTCGAGCGCCCCGGCAATGCGCTGGATAATACGGATAGATTCTTCCAGCGACAGCATCGTTGTCATGCGGTCTGAGAGCGAGCCGCCTGGCATATAGCGCATGACGTAAAACATCTGCTCGTTGTCTTTGCCAACATCATGCACCGGCACAATCGCCGGATGTTCGAGCCTGGCAATGATTTTGGTTTCGCGCTCGAATCGTTCGCGCACCTGGGCATCATCCAGCAGGTCGCGTTTGAGTAGTTTGAGCGCTACCTGACGCTCGAAAAGCGGGTCGTATGCCAGATAAACCGTAGCCATGCCCCCACGGCCCAGTTCCCTTAAGATTTCATACCGGCTAAATTTCTGTGCTTGCATAGCGTCAAGTATAACGATTGAAATGTGGGGTGAAAAGTGCATTTTTGTTACAGAATAGTCTTTTGGTTCTCTCCGCCCATCGAGAAAACCGAATACCCCACAGTTTGTATTTCGTTCATTTTACCACTTTGCGGGCATGTTACAGATCTCGGCCTGACATGCTACAATAGGTCTTCCAACCCTTATGTTTCCTGCCTGGCTCTGGCTTTACCAAGTCAGAATTTTATACTTTTGATTGAGATAATGATGAGGCGCATCCCGTTTCTTGACTCTCATACTGGCGGCGAGCCAACCCGTTTAATCGAATCTCCGCCTTTCCCGCTGCAACCTGCTCCCGTTTCCGAACAATTGACCCGCCTTCAGCGTGACTTCGACCACTTCCGCCAGGCCATCCTCAACGAACCGCGCGGCTCCGACGTGCTGGTTGGCGCGTACCTCGTCCCGCCTTTTGACCCGACCTGCCAGCTGGGAGTCATCTTCTTCAATAATGTTGGCTACCTCGGCATGTGCGGACACGGCACGATTGGCCTGATGGCCTCGCTTTCTTACCTGGGCAAAATTACGCCGGGGAGGTATCGCATCGAAACCCCGGTCGGAATCGTGGAAGCAACGCTGCATCCCCTCACCCCTAACCCCTCTCCCCAAGGGAGAGGGGAACTCTCCCCTCCCCGCGCGGGGGAGGGGCCGGGGGAAGCCCCGCACAGCGGGGTGAGGGAATACCCTAACCGCGTCTCGGTCCGCAACGTGCCAGCCTACCGGCTTTTGGAGCATCTCACCATCGAAATCGACGGGCGAACCATTCACGGCGACGTGGCCTGGGGTGGTAACTGGTTTTTGCTGTGCCACGACCACGGCCTCGAAATTTCCCTGCAAAACCTGGAGCAGTTGACCGATTTTGCCTCCCGCCTGCGCGAGACCTGCGCCCAAATGGGCATCACCGCCCCCGACGGTCACGAAATTGACCATGTAGAGTTATTTGGCCCTTCTGAACATGCCGACAGCCGCAGTTTTGTGCTATGCCCCGGCAAAGCCTACGACCGCTCGCCCTGCGGCACCGGCACCAGCGCCAAACTGGCCTGCCTGGCAGCGGATGGCAAACTGGCTGAAGGGCAAGTCTGGCGGCAGCAATCTGCCGTTGGCAGCATTTTCGAGGGTTCGATTGAAATTCAAGATGGCAAAATCATCCCCACCATCACCGGCGAAGCCTGGGTGATGGCCGAGGGCAGCCTGCTCATCGACGAGCGCGACCCGTTTGGGATGGGGATTCGCGCTTAAAAAATACAGCCCCTCACTCCCGGGGCTGCGCATTCTCATCCATGATTTGCCTGCCAAGTTCTTTTACGTTCTGTTTTGGCAGCCATTTATGCCGGTCGCGGGTGTAATTTCCCCGTCCGGTTTCGTACTGTTGCATAAAACGAATGGTTGCGGCAGGGCCTAACTCGCGCAACAAAGTCTCGAAACCAAGCACGCGAATTTCGTTTAAGGTCAGGTAATCATTATTCATCGAGGATTTCCTCCAGCCAGCGCACCGGATTTTCAACCTGTAAGGCGGCAAGCGCGCTGCGTTTGCAAATCTTTATGAAACGGTCATCGGTTGTCAATAAGAGATTTGCGCCCGCATATTCCGCTGAAGCCAGGTGAATCGCATCGAAAGCACCCAGTCCTGCCTGCTCCAATATTTTAGCGCGTTATAAAATTACTTCCGTCATGCGAACCGTTTCATGCGTATTGGAAAGCAAAGCCAACACGCGCTGCCTGTTCTCGACATCAGGGTTTCGCCTGATTTCAGATAGGAGCGCGTCACTGCCAATCCAATTCCATTCACGGCGATAAAACTTTTCCAGTATCAACAGAATAGCCTGCGTTTCCAGGCGAATCCGAAACTGGCTCTGGTCGTCGAACGGTCTGTTCAAGCAGCAGGCGTCCAGGTAAATTTTCATTGCAAACAAAGTATAGCATAAGTTACGGTCATCTCAATTTACCCATCCTGGAAAAAGCAATGAATACTTCAGCCGACATTTTGATTATCGGCGGCGGGCCGATTGGCCTGCACTGCGCCTACTATTTGCTCAAATCAGGCCGGGGCGTGACCCTGCTCGACCGGGCGCAAGCGGGCATCGGCAACGCCTCGGGCAATGCCGGGCATATCGTGCCGAGTCACATCGTTCCGCTGGCCGCGCCGGGCGTCATTCCGACCGCGCTGAAATGGATGCTCAACCCGCCGCGCAGCCCCTTTGGCTTGAAAATCAGCCTCAACCCGGCCTATCTCGCCTGGCTGCTTGGCTTTGCCGCCGCCTGCACCGAGTCCAACGTGACCCGCGCCATCCCGCCGCTCAAGGCACTGGGAGTACTGAGCGCGCAGTTGTTCAGCGAAATCATCACAGAAGAACAATTCGATTGCAGTTACCGCCAAAACGGCCTGCTCTTTCTCTACAACACCCAATCGGCCTTTGAGGAGGGCAAACACGAGGCAGACATCTTGCACCGGCACGGGCTGCCCGCCGAAGTGTTGGAGAAGGCTGCCGTTCATCAGCGCGAACCCGCCGCGTTGGAAAGCGTGGTGGGTGGGGTAGATTTCACTGGCGACTCCTCGCTCGACCCGGCGGAGTACCTGCGTCTGTTGAAAGAGCGCGTAATTCAGATGGGCGCGCAGGTGCGCGAACATACTCCCGTGACCGGATTCGAGTCGAAAAACGGAATAATCACCCGCGTCATCACCCCTGCCGGGGCGTTCCAGCCCGCGCAGGTCGTCCTGGCCGCTGGGGCCTGGTCGCCGCAAGTAGGGCGCAAACTGGGGTTGAGACTGCCCATCCAACCGGCGCGCGGCTACAGTCTGACCGTCTCCTCCCCAAAGGTCACGCCGCGCGGGGCCTTGTTGCTGGGCGAACGTAAAATCGCCGTCACGCCCTTCGAGGGCAAACTGCGCATCACCGGGCGGCTGGAGATTGGCGAAATGTCCACCACGCCCAACCCGCTCTGGATTGAGCGCATCGAAGCGGCGGCGCGGGAATATATTCGGTTGGACGAATTGCTTGAAATCGAGGAAACCTGGGCCGGGCTGCGTCCTGTCACCCCCGATGGGTTGCCGATGATTGGCTTCTCGCCCCGGTATGAAAACCTGCTGCTCGCCGCCGGTCATGCCATGCTCGGCCTCTCGCTCGCGCCAGGGACGGGGCAGGTTGTGACAAATCTGGCAAACGGCGTGGAAGTGGGATTCGACATCCGCCCGTTTGGACCACGATAAACTGGATGTTACCCAAACGGCTTGCCCATCAACTCCAGGCGCAGGCGCATTTTGACATCGTTATCTACGAACAGGACGCCGTGCTGCTGACGCACCGGGTGGAAATCGGCCCCTTCGAGGATGGCGCTGGTCTCTGGCACGGAGCCGTCGCCGTTGGGTTTGGATTCAAACAGCGAATTGGCAACTGCCCCGCCTGATACCAGGTTGAGTTTGATTTTATCGACTGTTTTCTGCCCGTAACCAAAAATGCAGGTAGTGGGGATGCTGGTTGCCGTGCCAAGTTCGCGCTTGAAGTCGCGGGCAGCCTGCCAGAGCGGTTTCTGCTCCGGCGAGAGCCAACTGCTTTCTTTCATGAAATTGTATGGCTGGCCGAATTGGTCCACCCCACAGGCATAAACCGGCAGGATTTGGTAGGCAGTGGGGAAAGTAGAAATCACCTTGCGCAGTGACTCGCCCATGATGCCAAAAGGCAACACGTTCGGCCCAAAGAGCAGGCTGGAGACGGCATTCGGCGTGCCAAAATGCGGCCCACCCATCAGAATGACCCGGTCCACCTTGTCTTTGCCGCCCAGCCGCTCGATATAGTAACGGCTAACGAGCGTCCCCAGGCTGTGGGCGATGATTTTGACCGGCGGTTTGACCGGCAGGGACTCAATGAACTGCCCCAGCTGCCGCGCTGTCAGGCGCACGTCCTGCCGCCAGTCGTAGGCGAACTCGAAAAAGTCTTTGCCGCGCGTGTAGCCCAGGTCTTCCACCAGGTAATCGCCCAGGCGGCTGTATTGTTCGAGTTTGACCAGGTTGGGAACGACGACCACTTCCTGCAAGATGCCGCGCGGCTTGATGTTTGGGTCGCCGGGATACATGAGCAATTCTGGGTGCTTGAACAGCAATTTCAGGTTGGGCCAAATGCGCTCGCTGCCCAGCCACAACTCGGACCCCATAATGCCCGGCACGAACACCACCGGATGCCGCTGAGGCAGTTTGAAGGCCTGGCCGATGAGCGTCAGGTGTTCCTCCCGGAAGCCGCTTTTGAACAGGACGGTAGCATAGCCGACCCGCACCGCAACGCCGTCTTCCAACGCGACCTCGTCGAATCGTTCACCGCGCACCCTCAGCCCGTTACGGCTGCCCAAATCTATCAGTTTGATGGTGCGATGGTCGCGTACCACCCGGGCATGGGCGCGCGAGACGCTGGGATGGTCAATGAGAATGTCGCTATCGCCTGCCCGGCCAATGGTGAGCGAGTCCACCGTTTCATCGAGCAAAACTTCCCAGGTTTTTTCGGGGGTGTGGATAACCAGCCGGTCTTCACTCGTTTCATTGAGGGCGACGGGCATGACGAATTCGGACATGGTGCGTTCCAGGTCGCTTTCGTTGTCAATGACGGTCATGTCCAGTTCGGGCTTGGAAGCGCTTTCGCAGCGCAGTTCGGTATCGCCGATGAAGATGACATCGCCCGGCTGGAGCGCGGCCCGCTCGACCAGCGTCCCGTTGACGATGACGCCATTGGTCGAGCCGGAGTCGATGACTGTAACCTGTCCGTTGGGACCAAATTGGAAGCGCGCGTGGCTGCGAGAGACTTTGGCGTCTGCCACGACGATGTCGTTGGTCTGTCCACGTCCGACGGTGATTTCGGATTTGGAGACTTCGAATTCCTGTTCGATGCCGCCGGGGAGTTTCAGTTTCAAATAGCCGTAAGTTTCATCCATAACGCAAGCCTTGTCCGATTTTTACGAGAAGGGGAAAAACATTTGGAACAAAAACCACCCGCCTATGACCACAAGCAGGAGAAGGAACAAGAGAAATAGCAATGCCAGCCCTGCGATGAGGTACTTTGCAATGGGAGGCAGCCCTGGCTTGACCGGCGCTGAAGCAGTTTCTACCTTGTGGGGCGCAGACGCGGCGAGCAGGGTTTTATCCGCTGCGGGGATGCTCGAAGCGAGGAGCGTTTTATCTGCCGGGGGAGAGGCTGGGGCTGGGGGAATGCTGGAAGCGAGCAGGGTCCTATCATCGGCCTGGGGGATGCCCGAAGCGAGGAGCGTTTTATCGGCCGGGAGAGAGGCTGGGGCTGGGGGAATGCCGGAAGCGAGCAGGGTTTTGTCGGATGAGGAAGATGCCGGAGCCGGGGAAATGCTAGAGAGCGTTTGTTCGACGGGGGCGGGTTGCTCGGCGGCGGTCATTTCTCCCAGAAAGGAAAGTCCTTGCGGCGAGGAGTCGGTCCATTGTTCGGTAGAACTGCCCGCAGAAACAGCAAGCGGCACGGGGGGCGGAGCGGATTCTGCCCGAGGGGAGAATTCGGCTTCTGAAACGGGAGCAGGTTGCAGCCCGTCGAGCAGTTCTCGCAGGTCGGCGGCCATTTCAGCGGCGGAATGATAACGGGCCTCCCGCGTTTTTTCCATCGCTTTATAAATGATTCGGCTCAGCCCGGCGGGGGCCTCGGGCCGAAAGTCACGGATATCTGGTACTGGTTCGCGGATGTGGCGTTCGAGCAGGGCGATGGCGGTGCGCGCGTCGAAGGGCGGCTCGCCGCTGACCATCTCGAACAGGGTGACGCCGAGCGAGTAGAGGTCGGAGCGTTCGTCGAGCGGTTCGCCGCGAATGACTTCTGGCGACATGTAACGGGCTGTGCCAACGACTGCGCCCGCCGCTGTGTGGGTGGTGGAGCCGACAATTTTAACGATGCCAAAGTCCATCAGGACGGCGCGGCCTTGCGGATCGAGCATGATGTTGGCGGGTTTGATGTCGCGGTGGATGGTTCCGTGCCGATGGGCGTAGGCCAGCGCGTCGCAAATTTGGATGATAATTTCGATGGCCTGCGCAATGCTCATGCGGGCGTTCTTTTTGCGCAGTTCTTTCAAGGCTTCCTGCACGCTCTGCCCGGCGATGTATTCCAGCACCATGTAATGCACATCGGCCTCGGTGTTGTAGTCGAACACCTGGACGATGTTGGGATGGCGCAAGCCTGCTACGACTGAGGCTTCTTTTTTGAAGCGCCAGATAAAATCTTCGTTGGAGGATAAGTGGGGGTGAATCAGTTTGACGGCAACCGCGCGGTTCAGGTTGGGGTCGTGTGCCTTGTATACTGCTGACATTCCGCCCTGGCCCAGCAAGGCTTCGATTTTGTACCTGCCATTCAGTGAATGACCCAGCCAGTTTTGTTCAGCCATCCGGGCTTCCTCTCGAATTACCTGCAACGCCGAGTAATACGACCGAAATTATACTTTTTTTGAATGCAAACTGCAATCCTTTGTTGCGAGTGTACAAAAATAGTTGTTGCGTATTCGCTAAAACCTGAGCAAGAAGGTCAGGTCGTTGACATTCGTTCCGCTGGGGCCGGGCTGCAGCAGGTCGCCGAGCGGGGCGAAAAAGTGATAAGAGTCGTTGCGTTCGAGGAATTCGTCCGGGTCGAGATTCAGCGCCCGGGCGCGCTGCGCCGTTTCGCCGGTGACAACCGCCCCGGCGGCGTCGGTCGGGCCGTCTTCGCCGTCGGTGGCGAGGCTGACGAGCATGACATTGGGCAACCCATCCAGTTCACGCGCGGCGGCCAGGGCCAGTTCCTGGTTGCGCCCGCCCAGGGCGTGATTGTGGGACAGGTCTCTGACCTGTCCGGCGGAGGTTGGCATAGCAGACAGGTCGGAGACCTGTCCTACGAGCGTTACGGTCGTTTCTCCGCCCGCCACCAGGCAAACCGGCCTGCGCGTTTCGTCTTTCAGCCGTTTGCAGAGCGTTTTTGCCACCTGGCGCGCTTCACCCTGCCAGGAATCGCCCAGGAATTGCGGATAGAAGCCTTCGGTTTCTGCCTGCTGGAGGGCGGCCTGCGCCGCCAGGGCATTGCTGCCGATGAGGACATTTTCCACGCGCGTGAACAACGCATCGCCTGGTTTGGGGGTTTCGGGAGCATGTTCCAGCGTTTGTAATATGGCGGCTGGGACGCTTTCTGTTAAGCCGTATTTTGCCAGCACGCGGAGCGCGTCGGCCCGGCTGGAGGGGTCGGGGGCGGTGGGGCCGGAGGCAATGGCTTCGAGCGGGTTGCCGACCACGTCTGAGAGAATCAGACTGAGTACCCGCGCGGGGGAGGCGGCTTGAGCCAGGCCGCCGCCTTTAACCCGGTCGAGATGGCGGCGCAGGGTGTTGATTTCGTCAATGCGCGCGCCGCAGGCCAGCAGTTGGCGGGTGAGGGATTGCAAATCGTCGAGGGTCAGGCCGGGGCGGGGGGCAGTCATCAGAGCCGAGCCGCCGCCGGAGAGCAGACAGAGCAGCAGGTCGTCGGCCCGCAGCCCGGAAACAAAGCCCAGGGCGGCTTCCCCTGCTTGCAGTGAGCGGCTGTCGGGGACGGGATGCCCGCCCACGAGAACGGTAGCCGGAGTCAGCCCGGTCTGCTCCGCATGTTTGGTGATAACCAGGGCGGCGGTCACCTTCGTTGTCTCAAACACAGCGCGGGTCATGGGAATCGCCGCTTTTCCCACTGCAAGAACACAGATGCGGCTGGCAGACGGCAAGGGATGTTCGGAAAGGTACTTTTGAGCGGCGCGCCCTGGCTCGACGGCTTGGATGGCTGCCGCCAGGATGCGCGTCACGCTCGCGCCGCGCGGGTGCTGGCGCAGGGTGGTGGTGAGGAAATGTTCGGGGAGCATGGGTTTATGCTATCATAAAAGCGTGATAAACGTCCCGAAGGTTGGTGAGCAGGATAGATTCATTCAACAGGACTTACGCGAGATGAGTTTTTTGTCCGCTGATCCGCGCTAATCTTCGCTAATCAAAGACTTTTAAGCCCAAAAGTATCCCAAATTTGCGTGGATTGGCGAAGATTAGTGGATAATTTCTGGGTTTTGCGTAAGTCTTATCTAAAAACCCTTCGGGAGGATTTTGATGATGGAGGCCGTCATGCCCAAACCAAAAGTGTTTGTGACCCGCGTCATCCGCGATAAAGGATTGGATTTAGTTAAAGAATTTTGCGAGGCTGAAATCTGGCCGGGAGAACTGCCGCCCAGCCGCGAAGTTTTGCTCGAAAAGGCGCGCGGCGTGGCGGGGATTTTGTGCCTGCTGACCGACCGGATTGATGGCGAAGTGTTGGATGCCGCCGGGCCGGGGCTGAAGGTGGTTAGCAATCACGCGGTCGGGTTCGACAATATCGTTGTACCAGATGCCACCGCGCGCGGGATTCCGGTTGGAAACACGCCGGGAATTTTGACCGATGCGACCGCTGATTTTGCCTTTGCCCTGCTGCTGGCTGCCGCGCGGCGCGTGAGCGAGGCCGAGCGCTACCTGCGGGCTGGCAAGTGGGTGACGTGGGGGCCTTCTACCTTACTTGGGGTAGATTTGGCCGGAAAAACCCTGGGGCTGGTGGGGTTTGGGCGCATTGGACAGGCGGTTGCCAGGCGCGCGGCGGGGTTCGATTTGCGCGTGATTTACTATGACCCCTCCGCCGCCCCGGCCTGGAATGCCTCGCCGGTTGGAACGCTCGATGAACTGCTGCGCGAATCCGATTTCGTTTCGATTCACACTCCGTTAACTGCCGAAACCCGCCGGATGGTGAACGAGGAGTTTCTCTCAAAGATGAAACCAACCGCCGTGCTGGTCAACACTTCGCGCGGTGGCGTTCTCGACCAGGACGCGCTCTATGACGCGCTGAAAGACAAACGGATTTTTGCCGCCGCGCTGGATGTGACCGACCCGGAACCGCTGCCGCTCGATTGCCCGCTGCTGACGCTGGAAAATTGCCTGATTACCCCGCACATTGCCAGCGCCTCGACCTATTCCCGTGACATGATGGCGTACCTTGCCGCCCAAAACCTGATTGCCGGCCTGAAGGGCGAGCGCCTGCCGCACTGCGTCAACCCGGAAGTGTACGAGCGGCAGTGAGGGTTGGGCCAATCAGGACTGGATACGTTTTGGAATGAAAAAAGTGTAACCACTCAGTGACTGATTACGCTGGAGTGAAATTCGTTAAGGTTTAGCGATTTTGGCGCAGACGCCTGATTGACTGACAAATGTTATGAAGTTTCGGTGGAGCAGGCATCGAGAGTGAAGGCTGGCATCTCGGAGCGTTTGGAAGCAACAACCTTGCGTGGATCTGAGCGAGGATCAAAAGCCAGGAACTGGAACAAGGGGAGCAGGTTGGTCAGCGCGAATTTGATCCAGCGCCAGCCGATTTGGAAATAGCTCAAGCCGCGCTGCCAGTGGGCATCCACAAAGTGACGCCAACCGCGCGCCATAACGGCCAGGCCCGAACTGACCAGATATAAAGTTGCCGCAGCCATGATGAGACCCAAGCGTACCAAGGCTTGCCCATCCAAAAGTTCAGAAGATTCGAGTTGGAAACCGCCGGATTTTTCATCAAGGAAGTTCTCTTCGATATCGAATCTCAGGCCATACTCGTGAAAAGAGGTCATATCGGTTGGTTCGTCACTGATAATCGCCCATTGCTGGACACCTTTGGCAGTTTGAACTTGGGCGAGGGCCAAATGTACTGGACCGAACAAGCGCTTGGTGATCCAAACCTTGTGTAAAAAGAGCGCCCGTCCTTTGGCAGGCCAAAGACGCGAAATCTTGGTGACCTCCTTGTTCGGGCGGTAGACTTGCAGACTGCCTTTCAGGCGAATACGCCAGTGCCAACCGAGATCACGCAACAAAGTCTTTCATTACTTTTGTCAGTCAACCAGGATAGACCCTAAAATCAACTTGCCCGCCCCAAACATGCTGCAAAGCACGGCAAGATTGCAGCGTTGGGCCGGCGCAATTTTTAGGCTCTCCCGTTTCTGGCGGGATTGGTCCACAGATTTCGCAGATTACACAGATTTGGTTCTTAAAATCGGCAAAATCGGCGTCATCTGTGGATAGATTTTTACTTCTTCCCGTTAAAAACGGTAGAGCCAATTTTTATTAATATTTTGATAAAAACTATCGAATTTGCTTGACTTTACAGAGCAAATGCGTAAAATGGTGAGCATGAAAAAATTCAATTTGCTTTGCTCCTGTATGGCGCGGGGTTCGTAGCCGCCGCGCCTTCGTAGAAACACGACACGTCACCTGACCGAAGGAACGGCGCGCGAATCCCGCATGTGAGACCCTTTCACATGGCGATTTTCCCGCCGTTCTTTTGTTTTGCAACTCGGTGCAAAATAAGTCAGGTGATGTGTTTGTTTAAGTCTTTATCGCTCAATCTAATATTTGGAGAGAAACAACGATGGATGAACTAAAAAAAATCGACCACAGCGCAATGACCGTCAACCAGGTCATCATCATCGCGCTCAACATCATCGCATTTGTCTTCAACCAGCCCTGGCTGGCGGGGCTGGTGGCTGCGGTCATGCTGCTCGGAACGCTGGCAGGCCGGCCCGGCTTTGGCTTCATTTACCAATCCCTGCTTAAACCGGCCGGACTGGTCAAGCCGCGCGTCTTGCTCGACAACCCGGAGCCGCATCGCTTTGCGCAGGGACTGGGCGGCGTGTTCATGCTCGGCGGCGCGCTGGCGCTGTTCAGCGGGCTGACCGTTTTGGGATGGGGATTGGCGTGGATGGTGGCCGCCCTGGCCGCGCTCAACGCCTTTGGCGGGTTCTGCGTGGGGTGCTTCGTCTACTACTGGCTGACCCGCTTCGGGCTTCCGGGATTCTCGAAGAACCCCCCGGCGGGGACATTCCCTGGGATGCGTCCGAAAGGTACGGTGAGCGATGAGCGCTGAAGTGTTGGAACGGTTTTTGATAGCGGCAGCCATTTCGGGCCTGGCGGTGGCGGCGTACCTGCTCTTTAATCGGTTCACGCTCCAGCGGGCCTCCAGCAAAGTCAGCCAACTTCCATCCTACCAGTCTGGCCTGCCGGCGATTGTGTACTTCACCACCCCAACCTGCGCGCCGTGTAAAACCGTCCAGCGCCCGGCCATCGAGCGCATGAAGGCCAGTTACGGCAAGTGGTTCCAGGTCATCGAGGTGGATGCCAGCCAGCAGCCGGAGATTGCGCAAGAGTGGGGCGTGATGACCGTCCCGACCACATTTGTGATAGACGCCAATGGCAAGCCGCGTTATGTGAACCAGGGCATTGCCACGGCGGAAAAACTCATCCAACAACTTGAAATCGAGGATTATTCAATATGAAAATCGCATCCAACGTCACTGAACTGATTGGCAACACCCCCCTTGTACGGCTGAACCGCGTGACGGAAGGCGCCCATGCCGAAGTGGTGGCAAAGCTGGAATTTTACAACCCGGCCAAAAGCGTAAAAGACCGCATTGGCTTCTCAATGATTGACGCTGCCGAAAAAGCGGGCGTGCTGACGAAGGACAAAACCATCGTCGAGCCGACCAGCGGTAACACCGGCATTGCGCTGGCGATGGTGGCCGCCGCCAAGGGCTACAAGTGCATCCTGACCATGCCAGAGACGATGAGCAAGGAACGCCGCATGCTGCTGCGCGCGTATGGCGCGGAACTGGTGCTGACCCCCGGCCCCGATGGCATGGGCGGCGCGATTCGCAAGGCCGAAGAAATTGCGGCGGCAGACCCCAACAAATACTTCATCCCCATGCAGTTCAAGAACCCGGCCAATCCCGAAATTCATCGCCGCACAACTGCCGAGGAAATCTGGCGCGATACGGATGGTAAGGTGGACATTGTGGTATCGGGCATTGGCACAGGCGGGACGATTACCGGCGTGGGCGAAGTGCTGAAAAGCCGCAAACCGTCGGTGCGCATGGTGGCGGTCGAGCCGGATGCTTCGCCGGTGCTTTCGGGCGGCGTGAAAGGCCCGCACAAAATTCAGGGCATTGGCGCAGGATTCGTACCAGAAGTATTGAATACCAAAATTTACGATGAAGTTATCCGCGTCACCGACGATAACGCGATGGAAATCGCCCGCCGCCTGGCGAAGGAGGAGGGTATCCTGGTCGGGATTTCCTCCGGCGCGGCCACCTGGGCGGCTTTGCAGGTGGCGAGCCGTCCCGAAAACGCCGGAAAACTGATTGTGGTCATCATCCCGTCGTTTGGCGAGCGGTATCTCTCGTCGGCGCTGTACGCGCATCTGGCGGATTAGGGAACGGATGAGGAAGCAGATAACGGATTTTTAGAAACGGATTCGTACAGGTGGTTGGTCAGTGGCAATGATAAATTCTCACTTACAAATCACCAAACGGAGTTGTCATGCAAATCGAACTATCGCAATCAATTCATAGAAACAATGCCAGAATGCCCGGTTTCTTCGCTTCTATGCGCGATGACCTGAAATCGGCCCTGCAGCGCGACCCGGCGGCGCGTTCGCGCTTCGAAATTGCCCTGCTTTACCCCGGCCTGCACGCGATTTGGATTCACCGTATCTCTCATTGGCTGTGGACGCATCACGCCAAATTCCTGGCCCGCTGGCTCTCGCAACTGGCGCGCGGCCTGACCGGTATCGAGATTCACCCCGGCGCTAAAATCGGCCAGCGGGTATTCATCGACCATGGGATGGGCGTCGTCATCGGAGAAACCGCCGAAGTGGGGGATGATGTCACCCTGTATCACGGCGTCACCCTGGGCGGCACTTCGCTCAACAAGGGCAAGCGTCATCCCACCATCGGCAACCGCGTTACGATTGGGGCAGGCGCCAAGGTGCTGGGCAACATCACCATCGGCGATGACAGCCGGATTGGAGCAAACGCCGTCGTGGTCAAATCCGTTCCCGAAAACGCGGTCGTGGTCGGCGTGCCGGGGCAGGTTGTCAAACGGGTGACGCCCCACCACGCGGGCGATGCCCCCGACCTGAATCATACCGCCCTGCCGGATGTCTTTGCCAACGCCATCCGCGATTTGCTCAGCCGGGTCGATGAACTCGAAAACCGGGTAGATGGTCACTCGCATCCACATCACGCGCATTACACCCCGGTGGGCGACGCCTGGGAAGAGGTGGATTACGCGATTTAGTCGAAGGCAATCATCAGAAAAAAAGACCGGGGTTTCCGGTCTTTTTTGTATTCATCCAACTCGCCACTGCTTGCCGGGCTTGACGGTACAGCAAACTTTCACTTGATGCCAAATAACTTCCCATTCTGCATCCAATACTGCTGGGCGGCTTTTTCGGCCACAGCCCGGTCATGGGTGACGATGACAAAAGTTTGGCCCTGTTTATGCAAAGAGGCAAACAGTTCCAGCAGGCTGTCGCGGTTGGATGTATCCAGGTTGCCGGTTGGTTCATCGGCCAGGACAAGGTCTGGCTGGTTGACCAGGGCCCGCGCCACCGCCACGCGCTGTTCCTCACCGCCGCTCAATTCACCGGGATAATGCCCCAGGCGATGCTCCATGCCCACCATCGCCAGCATTGAGCGGGCGCGCTGCTCGCGTTCCGGCTTCGACACGCCAGCATATTTGAGCGGCAACGCCACGTTTTGCAGCACATCCAAATCAGCAATCAGATTGAAGGACTGGAAAATAAAGCCGATATGCCGAAGGCGCAATTGTGAAAGTGCCTGGTCGCCCATGCGCGAGATTTCCTGCCCGTTGAACGTCACCTGCCCGCGCGTGGGCCAATCCAACCCGCCAAGCAGGTGCAGCAGGGTCGATTTTCCACTCCCTGAAGCGCCTTGAATCGTCACAAAATCGCCCCGCTGAACTGAAAACGAGACGCCATCGACCGCCCGGATGGTTTCGCTTCCTTTGGCAAAGTATTTGCTCACATCGGTCAGTTTCATCATTGGTTCGCTCATCGCTCACTCCATGCGCAGCATTTCGGTCGGCGCGCGCGAGGCAGCCCACCAGGCCGGCAAGCCGCCAAATACAAGAGCAGCGACTATCGCCACCCCGCACGCAATTGCCAGCCAGGACAGATAGAGGGTCAGCGGCCAGCCGGAAGCATACTGGATGACCAGCGCGAGCAGGGTTCCAGCCGTCCCGCCGGCCAGCGCGGCGAATAGCGTAATTTGCAGCCCCTGGCCCAACACCATGCGCGCCACATCGGCGCGGCTGGCCCCCACTGCCCGGCGAACACCAATTTCTCGCCAGCGGTTGACCACCCATACAAAGAGAACATTCATAATGCCAAAACCACCAACCAGCAGGCTGACCACCGCGAACGCGCTCAGCAGCAGGTACAAACGCAGCCGCCATTCCAGCAGTTCCCCGACTTCTTCAGCAGCAAGGATGAATTGCGGCGTTCCCTCGGGGTGGCTTGGCGCTAGCGACTGTTGCATCAAACGTACAAATTCATGCACCTGAACACCATTGGGCGCAATAAAGGGGATTTGGCCGCCCGGGAAAGTGATTTGCTCCCTGCTCGCGCCAATCGGGACATAGGCTGCATCGGAATAAAATCCCAGGCCATGCCGCATCGGCCATTCGTCCATCACCCCAATCACCCGGTAAGAACGCCACGTTGTGCCGACCAGGTTTTCAGGAGAGATGCCCTTTTGCTCGGCCAGTTGGCGGGCCAGGTCAAGACCAAGTACTGTCACCAGCGTTTGCTGCTTCTCCTCGTTTAGATTAAACCAACGACCGGCCAGCATTTGGGGCAAGCGGATGGTCTCGATACTCGCGCTGGCCTCAATGACTTCCACGCCTGACAGATTACCCTTGCGGCCCAACCAGCCAAATTGCGCATCGGGGAATTGCTCCCGGAGAAATTCATAATCCATGGAAGATAACTCGGCGATGCGCGTGGATGCGCCCGAATCGGTTGATATGTTCCAATCTACGATTGCGCCGGAAGCCTCGCCTCCCGCCCAACCCAGCACTTTGTCGAAATGCGCTATGGCGCCGTCACGCAAACCAAACAAGACCACCAGCGCCAGCGTCCCAATTGCAAATCCCGCGCCGCCAGATAAGGTTCCCCTGAAACCACCACCCAGCGAAGCTGAATGCCCGCTTAGCAAAGCGGTGACGCTTCTTTTTAGGAAAATATGAACGGAAACAATGGTCACCAGAATGCCCAGAAGAAATCCCGCTATGATGGTGAACAGGCTGGACCAGGTTCCCAAGAAAGCAGGAAACGCCTCAACTGCGCTGTTTTGACGCGCCTGGAAATATGCGCCCGCGGCAGGCGTAAGCGCAAACGAGAGCATTATCCCGATGCTGATGGCGACTGCCCAAACCAGAAGGTTTTCACCCAACTGTTCCCCCAGGATTTGCCTGCGCGAAGCGCCCAAACTGCGCTTGACCCCGATTTCATACTGTTTTTTGCGCAGGCGGGCAGACAGGATAAGGCCAAGATTGACCGCGGCCACCAGCGTTACCAATCCAACGATGTTCCCAATATACGGCAGATACGCCAGGCGCGCCTGGATACCACCTAAAACGCGATAGTAATCCCCGCGTGTCGTCACCTGGAGATAGATTCTATCGCCAGACTCTTCCTTGAAATAATTGCGTACCTCGCTGATGGCTTCCCGCTGGTAGCCTGGTTTTGGCGATACCCACAGGAAAAAGACAGGAACGATATAAGGCCTTCCATCCGGCAGAAATACAATCTCGTCGAGCGGCTCGCGGTCTGGGATGAAAATACCACTATCCACCAATTTCGCGTCCGGATTATTTGGCTCGGAAAATGGGGTAAGGACGCCTATCACTGTCAGGGAGCGCTGGCAGTCCGGGCTGGTCATCTGGCTGGTTGCCAATGTTTGCCCAATGGCGGATTCGGCGCTGCCAAACAACTTTTGGGCCGCGCCTGAACCAAGCACCGCAACCGTGGCAGGGTCTGCCTCGGTTGGAAGCCGGCCTTGCGCAACTTGCAGGCCACTTAACTCAAAATACCCCGGCGAGACAAGCAACAGGAGGAACTGCCCGTCGTCATCTCCACTCACATAAAAATCACAGGAATAATTGCGCCACCAGTAAATCTCATCTACATGAGGCAGAGATTGAATACCAGCCATTCGCGCCGATGTGAAATTGTATAACATCGCTGAATTTTCTTCAGCGGAATCTTCAAAAAAGATTTCCCCTTTCGCGGCAAAAATGCCGATTTCAGAAACCTGCGTTTTACGCAACTGCTCCATCAATTTTGGAGAAAAAAGCCCCAGTGAAAAATCATCCGCTCCCGTTTCTTGCAGCCAGCGATTGACCTGGTTTTCCAGGCTTTCGTACACAGACAATGGGATACAGATAGAAGCAATCACCAATCCCATGCAGAGGATTAGGGAGATAGTTTGTACTTTGGATGGGATTGTTTTGAACATAAGATGCAAGAGAGCGATTAGAAAAATGTTATTTCTAATTGTTCACCCAACTGCGTTGAATTTTACATCAGATGCAAATATCCATCATCTCTTATTTTCCCCTTGACAAACCGCCCGTTCTGTATACAATGATACAAAGATACAATTATACAATAAGACAATGATACACCTCAGGCTATGAAAATTCAAATTGACCTTCGTTCTGACATCCCCATCACCAACCAGATTGTGGAGCAAATCCAGCACCAACTCGCCACCGGACATCTCAAGCCGGGCGACCAGTTGCCCACCGTGCGCGCCCTGGCGCTGGAGTTGCGCGTCAACTTCAACACGGTAGCGCGCGCCTATCGAATCTTGGACGAGGCCGGGATTATCTCCACCCAACAAGGACGCGGCACCTTTATCCTGGAGCAACCCCTACCGGATACCAGCGACCGCCTGAAAAGAGAATCCTTGCAGGCCCTGGCGCGCCGCTACCTGGCCGAGGCCAAACGCCTCGGATTCAGCCGCGAGCAAAGCCTGCAAATTTTTCAGGAAACGCAGGAAAACACTCAGGAAACAGCACAGTCATAAATTTTCAAAAAGAACGAGCCGGAAAACCAAGAAACCAGTCCAACCAAAAGACAAAATAAGGAGAGCAAAATGAACTCAAGATTACTCACAAAAACCGCCCTGACCAATGCCAAGCTCGACCAGCGCATTCCCCCCATTGCCGGGACAATTTTCGGCGTCCTGCTGACCATCGCCATCCTCGGCGCCATCCTGATGGACGGCAAACAGCCCGACGCCGTGATTGGCGCCTGGGTTGTCGGCTGGATGCTCGCGGGCATCTATGTCCTGTTCGCGCTCAAGGTTGCCAACCAGTGGGAAAAAGCCATCGTGCTGCGCCTGGGCAAATTCCAGGGTTTGCGCGGCCCCGGCATGTTCTGGATTGTGCCGATTGTGGACACCATCCCAACCTGGATTGACCACCGCGTGATGGTCACACCCTTCGCCGCGCAAAAAACCCTCACCAAAGACACCGTCCCTGTGGATGTGGACGCGGTGCTGTTCTGGGTCGTGTGGGACGCCGAAAAAGCCGCCCTCGAAGTCGAAGACTACCGCGCCGCGGTGGACTGGGCCGCCCAGACCGCCCTGCGCGACATCACCGGGCGCATGATGCTGGCGGATATCCTCGTCGGGCGCAGTGTAATTGACAAGGAACTACAACAAGTGATTGACGAGCGCACCACCCCCTGGGGCGTCACCGTGCAATCGGTCGAAATCCGCGACATCGTCATCCCGCAGGATTTGGAAGACGCCATGAGCCGCCAGGCGCAGGCCGAGCGCGAACGCCAGGCGCGCGTCATACTGGGCGAATCGGAAAAGCAAATCGCCGAATCGTTTGCCGAGGCTTCGCAAGCCTACATCAACAACCCCACCGCCCTGCACCTGCGCGCCATGAACATGCTCTTTGAAGGCCTTAAAGAAAAAGGCGCGATGGTCATTGTCCCCAGTTCGGCAGTGGATACAATGAACCTGGGCGGCGTCAGCGGCATCACTTCGATGGCGCAACAGAATATGCCGAAAGAAAAGTAAGTATTACGACAATGTCAGATTAAGATTGGCGTGTTCTTTTTTACCACGACGGTAACGACGGAACACGACGGAAACCCGTTTCTTTTGTTTTTCGCCCTCCGTTGTGGTACTTTGTCGCCGTCGTGGTGAAAGGTTTTCGTCACTCTGCCGAAATGTGACATTCTCAAAGTATTCAGTGTTTCACGTGAAACGTTGTAGTGCAAGATAATATCTTGCGCTACAGAAAGGCAAAAATGACTACCAAAACATCCCTCGCCATCTCCTTTATCCTGATAGCCATCGCTGCGATGGTCGGCCTGGCTCTGTGGAATCAACTCCCCGACCCGATGCCCTCGCACTGGAACACCGCCGGGGAAGTGGACGGCTATATGTCCAAATTCTGGGGCGTGTGGCTCATGCCACTCATGACGCTGGGAATTACCCTGCTTCTCGCCGCCGTGCCGTCCATTGACCCGCTCAAAGCCAACATCGCGCAATTCCGCAACTTGTACAACTTCTTCATCGTCGGCTTTGTGGCCTATATGCTCTACGTCTATGGGCTGACGCTGTCCGCTGCGCTGGGCTATCAGTTCAACATGACCTATATGCTGATGCCGGTGGTGGGGCTGCTTTTCATCGGAATCAGTTTCCTGATAGAAAACGCCAAACGCAACTTCTTCATCGGCATTCGCACCCCCTGGACGCTGGTCAGCGACAACGTGTGGGAGAAAACCCACAAACTCGGCGCGCAAACCTTTCGCATTGGCGGCGCGCTGGTCATCGTCAGCGCCTTCCTGGGCGAAAACGGTTTCTGGCTGCTGATGGTCTCGCTCCTGTTTGCGGCCCTGGTTCCGGTGGCGTATTCGTACATCGCCTGGCGGCAAGAGAACCCGTAAATGGGGAGACAGGTACACAAGGAAGCAGGTAAACAGGAAAACATTAGACGTTTCACGTGAAACAAGCGCGGAACAAAACTGCCCGTAGAATGGCCGCTGTTAAAAATAACTCATGTTTTTCGAGCAGGTAATTGAAGCCTTCAAAACACAGCCCAGTTCAGACCGCCTGGACGCGCAAGAAACCTATCCACCTGGACAGGTCAAAAACCCGCCTAAAGACCGGCAGGAAGCGTCGCGCAGCGCGATAAAGTAAGAAGAAAAGAAAGAACATGAACATGAATCGTGCTGATTTCGAGCCGCGTCAAAACCTTTATGGAAGCCTACCAGATGAGCGCGTCGCTGGCAGTGTTTGTGCTGGCACTGGTGCTGGGTCAGGTGAGCGGGGTGCTGATTTTGGGCTTTTGGACGGTGATGCTGGTCGGGCTGATGGTCTGGATGGTGAACGCGGCGCTGATTTATGTGACGGTGAGTAATTTAAGAGAAGCAGTTTGGTGGCGAAGCTGTGAAGAATAGTACAAGGATTTTACGGAAGGGACGAATGAACGCGGAAAAACCAAATTAAGCTTTTTTCCGTGTCACTCCGTTTACTCCGTGTGTTCCGTGTACAAAAAGGAGATTCTTATGGAAGACGAAATCAAACAATGGGAATATCGCGTACAAACCGTCGGTTCATTTTTTGGCGGGGTGAAGGCCGAGGAACTGGAAGCCCTGCTCAACGAATGGGGCGAGGAGGGCTGGGAGGTCGTCTCGACGCACATCAAAGAAAACGAGAACAAAATCAACATCATCGCCAAACGCCCGCTGACCGAGCGGGTCAAACGGGCGCGCTCGATGCCTTCGTATAAAACTCGGTAAATTCGTTTCTGCCATTTCATCACTGGAGAAATCTCATGCTCGATAAAAAATCACTCACCTGGTTCCTGGTCATTGCCTTTGCCATTTCTTGGATTCTGTTTGCCGCGCCGTTGGCAGTCAAAGACGACCCCACTCTTTATCCTGCCATGATAACCAGCCTGTTCGCCCTCGCCATGTGGGGGCCGGGGATTGCGGCGATTGTTGTCACCTTGTTCATTGCCCGCCAGCCGTTCTCGGTCTTGCGGCTGAACACGCTCGGCCCCAAGCGTTACTACTTCTGGGCTTGGCTGCTGGCCCCGCTGGTGGCTGCGCTGACCCTGGCCGCAACGGTCCTGCTCGGCACCGGCACACTCGACTTATCGTTTCCGATGATGCGCGAGGCCCTGGCGCAATCTCCGCAAACGCAGGGAATCCCCTCGGTGGAGATTTTGGTCGCCATCCAGCTCGCTTTTGCCGCAATGCTTGCGCCCTTTATCAATATCCTATTTGCAATGGGCGAGGAACTTGGCTGGCGCGGATTCCTGTTGCCCAAACTGCTTCCGCTGGGCGAGTGGAAAGCCCTGCTGTTGAGCGGGGTCATCTGGGGACTGTGGCACGCGCCCGCCATTGCCCTGCACGGACACAACTTTCCGGCCCATCCCTACCTGGGCGTGCTGGTGATGACCGTCGGCTGCGCCTTGCTGGGCGTCATCTTCGGCTGGCTGTATCTCAAGACCCAAAGCCCCTGGGCACCCGCCCTGGCGCACGGCGCGTTCAATGCCATCGGCCCGGCGGCGCTCTTTTTCCTGAACCCCGAAGATCTGGATATGGCCCTGGCCGGCAATCCGCTAGGAGTCGCTGGCTGGCTTCCGATGGCGCTGATTCTCCTCGTCCTGGTTGCGCTCAAACAGTTGCCTGCCCATCAACAAACGGCTAACGTCGCCAAAAACTCCTGACAAATTTGCAAGGTATGTCTACGTTCTGTCTACGCAATTTGGGTATCATATAGACAAGAAATCGAAACGTGGTGGGGCCCACGTTGCAGACACCGGTACACAGGAAGGGGGACTTCCGCGACCGGTGTCTGTTTTTAACCCAAACAGGGCCGCGCCTTGCAACGCGCCCAAAACTCCTAACAAATTTGCAAAGTTTGTCTACGTTCTGTCTACGCCTTTTCAGTATGATATGGACAACAAACCGAAACGTGGAACTGGGGCCCACGTTATAGACGCCGGTCAAACAGGAAGGGGGTCTTCCGATACCGGCGTCTGTTCTTTAAGAGCGGCGGGCGCTCTGCGGGAAAAATCGGGGCAACGACTGTAGTTTTTAATAATTTTCTATCGAAACCGCGCTAAAATTCTACGCAAAACTACATTGACTTTTCGCAAGTATCCTATAGAATTTGGAGAAATTCTACCCAAAGGATACGATTCGCGCATGTTAAGAAAACGCCTGCAACTCGGCCTGATTCACGTCGCCGTTGCCATGACCCTCGTCCCCATCAACAGCACGCTCAACCGCGTGATGATAAAAGAATTGGGCATTGCCGCCACCGTTGTCGCCCTCCTCGCCATCCTGCCCTACCTGTTCGCCCCGCTCCAGGTGGCGATTGGCTCGTTCTCCGACCGTCATCCCATCCTGGGCTTTCGCCGCAGCCCATACATCCTGCTCGGCCTGGTGCTGTGCGTCGCCGGGGTGATTGTCTCGCCGCAGGTCGCCTTCCTGATTGCCGAACAGCCCGCCCTGGGCTATCTCGTCGCTGCGCTGGCTTTTGGCGCGTGGGGCATGGGCTACAACCTGTCCGCCGTTTCGTACCTGTCGCTAGCGACCGAACTCTCCGGCGAAAACGGGCGCGGCAAAACAATTGCAACCATGTGGTTCATGATGATTGTCAGCATCATCTTCACCGCCATCGCCATCAGCCGCCTGGTCGAACCATATTCGCCCGAAGCGCTGCAAACCGCCTTTTGGGAAGTGGGCCTGGCAGCGCTGGGGCTTGGCCTGCTGGGACTGATTCGGCTGGAAACCCGTCATCAGGCCGCAGGTGCAGGAGGGGAGAATTACTCGCTCAGAGAGATGGCTGCCGTCATTGTGAAAAGCCGCCAGGCGACGACCTTTTTCTGGTATCTCACCCTGCTGCTGGCCGCCATTTTGGGGCAGGATGTGTTGCTCGAACCCTTTGCCGCCGAAGCCTTTGGGATGACTGTTCAACAGACGACGCGCATTACCTCCCTGTGGGGGGCGGCCGTCTTGCTGACCATCCTGCTGGCTGGGGCCTTGGAGCGGCGCGCTCCCCGCAAACTGGTGGCGCAAATTGGCAATCTCACCGCCCTGGGCGGTTTCCTGCTCATCCTCGCCAGTGGAATGACCGACTCGACAGGCATTTTCTACAGCGGGGTCGTCCTGCTCGGCGCAGGCACCGGCCTCTCGACGGTGGCAAATCTCGCGCTGATGTTCGATCTGACCATCCCCGGTTATGTCGGGTTATTTATCGGCGCATGGGGCGTCTCGAACGCGCTCTCAAGGCTGACCGGCACGTTGATGGCGGGCATTGTGCGGGACGGGGTCACCTTCCTCGCCGGGGATGCCCTGACCGGCTACCTGGTGGTGTTCGGTATCGAAGCGGCCATGCTTGCAGTGGCAGCCATTTTACTGCTGAACATTAACATACAAAAGTTCCACCAGCAGGTGGAAATGCCCTCCATTGCCGAACGCGCCGCGCTGGCAGATTAATTCACAGCCGGGAAAAGGCACATTAAATGGCGAACCAGAATCAGGCCGATTGGCTCTCTCTTTCAGACGTGGCTGATAAATTAGGGGTGCACCCTTCCACCGTGCGGCTGTGGTCCGATAAAGGCGTCCTCCCCACCCACCGCACCTCTGGCGGACACCGGCGTTACCTGCTGCATGAAATCGAATTGTGGATGAACACTGCCCGCGAAAAGCAGGTGGTCGAGCCGACCGACGCCCTGCAAAACGCCATCGGCAAAATTCGTCTGCGGGTGAGCGAGGGGCAATTGGAGGCTGAAGCCTGGTACCAGAAACTCGATTCAGACGCGCGCGCGCAGTACCGCACGAGCGGCGGGGCGCTGGTGCGCGGTCTGATTGGGTACCTTTCGCGCGAGAGCGACGACGAAAACAGCGAGGCAAAAGCCCTGGGATACGAATACGCCTTGCGGGCGCGCCGCTACGGACTGAACAGCGTGGACGCCACCCAGGCCTTCCTGTTCTTTCGCAATGGGATGCTCGAAGCGCTGGTCAACGCTTACGATGATGCGCGCGTGCCGCCTGGCCTGGCCTGGGGACGCATGTTGACCCGCCTGCACCGCTTTACCGACCGGGTTTTACTCAGCCTGCTCGAGGCGTATCAGTCTTTCGAGGAGCGCGGCAGGTAGTAAAATAGACACATGGAAACCATCCTTCAAGCCCCCCTCGTGAGCCAGACCCGGCGCAATCACGCGCTGGAACACGCCACCATTCACATTCTTTCGGCGCGCTTCCCTAACCGCCCACTGGCCGGACATTCGAACCCGACCGGCTTTTTCTTACTCGGCGACGTACCAACCGAACACATCCGCGAGGCGGCGACCGAAGCCCTGACCCGCCTGCAAAACGGCGAGCGCGGCCTGGCCATTCACCCCGGCTGCGGCACGAATTACGCTGTCAGCGGCGGGCTGGCGGCCCTGTTCGCGTTTTTTGGCATGAGCGGGACGAAGACCAACCGCCAGCGCTGGGAACGCCTGCCGATGCTGGTTGTCCTTTCGGCGCTGGCTTTTATCATCGGTCAGCGGCTTGGCCCGGCCCTGCAAAACAGAATCACCACCGAACCCGACCCCGGCGAACTCGCCATCGTGGATGTTTATCCGGTTGCGAAGAATATTCACCGGGTTGTAACGCGCTCCTGATGCACATCCACTACTACTTTGGCAACGACGAATACGCCATCCGCCAGCAGGCGGGCAAATTCGGCAAGATGTTCAGCGACCCGACGACGGCAGATATGAACACCTCGCGCCTCGACGCACGCCAGGTGAGCGAAAACGAACTGACCAACGCCGTCGGCGCTATGCCCTTTTTGGCAGCGCAGCGCCTGGTGCTGCTCGAAAACGTCTCGAAGCGCTATAGCGGGCTGGAGGGTCACAAAAAATTTACCGCCTTTCTCGAAACCGTCCCCCCTACCACCAAACTGGTCATCATTGACCCAGAAGAAGCCAAGGAAAAAGAAATCCCCAATCACTGGATGGTGAAATGGGCCGCCAAACACGCCGAGATTGCCGAGGCCAAAGCCTTCCTGCTGCCCAAACAGCGTGAAATGCCAGCCTGGATTGTGGCCGAGGCCAAACGCCAGGGTGGAAGCATTGAGCCAGCGGCGGCGGCGCGCCTGGCCGAGATGACCGGCGAGCAAACCCGCCAGGCCGCCCAGGAAATCACCAAACTGCTGACCTATGTCAACTACGCCCACCCCATCGGGTTGGAGGATGTGGAGGCTGTCAGCATTGTGACCGCCAGCGTGGATGTATTCGAGTTGGTTGATGCGCTCGGCCTGCGCGATGGGCGAAAAGCGCAAAAGTTACTGCACCGCCTGCTGGAAGATAAGGACGCCTTCGAGTTGTTTGGAATGGTGATTCGCCAATTCCGCCTGCTGACGATTGCGCGCGAGGTGATGGACGAGGGCGGCACGCTCAACGAAGCCGCCGCCGCGCTGGGGACTCATCCCTTCGTGGCCGAAAAAGCCTGGAACCAGGCCCGCAAGTTCAACATGGAGACGCTTACGTCCATCTACCGCCGCCTGCTGGCGATGGACGAAGCCGCCAAAACCGGCCTGATGCCGCTCGATTTGGCGCTGGATACGTTCATTGTGGAGTTGACGCGCTAGGACGGGATTTATCCCGTCTTTCAAAAGACAGGATAAATACTGTCCTACGCAAACTCCCCACCCGATTCAACCCGCCGCTCGATTAATTTGCGGGATTTATCGAACTTCAAACCGACTTCAACCTGCTGATAGCAGTGATTGCGCCCGTCGCCAATCAGCACTTTGCGGGCGTAGAAAACATCTCCCCCGTCCTCGTATTCCACGCTTAAATCGTTGTCCACATCCACGCGGCCTTCGATGATTTCGCCGCAGCGTTTGCATTTAACCTGGAAGACGTAATAGCGTTTTTCGGGCTTGGCGCTGAAACCGCCAAACAGTTTTTTGAGAAATCCCATCGTTTACTCCTTTTGACTGACAAAGTTCAACGCTTCCACAAATACCCCAACCATCTTCTCCAAATTAATTTCCTCGGCCACAATCCGGTACGATTCGGCACCCATGCGGCGCAGGCGGGGCAGGTCGCTCAAGGCCTCTTGCAAGGCAAATAATAGCGCAAAATCATCATCCGGCGGAATTTGCCAGCCGTTTTCTGGGCGCACCAGGTCATCTTGCGTGCCGTCTCCCTGGGCCACAATCACCGGCAGGCCGTAAGACATGGCTTCCTGAACGGCCAAACCACCCGTGCCGGGCAGGACGAACAGGTCGGCGGACAGGAAGTAGGGGGCCAGTTCTGGGCCGTGCTTCGCGCCCACAAATTCGGCAGAGGGGTAAATGCTTTGGGCCGCAGTCCGCACATTGTTCAGTTCTGGCCCTTCGCCGACGACAACTAATCGGGGTTGGAGATGCGCGGGGAGTTCGGCGCAGGCTTTTAGCAGCGCTGGAACCCGCTTCCTCGCCTGGATGCGGCCCACGAACAGGACAACCGGTTTCAGCGGAGAAGAATCCCGCCGGGGCAGGGGATGTTTCGGGGCTGGGGCAACGGCATTGGGAGCGACGAAAATCCTATCGGCTGGGAATCCACAAGCGGCATATTGCTCGGCCCCGCGCGCCGAATAGGCGATGAGCGCGTCGAACTGGCCGAGGAAGCGATTCCGCAGCGCAGACAGGATTCCGCGCGAAGCGGGCGCGCCCAAGCCCCAACCAATGACCGGACGCCCGCGCCGTTTCATCCAGCGAATGGCGGCGGGCGAGGAGAGATAACGGAAATTGGCCTCGACAATCAACGCGGCCGGGTTTTCGCTCTCCAGCCAGGGGATGACTCCGCGCTGGTAGCAGGCGTAGAGGGGAGATGAGACCGAGCCAAAATGGATATTACGCGCCAATTCGTAACTGGCAACTCGTAATTGGGCGGCGGTGGCAATGGCTTCATCGGGGCGGGGCTGACCGGCAAAAAGGGTCAGGCCGCCGGTGCAAGCCGAGGCGAGCGCGTCAAAAAACGGGACGCGGTAGGAGGGGAGAACGCGCTGGATGAGGGCGAGGCGGCCAGGGAAGGGCATGGTAATTGGTAATTGGTAATTGGTAATTGGTGATCAGTTATTCGGTATTCGATTATCGAGTTATCGAATTATCGAATATCGCTATCACATAGGCTTTCCAGCCCAGCTTTTCGGGCGCGGCGATGACCGGGTAGCCGGGGGACATTTCATGCAAGGTGTAGCCAGCAGCGGTGAGAATCTCCCAGGCAGCCTGTTCCGATTCTGGGCCATGCAGTTCCAGGAACAGCAGCGGATGATATTCGGCCAAAATCCGTTTCATCCCCGGCAGGGCCAGCACCTCGCCGCCTTCGATGTCCATTTTGACCGCGTCTGGGGCCGGGTGGCCCTGTTCATAGACAAATTCATCCAGCGAGAGAGCCGGGACCTTGATTTCAGCCTGGTACTGCTCCTCGCGCCGCCCGGCGGACCCGGCAGCCTTGCCCATCCCGACTGATTCATGGACAAAGAAGGTAATTTCGCCGCCCCTATCGGCCACCGCCGCCTCGACAAGCGTGATGCGGTTTTCGAGGGCATTTAACGCCACGTTGCGGCGAATCCGCTCCCCGTTGGCAGGCAGGGCCTCGAAGGCGAACACTTTCCCATTGGGACGGACGCAATGCGCCAGCAGCAGCGAAACATAGCCGATATTCGCGCCTACGTCATAAACGGTCATGCCGGGTTTTAGGAAAACGCGCGCGGCCTCGGCCAGTTCCGGTTCATACGTTCCCAGCCAGCGGCTTTTTTCGGCCTTCAGGTTGAGCAGAATTTTATAGCCTTTCAAATCTCCGGCGGCAATTTCGACTTCGCTCAGGCCAGAATCAACCGCCGCATTCAACGAGCCGCGAATCAGCCGCGCCAACGGCGGGAAACGGTAGAGCGCCTGTTTGACGGGCAGGGGCAGGATTCTGGCAAAAAACGAAAAGAGTGAGAGCAGGAGTTTTTTCATGAAAGTTATTCAGCCACATGCGGCGCAGGATAGGCCGGGGATTTGTGAACATGCACGACTTGCCACTTCTCATCGAACTTTACCATCACCCGGCTCTCATTGTGCGCGGCGACTTTTATACCCTGTTGCGTGGCCGTGCTAACCAGGAGCGTATAACTTGCGATTGCCGTCTCGCCGTATTGCTGGATTTTCAGATTGGCCAGGTCGAAACGAGTCGGCGCAGGCTCGCCCTCCGCGCCAAAAACCGTTCCGCGCCTGGCGTTCGCTTCCATCATAAACTCGTGAAAGGGCAGTCCATCCAGGCGGTGCGGCGTGACCCACCACTCGTAGAGCGTCAAATCGGGGTGAGTTGTCTCGTAATAAACCTTCACATCGTTTTCGTTAATCGCCTTCAGATGGCGTAACAGAAATTGTGTAACTTCCGCTTCCATAAAACATCCCTTCAGGAAAATTCCAATATCGAACATCGAATATCGAGTAACGAATATCGAGTAACGAATTACCAATTACCCAAGCAGCGCGTCCAAATACTTCTTCATCATTCCCTGAACATCAAAGGCCGCCTCGGCTCTGGCGCGCGCCCCAGCCCGGAATTTCTCCTGGTTCTCCAGCACATGCGCCAGCCCGCGCGCCAGTGGCGCAACAGACGGCGGTTCTAATTTCCAGGGATTGGCCCCGTATGGCGCGACAATGCCCGCTTCGGGAGTCACCAACTCGGCCAGCGAGCCGGTATCATACGCCACCACCGGCAACCCGCAGGCCAGCGCTTCGATGACCGAGTTCGGGCAGGCCGGATGGACATCCGCAGAAAACAGGGCATGCGACTCATTCATCAGGTGTGGTATTTCATGGCGCGCCACCACCCCGGCCCAGCGAATTGGCACAGCGCTTTTGGCCGCCCATTCCGCCTTCAACGCCTGGCTGACCTCGCCCACGACCACCACTTCCAACGGCTTCGTCACCAGTTTCGTAGTCGTCTCGGCCAGCCGGATGGCATTTTCCAACCCACCTTCATAGCCGCCGCCTAGTGAACCTTCCACAACCAGCAACTTGTAAAACAGGTCTGAGACCTGGCCTACCGGCTTATAGACATCCAAATCCACGCCATTATGCACAACGGAGAACGGTTTCTCCAACCTGCCAAACCAATCATCCCACCAAACCCGCGAAAACTCGCTCTGGTACACAATCCGCTCGGCCAGAAATCGCCGCACCAGGCTCAAGACAAAATTGCCATATTCCGCCCGAAGCGCATGTTTCAACGAAGTCGGTTTTCGGCGATGAATCCAATTGATTCCATCCAGCCGCTGGACAATTCTCACCCCGCGCTGTTTGGCCCGGTAGAGAGAAGCCAAATCGCGCGTACCGCCAATCACCAACACTGCGTTGTAGGGAGTGTCCGTTAAATCGTTCGTCACCGCCACGCCCTGTTTCTCCACAGCCGCCGAAAACTTGTGGAGAAACGACACCATCCCCCCCACGCCGTGAACTTTGGGGACAATGCAAATGCGAGATTGGTGATTGGTGATTGGTGATTGGTGATTTGGCATAGTGTTTGGTTATTCGGTTATTCGGTTATTCGGTTAGCCGGTTGTTCGGTTGGCCGGTTATTCGGTTAGCCGGTTATTCGGTTCTCCGGTTATCCGTTCCCTCCGCTGCGCACTCCGTTTCTCCGTTTTGGCCGCAGGCCATCCGCTCCTAAATTCGTTCCCCCACCTTCCTGGCCGGGATGCCTGCCCAAATCTCATTTTCGCCGGTTGATTGGGTCAGTACCGCATTGGCCCCAACCACCGTTCCCTGTCCAACACGCAAAATGCCTTCATCGCACAGAATCTTGGCCCCGGAGCCGAGAATCACATCATCCGCCACCACAATCCCCTCGAACCGGGACTCGGCGGCAGGCCGGTAAACATCTGCCCGGCCCAACGTCACCCCAGGGTAGATGCCCACATTCGCGCCGATGGTCGTCTTCGGGTGAATCACAACTCCCATCCCGCCATGATGCAGCAGGAATCCGGGGCCGATTTCCACAGAACGCGGAATCTCCACCCCCAGCAGTTTCAGCAAAAAATACGCCAGTTTGCCAAACCATCGGCTTTTGCGCGCATACACGAGACGTTCATAAATTGACATGCCGCTATTATAACGATTTTCGATTTTCGACTTACGAATTATGGTATCCTTAACCATCTTTTCCCGGAGAACCGCCGCATGTATATTGCCATCGAAGGAGTGATTGGGGTCGGAAAGACCACCCTGGCGCGCCTGCTCCAGCCGCGCTTCGACAATTCGGAACTGCTGCTCGAAGTGTTCGAGGAGAACCCATTTCTTTCCGATTTTTACAGCGACCGCGCCCGCTACGCCTTCCAGACCCAAATATTCTTCCTGCTCAGCCGCTACCGCCAGCAAAACTCAACCGTCCCAGCCATTTTGAACAGCGGCAAAAACCTGCTGGCCGATTACACCTTCGCCAAAGACGCGCTCTTCGCCCGCATCAACCTGCGCGGCGACGAGTTGACCATGTACCACCGCGTCCACGAAGCCCTGGCCGAGAAAATTCCCCTGCCCGACCTGACCGTCTACCTTTCGGCCAGCGTAGATACGCTCATGGCGCGCATTGCCCTGCGCGACCGCCCCTACGAACGCAGCATGGAACGCGCCTACATCGCTGATCTGGTTGCCGCCTACGATGATTTCTTTGCTGAAACCAAAACCCCTAAACTGGTCATCAACTCGAACGCGCTCGACTTTGTGCGCTACCCTGAACACCTGAACCTGATTGAAAACAAAATCCGCGCGGCGCTGGGGATTAGCCCCTATCAGCCTGCGCTGCTCAATGGAGATTGACATGCGCATCACCCGCGACACCCTGCTCAAACTGGCCCAGGACTTCACCCAGAAACGCCTGGCCCCAGACCGCAACGTGACCGCCGCCTTCCTGGTCGGCTCGCTGCGCCCCGAAGACGCCCCCCTGCCCCCTGTTCTGGATATTGACCTGCTGGTCATCTACAACGGCGAACCGCCCCGCCCACGGGAAATTGTCAAACTCTCCAACGAAATCCACCTGGATGTGACCTACGAAAACGCCAAAGACTATGCCCAGCCCCGCGAACTGCGCGGCGACCCCTGGCGCGGCTGGGCCATGTGGGACCCGCACCTGCTGCACCAAAAAGGACGCTTCTTCGAATACACCCAATCCATCGTGCGGGCCCAGTTCGACGACCCCGAAAACGTCCTGAAACGCTGCCGCGCCTTCGCTGCGCCGGCGCGCGAGGCCTGGAATGAGATGATATTCGACCCGCAAGCCGCCTCGCCGCTCAAAATCCTGACCGCCGCTGCAAACGCCGCCAACGCCCTCGCCACGCTGGCTGGGCCACCGTTACCTGAGCGGAGTCTCTTCTCCGGCTTCCCGGCCCGCGCCCAGGCAGTGGGCCTGCCCGAAATGACCGGCAAACTGCTCTCTATCATCACCACCAGCCTGGACGTGAATCTCATTCGAAACGCCCTGCCGCAGTGGGAGGCCTGCTTCCTGGCCGCCGCGCAGGCGCCGCTCGACTTGCGCATCCACCCGGCCCGGCTGGGATATTACAAGGCCGCCATCGAAGCCCAATTGCAGGGCGAAATGCCCGCCGCCGCTTTTTGGCCGCTTCTATATATTTGGGCGCTGTCCATCCAGGGCGGCATGACCCCACCCGAGGGCGAAACCGCCTGGCAGGGCTTCCTCGGCCAGGTCGGGCTGGATTCTGCCGGGGCGGGGGAACGCCTTGAAGCATTGGATTCCTTCCTCGATACGCTGGAAGAAACACTGGAACGGGTGGCCGCCCAAAGCGGGTTGGGATAGCCAGAGCGCAAAAAAGGGAGATTTTACGCCGAAGTCTCCGACTTAAGACTCCATATTTAGGCATTACAAATTCATATCAAAATCATGACAAGCCCCTAAATTTCCACAAAACTGTGGATAACTGCCGAAAAACTGTGGATAACTGACTCGGCCTGTGGAGAACCGGCTCACTTGTTCCAAAAATAACAAAAACCATGCCCCCCAGATATGGGGGGTGTTTTTTATCTTCCCCGAATGCTGGTCGAAGCCTCAAAAAGGGCTGGAAGCGTACTAGGCAGATGTCTGTAGTTATCCACAGGCGTGAACCCTCCTCATTTGACAGGCTGCCGCCAGATGTGGGGTTTATTCCGAGACGAATCGGCCAGGGATGGTGCTTCTTTCCCGTTGTCCACATATCCACAGTTACTACTACGACGACTAATTAAGGTTCTCTTTATAAACATTTGGGAGATTGATGATTCTTCAAGAACGCTTGTATTGATTATTAGAATCTTGTACAATCTTTTTAGAAGCAAGGCTGGCCCCTCTTCCAACCCAGAAGGGAGCATCACAATGGATATGATTAAAGTCTCAGCCAACTCCCGTACCTCCGCTGTGGCCGGTGCAATTGCCGGGGTGGTCCGCGAACACAAACGCGCTGAAGTGCAGGCTATCGGCGCAGGCGCGGTCAACCAAGCCATCAAAGCGCTTGTGCTTGCCAAAGGATACCTGGAAGGCGATGGTATCCATATCGTCTGCGTTCCTGAATTTGTTGACGTAGACATAGACGGAAAGGTACGCACTGCTATTAAGCTGGTAATCGAGCCGCGCTAAATTCCTGTTTTGCCGCCTTTGCTCTGGCCGGGACGTCCCTCCCGGTTTTTCTTCATGGAATCGCAATGACGTTGCTATCCAATCCTTCCCTGTTGCCGCGCCCAAACCGCAAGGTCTGGTTTCGCCGTTTAACGACCGGGCTGGCGCTCGCTTTCCTGGCCCTATGCGGGCTGGTTGCGCTGCTCGTCCCACCCGCCGGAGCGAGACCAGTGATGCTCGGTACACAGTCAATTATTATCAACGAAGTGGCGTGGATGGGAACGCTCAGCGATGCGAATCATGAGTGGATTGAGCTGTATAACCCTGGAACAAGTGATGTGAATATAACGGGTTGGAGATTACAAGCCGTTGATGGTACACCGAATATTGTTTTATCGGGAATCATTCCTGCGGGAAGTTATTTTTTGCTCGAAAGAAATGAGATTGCAACAACTGTCGCGGCAGACCAAATCTACACGGGCGCGCTTGGAAATGGCCCCCCCGGAGAAACATTGCAATTATTTGATAACTCTAGCCCTACTCCGATTTTGATTGACACGGCAAATTATCCCACCGGAAATCCGTGGCCGCAGGGAAACAACACAACGAAATGCACAATGGAACGGGTGGGTCCATTGTTGGATGAGCCAGCATCTTGGGGAACTTCTCCCCCCAATACCATCGCTCAGGACAATAGCGGCAACAACATTTGTGGTTCTCCCAAAGCCCAAAATTCGCAATTCATCACCCCCACAGTCACGCCCACCCCCACCAACACCCCCGAATGGCTGCGGCGGGTCATCATCAACGAAGTCGCCTGGGGCGGCACGCAGGCCGATCCTGCCGGGCAGTGGATAGAACTCCATAACCCGAGCCTGACAGACCCAGTGGATATTACCGGTTGGCGTTTGAGCGCAGGCGATGGGTCACCAAGTATCGTTCTCGATACAGGCGTTCCTGCCAACAATATTATCCCTCCCAATGGCTATTTCCTGCTGGCTCGCCGCGCGGATGTCTTTCAAGGTTCGACCCCGGCCATCCAGCAGGTGTTTACCGCGCCGTTAGACATCACGGGCGAAACATTGCGTCTCGAATCTCCATTTGGCGACCTGGTGGATACCGCCAATGGCAACGGCGGCCCCTGGCCGTCAGGCGGAGGCTTTCTGCCCTATGCCAGCATGGAACGCACCGGCGCGCTGCCTGAAACGGACCAGACCTGGGTCACATTTGCAGGCGCGCCAACAGTACGCGATAGCAGCGGTATTTATTTCGTCTATGGCACGCCAGGGGAGCAAAATTGGGGCGCAGGCCTGATTCCAACCCCCTCGCCAACGGCCACCGGAACAGCCACCGCGACGGTCACTGCTACCGGTACCGCCACCCCCACCCGCACCATCACGCCCACGCCTGGCGCGAGCATGGCAGTTGTCATCAATGAGATAGCCTGGGCAGGCACGGCGGCCAACTCTAACCATGAATGGATTGAGCTATACAATCCCGGCACAACCGCTGTCAGCATTGCCAACTGGCGGCTGGCGGCTACCGATAACTCCCTCTCTATCACGCTGAATGGCACGATTCCCGCCGGGGGTTATTTCCTGCTCGAACGCAGCACCGACAGTGCGGTTTCCGATATCACCGCTGACCAGATTTACTCTGGCGCTCTGTCTAATGATGGCCGCATTTTGCAATTGCTCTCGCCTTCTGGTCAGGTGATTGATACCGCCAATGGCAACGGCGGCGCCTGGCCGGCGGGCAGCGCCTCGCCTGCCTATTGTTCGATGGAACGGCGCGCTGTTGGCGGCGCTCCGATGCAGGACAGCGATGTTTCATGGATTACGAATACCAGCGTTTTGAAAAACGGCAAGGACGCCAACGGCAACGACATTTGCGGCACGCCCAAGAATATCAACTGGGCTTTTTACGTGACTCCTACCCCCACGCCGCAGCGAACTGCCACTCCTGCCCGCACGCCCACTCGCACCCGCACGCCCCTGCCCAACTTCGCCACGCCCGAGCCCATTGTAATTAACGAATTCTTGCCGCACGCCCGCGCCGACTATAACGGCGATGGCCTAATTAACAGCGGCGATGAATTCATCGAACTCATCAACCTGGGCAGTGTGGCCGTCACTCTGAACAATTACCGGCTCGACGACCAGCAGGGGGATTCCAATCCCTACACCATCACCGGCGTCACCCTGCAGCCTGGCACGCGGGTTGCCTTTTTCGCATCTCAGACCGGCATCCTGCTCAGCAACGGCGGCGACGGCGTGCGCCTGTTCAAACCCAACGGGCAGATTGCCGACGCCTTTACCTATGGCGTGCTAAAAGAACTCGATCGCGCCTGGTGCCGCTATCCTGATGGCAAATTCATCCCTGCCGGACAGTCGAACTGGACCTTTGGCTGCCTGCCCTCGCCCGGCAAACCCAACGAACTCGCCACGACCGAACGAATCGGCATGGAAGAACTCCCATTGATATGCCGGTCGCCTGGCCTGCCATTTGGTATCTACCTCTCTGAATGCGACCGGCTCGGCCTGTGGAACTGGAACCGCGCCGACCCTCCGCCGCTCCTTCTGCCTCCCTGGCTGGAAACGGGCGGGATGCTGTTTATCTTCGAATGAACGTCCCGAAGGGTACTCTCGCTCGCCTGTTTTACGCGAATCAAACCTTCGGGACGTTTCTCTTGCCTTTTTGCCCATCCCTCTGTACAATTTCGATATGATACAAACCATCCTGCTGGTTTTGCTGGCAATCTATACGATTCTGGCGTTTGTGCTTGCCTTGTTCTACATGCGCCATCGCCGCCTGACTCACGCCGAGTTTGCCTTTTGGGGGATTCTGGCTTTGCTCGTGCCGGTCTTTGGCCCGTTCTTCGTCATCGCTGCCCGCCCCGGGCCGAGGAAGCGCCCCTTCCGGCCTCGCAAAAGCCGTGGGTAGTCTTCCCCCCGAAAGGACTGAAAAGCCTATGAAACAGGACCGTTTTCTGACCGGAATCTTGCTTGGGATTGCCGTCCTCATCCTGCTTGCCCTGGCAGTCTTCTTTACCCGTCAGGACGACTTGACCTATGTTGACGAATCCACCCCGCAGGGCGTGGTGCAAAACTACATCATCGCCCTTCAAAAGCGGGATTACGAAAAAGCCTATACCTACCTGGCTGACCTGGAAAACAAGCCCACTTACCAGCAATTCCGCGAATCGTTTTTCAATTACATGATTTCTCCGTCAGGGGTCGGGGTGGAGATTTTGCAGACCGAGACCAGCGACGACCTGGCGACGGTTGGCTTGAGCATTATCTATAACCAGCGCGACCCCTTTGGGGGCAGTTCGCGCTATCTCGATTATGCGCGCCTGGTGCGGCAGAATGGCGACTGGAAAATAAAGCAGCTGCCCGGCGGCAACTTCTGGGCCTACGATTGGTACCAGCCCACGCCCGCGCCGGTTAATAAATAGGGGACGCCATGCGCACCATTCGTCGTTTATATTTTTTCGCGGTTGCCTTCATCAGCGTTGAAGTTGTTTTGTGGGGACTCATCAGCCTGTTGCGCGCCACCTTCGCTACTGGCATCACCCTGCCCGGCCCAGAGACTCTGGCCCAAGCCCTGGCCTTGATTTTGGTAGGCGTGCCGATTTTCCTGCTGCATTGGGGCTGGGCGCAGCGCGCCGCCCGGGTCGATGGCGAGGAACATGCTGCCACGCTGCGGGCGGTGTTCCTGTATGGAATCCTGCTCGCTACCCTGATTCCGGTTGCCCAAAACCTGCTTGCGCTGCTCAATCGTTCCTTTATCACGCTGGCAGGCCTGGAGAGTTACCGCGCGCTGCTGGGTGGTTCGCAGGGGTGGGTCGATAACCTGATAGCGATTTTCTTCAACCTGGTGGCGGCGGCGTATTTCTATCGCGTGACGCAAATCGACTGGCTGACCCTCCTGGATGTGGACAACTTCCGCGATGTGCGCCGCCTGTACCGCTATATCTGGGTATTCTATGGCCTGCTGATGCTGATTTTCGGCGCGCAGCAGGTCATTCGTTTCCTGTTTTATATCCCAACCGCCATTTTAGGCGAACCGGGCCGTGAAATCTTCCTTAACGGCCTGGCGCTCATTCTGGTCGGCGCGCCCATCTGGGTTTGGGCCTGGCAGACCTGCCAGCGCGCCCTGGAAGAACCGCAGGAAAGCGGCTCCCTCCTGCGCCTGGGCGTTTTGTACCTGCTTTCTCTGGCGGGCGTGGTCACGGTCCTGTCCTCTGCCGGGGTGCTGGCAGATGTCTTGCTGCGGCTGGCGCTGGGGCAGGTCTTGCCGCTGACCGAACTGCTCTCGCGGTTGGGCGGGCCGGTTTCGATTGGAATCCCGCTGGGGGTGGTGTGGGCCTATTATGGAAACTGGCTGGCGTGCGAAATTCGGGGCGTGGAATCGCCTGCCCGCCGCGCCGGGTTGAACCGCTTCTACTTTTACATTCTCTCGCTGATTGGCCTGGTGGCCGCCTTCACCGGGCTGGCGCTCTTGTTTTCGTTCCTCATCGAGACGCTGGTCAGTTCGCCCGCCTTGTGGGGTGATACGCTGCGCGAACGGTTGAGCGCCGCGCTTGCCACCCTGCTGGTTGGGTTGCCGCTCTGGTTGCTGGCCTGGCGTCCCATGCAAGCCGAGTCGCTCTCCAGGGACGAAAGCGGCGATAACGCCCGGCGTTCGCTGGTGCGCCGCTCGTACCTGTACCTGGTTATTTTCGCCGCAGTAATCGGCGGGATGGTTTCGGCGATTGGGGTATTTTATAACCTGTTATATGCTCTGCTTGGCGCGGCACAAGATAACTTTACCCGCGATGTGCTAAACGCGCTGCAATTACTGGTCTTATTTGCCGCTTTCCTCGCTTATCACTGGTCGGCTCTGCGGCGTGATGGTGGACGCAAGGCCGAGTCGCTCCTGGCCCTTCAAGAGCAGTTCCCGGTGTTGGTCTTCGAGCAGGCTGGCAGCGGGTTCGCTCCACTGATGCAGGAGGCCATTAAACAGGTTGCGCCCAACGTCCCGGCAGCAGCCCTGCCCCTGGAAGACGGCCTGCCCGAAGGGGCCGAGGCCGCCCGGGTGGTTATTTTACCCAGCACCCTGGCTTTCAACCCGCCCGAAGCATTGCGGCTGTGGCTGAAAGAATACGATGGACACAAAATCATCGTCCCGGTCGAGGCGCCGCGCTGGTATTGGACGGGTGGCTTCCCCCGTAACGGCATCTCGGCGGCGGCCCAGATGGTGCGGCAGCTTTCCGAGGGACAGGAAGTGCGCGCTTCGGCAGGAACCTCCACGATTCAAGTTGTGGCTTATGTCTTTGCCATCCTGTTTGGCTTGCAACTCTTATTTGCGTTGTTTATGTTTGGAATTTCCCTGGTCGTTGGCTGGTAATCGGTCAGCAAGCAAGCAAATCAACAAGGGAGCAAATCGGCAGATGGGCAAACCAGCAAGCAGGCAAACATCCCTCCTCGCTCTTTTGCTTTGCTTGCTCCCTGGCTTGCTTGCCTACTTCTCCCCCCAATGAATGGCGATCGTCCCGAACATGAGTCTTTTGTAGCCGATGCGCTTGAACCCGGCGGCGGCCATGCGGGCGGCCAGTTCTTCGGCGCTCAGAAAGGCCTCGGTCGAATCGGGAAGGTAGGTATAAGCATCGCGTTGACCGGAGAGCAGCGTTCCCAGCGCTGGGATGACCACATGCAGGTGCAGCCAAATGAAGGGCGAGAGCAGGTTCTTTTTGGGGCGCGTGGTGTCGAGGATGACGATGCGCCCTTTTGGTTTTAGCACCCGATATTGTTCGCGCAAGGCGGCGCTAGTATCGACGACGTTGCGCATCAGGAAGCCGGAGACGACCGCCTCGAAGCGTTCTGCCGGGAAGGGCAGATGCAGCGCATCGGCGGCAGACCAGGCGAAAGTATCGGCAGCCTGCCTCCCGGCGCGCATCATTGCGAGGGTGAAATCGGCGGCGGTCACGCGGGCGGTTGGCTGTTGGGCAAGGGCTTCGCGGGCCAGGTCGCCTGTTCCGGCGCCCAGGTCTAACAGCGAGGCGCGCGGGTGGAGGGCGGCACGGTGGATGACTTCCTTCCGCCAGCGGATGTCCTGTCCGCCCGTCATCAGCCGGTTCATCAAATCGTAGCGATGGGCAATGCGGGTAAACAGGTCTTGAACATAACGAGATTTATCAGGGCCGGTCAGGTTGGTCATGCGCCCGATTGTATCCAAATTTGTTCAATCTTGCACGTTTTTGGGCTTTGTGCTAGAATCTCTCTCGTTCGACCAATACCGCAAGCACCGAAAAGTGGGCGCCCCCCACTTTTTTGCTTGAAAAGATACAATTATCCGAGTTCGTTCACGCGGGAGTTCGTGCAGGCATGAAAAACGAGTTTAGTCTGGCTTTCAACGAAGTGCTGGAAGAGAAGCAGCTTCCGAAAGAAGTCATTTTAGGCGCGCTGGAATCGGCAATGATTTCGGCCTATCGCCGCGCGGTCAATGCTTCCAGCGCCCAGCATGTGGAAGCGAAAGTAGACCCTGACACTGGCAAGGTGACAATTTACGCCGAAAAGGAAGTCGTTGAGAGCGTGCTGGACGAGCGCACCGAGGTGCGGCTCGAAGAAGCGCGCAAGGTTAACCCGCTTTGCCAGTTGGGTGATATGGTGATTGTAGAAACCACGCCCCGCGATTTTGGGCGCGTTGCCGCCCAAACTGCGCGCCAGGTTATCCAACAGCGCATCCGCGAGGCAGAGCGCGGCGCGCAAATGCAGTATTTCGAGCGTCAGTTGGGAGAAATCGTCAGCGGCGTGGTGCAGGCTACCAACCCGCAAAGCACCACCATCGGGCTGGACATGAAGGCCGAGGGCGTCATGCCCGCCAACCAGAAAATCCCCGGCGAGCGTTTCCGCGTGCATGACCGGGTGCGTTCCATCATCATGGAAATCAAGGATGGTTCGCGCGGCCCGCAAATCATCCTATCGCGCGCGCACCGCAACTTTTTGCGCCGCCTGCTCGAAAACGAAGTCCCTGAAATCTATCATGGCATCGTCGAAATCCGCGCGATTGCGCGCGAGCCGGGCCAGCGCGCCAAAGTGGCGGTTTCGGCCACCCAGGCCGGGGTTGACCCGGTCGGCGCGTGCGTGGGCGTCAAAGGCGTGCGCATTCAGGCGATTGTCAAGGAACTGCACGACGAAAAGATTGACATCATTGAGTGGAATCCCGACCCGGTGGTGTATATCTCCAAAGCCATCAGCCCGGCGCGCGTCAGCGGCGTGTATCTGGCCGAGGGTGAAAAGACCGCCACTGTTGTGGTGATGGAAGACCAACTTTCGCTGGCAATTGGCCGAGATGGGCAGAACGCCCGCTTGGCCGCCAAATTGACTGGCTGGCGCATCGACATCAAGAGCGTGAGCGAAGCCGCCGCCGATGCCTTGAGCCGTTTGCAATCTGAACCATCAATGCAAATGATGGCCGAGGCCGAAAAGGACAACCTGCCATTCATCACCGAAATCCTGGCGAAGAAAGCCGAAGGCCGCCCGCTGACTCCTGAAGAATACCAGAACCTGGCGCAATTCGTCGACCGGGTGGAACGCCGCGCCATTGAGCGTCAGCGTGCCGTTGAGCAGGAATCTGCCGAAAAACTGGCTGAAGCCCGCGCGGGAATCCCCGAAGTGGCCTTTGAGCAGCCGTTGGATGTCCTCGGCCTGCCCGAACATGTCTACAATATCCTGACCGAAGCCGATTACCGCACCGCTGGCGACCTGTTGCTGGCGATGAAACTATCTCCCGACCGGGTGTTAGGTCTGCCCGGCATTGGGCCAAAGGCCATGCAGGCGATTCATACGGCTGTGGCTGAAACGACCTTCCACGTAGAGAAACCTGTCTCGGCGGAAGCAGTGGCCGAGGTTGTCGCCGAATCGCCTGCTCCGGTTGAAGAAACGCCGGTGGTGGTGGAAGTTGCTCCCGAAACGGCTGCGGAGGTTGAAGCCCCCGCGCCTGTTGCCGCAGCCGAGGAAGAAGCCGAACCAGAAGCCACTTTCGAAGAATTGTTCAAACTCCGTCCCGAGTCCTTTACCCCCGCTGTTGATGATGAAGCCGAGAAAAAAGATAAAAAGGGCAAGAAGGGTAAGAAAGCAGTTCAGTATGAATTCGACGAAGAGCGTGGCGAAGTCGTGGGCCGCAAAAAACACAAACGCGGCGATGATTTATTCGAAGATTGGTAGCATTTTTAATAACTGGTAAGGAAGGTACCGTCGTCAATCTGGTGTTGACGTGAAGAAAAAACCTGTCAAACCTGTCAAACATATTCCCCAACGAACTTGTGTCGGATGCCGCACTGTGCTGGCCAAGCGCACGCTGACCCGCATTGTGAGGCGGCCCGATGGGGTCTTCATCGACCCTTCGGGCAAAATGAATGGCCGGGGGGCCTACCTGCATGACCACAAGATTTGTTGGGAACGCGGGCTGAAGGGCGCATTGGCAAATGCCTTGCGCGTTTCCCTGACAGCCGAAGACCGGCAGAGGTTGGAAGAATATATGGCCAGCCTGCCGGACGACTCCGCCGAGTCCCTTGCGGGAACGGAGCCTGAGAGTAACGTCATGTGATTTTGCGCATGGGGCATGCTCCGGGCCGCCTTCCCGCGCGGGTGGGCAGTTTCATTGCAGGAGGTGTCCTCATGAGTGCAAAGCAAATCGAAATTCCGGCAGCTATTGGCGTCCGTGACCTGGCGCAAAAGATGGGCATCAGCCCGATTGACGCGATAAAAAAACTGATGGTCAACGGCGTGATGGCCTCCATCAACCAGACCATCGATTTTGATACTGCTGCGATTGTCGCGGCTGAGTTTGGTTTCGACGCAATTCCCGAACAGCAGGAAGTCGAAGAAAAGAAGGAAGTTGGGGAAGTGCCGCTCTGGCGGCAAAAAATATTGAATGAAAAAGACTCTGATTTGGTGGCGCGGCCGCCGGTTGTCACCATCTTGGGGCATGTTGACCATGGCAAAACCTCCCTTCTCGATGCCATCCGGCAGACCAATGTAGCCGCCGGGGAAGCGGGCGGAATTACCCAGCATATCGGCGCATATCAAGTCGAGCGCGAGGGACGCCTGATTACATTCCTCGATACGCCCGGCCACGCCGCATTTACAGCTATGCGGGCGCGCGGCGCGCAGGGCGCCGATATCGTCGTCCTGGTGGTCGCCGCCGATGATGGGGTGATGCCTCAAACCCGCGAGGCGATTGCTCACGCCAAGGCTGCCCGCGTGCCAATCATTGTGGCGCTCAACAAAATTGACAAACCCAACGCCAACCCCGACCGGGTCAAGAATCAACTTGCTGAATTGGAACTCGTCCCCGATGATTGGGGCGGCAACACCATCGTCGTGCCGGTTTCAGCCAAACAAAAGGTTGGCATCGATGACCTGCTGGCTTCCATCCTTCTGGTGGCCGATAGTTCCGACATCCGCGCCAACCCGGCTGGAAAGGTGATTGGAACCGTTATCGAAGCCGAGTTAGATAAGGCCAAAGGGGTAGTTGCCACTTTATTGGTGCAAAACGGAACCTTGAAAAATGGCAATGTGGTGGTTGCTGGCACTTCGCAAGGACGTTTGAAAGCCATGTTCGATTATCGCGGCAAGCCGGTTCAAAAAGCCGGCCCTTCTATGCCGGTCTCGGTGCTGGGATTAGGAGAGGTCCCCTCTGCGGGTGATATTTTCGAAGTGGTAGAAAACGAACGCACCGCGCGCGAGATTGTATTGAAACGCCAGGAAGCCATCAAGAACCAGAATGCCGCCGCCAAGATGTCGCTCGAAGACCTGTTTGCGCGTTTCAAGGCTGGCGAGGTCAAAGAATTGCGCCTGATTGTGAAGGCTGACGTGCAGGGGTCGCTGGAGCCAATCATCAAGGAAATCAATGAACTCGGCAAGAACAGCGCCGAAATTGCCATCAAAATTCTGTATGCCGAAACCGGCAACATCGGCGAGAACGATGTTATGCTGGCTGCCGCCTCGAAAGCCATCCTGATTGGGTTCAACGTTCAGGCCGAAGTAGCCGCCCGCCGCCTGGCGGAGGCCGAAGGCGTTTCTATCCGCCTATACGACATCATCTACCGACTGACCGAGGATATCGAAAAAGCCCTTAAAGGCATGTTGCAGCCGGAGTTCGTCGAAAAGCACATCGGCAAGGCGCACGTCCTGGCAGTATTCCCCATCTCGAAAGTGGGAAAGATTGCCGGCTGCCGCGTGGTGGAAGGCGAGCTGCGCCGCAATGGCAAAGTCCGTCTGATGCGCGGCGGCGACATTGTCTTCGAGGGCGAAGTCGCCTCGCTCAAACACGAGAAGGATGACGTGCGCGAGGTGCGCAACGGTCTGGAGTGTGGCGTGGGCCTGAAAAATTTCCACGATATCCTCGTGGGCGACATCCTCGAGTGTTACGTCCTTGAGAAAAATAACTGATTGACGAAACCCAACAAACCGTGTACGATTGTTGCAACGTGCGAATAGATAGTTCAAACCAGATTTAAGGTTGGAGTCTGGCGGCGTTGTATGCCGGGCTCCAATCTCATTCAAAATCTTAAATCCGAAATCGAAAATCATCATGCCATCCGGTGTACGCTTACAAAAAATTGCGGACCGTATCCGCGAAGAGATGTCTGACCTGCTCATTCGAGAGATGAATGACCCACGCCTGCGCCAGATTTTCGTGACCGACGCGCGCGTCGACCGCGAACTGGCCTTTGCCGATATCTACGTTTCTGCCGTGGAAGGCAAGAGCCGTTCCGCCGAAGTGCTGGCAGGCCTCGAATCTGCCAGCGGATTCCTGCGCCGCGCCCTGGCCGCGCGGGTAGAACTGCGCGTTTTCCCGCGCCTGCGCTTCCACTGGGACCCGACCCCCGAAAACGCCGACCACATGGAAAAACTGTTCAAACAGTTGCGCGAGGAACGCAGGGAATAGAGAGACGTGAATGATTCTTAACATTGACATCGCCATCAAAGCCAAACTCGACTCTTCCCAAAACATCCTCATCGTCTCGCACGTCCGGCCCGATGGGGACGCGATTGGCTCTATGCTTGGGTTAGGATTAGCGCTCCAAGCGTCAGGCAAAACCGTCCAGATGGTCTTGAGCGATGGCCTGCCGGCCTCCTTCCGCCACCTGCCGGGTAGCGACCAGGTGAAAAAAGAGCCGCAAGCCGGCTTCGACCTGTTCGTCACCGTCGATTGCGCCGATTTCAGGCGCGTCGGCAAGCAGTTTGAGACTGCGCGCAAACCCCACATCAATATCGACCATCACATCACCAACGAACGCTTTGGCGATTTGAATCTCATCGAGCCAGAAGCCGTCGCCACCGCCGCCATCCTGACTGACCACCTTCCCCAATGGGGATTGGAAATCAGCCAGGATGTGGCTGCTAACCTGGCCACCGGCATCGTCACCGACACGCTGGGGTTTCGCACCTCCAACACCACCCCGGCAGCCCTCCGACAAGCGGCCTTATTGATGGAAACCGGCATTGACCTGCCCGAACTCTACAACCGCTCACTGGTGCGCCGAACTTACGCCGCTGCCAAATATTGGGGCGCGGGACTTTCCAGCCTGACCACCCTGGACGGCATTGTCTATGGCACATTGCGCCTGACCGACCGCAAAAATGCCGGTTACGGCGGCAATGATGATGCCGACCTGATTAATATCATCTCCGCCATCGAAGACCATGCCGTCGGCATGATTTTCGTCGAACAACGCGACAGCGTTAAAATCTCATGGCGCGCGCTCCAGCCGGGGTTAGATGTATCAAAAGTTGCCCAATCGTTTGGCGGGGGCGGGCATCAAGCCGCTGCCGGGGCCGATATTCCCGGCAAACTCGAAGAAATCCAACCGCGCGTACTCGCCGCCACGCGCGAAATGCTCAAATTATAGGGGGCACAGGAGACCTCTCATGGACCATCAAGATATTAAAAACGCAATTTCTGGAGTATTGGTCATTGATAAACCAATTGGCATGACCTCGCATGATGTAGTCAATGCCGTTCGCTTTGGCACGGGCATTCGCCGCGCCGGGCATACCGGCACGCTTGACCCGCGCGCCTCGGGCGTGCTGGTCATCCTGGTTGGCCCGGCGGTGCGCCTGAGCGAATACGTCTCGGCCTCCGACAAACGCTATCAGGCCATCATCCGCATGGGCGCTTCAACTGACACCTTCGACGCCGATGGGCGTTTTACCCGGCAGGTGCAGCCCACTATTAATGTCACCGAACAGCAATTTGAAGACGCGCTTAAGAATTTTGTCGGCGAAATCGAACAGACCCCGCCGCCTTACTCCGCCGTCAAAGTGCGCGGACGCCGCGCCTACGATATGGCCCGGCGCGGTGAAGCGGTGACTTTACCCCCCCGCAAAATCAACGTTTACCATCTCGAAGTGCTAGAATGGGCCCCGCCCGAAGTGGTGGTCGATGTCCACTGCTCCTCTGGCACTTACGTCCGCTCACTCGCCAACGACCTGGGCGAAGCGCTTGGCACCGGCGCCTACCTGGTGGGTCTGCGCCGCACCAAAAGCGGACGCTTCAGCCTGCGCGATGCCATCCCCCTGCGCAAACTACAAGAAGCCTTTCGCGCCGGGAATTGGTATCAGTATCTCATCCCAGCAGCCGAAGCGCTGGGCGATTGGCCTGCGGTAGAACTCAACCCCGATGAAGTGGAAGCAGTCAAACACGGCCACCGCATCCCCGCCAACCCTGCCGACCGGCCCGGCATCAACAACCTGGTGCGCGGCGTCAGCATGGCTGGAGAACTGGTCTCGCTGATGGAACTCGACGCGACCACTTCTGAATGGCAGCCTAAGAAAGTCTTTTTCTCGTAGCATGACTCACTACACTTCCCTGGAAGCCGTCTCGCTGACCGGTTCCTGGCTGACCATCGGCGTATTCGATGGCGTCCATCGCGGCCACCAGGAAATCATTCGCCAACTGACGGCAGGCGCCCACCAGAGCGGCGCGCCTGCCGTTTTGCTCACTTTTACGCCGCACCCGGCAAAAGTGCTGGCCGGGCGCGAAATCCCCTGCCTGACCACGCCTGAAGAACGCGCCGAAATCCTGTTTAGCCTGGGCATAGACGAGGTCATCACCATGCAATTTACCCGCGAACTGGCCGGGCGCAGCGCCGAAGACTTCATGGCCGAACTCAAAACCCGCCTGGGGCTGCGAAAACTGCTCATCGGCTACGATTTCGCCCTCGGCAAAGGCCGCGCAGGCAACTTTCAGCGATTGAGTGAAATTGGCAAGCAGTTGGAGTATGATGTTCAGGCTGTCGAGGCCGTCCGTTTAAGCGACGATGTCATCTCCTCTACATTAATCCGCCAAACGATAGCAGATGGGGCGGTGAGCCTGGCCGCCGTTAAATTGGGGCGCTACTATTCCGTGCAGGGTCCCGTTGTCCCTGGCGATGGGCGCGGACGCACCATCGGCATTCACACCGCGAATGTCGAAATTCCTGCTGAAAAAGCCCTGCCCGCCAATGGCGTATACGCCACCTGGGCCTTTGTGAGTGGCGAAAAACATCCCGCCGTGACCAATGTCGGTCTGCGTCCAACCTTCACCGGCGGTCAGGCTCTGCCGCGCGTTGAGGCGCATCTGCTCGATTACTCCGGCGATTTATACGGCAAAACGCTCAAACTCGAATTTGTCGAGCGGCTGCGCGGCGAGCAAAAATTCCCATCTGTCGAATCGCTGATTGCCCAAATCCGGTTGGATAGTGAACAGGCGCGTGGACTATTGAAATGAACCCTACCCAAACCCTGCCCGAAACCCATTCCCTGGCCTGGGAAGTCAGCCTGAAGAAAGATATGCGCCTCAACATCCTGTTGCAGGTAGCCGGGGTATTCTGGGTGGGGATGGTGGCCCTGTTTTTATGGCGGGCCTTTCAGGCATTACGGCCCGATTTGAGCGAGATGCGTCTTTCTGGCGAGATTTTAACAACGCTTGGCTGGTTTTTATTGGCGCTGGTCATTTCCATCAGCCTGCACGAGTTGGCGCATGGCGCGGTTTTCTGGTGGTTTGCCAAACACCCGCCCCAATTTGGGCTTGGCCCCGGCTATGCTTACGCGGCCATGCCGGGCTGGTATTTCCCAAAACGACAGTATCTTGTGATTGGGCTGGCGCCGTTGGTGGGGTTGACTGCGCTGGGGCTGGTACTTGTCCCGTTCCTGCCTGTTTGGCTGTTGGCTCCGTTCTTTGTGGGCATGGCGCTCAATGCCGGAGGGGCCATTGGCGATATTTACGTCTGCATTTGCATCGCGCGCGAAGCGGAGGATGTTTGGGTGAAGGATTTGGGGGATGGTATAGAAGTGTACCGGCGGAGGTGAATGCCCGGAGTGCGTAAGTGTATCGCTAACGGCAGGCGGCTGGTGAGCGGCCCGCCGCAACTTTTTTAACGGGGGCGCGTAAGTTTAAGGACAAAGCCAAAAAAGGCTTAATTCCTGGAGGTCCAATATGTCCAAACCTATTCTTTTTGCTATCCTGGCGCTGGCCCTGGCGGTGAGCGCATGTGGTATCAATATTAACCTGCCTGAGGCCAAAGTCCCTGGCCCTGAAGTGACCGATGAAATTCGCATTCCTGCGCCCGATGCACAGTCGGCTCGCCTGACGCTGGAATTTGGCGCGGGTGAACTGGTTCTCGCGCCTGGCGCGCAGGGCAGCCTGGTGAGCGGCACGGCCACTTACAATGTCCCTGATTTCAAGCCCGAAATCGAAACCGAAGGCGGGGAAGTGGTCATCAGGCAGGGCGAGTATCGGGTGAGCGGAATTCCCAATTTTGACGGCCTGAAAAACGAGTGGAATTTGCAACTCGGTTCGCAGCCGATGTCCCTGGAAATTAAGGCCGGGGCCTATCAGGGCGAGTTTGACCTGGGCGGCCTGGCGCTGACCAGCCTCTCGGTGAATGATGGCGCAGCGGAGGTAACTATCGATTTTTCGGCGCTCAATCCTGAAAAGATGAGCCTGCTGACCTATAAAACCGGCGCGTCGAATGTCACCCTCAAGAACCTGGCGAATGCCAATTTCGTCTCGTTGGTATTCGACAGCGGCGCGGGCAATTACACGCTCGATTTTGGCGGCGAGTTGCAGCGTGATGCGAGTGTCTCTATCCGCTCGGGCATGAGCAACCTGACACTGGTCATCCCGGAGGGCATGGCGGCGACAGTTAAGGTCAATGGTGGCTTGTCGAATGCGCAATTCCCGGCGGGCTGGTCGCAAAGCGGCGATTTATATACCCAGGCAGGCAATGGCCCAGCGCTGACAGTTGTGATTGAAATGGGCGCGGGCAACGTGCAGATTACCAGGTAAGCAAGAGAAAAAAGGAAGCGAATTCGCGCGGAAAACCTTAAGAGAAGTATTAACTTCATCATAATCGGCTTGACGCTGTTTCATCGGGAATGGTAAGATGAATTTATGTACCTTCGTGGAAGTAAATGGACGATGACAAAGCGGCGCAAGCCGATTAATTACTTTAACTTATTTATCTTAACTGTCCTGGTTGGAATCAGCCTGTACCTGGCTCCTTTTGTGACAACGGTGGAGACGCCTTGGAACCCGACCCCCACCCCCACGCGTCCGCCAGAAGCGTTTGTAACCGAGGCCGAGCAGTTTTTTGCCCAGGGCAAGGTGAACCAGGCCATCCAGTCATACCAGCAGGCGATTGCGGCGGCTCCCAGCAATCCTGGTAACGTAGTTATTTATATCAACATGGCGCGGGCCCAGGTTTGGGCCGGGCAGTATAAGGAAGCCCAGGCGAACGCAGAAAACGCGCTGCTCCTTAACCAGAACAGTTCGATGGCTCATGCCGTGCGCGGCTGGGCGCTGGCAAACCAGCGTGATTTTCTGAACGCAGAAGCGTCTATTAAGCGCGCTCTGGAACTGGACCCCAACAATGCCCTGGCGCACGCTTATTATGCCGAATTGCTGGTCGATCAGTTTTTCGCCAACCAGGGTGGCCCGAACATCATCGAGCGCATGAGCGAAGAATCGCGGGTGGCGCTCAGCCTGGGCGGCGGGACGGTGGAAGCGCATTACGCGCGAGGCTATGTGTTGGAAGCCACCGGCAATTACCCGGAGGCAATCGATGAATATCAGGCGGCGGTCGCCATTAACGGCAATATCGCCAAAATTTACCTTGCCCTGGGACGTTCGTATCGCTTGGCGGGTGTATATGACCTGGCAGTTGATGCGCTTTCTAAGGCCGATACGCTCAATCCATCTGACCCGACGCCCGACTTGATTATTTCACGCATCCATTACACGACCGGTGAATTTACGAAGGCCGAGCAATATGCCCAGCAGGCCCTGCGTGATTCGCCGGGCGACCCCAACCTGCGCGGCAATCTGGGTTTGATGTATTATAAAAATTTCAAGTATCCTGAAGCGGTGCAGGAATTGGGGTATTTTGTCAATGGCGGCACAACGGAAGACGGGTATGAAATTCCCCCCACCGAGCTCTCGCCCGACTCGCCGCGCGTCATCGAGTATTATTTTACTTATGGGCTGGCGTTAACCCGGCTGATTCCGCCGCAATGCGCCCAGGCGCTGCCCATTGCTCAGCAAATTATCACCCGAATACCGGGCAACGAAGTTGCCGTGTTTAACGCAAATGAGATTTACAACCGCTGCGCTCAAGCGGCTGGTACTCCTGAAGCCGCTTCTGAGACGCCTCCTGAGGCCAGCCCCACTCCCTGATTGATATGGAACTTTACCCGCGACGGCGGTTGTTTCACCGCCAGAACCAAAACAACATTTATCGGATTTTCTTCTATACCATCCTGATGATTGCTGGCTTGTGGATTGTGTATGGCGTTGACCGGGGGACAGTTCAACCGATGGGTCTGCCTACGCTGACGCCAACGCGCGCCTCCACATCATACGCCAGCGAGGCCGAGGCCCATTTTGCCGCCGGTGATATTCCCAAAGCCGTCGAAGCTTACCAGCGCGCGACCGAGGTCGAGCCGGATAACGCCGAGCATTGGGCCAGGCTGGCGCGCATCCAGACCTACTCGTCGGCCTTGACCACCACCGATTCGGAACGCATGGACGCCCTGGAGAGCGCCCTGTTTGCCGTCAACCGGGCCAAAGAACTGAACCCCGAGAGCAGCACGGTGGCCGCCATTCGGGCTTTTGTGCTGGATTGGAAAGCAGGCGCAACCTTCTCTGCCGATGAAAAGCAAGACTTATTGTTCGAGGCTGAAAAAGAGGCTGCCCGCGCCTTGCAATTGGACCCCACCAACACCCTGGCGCTGGTTTTTTACGCCGAAGTGCTGATTGACCAGCAAAAATGGAGCCAGGGCGAGCAATATCTTTCCCTGGCGCGCGAGAGCGGCGCAGATTTGTGGGACTGGCACCGCGTGTATGCGTATTACCTGGAGACCCAGGGCGCATACAGCCGGGCCATCGAGGCTTATGACCGCGCCATCGAATTGGCCCCCAAGATGACTTTTCTCTATATTTATGCTGGCGCAAACTATCGTCAGCTGGCTTTTTCCAGCCCTATCAAGTCACAGCAAGAGCAATTATACGAGCGTTCGCTCGAATACTTTGCCCGCGCGGCTGCCATTAATGAACAACTTGGGTTGCGCCTTCCCTTTCCCTACCTCTCAATTTCGAGGACGTATTCACAAACCGGTGATTACTTTGCGGCGGCTCTCAACATCCAAAAGGCGCTAGATTACCGGCCCGCCGACGCCGATATTTACGGACAATTGGGCATTGTTTTTCGCAAATCGCGCAATTTCGAAGGCTCGAATATGGCTTTTAAGTGCGCTATCGATGGCTGCAATCCAGAAGAGAGCTGCCTGGGACGTTACGGGCGTGAATGTATTGCAAAGTACGATGAAGAAGGGGTGTGGGTCGAGCCGCTGCCGCTGACCCCAAATACCCTGGTTTATTATTATTCTTATGCCTCGAACCTGGCTGCGCTCAGCCGTCCGCAGCAAAATTTGTGTCCTGAGGCGCGGCGGGTGATGAAACTCATTATAGATGCTGGCTATGGCAGCGACCCGCTCGTACAGCAAATCCTGGCCGAAAATGAAAATATCTGCCAAATTGTAGACCGGGGCGGAATCCTTGCTTTGCGAACCCCCACCGCCCCCCCTGAAAATGGGACGCCGCAGCCGGGAGACGATATGATGCCCTCAACTCCAACTCCAACTCCAACGTCAACGCCCAGGCCATAAGTTCATGCCGCAGTTTAGGAACGGATGCGGCCTCAACTTAAAAAATCACAGGCAGCGACAGTATCCAACCATCCAATTCTGCGGTAAGATGGGCGGCGTATGAACCCATTTTCAGAAGAAATGTTTATCCTGTTCGCCATCTTGACCCTGGGCGCGTGGCTGGGGCATCTCTCGTGGCGCGGCATTTCGCTTGGCTCGGCGGGTGTCTTGTTTGCGGCGCTGGTCTTTGGGCATTATGGCAAGAGCGTGCCAAAAGAAGTGATGGATTTTGGCTTGCTCTTGTTCGTTTACTCGGTGGGCTTGAGTGCCGGGCCGAGCTTTTTTCGCACTTTTCGTAAACGCGGGATTCAGTTCGTTGTAATTGCCCTGGTCATCGTCGGCACGGGGGCGCTCGCTACCGGTCTATTGGCCTGGCTGCTGAACCTGCCGCCAGCCCTGGCGGTGGGACTTTACACCGGGGCCCTCACCTGCACCCCAGCCCTGGCCGCCGCGCTCGACGCCCTGGGACGTACCCTGCCCGACTCTGCCGCGCTGGCCTCGGTCGGGTATGGCGTTGCCTACCCCTATAGCATGATTGGTATTGTGCTGCTCGTTCAGTTCCTGCCCAACCTGTTCAAGCGAAACATCAAAACCGAAGAAGCGCGTTACCTGGCCGAAAAATCCATCGAGACCCCTGGGCTGCAGGCCCGCCAGTTCCGCGTCACCAACGCCAATCTTGACGGGATGACGGTGGCCCAAATCAACCCGCGCAAACTGGCTCAGGTCAACATTTCGCGCGTCAAACAGGGCGGCGAAGTCCATGCTGCCATGCCCGAAACCGTTCTGCGCCTGGGCGACGTGGTCATGGCCGTTGGGACCGAGGAATCGCTCGAAAAAATGCGCCTGCTGATTGGCGACCCGACCGATGAGCGCATGGATTTCAACGCCAGCGTGGTGAGCGTGGATGTGGAAGTGTTGGAAGAAGCGCTGACCGGCAAAACCCTGGCCGAGATGAAAGTTTGGGAGCAGTTCACGGTTGTTATCACCCGCATCCGCCGCCAGGGATTGGAAATCGTGCCACATGGCAACGTGACCCTCGAACGCGGCGACGGTATTCGCGTGGTGGGCGAGAAAAGCGCCGTCGAGGCCTTTGTGCGTCTGGCGCAAGGCTCGCCGCGCAAGGCGATGGAGACCAGCATGGTCCCCTATCTCATCGGTCTGTTGGTTGGCGTGCTGCTGGGATTGGTCTCTGTGCCACTCGGCCAGGGCATGAGCGTCAAATTGGGCATGGCGGGTGGGGTGTTCATCACCAGCCTGTTCATCGGTCATTTTGGAAAAATTGGGCCATTCCGGCTGTATGTGCCGCCAGCCGCCAAAAACCTGACCCGCGAACTGGGCCTGATGCTCTTCCTGGCCGGCGCGGGGACGAATGCGGGCGCGCGCCTGGTGGGTGTGCTGGCCGATCAGGGCTGGATTCTGCTGCTGGCGGGCGCTGCCATTACCACCATCTCGGCTTTAGCCGGGCTGGTCGTTATGGTGAAGGGCTACAACCTGAATCTGCTTTCGGCGATGGGGGCGCTGACCGCTTCGATGACCAATCCCCCGGCCCTGGCTGCCGCCAACAACCAAACCGAAACCGACCTGCCTTCGATTTCATATGCCAGCGTCTACCCGGTGGCTCTGATATTCAAAATCCTGCTGGCGCAAGCGCTGGTGGAAGCGTTGAGGCTGCTGTTATGATTCAAACCCCGCGCCTGTTCCTGCTGCCCCTGAGTTATGCGCAACTGGAACGCTGTCTCTCCGACCTGCCAGCATTGGAGGCGGAATTGGGCTTCACGGTTGCCCGCGAAATTTTCACCGAGGACGTGACCCGCGCCATCGGCATGAAACTTGCCAAAATGGAGACCCTGCCGCTGGAACTGCATCCCTGGCAGACCTATTGGCTGGTGGTGCTGTTAGAGCCAGAAAAAATCGGGGCCGGGCTGATTGGGTTCAAAGGCTACCTGAACGTAAGAGGCGAGGCAGAGGTAGGTTATGGCATTGCGCCGCAATTTCAGGGCCAGGGCTATACGACCGAAGCGCTGCGCGCCCTGTGTACCTGGGCTTTCAGAGACCCGGCTTGCCGCGCCGTGACAGCGACAACGGTGGTCAACCCCGCCTCGAACCGGATTTTGCATAAGGTGGGGGCGCAAATTGTCAATGCGCATGAAGGCCAAATGGACTGGAAAATTTACCGGTTGGGGTTTCAAACCCTGGGCGAGGTCCTTGCCCCAGCAGAACCGTACCAGGATTCAGCCCGCTAAAGCCGCGCGGGAAAACTGTTAGCCGGGCGATTTTGTTCGCGCGCGTTTTTAACAAAAGTCTTACTTTGCAGTTTGGAGAATCTCGTTATAATCAAAATCAGACCAAAGGAGTCTGATATGTTCTTGTTTGAAGGCCCAGACAGAAGAAAAGAAGAGCAGCGCATTCGCAGCGAGGGGCGATTGCCGCCTGGGCAGTCGCTGACTGTCAAATTTCCCGTTTTGCACTATGGCCCTGTGCCGCCTTTCAACCCCGCTACCTGGGATTTTCGCGCTTGGGGCGAGGTGGAAGAAGAAAAACGCTGGACGTGGGATGAGTTCAACCAGTTGCCGCGCGCCAAACTGGTGATGGACATTCATTGCGTGACGCGCTGGAGCAAGTTCGACACGGTTTGGGAGGGCGTTTCGGTGCAAACGCTGGTGGAGCAGGGGTTTATCAAACTGAAACCGAGCGCGAAATATGTGATGCAGCACGCCGAGTATGGCTTCACGGTCAACCTGCCGCTGGAGGTAGTTTTGCAGGAGAATTTCTTGCTGGCAACTCATTTCAACGGTGAGCCGCTGACGCCCGACCATGGTTATCCCTTGCGCGGGGTGGTAGGACACATCCCATCGAAGCCCGAATTGGAGACGCCGTATTTTTGGAAGGGCGCCAAGTGGCTGCGCGGGCTGGAGTTTATGCCCGCCGACCGGCGCGGTTTTTGGGAGCAGGCCGGCTACCACAACCGGGCGGATGTGTGGAAAGAAGAACGCTTTGGATGAGTGTGCATCCACCGGTTTGACCGGTGGATTTTTTTTCTGAACAACCATTGTATAATTATCCATACTGCCGCATGTATCGCAAGAACGTGACGGCGTGTGAAAATTTTTATTCAACCACCGGCGCAGGGGCTGAGGCCGGACGGACTCTACCACTTACCGGAGGGTACCCATGTCTACAACCAACGTTTTTCCTTCTGTTCCTGCGCGGAAGAAAGTCACCACGCTGACCTTCCGCCAGAAAAAAGAGCGGGGCGAGCCGATTACGATGCTCACCGCGTATGATTATCCCACCGCGCTGGCAATGGACCAGGCCGGGGTCGATTCCATCCTGGTCGGCGATTCGCTCGGCATGGTGGTGCTTGGCTACGAAAATACCCTGCCCGTGACGATGGATGAGATGCTTCATCATGCGCGGGCTGTCTCGCGCGGCGCAAAGAATGCCTTGCTGATCGGCGATATGCCGTTTATGTCGTACCAGGTTTCAGTGGAAGACGCGCTGCGCAATGCGGGCCGCTTTCTCCAGCAGGGCGGCATGGACGCCGTCAAACTAGAAGGCGGGCGCGAGCGGGTCGAGGTTATTCGAGCGATTGTGGGGGCCGGAATTCCGGTGATGGGGCACCTGGGGCTGACTCCGCAGTCGATTCACCAATTGGGCGGATTCCGCGCCCAGGGCAAGACCGCCTCGGCAGCGCGGCGGCTGCTCGAGGACGCGCTCCTGCTCGAAGAAGCCGGCTGCTTCAGTCTGGTGCTGGAATCGGTTCCGGCCCGGCTGGCAGAATTTATCTCACGGCGGATTTCGATTCCAACCATCGGAATCGGCGCGGGGGCCGGGACGGACGGCCAGGTGCTGGTGACGCATGACCTGCTTGGCTTGTTCGACCGCTTCACGCCCAAGTTCGTTAAGAAATATGCCAGCTTGCACGCCGAAATGCAGAAGGCTTTCACGACCTACATTGCCGAGGTGCAGCAAAAACAATTCCCAGCGGAAATACACGCGGTCGATATGGCGGATGAAGAGTGGGAGGCCTTCCTGGGCGAGTTGGAACCCCTCAAGGCGGTGTGACATGAAAAAGGTATTGATTGCCGGCACGGGCGCGCTGGGGACGCTGTTTGCGGCGCGCCTGGCGGCTTCTGGCAATGCCGTGACCGTGCTGGGGACTTGGAAAAACGCCCTCCAAGCCCTGAACCGGGATGGGGCCCGGCTGGTCACTGCCGAGGGAACCGAGATGCGTTTCCCGGTTCGGGCAACCGACGACCCGGCAGGCTGCGCCGATATTGACATCGCGCTGGTGCTGGTCAAATCGTGGCAGACCGAACAGGCTGCCCAAAAACTATCGGCCTGCCTGCCCGCCCCGGCGCTGGCGGTTACGCTCCAGAATGGACTCGGCAACCGGGAGATTTTGGCCGGGGCGCTGGGCGAGGCGCGGGTCCTGTTGGGAGTCTGCACCTACGGGGCGACCCTGCTTGGGCCCGGTTTGGCGCGCTCCGGCGGGGAAGGCGTCTTGTCACTCGAAGCGCACCCCCGCTGTGGGGAGGTGGAAGGCCTGTTGCGCGGGGCCGGGTTCCGGGTGGATATCGTTCCCGATGCAAATGCCCTGGCCTGGGGCAAACTGGTCATCAATGCGGCTATCAACCCGTTGACTGCGCTGCTGCGCGTGCCGAATGGGGAATTGCTCAAACGCCCGGCGGCGCGGCTGGTGATGCAGGCGTTGGCCAGAGAAGCGGCGGCTGTGGCAGCAGCAAACGGGGTCACCCTGCCCTTCGACAACCCGGTGGCGGCAGTGGAAGATGTGGCGCGGCGGACGGCGGCCAATCGCTCCTCGATGTTGCAGGACGTGAAGCGCGGCGCGCGCACCGAAATCGACTCGATTTGCGGGGCAGTGACGCGCGCGGCGCAAGTGCGCGGCGTGCCTGCGCCTGTCAACTGGACGATGTGGCAGTTGGTGAATGCCCTGCAGGGGGCATAAAAACCGACCAGAATCGTGGTAATATCCGCACAGTTTCCTTCGCGGAGGTTTGAATGCGTCGTGCTGTGTGTCTGCTGCTCGTCATGGCAGCCTTGCTGTTGCTTCCTGGCCTGGCTCGGGCGCAATCGGCGGTCGCCTTTGAGCGACTCACCATCGAATTATGGCCGGATTTCGACCAGCCCTCAGTGTTGGTGTTGTATGATTTTGTCATCTCTGCCGCAACGCCGCTTCCGGTTCAAGTCGGTATTCGTATGCCGGCTGGGGCGCAACTGTTTGCCGTCGCCAGGGCCGAGGCCGGGGGGTTGATGAACGTAGAACATGCGCCGCCTGTTCAGGAAGGAAACTATAGCGTAGTCAACTTCCTTGTGACTGACCGGCAGACCTATCGGGTAGAGTTTTATATTCCGTATGTTCAGCAGGAACAAAAGCGCACTTTCATCTACACTTGGTTAGGAGATTATCCTGTCAGTTCGTTCAAAATGGTCTTACAAGAGCCGCTTGCCGCAGTGAATATCGTGACTGAGCCGGAGATGACTGGCCGGGAACCCAGAGAAGATGGATTTTCGTATCGCGCGCTTGTGTTCCAAAATCTCAAGGCTGGTGAACGGGTTGCGCTCAAGGTCAGTTATGACAGCACGCGTTCCGATACATCTGTTGACAGGCCCCAGCCGATTTCGTCGCTTGCGCCAGCGCCTCCTTTTATGTCTTTTCTGCCCTGGGTATTGGGAGGCCTGGGTTTGATTCTCATTCTGGGCGGGGGGGCGTGGTACTGGCTTTCGGGCCGTTCTGGCGGCGGTGCTTCGGTCCGCGCGCGCAAGCGGCATGTTGCGCAAGCCGATGAAGATGCGACTGCTTCGACATACTGTTCTCAGTGCGGCAAGCGCGCTCAGCCGGGCGACCGGTTTTGCCGGGCCTGCGGCGCAAAGTTGAGATTGTAATTTTGCAGGGTTTTTTGCAGAACGAATTTTAGGTTACAAAAGCGTCCCGCCAGGGACGTTTTTAATTTTTTTTTCTTCTGGATGATAACTTGCGTGCATAGAATTTGATAAGTAAAACTAATGAATTTGAGTTACTTTAGTCTATTTGGGTTATGACAGGTAACACTTGCTGGAGGGGGCGTTTGTCATTACCCTCTACCCTGATAGCCAAATCTCAATTTACATGGGAGAATGCGATATGAAAAAACCTGTATTGTGGAAGTCGATGACTCTTTTTGGGTTGGCGTTGATGGTTGTTGCCGGGTTGGGCGTCCTGCTGGCGGCCCCCAGCGGGCAGGTTCAGGCGGCGGAGGCGCAGCAGGGCAGCCCGGCGGATGCCTGCGTGAACTGTCATGCCGATGTATATACCCGCTGGAGCCAGAGTAAGCATGGCGCAGAAGCCACCAATTGTTTTGCCTGCCACAAACTGGGTGAGGGTCAGGGGGCGCATCCGCAGGTTAATTACCTGAATTTGCCGGAGGCAGAAACCTGCGATGTCTGTCATGTTGATATCAAAGACGATTGGATGACCAGCAAGCATGGCGAGCGCGGCATGGGCTGCGTTACCTGTCACGAGCCGCATTCACAAATGCAAAAACTGATTGGCGAAAACAAAAGCACCTGTGAAAACTGCCACCGCGAGCAGGTAGAGGCTGCTCACGACTCGACGCACGGCGCGGCTGGATTGACTTGCTTCGATTGTCACATGGGCCCCAAAGTGGGACATACGTTCATCTCTGAAATCTCTACCTGCCAGTCTTGCCATTCGAATATTCACGAGGCCAACAGCCTGGTGCGCGGCGCGTTTGTGACGCCAGTTTCGCCGGAGGTCAAGCCGCGCGTGGTTGAGCCTGCCCAGCCTGAGCGGGGCGGCATAAACCTTCCCACCTGGTTGTTCTTTGTCATTGGGATTGGCATGGGCGGCGGCGCGGTTTGGGTGCTGATTGAGCGCGAGTTGGATGTCAACAATGGCAACGGCAAAGCAGCCAAAAAGGAAGAAGAAAGCTCGGAGGCGCGCGATGAAAAAGACTCCAACTGAGAATAAGCCGCAAGACGAAAGCGCTGTATCGCGGCGGGATTTCTTGAAACTGGCTGGCGGCCTGGCCGCGACGGTCGGCCTGACCCAGTTCATCAGCGTCAATTCGCTTGCCAGCCCGCTCGAAGCCGGAAGTGGCGGCAAGGATGGCGTCAAATGGGGCATGTTGATTGACATCAACAAGTGCATTGGCTGTAATTACTGCACCTATGCCTGCCAGGCCGTCAATAACCTGGCCGATGACATGCTTTATAACGTGGTTTCGACCGAAACAACCCAAAACGGTACCGAGTATTTCCTCTCGCGTCCTTGTATGCAATGCGCCGAAGCGCCTTGCGTGCATGTCTGCCCGGTGGAAGCCACCTACTACCGGGAGGATGGAATTGTAGCGATGGATTACAACCGCTGCATCGGCTGCCGCTATTGTCAGGTGGCCTGCCCGTATGATGCGCGCGTTTTCAACTGGCGGGAGCCGATTGCGAAAAGCGAACTTTCTCCCACCTTTGGCGTGCAGGAGGTCCCCAACCGTGACCGGGGCGTGGTGGAAAAATGCCATTTCTGTTCCCATCGGATTGACGATGGCCTGGCGCGCAAGTTGACCCCCGGTGTGGACCAACAAGCGACTCCGGCTTGCGTGGTGGCCTGCCCGACCGGGGCGAGGGTCTTTGGTGACTTGAACGACCCCAACAGCCCCATCTCCAAAGCGCGCCGGGAAGCCCGCGTCACCCTGCGCCTGCGCGAGGAACTCAGCACCGAGCCGCGCGTGTACTACATTCCGCCAGATTCGGCCTACCATCCGCCCTTCCAGTTCAATAACGGAGAATAACCCATGCAGGCCATCGTTCATTACCCCAAGATTCGAATCGGGAAACTCTCGATTGATATTTTTCCGTACTGGGTTGCGCTCCTGCTTGGTTTCATTGCGTTTGGACTGGTTGGCGCGTACATTGTCCTGACCCAGGGTTTGCACGTCACCGGCCTGTCGAACAAAGTCCCCTGGGCCTTGTGGATTACGATTGACCTTTCAGCCATTTCCCTGGGCGGCAGTGCCTTCGTCTTCGGCGTGATTGTGCATCTGCTGCGCATCCAACGCTTCGAAGTAGTGGGCAAACTGGCAATTCTGCTCGGTTTCTTGGGCTACTCTACCGCAGGCATGGTGCTGCTCTTCGACCTGGGCAAACCGTTCCGCTTTTGGCATCCCATTGTGTACTGGCAGCCGCACTCCCTGCTGTGGGAAATTACAATGTGCGTGGTGCTGTACCTCACGGTCTTGATGGCCGAACTGCTTCCGATTGTGCTGGAGCACCCTGCTTTTTCGAACCATCCCTGGCTGACCCGCTTCCCTGTTTTTGGAAAGGTGATGAAGCCGGTTCATCAATTTGCCCATTGGCTGCACGGTTGGAGCCCGGTGCTGGCGGTTATCGGTCTCTCGCTTTCCCTCCTACACCAGGCTTCGCTGGGCGCGACTTATTCGGTGCTATCGGGGCGCGGGCTGTGGTTCAATCAATCGGCGCCGGTGCAGTTCGTCTTATCGGCGGTGGCAGGGGGCGTGGCTTTGCTCTTCTTCTTGAGCATCGTCGTTTTCCGCATTATGCGTCCAGGTCAGGTAAAAGATGATGTCTTCTATGACCTGGCGCGTATTTCCGGCGCGGCGACTCTGCTCCTAACCTACCTGCGGGTTTGGGATTGGGCCGTAACCAACTACTACAGTTTTGACCGCGAAGTGTCTCTGCAAACCCAACTACTCGATACGATTGCTCCTTACTCGCTCACTTTCTGGCTGGGGCAGGCGCTCCTGCCGGCCCTTGCGGGCGCGCTGCTCCTGGCGGCCAGGCGTATCCGCAGTTTTCGCATTCTGCTGGCGCTGGCGGCTGTTCCAATTTTTAACGCCATCCTGATGCGCTGGAACTACAACTTCTCCGGGCTGATTGCATCGATTTCCTACGACCCGTTTACACCCACCGTTATTCTGAATTCGTACACCCCCACCTGGGTCGAGTTCGCCGTCGGCGGCATGGTAATTTCTTATTGGTTGTTGATGTTCTCGCTGGCGGCGCGCTACCTGCCTTTCCAGCGCGCGCATGACGCGAACCCATCGCATTAGACGTTCTTCAAAAATGGTTTCTATTACGACAATGTCAGATTAAGATTGACGTGTTCTTTTTTACCACGATGGTAACCACGGAACACGACGGAAATCCGTTTCTTTTGTTTTTCGCCCTCCGTTGTGGCACTTTGTCGCCGTTGTGGTGAAGGGTTTTTGTCACGCTGCCGAAATGTGACATTGTCAAACTATACTGACTCGCAGGGTTGCCCTCCTGCGAGTTTTTTATCGTATGGGAGAGAGTGTACCTCCCAAAGAGGATAAAAATGATGAATTTATATGACATTTATCATGACAGGAAAAGTGGTTCTTTCAGCAATTCTTAATCTCTGTATGTAAAATATTAACTGCTCATAATATATGCTACTACACAAGGAGTAAGATATGGCCCAATCTCCGCGCACCAAGTTCATTCTGGGCGGCGCCCTTATCCTGGCAGCAGTTGTTTACTTGATTGTTTCATCCACCCAGGCCAGCGCCCAATACTTCCTGACCATTGACGAATTGAATGCCAAAGGCGAGAGCGTCTATGGCAAAAACGTGCGCGTTTCTGGCGCGGTTCTTGGCGAGACCATCAACTATGACCCGCAGTCGCTGACACTCTCGTTTACGGTGGCGCACGTCACCGGCGATAATCGCGAAATCGAAGCCCAGGGCGGCTTGGCGGAGGTTTTGTACCAGGCCACCATTGACCCCAACCGCTCCCGCATTCAGGTCGTTTATCACGGTCCCAAGCCCGACCTGCTGCGCAATGAAGCCCAGGCCATTATGACCGGTAAAATGGGCGAAGATGGCATTTTCTATGCCGATGAACTGCTCCTGAAATGCCCCACCCGCTACGAAGAGGCCGTTCCGGTGCAAGCCGAAGGCTGAGGAGATTCCCATTCATGTTAGCCGATTTCGGTTTTGGCGTATTAGTCATTACTTTCGTGGCTGCGCTGTATAGCATTGGCGCAGCCCTTTATGGTCATTTTTCCAAACGGCAAAAGTGGGTCGAGAGCGCTCGCCTGGCGATGTTGCTTACCTTCCCGCTCCTGACCCTGGCTTCGTTGACCCTTATCTACCTGCTGGTCATCGGTGATTTTAACGTCAAATTCGTTTACGAAGTCACCAGCCGCGATATGCCGACCTACCTGAAGGTCACGGCGCTATGGGGCGGGCAGTCTGGCTCGTTACTTTTTTGGTCCTGGCTGATGGCGGCCTTTGCCACCGCCGTTACCCTGCGCAAATGGGAACGCGACCGCGAGTTTTTGCCTTGGGTGATTGTCGTTTCCAGCCTGACCATTGCTTTTTTTCTACTCTTGAATATCTTCTTCGAGAACCCTTTCCAGCGTTTCTGGCAGACTTTCAATAACATCGAGGCTTACACTTTCCGCCCCGCCAATGCCATTCCGTTCACGGTGCAGGATGGACGCGGCCTGAACCCGCTCCTGCGGCATCCGGGCATGATTATCCACCCGCCCATGCTCTACCTGGGTTTCGTGGCTTATGTTATCCCCTTCGCATTTGCGATTGCTGCCCTCGTCACCGGGCGCGCCGATGACCGTTGGATTCGCCTGACGCGCCGCTGGTCGCTGGTGGCCTGGTTGTTCCTCTCGCTTGGGCTGGTGCTGGGCGGACGCTGGGCTTACGATGTGCTGGGTTGGGGCGGCTATTGGGCTTGGGACCCGGTCGAAATTGCGGCCTTCATGCCCTGGCTGACCGGCACGGCCTTCCTGCACTCGGTCATGATTCAGGAAAAGCGCGGAATGCTCAAGCACTGGAACATGATTCTCGTCATCCTGACCTATTCCCTGGTCTTATTTGGGACCTTCCTGACCCGTTCTGGGGTGCTTTCCTCCGTCCATGCCTTTGCCCAGAGTGAAATTGGGCCATCGTTCTTTATCTTTATCGGCGTGACCTTTGTGGCCTCCATTGCCCTGCTCATCTACCGCTGGGATTCGCTCAAAGCCGAAGGCCAGATGCACTCGATGTTCTCGCGCGAGGCCCTGTTTCTGCTCAACAACCTCTTGTTCATGGGCATCCTGGTCATTTGTTTCTGGGGCGTGATTTCACCGCTGATTACCGAACTGTTGACCGGTCAGAAGGTGACTGTCGGCCCGCCCTACTACGAACGCGCCGCCGGGCCGTTGTTTGCCCTGCTGGTCTTGTTGATGGGCGTCGCCCCGCTCTCGGCCTGGGGACATACTGCCGTCAAAAACATTGCCGCCCAAAACGGCATGGAACTTGAAAAACGCTATGTATTCGCCATCCTTAAATTGATGTGGAAGCCCGCCATCCCCGCCGTGTTGGTGCTGGTTGGCCTGCTCGCGGCCGGTATCACCAACATCTACGCCCTGATTGGCCTGACCTTTGCCGCGCTGACTGCCTCCATCACCTTGTATGAGTTCTGGCGCGCTGCCAGCGCCCGGGGTCGCGCCCAGGGTGAGAATCTGTTCCTCGCCCTGTGGCGATTGGCCGGGCGTAACCGTCGCCGTTATGGCGGGTATACCATCCACCTCGGCGTCATCCTGATGGCCGTTGGCATCATCGGCATCGAAATGTTCCAGAGCGAGACCCAAAAAAGCCTGGCGGTTGGCGAAAGCATCCAATTGGCCGGATACACCGTCCGATATGACTCGCTGGCGCAGTTCCCGGCCAGCGATGGGCGCCTGGTAACACGGGCGGTGATGAGCGTATTCAACAAGGATGGGCAGTTTATCACCGAGTTATATCCACGCTATGACGTGTACTCCGACGGCCAGCCGATGACCATCCCCGGCGTGCGCTCAACCCTGGCAGATGACCTGTATGTCCTGCTGGTCAACTGGGAGGGCGTGACCTCGCAAATTGCGCCGTTTAAGGTCTACCACAACCCGCTGGTCAACTGGCTGTGGCTGGGGTCGTTTGTGTTCATCCTCGGCACGCTGATTGCCGCCTGGCCGGAACAAGAGCGCGAAGTCGTCCCGGCCCAGGCCCGCAAAGCCAGGGCGGTTTACCAACCGGGTAATTGAGTCAGTATTCAGTGTTCAGTGGTCAGCGTGAAGAATGCTTCAGAAGTGATATTTCTATGAAAAAGACCGTTGTTGTTTTGATGTTCTTGCTCCTCGCCACCCTGGCTTGGGTGGGCAGCGCTTCTGCCCAAGACGCCAACCCGCCGACGGATGACGAGGTGAATGCCATTGCCAAAGAATTGTTCTGCCCGGTCTGCGAAAACACGCCGCTCGATGTCTGCCCAACCGAGGCCTGCAAACAGTGGCGCGACCTGATTCGCCTGAAACTCTCCGAAGGCTGGACGGAAGCCCAGATTAAGCAGTATTTCGTGGACCAGTATGGCGCGCGGGTGCTATCGGAGCCTCCACGCCAGGGCTGGTACTGGCTGATTTATATCGTGCCGGTTGCCTTGCTGCTGGCTGGCGTTTACATCCTGGCCCGCGCATACCAGTCTATGCGCGCGACCGTTGCAGCGGAGAGAGTCCCCATCGAAGCGGCGAGTCAGACCCCGGCGAGTCGGGATGATGAATACCTGCGTCGGGTCGAGGAAGAACTCAAAAAGCGGGATTAAGCCTGAATGTCCCAAAGGCTTTTGCCATCAATAAGAAAAAGCCTTTAGGACAGTTCCTGGATGAGGAGAAATCTATGTCTGATACGAATATTGCGCCGCGCCGGGGAGGGGTACCGCTTTGGGCGCAGGTGATGGTGTGGGTTGGGTTGATCGGATTGCTGGCAATTGTGGCGCTCGGTTTGCGCCGCGCCCAGCAGGGAACCATCCAGCCGGGAGAGACCGTTCCCGATTTCGCGCTGACGCTGTTTAGCGGTTACGAATACGAAGGACGCAGCGAAGTCAAATTCTCCGACTTTCGCGGCAAGGTGGTGGTGGTCAATTTTTGGGCATCGTGGTGCAAACCCTGCGAACAGGAAGCCGCCGAGCTAGAGTCCGCCTGGCGCTCGTACCGCGAGAGCGGCGAGGTGATGTTCCTGGGCATCGATTATGTCGATACCGAACCCGAAGCGCGCGGCTACCTGACGAAGTTCGACATCACTTACCCGAACGGCCCCGACCTGGGGACGCGCATTTCACAATTTTTCCGCATCAAAGGCGTGCCTGAAACGTACTTCATCGACCGTGAGGGCAAACTGGCCTATGTGCAGGTTGGACCTTTTACATCCGAGGCGCAAATTCACGCCATCATCACTCCGTTGTTGAACAAATAGAGGCTTCATGGAACCTGGCGCAATTTTCCTCATCCTGGCTGTGCTGGTGCTGGTGGGCCTGTTCGTCAGCCGTCCCTTTATCGAAAGCCGCCGCGCGTATGCGGTTTCGGCGGAAGAACACGAACTCTCGCACCTCTTGGCCGAGCGTGACAGCCTGATTACCGCCTTGCAGGAACTCGATTTCGACCACGTATTGGGCAAAATTCCGGCGGAAGATTACCCCAATATGCGCGCTGCTCTGCTCACGCACGCTGCCGACGTGCTGCGCCGCATTGATGAACTCCAGCCACAGAAAACATCCGTTGCCGACGCCGAAAGCCGGGTGGAGGCCGCCATCGCTGCCCGCCGCGCCGACGCCTCCGCCGCCGCGCAGTTGCCTGCCAGCGCGTCCGATGATGACCTGGAAGCCCGCATTGCCGCGCGCCGCGCCCAGCGCAAGGAAAAATCGGGCGGTTTTTGTCCCAACTGCGGCAAACCTGTGCTGCGCTCCGACCGCTTCTGTCCATCCTGCGGCAAGGCAGTCAGATAATTTACTTTATCATTCGTCACTCATCACTTTCCCATGCGCCTTCCATCGTTCATCTTTTCTTCTTTCCTCTTTCTCTCTTTTCTCCTCACCGGCTGTATTTCGCTGGCCGAGGATGTCACTCCTCCACCTGGTTATGTCGCCCCCACGCCTGCGCCAACCATTGCGGCGAACATTTTCCCGGCCTCTGCACCAAATGTAGATAGCGGCGCTGCCATCTACGCTGAAAAATGCGCTCCCTGTCATGGCCCAACCGGTCAGGGAGATGGCGCGCAGGCGGCCAACCTGCCAAACGGCGCCCCCGCGCTGGGCAAAGCCGATTTTGCCTTCGACAAATCCCCCGCGCGCTGGTACGCAATCGTCACTCAGGGCAGCCTGCAAAACTTCATGCCAGGTTTTGCCAGCCTGAGCGACCAGCAGCGCTGGGATGTCGTCGCCTATGCCCTGTCGTTGAGCGCGAGCGCCGAGCAGGTGCAGGCCGGTAAGGCCCTCTACGAGGTCAACTGCGCGGAGTGTCACGGTTTCGATGGGCGCAAACTGCCCACCGCCAGCCTGGCCGACCAGGGCCGCATGGCCGCGCTCTCGAACCAGGACATTGCCGTCCTGATCCAGAAGGGCATTCCACCGGCCATGCCCGCTGCCAATCTTTCGGATGAGGATGCGGCCTATCTCGCGGCATACACGCGGACATTTACATTCGCCTCCTCCGGGGAGGTGGCCGCCGCTCCCGTCTCCACCCCGCAGCCTGCTGCCGAGACATCAGAAGCCGCCTCCGCTGAATCTGCCGCCCCCACCCCCGACGCGCCACGCGGGACAATCAGCGGACTCATCACCAATGGCTCCGGTGGAGATATTCCAGCCGGGTTGAAAGTCACCCTGCACGCCTTCGTTCATGACTTTGCCACCCAGCAGTTTACCCAGGGCGAAACGCGCGAGGCAACTGTCTCGGCGCAGGGAACTTACCGGTTCGACGACCTGCCGCTTTCATCGGGCGATGCTTACTATGTTTCGGTGGAATATGGCGGCGTGACGTATGAATCTGCTCCTGCCATCCCTGCCAATGACAGTTTGCAGGAATATGACCTGCCCATCACCATCTACGAGACGACCACTGATACTTCTAATCTGGCGATTTCCACCGCCCATATTCTGCTCGATTATTCACAGCCGGGCGTTATTCAGGTTGTGGAGTTTTTCGTCTTTGCCAACATGGGCGATAAAACCATCGTCGCCGCTGAAGCAGGCCAGCCGGTAATTGAAATCCCCTTGCCGCAAGGCTACCAGAATTTGCAATTCGAAGACGGCGTGTTGGGCGGGCGATTTCTCCAGACGGCAGCCGGATTTGGGGATACCCTTCCCATCCCGCCAACTGACAGCCAGAGTCAGTATTCCATCGTCTTTGCCTTCGACATGCCCTTCCAGGCCGATTCTTCGCCGCTGGCAGGGCTGTTTGGCGGCCAGAAATTTGAACTGACCCAAACCTTCAACATCAAAACGGGCGCGCTCAACCTGCTCGTGCCGCAGGGCGTCAAAGCCGAGGCCGCAAACCTTGTCGATGGCGGCGCGCAGAGCATGGGCGGCGGCTTTACCTTCCAACTATACCGGGCGGGCAGCCTCGAGCCCGGGCAGACCTTCAGCGCTAAAATCTCCGGCGCGCCTGCCACAACTGCCTCTGCAACTTCCCAATCAGGCGATTCGAGCCGCAACCTTATCTTCGGCATCGGCGCGTTTGGCGTTGTCTTGATTTTGGCTGGGGTCTTTTTCTACTGGCGTGACCGCCAAAAGGAAGAAGACGAAGATGATTTAGACGAAGATGATGACGAAGACGAGCAAGGAATGAGCGAAGACGACATCCTCGACGCCATCATCGCCCTCGACGACCAGTATCGGGCCGGGAATCTTTCCGAAGAAGCCTACCAGGAACGCCGGGCCGAACTTAAGGGAATGTTGCGTAATTTATAATTCGATATTCGGATGTTCGAATATCGAATCTCGAGTATCGAGCATGATTGAAGCCAGAAAACTCATCAAACGCTTTGGGCTGAAAAACGTCTTGCGCGGGCTGGATTTCAATGTGCAGGCCGGGGAATTCGTAGCCCTGTTGGGGCCGAACGGCGCAGGGAAGACCACCTTCCTGCGCATCCTGGCCTCGCTCTCGCGTCCCAGCCTGGGACAGGTTAGCGTAGCCGGATACAAACTCCCGGCCCAGGCCGCTGCCGTACGTCGTCGTTTAGGAGTTGTCTCGCACCTGCCGCTCTTGTACGGCGACCTGACTGCCGAAGAGAATCTCCAATTCTACGGGCGCATGTACGACCTGCAAAATCTCGAAGCGCGCGTCGTTGATGTGTTGGACATGGTAGGCCTCTTGGCCCGCCGCCGCGACCTGGTGCGCACCTTCTCGCGCGGAATGCAGCAGCGCCTGGCAATTGGCCGCGCCGTGTTGCATGACCCGGATGTGATGCTGTTCGATGAACCCTACACCGGCCTCGACCAGGATGCCTCGGAAATGCTCGATGATGTGCTAAAAAACGTGGCCGCCGCCGGGCGGACGGTTGTGATGACCTCCCACGACCTGGCCCGTGCCGAAGACCTCGCCACCCGCTTTGATGTCCTCTCGCGGGGCGTCATTGCCGCTTCGGCCTCCCGCGCTGAATTGGAAAACTCAAACTTGTTGACCTTCTACAAGCAGGCGCTGGCAGGCTGATATGGCAACTGATATTCCATCCGCGTATCCGTTTCCCCATCCGTTTGACCATCCGTGAACAACATCTGCGTATCCGCTTCCCCATCCGTTTGACCATCCGTGAACAACATCCGCGTATCCGCTTCCCCATCCGTTTGACCATCCGTGAACAACATCCGCGTATCCGTTTCCCCATCCGTTT
>CAYRBO010000008.1:0-14049 GCA_964422545.1 uncultured Anaerolinea sp. | reverse complement strand
ATCCGTTTCCCCATCCGTTTGACCATCCGTGAACAACATCCGCGTATCCGCTTCCCCATCCGTTTCCCCATCTGCTGCTTATTTCCGCGCCGTCTTTGCCGTTGCCTGGAAAGACCTGGCCGCCGAACTGCGCTCGCGCGAACTGCTCTCGGCCATGCTGGTTTTTTCGGTGCTGGTGCTGCTCATCTTCTATTTTGCCCTCGAATTGGATATCAAGGCCCGCATGGACATCACCGCCGGGGCGTTGTGGGTCACGTTTGCCTTTGCTGGAACGCTTGGTTTGAACCGCTCGATGGCAATCGAAAAAGACCGCGGCTGTCTCGACGGTCTGCTGCTGGCCCCGGTTGACCGCTCCGCCATTTACTTTGGAAAAACCATCAGCAACCTGGCCTTCATGCTCGTCGTCGAAGCGATTGTTCTGCCGCTCTATAGCGTGATGTACAATGTCAACCTGTTCCATCCCGGCCTGTTGGGCGTGACCTTGCTTGGCTCGATCGGTTATGCTGCCGTTGGCACGCTGCTCGCGGCCATGTCGGTGCAGACCCGCACCCGCGATGTGTTGCTGCCCATCTTGCTCTTCCCGGTCATCATCCCGGTGCTGGTGGCTGCCGTTAAAGCCTCCAGCGGATTTCTGACTGGTGCAGAGATGGTCGAAATCACCCCCTGGGTCAATATCCTGCTCGTTTACGATGTCATCTTTGTCGCCGTCGCCTTCATGGTGTTCGATTTTGTCGTCGAAGAATAAAACTATCTCTCACTCATCATTCATCATTCTCAAAGGAGCGCTATGTCTGCCCAACCCCGTCTTCTAAAAATCTTGAATGTCCTTTCTGTCCTGCTGCTGGCCGTTGCTGCGGTCATGGTCTTTGCCTACGCGCCCATCGAGCGCGTCATGGGCGCGGTGCAGAAAGTGTTCTATTTCCACGTTGCCACCGCTTGGGTGGGAATGATTGGCTTCATCATCGCCGCGATTGTCGCCATCATCTACCTCGTCACCAAAGACCTGAAGTGGGACGCCATCAACGTTGCCGCTGTCGAAATCAGCCTGGTGTTCTTCTTTATTGCTATTGTACTTGGCTCCATTTGGGCGCGCCCGGCCTGGGGAACCTGGTGGACCTGGGAACCTCGCCTGACGACCGCCGCCATCTTGGAGATGATTTACCTGGCCTACCTGTTGCTGCGCCAGGGCATCGAAGACCCGGAGCGCCGCGCCCGGTTTGGGGCGGTTTACACCATCGTCGGCGGCCTCAGCGTCCCGTTGACCTTCGTCTCGATTCGCCTGTTCCGCACTATTCACCCGGTCATTATTGGCGGGGGTGGCAGCGAAAAGATGAATATGACCGGCGAAATGGTGACAACCATGCTGGTCAATATCGCCGTGTTCTCGGTCATTTTCGTCACCCTGTTCTGGCACCGCATTCGCCTGGGGCAGTTCGCCGAGAAAGTAGAACTGCTCAAGTTGAAACTGACCCAATAGGAGAAAAATAAATAATATGGAAACTACCCCCGATACCGTCAATTACATGATAGGCGGCCATGTTGTCTTTGCCATCGTGATGATTGCTTATGTCGCCAGCCTGGTTTGGCGTTGGAATGCCCTCAAACAAGAAGAATCGGCGCTCCAAGAACTGGAAAAATAGCCGAAGCCGATATAGAATTTTCGATTGGAGTACGCTATACTATTTCGTAGCGTACTCCTTTTCTTACTCGGTGAGCGATTGCTGTGATGAAATTACGCACTGGATGGATTTTTGTTTTTGCTGTTTCCCTGGGGTTGGTGTTGTTCTATGTCATAATCACCCGGCCGGAGCTGGCTCAGGCTGCTCCTGTTCCAAACAGCACCCCGCCCGGTCCTGACCGATTTACTTACATCACAGTAGATATCACCCTGTATGAGTGGTGGATGATTGCATGGAAAGACAACAACATCTACTGCGCCCTGTGGGTGGACCACGAAGGCCTGCCAACCGATAACGAACTGGCCTGGGCCTGCGATGAGCAAGTGTACAATGAGTGGAAAGCCTACTCTACGCCATGCCATGCCGAAAATATCCGCGATTGCCCCGGCTATTACCTGCAAAACGTTTCCAGTAAACCATCTACAAAAGAAATCACCGTCAAACTGCCGCCGCCCCAGGTGTGGGTCTCGGTCGAAAATTGCAATCCTGACCCCGATGGCTGGTGTTCCACCCAGCCCAAACTGGTGCTAACGGGCGAAGAACCGCTCCCCAATGAGTCCATCACCAGTATTCAGGGCTACGCCGGAAGCGATGCATTTTCTTGCCAGGGCAAACGCTGCGAGTTCAGCCTGGAAAAAACGACCTCTGAAGGGATAGCACTTCAGTTTTGGGCCTACTCCACCTATGGTGATTCCAGCGAAGCATTCACCGCCCGGGTGCGCGTGTTGACGCAAGGCGGCGAAAGCGACAGCCAACGGCTGGTTAAGCGCTGGTACGTGGATGTCCTCAGTACGCAATGGACAGGCGCGCGGATTGCCTCGTGCGCCATCAGTTGGGATGCCTTCCCGCCGACCGAGGGATTGCCTGAGTGGTTGACAACGCCCGAATTTCCCGAACAGCTAACCTCCAGCATCCCCTATGTTTACCTGGCCGGGAATCTAATTTATCAGGGCGTGGTGGATGTGCGCGCCTGCGCCGATGGCGGTCTGACCGCCGAAGGCACGGCTTCCCCCTGCGGTCTGGAGGCTGCCAAACCGGCTGTAGAAGAATGGCAAAACCAATTTGACCACCTCATTCACGATATTGCTCTGAAAACCGACGTGCCTGCTCAGCTGCTCAAGAACTTGTTTAGCCGCGAGAGCCAGTTTTGGCCGGGCGTTTTTCGCAATGGGGATGATGTAGGCCTGGGTCAATTGACCGAAAATGGGGCTGATACCGCCTTGTTGTGGAATCGCGCCTTTTTTGACGACTTTTGCCCCCTGGTGTTGGATAAAAAAGCCTGCGAGAATACCTCCTATAGCGGCTTGAGCGATTCGAACAAGAAATTGCTGCGCGGCGCGCTGGTTGCCAGCGTAGATGCCACCTGTGCCAAATGCCCGCTAGGGATAGACCTTTCGCGCGCCAACTTTAGCGTCTCGGTTTTTGGACGCACCCTGCTGGCAAACTGCGAACAAACTGGCAAAATCGTCCAAAATGTGACTGGAAAATCTGCCGGGCGGACATTAGATTACGAGACACTCTGGAAATTGACCCTGGTCAACTACAACGCCGGGCCGGGCTGTTTGAGCGAGGCCTTCGAACAGGCTTCGCAGGTGGCAAGCGCCGAAACGCCCCTCGGCTGGGACCTGGTGGCGCAAGCCCTCGACCCGGCCTGCCGCGGCGCCATCGGGTATGTGGAAGATATCAGCAAGCCGCAGCCTGCCTCAACCCCTGTATCGGATTCGGGGGATTAGTTGCTTTGAAATGGCGCTGAACTGCCGGGGGCGGATTGCTCATCCGCCCTATTTTTTTGAAGTACACTCAAAATGAATGCTGCGGTGCGCTGACCAGATGTGCCATCAGTGTAAGTGATTTCGTTTTCGATGAACCGGCGACGCTCGGCGGAATCGAGGGCGGGATTTTCCAGGTAGGCATTCAATGCGGCGCGCAGTTCGGCTTCGTCTTTGGCAACGCGCCCAGCCCTGGCCTTGCGGAAGCGTTGGTGGGTGGGCCAGTTGCCAATGTCTTTGAGCGCCAGCGAGAATTTTCCAGGCACGTTCCAGCCGCCAGGGGTATCCAGCACGGCGGCAATCATCGGCGTATCGTGGACGGCGCATTCGACCAGCATAGTGGAGTAGACCGTCACCATCACGTCGGAATAGGCCAGCATGGAGGCCTTTTCGGGCATGTCCTCGCCGCCGTAGTAGCCAAGTGACCCGCCCAGCGGCACCGGCTGAACGACATGGACATGCGGGTACTGCTTCTCCAGCTCGAAAACGCGCTTGCGCTCATCGGCAAAAATTTTTGGTTTATCCTGAAAATGACTGGGGTGCAGGCGAATCAGCAGTTGGGATGGCTCTGCCAGCGAATCGGACGCCACCAGCCTTGCCAGGGCTTCGATGTTGGGGAAATTGGGGGCAAAGTGGACAAAACTGCTGGCGTAAGAAATCAGTTTGCGCTTGGGGTCGAGGTTGTGGAGTTGGAAATACTCCTCGCGCGGCATTAACCATTCGCGGCGCAGGTAGCCATCGTAGGACGGAATGCCGCCGATGTGGACGTTTTCGGGAGGCCAGTCGGAGCCGTTCACCAGTTCATCTTTTTGCAGCTGCGACCAGCAGGTGGCCCACTGCACCGGCGCGCCGGGGATGTTGTAACTGGAGGAATTGTCCCAACCGACGATGACCGTCATGGTGGGAATCCCCTTTTCGGCGGCCTCACGCAGCAGGTAACGGTCAATGCGCCAGCCGGGGGTGGAGGCGATGACCAAATCGGGCTGGTATTTCTCAAATAAATCGGTGTACAGATGCGGCGTGAAGCGCATTTGGGCGTTGACCAATGCCCGGCGGGCGGCACGGCTTGAGCGCAGGACCAGGGTCGCCAGCGCGGAGGGAATCCAAATCCCTAAACGGAATTTCCACGAATTTTCGGCCCATACTTCCCAAATGTGGCTGTCCATGGCTTCGGTGTTGATGCGCCATGAGCCGCCGACGCGCCGCAGGTAGGCCAGCAGCCATTGCAGGCGGGGCTGGACGGTGCTGGCGTACTTTTGGGCTTCTTTGAGTTTCAGGCCTTCAAAGATAAGGCCAGGGCGGGCAAACTTGGCGGCGATTTTTTCTTTGGTGTCATCGTCGGTCAGAACGACGACTTCCACGCCTGCTTCGAGCAGGGTGGAAACCACGTCCGATTGCAGGAAGTAAATGACGGCCATGCCGTGGTCGGCGGAGATGAAGATGCGTTTTTTCATATTTTCCTGAGGTAGGACAAGTCTTAGACTTGTCCTACGCGTAATACCACTTAAAAATCTGGTCGTAGATGGCCAGCAGAATTTTTTTGATAGGCGCGAATTGTACCAGGCGCTTAACCAGGCCGGGGCGTTTGGCGGCGGGCTGGCCTTTGGCATAGACCCCTTTGACGTAATCGGTGGTGTTCGAGAGATTCATCACCAGCGGGTCAGAGACCATCAGGCGCAGGTAGCCCGCAGCGTTCATGCGCTGGTCGAGCTGTTTGACCTGGCCCATCGGCTTGTCCATCTCGAAGGGCAGGAATTGCGCCAGGGTGGATTTGTAGGCGACGAATTGCCAGTGCGAGGCGCCAATCATGGCTCTCTTATTCTCGTAACTCACCATCCAATCTCTGGTTTCCGCATATACCTTGCGATTTTCGGCTTCATCTTGCCCCAGCGAGCGGTTGAATTCCCAAAACGTTTCCCAGGGGATGAACTGGCCTTCCTCCAGCGCAGCATTTTTCTCAGCCCAGGCGCGGGTGGCGGTGTGATAGTCGGGATTAGTGCGGAAGGGGCGGGCCGTCACCATGCCCACCTTCGGGAAAGTTTCGAGCAACTCCACCGAGCGCGAGAGCCAGCCTGGGTAGTAGAGAATGTCGCTGTCGGAATAGGCGATGATTTCCCCCGGCGCGCCAGCCAGGATGATGTTCCACGCGCCGCCCTTGCCCAGGTTTTTCTCAGAGAGCAGCAGATACTGGATGCGGCCGGCTTCTTTCTCCGCGATGAGATAATCACGCACTTCGGGGCAAGAGCCGTTGTCGAAGACCATCAGGTCGAAGGGCAGGCCGGGGTCGTTACGCATGGATTCGAGCGAGACTTTCAGCACGTCCAACCCTTCGGCGTAGAATCCGCTCAGGAAGGGGATGTAGTTTAGCACCGCAACGGTAATTCGTTCCGGTTTGGCGACGGTTTTGGTAAATTTGGCGGGGTTTTGGCCTTTTCTCATTCTTGTTTACCGGTTTTCCTGTTTACCTGTTTCCTGATTTTCCAAAGCATGTTCGATAACCGCGCCGACCCCAGCACCAGCAGCGGCCAGGATTCAATTTTGCGCCACAGGCGGGTAGAGTCTAATTTTTGGGGCAGGATTTGGCCGTTTACCAGGCGTTTGTCGGTATCCAACAGGGTGAAGCGCGTCATCGGGCGGCCCCCGGCCAGGCGGATGTTCTCCTCGGTTTCGGGGTGGTTGTAGTGCGGTTTGCCGCCGGGCAGGTGGGAGTAGTCGTGATTCTGATGAATAATCATCACATCGGCGGTGGCGTCAATGGCGGGAAAGCGGCTCTTGCGGGCGTGGTAAATCATCCAGTTATCCCACCCGGCGCGGCCGATGATGAAAGGCGGGAGGGATTGGTAAGTGGTAACTGGGAAGAGGAAGTAGTCGCTTCCGGCGGGGCGGTGGAGGGAACCCTGACTGTGGACGGCAGACCGCAGACGGGATTGCCAGTTTTCCGAAAAATCAAGCGGTTCGGTGATGTCGGCATCCCAGCGCTGGCCCATCAGGACGAATTTTTCTCTTTGCCCGGAGACGTTTTTGGCCGCCTGCACAAAATCATCGAACAGGATGATGTCGGCATTGACGATGGCGTAGAGCGGCGTGGGGCTGGATTCTCTCGCCAAACGGAACATGGCGTCCATGCGCGGCGCGCCACTCTCGCTGCGGGGAAGCTCGCGGATGTGAATCAGGCCCAATTCGGCGGCAATTTCGGCCAGGCCGGGTTCGTCGCCGAGTAAAACAACGCGCACATCCGGCAGTTTTGTCCACGAGGTGATGGCATTGCGCTGAATGGTGGCAATGTGCGGGTTGGTGAAGGGTTTGGGGGCGGAGAAGATGGTAATCATGAATGCAGAATGATGAATGCAGAATGATGAATAGAAAATGAAGAATAGAGAATGCGAGAATTTATCATTCTTCGTTCTTCATTCTGACTTCTACATTCCTTTCGTCCACTTCGGTCATGGTTTTGTGGCGCACGGCGGCGTTGATTTGGGACAGTTCGGGGTGTTGTTGAACAATTTCCAGCACATCGTACCATGTAAAGTCGGTTTTGTTGCCCAGGCGGGTGAAGAGTTCACGCATGAAGGCCAGGTCTTCGGGGGTGTCCACCGTCCAGCGCATTTCGCCGTAATCGGGGGTGTGGTGGAGTTGGGCGATGCGGAAGCCGCGTTGCGAGGTGCCAAGTGTCAGGTGCGAGGTGCCAGGTGTCAGGGATACGCCTTCGTAGATGTAGGGCATGACGTGTTCGCGGTGAAAGGTTTCGGTGGATTCTCGCCAGGCGCGTTCGAGAGCGGCGAAGGTGCAGGCTTCCACATCCAGCCCAATGGGGAAGGAGCGGGTGAAGGGCGGCGGCAGGCGGTTGCAAGAAAAATCAAATTGCGAATTATGAGTTAGGGATTGCGGAGTGTCTAATTCGCAATTCGCAATTCCTAATAGCGCTACGGTCTGGTCTATCACATCTGGGTCTATCAGCGGGCAATCGGCAGTGATGCGGACGATAATCTCCGGCTGGAGGGGGCGGGCGGCCTGGTAGTAACGGTCAAGCACGTCGTGCAGGCTGCCGCGATAGCAGGGAAAACCCATCGAAGCGGCGAAAGCGGCTACGGGGTCGTCTGATGGGTCAGTGGTGGTGGCGATGAGGACGGAATCCAATCTGCGGGCGCGTTGAGTTCGTTCAATGACGTGTTGAATCATCGGCTTTCCAGCAATATCCAGTAAGACTTTGCCGGGCAGACGGGAGGAGGACATGCGTCCCTGGATGATAGCGAGGGTGCTTTTCACGATTTGGTTTGGTTTTCTAGGGCGTTTGAGGAGGGTGCAGCGGGGGCAGATGCGGCGCGGGCAGCGGTCAGCTCGGCTTCGAGCAATTTGACCTGTCCTTGCAGTTTTTCCAGGTTGATTTTGTAATCACTGATTTCTTTTTCCAGCGCGGTGATTCGCTTACGCTGGTTGGAACCCTGAAAACTACCCTTAACCAGCGAGGGGGCTGCAAACAGCCAGCCCACCAGCACCCCAAAGACGAGCGTGACAAGAACGACCAGAGCGAGCGAGCCGCTCACTTCCCAAAGAAAGAACGAGATGGTGATTGCCGCGGTGTTTTGTAAGGCAAAGATAACCGCAATGATAGCAATCATCAGCGCAAGAATCAGATAGATTGTTGCCATGAGCGCACCTCCAGTGTTTTTCTGGTGAACAGTTTGTGCCAATCGACACTTTGCTTACATCATACACATATTTTGACCAGATGCGTGCAGGTTTTTCCCACGATGTTAACGGCGGAACGCGATTGCAGGCTCTCTGTTAGCCAGTCGGATTGTAGTTTGGTAGGTATCCAGCAAAATCTGTGCATTTTTCGACCAATCGGCCTTTTGTTCGGCGGTGGCGCGGGCGTTTTGGCCGATGGCGGGCAGATGCTCGCGCATTTCAACGGCCTTCAAGATTTTTTCGGCCAATTGGTCAGGGTTGCCATCACGGAACAGCCAGCCATTATATCCCTCCTGCACCCATTCGCGGTTGGCGGGAATATCGGAAACCAGGCAGGGCAGCCCGCAGGCCAGCGCCTCCATCAGCGAGACGGAAGACCCGTCCACATGTGAAGCGGAGATATAAAGGTCGGCCATCTGGTAGAAGCGTGGCAAATCGGCATTGTTGACCGGCCCGGCGAATGTGACCTGCTCGAGCGCGCCGCCGTTTGCGAGGATGTCCCGAATCAAATGGCCCTGTGACCCGCTCCCCAGCAGGAGCAGGCGCAGCTGAGGCCGTTCTGCCGCTATTTTGACAAAGGCCCTGGCTAAAACATCCACGCCATAGATTGGCTCCCAGGCGCGGTTGCAGAAGACAGTGAAACAGTTATCAGTAATCAGTGAATGGTTTTTCGGGGTAAAGTGATTTAAGTCAACGCCCCAGGGGAAGACGACCGTTTTTGCGGGGTTCATGCCGTAGGCAACCGCTTTGTTGCGGGTGACATTGGCATCGCTGGTGAAATATTGCGTATTGCGTAGAACGTAGCGCGTAATTTGTTCCCAGGCCCAGCCTCGCTCCACATCCCGCATCAGGTCAAAGCCCCATGACATGGTCAGGATGGGGCGGAATCCGCTCAGGACGGCGATGAAGGCGCAGGTTTGGATGGGCCCGGCGTGGATGAGATCGGGCCTGATTTTGCGAACCACGCGCCGAAAGTCGAGAACCAGGCGGGGCAGGTCGCGCCACTCAAACGGCTTTTGCCCACCTGCCCATAGCACAATTTCGATGTTCGGCGGCACCGGGCGGCTTTCGGTTTGGCGTGGGCCGCGCTGCAAGCGGACGTAATAGACTTCATGCTCCGATTCGGACAGGGTGGAGAGAAAGCGGTGGTCGTGGGGGGTGTAGTCGAGGGAGAAGTAGAGGAGTTTCATAGTGTCAGGTGTCAGGTGTCAGGTGCCAGGCACAGGGTTTACCTGACACCTGACACCTAATCACCTGATACTTTTTATCCCAAATCTGTCCAGCGCAATTCCTTGCCTTTGGGCATATCTATCAATGCGCGGGTGCCGATGACGCTTTGAATTTGGTCAGGTTTGATAGCGCCGGGGGTGGCGGGGCGGAGAACGTCAATCATCTCGCGGGTGAAAACTTCCCCGGCTTTAATGTCACGCGCAGCGCGCAGGCAGCGGCGTTGGACAATGCTGGTTTCGCGTTCGTTTTCGGTGATGAATTTATCCGCCACGCCAAGCGCGCGCTCCAGCAGGCGGGTTTCTTCCACCATGTGGGCCCAGGCTTCGGGGTTGAGCGCGAATTTGTGGTCGGGGCCTTCGCGGTCGTTGTTGTCAGTAAAGTGGCGCTCAATCATGCGCGCGCCGAGCGTCACCGCGCCCAACACGGTAGCGTTGCCGTGCGTGTGGTCAGAAAGGCCCAAAACCACATTTGGGAACATGGTGGCGTAGGTTTTTAGCACGTTCAGGTTGATGTAGTCGTAGTTTTCGGGGCTGGCGGTGTAGTTGGTGTTGCACTGCATCACGCACAGTTGCGGGTTAATTCGCAAAATGGCATGGACGGCCTTTTGCACCTCGCCAATGTGCGATGCGCCGGTGGCGATAATCATCGGTTTGCCCTTCGAGGCCATGTGTTCGAGGGCTTCAATCCAGTCAATTTCGCCAGAGCCAACTTTATAGGCGGGAACATACGGGTCCACATGCTCAATTGAGTCGTAATCGTAGGGCGAGGTAAAAAAGTCAATGCCGACTTTGTCGCACTCTTCCTTCAAGATTGGCGTCCAGTTTTGGGGCAGCGAGGCTTCGGCATAGACCTGAGTCACCGACTTTTTCCACCTGGCCTGATGCGAGACCTTGCTGTTCATGTGGCTGAAGCCATATTCCGAGACGATTTTGGGCGCCTGAAAGTGCTGAAACTTGGCCGCATCGGCCCCGGCTTCTTTGGCCAGGCGGATGAGCAGTTTGGCCCGCTCCAGGTCGCCATCGTGATTGGCGGCAATGTCGGCGATGAAGTAGGTGGGGTGGCTGGGGCCAATCAGGCGGTTGCCGATTTTGATTTCCATAGGTTCCTCCGAATATATAAACTTTTCCAAAAAAGAAAAGGCGCACGGCCTTTTCGGGTCACGAAAGTTGGTTGTAACGACAAAATGTACAGTGGCGAGAAAAACCAAAGTGGCGTCTCGCTTTTTGGGCTGAATTTTCCCATCTGCATGTGTACAATGTGTTTTTCTGCTATCTTGCGAATATTTACAGCGGACATGCTATTCGTGAGCATTTCTAATATGGTTTTTCGGATAATTTGCCTAACTTGATTGCTCATCGTAAAGTCCCATGTCTGTTCGATATTTTTCGCGGATTTCACCAAGGCTGATGGTCTGTCCATTTTCTTGTATGTACCAATGCTCCCAACCGTTACAAGGCGCATCGTTCATGTAATGGCTTCCTGCTTTGTGAATGCTTCCTTCAAACCCATCGGCTGTACGAAGACGTGAATCGGGTTTGATAGTAGCAAAACGGGATTTATCTCTGGCAAAAAGCAATTTCTGCCCAGGTTGTAAATAACCATTTTCAACCAAAACAGAAAACGCTACCTTAGGCGCAGTTTTTGCCTTACTTTTCACATTGAAAGTTTCAGCATCAAATATTTCTGGTTGAATAGCATCTATTCGCTTTTTCGCAATTTCAATGTATTTTTTCTCTCTTTCAAAACCAATCCAATTCCTGTGAAGACGTTTTGCAACTGCGCCGGTTGTGCCGCTGCCAAAAAACGGGTCAAGCACTATATCGCCCGGATTGCTGGAAGACAAAATTACCCGATATAACAAAGATTCAGGCTTTTGGGTCGAGTGGGCTTTGTCTCCATTTTCGTCTTTAACTCTTTCCGAACCCGTTGCTAACGATAAAAGCCACCAATCAGAACGCATTTGCTTCTCATCATTTAAGCCTTTCATGGCCTGATGGTTAAAAGTATATTTTGCCCCTTTACCTGTACTGGCCCAAATCAACGTTTCATGAGCATTTGTAAATCGAACCCCGTGAAAATTGGGCATAGGATTAGTCTTTACCCAAATAACATCATTGAGTATCCAAAACCCCAAATCTTGCATGATTGCCCCTACTCGAAAGATATTATGGTAAGAACCTATTACCCAAATCGTGCCTGTCGGTTTTAAGATACGCTTACATGCGGTTAGCCATTGGCGAGTAAATTCATCGTAGGATTGCATTGAGTCAAACTTATCCCAATGGTCATCGACTGCATCCACTTTGGTCATGTTCGGGCGGTGCAACTCGTTTTGTAACTGCAAATTATAGGGCGGGTCTGCAAATATTAAGTCAATAGATTTTTCTGGAAGAGCATTAAGATGTTCTATGCAGTCGCCTTCAATAATTTGATTCAAGGGGAGTGTCATGGTTTGCATCTCCAAACCATGATTATAAGGCTATTTCATTTGCCAGAGCCAAAATTTTGGACGAAGGGGGGGGAACCTATCGGCCAGTTACGCCCAAATGTGCGTTCCGGAATGCATCCGACTGGTTCAGGCCATAGCCGAGCGCGCGGTCGAGGCTCGAATGACCGAGTAGGATGACGTTTTAAGCGTAGACACGTAAACACGTAAACACGGCAGCAAACTGATTACTTGTGTACCTGTTTACCTGTCTCTTGTGCATAACTGCGCATTTTCTGTGGATAACCCTGTGTGAATTGTGTATAAAACTGCTCAATTCCGGTGGATACGCCGGGAATCTCGGTGCCTAAATCGGTGGATAACTTGTGGACAGACAGCCTTAAGTTGTGGGAACGGCGGGCTTTTAAGCCGGATTCCTCGACCGATTTGGGGATAACTAGCGCTTCATCGAATCCAAACTGACGGGCGATGCGCCGCCCGAACTCGTATTTGCTCAACGCTTCTGACCCGACCACGTGATACAGCCCCGAGAGGCCTTTGTCCAACATCCTGACCAAAATCTCCGCCAAATCCCCGACGAACATGGGGCAGAAATAGACATCGGTGAACCCGTTGCATTGCTCCCCGGCTGATAACTTGTTGTAAAAAAACTCGGAGAGCGAGCGCGTCCCGGAGAGGCTCCAGCCAAAGAAGTTAACGCGGGCGACTGCGGCGGCGGGGTTGGCCGATAGGACGTTTTGCTCACCGAGCAGTTTGCTCTGGGCGTAAACCGAGAGCGGGTTGGGGGCGTCGTCTTCGGTGTAGATTCCGTCTTTCGTGCCGTCAAAGACCGCATCGGTGGAGATGTGGAGAAAACGGACACTGGCCCGGGCGGCGGACGCGGCCAGTTCGCCGGGCAATTCTCCGTTCAAGTAGCGGGCGCCCTGGGGGTCGGATTCGCACGAGTCGACGTTGGCATTGGCTGCGGTGTGGATGACGGCATCGGGGCGCACTTCGTCGATTAAACGGGAGAAAAGCCCCGGCTGGGTCAGTTCCGCGCGGATTAACTCGAAGGGCGTACCATGCAGTTTGCCCCGGTCCACGCCGAGGATGGTATGAGAATCCCAATTCCCCAAACAGAGATTGAGACCGAGCAGGCCGGAGGCGCCGGTGACGAGGATTTTCATGTTCGATATTCGAGCATTCGATAATTCGATATTGAGTATCAAATTATCGAATATCGCTCTTATCCTTCCAGCGTTCCGTTGGCAAACGCTTCCTCGAACGGTTGGATGTACTTGCGAATGCCTTCGACATCCAGCCATTCGGTGTTGTTGTCGCTGGTGTAACTGAAGCCTTCGGGCAGGGGCGTTCCTTCGTAGTGCTGGTTGCGGTTCCAGAGCGTTTCAGGCGGTTTGATAATGTACATGCCGTCCCGCTCGACGGCGTTGCGGGCTTCATCCTCCGAGAGCAGGTCCTCGTGCAGTTTTTCGCCGGGGCGAATGCCGATAATTTCGATTTGGGCGTCGGGGGCGATGGCGCGGGCCAAATCTATGACTTTGGTGCTGGGGATTTTCGGCACGAACACTTCGCCGCCTTCCATTTGTTCGATGCAATTGATGACGAAGTGAACGCCTTGTTCGAGCGAGAGCCAGAAGCGGGTCATGCGCTCATCGGTGATGGTGATTTTGCCGCTGGCGCGTTGTTTGATGAAGAGCGGCACAACCGAGCCGCGCGAGCCGACGACATTGCCGTAGCGCACGCAGGCGTAGCGGGTGCCAGACCCGGCGGCGTAGTTGTTGCTTTGGATGACGAGTTTCTCGGCGACGAGTTTGGTGCCGCCATACAGGTTGGCCGGGCTGACGGCTTTGTCGGTGCTGAGGGCCAGAACTTTACTCACCCCGGCGTCGAGCGCGGCTTCTAGCACGTTGGCGGTGCCGAGGATGTTGGTTTTGACGGCTTCCATCGGGTTGTATTCGCAGGCCGGGACCTGTTTGAGCGCCGCGGCGTGAACGACGATATCTACGCCGTGCATGGCGCGCAGCAGGCGCTCGCGGTCACGCACATCGCCGATGAAGTAGCGCAGGCGCGGGTCATCGTAGCCGCGCACGCGCATTTCATGCTGCTTGAGTTCGTCACGGCTGAAAATGATGATTTTGCGCGGATTTTTCTCGGCCAGCAGGATTTTGGTGAATTTCTTGCCAAACGAGCCGGTGCCGCCGGTGATTAAGACAGATTTGTTGGTCCAGTCCATGAA
>CAYRBO010000007.1:128423-147928 GCA_964422545.1 uncultured Anaerolinea sp. | reverse complement strand
AGAGTTCGTTGATGTTCAGGTGCTGGAAAACCATTTCGAGCGGCATGGCGCGGACCAACTTCCAGCCGAAGGAAATGCCATTTGGGAGCGAAATCGGCTGAGGGGCGATTGAACTTCGTTGACCGGTTGACCGGTTAACCGGTTCACTGGTCAACCTTCCTAATTCCATATCCGCATCTTTTTGCAGTTTTTCGATGAAGGCCGGGCGTTTGGAGTCGTCTATCAGAATATCCATCGTTTCGAGGCCCTCGAAGGCGTCTTTGCAGTAGAACACGCCGGGGGCGTAGTATTCGCCGGTTTCGGTTTGCAGGATGCGGCGGCCAAAGCGGCGGTTGATGGCTGCGCCGCCGATGAGAACGGGGAATTTCAATCCGCGCCGCTGGAGTTCGTTGACGATGAGCGGCATTTGCTTGGAGGTGCTGACGAGCAGCGCCGACAGGCCGATGGCGGTGGCGTTCACTTCGACGGCTTTGCTGATGATGGTTTCGGCAGGGGTTTGTTTGCCGAGGTCGATGACGGTGTAGCCGTTGTTGACCAGGATGGTTTTGACCAGGTTTTTGCCGATGTCGTGCACATCGCCGTAGACGGTGGCGAGGACGACCGTGCCTTTGGTGACGCCTTCGACCTTCTCAAGGTAGGTCTCGAGGTGGGCGACGGCTTTTTTCATCACTTCGGCGGATTGGAGCACGAAGGGCAGGATGAGTTCGCCCGCGCCAAATTTGTCGCCGACTTCTTTCATGGCGGGGAGGAGGATGGTGTTGAGGACGTGGACAGCCGCTTCGTGCGCCCTCATCCCCAGCCCTTCCGCCGAGGTGGGAAGGGAGTCGGCCCTCATCCCCGGCCCTTCCCCCGAGAGGGGAAGGGAGTTCCCCTCTCCCTTTGGGAGAGGGGTTAGGGGTGAGGGAGCGAGTCGCTTGTCAAGAATATCCCAAAGGGTGTTGAGAACTTCTTCGGTTTGATGCAGAACCTCGCTGTTCCAAAAGCGGATTACATCAATGCCATACTGTTCACGCAAAATTGTGGTGCGTTCTTCATCATATTTGACTTGTTCATCCTGGTTATGCTGGCTGCCATCGAGTTCGATGGCTAATTTGGCCTCGTGACAATAAAAATCGAGGATGTAGCCGCCTATCGGGTGCTGGCGGCGGAATTTAGCGTTGTGAAAGGCACGGTTGCGGAGAATTTTCCAGAGCAGCGCTTCGGCGTCGGTGGCGTTTTTGCGTAATTCGCGGATGCGGGCTTTGAGGTCTTCGGGCAGGCGGGGGTTGTATTTGCGGGGTTTGCCCTCACCCTGGCCCTCTCCCGAGGGGAGAGGGGAGATGCCCTCACCCTGGCCCTCTCCGGAGGGGAGAAGGGAGATGCCCTCACCCCTAATTCCTCCCCCGAGGGGGTAGGGAGACTGCTCCCCTTCTCCCGCCGGGAGAAGGGGTGGGGAAATAAGGGAGCGTATTGCTTCATCCACGTCCGCTTCAATCCCATCCTTGTAGCGCGCCACGATGCGGAAGTGCAGGCGCTGGGCGGGGGTCATGCCTTCGAGGGGGTTGGCTTTGGCGGTTTCTTTCGTTTCAACGCGGCCTTCGAAGTATTCGATGTAACGCTGGAGGGCGTCGGGGCGGCGGTTGAAGATGAGGTCTTCGGCCAGTTCGCGCTCTTCGGCAGGGATTTCGGCGTAGGGCTTGATGTGCGCCGGGTTGACAATCGCCATATCCAGCCCGGCGCGGACGCAGTGGTAAAGCATGACCGAATTGAGGGTCGGGCGGGCGTTGGCGGCCAGGCCAAAAGACAGGTTCGAGACGCCCAGCGAGGTGAGAACGCCGGGCAGGGCTTCCTTAATCAGCCGGATGCCTTCAATGGTTTCAATGGCCGAGTTGGCAAATTCCGGGTCTCCGGTAGCGAGGGTGAAGGTCAGGTCGTCGAAGACGAGCGCGGAGGGGGCTAAGCCGTGTTCGTTCACCGCCACATCATAGATGCGTTTGGCGACTTCCAGTTTGCGCTCGCGGGTTTTCGCCATGCCCTGTTCGTCAATGGTCAGGATGATGACGGCGGCGTTATGCTCTTTGGCGAGTTTGAGGACTTTATCGGCCTTTTCGCGCCCGGCTTCAAAGTGCGTGGAGTTGATGAGACAGCGTCCCGGCGCGGTTTTGAGGGCCACTTCCAGCACGTCCAGTTCGGTGGTGTCGATGACCAGCGGCAGGTCAATGCCCGCCGTGACCAGTTTACGGATGACCTGGCGCATAAGATACGGCTCATCGCCGCGCTCAGTGACCGCCACGGAAATATCCAGGCCGTGCGCGCCGTTGTCCACCTGGTCGCGGGCCACGCTGAGGATGGAATCCCAATCTTCGGCCAGCAGCAGGCGCTTGAAAGCGCGGCTGCCCTGGGCGTTGCAGCGCTCGCCAATTAAGAAGGGGGCGGGGTCTTGCTGCATGGTGAGGGCTTTAATGCCAGATGCCAGCCTGGGCGTGGTTTGTTGTGGGCGGGGGGGATGCGGCAGGTCGCCCAGTTTTTCTACCAGCAGTTTGAGATGGGCGGGGGTAGTGCCGCAGCAGCCGCCCACGACCGAGATGTTGTGTTTGGTGACGAATTCATAGAGCGCCTCGGCAAACGGTTCCGGTTCGAGCGGATAAACAGCCTGCCCATCCACGTTGAGCGGCAGCCCGGCGTTGGGGATGCACGAAACGGGCAGTTTCGTCCCCTCGCCGAGGATGCGGATGGGTTCGCGCATGTGTTCGGGGCCGGTGGAGCAGTTCAGGCCAATGACGTCAATCGGCAGGTCTTCGAGGATGGCGATGGCGGCTTCGATGTCGGTGCCGAGCAGCATCCGCCCGCTGGTGTCGAGCGTGACCTGGCATTGAATCGGCAGCCAGACGCCGGTCTCTTCGAAGGCTTTGACGATGCCGTGAATGGCAGCTTTGACCTCGAGGATGTCTTGCGAGGTTTCGATGAGAATCAAGTCCACGCCGCCCTGAATCAGCCCGACGGCCTGTTCACGGAAGACATCGGCCAGTTCGTCGAAGGAGATGTTGGAGAGTTCGGGGTCGTCGGCAGAGGGGAGTTTGCCGCTGGGGCCGATAGAACCGGCGACGAAACGGGGCTTGCCCTCATCCCCAGCCCTTCTCCCGATGGGAGAAGGGAGCGAGTCCCCTTCTCCCTGTGGGAGAGGGGATAGGGGTGAGGGAGGGTGCGAATACTCATCCGCAATCCGCCGCGCCAGCCGGGCAGCCGCCCGGTTAATTTCAATCGTCCGTTCACCCAGACCGTATTCGCCCAGGGTCAGGCGGTTCGAGCGGAAGGTGTCGGTTTCCAGCACGTCCACGCCCGCTTCCATAAATGAGCGGTGGACTTTTTCGACGGCTTCGGGATACGAGATGACAAGGAAGTCGTTGCATCCGTTGTATTGTTCGCCACCAAAGTGCTCGGCGGTCAGGTTTTGCTTTTGCAGGCTGGTGCCCATCGCGCCATCGAAGACGAGCACTTTCTTTTCGAGGGCATCGAGGTAGCGGCGGTTGGTGTAGGGTCGGGTCATGGGGTTACTCCTCAAGGATTGCATCGGAAAGGGGCGCTAACCGATAATAAATTCCTGGTAATTTTCTGGGGTTACAGGCATAAATCCAGCATCTGGGTAAGCGCTTGTCCAGCTTGCCGGCGCAGAAACCAACTTATTGGACGACCACTTGAATTCGTAGCCAAAAATCTGTCCGTCGCGTTCTTCCACCAGGTCAATTTCTTGCTGGTCATAAGTGCGCCAAAAGTAAGCATTGGCATACATGGATGTATAAGCGCGTCGTTTCAGGCGTTCAATCACCACAAAATTTTCCCATAGCGCGCCAAAGTCATTACGCTGGTCGGGGCTGTTGAACTGGGCAATCACGGCATTCCGAATGCCGGTATCAATAAAGTAATATTTTGATTTGTTGGTTATTTCTTTGCGCAGGTTGCGGCTAAACCCATTGAGGCGGACAATCACAAAGGCTTTTTCTAGCAAATCGAGGTAGCGCTGGGTGGTTTTGGCATCTATGCCGAGCTGGGTCGCCAATTCGTTCACTGAAACTTCACTGCCAATCTGGAAAGCCAACAACTTGAGCAGGTCAAGCAAAACGCGTGAATTACGGACCCGGTCAAAGGTCAATATATCCTTTAGTAAATAAGAATCGGCAATCTCGCGCAATATTTCAATTTTTCCCTGGCGTGTGGCGGCCTGTAAAACTTCAGGATAACTGCCAAAAATCAAAAAGTCTTTGATGCGCTCCTTCAATTCAAAACGGTTGAACGTTGATAGCAGTTCGGATTGTGCCAACGGGTACAGTGTAAGGGTGCGTTTGCGGCCAGTCAAAGGTTCACCAACTTGCCCGGCCAACTCAAAAGATGACGAACCGGTGACAATCACCTGCAAGTTGGCTATCTGGTCTACCAGGATTTTTAACCCCATGCCAACATTGGGAATGTTTTGCGCTTCATCAATTGCCAGCAGGTCATATCCTTCCGCATACGCCAAAATCTCGTTGAAATCCTGCGAACCCAAAACTTGCTGGGTGCGGATGTTGTCTCCTGAATCTAACTTGTATTTCAGGGTAGTCTGCCCTAAAAAAGTCTTCAGTAAGGTGGTTTTTCCCACTCGTCGCGGCCCATAAATGACAAGCACTTTGTTGGGTTGCAGATAATCTTGAAGGGGTTCGTAAGCACGCGTATACATAAAATGAGTGTATCACAAATCCGCAAATTTTTCTAAATTTATGGAGTTTTATTCCGTTAATTTAGAGTTTCGCTTCTCCAAGGCCATCCAAATTTGACCTGCTGCTATTCACGCGGACAACTTATTTTCCATCAGGAAGGCTAGCAACAAAAACACCTCTCTTGAGAGAGGCGCCAAGAAGGAAAATGGTCAGCTCTCATCTCCCAGGCCATCAAGCCTGCCGGAATTGGCACCTTCTTTGCGGTTGCCGAGGCTTCACAGGGCCGGTCCCTCTGCCTCTCTGGATGAGTACAAATTGATGGGTCAGTTTATCACAGGCATCTGGCAGTGTCAAATTTTCCCATCCGAACATGCCCTCGCACAAAAAACGCCCATCAGCCGCCCGGATAAGAAACCAGCGGGAATTGCTCAAAAACGGGGCGGGCAAATAAATTACCCTGGAAAAACACAAAACCCTCATCCCGAAACCAGGCATACTCGGCTGGCGTTTCGACTCCCTCGACGATTACATCGATACCCAGGTCGGCGCAAACCCTGGCAATACCACGCACAATCGCCTGGCGCGGCCCTTTGCTGTCAATATCGCGCACCAGTTTCATATCCAACTTGATAATCTCTGGCTGGAATTCGGCCAACAGGCTTAATCCTGCATAGCCAGCCCCAAAATCATCAATCGCGATTTTCATGCCAGACCCACGATGCATATTTACGGCGCGGGCAAAGGAAGCAAAGTCGTGAATAATTTCGCTCTCAATAATTTCAAGGACAATCCGGGCGGGCGGTATCTGAAAGCGAGCCGCCGTCTCAAGCGTTGAAAGAATTGGATCATCCAGCGTTTCCGGGGTCATCGGCATGAAGTTAAGATGAAGGCTAACATCCAAACCAAGTCTCGTCGCCAATTCAATCGCAACTGTCCGCCATTGATTGTCAAAGTGATGAAGCATGGCAAGGTCAACTCGCTGGAAAACCTGGCGGGCAGGTTCATTCTTTGCCCCGCGCAGCAGGGCTTCATAAGCAACAACGCGCCGAGTGTCCATATCTACAATTGGCTGGAAGGCAAAGGAAACGCCAGATGCAGACGAAAAACTGGCCGCTTGCGGAACCGGCGCAGGCGCATCCAACGCCCCGGTCGGGCGGGGAACATTCACCAGTTTGGAACGCCAGCGACCTTCCCTGAAAGCGTTCAACAATTTTTTGGCCCGCCCAGAATCAATCGCCGCAAAACAACCTGCCTCGCCGAAGAAATCATTCAGCCCGACAATGCTCCCAACCTCGTGCGGGGCGACATCGGCAAATCCCATCGTCCAATCGGCAAAAGAACGCCGAGAAATTGGCTCACGAATAATAATGGTCAGGTTGGCATGACGGGGATCCCTGGCGATACGCGCTACAAGGTCATCAACAAGATTCTGCTCCCCTTCAAGCACCTGGAAAAAACTTCCCTGCGAATGAAGCAGAATGCCGGTAATTCCCGCCTGTAAATTGTGCAAGCGCGATTGGCGCAATAAATCAGACAGTTCTTCACGCTTAAGTTCACGTGTTGCAGCGCTGGTATAAATTACCTGTATCATTGCCATAAGCTCAGCCCAAGCCAAAACATGGTCTTTCAACATTTTACCTGATTCGATGTCAGGCATTCTATTCGCTCATCCGACTTATCAAGATTGACAAATCCTTGCGGCAAATGATAAACTTTTACCGCGCTTATTAAGTTTTTCCTTAATTTTGCTGTGAAAACCATCACCCCGCTGACATCGTTTGAGCAGATCAAGTTGATTTCGGACCCGCGCCGGATGGACATTCTGCGTCTGCTGATGGCCGCGCCCTCCACCCTCAGCCAGTTGGGGCGCGCCCTGGGCAGGCACCCGGCCTGGGTGCAGCACCACATCAAGGCGCTGGAAGCGGGCGGGCTGGTCGAAATTGCCGAAGTGCGCATCAATGCCGGGGTGACGGAGAAGTTCTATCGCGCCAGGTCTGCCGGATTTTTGTTACAAGAGCTGATTTTGCCACACAGCACCAAGCCTGTTCTGGTCTTCTCGGGCAGTCACGACCTGGCCCTGGAGCGGCTGGCGCAGCAGATTGCCAGGCACGTTGAAATTCTGGTTCACCCGGTTGGCAGCCTGGATGGGCTGGTCAACCTGCGCATGGGCCTGTGCAGTTTTTCGGGCGCGCACCTGCTGGATGCCAGCGGCGCGTACAACACGCCTTTCGTCAGCCGCTTGTTCCCCGACCGGCGCGTCCACCTCGTCACCCTGGCGCACCGCACCCAGGGCTGGATGACTGCCCCCGGCAACCCGCGCGGGGTTCGGGGTGTAGTGGACCTGCTCCAGCCGGGATTGCGCTTCGTGAATCGGAATCCCGGCTCCGGCACGCGGCTGTGGTTAGACGGCGAACTGAAGCGGCTGGGAATCGCTCCCGAAACGGTATCCGGCTACGGGAGCAGCGTCAAAACCCATACCGAGGCCGCACTCGCCATCCAATCCGGCCAAGCGGATGTGGCCCTGGGGTTGGAGGCTGCCGCTACCCAACATGGGCTGGGTTTCGTGCCGCTGTTTGAAGAGCGCTACGACCTGGTGCTGCCCGACGAACAGTACCCGGCCCTCGCGCCGCTGCTCGATGCACTCCAAACCGCCGCCTTTCGCCAGGATGTGAACAGCCTGCGCGGCTACGATACGGCGCATAGCGGCGAGGAAGTTGCGCGCTTTTCCAACGTTCAATGGCGAACTGAAGGGGCGCGATGACCGCGCCCCTTCATCCAATCAGAATAATTGACCCTGCCCCTTGCTGAGTGGCTTGGGCATTTGCAGTCCGCGCGCCTGGCACCAGGCGGGGTCGGGGCCGTTCCAGCCGTATTTCTCGAAGTCGATTTTCCCCTTTTCGTTAAAAAAGACGCCCTCGGCGCGCAAGAGCTGCACCTGCAACTCTGCGCCGGGACGCGGGCTGATTTTGCCCTGCGAGTTGATCACGCGCTGCCAGGGGACATCGGGCGGGCAGGCGGCCATTGCGCCGCCCACCCAGCGCGCGCCAAAGGCCTCGTAATCCTTGAGCGTCAGTGTGCCGGGCGGCGGGATCATCCCGGCGATCTGCCCGTAGGTCGAAACCTTGCCCTCCGGGATTTGGCGGGCAATCTCCCAGACTTGGGACTGGAATACTTTGGGATTGGGAGGAGAAACGAACGAGAACATGGGGATTCTTGCACGCTTGCGTAGATTACAAACAATTGGGCTTAAGTTTGTGAAATCTGTGTAATCTGTAGATTATTCTCGGCGCGGCTCGTCAGCCAGCCCTCGTAAACGCGCAGGAAGACTACGCCGGAGAGAATCAGCAGACTGCCGAGGATTTGCACTAGAGTCAGGCGCTCGTCGAGGAAAACATACGAAATCAGGGCGGTGAAGGCCGGTTCGAGGGTGGCGACCAGGTTGACAACGCTGGATGGCAGGTGACTCAAACTGACGTTGTAGAACCCAAATCCGCCAATCGTCGGCCCGGCGGCCAGAAGGAACAGGATTCCCCACCCGATGAGCGAATCTTTTAACCAGAACAATTCTGATGGGTTGGCAGCAGTTCCAGGCAGGAGTTTGCCGGGCATCAGGTTGGCTGCCAGCAAGAAAACCGATGCGAATCCAAATGTATAGAGCAGGCTTGTCCAGGGATTTAAGCCGCGTTGGGAGGCGGAGCGTCCCATCAGACTGTAAATTGCATAAGCCAACCCAGATAGTACGCCGGTTGTGATTCCGAGCAGGTTGCTCTGCCAGACTTCGGGCCTGAAGGCTTCGGCGACTAGCATGCAACCGCCCAGTGCCAGGATGACCGCCACGATTTTGACCCAGTCGAGGCGTTCTTTCAGCAGCCACCAGCCGAGCAATGCTGTGAAAGCGGCGGAGCAGTAGGCCAGGACGGTGGAAACAGCGGCCCCGTTGAGCGCGACAGAAGTAGTCCAAAGGGAATTGAAGGCTGCCAGCAGCAGCCCATAGCCGAGTAAGTAGAACAGGTGTGGGCGCGAAACGCGCAGTAAAGCCGGGCGCAGGAGCGCCAGGGCGGGGAGCAAAACCAGCAAGACAAAAAAATTCCGCCACATGGCAAGCACCAGGGGAGGAATTTCGTAGGTCTGGGTCAGGTAACGGATGAATGGCGCGGTGGTTGAGAGGAACGCGGCGCTGAGGAGGGCCAGGGTGTACCCCCGGGCGATTTTGTCCTGGACGAGTGTGAAGGGATGGGGTGTGGGTGATGTGTTGCGCATTGCTCGATTGTACCCGGAAAATTTTGGCCCGCAGGCGCGCTGCGGGCAGGTTCGGATGAAATGGCTTTGGGTCTTGCGCCGGATTACTCTTCCTTGCGCAGGGCCGGGAACAGGAGCACCTCGCGGATGGAGCGGTTGTTGGTCAGGAGCATGGTCAGGCGGTCAATGCCCATGCCGAAGCCGCCGTTGGGGGGCATGCCGTAGCGCATGGCGCGCAAGTAGTCTTCATCGAGCGGGTGTTTTTCTTCTTCTTCGTCATCGTAGTCGCTCTGCATGTCGAGAAAACGCTGTTCCTGGTCGAGCGGGTCATTCAGTTCGGTGAAGGCGTTACACAATTCAAAGCCAGCCACATAGCCCTCGAAGCGTTCTACTGTTAGCGGGTCGCCGGGTTTGGGCTTGGCAAGCGGTGAAATATCGCGCGGGTAATCGTACAAAAAGGTCGGCTGGATGAGGGTCGGTTCGAGGTACTCACCGAGCAGAAAATCTATCAGTTTACCGCGCGTCACATGCGGGTCGGGGCGCGCTTCAGGGTGTTTGGTGATGATGGCCTTGAACAAGGATTCGGCGGTGGGGTGTTCGGCGATGTCGATGCCGCTCGTTTCGAGAATGCCCTGGCGCATCTCCAGCCGCCGCCAGGGCGCAGTGAAGTCTAATTCGTATACTTTACCTGGTTCTTTCTCGAAGGTGAATTTGCGCGTGCCAAAGACGGTATCGCAGACGTAGCCAATCATGGCTTCGGTCAGTTCCATCACTTTGAGATAGTCGAAATAGGCGGCATAGAATTCCAACTGGGTAAATTCGGGATTGTGCTTGAACGAGACGCCCTCGTTGCGGAAGTCGCGCCCGATTTCGTACACCCGCTCCAGGTTGCCGACCAGCAGGCGTTTGAGATACAACTCGAAAGAGATGCGCAGGTACATATCCTGGTCGAGTTCGTTGTGGTGTGTGATGAAGGGCCGGGCTGCCGCGCCGCCGTAGAGTGGCTGGAGGATGGGTGTTTCGACCTCGAGGAAGCCGTTGTCGTCAAGGAAGGTACGCAGTGCTTTGATGATGGCAGCCCGTTTGCGGAAGGTTTCGCGGACGTGGGGGTTGACGGCCAGGTCGGCGTAGCGCTGGCGGGCGCGCAGTTCGGGGTCTTCGAGCGCGGCGTAGCGTTTGATGGTGCCATCGGGCTGTTCCACGTCTTTGTCGGCGGGCAAGGGCGAAACGGCTTTGGCGAGCATCTTGAAGTCATGCACCAGCAGGGTTGGTTCGCCGGTACGGGTGCGCATCATCACGCCCGACGCCTGGATGAAGTCGCCCAGGTCATAGATTTTGTTGAAAAAGTCGATTTTTTCTTGTCCGACTTCATTAACGCGGAAGAACAACTGAATTTTGCCATCGCCGTCTTCGATATGGGCGAAGGTCAGTTTGCCCATCGGACGGGTGGCGCGGATGCGGCCTGCCAGAGTGGCCCTCACTTCGGCGGGCGGGTTGCCTTCCCCGGCGAGTTGTTCTGACATCTCTAACGCGGCAATGGCCTGGGCGCTGGTGTGCGTGCGCTCGGCGCGGGTGGGGTAGGGGTTAATTCCCTCGGCGCGCAGTTCTTCTATTTTTTTCAAGCGGATTTTTTCGAGTTGGGTGTATTCTGTCATAATAATTTCTCCAGGATATAAAAAGCCCCGCGCCGAGGCAGCCTGCATTTGCAGAGCCAGCGCGAGGCTTCAAGTGACTGCCCCAGTCTTCTAGGTGGTCTTAACGATTTTGACTTTGAATGAGCCGCCGGGTGCTTCGACTGTGACGATGTCGCCAGGGCGGTGGTTGAGCAGGGCCTTGCCCAGAGGGGATTCATTTGAGATTTTGCCTTCGCGTGGGTTGGCTTCTGCCGCGCCGACGATGGTATATTCTTCGGGTTCGCCGCCTTCTTCCTCGATGGTGACAGTGTCGCCCACTTCCACAATCGTTGGGTCCTGGTGGGCATTTCCGTCAATGATGTGCGCAGCCGCTAATATGATTTCCAATTCCTGGATGCGACCTTCTACAAACGCCTGCTCGTTTTTGGCAGCCTCATATTCGGCGTTTTCGATGAGTTCTCCCCCCTCCATGGCTTCATGAAGACGTTCGGCAACTTCCTGGCGTTTGACGGTGCGCAGATAATCCAACTCTTCCTGAAGCTTCTGGAAGCCCTCTTTGGTCAAATACATTGCGGACATGCTTACTACCCTGTTATAAGAATATGTTGCATCTCCAAAGAGATGCAACGAATGTACGAACACCTTTTTTCCTGTTCGTGCGCATACTATATCACGAATTTATGCCAAAATCAAGCGGGGATTGAAAAAACTGGGCTTTTCAGGTTATCCGCGCTCCCATAATGTTAGTCCGTTCCTGCTTTGCGCGTACTCTTTTATTTTCTGGCGCATATCTGACAAATCCGCAAACAGAGATGTGATTTGAGAAGCATGCGCGGCGATGCTTTCTTGCCAGCCGGCCAGTCCTTGCGCTGATATGAAGAAGGTTTTGCCGGTCATTGCATCGGTTGCGAGCGGCAGCTCTTCAGGATTTCTGAACGCATACGGCACATCGGCATAATACCAGAGCGGCCGGCCAAGTGATTCGAATGCCTTGCGGGTGATGATATGGTCAACATGCCCCCCGATTGCCAGCGGGCAGACAATTGTGTCGTATTGGGTCAGCTTTTCGGTTACCTGGCGGGTGATTTCATTCACCAGGCCGTTCTCGCGTGGATTCGGCGGGACAAAAATCCCCTCTGGATAATACAACGTGCCGGTTTGGGAGCGGCGGTAGATTGCATCGGGAAAAGGCAGATGGTAAATGGCTGCGCCAACCCGCCGGGCGGCATTCTGGTCTTCGCTGCGACGGATTGCCACCGTTTCATGGGCGTTCTTGGTCTGCCAATCGGTGTGCATTTGCTGGGCCAGGGCAGATTCAGCGCCAACGGGTGGGTCGCCTGCCATTACTGTCCAGATTTCAACGGGAATTCCGCTGTGGGTTTGTTCCCAAATTAAGCCGCCACAAGAAAGGACAGCATCGTCAAAGTGAGGGGAGATATATATCCAGCGCATATTTTCCCCGAGGATACGTGATTTTGGATTTGGCAGCATGGCAGTATCGTAACAGGAGATTCTCGATTGTAGATTTACGATTTTGGATTTGCAACGGAATATGCTGTTTACTTGCTTACTTGCTTACTTGCTTACTTGCTTCCCTGTCTTCCTGCGTCACATCTTCCAAGATTTGCGCGGCGAGGGCGTTCAGAGATTGAATATCAGCGGCTTCAATGTGGCTTGCCTTCCAGTACCGGTCGAGCAGTTCGAGCGGGGTCAGGCTGGCGATGTTTTCGTTGTTGGGCAGGCGGATGCGGGCTTCCATTTTCGGGCGTTTAATCAGGTGAAATTCGAAAGTTTCAGCGGCGTACCGGCGCAGTTCGGCTTCGTCAATCAGTTTTTCGTAGTCGCGGGGATAGTCCACCATCAGTTTTACGATGGCGTCTTTCATTTTTTCCGGCTTGGGCAGGGCGTTTTTGAGTTGGGCGGTGACGTTTTCCGGCGATTCGAGATTGGCCCAGGCTTCGATAAAAGCCCGCACCCCCTCCAGCTTCCGCCACTGGATATTGGTCTTGCCTTTTTGAACTTCTGCTATGATGAAGAATTTTTCATCGTTTGCTTCGCCAAAATCAATCCGTTCGATTGAGCCAGGGTAGATAACGGGCGGATGCTGGTATTCGAGATTCGGGTTACGCGGGTCGGGGCCGTTCAAATTCTGCGGTTTGTGAATGTGGCCCAGGGCGACATAATCGAGACGGGGGTCTTTGACCAGTGAACCCGGCAGGACCAGGTCCGCGCCGAGCATCACCATCCGCTCGGCGCCGTAGGTAGCGCCTTGCACCGAGGCATGAGCGGTAAGGATGAGCGGCAGAGATGGGTCGGCTTTTTCAACGAGCCGACTCATCAGCTCACTCAAACGGCTTTCGATTTCAGCATAAACATCGGCCCCATCTGTTTCGAGCGCGGCCATCAGCCCGGAGCGAGAAACCCAGGGCAGGCCAATCACCTGTGCAGGCAAACCGAGCTCGTCGGCAGACAACAATCCTGGCTTTGCGATGACGTGAATATATGGTACGTTGAGGGTATCGAATTCCTGGATGGCGTGCGCCCGTCCGATGGATGGAGAGACATCGTGATTGCCAACCAGCAAAATGGTTGGAATTTTGGCCTGCGACAGCCGCGCAATCCGTCGGCCCCATTCACGCTGGAAGGTGGGGGCGGGGGTTCGGTCCTTGTAGGCGTCCCCGGCAAAAATGACGAGGTCAACTTGCTCGTTGATAGCCGTCTCGATGATGGTATCCAGCGATTTGAGAAAGTCCAGAACCCGCAGCGGCAGGCCGGTTTGTGGGTCGTGGCGGCCATAGTTCGCCATATCGATATGCGCATCGGCAAAGTGGAGCAATTTCATCAGCGGAGCCCCCATTCCTTCAAGCGCTGGATGCCGGGCGCGAAGTTGGGATTCAACCGCACGGCTTCGAGCATATCAGTGGCAGCCGGGCCGGTTTTGCCAATTGCGTAAGATGCCATCGCGCGCCAGTACAGGCTCTCCTCTAGCGTTGGGCCGGTCGAAGGCGTGGAAAGCGTGACGTTGGCGAGGTTGATGACATCCTGGTATCGCCCGGTGTAGAAGTAGGCCCAATAGGGGCCGGTCTGATACCAGACCATGCGGTAGGGGCGCTGGCTGTTATCTTGGGTCAGACCGGCGTAGAGGGTGAAGGCTTGGTCGTAGGCGGCAGCTGCTGCGCCGTACTCTTGTAGTTGTACCAGACTGGTGCCTTTGTTGAACCAGGAGAAGTACAAGTCAATTTCCTGTTGTGATTGAATATCTGCTTCGGCGAGTTCGAGTGCGTGACGATAGGCCCAACTCGGGTCACTCCAGTTGCCGAGGGCGGTCAAGACTTCCTGCTCGCGCTCGGGCGGGTAGACGACCATGAAGAGGTAGTTGAATGCGCGCCAGCCTTCCATGAGTTCTTCGTAGGAAATGCGCCTGTTCTTGCGAGGCTGTTCGCCGTTCAGATAATAGGCATCTTGCACGATGAACACTTTTCCCGCGTCATCGTAGCCGGTGACGAAGAGATAATGCCCCATCCAGGTGCGTTTGCCCTGGGTATCGCGTTCGTAGTAGCCTTTTTCGATGATGGAGGGAAACCCGGCGCTGAGCAGGGCCTTGAGGGTTTGGAGTTCGCCGCCGTGCCGAATGAGGGCGGAGTAATCGGTGTGGTCGATGACGAAATCGGCCATTTCATAGGGCATGACGTTCAGGTCGAGGCGGCCACGGTCTATAAAACTTTTGGAGGAGTCAACGAAGCCCGGTTTGACAATGCTGGCGACCTGGTCGCGCAGGTCGTCGGTTTTACCGGGCAGGCCTTTCCAGCCCCAGAATTTGAGCGCCATCACCAGGTTGGCCGGGCCGCAGTAATTCCAGCGGTTTTTCTGGTCGGTGTAAAATCGCTCGCCTTTCAGGTCTACCCGCTCAGGCAGGGGAGTTGGGGAGATGGTAGCGGTCGCTGTCGAAAGCGCCAGGGTGGCGGAGGGCGTGGCTGGTGGAGCAATGCTCGTCACAATCGGGGTGGGTAAAATCCGTTCGGTGGGAGGGAGCGTAGCAGGAATGAAAACCTGCTCGGCGGGCGGGTTGATAAGGTTACGGATAGAAGCCCGCAGGTTATCTACCCTCCAGGCCAGGCGGGAGTTGATGAAGGGGATGTTGTACACTGCCACAGCCAGTATCAGGAATCCGATAACTGCAAACAGGATACGGTGGGGATGGTTTTTGAACATGGGGGGATTATAAACTGGATTCGAGATTCGATATTCGACACTCGCAATTCGATAATCAATGCTCGAAAATGGGTAAACATCCCAAAGAGCTGCCCAGCGAACTCAGCTGCGCCATTCAAATCTTTGGAACGATGTTTCTCTCTCCCAAAGTTGAAGAAGGATGCCTCACTTGGTGAGACACCCTTCTTCACGAGACTTTCCGAATATCTAATCTCGAATATCTAATCTCGAATATCTGGTATAGCCTTATGCGTCTTTGACTTCGCCATCGACGACATCATCGCCGCTGGGGGGCGGGGTGGCGGGGCCGCCAGGCTGGCCTTGCGGTTGGGGTTGGCCGCCGTAGAGCTTTTCGCTCAATTTGTAGAAGGATTGCTGCAAGGCTTCGCTGGCTTTGGTGATGCGGGCTGCATCTTCGCTGCTCAAGGCCGACTTCAGGTCATTGATTTTGGCTTCCACTTCGCCGCGTTCGCCGGAGTCGAGCTTTTCACCCAGTTCGCGCATAGTCTTCTCGACCTGGTAAATGAGGCTGTCGGCGATGTTGCGCGCTTCGATGAGTTCTTTGCGCTTTTTATCTTCGGCTTCGTGGCTCTGAGCTTCTTTCACCATGCGGTCGATATCGCTTTTGCTCAGGTTGGTAGAGGCGGTAACGGTGACTTTCTGCTCTTTGCCGGTGGCCTTATCGCGGGCGGTGACATGTAAGATGCCGTTTGCGTCAATGTCGAAGGTCACTTCAATTTGCGGCACGCCGCGCGGCGCAGGCGGGATTCCATCCAACCGGAAGCGGCCCAGGCTCATGTTATCGGCAGCCATGGGACGTTCGCCTTGTAGAATGTGGATGTCAACAGCAGTTTGTCCATCGGCTGCGGTGGAGTAGGTCTCTGTCTTTTTAACCGGGATGGTGGTGTTGCGCTCAATCATGACGGTCATCACGCCGCCCAGGGTTTCTACGCCGAGCGAGAGCGGGGTGACATCGAGCAGCAGAATGTCGCGTACCTCGCCGCCCAACACGCCGCCCTGAATGGCCGCGCCAACGGCTACGACTTCATCGGGGTTGACTGATTTGTTTGGTTCCTTGCCAGTTAACTTGCGGACCAGGTCGCTGACCATTGGCATGCGGGTTGAGCCACCAACCAGGACGACTTCGTGCAGGTCACTGGCGCGCAGTCCGGCATCCTTGAGGGCGTTTTCGAAGGGTTTGACGCAGCGCTGGAGCAGGTCTTCGGTCATTTGCTCGAATTTGGCGCGGGTCAGCTTAAGCATGAGGTGCTTCGGCCCGCTGGCATCGGCGGTGATGTATGGCAGGTTGAGCTCGGTCTCCATCATGCTGGAGAGTTCGATTTTGGCCTTTTCGGCGGCTTCGCGCAGGCGCTGCAAGGCCTGGCGGTCGTTGCGCAGGTCGATGCCTTCTTGTTTTTTGAACTCATCTGCCGCCCAATTGACGATGCGTTGGTCCCAGTCATCGCCGCCCAGGTGGGTATCGCCATTGGTGGCCTTGACTTCGATGACGCCTTCGCCGACTTCGAGGACAGAGACATCGAATGTGCCGCCGCCCAAGTCGAAGACCAGGATGGTTTCGTTGGCTTTTTTATCGAGGCCGTAAGCCAGGGCGGAAGCGGTTGGTTCGTTGATGATGCGTTTTACGTCTAATCCGGCAATCCGTCCGGCGTCTTTGGTGGCCTGGCGCTGCGAGTCGTTGAAATAGGCCGGAACAGTGATGACGGCTTCGGTGACCGGTTCTCCAAGATAGGCCTCGGCATCGGCTTTGAGTTTCGCCAGTACCATCGCCGAGATTTCCTGCGGGCTGTACTCCCGCCCGGTAACTGGGATTTTTACCCGTACATCATCCGAAGGGCCTTCGACAACTTGATATGGCACCATTTTCCGTTCGCTTTCGGTTTCCTCATAGCGGCGGCCAATGAAGCGTTTGATAGAATAGACGGTATTCTCCGAATTGATGACGGCCTGGCGTTTGGCAGTCTGACCGACCAAACGCTCCCCGTTTTTATTAAAGGCAACCACTGATGGGCACAGGCGTCCGCCTTCTGCCGTGCTGATGACGGTGGGCTGACCGCCTTCCATCACGGCGACGACGCTGTTGGTGGTGCCGAGGTCAATTCCAATGATTTTTCCCATGGTTCATAACTCCTGTTTCGATATTTTTCCTGATTTGTATGCGCCAAAGGATAACCGATGAATGATAGAAATACGTTAACAACATGTAGAAAAGTTGAAAGCGGAATTAAAAAAAACCTGGCTGACAGTCTTCCTGCCAGCCAGGTCTCAATCAGGTGAGAGATTTACGGTTACGGTTCTTGGATGCGGAAGGCATCCACCTCAATTTTTACCGGGGTGGCGCGCAGGGAGGAAATCGAGAAGCCAGCAAAACCATCGCGCAAGGCATATTTCCGATCGGTATATGGGCTGCCTTTGGGTTCTACGCCGTTGATGGCAAAAGAAAGTTTGTCATCATTGCAGACGAATGTGTATTGATTGACAGCCTTTCCTTGCTTGATGGCTGTTGAACCGCCGTTGGCCATGACAATGTAATCATTTCCTGTGGCGTAGAACAAGTACCACAGGCCGTCGCTCTGCACAGCCCATTCATACCAACCTTCATCACCTACCCGGCAAACCAGACTGACTTGTTGTGAGTTGACGCCGCGGTTATCTACGATGATGTCGAGCCAGGTATTTGTGTAGGTGTAGGCTTCATAGATGTAATAAGCAAACAAACCTGGGTCCAGGATATCGAATACCATGCGCCCATTTTTGAAGCTGTAGGTGGCGTTGTTGATATTGGAGTTGGAATTGCCTTGAATAACGTAATAACTCCACTGCGGGTCGCTGTCGAATTCTTCGGTGAAGTACGCACCCTGGTCGCCGCTGCTGCTGCTGCCGCCTGAGCCGCCGCTGCTGCCTGAACCAAAGTTGCCGGTGACGGCCAGTTCACGGCCATTCAACTGCCCTTCGAGGATTTCACCGGTGGCGAAGCGGATAACGGTCAGCGACATGGTATCCGTGGCGCTGCGCGAGCGCAGGATGTCGCAGTAGTCTTTCATCGTGCCATCGGTCCCCAGCACAAGACCTTCCATTTGGTACAGAATATCGCCTGGTTTGACGCCTGCTTTATCGGCGGGAGTGCCTGATTTAACCGACATAACCCAAATGCCAGAGAGGGAGCCATCTTCAGATTGAACCGCCACGCCGTTGACGCCAATGCTCAACACATCTTTGCCCGTCTGTAAGTCTGAAATCATCTTTTGGGCGGTCTTAGCATCGATGGCGAAATACTGGTTGAAGTTGGGGCGGGAACGATAATTGACGCCGACCACCTGGGCATCTTTCGTAATCAGCGGGCCGCCTGAGTTGCCGGGGTTGATGGTCGCATCGTGACTCAGAACATAATCAAGCGAAGCCCAATCTGTATGACCATCGGCCTTTTCTTTGGAGATGATGCCTTTGGTCAGAGTAAACTGCGGTTCGCCGAGAGGGAAACCGGCAGAATAGACTTCGGCGCCAACCTTTGCATCTCCCGTGAACCAATCCAGATATTTGAAGTTATTTCCTTCGATTTTGATGACCGCCAGGTCGGCGCATTCGGAGGCTCCCAAGACGCGCGCGCTATACTGCTCGCCATTCAGGAAGACTTTCAGCGTTGCGGCTCCGGTGACGACATGGTTGTTGGTCACGGCGATACCAGACGGGTCGATAATGAAGCCCGAACCACGCCCACCGGCATTGACGAGCAAACCAACTTGTGGGTCTACAAACGTTCCAACTGCTTCAATCTGGACGACGGCGTCGCGCAGGTTATCCAAGTTGTCGATGGCGCCGCTCGAGGGCTTAGGTTCCGATTTTTCTTCGGTTGGCTTCTCCACAACGGGCTGTGGGGTATTGGCTTCGGAGGGCGGGTTGTTGCTGCCAAAAGTACAGGCAAGGCTGACAACCATCACAAGGATGACAACGAACAAAAAAGGTTTTGCTGATTTCATGACTTTTCCTCCTTAAAAAAACAAACAAACATGGTTTGAGAACTCCATTTTAGCACAGTGGATATTTTATTCAAGATTAAATTTTGGTTATCATTCTGCGTGGCGTATACCCCAAAAGTCATGGATAGCGCAAAACGCGCCCTGCTTGAGAGCGCGCTTGAGTGGAGATGGCGGGAAGCGAATATCATCCCCTCAATGGGGGCGCGCGTCCGAGAAACAAAAAACGCGCAAAAGGCACGTCTTTTGAGTGGAGATGGCGGGAAGCGAATATCATCCCCTCAATGGGGGCGCGCGTCCGAGAAACAAAAAACGCGCAAAAGGCACGTCTTTTGAGTGGAGATGGCGGGAATCGAACCCGCGTCCGAAAGATTCGTCCACCGGAAATCTACATGCGTAGCCGGTTGAGGGTGTCGCCGCAGGGAACTCAACAGGCAAAACTCTCCTGCGGCCATTCACTTGGACCCGAAGGCCCTCTTTCGCGCCGTTAGTGACGTGGCGGCGCGGCACTCTGCCTTTGTTACGCCCGCTCGCTTACCGGGCAGTTAGCGGAAGCGGCAGACGCCGTCTCGCTCAGGAGACGGGCCGTTTACTCTCTACCGCGATTAGGCGGCGAGGGGCATAGCGGCGTAGGAAGTGCGGTTGGCACTTGATTGTTTGTGCTGATTTTACGAGCTCGGCACGCTCTCGGCACGCATTCCGGGGCCAGCCTCTCCCGTCGAAGCCTGTCATCCCCAAGAAACCCATTGGGGACT
>CAYRBO010000007.1:0-128323 GCA_964422545.1 uncultured Anaerolinea sp. | reverse complement strand
TTCCCCAAGAAACCCATTGGGGACTTTCCCCAAGAAACCCATTGGGGACTTTCCCCAAGAAACCCATTGGGGACTTTCCCAAAAAAGACAGGGGAGAAAGTTGCTTTTTCCCGTTGGGATGAGGATTATAGCACAATTTGCGGCGCGGGATGCCGCCCCACGTTATGCTTCGCCCAGAAAAATCAACCTTATCCGTTCCACCCGCGTATGTTCAAGTGGAATTCCCAGCGCGTCTAACACTTCTTCGGGGCGACCGGTTGCGCCTTCGCGGGCAGCCAGGCGCATGAATACCCTCACCCCCGGCCCCTCTCCCGAAGGGAGAGGGGGGGGAGGGGTGAGGGCCAACATCTCAATCAACGGACGCAAATCGTAAGGCTTGCCGCGTCGCTCACGGGGCAGGGTGTCGGCGGCGATGAGGGAATCAATTTTTTGGGCTAGTTCATCCGGGTCAATGGCTTCGAGCAGTTCCACTTCGTACTCCGCCGAAACCACCCGGGTCTGGAGCGCCGGGGCGCGTTCATCAGCGGATTCCACCGACAGGATGCGCAGCCCCCCAGGGACGGCAGCCTGGATGCGCTCCGCCAGCCCGTTGAGCGGAATATCTTGGGTGAGTTTCAAATCCACCACTTCGCAGCGGCTCGAAAACCCAAGCGGCAGGGCCGCCGCCAGTTGGATTTGCGGATGCGGGTGAAAGCCCTGGCTGTAGGTGAGAGGCAATTCGGCGCGGCGCGCGGCGCGTTCCCAAATTTTGTGCAGGTCGAGGTGACCGGTGTAGCGCAATGCGCCTTGTTTGGAGAAGGTGATTCGTAGTCTCATAAATGATGAATGCAGAATATGATGAATGCAGAATGATGAAGGGTGAATTAGCGGCGGACAGCCAGGGGCGTGAACAACAGGCAGACTATCATCCCTGGCAGGCCGAACAGGAGCGGATTGAGCGCGGCGTTTTGGGGAGAATAGAGCCACATCAAAAGAATGGTGAGCGCGCCCACAACCCCGCTGGCGAGCGCGGTCGGCATGGCCCGATTTTTGCGCGAAACCCGAACCAGCAAGCCGACAATGGCAGAATCGACGGCCAGGAGGAGCAGTTCGAGCCAGTTCGAGGCCAGTCCCCGGCTGCGCAGCAGAGCGCTGAACATCATGGTACTCATGAAAATCAGCAGCCCGGCGGGCAGGCCGACCAGGAGGTCGGAAAGAGATGAAGTCAATTTTTTCACTGGATGTAATTACCTACCCTCACCCTAACCCTCTCCCTTTGGGAGAGGGAAACGGATAGATAAAACGGATTTTCTGGCCGAAAACGACAAAATTACCTGGTTTTTCTCCCCTCTCCCGGAGGGAGAGGGGCTGGGGGAGAGGGTGGGTAGGCAGTTACCACTGGATGCTGAAAACTGGTTACTGGTTTACTGTTCACTGCTCACTGATGACTGCCAGCTGGCGCGCCGGGGTCTTCACTTCGGGGCATTTCCAATAATTGCCTGGGTTTTCGCGCCGCACTTGCGTAAAGGTCGGCAAAATGCCGCAGGCAAAGCAGTGCTGGCGGCAGTCAATGCGGGTGATGCCCTCCAGGCTTTGGCGGTAATCCTGAAACAGGTACGATTTTTTGACGGCAGCGGAGATATGGTCCCAGGGAAAAACCTCGTCTACGCGCCGCTGTCGGTGGGTGTAAAAATCGGGGTCGAGGCCGTGCTGCTCAAAGGCCATCATCCAGATGTCGTAGCGGTAATTTTCGTTCCAGGCGTCGAACTTTGCGCCGTTTTTCCAGGCCGTGTAAATTACTTCGGAGATTCTGCGGTCGCCGCGCGATAGGAAGGCTTCGAGGAAGGTATCTTCGGCGTGGGTCAGGGTCAGTTTGATGTTCTTATCCTTGAGCATATCGCGCAGGATGCCCTGCTTGGCCTTGATTTGGGCGGTCGTGTCGCACGGCACCCACTGGAAGGGGGTCTGTGGCTTTGGCACGAAGGTGCTGACGCCGACGTTGAGCTTGGCCTTGTAGCCGATTACCTTGCGGCCCTCGTTTAGCACCCGCTTGCACAGGTCGGCAATCGCCCGCACATCGTCGAGCGTCTCGCTGGGGTGGCCAATCATGAAATACAGTTTAATCGTCACCCAGCCGCGCCGATAGATTTCGCGGGTGGTATTGATGATGTCTTCATCGGGGATGAATTTGTTGATGATGCGCCGCATGCGCTCGGTGGCGGCCTCAGGCGCGAGCGTGAACCCGCCAGAACGGCGGTCTTTCAGCAGCTCCATCAGGTCAATCGAAACCGATTCAATCCGCAGCGAGGGCAGCCCGACGTTGAGATGCTTGCCGCCGAATTTTTCGCCGATTTTCGTGACCAGTTCAACGATGTTGCTGTAATCGGAGGATGAAAGCGACATCAGCGCCAGTTCCTCGAAGCCGGTGTTGCGAATCGCTTCTTCGGCAGCGGCAACCACTTCTTCCACCGAGCGTTCGCGCACGGGGCGCACAATCATCCCGGCATGGCAAAAGCGGCAACCGCGCGTACAGCCGCGCATAATTTCGACCGTGGCGCGGTTATGCACGGTTTCGATGTTCGGAACGATGAATTTGACCGGCGGCGGGGGCAGTTTGGCGACCATCCGTTTGGTGATGGTCTTGGGCGCTTCGGGGATAGTCGGCCTGACCTGGGCTACCGTGCCATCGTCGAGATAGTCCACTGTGTAAAAGCGGGGGACGTACACGCCGGGGATTTTGACCAGTTTTCGGAGCAAGTTCTCCCTGTTTCCCTGTTTTCCTGTTCCCCTGTTTTCCCGTTTCCAGGCTTTCACCGCATCGATCATCTCGTGGATGACTTCTTCCCCCTCGCCAATCACAAAGGCGTCGATGAAGGCGCTCATCGGTTCGGGGTTCATGGCCGAGTGGCCGCCAGCGATGACGAGCGGGTGGCTGGCATCGCGTTCATCGGCGCGGACGGGGATTCCGGCCAGGTCGAGCGCGTTCAGGGCGTTGGTGTAGAGCGTTTCGTAGGGCAGCGAAAAGCCGAGGATGTCGAACGCGGATAACGGGTGGAAGGTCTCCAGCCCATAGAGCGGAATCCCGTTCGAGCGCATCAAGGCTTCCATATCGGGCCAGGGCACATAGGCGCGTTCCGCCAGGGCATCTTCGCGCTGATTGATTTGGTCGTACAAGATTTTCAGGCCGACATTCGAGACGCCAATGTCATAAATATCGGGGAAAACCAACGCGACTTTGGTCTGAATCGCGTTCCAGTTTTTGACTGTGATGTTCAGTTCGCCGCCCACATAGCGGCCAGGTTTGGCAACTTTGAGAAGAATGCGGTCAAGTTTATTCTGTATTTCTAAAGGGGTCATCATGCGCCCGATTATACCCGTCTCCGGCGGGTCGCAGCCCTGATATTTGTCACAAATTTGGAGAAAATTTGTCTAAAAATCAAAAATGATAATTACCTGTCAGGCGACTGTCATTTTTGCGCCGCCTTGCGTTGTTATAATTGCCCGCATGACACGCGAATATGCTTTCGATTGGTCTCTCGACTTGCAATCGCCCCCTGAAGCGCTCTGGCCTTTTGTGGCCGATACCAACCGCTTCAATCACGATACTGGCCTGCCCGCCGTGACCCAGGTCTTCGACGCGCCGGATGCCCGCCCCGGCATGAAACGGCTGCGTTTTTCGATGTTTGGTATTCCGGTTGAATGGGATGAACAGCCTTTTGAGTGGGTTTTTCCATCTCGCTTTAGCGTTCGGCGGCTGTATCGGCGCGGCCCATTCGCCGAAGTGCGCGTGGAAGCAGAGATGACCCGCAGAGAAAGCGGCGGCACCCATCTCCGCTATCGCGCCTGGTTTGTCCCTGCCTGGCCGCTGGTGGGCGATGTGGTGATTCTCTGGCAGATTGGTCTGGTCAGCCGTTTCACTTTTCTACGCACGTTCCGAAACTATGACCAGATTGTTCAAAAAGGCGGCTCGCAGTTCGATATTCCTGGCGCGGCGAGGTTTGCGCCCGGCGGCCGGCAGCGATTGGCCTCCGCGCGGCAGGCCATCACCAGCAGCGGGGACGAAGCCATCTTCGAGCGGCTGGTTGGGCTGTTAGAACGCGCCGACGACCTGGCCCTGCAGCGATTGCGCCCTTATCAGATGGCCGATTTGTGGCATCTGCCGCGCCGCGCCGTGCTGGAGACCTTCCTGCGCGCCGCCCGCGCTGGGATATTGGATTTGCGCTGGGAACTGCTCTGCCCCATGTGCCGGGGCGCCGCCGAAACCCATGCCAGCCTGGGCGAGGTGCATAATAGTTCACACTGCCCCTCCTGCCACATTGATTTTTCGGTCAACTTCGACCGGCAGGTGGAGGTGGTCTTTCGCCCCAACCCGGCAGTGCGTGCGATTCCCGATGCCTACCAGTTTTGCGTCGCCGGGCCGCATTCCCAGGCGCACAGCCCGATTGTTGCGCAAATGATGACCGGAGAGCAGGTTGCCATTCGCCCCCAACTGGAAACAGGCCGTTACAGTCTCCATGCTTCGGGGCTGCCGGGCGAACTTCCCATAGCCGTTTTTGCCGATGGAGAGACATCCATCACGCTCGAAATTCGTTCTGAAGGTTGGCCCGAAGGTGAGTTGCGCCTGGCTCCCCAGCCCACTCTGCATCTGAAGAACCAGACCGGCTTCCCGCAGTTTATTCGGCTGGAACGTGTTGCCTGGCGCGATGATGCCGCCACTGCCGCCGATGTCACGGCCTTGCAAGTTTTCCGCGACCTGTTCTCGCGCGAGGCCCTGCGCTCTGGCGAGGAAATCTCCATCAGCAGCGTTACGCTCCTGTTTACCGACTTGCGCAACAGCACCCGTCTGTACCGTCAAATTGGCGACGCCCCGGCGTTTGGGCGCGTGCGCCAGCATTTTGATATTCTCGAACAAGCCATTGCCGCAGAGGGCGGGGCGGTGGTCAAGACGATAGGCGATTCGGTCATGGCGGTTTTTCGCCAGCCGGTGGCGGCGCTCAAGGCCATCAAAACCGCCCATGCCGCTCTCTCCCGGCTGGAGGGGACGCCCTCGCTTGCCATCAAAGTCGGCTTGCACAGCGGCCCGTGTATAGTGGTCACGCTCAACGAACGGCTCGACTATTTTGGCTCCACCGTAAATATCGCCGCGCGCCTGCCCGGCCTGGCCGAGGGCGGTGAAATTGTCTTTTCTAACGAAATCAAAAATGACCCCGAAGCCCAAGCCTGGCTGCGGGCAAACTACCCCAACCCTACCTGGTTTCAGGCCAACGTTAAAGGGTACGACCAGCCTTTCGATTTGTGGCGCATGTGGCTGTGAGAAGCATCCCGAAGGTTTCGGCTGGGGGCCAAACGACCGAGAAAACCTTCGGGATGGTTTTTTGACAAACAGGAGGATAATTTTTTATGGAAAATTTCGACTGGTATTCCCTGGTGATTTTGCCAATTCTGGTCTTTATTGCGCGCTTTGTAGATGTCACCCTCGGCACAATGCGCATTATTTTCACCTCGCGTGGACGCCGCAACCTGGCCCCTGTGCTTGGGTTTATCGAAGTCTTCATCTGGATTGCGATGGTGGGGCAAATCGTCAAGAGCGCCAACAGCCTGAATGCCTATCTTGGCTACGCCGCCGGATTTGCGCTGGGAACGTATGTAGGAATGCTGCTTGAAGAACGTCTGGCGATGGGGACGCTGGTCGTGCGCGTCATTCTTGCCAACGGCGCGGAAAAACTCACAACGGCATTGCGGGCCGCTGGTTTTGGCGTGACCACCGTCAATGGCGAGGGCGCGCAAGGCCCGGTGACGCTGCTTTACACCGTCGTGCAGCGCAAGAATTTAGAAGCGGTCACGCAAATTATTCACGAGACCTGCCCCAGCGCGTTTTTCTCGGTCGAGGAAGTGCGCATGGCCGAACGGGGGATTTTCCCGGTCAGGCCGGTCAACATTGGGAATAAAACGTAGCGCGGAATTTATTCCGCAACCTGCCGCGCGGCTAGCACAACCAGGCTGCGCGGCTGAACCCGGTAACGGTTGCCAGTAATAACCGGGGCCAAATCGGGCGGGGATATATCAGCAGGAGAGGGCAGCCAGGTATCCAGGACTCGTTTCCAGCCGGTGGCAGAAGGCGCGGGCGGCAGTTCAAATTCAAGGGCTTCCCAATAAGCATTCAGCATGATGTGAAACAGATGCCGCCGCGAAAGGCTGCTCACCGTCAGCGCCAGGCTGTGAGAGTGTTCCGACCAGTCTGGCTGGTTGAGCCGCGTCCCGTGCCAGGTGACCGAGACAACGCGCAAGAGTTTGTTCAAGGATGCGTCCCGTTCGTCGCGCTGGGTCAGCGACATGCTCATACGCAGCTCAATCAACTTTTTAGTAAATTCCAAAATATCGGCGTGTTTTTCGAGCAAACTCCAATCGAACCAACTGGTTTCGTTATCTTGCCCATAGGCGTTGTTGTTGCCGTTTTGCGTGCGGCGGACTTCGTCACCCATCCCAATCATCGGCGCGCCAATCGAAAATAGAACGGTTGCCAGGAAGTTTTTAACCTGCCGGTTGCGCAGGGCTTCGATGGCGGGGTTATCGGTTGGGCCTTCGACGCCGCAGTTCCAGCTCAGGTTATAGTCGCTGCCATCACGATTGTTCTCGCCGTTGGCCTGGTTGTGCTTTTCATTATAAGAAACGACATCGTTGAGCGTGAACCCATCATGACAGGCCACAAAGTTGACGCTTTGCTCCGGCTCGCGCTCCTCATGACTGTACAGGTCGGGGCTGCCCAGCAGCCGGTTTGCCATGCGAAGCGTTGCGCCTGTATCTCCTTTCCAAAAACTGCGGCTATCGTCGCGGAAGCGGCCATTCCATTCCATGAAAAAGTCACCCAGGAAATTGCCGACCTGGTACAGGCCGCCTACGTCCCAGGCTTCAGCAATCAATTTCGTCCCGGCCAACACCGGGTCTGATTCGATGTCCCACAGCAAGGGCGGGTTGGGCAACGGGTGGCCGTGTTCGTCGCGCGAGAGAATCGAAGCCAGGTCGAAGCGAAAGCCATCCACATGCATCAACTGCACCCAATGATGCAGGCTGTCAATAATCATGCGCCGCACAATAGAGTGATTGGCTTTGAGTGTGTTGCCGCAGCCCGAAAAATTGATGTACTTCGAGCGGTCGGCAGGGTCGAGCATATAATAGGCGCGGTTTTCCAGCCCGCGCAAGAAAAGCGTGGGGCCATTGGCCCCGTTTTCGGCGGTGTGGTTGTACACCACATCCAGAATCACCTCGATTCCGGCGCGGTGCAAGGCTTTGACCATATCGCGGAATTCGTCCACCGGGCCGAGCGGGTCTTTGCGGGAACTGTAGGCGGCGTGCGGCGCGAAGAACGAAACCGGGCTGTAGCCCCAGTAATTGACCAGACCGGGTGGAGCATCTTGCGCATCGAACTGAAAGACCGGAAGCAGTTCGACGGCGGTGATTCCCAGAGATTGCAGGTAAGGGATTTTTTCTATCAGCCCGGCGTATGTGCCGCGCTTTTCAAGAGAAACGCCCGAATTAGGGTGACGGGTAAAGCCTGCCACGTGCATTTCGTAGATGACGGTGCGGGAAATAGGGCGCTTGAGCGGCTGGTCGCCCTCCCAGTCGTAAGCGCGCGGGTCCACCACGACCGATTTCATGCAGGCGTGCGCATTGCTGCCTGGGCGGGCAGCCAGCGCGCGGCTGTAGTTCTTCCCAACTGCCACGCCGCGTCCGTAGGGGTCGAGCAAGACTTTTTCTCCATCGAAGCGCAGGCCTTCTTCGGGGCGGTTTGGCCCCTCTACGCGCCAGCCATAGAGTTGACCCGCCCCTGCCCCAGGGACGAAGATATGCCAGTAGTAGCCGGTGCGATTGACCGCCGGGTCGAGCCGATAGACCTGCGAGGGAGCATCGGCTTCGGCGTGTTCGAACAACAGAAGCTCAACCCCCGTGCAGTTCTTTGAGAAAACGCTAAAGTTGACCCCGCCGGGGTTAATGGTTGCGCCGAGCGGATGGCTTTTGCCAGGGCGGATTTGAGACACCATACTTCCTTTCGAGAGCGTCGCTCGTTTTAGATTTTCACCCGCTCCACCTTGAACGGCGTCCCCTCTACCGGTGGTTCATCGAACTCGCGCGCGGCCAGGTGGCCGGAGAAAACCGCCTGGGCAATCAGGTTGGGGGCTTCGGCGTCGCCAATGACGCGCAGGGAGTGAAGTTTTCCTTCGGTCAGCGCGGACTGCAATTCGCGGTACAGTCCGTCATTTGGGATGCGGTCGGTGACCAGAATCACGCCCTCGGCGGGGAGAACGGCTTCGGCGCCGCTGATTCCGTCAATCACGGAGACAGAATCAGCCCCGATGCGGGCCAGGGTATGCCGGGGGAGCAGGCTGACGCCTAGGGAGCGCATGCGCTGTTCAACCCGTTCCTGTTCGAGCGTGAACTGAGTCCAGTACGAAACCAGCGGGGCAGGGGTGACGAGCGTCACCCGGCAGCCGCTTTGAGCGCACAGTTCGGCCAGCAAGCCGCCCAAAACATAATGGTCGTCATCGTAGATGACCACCTGACCGGAGGGCAATTTGCCGGAGAAGATGTCATCCGGCGTCAGGGCGCGCTCGCAGCCGGGAATGGGCTGCCAGAGCGTGCGGCCCACCCCATCGCGGCGGTAGGCGGCTCCAGTGGCGATTAAAACGTTCGGGATGCCGCTCTCCAAAATCTCGGAGGCCGTCATCGGGCTGGAGCGATATATCTCCACATTTTTCATCTTTTCCAATTGGGTCAGCCGCCAATCCACCACCCGCCGCCACTCGATGAGACCAGGCAGGGCCGATTCGTGAAGCACCCGCCCGCCCAGTTCGCGCCGCGCCTCGGTCAGGGTGACGCGGTAGCCGCGCTGCCCCAATGCGCGGGCGGCTTCCAGCCCCGCCGGGCCGCCGCCCACCACCAGGATTTCCTTATCCGACTTTTTCGGGTGGATGATTTCAGGATGCCAGCCGCGCCGCCACTCCTCGCCCATGGTTGGGTTTTGGGTGCAGCGGATGGGGACGTAGCGCGTATCGCCGGTGACGCAGATGTTGCAGCCGATGCACTCGCGGATGTCTTCCACCCGGTTCTGGCGGATTTTGGCGGGCAGGAAGGGGTCGGCGATGGAGGGCCGCGCTGCGCCAATCAGGTCGAGGATGCCGCGCCGCACCGCCGAGACCATTGCGTCGGGCGTGGTGTAGCGCCCCACCCCCACCACTGGTTTGCTGGTCAGCCCTTTGACGAATTGGATGTATGGCTCCTGGTGGCCCGCTTTGCAGAAGCGCGAGAGGGTCGAATCGTTGCTCCAGCCGCTGATATTGACATCCCACAGGTCGGGCAGTTCGGCCAGCATGGCGACCACGTCGTGGCCCTCGCCCTGGTGGGTGATTCCCTCTTCGCCGAGCAGTTCATCCACCGCGAAGCGCACCGCCACCGCGCAGGTATCGCCGACCGCTTCTTTGGTATCTTCGATGAGTTCGCGCAAGAAACGCACGCGGTTTTCGAGCGAACCGCCGTATTCGTCCGTCCGGTCATTGTAACGGCGGATGATGAACTGGATGGGCAGGGTCATGCCGTGCGCGGCGTAGCAGTAGATGATGTCGAACCCGGCCTGTTTGGCGCGCAGGGCGGCCTGGCGATGCCACTTGCGCGCGTTGCGGATGTCTTCCTTGTCCATCCGGCGGCTTTGAATCGGCTCCCAGCCCGATGCCCCAATCACGCCCATCGAGCGCGGGGCCAGCGGGGACGTGCGCGAGTACAGATTAGAAGCATTGATGCCGTTATAAGCCAGCTGAATTCCCGCCAGCGCGCCGTGCCGATGCACCGCCTCGGCCATCAGCGCCAGGGCGGGGATGTCGTCGTCGCTCCACAGGCGGCCTTCGAAATATGGGGCCAGGTCGCTGCTGTGATGGATTTCCACTTCCTCGGTGCAAACCACGCCCCAGCCGCCCTCGGCCTTCATCCCGCGCATGGCGGCCAGGCCTTGCGGCATACGGTAGCCAAACCCGTTGCAATGCGGCACCTGGTAAAAGCGGTTGGGGGCGGTCACCGGGCCAATTTTGACCGGCTCGAACAGAATGTCGAAGGGGTTTGCCATGCTTGCTCCTATTTTCGTTGTCTCTTTTTTGCCAGCAGCGCGCTGGCGGTCGAAGCGGGCGGTTGTTCTTCTTTTTGGGAAAAATCGGGCGGGTTCGGGGCCGGGGCGTTCTCCGTTATCGAGGGCAGAATCGGCGGCTGCGGCGGGTTGGGAGCGGGCGTTGGGCCTGTTTCCGTTGGTGAGCGCTGCTTTGCCTTGCGCAGGGCTTCCATGCTGGGGGTGGAGACCGTTATTTTCTCTTTGACCGGCTGCTGGAAAGTTACCCGCCTCCGAATCGCCGCCCATATCCGTTCCCCATCCTGCCGGGTGAGAATCAGCCGCCGCGCGGCCACATCGAAGGGCAGCAAAATCGCCGCCAGCGCAATCAGCCAGGGCCAAATGGGACGCGAAGCGCGCGCGGCCTTCAGGTCATGGGTAAAGACTTCGGCGGGGTCAGCAGAAGCCACCTTTCCGCCGGTCAGCGCCGCGATGCGCGCGAGTAAATCGGGGTTGGGGTTCGTGTCGCGGTATTCGGGCGAGTAGGGCAGGGCCCAGCCCAGCGTTTCGGCAAAGGCGCCGTTTTCACCCGCGCCATCGAAGCGGAACAGGTACACGCCCTGCTCGGCGGGTCTGAACTCGGCCTCGTAGCGTCCCGGCGCGGTCTGGCGCAGCGTGACGGTTTGCGTCCCGCCCTCCGGCGCGATTACGTTGGCCGTCACCCGGTAGCCGTTCAGGAAGTCCCCGCCCGGGCCGCGCGCTTCCAGGCTCAGGCGGGCAATCTCGCCGCGCAGTTGAACGTCCATTTGCAGGCGGGCGGCGTTCATCTCGCCCAAAACGGTGCGCGCGGCCTGCGCCCAAAAGGCGGCGTAGTTGCTCCAGGAGACCCACTCCCTGCCCCAGCGCCCGGTGGCATCGGATGTAAAAGCCACCGAGCGGCCCAATCCATACTGCCAGGCAGCCAGGATGGGGTCGTTGCGGTTGATTCCCGTCCCACCGGCGGACAAAATCACCTGCGCCAGTTCTTTGGGGCTGCTGGCGACATAGCCATACAGCGGGGGCAGGCTTTCGATACCGGAGAGAATCGGGGAGGCGTTGACCAATTGCGGCGCGAACAGGCCCTCCTCGATGTAGGCGCGGGTTGCCAGGGTGGTTTCCTCGGTGAAAATGCTGGGGATGGAGGCCGGGTCGGTCGTAAAGTGATAGCGCCCGTTGCCCAGTTCGGCCAAATCTTTCAGGAAGGGGGCCGCGTCGCGCCCGACGGCCACCGTGGAGAGCGTGATGCCATTTTCGGTATAGAGTTTCTGCACCAGTTCTGGGATGCCGCTTGGGTCCGCGCCGCCGTCTGTCAGCAGGATGACGTGTTTGACTTTGGCCGGGTCACCAGGCAGGACTCGCGCCATGGCCTGCAATCCGGCCATAATATCCGTCCCGCCGCCGATGCGGATGCTGCCGATGGCGCTCTTGACGACCGCCGGGTTGCCCAGGTCGGTCATCGGCACGACCCAGGCCGCCGAGTCATCGAACTGAATGACTCCCACCCGGTCGGTAGGAAAGAGCAAATCCACCGAGCGGGCGGCGGCTTCTTTGGCGAGTTCCAGTTTGTTCACGCCGCCGGATGTCTCGCTCATGCTGCCAGAGTGGTCAATGATGAAGACGATTGCCAGCGAGGGACGGCGCTGCTCGTCTTTGATTTGCATTTCCACCGGCAGGGCGGCCTCCAGCGGGGTTTCGAAATAGCCGCCCACGCCGTAACTGGTTGGGCCGCCAACCACCAGCAGCCCGCCGCCCAAATCGCGGACGTATGCCTGGATGGTTTCCATCTGGCGGCTGCTCATTTCGCGCGCCGGGACGTTGACCAGCACAAGGGCATTGTACCCGGCCAGCCCGGCCAAATCGGCGGGCAGACGGGATGGGAGGACGAAATCAACCGCGTACCCGGCGGCCTGGAGCGCGGCGCGCAGGGCGGAATGTTCATCGGGGCGGGTGCTGCCGCCGGGCAGGGTCTCGCCGGGGGGCGGGGCAGCCAGCAAAATGCGCGGCGGCCCCTCAATTTTAGAGAAGGCATATAGCCGGTTGTTCTGGTAGAAGGTGTCGTCTTGCGGGGAAATCTCAACCTGGTAACGAATGTAGGACAAGATATTATCTTGTCCTACAGTGAGCGGCAGGCTGAAGGTTTGGCTGCCGCGCCGCAGGTCGTGAGTCTGTTCGTAGAGAATCTCGCCATCGGCCAATACGCGCAGGCTGGCGCGGGTGGGATGGCTGGCCTGCACCGAGACGTTCAGGTCGAATCGCTCGCCGGGGCGCAGGCTGGCCGGGGCTTCGATGGCGGTCACGCTGGCTTCGGCGCCTGGTTCGACGATGAACGGCACGACCACAATTTGCACGCCCGCCGCGGCGGCAAATTCGGCGGCCTTCAGCGCGTCGCCGGTCGTCTGCGCGCCATCCGAGAGAATCACCATGCGGCGGGCCGGGCCGGAGGGGAAGAGCGCCAACCCCAGGCGGATGGCTTCGGCCAGGTCGGTTTGGGTGGTGACCGGCGCGGAGGTGACCAATCCCAGCGCTCCGCCGGGCAGCATGGGCCGCTCCACCAGCGCGTCGGCCCCGAACAGGACAATCGCGGCCTGGTCATCTGGCCCCATGCCTGCCAGCGCCTGCCGCAGGTAGTTCATTTCGGCGGCAATGGCTTCCTCCGACATCGAATCCGAGACATCCACCAGGAAGACAACCGCCAGTTCGTCTCCGCCGCGCGCAATCTCCAGCCCGGCCAGCGAGAGTACCAGGCACAGGACAATGACCAGGCGCAGGGCGTGGCGCAAGATACTATCTTGCGCTACTCGCCCTGCCCAGAGAAAGAGGGGCAGGAGCAGGAGGAGCAGAAGGGCGAGCGGGGAGGTGAAGGTCATTGACCCCCTCCCGGCCTCCCCCAAAAATCCAAAGAGCGGATTTTTGGGGGAGGAGAAAAGCGCCGGTGATAGACCAGCCATTCCACCAGCAAAACCAGCAGGGCCAGCCCGGCCAGCCAGGGCCACAGTTCGCGCAGGCCGGTTTGCCCGGCGGCGGCAGGGGTGAGGGTGGTTTGCCCAATTCGCAAGGTCTCCGCCGGGCGGATGTTCGATTCGGACGGGTCGAACAGGTTGACAGCGAAGTATTCGGCGCGGGTTGTGTCTTTGGAGAGAAAATTGACGGCATAGTAGCCGGTCTCTTTGGTGCTGGTGAAGGCCAGCGAAGTGGCGCTTGGGAGCAGAGTGTAGAGTTTGCCCGAAGGCGCGGCCACTACAATCTGCTCCACGCCGGGCGGCGGGACGAGGGTCAGGCTTTCGCCGGGGCGTAAAGATTGGGAGGCGTCGAAGGCGGCCGGCGGGGCGAGGTAGTTAATCAGATTGCTGAACAGGATGGGGTAAGCCACTTGCAGCGGCAGGTCGCTCTGGCGCAGGTCGAAGGTCAGCACGGCTACGCGGCGGCCATCCGTTTCCCCGGCGAAGACCAGTGGCTTGCCATCGGCTTCGATGAGCAAATCAGCCCAATTGGGAAGCGGCACGCTGCTGGCTTGCAGGATGTGGACGCTGCTCCAATCGACATAGCGGGTGAGCGGATGCTCGCGCGCGCGCATTTCGACGGGCTGGAAGGCTGATCCAACGATAAAAAGCGGGTTAGGCGGCGGGTTGACCAGCAACAGGCTGCCGGGCAGGGTCTGGGAGGGGTACGCGCCGTCGAACAGGTACAAATCGAACGGGTCGGGGGGGATTTCGCCGGTCAGCGAACGGAAGGGTTGGATGCCGGGCAGGGAGGCCAGCAATTGTTCGAGATAGAGATTGCCCGTCGAAACGAGCAGCACGCGCCGGGTGGCAGCGTCCTGGTTGATGGCATAGGCCGTGTCATCGAGTGGGAAGGCGTCTGGCGCGGAATCGCCCTCCGGGTCAGATATCCGCGCCTGATAAATTCTGCCCCCGGTGGGGATATTTTCGAGCGTTATGCTTCGGCTCTCTCCGGGCGGAATATCCAGTTGGCGGGCGGAGCGCAAGATGTTACCTTGCGCCACAATTTCGGCAATGGAGAGCAGAACCGAACGGGGCGCGGCGCTGTAGTTGGTGACTTCGGCAAACAGTTGCCCGCCGCGCAGGGCCAGGGCGCTGATTGCCAGGTTGTCATCGGAGTCGCCAATGGGGACGTAGCGCGCCTCGCCGGGCAGGGCGGGCAACCCCTCGGCGGGCAGGCCGCCATCCGAAACGATGACGGTGGTCACTTGGGGGAGATTGCGGGCGGCAGCGGCTGCCAGGGCAAAGGCCGCCTGCCAATCCGCGCCGGTTTGGGTGGGCCGGGCGGCAGCCAGGGCGCTGCGCAGGCGGGCCTTGTCGCTTTCGGCGGCGATGAGCGTTTGGGGCTGGCTGCTGACCGTAATCAGGGTCATGCGCGAGCCGTTGGGCAGGCTGTTGATGAGCGTTCCGACCGAGCGGCGGGCCGTCTCGAAGCGCGTTGGGTTGACATCGGTGGCGTTCATCGAGGCCGAGGCGTCGAGCAGCACAATCACCTCGCCGGAAGCCACGACTGGCGTGGGCAGGGCCGGGCGGGCCAGGGCAAAGACCAGCGCGGCCAGAATCAGCAGTTGCAGGAATAAAAGCAGGTTGCGTTTGAGTTTTTGCCAGGGAGTGTTGGCCTGCTGGTCGCGCAGCAATTGCTCCCAAAGCAGAGTCGAAGAGACCTGCACCGGCTTGCGGCGCAGTTTGAGCATATAGAGCAACAGGATAGGCACGGCCAGGGCCAGCAGCGTCAGACCAGCAGGGGCGAGCAGTTGCATGGCGTTGTTCCTGCGCCGAGTCTACCAGAAAAGGCGGGGCAAATAAAAAATCACCAGCGTTCAATGGCCGGTGATTTGCAGGTTTTGTCACGCGCAAACTTAATGGTCGTCTTTATATTTCATTTCCCCCGCTTCGATAGCGAAAGGCAGGCGGTTTTCCGCTGTAGGCAGCCCACAGGTGGCGTAAGGAGTGTACGCGCAAGGCATATTGTAGGCTTTGTTGAAGTCAAGAATCACTTTGCCGTTTTCGGGTTTGTTGGTCAGCAGGTAGCGCCCGCCTGCGTAAGTGGTTTTGCCGTTGGTTTGGTCGCGGAAAGCGATGAACAGGCCGCCATCACCGGCGTTTTCGGCATCGAGATGATGTTCTTTGCCCCGCCAAGCGAAGGTGACTCTTCCAATCATCTTTGTATCATGCACTTCGCCGATGATGTCTTGCTGTTTGACGACTTTATAGCGCGCGTAACCGTCATATTGGGCTTCTATGCGGTATTCGAGCGTGTATGGATAGAAGTTCAGGCCGGAAAATTCTTTTCGAGCGGGGTTTTCGATGTCCCAAAGGCGGATGAGGGTTGCGTTTCCACGCTTCAGGACGACCATAATCAAGCGGCCGAGTTCTAAAAAATGGGGATTTTCTTGCTGGTCATCGTTCAACGCTTCGGTTGGCAAGTTCCCCCCGTTGCAGGTCATCTCAACGCCTGACTCGGCCTTGACGTATACCAGGGTGTGTTTGAATTGGAACACCCCGGCTTTTTTGGGCGCGCAGGCGGGCAGAACAAAGTCGCATTTCGGGTCGCTGCCGAAGGTGTTGTCGCCTTCCTTCAGCCAGTACAAACCGGCCAGTCCCAGCCAGCTTTTTTCATTGGCGCGCAGGCGTTCAGCCCGTGCGGCGCGCCATTGCATCACTTCGGCTTCGAAATTTTGTTGGGCCATGTTCCTATTTTACCACGCCTGCTTTTCGCATTTCGAGCAGGATGACCTGCTCCCAGGGGCGGTTGGTGACGATGTCCAGGTAGCGCAAGCCTTGTTTGCGGCAGTCGGATTGGATGGATTTAATCCAGCCCTGGGCGCGCTGCCGGTACAAAGCTCGCAAGCCGCCATCGAGCGAGACCTCCTGGCTGGAGCCGGTTTCGACATCCACGAGCCGCAGGTCGCCAGCCAGGGGCGGGTCGAGCTCATCGGACGAGAGGATGTGCAATAGGGCGGCTTCGTGCTGGCGGCGCAAGTGGCGCAAGATATTGTCTTGCGCTGCATCAAACAGGTCGGAAATCAAAACCAGCAGCCCGGCGCGGCGCGGGGTGAGGGAATAGGCTTTTAGCGCATCGTCTAGATGGGTCTCGCCGCCTGCTTGCAGGTTTTCGAGAAACCCGAACAGGCGCGGCATGGCAATCTGTCCACGAGTTGGGCCAAACTCGGCAGCCACGCGCCCATTTTGCAGCAAGCCGACCGAGAGCGAATCGCCCGCGGCCAGGGCCACCGACCCCAGCCCGGCGGCCAGGCGCAGCGCGTAGCGGAACTTGTGCAGGGCGGAGTCCGCTTCGAGCGGCCAATCCATCGACTTTGAGCCATCCAGCAGGATGTGGACGGCCAGGTCTTCTTCCTCTTCGAGCAGCTTGATAAAGGGCCGCTCGAGCCGGGCGTAAATGTTCCAGTCCAGGCGGCGCAGGTCATCACCGGGGGTGTAGTCGCGGTAATCGGCAAATTCCACGCTGCTGCCGCGCTTGGACGAGCGCCGTTCGCCCTTGATCGCGCCGCTGCGAATGCGCGAGGCGACCAGGGTGAGTTGGTTCAATTTGCGGAGGGTGGATTCGTCGAAGAGCATGGCGGGTTGCGGCGGTCGGTCTCACAATAACCGCCAATCATTTTAGCACAGCCTGCGCTCTGGCTACCTCAATTATTTACAGTCCAAAATCTCAGGCGAGGGGGCGTCTGTTGTCAGTCCATAGCCGAAGGGGAAGAGCGGGCCGTCACAGCCGGTTTTGTTTGCCGGATTATTGATATTCATGGGCAGTTGGCTGACGCTGCGCGGCCAGGTGTAAGGCAGCTTGCCGCTGAATTGCACATCGCCGAACAAAACATCGGTTATACCGGCGCCCTCGCTGCCAGGCAGCCAGGCCGCTACCCAGGCCTCGGCCAGCGGCAGCAGGTCGGTGATGATGACCGGGCGGCCCGAAAAAATGACAACAACCACTTTTTCTGCCCGTTCGCGCATGGCGCGCAGGGCCTCGATGTCTTCTTGCGGCAGGGCCAGGTCGGCGCTGTCGCCTACGCCTTCGGCATAGGGGAACTCGCCGATGATGACAATCCCAATTTCGGCTTTGAGCGGCTGCCCATCTGTATCTTTTTCTTCCGCGAACAGGCCTTTTTCATCGAACACCACCCGCGTATCGGGGGAAACGGCGGCTTGGATTGCTTGCAGGAGGGTGATACCAGCCGCGCGGAAGCCTTCTTTGCCCTGCCAGTCAATCGTCCAGCCGCCCAGTTGTTTGTTCAGCGAGTTTGCGCCCACGCCGGCCACGAAAATCAGGGGGGTGTTTTTTTCGAGCGGCAGGGTTTGCCCTTCGTTTTTGAGCAGGACGAGCGATTTTTGCACCGCTTCGCGCGCCAGGGCGAGATGTTCGGGCGAGCGGATGTTCTGCTGCAGGGCGGTCAGGCTGGTTTCTACGCCAATTGGCGTTGGACGCGCGAAGAGACCTAACTCGAACTTGACCCGCAAGATGCGCCGCACGGCATCGTCGATGCGTTCTTGGGGAATATCTCCATTTTCGACGCCTGCCCGCAGGTGGCTCAGGAAGGTTTTGTAGTCATAGGGAACCATGACCATATCCACCCCGGCGTTGATTGCTGTCACAATGGATTGATACAGGTCATTGGGGTAAATCTGGTCCACTGCCTGCCAATCTGAAACAATGAAGCCTGTAAACCCCAGCTCGCCCTTCAAAACGTCGGTCAGCAGGTAGCGGTTGGCGTGCATCTTCACGCCATTCCACGAACTGAAGGAGGCCATAACCGTGCGCACGCCAGATTGAATAGCGGCCTGGTAGGGCGGCAGGAACAATTCTCGCATTGCGGTTTCGTCCATTTGCATATCCCCCTGGTCGAGGGCATAGCGGACTCCCATGCTCGTCATCTTCGATGTGTCCCAGTCTGTGCCGCCATCGCCGATGTAGTGCTTGGCGGTTGCGGCGGTGAAAATGACTTGCCCGGGCGCGGGTTGGTATCCTGCCGGGAAGGCTTGCAAGCCCTCGATGTAGGCCGCGCCCAGCCGGGTGACAATCTCGGTGTCTTCGCTGAAGCCCTCGTACGTGCGCCCCCAGCGGATGTCTTGCGGCACGGCAACTACGGGAGCAAAATTCCAGGGGATGCCGGTCGCCATCATCTCGATAGCGGTGGCTTGGGCGATGCGCCGTACCAGGTCGGGGTCGTTGGCTGCTCCCAGCCCAATGTTGTGTGGGAAAATTGTGGCATTTAGCAGGTTATTATGCCCATGCACCGCGTCCACTCCATAGAGTATGGGGAGGCGGAGCGGCGCGCCCAGTGCCAGTTTTTGGAAATTGCCCACCATCCGCGCCCAGGCTTCGGGGGTATTATTGGCGGGCGAACCGCCGCCTCCGCTCAAAACCGACCCGATTCGGTATCTCTGGACATCCTGCAACTGCATTGACCCTTTTTCGACTTGGGTCATCTGCCCTAGCTTGTCTTCCAGCGACATGCGCGCCAGCAAATCATCCAATCGCGCTTCGACTGGCAGGGATGAATCGAGATACGAGAAGATGGGCGTTGTTGGCGAGGGTTCGGGCGGAGCGGCTGTTGGCGCGATGCTCGAAGTCGGCGCCTGGGTTGGCGCGGCGGTTGGGGCTGCGCAGGCCGAGAGCAGCAGGCTCAACGTCAGGAAGAAATAGACCGCGCGTTTCATCGCAGGGTACACTCTACTTTGACAGTTTCACCCGAAGTCGCCAGCGGGACGACCTGCCCGTCGATGGATTTGCCGTTTACAGTGAGGGAGACGGTATTTCCTGGCCCTTCCCGCTTTACCGAAATCTCATAGCGGCCCCCCCGAAACAGGCGTACCGCCTCGAAGCCCGGCCACCCCGCCGGGATAACCGGCGCAACCCGCAGCCCGTCTAGTTCCGGGCGAATGCCGAGAATCCACTGGCTGATGGCGGTGTAGTTCCAGGCGGCGGTGCCGGTCAGCCAGGAGTTTTTGGCCTCGCCGTGCGTGGGGGCGTCTTTTCCGGCAATCATCTGGGCGTATACGTATGGCTCGCACTTGTGCAGTTCACTGATGGACTCACGGGCCGATGGGTTGATGCGTTTGTAATAGTCGAACGCCTTCTCTCCGCGCCCGGCGATGGCTTCGGCAATCATAATCCAGGGATTGGTGTGGCAGAAGATGCCGGCATTTTCCTTGTATCCGGGCGGGTAGGATGAAATTTCGCCGTATTCGATGTAATAGCGGCTGTAGGCCGGGTTTTGCAGCACGATTCCGTGAGGGGTTGCGAGGTATTTCTCGACAGAATCGAGGGCTTTGATTGCGTTGCCGTTATCGAGTCCGAGTTCGGCCAGAATGCACATCCCCTGCGGCTCGATGAAGATTTTTCCTTCTTCGTTTTCCCGCGAGCCAATAGCCCGTCCGAAGTCATCATACGCGCGCCGGAACCAGTCCCCGTCCCAGCCGTGCTGCCAGATGGTTTTTTCCATATTGCTGGCTACGGCGGCATAAAATTCTGGTTCTTGAATTGTGAATTGCGAACTGCGAATTGTGCTTTTCCTAATTCCTAATTCATAATTCGCAATTTGCTCCATCTCCTTACATGCCAGCACAAACAAACCGGCGATGAACACGCTCTCGGCCACTTTGCCGTCTTTACTGGTGGTGGTCTGGAAGGATTGACCAGGCGTGTCTGAGAAGCAGTTCAGGTTCAGGCAGTCGTTCCAGTCGGCGCGGCCAATCAGGGGCAGCCCATGCGGGCCGAGGCGGTCGAGCGTGTACTGAATGGAGCGTTGTAAATGCTCATAAAGCGGGGTTTCGCTGCCGGGTTCATTCTCGTACTGTACTTGCTCATCCAGGATGCTCCAATCGCCGGTTTCTTTGACGTAAGCCGAGACGCCCAGCACCAGCCAGAGCGGGTCATCGTTGAAGCCAGAGCCGATGTCGTTGTTGCCCCGTTTGGTGAGCGGCTGGTACTGGTGGAACGCGCCACCGTTTTTGAGTTGGGTGGCGGCCAGGTCCAAAATACGCTCGCGCGCCCGTTCGGGAATCATGTGGACAAAGCCGAGCAAATCCTGGTTCGAGTCGCGGAAGCCCATGCCGCGCCCAATGCCGCTCTCGAAATACGAGGCCGAGCGGCTCATGTTGAACGTCACCATGCACTGATAGGCGTTCCAGATGTTGACCATGCGATTGGTATCGGCATCTGGCGTGGAGACCTGGAATTTTTCCAGCAGGCCAGTCCAGTAATCCCGCAGGGCTTCGAAGGCTGCCTGCACGTTGGCGGGCTGGAGATATTTCTCGATGATGGGTTTGACCGTCCGTTTGTTGATGGTCTGCGAGCCGGGTGGGTCAAATTTGTCGTCTTTGGGGTTTTCGTGATACCCCAGGATGAAGATGATTGTGCGGCTTTCGCCCGGTTCCAACTCGACTTTGACATGGTGCGACCCGATTGGCTGCCAGCCGTGCGCCACGCTGTTAGTGGATTGGCCGCTTTCGACGGCTTGGGGAGAATCCCAGCCGCGATAGGGGCCGAGGAAGGCCTCGCGCTGCGTATCGAACCCGGCTAGGGGCGCGGAACAGGCAAAGTAGGCGAAGTGGTCGCGGCGTTCGCGGTATTCCGTTTTGTGGTAAATCACTTCATCCACAATTTCAACTTGCCCAATCGAATAATTGCGCTGGAAGTTGGTGGCGTCATCCCAGGCGTCCCATAGACAGAACTCAACTGTCGAAAAAACCGACAAGTCAGCCGCAGATTTGCGCTTGTTGGCCAGGGTCAGTTCCCAGATTTCGAGATTCTCGCCAAGCGGGACAAAGTAGCGGGTTCGGGATTCAATCCCGTGCGCGAGCGATTTGATGATGGTGTAACCCTGCCCGTGACGGCATTCGTACTCGTCCAGTTTGCCGCGCGTCGGCATCCACGAAGGCGACCAGTAGGGGCGCGAGATGTTTTCGCGGCGTCCGGCGTCGTTGTCGCGGATGTAAATATAACGGCCGCCCATATCTAGCGGGGCATTGTTGTAGCGGTAGCGCGTCAGGCGGCGCAGGCGGGCATCTTTATAGAAAGAATATCCACCGGCGGTGTTGGAAATCAACCCAAAATAGGCCTCGCAGCCCAGATAATTAATCCAGGGCAAGGGCGTATCGGGGCGCGTAATAACGTATTCACGCGCATTGTCGTCGAAATAGCCGAATTTCATAAAAAAGTCCTCTCTTTTTCCTTGTTTCCTTGGTATAGACCGTAGAAAATCGCGCGCTGCCAGTCATCGATGGAGCGGCCGATGTCCATCAACCCGCGCCCAAAATAGAAGGATTGCAGTTCGGCCCAGCCCTCGCCCAGCGGTGAAAACCGCCAGATGACGTACCCAACCAGGGGCAGCAGGGCAAAGAGATCCTGCGCCAGCCATTTCCAATCTAGTTGTGCCTTGAGCGGCTGATGCCAGCGGATTCCTGACAGCCAGATGACCAGCAGGGGCAGGGCTACCGCCGCGCCGCGCGCGAGTCCAGGCTGCGAACAGGCCCAGGACAGAAGCAAGCAGCCACTGTTTGTGTTTCGCCAGCGCAATTGCGCCAAATGCCAGCCAGGTCCGGCGGGACGAGCGCCAGACGGATGGTGACAATCGATTGGAAACCAATGATGATGACAGCCCACAGAACGGTGGTCAGGGTAATGGTGAGGAAGGCTGTTTTTTTCATTAGGTATTTTTATTTGTAATGAATTGACAGTCACTTGCAAAGTGACTGTCAACTTGCGAAAATTATTCGATTTTTCCCAAATCGGCCTCAATTGCCTTGAGGGTCTCGGCGGGGAAGAACGTGGCAAATTTTTCAGCAACCTGTTCCAGCGACATATCCATTACCATTGACATCTCAGCCATCATCAGCACGCCGCCCAGGTGTTTGGTCAGTACGGCTTTGCCCGCCGGGTCGTCGAGAACGGCGCGCACGCTTAAACCGGTATGTAAGCGCGCTCCAGGCCGGGTGGGGGGCAGAATCTCCACGGCAGCCTTCAGGCGGATATCGCGGCTTGAAGCGCCAACCAGAATCTCGAATTGGCCTGGCTCCACCGCCCAGCCGTTTTTGGCCGTATCGAAGTACCAGAACGCTTCGCGGTCGAGCGTAAACGTTACGGTTTGGGTTTCGCCGGGGTTCAGCGAGACTTTGCGGAAGGCCTTCAGTTCCTTTTCCGGGCGGGCGACTTTGGAATGTACATCGCGCACATAGACTTGCGCGACTTCCTTGCCCGTCACGGCGCCAGTGTTGGTTATATCCACGCTTACGGTCAGGGTCTCGGCTTCGGTCAGTTTTTCCGCGCTTAACTTCAGGTTCGAATAAACGAAGGTAGTGTACGACAGGCCATGTCCAAACGGAAAGAGTGGTTCGAGTTCTTTCTTGTCATAATAACGGTAGCCCACGAAAATCCCCTCACCGTAGCGCACATGGCCGTTTTCGCCGGGGTAGTTGATGTAAGCGGGGTTATCTTGCAAGCGAACCGGGAAGGTGGTGGGCAGTTTGCCGCTGGGATTCGCATCGCCAAACAAGACATCGGCCAGCGCATTGCCCTGTTCCTGACCGGCATACCACAGTTGAATCACCGCCGCCGCCTCGTTTAGCCAGGGCATTTCTAACGCGCAGCCGGCGTTTAGCACCACAATTGTCTTGGGATTGACGGCGGCCACGCGGCGAATCAATTCATCCTGCGCGCCGGGCAGCTTCATATCGGCGCGGTCGAAGCCTTCCGATTCATATTCTGGTCTCAACCCCACCACCACCACTGCCGCATCTGAACGTTTTGCCAGTTCCGTTGCTTCAGCCAACAGGTCGGGGGCCTGTGGGGGCAGGTGTCCAAGCATCAGCGAGCGCCAGTTTGGGTCGCCTTTCCAGTAATATTCCACCTTGAGCGCGTAGGCTTTGCCGCCTTCCAGCTCAATTTCGACGGTTTTTTGCAAGCCCATATCGGCATCCTGCCAGTGGTCTACCACCAGGTTGCCGTCCAGGTACAGGCGGCACCAGCCGGTCGAGTTCAGACCCAACGTGTGCCGGCCGCTTTGTTGTGGCGTAAAGAAGCCCTCCATGCGTACCGAGAAAACAGTTTGGTCAGAAATGTTGGGAACGCCGCCGCCCCACCAGCCATGCTGGACGTTGGTTGTTTCGGCGACAAAGACCGGCTCTCCGGCCCATTCTGCGTTGTCGAAAATGCTCAGGCGCAATCCACGTTTGCCATCGGGCGTTTTCAGGGTTTCGGGGGCTGGAGCGGGCAGCGTTTTGTGAATGAAGCAGCCGGGCGCAGTTTCCACCCGAATCGATTCTCCTGCCCGCGCGCGAATGCCTGCCAGCGGCGAAACGGCGTAATGCGGGTTGACGCTGGAACTGCCGCCGCCCAAAATTTGGGCATGCGCGGCGTTTGGACCAATTACAGCGATAGATTTGACGTTTTCGAGCGGCAGCACCCCTTCGTTTTTGAGCAGGACAATCGCCTCGCGGGCTGCTTCGCGCATCACGGCGCGGTGTTCGGGGCGGTCTTCTGCTTTTTCGGGCTGGAGACTGGCATTTTCGAACGCCCCGGCCTTTTCCAACACCCCCAGCAGGCGGCGCACCTTGTCATCGAGTCCGCTCTCGGTCAGGCTTCCGTTTTCGAGGGCTTTCTTCACCACTTCGGCGGCCATCCAGCGTGCCGGGCCGGGCATCTCCAAATCTAAGCCACCGGCGGGGACTGCTTCATCGTAGGTTCCAAACCAGTCCGACACGACAATCCCATCGAAGCCCCACTCGTCTTTCAGAATCTGTTTGAGGGTGTGGTCGTTTTCGCAGGCAAAGACGCCGTTGACGCGATTGTAAGCCGACATGACCGCCCAGGGTTTGGCGGCGCGAATGGCAAGCCGGAACGGCTCCAGGTAAATTTCGCGCAGCGGGCGTTCGTCCACGTCAGAACTCATCGAATTACGCTCGAATTCCTGATCGTTGGCGACGAAATGCTTGATGCACGCCCCAACTCCCTGCGACTGGATGCCGTTGATATAGGCCGCCGCAATCATTCCGCTCAAGAAGGGGTCTTCGCTATAGCACTCGAAATTTCTCCCGGCGATGGGCGTGCGGTGAATGTTGACGGTGGGCGCCAGCAGGATGTGCGCGCCTTTGATTTTGAGTTCATCAGCCAGCACCTTGCCAACCTGCTCCACCAGTTCCGGGTTCCAGGTCGCGCCCAGCGCAATGCCGACCGGGGTGCATACGGCCTGCGGGCTCAGGCTGCCCAACGCGCCGCGCGCGCCGTTGGGGCCATCGGTCACGCGGAATTGCGGAATGCCCAGGCGCGGCACGGCCACGCTGTGCCATAAATCGGCCCCTGCGAGCATGGAAATCTTCTCTTCACGGGTCATTTGTTGGAGCAAATTATCGATACGGGACATACAATCTCCTTGTGGTTTAAGAATGAGCCGGGCAGGATTGCCGGAGCACGAATTCGGGAACCAGGGTTGTCTGGCGCGGGGGCGATTGCGGCTCGCGCAGGATTTCAATCAATCGCTCTACCGCCAGTTGCCCCAAGCGAAGCAGCGGTTGCCGAATGGTGGTGAGCGGCGGGTGAAGTTGCGCTGCAATCGGAATATCATCGAAGCCGATTACTGCAATGTCATCTGGAATCTTCAGCCCAGCCTCATAAATGGCGCGGTATGCGCCGGTGGCCATCAGGTCGTTGGCGGCAAACACTGCTTCAGGATTTTTTGGAAGAAGCCCTTGCATGGCAGTGTATCCGCTGGATTCGCCAAAATCGCCCTGCGCAATCAGGCTGTTGTCGAACAGGCCGGCCTCGCTCAGGGCTTGCGTAAACCCTTTTAAGCGGTCTTGTCCTGCAATTTGAGCGCGCGGGCCGCTAATCGTTGCAACCCGCCGATAGCCATGCTCCACCAGGTGACGGGTTGCCAGGTAGGCTGCCTGGCGGTGGTCGATGTCGACTGAGTTGATGCCTGGGTTAGGATGATGCCCGATGATGACAAAAGGCAACTGCCCGCGCGCGAGCGTTTCCACAATCGGGTCATTGGCCAGCGTGAAAGAGACGACGACCCCGTCCATCAGGTTGTTGTTGGCAAGGTGGCGCAGGATGCGTTGTTCGTGTTCCAGGTCCGACAGCCAGAGCATCAACGAATAATCTTGCTGGCTGCAGGTGTTGGAAACACCCTGGATGATCTGCGAGAAATACGGGTTACTGAAAGTTGCCCCTGATGCGGCGGGAATCACCAGGCCAAATGTATCGGTGCGTCCCGCAGCCAGGCGGCGGGCGGCCTGGTTCGGTTGATAATTGTGTTGCCGGATGACATCCAGAACCCGCTGTCGGGTTGCCGGGCTAACGTTTTCGTCACCGTTAATCACGCGTGAAACGGTGGAACGGGAAACTCCGCTTAAGTGGGCAATATCTTCGAGAGTGAGTGGCATATTGAATTGTGAACGCTCTCAACGGCGAGCGAAAAAACAGCCGCAGGGCGGCAGACGTTCGCATCAATGGGAGCGCTCCCACTAATTATAGCAGTTTTCTAGGGTCAGTCAACAGTAATGGATTGCCGAGTCCGTTGCGTAGAATGCTTGTGCTGATTTCTCTCTGATTACTGCAAATCACGCCATCAAGTCTTACCAGGGAAATCTGGGTTACTTTCAATTTGTTGAATATTATTGAATTGTATTATATTGACAAAAAACAATAAGAAAAGTAACATAAATCTATAAATTGTCTGTATCGTTGCTTTGGGAGAATAATCTTTTGACTGCTTACGAACGCCGCCAATCCCTGCTTGAATTGCTCCGAACAAAACCGGGGTTGCATGTGCCTGGGCTTGCCGAATCGCTGGGCGTTTCTGAAGGCACAGTGCGCAATGACTTGAACGCGCTGGAGCAGGCAGGATATCTCACGCGCGTACATGGCGGCGCGATTTTGAATAGCGCTGCGTCACAGTTAATCACTGCTTTTGGCGTTCGCCACCAGGAATATGCAAAAGAAAAAAGTTGTATCGGCGCGGGAGCGGCAAAACTCGTCGAAGATGGCGATTCGCTTTTGCTGGATGCGAGCAGTACGGCCTATTATTTCGCCCTGAACTTAAGAAACCATAATCGTTTGCGCGTGGTAACCAACGGCATTGAAGTGGCTCGCCTGTTAGCCCAAAACCTATCTAACACGGTCATCTTGATTGGCGGACAGGTCAACCCGGATGGGTCATCTGTAGCCGGGTTATTGAGTGAACAGATAATTTCCGACCTCCACGTTCAGAAGGCCTTCGTCTCGTGCAGTGGTTTCAGCATTGAGCGCGGCCTGACCGAAGTTCACCTGGAAGAAGCGCAGTTAAAACGCAAATCGCTGCAATCGGCGCGGCAGGTCTTTGCTTTGGTTGATTCGAGCAAATTGGGGCAAGAAGACCTGACGATTTTTGCCCGTCCGTCCCAAATCACCCACCTGTTCACGGATGCGGGCATTTCTGAAGAGTGGAAAAGCCGATTGCAAGAATCTGGCATCCCTTTTACAGTCTGCGGATGTGAATCGTGAAGCGCGTTGGGTTTCAGTTCCGCGTGCGCCCAAACCGCCTGGATGAGTACAAAGAGCGGCACAAAAACGTCTGGCCAGATATGCTTCAGGCCTTGCGCGAGGCTGGCTGGCGCAATTACACCTTGTTTGCCCGCCCCGACGGCCTGATTTTCGGCTATTTTGAGACCGATGAGAGCCTCCAAACCGCTCTGGCGCGCATGGCCGCCACCGAAGTCAATGCCCGCTGGCAGGCATTCATGGCCGAGTTCAACGTTTCAGCAGATAACCTCGACGATACCTTCGTCGAACTCGAAGAATATTTTCATCTCGATTAGAAAGAATAAGGAAGAACATGCTCCAAGCCCCCTACCCCGAACTGGATGACCTGCTGACCATGATAGGTGAATCGGGCCGCCGCCTGGCCGAAATCGAAGCCAGCGAAGGCGCCGCCGGGAATATTTCCATCTGCCTGCGCTGGCCGGTGGAACTGCGCACCCGTTTCCCGCTCATCAACCCAATCGAACTGCCCCTGCCCGTTCCAGAACTGGCCGGGGCAATCTTCATCGTCAGCGGTTCAGGCCGCCGCCTGCGCGAGATTCTCGATGAGCCAACCGCCAACCTGGCCTGTATTGTGGTGGACGAAGGCGGCCTGACCGGCCAACTCTACACCTCCTACCACCGCCGCTTCGAGCGAGTCACCAGCGAGTTCAACTCACACCTGGCCGTTCACTACGACCAGGTGTGCGCCACTGGCACGAATTTTCACGCCGTTGTCCATGCTCAACCCCTGCATCTGACCTATCTCAGCCACATCCCGCATTATCAGGATGAGACCTATCTGAACCGGCGTTTGCTGCGCTGGCAGCCAGAGACCATCGTCAACCTGCCGGAAGGGATTGGCATTGTCCCCTTCCTGGTTCCCGGCTCAGCAGCACTCATGCAGGCCACAACCGCCTCGCTGCGCCAGCACCGCATCGTCATCTGGAGCAAGCACGGCGTTATGGCGCGTTCCGATATTTCAGTCAAGCGTGCCACCGACCGGGTGGAATACGCCGAAACCGCCGCGAAATACGAATTTCTCAACCTTCAAATTGGCGAAATTGGCCAGGGCCTCAGCCCAGAAGAAATCCGCCAAATTTGCGAAGCGTTCAACGTCAAACAGAATATTTTTTAGCCCTTATGTCCGTCTTTCCCCTCTCCCACTGGGAGAGGGGTTAGGGGTGAGGGAAAAGGAGCCGCTTATGCCCACCGAATCCCAAATCCAATCTGCTTACGCCCTTGCGAAAGAGCGTTACGCCGCCCTCGGCGTGGATACTGACGCCGCCATTTCAGCCCTCGAAACCGTCTCCCTCTCCCTGCACTGCTGGCAGGGCGATGACGTGGGCGGCTTCGAAAATCCCGACGGCGAACTGACCGGCGGCATTGCCGTCACCGGAAACTACCCCGGCAAGGCTCGCAATGCTGATGAACTGCGCCGCGACCTGGACGTGGTGTACAGCCTGCTGCCCGGTTCGCACCGCTTGAACCTGCACGCCATCTACCTCGAAACCGATACCAAAATCGAGCGCAACGCCATCGAGCCGCGTCACTTCTCTCGCTGGGTAGATTGGGCAAAAGCGGGCGGTCACGGCCTCGATTTCAACCCCTCCTGCTTCTCGCATCCGCTTGCCGCAGATGGATTCACCCTCTCGCACCGCGACCCGGCCATTCGCCAGTTTTGGGTGGAACACTGCCTGGCCTGCCGCAACATTGGCGATTACTTTGGCAGGGAATTGGGAACGCCAGCGGTGACGAACATCTGGATTCCTGATGGCTACAAAGATACCCCCGCCGACCGTTCCACGCCCCGCCGTCTGCTTCTCGAATCCCTCGACCGAATCCTGGCCGAAAAACTACCCCACAACCTCGACGCGGTAGAGCCAAAACTATTCGGAATCGGCTCTGAGAGTTACGTCACCGGCTCAATGGAGTTCTACACTGCCTACGCCGTCAGCCGCAAGGTGCTGCTCACGCTGGATAGCGGCCACTTCCACCCCACCGAATCGATTGCCGACAAAATTTCATCCATCCTGCTATACCTGGATGAAATCCTGCTGCACGTCAGCCGCGGCGTGCGCTGGGACAGCGACCATGTGGTGACTTTTACGGATGACCTGCAAGCGATTGCCCAGGAAATCGTGCGCGCCGAGGCCCTCCATCGCGTTCACATCGGGTTGGATTACTTCGACGCCAGCATCAACCGCGTGGCCGCCTGGGTGATTGGGGCGCGCAACACCCTGCGGGCTGTTTTGAATGCCTTGCTGGAGCCGCGCGAATTGCTCGTCCGCTTCGAGGCCGAAGGCGACTTCACCAGCCGCCTGGCCTTGCAGGAAGAACTGAAAGCCATGCCCACCGCCGCCGTTTGGGATTACTACTGTCTGCAAAAAGGCGCGCCGGTGGGCATGGATGTTTTGCGCGTAGTGAAGGATTATGAGAAAACGGAACTTTCCAAACGATAGACAGCGTAGCGCAAAATATTATTTGGCAATGTGGTGCAAAATATTATTTTGCGCCACAAAGGAGACTTTATGAACGGCTGGAACGGCAAGATTTTAGAAATTGACCTTACCACCCAAACCCACAAAGAATCCCCGCTCGATATGGACATGGCGCGGCTGTTTCTGGGCGGGCGCGGATTGGGCGCGCGCTTACTGTGGGATTTGGTCGGCCCCGAAGTGGACCCGCTTAGCCCCGAAAACGTTCTGATTTTCACCAACGGCCCGCTGACCGGAACAGGCTATCAGACCAGCAACCGTTTTTCGGTCTCCACCAAAAGCCCGCTCACTGGCACGGTGCTAGACGCCAACTCCGGCGGCTTTTGGGGAATGCAGTTCAAGAAAACCGGCTACGATGCCCTGATTGTGCGCGGCAAGGCCGAACAGCCGGTTTGGATTGAAATCAAGAACGGCGCAGTGACCTTCCACGACGCCTCTGCCTTGTGGGGCATGCGCGTCTTCGAGGTAACGAAGCGGCTGGGGCAGGACAATAACAAACGCAACGTCTTGTGCATTGGCCCGGCTGGCGAAAACCTCAGCCGAATTGCCGCCATCATGAACGACCGCGAACGCGCCCTGGCGCGCGGCGGCCCCGGAGCGGTGATGGGCAGTAAAAACCTTAAGGCGATTGTCATCGAAGGCGCAGAGCGCACCGAGATTGCCGACAAAGACCGCTTCAAGTTCATGCTCTACGAAGCCCGCAAACTGCTGGCGGCCAGCCCGCTCACCAGCCAGGCCTTGCCAGAGTTTGGCACGGTCGTCATGATGAACATCGTCAACACCGTCGGCGCGCTGCCCACCCGCAACCATCAGCAAACCCAATTCGAGGGCGCTGAAGCGATTTCGGGCGAGACCCTGACCGAGAAGTACCTGGTCAAAAACGCCTCGTGCTGGGCCTGCCCCATCGGCTGCACCCGCATCAGCAAAACTGACAAAGTGGAAGGTGAAGGGCCAGAATTCGAGACCACCTGGGCCTTTGGCGCGCAATGCGGCGTAGACGACCTGGCGGCGATTATCGAGGCCAATTCCCTGTGCAACGACCTGGGGCTGGATACCATCTCGGCGGGTTCGACCATCGCCTGCGCGATGGAACTCTCTGAAAAGGGCTATCTCGATTCCGATTTGCGTTTTGGCCGCGCCGACCTGCTGGCGCGCTGCGTCGAAGATATGGCTTACCGCCGCGATCTGGGCAATGACCTGGCCGAAGGCTCGCTGCGCCTGGCAACCAAATACGGGCATCCCGAACTCTCCATGTCCTCCAAGGGCCTGGAAATGCCCGCCTATGACCCGCGTGGAATGCAGGGTCAGGGCCTGCTTTATGCCACTTCCAACCGGGGCGGCTGTCACATGCGCGGAAACATGCTCGGCCTCGAAGTGTTGGGCCTGCCCAAATTGATAGACCGCTTTCAGGTGCAGGGCAAGAGCAGTTTCGTCATCCTCCATCAAAATTCCAGCGCGGCCATTGACTCGCTCGTGCTGTGCAAATTCACCAACCTGGGCGTAGCCGATGAGTATTTCGCCCGCGTCCTGAGCGCCGTAACGGGCATCCCCTACGCAACCGGCGATATGATTAAAGCCGGAGAGCGCATTTGGAATCTGGAGCGGCTTTACAATCTGCGCGAAGGCTTCACCCGCAAAGACGACTCCCTCCCTCCCCGCCTGCTGACCGAAGCCCCAACAGAGGGCCCCTCCAAAGGCTGGGTTTCGCACCTCGAACCCATGCTCAAAGAATACTATCGCACGCGCGGCTGGGACGAAAACGGCGTGCCAACCCCCAAGAAACTTGAAGAGTTGAGCCTGGAAACTTTGGCGCAAGGCGTCAGGTAAATCGGCAAGCAGGTAAATACGTAACAGGTAAAACAGGTAAGCAAGGAAACAAGTAAACATGGAAACAGGTAAGCAAGGAAACAGGTAAACCGGCAAACCGGATAACTGGATAACTGGATAACTGGAGACTGCAATGATTGACCAAAGAATCTACGAAATGTTCCGCGAAATTGGCGAAGATTTGTATGCGGCCCAGATGATTAGTTCGCATGGCGGCAACCTGAGCATCCGGCTGGGCGACCGGGTCATTATTAAGCGGCGTGGCGCGCAATTGGGACGACTCAAGCCGCACGACTTAATCGAAACCGGTCTGGAGAAAAACGACAGCGGCGTGGCTCTGGCCTCCACCGAATTGCTGGTGCATCGTACCATCTACCTTAACACCCCGGCCCTGGCAATTTGTCACTGCCACCCCCGCACGGCGGTCGCCTTTTCGTTTTCTCGTGATGAACTGGTGCCGATAGACAATGAAGCTTCGTATCTGCTCAAAAAAGTGCCGGTCATCATGGAAGAATTTGCCTCCGGCACGCCGCAAATGGCGCGCAAAGTGGCCGAGGCCCTCAAGAACTACAAAATCATCATGCTGCGTGGACACGGCAGTTTTGCCATCGGCCAAACCCTCGATGAAGCCTTTCACTGGTCCTCTACGCTGGAAGAATCCTGTCAGATGGAACTGGCTGCTAAACTCATTAACGAGCCGTTCATCGAATACCGCAAGATGAGCGAGTCGTACAACAAGTTTTGAGCATTTTGCCGATCGGCCCATGCCCCGACATATCCTGCTCGTCACCGACGGAATCATTCATCCCCCGCTGACGGGGCGTTGGGCGTTGCATCGCGCTTTGCGCGCCCTGCCAGGGTTTCAGTTTACCCGCATCCGCTCGCTGGAGGAGTTGCCCTCCAGCCTGGAGCGTTTCGCGGCGCTGGTTTTGTACTTCCATCACAAGACGCTTTCCCCGGCGGCGCTGGATAGGCTCGACCATTACGTTCGGCAGGGCGGCGGGATTCTTGCCCTGCACTCGGCCACCGCTTCGTTCAAGGATTGCCATCCCTACTTCGAGATTCTCGGCGGGCGCTTCGCCGGGCATGGCCCGGTGCAGCCGTTCGAACTCGTTAACCAGAACAGCCAGATTTTTGGCGAAATCCCCAACTTCACCGTGACCGATGAGCTTTACCTGCACGACTGGCATTCCCAAATTCAGGTTCATTTCACGGCCAGGCACGAGGGCCAGGATGTGCCGGTTGTGTGGACGCGCCTGCATGAGCGCGGCAAAATCTGCTATGCCGGGCCGGGGCATACTGCCGGGAGCATGAATCATCCGGTTTATCAGTCGCTGCTGCGGCGCGGGCTGGAATGGGTGGCCGCATGAAGCGGCTGGACCTGGCAATTGTCGGCTGCGGCGACATTGCCGGATATGCCGCGCTGGTCTCGAAATTGATTCCGCAAATTCGGCTGGCGGCCTGCTGTGACGTGGATTCTGACCGGGCCCAGGCCTTTGCCCGGCGGCACGGCATCCGCCAGGTGTTCACAGAGTATGCCGATTTGCTGACGCAGGGTTCGTTCCAGGCGGTTTACCTGGCCGTGCCGCACGACCTGCATTTTGGGATGATTCGGGAGGCTGTGGCAGCCGGGAAACCCGTTTTGGCCGAAAAACCGCTCGCGCGCGCCCTGTCGGAGGGCGTTCAACTCGTCGAAACGGCGTGCCAGCGAGGCGTCAAAGTGGGGGTCAATTACCAGTATCGCTACGATAGCGGCTGCTATGCCCTGGCGCGGGCAGTCCAAACCGGCAGTTTAGGACAAATCCATTCCATCCGCATCAATGTTCCCTGGCGGCGGACTCAAGCCTATTTCGAGTCGGCTGCCTGGCACAAGACCCTGGCCCGCTCTGGCGGCGGGACGCTGCTGACCCAGGGCAGTCACTTCCTGGATGTGGCCCTGTGGGCGCTCGGCGAGCCGCCCGTTTCGGCGGTGGGGTACACGGCCTCGCCCGGCTTCAATGTCGAAGTGGAGACCCTGGCGCACGGCATCGTCCAAACGCGCGGCGAAACGCTCATCAGCATCACTTCTACCCTGGCGGCGGCGCGCGAACAGGCCGTGACCATCGAAGTCTATGGCGAAAACGGCACGGCAATTTACCACGATTGGCCCTTTCCTTCGGTAAAATTTATTGGAGCGCGCCTCAGGCCAGAACGCCCGCCCGGCTGGGGTGTTCACGCTTTACAGCGCAGCCTGGCCGGCTTTGCCCGCTGGATTTTAGACGATGACCCCTTCCTGATTCCCGCCCCAAGCGCCCTGCCCGCCCTGGCAGCAGTGGACGCCATCTACCGCTCCGCGCGCAATGGCTCCAGGGTCGCGATAGATGTTTTTGAGACCGCCTTCGACGAGGAGAGAAAATGGAAACAAAACCGCAACCCCTGACCTGGTGGACGAAAATTGGCTATGGCCTGGGTGATATTTACGGCGGCGGGGCGGGCGTCGTTATCAGTTTTTATTATCTGATTTTCCTGACCGATGTGGTGCGCCTTGCGCCCGCCCTGGCCGGAACGGTCATCCTGGTCAGCAAAATCTACGACAGCATCACCGACCCCTTCGAGGGGCTGATTGCCGACCGCACCCGCACCCGGCTGGGCCGCCGCCGTCCCTATCTCCTGGCGGGCATTCCGCTGGTGTTTTTGTCGTTTTTTGCGCTGTTTTATCCTTTCCGCATAGAATCTGAAGCCGGGCGTTTTGCGGCAGTTCTGGCGAGTTACCTGTTCTTTTCGACGGTCGTCAGCATCGTCATGCTCAACTACAACGCCCTGCACTCCGAAATCACGCTCGACTATCATGAGCGTTCCGCGCTCAGCTCGATTCGAATCTTTTTCTCGACCGTTTCCTCCATCGTGGCCGCGCTCCTGCCGCTGGAAATTGTCAAGTTGTTCCCCGATGTCCATACCGGTTATATCGTGATGGGCCTGTCCTTTGGCGCGTTCTTTGCTCTGCCGTTTATTTTCACGGTGGCCGCCGTCAAGGAACGCCCGGAATTCCAGCGTCCGCCCCAACCTTTCGACTGGCGGCGGGCGTTCCTTGAGCCGTTCCGTAACCGCACGTTCGTGTACACGCTCGCCATGTACCTGTTCGCCTTCGTTGCCATTGATACCGTTAGCACGATTGTGGCCTATTTCGTCAAATATTACCTCCAGCGCGGCGGGGAGGTCAGTTTCGTCAACGGCGCGCTGCTCATTGCCCAAGTGGTTTCCCTGCCTTTCTTTGTCTGGCTGAGCAAGCGCACCAGCAAAATTCGCGGCTACATTCTTGGCCTGGCGATATGGGCGGTAGCCATGCTGTTCAGTTTTCTGCTCGCGCCCGGCAATTTGTCTTTCATGGTGTATGTCTTTGCGGCGGTGGTCGGAATCGGCACGGGCGGGATTGTCGTCATGATTTACGCCATCTTCCCCGATATTCCCGACGTGGATGAACTGCGCAGCGGCGAACGGCGCGAGGCCATGTACTCAGCCCTGGTCACGTTCATCCGTAAATTCAGTTCCGCGCTGGCAATTTTCGCCGTCTCGAACGTCATCGGCTGGGCCGGGTATGTTCCACCCATGCAGGAAACCGTCAATGGCGTCACCCGGCTGGTCGAGCAGCCGCAAAGCGAGACCTTTCTGCTCGCCTTGCGGTTACTATTCATGCTTCTGCCGGTCGTCTTGCTGGCTTGCGCGCTCTTCTTTGCTTTGCGCTTCCCGCTCACGCCCGAACTGCACCGCCGTCTGACGGCCTTGCTGACCCTTCAGCGCGCCGGGCAGCCTGTCGAGGAAGGCGAAAAGCGTGAACTGACCCGAATCTTGCTTGGTTGACCTTTCTCGACCCCAATGGAAGCCCTGATGAAACCGAATCTCTACTGGCTGCTCATCCCCGCACTCCTGATTATCGTAGCGCTGGTTTTCGATTCGCTGGCCGCTGTCCGCCCGGCCCTGCCGCCCGCCCGCGAGGGTGAGCCAGAACCGCCCCGCCCCGCCGCCGAAGACGAACCCTTCCACGTTGCGCCTATCGCGCCGACCTTTGCCGAACGACAGCAAATATACCGCGATTGGGTCAGCGCCCAGCCTACGCCTGATGACCGGGGCGGGGTATGGACCGACATTGTTAAACTTGCCAATGGGGCAGAATCCATCAATGAGACGGCGTTTCAGGCCGCCTTAGAGTTCGTCAACGCCCGTCAGGACCCCTCCGATTTCACCTTCAATGCCCTGATTCGGATGTACGCTCTGTTTCGCGGCACGGGCAAACTGACGGCGGAGCAGGAAGCCGCTATCGAAGACGCGATTCTCAATTGGAAATACTGGCTCGATGAGCCGGGAATAACCTATGTGGAGATGTGGACCGAGAATCATCAGATTCTCAATCACAGCGCCGAATACCTGGCCGGGCAGATGTTCCCCGATTCGGTCTTCACCAACAATGGGCAGACTGGCCGCTGGCACATGGAACACGCCCGTCCGCTCATTTTGCAGTGGATTGAACTGCGCGCCCGCGCCGGCTTCTCCGAATGGGATTCAGAGACCTACTACCCCGAAGACCTGGCCCCGCTCCTCAACCTGGTGGATTTTGCCGAAGACCCCGAAATTGCAACCCGCGCTGCTATGCTGGTGGATGTCATCCTGTTCGATACGGCGGTTGATTCATTCTACGGGCAGTTCGCCACCTCGCACGGGCGGGTGACGGCCAGTTCCATCAAGTCGGCCAATGGCAGCATGACCACCATTAACGCCCTGGCCTGGGGGCAGGGCAAATTTACGTCCATTACCAACATGGGCGCGGTAGCGTTGGCGACCACGCCCAAATACGAAGTGCCGCCTGTCATCCAGGCCCTGGCGCTCGATAACCCGCAAGAATATCTTAACTACGAGCGGCATTCCTTCAATGTGGCAGACGCGCCCCGCTATGGGCTGGACCTGACCGACCCGCGCCAGATTCCGCGCTTTTGGGGCCTGGGCGCCTTTACCACGCCGGATGTGATTGACTATACCATTCGCGCCGCCGACGCCTGGAATCTGTGGCACTACCCCGATTTCAAAGACCTGAAAGAGATTGCCAAATTCCTGCAAGCGGTCAACGGATTGCCGCTCGCCAGCCGCCTGCTCGACCCCGACCCGAACGGAATCCTGATGAGCGAGGTCAACAAGGTCTCATACCGCACGCCCGACTACATGCTTTCTTCAGCCCAGAGTTTTCGGCCCGGCGGCAAAGGCTATCAACAGCACATCTGGCAGGCCACGCTGGGGCCTTATGCGGTCGTCTTCACGAACAACCCCGATTCTCTGCGCGCCGATGACAAACATCGCCCAAGTTATTGGATGGGCAATGGCCGCCAGCCGCGCGCGGCGCAATACAAGAACGTCCTGGTCGCGCTCTATGACATTCCCCGCTACCCCAGCGCGCCCCGCCCGCTCGAAGCGCGTCACTACGCCTTTACCCATGCCTATTTCCCCAAATGGGCGTTCGATGAAGTGGCGGAACGGAGCGGATGGGTCTTTGGGCGGCATGGAGACGGGTACATTGCCCTCTATTCGGCTCTGCCCTATCAGTGGGTCACCGAAGGCCCCGATGCTGGTCAGGAAATCGTTGCCCCGGGTTATCGCAACGTTTGGATTGTTCAATTGGGACGCGCCAGCGTGGATGGTTCGTTCCAGGACTTCATCACCGCCGTCACCGCCGCCGTGTTAAGGGTGGACGGGCTGAACGTCCGCTTCGATTCGCCTGGCAACGGCCTGTTGGAATTTGGCTGGACGGGCGGCCTGACCGTTGCCGGGCAGGCCATTCCGCTGGCGGGGTATCCGCGCTTTGAGAATCCCTACGCGCGGGTCGAGTTCGGCAGCCTGAAGTATCTCATCACTTTCCAGGGACAATCGCTGGAACTGGATTTCGAAACCGGCGTGCGCGCGGTAAAATAAACCCTAACGCCTGCCACCTGACACCTGATACCTGACACCTGATACCTGACACCTGATACCTGATACCCATGCCCCAGGCCCAACTCTTTCTTACTTGTCTCGGCGACCAGTTTTTCACCCAAACCCTTCAGAACATGACCCTGTTGCTGGAGCGGCTGGGCGTCGAACTGGTCTTTCCGCATGAACAAACCTGCTGCGGGCAGCCGCATTTCAATAACGGATTCGAGCGCGAAGCGCGGGAGGTTGCCCGCAACTTCCTGCGCGCTTTTGGCAAAAGCGACGCGCCCATCGTGGGGCCATCCGGTTCTTGCGTCAGCATGGTTAAGCATCACTACCCGGAATTGTTCCCGCCCGGAACGCCCGAACACGAAGCCGCCAGCGAAATCGCCACCCGAACATTCGAGTTCACCGAATACCTGGTCAACGTCCTCAACATCACCGATGTCGGGGCATCGTATCCGCGCAAAGTCACCTACCACGCCTCGTGTCACTATTTGCGCGAGATGGGGCTGAAAACCGAGGCCAAGACGCTTTTGAACGCGGTCAAAGGCCTGGAATTCATCCCGCTCAACGAGGAGGAGACCTGCTGCGGCTTTGGCGGCGCGTTCACGGTCACCTTTCCCCAAGTCAGCCGCGCGATGATGGAAAACAAAGTAAAGAACATTATCGCCAGCGGGGCCGATACGGTCATCACCTGCGAACCTGGCTGCCTGATGAACATTGCCGGCGGCCTGCGCAAGGCTGGCTCGAATATTCGGGCCATGCACATCATTGATTTGTTGGCGTCGCGTTGAAACCAGTGCGCAGTGAAAATCTATCCACAGATGACGCCGATTTGGCCGATTTTACAAGCCAAATTTATGTAATTTGCGAAATCTGTGGACGAAATCTCACCAGAAACGGAAAAATCCAACATTCTCGGCGCGCTCTGTCGTAAAAACTAACAAAACGACTTTTTGCAATTCCGTGAAATCTGAGGGTAACTCTTACGCTTTGCTCCTGGTTTCGTACCAACCCGCGCGGATTTCTCCCGGAAAAACATCAAAATCGGGGACGTAGGGCTTTATATCGAGCAGGGGCGTGCCATCTAGCACGTCCACGCCCTCGATTTCGAGCCGGTGGCCCTCCCGTTTAAGCAGGCGCACAATCGAGAGTCCCAGCGGGTTGGGGCGGTAGGGGTATCGGGTGGCGAAAACCCCATGAAAACGGTCATCCAGGAACGGCTGGACGCGCAGCGAATAGCCGTCGGAGCGGTCAAAGATGTAGAGCAGAATCAGGTGTGAGAAGCCGTCCAGCCCATCCAATCCATCCACGAATTCTGGAGAAACTTCGATTGTGCCAATCGCCTGGGAGCGGGTCGGCTGGATGGGGGTTTTGTCTTTCTCGGTGAAGGGCGAGTGAATCACGCCGATGGCGTGCAGGGTGAAATCCATATCAATTACGCATCATCAAGGATTCGAGGTCTTCATCCAGCGATTGTAAATCTTCTTCGTGTTCCACTTCCTGCTGGAGGATGGTCAGCACGATATTGTAGGTGACCGGGTCGGCATCCCGGACGATTTTGAGCAATTTTTGGTAAACATCAATCGCGCACTGTTCGCCCTTGATGTTTTGCGCCAGGATTTCTTTGACGAATGGATTGGTAGGGGCATCGTAGCCGCAATGTGTGGTTTCCAGCCATTTGTCTGGGCTGATGAGCGGGGTGCCGCCGAGTTGGATGATGCGCATGGCGAGCATGTCGGCGTGCGACAGTTCCTCTGTGGCGTGTAACAGCAGTTCGGCTGCCACCGCATCTTTCATTGGCCCTTTGACGATTTTCGCGCCCAGCCAATACTGGTAGTAGGCCAGCCATTCATCGGCGAAGGCCTGGTTGAGCATTTCCAATAACTCATTGACATCCATGCCAACGATTTGACGACCTTTCGTTCCCATAGCAAACTCCTTTTTGTGAAAATGGATTCAGGTGAGGGGTTCTAAACTGCGACCTGGTTCGGGCGATATTTGGCCTGCGCCATGCTCCAAAAGCGCTAGCCGCGCCGCTTGACCAACTGTATTTTCCCTTCAGTACTCATTTGTTGCAAGGTCGATTCTGCCTGGCCGGGCAGCCACTTTTTGAGGGTGGTCAGCAAATTACTCTCGCGCATTGGGTGGCGGGTGAGGATGGAGAGCAGGGCTTCGGTCACGCTGTCATCAGCAGAGTTGATTTTGCGATACAGCCGCTCACTGGCCGCATCCAGGCTGGGCATAACCGCATCGGCGGCCAGCCCAGAGCCAGGCTTGAACCGGCCTGTTACAAAAACGACAACAGGAAAGGCAGGGCGTTTATCCGTGACCGTGCGCCACGCTCTCATCACAGGGCGCTGCTTCCTTCAACTTGCCGCCGAAATAATGCTCCAGCGCCTGGCGCACGGTGCCGCTCGCGCCGGTGGCGGCCTTAATTCCGGCCTGCTCAAAGAACTCGATGGCGCGCCCGCCCATCCCGCCGCTCAGAATCACATCGGCTTTTTGCTGGTGAATGAAATTCGGGATTTGTCCCGGCTGGTGCGCCTCGGCAAATGGGTTGGCAACGCCTTGCACGGCGCTCACTTCGCCATTTTCCACGTCCACCAGCATAAAGAAGGCCGCATGACCAAAATGCTGGGCCACCAGGCTTTCGAGACCATTGTTGTTTTCTGCGGTTACTGCGATTTTCATGTCAATTCTCCTCTTTGATGGTATCAGGTTTCAAGTGTCAGGATAAAAACTGTGTGACTCGTTCTCACACCTGGCGGATGGCGACGTTGGAAGGGGTTTCCGGCTGGAAGGCTGTTACCGTCTCGCCCGCCACCATTGCGCTGGCTGCCGTTAGATGGGATGCATATTCTTGTGAATTGCGAAGACGGCGTTCCCCTGGCCCAGAAGGAGCGCCTCCAACCCAAAAGGAAAATGCCTATTCACCATTCGCCAGGACATTTGAGCGTTTTTTCATCTGCTGGCAGAGCAATTTGCGCACCAGGTCGCAGAATTCGCCGATTTGGGGGTCGGTCAGTTGGTAGAGCATCTCGGTGCCGCGCCGCTGGCATTCGACCACGCCAACGGCCCGCAGAATCGACAGCTGGCGCGAGACGTGCGTCTGGCTGAAGCCGGTTTGCGAGACAATTTCACCAACAATCATTGGCCCATCACGCAGCAGGTGCGTAATTTGCAGACGGGCAGGGTTCGCCATGGCCTTGCAAAACTCGGCCTGGATGTCGAAAATGGAGCGTTCCACCGGTTTTACCCATGACGAATTTTGTAGGCGATGAACACGGCCAGCGCCAACCCGGCCACGAGGAACAGCGTCACCGCTTCTAACCCAAGCACCCACTCTTCCGGTTCGGAATCTGGAAATCCGCCAGTGACTGGCAGGCTGGCAGGCGGGCAAGGCTGAATGACCATCAGTTCGGGAATGCCAGCCAGGGCGCGGAACATCTCCACCCGCGCCTCGGCCTGGGAAGGATGGCACTCATAGCACTTTTTATCGTCTTCGTTGACGACTGGGTGCGCGGCGCGGTTGAAATGCGCTGCTTCCTGGGTAAGGGCGGTTGGGTTGCCGCCGTGACAATCGACGCAGGTCATGGGGGCTTCGTTCAGGCAGTAGGCTTTGCCGGTATCATGCAGTGTATACAAATCTTCGTGACACACCAGACAACTGTTTCCGGCGCTGGCTTGCGGGTGAGTTTGTGCCTGGGCAGGAATGGCTGTCAGGGGTATCATCAAGGCCGCAATGAGCACCATCGTCAGGCTTGCAAGGGTAAACAATTTTCTTGCGGACATGGCGGGCCTCCTTTTCAACAGGTGAAAGAATTGGTTCATGCTTCACATAATATTATAGTTATTATTCAAATAATTGCAACACAAATAACAAATATATTATTCGACTGGTTGGTATGTCTGTACGTTCTCTCATCTCTTCGCGTCTCAAGACTCACTTGCCCCTGCTGGCCGGCCTTCTGCTTCTGACCCCGGTTTTCTTTTTTCATGCTTTTCGCCACTCCCTGCCGCTTGGCTACGCAGGGATGTTTGCCCAAATGGCAGAGCAAATTGCCGATGCGAATTTGGCGCTGCCGTTGGAGATTCCGCGCTACGGGCCGGGCGGCATCCCTTTTGTGTACCCGCCGCTCGGTCATTACCTGTTTGCAGTCTATCTCAAACTCGGCCTTTCTCCCTGGGCCTATCTGCGGCTGATTCCGCCGGTTTTTGGCCTGATGTCGCTCATCCCATTTTATTTCCTGGCGCGCGAACTGACCGGCATCCGTTGGGGCGGGCTGGTCGCGCTCTTGCTGGCCTTCACTGCTCCAGCCGTTTTTAGCATCCACGTTTGGTCGGCGGGGGTGGTGCGCGGGCTGGCGTTGGCTCTGTGCCTGGCCGGTCTCTTTTTCTACCTGCGCGCTCTGCGGCAGCCCGCCTGGCGTCTCATCTTACTGGCAGGAATCTCGCTTGGCCTGCTGCTGACCACGCACCTGCTTTATACCCTGTTTGCGGCGCTGGTCGGAATTGCTTTCTTGTTGGCCGAGGGACAGCCGCGCCGCGCTCTGACCGCGCTCGGCATTTTGGGGCTGGCTCTGCTGGTTGCTTCCCCCTGGCTGGGAACGGTTATCGCCCGGCATGGTTTCGAGAGTTTGTGGATGGCCGCTTCCTCGCATCGCAACGCCGATTTTCTCTCACTTCTTTTTCGGGACTTCGGCGGGGCGATGGCGTATCTCTGGGAGAATCTTGCCCACGTTACCCGCAACGGATTCCTGGCTGTTTTAGCACTGCCAGGCTTTCTCTTGCTCCTTGTTCGACGTAAATTTCACCTGCCCCTGGCCTTCCTGCTCACTCTGGCGATGGGCGAAGCCTCGTTCTTTCCGGTCCTGCTGGCGGCGATGATGGCGGGCGCGTTTGCTGAATGGCTGGTGGAACGTTTCAGCGGGCAGCCAGCCCTGCGTTGGGCGCTGACCGCGCTCACAGCGGCGCTTGTCTTGTTGGGGGCGGGGAAAAACCTGTCGGAAATCGTCCGCTATGAGCCGGAAATCGATGTCTATTCCATCCAGATGTCGAAGTTCGTGCGAGGCGAAACCGACCCTTCACAGACGTATCTCTATATCGGAAGAATCAACGAAGCCGAGTGGTTCCCTTACCTGCTCGAACGAACGCCTGTTTTTGCGTTGTGGGGCAGTGAATGGAAAGGGAACTATGCTGAACAACTACAAACCCTGATAGACCTGCGCGCCTGCCAAATGCAAAAAGACTGGTCTTGCATCGAAACCCTGCTGCTTGCGCGGGAAGCCTATCCCGACCTGCTGGTGGCCCCCAACCAGCGCTGGCTGTTCCAGCAAATCAAAGACACCCGTGCCTGGCAGGTGATTTACGAGAATGAACGTTACCAGGTGTGGGAAAGGCGATAAAACGTATTGCACATTTGGCTTAGTTCTTTCGTTGTATCGGCGTATTGGTCAAGTATCCCGAAAGGGATGGGCCACATACCTGTAGAGTGAGGAATTTTTGCTGTTGGAGTTTCTCTGCAACAGTTCTTGACTCCTCTGCAAAAAGACCATTTCAAGGATATCTCACACAAAGTGCGCAAAGAACGCAGAGATTTTTTGCGGATTTTGCGCGTAGTAGTATGGTTTTTACCGAATTTTTCAAATTTTTCATCTGTGCGCTCCGCGCTCTCTGCGTTAAGTGGCTTTTGCCGTAGAGTCATTGTTAGTTATATGAAAAATTTGCATAGCAAAAGTATGACTATATGCAGCTCGTCAAATGCTGATTTTGAATGGAGTAGAAGAGTTTGGGCCGTATTTTGACCATCCCAGCTTCTCCCCACTCCACCCACAAGATAAGCAGGCAGGAATTTGGGGGAGGAGAAGTACTTATTGGGCTGAAAATAGACGTTTTTTGCCCACTCACAGCCCCTTCGCTCATTTCGGTTTGTGAACAATGAGGGAAGGGGGTCAGTTGGGCAAGTCAAGAAAATCCATATTGAGAATTGCCAGGTTGAGAATTACCAGGTTTCCCTATTGACTTTTGGCTTGAATGAATTATAATTTTATGTATCAAATTATTTTTTTATGTTTTCAATTATGAAACCCAGCCCCGCACACCTCCCGATTGCCCGCGTTCTTGACCTGATGGCCGACGATCGCAGCCTGCCTCGGCTGGAAGCAGTTACCAAGGCCCTCGGTTCCGAAACGCGACTGGAGATTTTACGCTTCTTAAGCACCCACACCAGCACCGTGCTGGAGATAGCCGAAGCGTTGGGGCTTCCTCCTTCCACTGCCACTTTGCACATCAACATCCTCGAAAAAGCCGGTTTGATTGAAACCGACCTGCGCCCGGCTACGCGCGGCCTGCAAAAGGTCTGCGCCCGCGTATTCGACCGGATTGTCATCCAATTGCCTGCTGAATATGAGCAGGAGGATACCACTGTCGAAGTTTCCATGCCCATTGGGGCGTATGTGAATGTCGAGATTGTCCCAACCTGCGGCCTGGCGGGAGAGATGGGCATTATCGGCCATTTGGATGACCCATCGGCCTTTTACGAACCGGACCACATCTATGCCCAATTGCTCTGGTTTCGGCGCGGATTCGTCGAATACCGCTTCCCGAATCGTCTGCCGCCCGGCGTTGTTCTAGATTCCGTTGAGGTAAGTTTCGAGGTTTGTTCCGAGGCGCCTCTTCATCACGATAATTGGCCTTCAGATATCACTGTCTGGATTGGCGGCGTGGAAATTGGCGCGTGGACCAGCCCCGCCGATTTTGGAGGCGAGCGAGGCGCGCTTACCCCGGCCTGGTGGGATAGTCAGAACTCGCAATTTGGGCTGCTCAAGGTCTGGAAAGTGACCAGCGGTGGTAGTTTTGTGGATGGAATTCAAGTATCCAGAGTCTCGTTGGATGACCTGGCGCTCAATCCCAATGAGCCTGTTCCGGTGCGCATCGGCATTAAGGAAGATGCCCGCAATATTGGTGGCATGAATCTGTTTGGCAGTAAATTCGGCAATTATCCCCAAGATATTGTCTTGCGGCAACGCTTTCGTCGTATGCCCAAGCCGTAAATGAAAGACGCGGCGCGTGCTTGTCCTGGCAGACCCGCGCGCCGCGTCTTTGAGAGGAGGTTCTTCCGCTCGAATCAAGTTTACCATATCCCCCTTCTCGTAACAATTTAAGTCTTGCGTCTCTCTTGCGCCAGGCGCAAGGGCCTGTTCAGGCCGTCCCATTTACCCAACAAGTAGGAGAAAAGAATGAAAACGCTTGCTCGTTTTGTTTTGCCCCTTTTGGTCATTTTGAGCCTGATGCTTTCTGCTTGCGGCGCGCCCGCTGTCACAGAATCGCCTGCTCAGCCCCCCGCCGACCAACCACCTGCCGGTCAGTCTGCTGAACAATCCTGTGGCGTGGTGCAACTCCAATATTGGAATCCGTTTACTGGCCCAGACGGCCCTTACATGGGCGAAATGGTCGAAGCCTTTAATGCGTCTCAATCCGATATCGTAGTAACCATGACCAGCCAGGGTGAGTACTATACCCAGCTTGCCACCGCTGCCGCGGCCGGCACCCTGCCCGATGTCGCCATTTTGCACGCTGACCAGGTTGCCACGCATGTTTTCCGCAATATGCTGCGCCCCATGGATGACCTGGCAGTCGAAATGGGTATTTCCAGCGATGACTATCCCGCTGGCGTTTGGGCGGCAGGAGAAGTAGCCGGACGCCGCTACAGCATTCCGCTGGATATTCACCCGATGACCATGTTCTACAACGCCGACTTGCTTAAATCAGCAGGCTTCGAGAATGCGCCCAAGACAGCCGAAGAATTTGAAGCAGTTGCGGCTGCTCTCACTACAGGTGACAACAAAGGCTTCGATATCACCGGTGGGTTCCCGGTTCAGCAGATTTTCCAAATGTTGCTGCACCAGTTTGGCGGGACAGAATTTAGCGCCGATGGCACGCAGGCCACCTGGAACAGCGAAGCGGGCGTAAAGGCTTTGCAGTGGATGAAGGATGCCCAAACCAAATACTCTGAACCCAACCTGGAAGTGGATGCCGAACTGAACGCTTTCAAGACTGGCACAGTCGGCATGATTTGGAACGGTATCTGGCAGACCACCAACGTCACCGGCGCTGGCGTGGAGTTCAATGGGGTAGCGACTGCCGTCCCGCAAATTGGCCCGCAAATGGCTGTTTGGGCCGGTTCGCACCAGTTTACCCTGCCGGTTCAAAAGACGGTTGACCCCTGCAAAGACCGCGCAGCTGCCATTTTCATCAAGTACATGGTCGAAAATTCTGTCACCTGGGCCAAAGCCGGGCAGATTCCTGCATCCAACTCCGTGCGCGCCAGCGCTGAATTCAAGGCAATTGAACCCCAAGCCTCCATTGCTCCTTCGGTCGAATATGCCTTCTTCCCGCCTGCGGTGCCGGGCATTACCGATGCTTTCGGTCCGCTTGGCGAAGCGGTTGGCGCGGTGATGAATGGCACCGCCACCGACATCAAAGCCGCGCTCGATGACGCCGCCAGGCGCGCGAATGAAATTTTGGCGCAGAACAAAGCCACGTATGGCGATGCGCCCAAGGCGCCGTAAATTCAAATAGTCAATTTTTTGCCGCGAAGGTCTCGAAAAGCGTCTAGGAGACCATTCGAGACCTTCGCGGCCTTCGTGACCATTTCTTTGTCTGTTTACATTCAAGAGAATTCCCATAGTTTCAAAAGGCAGGTTCCCATGTCTGTTGCGCTCGCCCACAAACGCAAATTCTCTCTTACGCCATATCTGTTTATCCTGCCGCACCTGATTTTCTTTGCTATCTTTATCGGCTACCCGTTTTTTAGCGGCCTGTATATCAGCTTTTTCCAATACGACTATCTGCGTCCTGAAGCAACAGTTTTTGTGGGGTTACAAAATTACCTCGATTTGTTCAACGCCGGCAGCGTCAAGTTCGTCGAGTTTTGGAATTCAGTGCGCGTGACGGTGACATTCGTATTTTGGAGCGTGCCGTTCCTGGTTCTCATTCCGCTTGGTCTGGCGGTGATGTTGAATTCAAAATTGAAGGGGATGACATTCTTTCGGGCAGTGTTTTTCTCCCCCTGGGTGCTTTCTTGCGCGGTTATTTCGCTCATCTGGTGGTGGATTTTCCAAAGCCAGGGTGGCCTTCTCAATTATTACTTGAAGTTGTGGGGATTCGACACGCCGCGCTGGCTTTCGACCATGCCCTATGCCATGATTTCCATAGTGGTTGCCACCGTCTGGTGGACGATGGGCTACAACATGGTTATCTTCCTGGCTGCCCTGCAAGACATCCCTACCGACTTGTATGAGGCCGCAGAGGTGGATGGCGCGAATGCCTGGCAGCGTTTTTCCCGCATTACCTTGCCGCTGCTTCAGCCAGTCTTGGTATTTATCATCATCACGACCATCATCGCCTCGTTCAACCTGCTCGGCCAGCCGATGATGATGACGCGCGGCGCGCCCGCCCAGCCAACCGGCGGCGGGGCGACTGAACCGGTCATGCTGCGCATTTTTACCGAAGGCTTCGTGCGCCCTTTCCAGGGCAGCGCGGCGGCCATGTCGGTTGTGGTTGCAATCATGATGATGACTTTCTCCTTCGTAAACTTCCGGCTCTTCAGGCAGCGTGATTGACTTTCAGGAGACAAGGCATGAACCCCAATAAAACTACCCTCCGCCCGGTTTCGGGCTACCGCGTTCAAGAATTCGTTAATCGCACGCTGATCTATCTTACGCTTTCCCTCGTTACACTGGTCGTAATCATTCCGTTGATTTGGATGTTCTCTACATCGTTCAAACTCAAATCGCAATTGTTCACCAAAGAAATTTACTGGATTCCCAAGCAAATCACACTGGAGAACTACGAAAAAATCCTGAATAACCCATCTACGCCAATTGGCCGTTGGTTCATGAATAGCTTGTTTGTAGCATCAGTGACTACTGTGTTGAAACTGGTGATTGATTCCCTGGCCGGTTACGCCTACGCGCGGCTGGATTTCCCTGGTCGAAAACAGATTTTCGGTTTACTCATCGCCACCCTCTTCTTGCCTGGGGTCATGTTCCTGGTGCCGAACTTCGTCACGGTGGCCAACCTGGGCATGCTCAACAAATTCAGCGGCGTGATTATCCCGTCTCTGGCCAGCGTGTTCGGGGTGTATTTCATGCGCCAATTCTTCGAGAGTTTACCCAAAGAGTTGGAAGAAGCCGCTGCCATTGATGGCGCCAACCGCCTGCAAATCTTTTTTATGATTGCACTGCCGCTCTCCAAACCAGCCCTGGCCACCCTGGCTGTCATTGAATTTCTTGCCAGTTGGAATGATTTTCTGTGGGCGTTATTAGTGCTAAAAGACCGCGCTGTGCAAACCCTGCAACCCGGCCTGCGTACCCTGCAGGGCGCATATACCTCGGAATACGGCTTGATGATGGCCGGAGCAGTGATTGTGGCCGTGCCAGTTCTGATTCTATACATATTCCTACAGCGTTTCATTGTTCAAAGCGTGGCAACGACAGGTCTTAAAGGATGAGAGTTTTTCTATTCCATCTCCTCGCTCTCGGTCTGCTCACCGTTACAGCGGCTTGTTCCCAACCGGCGCAGCCCTCCTCGCCCCTCATTGCCGAATCATCTGCCGCGCCTGCGCCGACTGCGCCGGTATTCCAGAACCCAATCTTGCGGGAAAATTTCGCCGACCCCTTCATTTTACAGGTTGGCGACACCTTCTACGCCTATGCTACCAACAGCGCCAGTAAGAACATCTCCCTGGCGCATTCTACCGACCTGTTGAAGTGGCAAATCTTGCCGGATGCCATGCCGGCCCTGCCCAAGTGGGCCAAACTGACCGGTGGTCTGGTTTGGGCGCCGGAAGTAATTCAGATTGGTGAACAGTTCGTCATGTACTACACTGCCCGCGACAAACAATCTGACAAGCAGTGCGTAGGCGTGGCGGTGAGTGACAAGCCAGAAGGCAAATTCAAAGATGCCAGCCTCGCGCCGCTCGTCTGCCAGGCCGAATTGGGTGGCACGATTGACGCCAGTCCTTTCCGCGACGAAGACGGCAACCTGTACCTTTATTACAAGAACGATGGAAATTGCTGTAACCTTGTCACTTACATTTACGTTCAGGAACTTGCTCCCGATGGCTTGAGCCTGCTCGGCGAGCCGATTGCGCTTCTTCGGAATGACGCGCTATGGGAAGGGCGCGTGGTGGAAGCCCCGACCATGTTCAAGCGCGAAGGCCGTTATTACCTGTTTTTCTCGGCCAATAACTACGCCGGGCATGAATACGCGGTTGGCTACGCAACATGCGAATCGCCCTTGGGACCGTGCCAAGATGCGCCTGAAAACCCCATCTTGAAAAGCGACCTGACCGACCATGAAGCAATGGTCATCGGCCCCGGCCACCAGGCCTTGTTGCAAATTGACGGTCAGACCTGGATCTTCTACCATGCCTGGGAAGTGGTTGCAAATAGCCGCCGCGGCGAGCGCCGTCTGATGTGGCTCGACCGGCTGGATTGGGTGGGCGGTAAGCCGGTGGTGCGCGGCCCAACGACCGATTTTCAACCCGTCCCACAGTTGCCCTGAGCAATTACTAATGTCATTTCTCTTCTCCTTATGCCTGCCCGCAGGCTGGTTTTGCGGGCAGGCCCAATCTGCCGCCAGGCGCGGTTTAGTTTCACATTGCAATTTTTAAGGAGTCTCCTGTGTTCTCTCGCGTTCGTCTTTCTCTGGATGGTCAATGGCATTTCATTCCCCTGTCATCCCACCAAATTTCACTTAACTTCGCGGAATTCAGGGAAAGTGATGTGGAACTGATTAATGTTCCCTCCCCCTGGCAGGCTGACCCGCGTTTTCGTCATCACGTTGGCGCAGCCTGGTATGGGCGCGAGTTCCACATCCCTGTTGAATGGCTTGCGCCGAATCGGATGGTCATTTTGGGTTTTGGCGCGGTAGATTATTTCGCGCGGGTCTGGGTTAATGGCGTGGAAGTTGGCAGTCATGAAGGCGGCTACCTGCCTTTCGAGTTCGACATCACAGCCGCCGCGCGTCCTGGGCTGAACACCGTCACTGTGTGGGTAGATGATCCGCAAGAACTTTTTGAAGAAATTCCGCATGGTAAGCAGTCATGGTATGGAATGCTTTCCGGTCTATGGCAATCGGTCTGGCTGGAAAATCGCGCGGCGTCTCACATTCGGCGGGTGAAAATTACGACAAATGGCGAACAGGTTTCAGTGGAAGTCAGTCTGAACGGCGCATTGGCGGAAAATCTCACAGCGGAAATCACTGCCCCGAATGGGGAAATCGTCGCCCGAATCGAATCCGCCGTGCCGCTTTTTTCCATCCCCATCGAACGCCCTTTGCCCTGGTCTCCAGACGAGCCGCATTTGTACGCGCTGAAAGTCTCTACCAGAGAAGATGAAGTGACTGAAACCTTCGGCTTTCGCGTCATCGAAACCCGTAACGGCCAGATTTTGTTGAACGGACGGCCATTTTACCTGCGCGGCGCGCTCGACCAGGATTACTATCCCGATTTGATTTGTACGCCGCCCTCGCAAGAATACATCGAAGCCGAGTTCCGCCAGGCCAAAGCGCTGGGGCTGAATTGTATTCGCGTGCATATCAAAGTGGCTGACCCGCGTTATTACGCTGCCGCCGATAAAATTGGCCTGCTCATTTGGACAGAACTGCCCAATCACATTCTTCTAACCGAAGAAGCCAGGCACCGTGCCCGCGAAACCCTGCGCGGCATGATTGAACGCGATTGGAATCACCCTTCAATCGGAATTTGGACAATTGTCAACGAGGCTTGGGGCGTGGATGTGAGCAATCCCGAACATCGCGCCTGGTTGGCCGAAATGTACGACTTTGTGAAATTGCTTGACCCTACCCGGCTGGTGGTTGGAAACTCGGCCTGTTGGGGCAACTTCAATGTAGTCAGCGACCTGGATGATTATCACATGTATTTTGCCATGCCCGACCATCATGAGCAATGGCGCGACTGGGTGGCGACTTTTGCCGAACGACCCTGGTGGACGCATGCTTGTGAATATGAGAGCGCGGCAGCCTGGCAGGAGTACCTGCGCGCGCCCTGGCTGGCCGCGCCACGTTCACCCGCCCCCGAAGCGCGCCATCGCGGCAATGAGCCTCTTCTGGTTTCAGAATTTGGCAATTGGGGGTTGCCTGATATAGAAAAACTGGTAAGCGGGTACGGGGGCGAACCCTGGTGGTTCGAGACCGGCCTGGAATGGGGCGATGGCGTGGTTTATCCGCACGGGGTTGAGGGGCGTTTTAGGCAATACGCGCTTCACCGGGTCTTTCCCTCGCTTAAAGCGCTCTCGGCAGCCAGCCAGGAATTGCAATTTGCAGCCATGAAGTATCAAATCGAACAAATGCGGCGGCACAAGTCCATTCAGGGCTATGTCATCACCGAACTGACCGATGTACATTGGGAATGTAACGGCCTGTTGGATATGTTTCGTAACCCCAAGACGTATTTCGAGCGATTTGCAAACATTAATGCGGATGACATGATGATTCCGCTTTGGGAGCGGGTGGCCGTTTCTGGCGGCGAAACCTGTGCCTGGCCGGTGTTATTTTCGCATTATTCTGCGCGAAAGGTAGACGGGGCAATGCTGGAATGGGAAGTAAAAAGTGAACGGTATGGGGCGTTCAGCAAATCGTTCGAGCAGATGGCTGGGCAGGTTGGAATAGGAGGATGCCCGCCGTTCGATGTAGCCGAATTGGGCATCGTCAATTTTCAAGTACCATCGGTCGGCCAGCCAACCCGGGCGTGGCTGGGGTTGAAACTGACTCGCGGCTTCGAGACGATTGCTGCAACAGAACAAGAGTTGCTCATCTTTCCAAACAACGTTCAATTGCCAACGACGGAAGGCCTGTACGCGCCGGATCTCGAGGTCTTTTTTGCCCAACAGGGCATTTCGACTGTCAGTGACCTTTCCAATGCCCGGATTGCAGTTGTTTCGACCCTGGATGACGCTTGCCGCGAATTTCTATTGCGCGGTGGAAAGGTCTTGTTTCTGGCTGATAAGCCTGATACGCTACAAGCGGTATTGCCCGGCCTGAAGATTGCCCCGCGCGCCAACACGCCCTGGCAGGGCGATTGGGCCAGTAGTTTCGGCTGGCACCGCTTCGAGAACATCCCTACGGCTGGCGTGGTGGATTTCGCATTCGCCGGGTTAACGCCAGAGCATGTCATTCACGGCTTCACCCCCCGCGATTTTGAGCGAGATGTATTTGCCGGGTTGTTTGTGGGCTGGATTCATAAACCCATTCCCACCATTGCCCGTAAACGGTTGGGGCGCGGCTTTCTAGTCGTTTCTACCTTTCGCCTGCGCGAAAACCTGGAAAGCAACCCCCTGGCCCGCTTCTTGTTGGGGGAACTGTTGCGCCTGTTCTAAAACCATCTTTGGAGTTCGACATGTCTCTTGTCTACTGCAATCCATTGCCCATCAAACACATCGGCGACCCGTTCGTCTTGCGCGCGTCAGATGGCTTGTACTACTGTTATGCAACTTCTGCGCCAGATGGCTTTAAGGCCTGGGTTTCGCCTGATTTGATAGACTGGCGCGAGGCCGGTTATGTCTACCAGCGTCAGCCAGATTCGTGGGGTGAATCCGACTTTTGGGCGCCAGAAGTGGTCTTCTATCAGAGCAGGTATTTCATGCATTACACCGCCCGCTGGGCGAAAAATCAAAGCCTGCGCATGGGCGTGGCCGTCTCTCATTCTCCACTTGGTCCGTTTGTAGATGTCTTCAACCGCCCAATGTTCGATTTTGGCTATGCTGCCATTGATGGGCATATCTTTTTCGATGACGACGGACGCAAGTACCTCTATTATTCGCGCGATTGCAGCGAAAACATTGTGGAAGGCCGCCATGAAAGTCATGTGTACGTAGTAGAAATGGCCGATGATTTGGTTTCTTTCTGTAGCGAACCTACCCTGATATTGAAACCGGAACAGGAATGGGAAACCCGCCATTCGAATGATTGGCGCTGGAATGAAGGGCCTTTTATGCTCAAGCACGCCAGCCGATATTACCTGATGTATTCGGCCAACTTCTATGCCAGCCGTGAATATGCCGTTGGATATGCGGTTTCAGACAGCCCAACCGGGCCATTTGTAAAGGCTGCCCATAACCCAGTGCTGGCAGCTTGCGGCGTGGAGATTTCCGGACCCGGCCACAACTCGGTTACCCTTGCGCCAGATGGCAAAACGCTGATGATGGTCTATCACATTCACACCGACCCCCAACGCCCCAGCGGCGACCGTCAGGTTTGCATGGATAGGATGGGGTTCGATGCCGAAGGGCGTCTGTTCGTGGACGGGCCAAGCAATGTGCCGAAATCGTTATTGGAATGAGCATACAAACGTCCCGAAGGCTGACCGCCTTCGGGACGTTGTTTATCGAAAAATTACTCCCCGCGCAACACAGTCAGCAGGCGGTCGAGCATTTCGGCGCGATAATCAATGGCGGCTTGCACGTTCTCCTGGTGCATTTCATACACCACCGTATCCACTACCAATTCGCCTTCGGCGGACTTTTTCATCGGCAGGATGGATTCGCTGTCGCCGTCCAGCTTAACGGTGGTGCGGGCGGCCAGTTTGGCAGTTTCGACATCACCGCCCATTTCGACGTAGCGGGTCTCGACGGTCATCGTCGCGGCGTCCTTCACATACTTGGCGATGGCGTCGGCGGCGTCTTTCAGGGCTTGTTTCAGTTCGGGGCTGGTTGCCATTTTTTCTCCTTTAGGAACGATATGAATTTTGTCTTGCGGCGGCGCGAAATGAATTTCGCGTTACGAAATAGATTGTAATTGCCTGACTTGCTTGACAATCGACATGACATACTGGTAAACGGCCGGCAGGGCCAGCACGGGCGTCCCAGCGGCCATCAGGGTTGTCACTTTGGCCGCGCCGCCTGCCACCGTTACGAACAGGCGCAACTTCAGGTTGCGGCTGCGCGCGGCGATGTTGAGCGCGCGGTGGTGGAGGCTTTTCTGTTCCTCGCTCGCGGTTTTGTTCCACAAGGTGGTTGCGTCGCCGCTCCAATCGACTTCGCTGCGGGCAATCATCTGCCCATCAATTTTTGTTTCGACCCAGGCGAAGTGCAACACCTCGTGGTTGATTTGCTCCATCAAGGCATCGAAGCGCGCCCGGGCATCCTGCCAGGCCTGGCTGACGGGTTCGCGCGCGGTTTCGGACTCATCTCCAACGCTGAAACTCACGGGTTCGGTTTTGGAAACATCTTCCAGCAGGTGGAGCAGGTCGCCCTCCGGGCCGGGTTCGGCCTCCAGGCTGGCGACGTCGAAACTGACGGATTCTCCCGCCGCCTGGCGCGCCTGCATTTGGCTGACGAGGGTATCCAACCGGGCGGGGACACCCTCGAGGGCGGCGTTTACCCGCTCGAAGTACGCTTCGCTGGCCTCGAAAGCCTCGTCCGCTGCCTGGCCGCTGCCCGGCAGGTTGACGCGAAAGACCGGAACATCCGGTGATGAGGATGTGGCTTCGTCCCCGATGCCAAAATGCACCATTCCCGACTGTGGAGCGGGTGTCCACACACCGAGGGGGTCGCTGGTTCCGGTGGATTCAAAAATAGGCATAATTTTCGTAAACCGTCCCGAAGGTTTTTATCGGTGCTTTGAACGCATCATAGCAAGCCTTCGGGACGCATTCGTGTTACTTGACGATGTTGGCAATGCTCGTTGCCGCGCCGACGATGGTTTTCATCAATTCTGCCCGGTTCTCCTGGGCCGATTTGACCATCTCGAGGTGGATGTTCCAGAGGGCAGTGTCCACTTCGCCGTCTTTTTCGGGGATGCAGACCAGGGTGTCGCCGTCAATGTTGATGCGGGTCATGGCGCGCAGGCGGGCGCCGCTGTATTTGCCATCTTCATATTTTACATCGGTCAGGTCATCGGCTACGTAAGTGCTGACTTCCAGGCTGCTGGCGTCATCGAGGGCTTTGCTCAGGTAATTGCCCAGTTTTTCGACGAAGTTCTTGAGTGATTCGTTCAGTCCGCCGCCGGTGGGGGCGGGGGCTGCGCCATCCCCTGGTTCTGGTTTTTTACTGAAGAAGTCGCGGACGCCGTAATCTACCGCTGCGCCGCCTGAAGTGGCGGCCTTTGCTGCCGGGGCGCGGTCTTCGACATCTGGCTGGAAACTGACCGCCGCGCCGACGACTGCCGCCGGGGGCTGACTGACAAGCGCGCCGAGTTTCTCGCGTTCGGGCTTGGGCGTTTCCGCATCTCCGACAGCCAGCCGAACCGCCGGGTCGCCGATGAAGGCATAGTTGCGGGCATCATTGTTCGAGGTCCACATTCCGGCAATTTTAACGTCATCTTGATTGTCCGGGGTGGTGTTGTCCAGTTCCTCGGTCAGCATGGTGGAGACTTCGGCGTAGCGTTCGTTGAAGTACTCGGTGGCGGCTCCAGCGGGTTTTCCGTTTAGGAGGGCGTCAACCATTGAGTCGAAGGTTTCGACATCGTTTTGCAGGCCTTCCCACTGAATAGAAGAACCCCAGGCGCGTTCGACGTGCGCAAAGACGCCCAGCGCGCCGCCTTTGGGGTGAGAGAGCAGTTTGAGCGGCAGCTGCGAGAGGAAGGCATACGGGGCAATCTCTTTTTGCGAGCCAAAGGCTTGCCGGTAGAAGTTGTCCATTTTGGGAATACCGCCGCCGTAGCAGGCGAAGAGGAAGGCAATCATGCCGAACACGTCGGCATCCGAAGCGATGTCGTCGGCGGAGAAGTACAGGTCTTCTTTGATGGGGACGCGCGCTTTGGGACCGGGCCAGTCCTGGGTCAGGATGGCGCCAGTGTGGCGCAGCAGGCGCGGGTCGCCCATCTTGAAGTTCATGCCGTGTGAGGCGGTAAAGAGCAGGGAGGGGGTCTCTTTGCCGCCCATGTAATTGGCGAGCGTGGCTTTGGTGGCTTTTTCGGGGGCAACCACCTCCACTTTCCAGTCTTTGTACTGGTTTTTCGTTTCTCTGGCGAGCGGGTCGATGAGATATTTTGCGCTCATTTGGGTGGCCTTGTCATCAGGATTGGCAACCCCGAAGAAGGCGGCTTTTTTGGCGCGTTTGATTTTGCCCGTCTCGGCGGCGACTACGCTCTGGGCGTACTGATAATAGTCTTCCAGTTTGTCGAAGTAGATGCGTCCAACCGCGTACTGCACGTCCAACTGGTATTGGAAAGTGTAGGGGATGGTCTCTGGCGAGCCGACAATCAGGGCATAGTAGGGGAACTTGGCCGGGTCTGCCGGGCCGGGGCCGCGCCCAAAGCGTTTCAGGAACTCGTTTTTGCTCTCGCCGTTTTTGACGCCCAGCTCGGGGCCGATGACCTCCTTGTAGAAGGTTTCATCGTTGGCGGAGGCCTGTTCGCGGCGCAGGTCGAGCAGGGGCTTGAGGGCCTCCTTGAGGGCGTCCACCGACTTTTGCGGCAGGGCCGCCGGGAAGATGACCGACCAGCCGGTCTCGGCCAGGTTGGTGTCGTCAATGCCTTCGGCCACGCCAAAATGCTCATGTTTTTGGTCATCGAGGGCTTTGCGCAGTTTGGCATCGCGCAGGTCTTCGGGGGTCAGTTTTTGCCCGCGCGCTACTTTGGCAATCAGGTCGGTGGTCAGGCCCTCATACACATATCCGCCTGTTTCGGCGTCGATTCCGTTGAGAAACAATTGCTGTGACATTCTCGCTCCTTTGGTGAGGTGACAGGCTGAAACTTGAGAAATGTGTCGCAAGTCATAGACTTGCCCCACGTTAAGGGTTCATCGTGCAAATTTCTTGCTGGAGTGCATCCAATTCTTCGGGCTGGCGGCAATCGAGGTTGACGCGCAGGCGCTGCTTTGCCAGTTCGAGCAGTTCTGTTTGCGAGAGGGTGAAACCGCGCACCGTCCAATCATTTATAACGGCTACGACTTCGTTTTCATTGGTGGGAGAAATTTCGATGTCGAGGATGGTGTCGTCGTTGGCGAAGGCGTAGGCGCGCAGGGTGTAGACGACTTCCCAGTCATCCTTTTTGGGGTCGACCCGGCTCCAGACTTTTACAACGCCATCGGCCCCGGCGCTCAAGATATATTCATTGTTCTCTAATGAGGAGAATGTAACGCTGAATATGGTTGCCAGGTGCTCCTGGTATGCGTTCAGGATACGCTTGTCATCGGGGATGCCGGGCGTCAGGTCCCACAAAATCATGCGGGCATCGTCACCTACCGAGACCAGGGTTGCGCCATCCAGGCTGAAGTCGATGTCGCGCACGAAGTCTTCATGCCCGGAGAGGGTCATTTGGAGCGCGCCGGTTTGGGAGTCAATCAGGTAGATGTTTTCATCCTCGCGGTATTGGATGGCGATTAAGGTGCTGTCAATGTTGAATTGTGCCTGGGCTACGATTTTCCTGCCAACCCCGGATCCAAGGATAGCGTCAGAGGAGAAGGATTTGATTCGCGCTCCTGTCGCAGCATCCCATAAAACCACATCGCCCGCTTGCGTTCCGGTGACAATCCACCAGTCGTTGGGGCTGTAGTCTGCCGAGTAAACGATGTTGTCATGTTCCAGGGTGAGAAGCGGTGTGCGGGTTTCAATATCCCAGACGATGGCGGTTTTATCTAGCGAGGCCGAAACCAGCCGGCGGCCGCTGCTGTCGAAATCTACTGAGAAGACACCGGCTTTGTGTCCGCGTAAGGGTGAGCCGCTTAATTGTCCGGTGCGCGGGTCGAGGAGCAGGATTTCTCCCGGAAGTCCGTAATTGGGGAAGGGGTCGTTGAGGTTCTTTGCCAGTGAGATGGGAATGGCCAGCAGCGTGCCTTGTGGGTTGTAATCTACATCTTCTGCGTAGCCGGGAATTCTCTGCTCGGTTTCCAGGTCTTTGGTAAATCTCTCGTAGTTTCCAGCCCAGGAAATGTCCCAAATGCGCACTGTCCCATCGGCGCTGGCAGAAGCGAGCAAGCCGTCATCCGTCGGGTTGAGGGCCAGGCTGTAAACCTGGTCGGTGTGGCCGCGCAGCTCGAGTTTGGAACGCCCATACAGGCCGCCCCAAATGCGGATGGAGCGGTCGGCCCCGGCGGTAATGATTTCGCCCTGAACGGCATCGGCATCGGAGCCGGGACGCACCAGCACGCCGTAGACCCAGTCGTCGTGCCCGCCGATTTTCATAATTTGAGCGCCCGAAGCGATGTCCCAAACGTAAACATTGCCATCGGTGGAGGTGGAAATCAGGCGGCTGTTATCGAGGCTGAAGGTGACGCCAGACATGCGCGGGGGGTTGGAAAGGATGCGCGGCGGGAGGCTATAAAAAGCAACGCGGCTGTAATCGGAGACACGCCAGACTTTTGCCGTGCGGTCATCTGACGCGCTGGCAATCATGGTTCCATCGGGGCTGAAGGCTACGGCGTTGACGACGTCCTGGTGCTCGCTAAAGGTGTGGATTTCGCTTAAGTCGGAGGCGTTCCACAGTTTGACGAGCGAGTCGCTGCCGCCGGTGAGCAGAAGCCGGCTATCTGGGCTGAAGGCCAGTCCCCAGATGACCCCGGCGTGAGCGTTGCTTTTGCGGTGGATTTCTTGCCAGGTGGTTGTATCCCACAAGATGATTTCACCTTGTCCGTTAACACCCGCCAGCAGGCGGCCATCCGGGCTGAAGGCAGTGTTTCCCGCGCCGTATGTTTCGGGGTCGGGGTTGATGACAAAGGTATGCAGCGCCTCGCGCGTGGCGCCTGTGGCGTCCCAAATTTTGATGGAGCCGTCACGGCTGGAGGAGGCCAGCAGGCGGCCATCGGGACTGTAAGAGATTCCGTACACCCTGTCGGTATGCCCGTAATAGGTGCGTACCAGGCGCATGGAAGGCAGGGAGCGATGCAGGGCATCTATGGCGTTGGGTAGGGGCGGCTGGGTGTTTTGCACAGATTCTACGGCCAGCAATAGACTGTTGATTGGGTCCACCTTCAAGTCTCTGAGCGAACTGGCAGCGAGTTGTTCGGTTTCGGCGCGGTTTTCGGCCTGCCTGGCCTGGATAAACAGGACAATCGCGGCAGCCAATGCCACCAGGCTGATTCCCAGCAAGACTCGGACGATAAAATTGGTCTGCCTTTCTCGTTTTTGTTGCTCGTAGAATTTGCGGCAGGATTTAATGAAGTCCGATTCATGGGGCAGGAGAAGGTCGGCGTATTTTTGGGCCCACTCTTCAGCCTCCAGGTAATCTTGTCCGAAGAGCAGCAGGCCGTCGCTGCGTCCCTGTTCGTTCCAGACATCGGCAGCGCGCTGCAAGACGCTCAGGTGCTTTTCGAACCAGGCCTGGTTGTTCTCGCGCACTGGGATAATCAGCCGGTCGTGGGCCAGCTCAAACCAGGTGGAGCCGCCGCGCTTTTCGGAGCGCACCAGGTAGGTGCGTTCCAGCTCGTGAATGGCGTGGTTTTCCAGGCCGTCGCTTTTACCGGGCGCCAGCAGCACCTGGCTGCGGACGTTTTGCTTGGTGATGAGTTTGCGGTCGAACCATTCGCGGATGGCGCGTTCACGCACGCCGGTTTTGGCGGCAACGGTGGCAACCTGCAGGCTGTAGTAATCGGCCAGGGCGGTGTTTACGTCTCCAATTCGCGTCAGGTCATCCAGGCCAATCTCATTATCGCTGCGTTCGAGCGAACTCCACAAGCGGCGGCAGACGACCTGCAGCTGGACAGGCTCTACATATAATCCCAGTTGTTCTTCGGCTGTGCCATCGGCTTGCTGAACCTGCATTTTGCGCAGGTCGTCGGCCAGTTTGCGGGCGGCTTCTTCAGTAAATATGACATTGTGCTGTAACGGGGGGTTTTGAATGGCAGAAAGGGCTGCCTCGGCTTGCAGCAGGCGCAGGCGGTAGCGGGTGGCGAAGCCGGTAGGGATGGGTTTGATATACGAGTCGAAGCGGGCAACGTAATCCTCGCGCAGCGAGAACAGCAGCCAAATGCTGCGGTCGCGCAAGACTTCGCCCAATTGAATGAAAAAGTCTTGTTTTTGCTCGCGGGCTGCCGGGTCAATGGTGATGATTTCTTCACCCTGGTCAATAACCAGCAGTCTGGCGCGCGAATCGTCATAAGCGGGGTCTAACTTGGTGGCGCGTTCACGGTGGCGGGCCAGGTATTGCTTGAGCCTCAGCGCGGCAATTTCTTCGGGCGGGAAGCGATGTTCGGCAGGAACTTCCTCCTCGATGCAAACCATCAGACTGTAAATATAGCGGTTGAAGCCTGAAATTGCCTGGATATCGGGAGATGGCTCATGGTTAACTCTCGTTGGCGGCAGGACTTCAAATCCGTTCGCCTCCATTTTGGGCAGGATGGCGGCATTGAGCAGGGAACTTTTGCCTGCCCCAGAGGGCGAATAGAGCATGACGATGCGTTCGGCAATCAGCAAATCGAGCAGTTCGGAGGTTTCCTGCTCGCGCCCGTAGAGGGTTTCGCCTCGTTTGAAGGGGCGCGTGCCGACGTAGGGGTTGGGGCGTGAGGCAATGGTAGTGTTCATGGCGTTACCAGGCATACAGTTGGTACTCCTTCCCTACGCTGCTTTCCAATGTTGGGACAGTTCTCGCAGGAAATCTTCAGATTTGCCCCAATACAGGTTGATTTGCGCCTGCCCAAAGTATTTTTGCAGGTAGGCGCGGGCCCGCTTGTGGTTCATATTGCGCGCATCGTCGTGTTCTAATTGAATGCCGACGTGCGAGTACCGGCCCCGCCGCGCGCCGCCTGGCTGAATCATCACGGTGCGGAACAGGGCGCGGAAGGCCCAATCATCCAGTGAAAAACCCAGGATGAGCAGGGCGGTATCGGTGAGCGCGCGCAAGACTGCCGGCGGGATGACTGGCGGGGTGCGCTTCTTGTTGGCGGTGAAGCCCATCAGGAACTCGAAATAATCATCTTCGGTCAGCACCATCGAATCGGGGACGCTGCGATGCCCGAACAGGTGATAGACCAGCGGGCGTTCGATGCTCGGCGCATAGCCTGGTTCATCGTCGTAAATTGACGGCGCGTAAAAGCGTTCACTCCAGGGGCAGATGGCGATTTCGGGTTTCTTTTTCTTCTTTTCCCCGGTCTCGGTCTCAATTTCGACTTCGCGCAGCGCATCGGTCAGCAGGTCATCGTAACCGGTTGTGATGTAGATGCGCAGCGGCAAACTCGCCAGTACGCGATGTGATTCGGATTCGTCCTGCTCGCGCGCTTTGCGCCCAGCGGCGTGAAAGAGTTCCTCAATGTTGGCGCCGGGTTTCTTGAGCGGGTCTGGCAGCTGGTCAGCAAACCGCTCCTGCACCGCTTTGCGCGTCATCGCGTCCAGGTTGTCGAACAGGCTGCCTGGGTCGTAATGGGTGGCAATATATTGCGCAACCTGGGGGATGGATTGACGCATTGCATCGGAAAGCGGGAAGTCGAATTTCTTGGCCAGCCCCTCGGCGATATCTTGCCATGAACCCATTAACGGCTCGTACAATCCTGGCCCCAAGATGGGCGTGCAGGCGGCGTTGTTTTGGATGGCGCTGACCAGGCCGGGCCATTTGTCGAAGGAGTCGCCTTCTTCTCCCACCCCTGGCACATACCAGATTTTTCCGCTGCGCAGGCGCATGAATAAGACCGGCATCCAGAAGTCGTGCGCATCGCGGATGGTGCCGCGCGCCACCGCCAGGGCCCGGTCAATCTGGCCGTCTTTTTGCAACTCACTGAAAAAGACCGGCAGGAATTTCTTGACGCTGTCCATGCTGATGTTGCCCTGCATGGCAATGACTGCCGGGATGCCAGCCTGCGCCAATCTGGGGCCAAAGGCTTGTAAAACGCGACCGGTATCTTTGTTCGGTTTCCCATCTCCGCCGCTCTGGCATGAGGCGAGTACCACCAGGCGCGGCGGGTTTTGCAGCTCACGGATGCGGGTGACGATTTCCTCCGCCGAGGTGATGGCCGCGCTGCCGTCTTCCTTTTGCAGCCAGACGCGCGGCCCACTCTCTGCCATTGTGCCGTGCGCAGCCAGGTACAGGATGTCGCACCCGCTGCGCAATTTGTCAATTAGCGCATCCAGGGTGCAAGGTTCAGCGCTGCCTACTTCGGTGACGGGAATCGCGCCGAGGGCTTCCTTGGCCCGTCCTAGTTCACCGGCTGCATCAACTGGCGCCAGTTTGTATTCCGTTAAGTTGGAAGGATTGGAAGCCGCTGCCAGGGCCTTCAACGCGCCCTGTGGGCGCAGTTTGACGGGGCGCAGGTCGCTGCTTGCCAGGTAACGCGAGAGCAGGATGTTTTCCCCCGTAAACAGCGGTGATTTGTCTTTGGGGTCACGCAGGGCTTCCCAGTACAGGGTATTGATTTCGGGCGCGCTTGAATCGGCCAGGAGCCTCACCCGCAGGGGCGCGCCCGCTGCAGCGGCGCTGGCGCGCGCTTCGGCAAAGGCCTTGTCCATTTCCGACACAAAGAAACTTTCCGAGAGCATCAGGCCGTATTCTTTGGGGTCAGAAATCATCAATTGGATGGTTGAGAAATCGAACTCCACCACTATCGGCGCGCCGCTGCCCGGACGAATATCCGCATCAGAATCGGGCAGCGAAAGACGCAATTCTACGCTGTATTGTCCCTGTTCACGCTTGTGAAAACTGATTTCTAGGTCGGCAAATTTCGTCAAGATGCACTTCCTGGGGCAATTTAACTTTCCAACCCGCAAAAGAGGCGGCTCCTTACTTAATGCGCGCGAAGTACACAAAGGCCGAGCGAGTGCTGCGCGATTGAACTCTGTGTACTTCGCAGTAAGGTTTGGTTTTACTCAATCCCACAAAGAACGTGGGATGTTCAGCAGTCTGCCGGGCTAACTTGCGGAATCGGGTCTTCGGGGCGTTCTTGCAGCAGCCAGGCGGCCACGTAGCCCTTGTTGCCCTTGACATCTTTGACGCGAATCCAATCCCCGGTTTTGCCTACTTTCCTGGCGGCGGTATCCTGACGGCCCATCGCAATTAATTCCGCACCTTTGGGCATGCGCAGGATGAGGGTATCTTGGGATATATATGGCTTGGTGCGCATCGCCACGCCGTCTTCGGTGGTGCGCAGCACCAGCGGCGGTACTTCCTCGATGCTGAAGTTCGGCCCGGCAGTCTGTCGTTGGGCTTCGGGTCCGAACGCGCCCAGGCTGACGATGGAGACGTACCAGGCGGCAACCACGCCTTGCTTGCCTTCCACATCGGCCACTTTGAGCCACTCGAAGTTCACACCCACTTTGCGCTTGACCTCGGATGCAGGCTCCAGTACTTTTAGCTCTGTTCCAATCGGGTACATTTTCAGGATGGTGGCGTCGGTGTTATCGGGCTTGGAGCGCAATTTCAGGCCATCCACGTTTGTCTTAACGACCGGGGCATCTTTTGGAACGGGAACAGGCGCGGGCGGCGTGCCGGGCGCGGGCGCGGCGGCATTTTTTGTCTTGGAAACCAGCCAGGCAGCGGTGTAGCCTTCCGTGCCGTCTGGCGCTTTGACGGCCAGCCACTGGTTTTGCTGGCCGAGTTTTGGGTTGGCGGCGGCATCGGCCTCCAGCACTTTGAACTCCGTGTTAACCGGGTAGCGCTTGAGCAGGGTGAAATCGGAGACCATTGGTTGGGAGCGCACGGCCAGTTCGTCTGCCGTCGCATACACTGCGAAGGAAGCGTACACGCCTTTATCCAGTTTAGGCGGGGTGGGCGGGTCAATTTTCATTGCGCCGCGCGTGAAGAAACAGCCGGTGATAATGCGCCCTGGCTCTTTTGAACCGGCAATTTGAGCATATTTTGATGTTGAGAGTTTTATCACTCCCTTATCGACTGGAAAGGGATAGGGGTCATAAACAAGGTAGTCATCCCCTTCTTTGGCATACACGACCATGTAATGGGTTTGCAGACCGGCAGCCGGCGACCAGTCGGCTTCGATGATGACCGGGCGCCCCTGGGCCAGCGAAGCGTCGATTTCGGCCAGTGGCGCGCCCTTGCGGTAATCCACGCTCATGCCCGGCACCACGCTGCCCAGCGCGCCGCCGATAATATAAGCCGTCCCGGCCTGGAAGCCGCCGACGGCTTTCATTTTATCGTTCAGGGTATCGGGCGTCAGGTCGGTCGCGCCGTAGTGGGTGGCGCACATTGTAAAACTGGTCAGCAGGCAGCCAAAGTTGCCAATAGTCGATGTTTTATCGAAACCGAGCAATTTGCTTTTCCACTGCGGGTCGGTCTGCGAGAACTGTTTGATAGCCATAACTTTCTCCGTCGAGAATCTGAATTCTCCCAAATTACATCTGATGAGGAGTTTAGGGGGATGAACTAGAAACATTATACATAGAATTGCAAATCCATTTCAATACGTTTCCTTACAAAACAGAAAAATAGCGCATAGTCATCAAGTTTTTGTGTTCCATGTGGTTCAAGAAAGCCGCCCTGAAGGCTGCCAAACCGCGCGGAAAACCTTCGGGACGTCGCATATCAGGTATACTTTCGGTTATGTCGCAGCTGATTGGAATTTTTGGCGGCACCTTCGACCCGCCGCATCTCGGTCACCTGATACTGGCTGCCGAGGCCCAGGCGCAGCTCAAGCTCGACCGTGTTTTGTGGGTGCTGACGCCCCAGCCGCCGCACAAGCCCGAACGCTCCATTACCCCGCTCGAACACCGGCTCGAAATGCTGCGCCGCGCCATTAGCGGCTGTCCCGGCTTCGAACTCTCCACGGTGGAAATCGACCGTCCTGGCCCGCACTACACCATCGACACCCTTGACCTGCTCCAGGAAAAATATCCAACCGGGAAGTTGGTCTTGTTAATCGGCGGAGATTCCTTGCGCGACCTGCCTGGCTGGAGCCGCCCCCGCGAAATCGTCGCGGCTGTCTATGCGTTTGGCGTGATGCGCCGGCCCGGAGACAGCATCGAGTTCGACGCGCTGGAGCGGGTTTTTCCCGGCATTTGCGACAAGCTCCTGTTCATTGATGCGCCCCAGTTCGATATCTCATCATCTACCCTGCGCCAACGAATTGTTGACTCTGGTCACTATCGCCATTATCTCCATCCCCTGGTCTATGACTACATCCAGCAAAATCATCTCTATCGATGAAAAACCTGCCGCGCTGGGCTTTTTGCAAAGCGGCATATTCTCTTCTGTTGCGCTTGGTCATCTGGCGGTCGATTTGCTCAACGGTACGCGCCCGGTACTGCTCACCTATTTGAGTGTTTCGCTGGGGTTGACCAATACGGCCCTGGCTGGAGTCAGCACCGCTTATGTGTGGGTGGCTTCGGCCTCGCAGCCGTTCTTTGGCTGGCTGGCCGACCGAATAGGCGCGCGCTGGTTGGCATCCTTGGGCATTTTGTGGATGTCGCTCTTTTTTGGCCTGGCAATGCTTATCCATGGGCCGCTTTCGCTGGCTTTGCTTATCCTGGGCAGCCTGGGTTCAGCGGCGTTTCATCCTGCCGGGACGATGGAATCGACCCTGGTGGGGCGCGAATTGTATGCTGGGCGCGAAACCACCGCTTCGGCTCTTTTTTTCTTTGCCGGTCAATTTGGTTATTTCCTTGGTCCGATTACCAGTGGGCCGCTCATCGACCGCTATGGCACGCCAGGATTGCTGGTATTGGCGGCTTTTTTGTTGCCGGTCGGATTGAATGCGGGCTGGCAGTTGCGGAGCCATTTTGCTGCGCATAGTCGTGCAGGGACGCATGAGGCAGTCCCGTCTTTGGCGAAGGTAAGTTGGAAATCGATAGTTTTGCTGGCCTTCATCGGCGGGATGCAGGCCTGGGCGCAGCAAAATATGATGACATTCCTGCCAAAATACCTGCACGACTTGGGGCAGTCACCGTTTGTGTACGGAGTCTTGGCTGGGTTGTTCATGGGCGGCTCGGCTTTTGGCAATGTGTTAGGAGGCAATCTGGCCGATAAATTCGGCAAACAGCGCGTGGCGATGACCGCTCTGCTGCTCGCCAGCCTGCCGCTTTTTGCCATCTCTCAAATCGGGTGGTCGCCCTGGCTATATGGGTTGGTTCCGCTCTCCGGAGCGCTAACCGGGTCTGTCCACAGCATTATCGTCGTATTGGCGCAGCGCGTTTTACCGATGGGCATGGGCGCTGCGTCAGGGCTTACGCTTGGATTCATCTTCTCCGCTGGGGCGCTTGGTACGTTGGTGTGCGGGCCGCTGGCTGACAGCGTTGGTTGGCCGCCGGTCTTTTTATTGACGGGCGGTTTGACCCTGATTGCTGCCGTGTTGACTGTTTGGCTAAGTGAGGGATAAATTAACGGCGCACGCCCGCTGAAAACAGCGGGCGCGGCCAGACCAACTCAGAGGGAGGAGAGAGTGTTTACGCGGGCGGCAGGAGGAGGGCCGCCCGGGTTTAACGTGGTTAGAGCGGTTCGTGATTGGGGTTCGTGCCACACCAGACGCAGGTGGGCTTGTCGAACAGGTTGCATTCTTTGGCGTTGGAGCAGCGGCGGGCGGTGACGCGCGGCGCGTCGGGCAGGAAGTCAATTGGGTAAACGACTTCCGTTTCGAAGGCGACTTCGTGGCCAACATGGTCACAGTAGCGGATTTTGGTCACTTCCCAGCGTTTCTCAGCCATGCGTACCTCCAAAGGTTGTTGTTATTTTAGGATATGCGGGGCAGACTTGCCAGTGACAGGCGTCATAAGCCGGGCTGACAAAGGGCATATATTGGATGACATGTATCCTATTTCTTTTCCAGCCGGTAAATGACGCCGCTGGAATAGTTGGCTAAATATAATTCTCCGCTGTCGTCTGTGCCAAAAGTAGAAATATTGAAATCGGTCTGGAACAAGAGCGTGGCTGCGGCCAGGGTATTTGAGGTCGCTGTCATTGTGGCGGGCAGGCCCCAAATGTTGCCGGAGCAGTAATCACCGTAGAAGTAAATTCCTTGCCATTCGGGCAAAGCCTGCCCTCTGTAAACATATCCGCCGGTGGCGGAGCATCCGAACGAGCGGCTATATTCGGCGAGGGGGGCGGTAAACTCCGGGCGGTTATTGCCCTCGAAGGGCAGGGTTCCTTCTATTTCGTTCCAGCCGAAGTTGAATCCGCCGGGCGCGCCGCTGGGGACGTGGTTGATTTCCTCGCGGCTACTCTGGCCTACATCGCCAATCCAAAGGTCGCCGGTTAACGGGTCGAAGGAGATGCGCCAGGGGTTGCGCAAGCCGATTGCCCAGAGCTCCCGATACACTTCCCCGCTGTTGGCGTAGGGATTATCGGGCGGGATGGCATACGGGTCGCCGCTATCGACATCGATGCGCAGGATTTTTCCGAGCAGCGAGTTACCCGATTGAGCATTGTCGAACGGGTCGCCCTGCGAGCCGCCATCGCCCAGCGCGATGTAGAGATAGCCGTCTGGCCCGAACTTCACCGCGCCGCCGTTGTGGTTGGCGTAAGGCTGTTTGACTGCCAGGATGCGTTTTTCGCTGCGCGGGTCGGCAGCGTCTCCGCTGGCCGTAAAGCGGGAGATGCGCGTGTCGCCGTTGCGGTCGGTGTAGTTGACGTAGAGAAAGCCGTTTTCGGAAAAGCGCGGGTGGAAGGCCAGCCCCAGCAGGCCCTGCTCTGAGGAATTGCTGCCTACCCGGTCGGTGATGTCGAGGAAGGGGGTGGATTGAAGTTGGTCGTTCAGGATGATGCGGATGCGCCCGGGCTTTTCCAGCACGAACAAGCGGTTCGAGCCGTCTCCCGCGCCGGTGATGTCGGTTGGCTGGGTCAATCCCTCGGCGATGACTGCCCAGGTGTAATCATCTGGGTTGGGTAGTTGGGTGCGGACCGGTTCGGTGGTTGGAGGCGGGAGCGTTGGAGTTAGATTTGCGGCTTCGGTGTTGGGGATTGGCATGGGAGCGGGAGCGGTTGCGGTGCGAGAGATGCTGGTTGGCGGAATCAGGATGGGGCGGGGGGTAGGGGTAGCGCCCCCTAAAGGGGACTGGCACCCTGCCAGGAGCAGGGCCCATGACAGAATACCAGTAAAAAGGGTGCGGGGATGCATTTAATCTCCTATTTGATGTCGGTCACTTCTGCGTCTATGATGTCGCTGTCGTCCTCGCTGGTTTTTTTGGGTTGCATGGGGTCTTGCATGTCGTTCAGCAATGCTTTGAGATGTTCGCGCACGACGTTTGGCGGGCACATTTCGAGGAACAGATACATGCCCATCCAGACGATGGCAATGTCATCGGCAGTGCCGATAATGGGCGCGATGGCAGCGGGGATGAAATCAACCGGCGAAATCAGGTAGGCCAGCGCGCCAACCGGAAGCAGCTTGAGCAGGAAGTTGACGCGGCCATCGGCCATCAGACGCAGGATGAGTTTGCTGCGCAGGGCAAAGTCACGAAAGATGTTGCCTTGCGAGGGGATGATGTTTCCAGTGGTTCGTTTGTCCATATCTCCTCTATTCTGGTTGGATTTTAGCCCGATAAGTTAAGGGCTGCGTGAGATATACGCAGGCCGTCGGTTTTCGTTCCCAGCAACATTGTAAACTAAAAACGGTGTGATAGAATAACGCGCATGTCCCCTTTTTATACCCGTACTGGAGATGAAGGCAGTACCGGCCTGCTTGGCGAGGGCCGCGTGCCAAAGTTTGATTTGCGCATCGAAGCCCTGGGCGCGCTGGATGAAGCCACTGCTGCGCTTGGCCTGGCGCGGGCGACGGCGACTGCGCCTCAGATTGGGCTGCTCTTGTTAGACGTACAGCGCGATTTGTATCACCTGATGGCCGAAGTGGGCGCAACGCCTGAAAACGCGGAGAAATTCCGCAAAATTGACGAGAATCGGGTGCGATGGCTCGAAGAACAGACCGACGCTATTGAGAAAGTTGTCGAAGTGCCGCGCGAGTTCATCATTCCGGGCGAAACGCAGCCGAGCGCGGCGCTTTCGCTGGCGCGGACGGTGGTGCGGCGGGCTGAGCGGCGGGTGGTGGAACTGTTCCATGCGGGGGAGTTAGAGAACCTGGCGTTGTTAGCCTACCTGAATCGGCTCTCTTCGCTGTGTTTTGTGTTGGAATTGCTCGAAAATCAATCAGGAGGACAGGCCACCAAACTGGCTAAAGAACGATGACCGGAACGATTATCAACGTTATTGCTATCCTGGCGGGGGGCGCCGCCGGGTTATTGTTTGGCGCGCGCCTTTCGGGAAAACTCAAAGAAACCGTGATTTCGGGCATGGGCCTGTTCACGACCGCCGTTGGGTTGAAGATGTTTCTGAAGACCGAAAACGAGCTGATTGTGCTGGGCGCGCTGATTGTGGGCGCGATTCTCGGTGAGTGGTGGGGCATTGAAAACGGCTTGCAGCGCCTGGGGGCCTGGCTCGAAAGACGCTTCGCGGGCGGCGGCGAAGGAGAATCGAGCCGTTTCGTGCGCGGGTTTATGACCGCTTCGCTGCTCTATCTGATTGGGCCGATGGCAATTCTTGGCTCGATTAGCGACGGGTTGACCGGCGACTACAACACGCTGGCGATTAAATCCGTTTTGGATGGTTTCGCCTCGATTGCGTTTGCCTCTAGCCTGGGCATTGGCGTCCTGTTTTCGGCGATTCCGACCCTGGTTTACCAGGGCGGCATCAGCCTGCTGGCGGCGCAGTTGAATGCCATCGTCACGCCGCAGATGATGGGCGAACTGACCGCCACCGGCGGCGTACTGCTGATGGGCGTGGGAGTGAGCAGCCTGTTGGAGTTGAAGAAAATCCGCGTTGGGAACTTCCTGCCTGCGCTGGGGGTTGCGCCGTTAATTGTGTATGTGGTGAGTCTGGTGGTGAAGTGATGAAGGCTCTCTGGCTCGAAAATCAGCAACTTCGTGTGCGCGAAGATGTTCCTTTGCCTTCCAGACCTGGTGAAGTGCTGGTAAAGGTGCGTCTGGCAGGGGTGTGCGGTACAGACCTGGAGATGGTGAAAGGTTACTATCCATTCACCGGTATTTTGGGGCATGAATTTATAGGCGAAGTAGCGCGAATTGACAATTCGCGCCACGATTGGATTGGGAAGCGCGTGGTAGGTGAGATTAATGCATCCTGTGGAGCCTGCGAACAGTGCCGGGGCGGAAGGCCGACTCATTGCGAGAAACGCACCGTCTTGGGCATTCTCAACCGCAATGGGGTGTTTGCCGAATACGTCAACCTGCCGCTCGAAAACCTGCACCTTGTCCCCGATTCAGTTCCAGATGAAGCGGCTGTGTTTACCGAACCGCTGGCGGCGGCGCTGGAAATCCAGCAGCAGGTGCAGATTAAGCCAACCGACCGGATTTTGCTGGTGGGCGCGGGGCGATTGGGACAGTTGATTGCCCAAACGCTGGCGTTGACCGGGGCCGACCTGCGGGTGGTGGCGCGGCATCCGTTGCAGCAGAAATTACTCACCGAGCGCGGCATCAAACTGATTGATGAAGCAGATGTACAGCCCTGGCGTTACGATGTGGTGGTGGAGGCAACTGGTTCCCCCGCCGGGTTTGACCTGGCGCGCAAGGCCATCCGTCCGCGCGGGATTTTTGTGCTGAAAAGCACCTACAAGGGTGAGATGACACTCAACCTTTCACCGGTCGTGGTGGATGAGATTACGATTGTCGGTTCGCGTTGCGGGCCTTTTGCCCCGGCGTTGCGCCTGCTAGAGAAGAAGGAGGTTGACCCGACCGTGTTGATTGCGGCGGAGTTCGGGTTGACAGACGGCCTTCGGGCGTTTGAGGAAGCGGAAAAACGGGGGATGTTGAAAATCGTAATTCGTAATTCGTAATTCGTTATTTCGGAATGTGGACGATGAAAGCGGTGCCTTCGCCGACTTTGCTGCGCACTTCGATGCGCCCGCCGTGTCCCTGGACGATTTGTTTGCAAATGGACAGTCCCAGGCCGGTTCCGGTGGCTTTGGTTTCCAGTCCCTTGACGCGGTAAAATTTTTGAAACAGATTGGGGATGGCTTCTTCGGGAATGCCGTAGCCGGTATCGGACACAGAAAAGTACCAGGAAGTTTTATCTACCCCGGCGTTGATGATCACTCTGCCGCCTGGCCGGTTGTATTTGATGGCGTTGCTGACCAGGTTCATGATGACCTGCTTGAGTTTGTCGCGGTCGCCAAAGACGACGGGCATATCGGATGGGACTTGAATTTCGATGTTGATTCGGCTTTCCTCGGCTTTGGAACCCAACACGCCTTTGCATTCCTCGCACACAGGCTGGAAGGGAAAACTAGATTTGTTGAATTGAACGCGGCCCGATTCGAGCCTGGCCAGGTCGAGGAATGAGGAGGCCAGGGCGTTGAGCCGGATGGTTTCCTGGTGGATATTATTAATAATTTGTTCGGCTTGTTCACGTGAGATTTCGGGGCGCAAGAGCAGGTAGGTGGCGGTGCTGAGCGAGGCCAGTGGGGTGCGCAATTCGTGGACGAATTCGGCGATGAGGTCGGATTGTTGGAACAATCGGGTGTTTTCGATGGCAATTGCTGCCTGGGCGCCCAAAACAGTCAGCATGTCTTCGTCTGTATCGCTAAAATCGCCGTTGGCTTTGTTGAGGACTTCTAACACGCCGACCACTTTTTCTTTGGTGATAAGCGGTACCCCCATGAGCGACTTGGTGGCGAAGCTGAGGGTTTGGGCGACATTTTTGAAGTAGCGGTTGTCTTTTTTGACATCGCTGATGCGCACCGGTTCGCGGTGATTCACAATCCACCCGGCGATGCTGTCCATTGGGATGACCATGCCGCGCATCATGGGGTCGGGGTTGGTGGCAGCCTGGAAGTAGAGTTCGCGGGCGGTGTCGTCATAGAGCAAGATGGATGCGGCTTCGGCGTCGGTGATATCGCGCGCAGCGTGAATGATGCGGTTGAGAAGCAAGTCGAGTTCCAGGGTGGAGGCCAGGTCGCGTGAAATTTCAATCAGCCGTTTGTAGCGTTCGAGGCGTTTGGGGTAATTTTCAAGCATATTGCATCCATTCTGCAATGGCAGGCAGCACGGCGGCCACGTCTTCGCGCAGGACGACATCGGCACGCACGTTCAGATAAGTATCGCTATTATTAATAATAATCAAATGAGCGCCCCGGTCAATGGCTTGCATAGGCAACCCAGCGACTGGCAAAACCTCGAGGGAAGAGCCAACGACGACCATCAAGTCGCAGTTGCGGGCTTCGCGTTGCGCTTCGAACCAGGCTTTTTGGGGCAGTTGTTCACCAAACAGGATGACATCTGGTTTCAAGATTGCGTCACATGCAGGGCAATGGGGGATGGTGCCGCTTTCGATAAAGGCTGGCAGGTAGGCTTGGTATCCTTGTTGGCGGTAGCATTGCGTGCAGGAGAGCGTGCGCAGGGTGCCGTGCATTTCAATTACCCGCTGCGAGCCAGCCTTTTGGTGGAGCATGTCGATATTTTGGGTGATGACTGCCTGGATGCGGCCTTTTTGCTCCAGATTGGCAATGACGTAGTGAGCCGGGTTGGGATGGGCGTTGAAAATTTGGCTGGCAAGTGGATGAAACCAGCGGAAGAATTGTTCAGGCGCGGTGCGAAAGGTGCTTAATGAGGCAACTTCGAGCGGCTCATCGCGCGACCAGAGTCCAGTGCCTTCAGAACGAAAATCAGGGATGCCGGAAGGTGTTGAAAGTCCCGCGCCGGTGAGGACAACAGCATGGCGAGATTTGGCGAGCAGCTCGGCGGCGTATTTGATTAATTCCAGGGTTTGGCTGGCAAAGGTCTGCATCATGAAGAGGCCGAGCGAGGGGCGCGGGTTTCGATTTTCGTCGCCAGGTTGGTGTATTGCTGTTTGGTCAGGCTTTCTTGTTGTACAAGGTAAGCCATTGTTTGCATTCGGACTGCCTGCAAGAGCAGTTCTGGGGCGGGCGTGAAGGTGACATCAATCGCGTATTTCAGCCTGTCTTGCACCTGAGGTACAGAAAGTTGGGCTTCGGAACGCAGGCGATAGTTTACAGCGACGTGTATGCGGGTTTTGTCTACTCCCAGTGCGGCCAGGTCATCAATTAAGGCGCGAGACTGCTGTAAGGAATGGTCAAACGGTTCTACAATGATGAGCAATTCGCTCAAGGCAGGAACGAGTTTTTGTGCCAGAGGCCCAAGACCGCTTCCCAGGTCGACAATGACATATTTGGACATGTAGCGCAGTCGGTTGAGCAGAACCTCGAAGTGTTCAATTTTGGATTGCAATATCCCATCTTTTGGTTGAGGGGATGCAACCAGAATATCGACGCCTGACGGGTGTAGTACAAGCCGTTCCTTAACCAGGTTGCGAGTAATTTGGCCAGCCTGCGGCATGTTGAGCAGTTCCACTAGCCCGGTTGCTTTGGGCAGACTCAGGTCGTAGGCCAGGGTGCCCTGACCGGGGCGAAATTCTGCCAGGATAACAGGCTGCCCCAGAGTCTTGTGGATGGCTACCGCCAGGTTTGATGCGACTGATGTAACGCCCAGCCCGCCGCGCGCTGCTAGCACGCCAATCAGGTAAGCCGGTGATTCTGACGGGCCAGTGGGTGGATTAACCTTGATTTTAGATGACCGTGCTAACAAAGCCTTAACATGTGCCTGCAATTCGGATGGATGAGTGGGCTTGGTGAGGTAGTCATCTGCGCCTGCCTCGAATCCCGTGACTTTGTCGTCTAACTGGCTTTTGGCAGTAAACATCAGGATGGGGATATTCACGGTCAGATCGTTGGCGCGCAATTGACGTGCCACTTCATAGCCATCCATGCCCGGCATCATTACATCCAGCAGTACCAGGTCGGGTGGGTTTTCAAAGGCCATCTGCAGGCCTTGCGGGCCTGAACTGGCAGCCATAATGCTGTACCCTTGCTTTTGCAGCATGAGACCCACCAGACGCAGGGTATCAAGGTCATCGTCAATGATGAGAATCTTCTCGGCCATTTTGTCTCCTGGGAGGTATTCTATATCAGTTTAGCATTAAGAGAATGTTCAAGCAAGCAGTTGGAGCGCTGCCGCGATGAACTTGCAACAAAACTCAGACTTGATTTTATCCTCATAGTCAATAAAATGTAGGTATTGTTTTTATTTTGCCCACAGCGTCATCTGAAGACTTTTCCGGGCATTTGTTTTTATTTCGGAAGCGTTCGCGCGTTTTGCTTGATTGGATGCGTGGGTTTGCGATATTGGAGGAAGAAATGGCATTCCTGGCAGCTTTGTTTTTTGGCTTTGCTCCCATGTTTTTATTCGCATATATTCTGTACTGGCTTGACCATTACGAGAAAGAACCCCTGCCATTGCTGGTTGGGGTGTTTGCATGGGGCGCTGTGGTTGCAGCGGGTGGTGCGTATATTCTGAATACTTTGTTCGGGCTTAGCGTTTTTGGTATCACTGGCTCTGAAGCGTTGAGCAGCCTGACGACAGGCTCGATTAGCGCACCTATCGTGGAAGAAACCCTGAAGGGATTGGCCGTGCTAATCGTGTTCTGGGTATTCCGGCGCGAATTCGATTCCATCCTCGATGGGATTGTCTACGCAGGCATTGCCGCATTAGGATTTGCTGCGACCGAAAACACGCTCTACATCTGGCGCGGGTATGCGGATGGAGGCTGGGGCGGGCTGATAGCCTTGGTTGGAATCCGGGTCATTCTGGTTGGCTGGCAGCATCCGGTTTATACCGCTTTTATTGGCTTTGGGCTGGCCCTGGCGCGTATGAATCGCTCGATGTTTATCAAAATCCTGGCTGTGTTGGGCGGCTGGTTCATGGCGATGTTTACCCATTCCGTTCATAACACGCTGGCAGCGTTTACCTCGCTCGAAAACCTGACCTGCTTTATCGGTTTGTTGCTCGACTGGCTTGGAGTATTCTTCATGTTTGCTGTCATCATCCTGGCAGGTTGGATGGAGCAGCGCAACATCGTTCGGCATCTCAATGAAGAAGTGCAGATGGGTCTTATTGATTCGCGGCATTACAGCACGGCTAGTTCGGCCTGGCGGCAAGGCTTTGCCCGACTTGTTTCCCTGTTTCGCGGAAAGTATCGCGCCACCAGCCGCTTTTATCAGGTGGTGGGCGAACTGGCGCACAAGAAACACCAACTTGCCAAGCTGGGCGAGGAAAGCGGCAACAGCGCAATTATCCAGCGTTACCGAGACGAACTGGCGCAACTCGCCCCAAAGGCAGAGGCCTAGTTGTTTGCCCAAGTTCAACCGTGGGTGCTCTCAACTTTATGGTAAAATCGCCTGCGCGCGCCCCTGTAGCTCAGTGGACAGAGCGTTGGCCTCCGGAGCCAAAGAGCACGGTTCGAGTCCGTGCAGGGGTACTCTCTCTACCGACATATCCGAATTAGATTCTTCTGGTTACATTCCCTCAGGTATCAAAAAACCCGCCATCAAGGCGGGTTTTATAGTTTCAGTTTGACGGCGCTGCCCATGCGCACCGTTTTACTCTCGCCCTGTGAGCGCAGGGGCAGGACGACGTGAAACTCGCTGCCAGGGCAGGTTTGCTCGTCGTAGCCGAGGCTGACGACCCAGATTTTGCCGCCATGCGCCTCGACGATGCCGCGCGATAGCGCCAGTCCCAGCCCCACGCCGGAGCCTTTGAACTTGGTCTTACCGGTTGAGTGGCGGTTGAGCAGTTCGCCGGGCTGATAAAACTTTGTAAAGATGACTTCCTGGTAGTTCTTATCAACGCCCACGCCGGTATCTGCCACCACAATCTCAACACCGCCTTCGGGCAGGTCGCGGTTGTTGGCCGGGACATGCCGCCCGGTGATAGTAATTTTTCCCTTATTGGGCGTGAATTTAATGGCGTTGATGATGAGATGGTAAAACAACTTGCGCATCGTGTTGGGGTCAGCCTTAATAGAAGGCAATTGGGGCAGGTCGAGACTCAATTCCTGCTCACGTTCACTGGCAAATTTGGAGAGTTCCTGGAACACCGAACGCACCAGTTCCGTGACAAAGACATCCTGACGCTGCAACTCGATGGTGCGCGAATCCATTTGCGCCACGTCGAACATCGAATCCATAATCTCGTGCAGGCGCACCGTGCCTTTGTGAATCCCCTTTACAAACATCCGCACGTCTTCGTTGAGGTCAGGATTTTCCAACAGCATTTCGGTGTAGCCCTTAATGGAGGTGAGAGGGGTACGCAGTTCGTGAGACGCAATACTGATGAAATTCGATTTGGTCATCTCCAGTTTTGCCAGGTCGTGGTTGGCCTTATCGAGAAAGGCGTATGCCTCGCGCAATTGGGCGGTTAATTTCTTCTGGCTATCGAACAGGCGGGCATTTTCCAACCCAACACCGGTCTGACTGGCGATGGCCGCCAGCAGGTTCAAATCTTCATTGGTGTAACGGCGCGCCAGTTTAGGACCCAGCGCCAGCAGGCCAATCCAATCTCCTTTGGAAGTAATGGGAACGTAGACATCCAGCCCAAGTTTACTGAACCATTTGCGCTCATCGAGGGGCGCATCGAGGAATTCAGGCGCGAAATCCAGGTCATATTGAAGAAGCGGTTGGTGTTCTTCGCGCAGGTAACGCGCAATGGCGCTGTCTTCTGCCAGAGTGATGGTGTTGAGTCGTTTCGGTCTCCCGGTGGGCGTTGCAAGCAGATTATCTTTATGGTCTTGTGGACTATCGGTGGCAGGCGAATCTTTCTCCCTGACCTCGCGCAGGCGGAAGACGTGCTTGCCATCTTCGCTGATTTCCTGGTCCACTAAGTACAAAACCCCTTTTTCAATATCTAACGATTCTTTGATGAGACTGATTGCCACTTCGGCCAGTTTGTCCAACTCGAGGATGTTGCTAATTGATAGGGCGTATTCGCGCAGGGTTTGCGAGGGGTCGTAACTCTCCAGCCGAAACAGGCGATTGACCATGCCGCGAATCAGCCCGAAGATGGGCGCAAAAAGCAGGGATATGAGCGCCGCCACCCCAGCCCCGGCGAAAATCGTCTGATAACCGGGCGTGTTGCGCATCAGAGAATCTGCCAGCCAGAACCCGCCGATATACAGCACCACAATCAACAGCGTAGATAAAATGTAAATTAGCAACAGACGGGTAAAGTCGCGCGTATCGGGCAGGTGATGACTCAACACTGCGTAGGCCATCATTAGCAAGGCCAAAGCGCGCAGGTAATCAACTTCAATGCGGCCTACCTGATAGAACAAGACCAGTTCGTTCGCAACGGCCAGTGCCAGCACCGGCAGCCAGAAGAAGATGCGGCTGCGCTGTAAATGCTGACGGGTCTGGCCCAGCGAACGCAGTAGGTATGCCCCGGCCAAGAAAGAAAATAAAAGCCAGGTAAAGAAGATAAGCGTATAATTTTGAACTGCCAGCACTACTGCTGAAAGCGCCAGGCCGCTAAAAAACAATCCTTTCACCGAAGCGGGCGGCAGTGAGGTGCGCAAACCCATGAAAAGGAACAAGGCGAGCAGCACGGCTGCCGATTGGTCGATGCGCAGGCGGTTGACGAAATCCAGACTGGGCAGCCAGCCATTCATTCCAGCGACGAGCAGGACATGCAGCAACAATCCCAGTAGAGCGTACCCTGCCAGCCAGAATGCGGGTGAGGCCCAGCCCTTTTGCCGCCGCAGGGCCAGGAAAAGGATAACCAGGTAAACCAGCCCCACAGCGGCATCCAAAATCAGAAAAATCAAATCACGATTGCTTGCGCCCATTGGGGTTAAGTATACTCGAAATCACTCATCCATAATTCCCCCATTCGGCTACAGATGGAGTATAGTTAATGGCAACCGACACCCCAACAGGAGCCTGCCATGAACCCTTGCCTGCCCTTTGAGTTCCACGTCTCCCGAAAAGCGCGGGACACCTACCGATTCGACGCCTCGCTGTTTTCCACCGATGGGCGCGTGGTCCTGGCTGATTTCGCAGCCGCGCGCCGCTTTGCCGAGCAAATGTCTGCTGTGCGGGGCGCGCCCGTCCCGGCCAGCCAGGTCTATGCGATGGGTTTGATCGACGAGATTCTGCACATCCTTATCCGGCAATATGAATTGCAAAACCCCGGCGTTCTGAACCGCGCCTTCGATTGGATGCGCGCGCGGATGGGCGCGGAATCTTTTGAGAAGACCCAATTACGCTTTGTGGAGGAATTTCCCCCGGTGGCGGTGTACCAGAACCAGATACGGGGAACGGATTACTTAAACGGAAACACGGATGGGCGAGAACACCGCCAGGTGGTGCTGGAAGAAATGCTCATCCTCCATATTACCAATCTGAACCCGGCGGTTTCCCCTTACAAAGAATTGTTCGACGATGAACCGCTCAGGCGCGGCACGGCTTACGAGGCACTTGTCGGTGGGCTGGCTGATTTTTTTAGCGGCGAAGCAGAGTTCGGCGGGAAAGGCTCTGGCGAGACGCTGATTCACGCGCTGCGCGCCCCGGCGGTCGCATCCCCCTATTCCCTGGAGGGCCAACTCCAGTTCTTGCTGACAAAATGGGGCGACCTGTTGGGCGAGGCTTTCGTCCAGCGCATTTTGCGCGCCGTCGATTTTGTCAAAGAAGAAGCCATTCGCGGCAATTTTGCAGGCGGGTTTGCGGGCGATGCGCCGGTTATCAGTTTTGGCGGCGCGTATGCCGAGTACGAACGCTTCAGCCCCGATAAGGATTGGATGCCGCGCTGCATCCTGCTGGCAAAAAATTCTTACGTCTGGCTGGAGCAGTTGAGCCGCCAATACCAGCGCGACATTCACACCCTGGATGCTATCCCCGACGAAGAACTGGATACGATGGCGGCGCGCGGCATCACCGGGCTGTGGCTAATTGGCCTGTGGGAGCGCAGCCGCGCCAGCCAGCGCATCAAACAGCGCATGGGCGACCATGATGCGGTGGCCTCAGCTTACTCGCTCTATTCGTATGACATCGCCGCCGACTTGGGCGGCTGGGGCGCGCTCGAAAATTTGCGCTGGCGCGCCTGGCAGCGTGGAATTCGGCTTTCGGCAGATATGGTGCCAAATCACATGGGAATCGATTCGCAATGGGTGATTGAACACCCCGATTGGTTTCTTTCGCTGCCCTACCCGCCGTATCCTGGCTACAGTTTCAACAGCGAAGATTTATCGGATAATGAGCGCATAGCCGTCATATTAGAGGACCATTATTACTCCCGGTCAGATGCGGCGGTGGTCTTCAAGCGCATCGATAAATGGACGGGCGACGTGCGCTACATTTACCACGGCAACGACGGCACTTCCATGCCCTGGAACGACACCGCCCAGTTGAATTATCTCAAGGCCGAGGTGCGCGAGGCGGTTATTCAAACCATTTTGCACGTGGCGCGTAACTTCCCTATCATCCGTTTCGATGCCGCCATGACGCTTGCCAAGAAACATATCCAGCGGTTGTGGTTCCCAGAGCCGGGTTCGGGCGGGGCCATTCCCTCGCGCGCCGAGCATGGCATGACCCGCGCCGAATTCGACGCTGCTATCCCCGAAGAGTTTTGGCGCGAAGTGGTCGACCGGGTGGCCGCCGAAGTTCCCGATACCTTGCTGCTGGCTGAGGCCTTTTGGTTGATGGAGGGCTACTTTGTACGCACATTGGGAATGCACCGGGTTTACAACTCTGCCTTTATGCACATGATGCGCGATGAAGACAATGCCAAATACCGTTCGGTGATGAAAAACACGTTGGAGTTTGACCCGCAAATTATGAAGCGTTATGTCAACTTCATGAACAATCCCGATGAGAAGACGGCTATTGAGCAGTTTGGCGATGGAGATAAGTATTTTGGCGTGGCAACCATGATGTCCACCCTGCCTGGCCTGCCGATGTTCGGTCATGGGCAGTTCGAGGGCTACCGCGAGAAGTATGGCATGGAATTCCGCCGCCCGAAGTGGGAGGAATGGCCCAATGAAGGCCTGATTCGCGGCCACGAGTGGAAGATTTTCCCCCTGCTGCACAAGCGTTATATTTTTGCGGAAGTGGATAATTTCCTGCTCTACGATTTCTTTGTAGAGGGCGGGCATGTCAACGAGGATGTCTTTGCCCACAGCAACCGCCACAACGAGGAGCGCGGTCTGGTTGTTTACCACAACAAGTATGCCGAAACAGCCGGTTGGGTGAAGACTTCGGTGGGGTATATGGATAAGGCTAGCGGCCAGATGGTGCAGAAATCGCTGGCCGAGGGGCTGGATTTGCCCCGTGAGGGCTACGCCATCTTCCGCGATTATGCCACCCACATCGAATACATCCGCTCGTGCGCTGAAATTTGGGAGAAGGGCCTGTTTTTCATCATGAATGCCTACCAGTGCCATGCCTTCCTGGATTGGCGATTCGTCAGTGGGGAACAATGGCAAAAAGTGTTTGAGTCGTTGAACGGCGCAGGCGTCGAATCGATGCAGGCAAAGTTCGAGGAGATGTTCCCGCCCGTCAAGGAAGAAGTGAATGCCGAGAAAAAGAAACGGGTGACGCGGAAGAAGGCGGCGGGTGAGAAAAAGGAGACGGTCAAGAAGCCGAGGGCGGGGAAAAAGGCAAAAACTGAAGTGAAGTAAGAGAACAGGGCGCGCCCAATTGGCGCGCCCTGCTGTATCCATGCTATAATTTTTACAGAGATGCGCCCCGATACTGCGAACTGGATTGCACTTTCTGACTATGACTTGGAAACTGCTCGCCACATGTTAGCGACGGGGCGTTTCCTATATGTGATTTTCATGTGTCACCTATCCTTGGAGAAAATGCTCAAAGCACATGTCACCGAAGTGACGCAAACCATTCCGCAAAAAACACACGACTTGATTTTTCTCATCAAGAAATCTGGCCTTGAAGTTCCACAAGCGTATCTGGAGTTTGTCGGAAAAATCAATACGGCCAGTATTCCAACCCGTTATCCCGATGACTTACAGCGGGCGTTGAAGGATTACCCTCGTCCGATTGCTCAGGAGTATCTGCAACAAACCGAAAGCGTGCAACAATGGCTCAAAAATCACCCAAACTTAAGCGAATAATTCTTCGCTACAGGCAGGAACTCGAAAGCATGGGGATTCGAGTCGAGCGTATCCTGCTTTACGGTTCCCAGGCAACCGGGACCGCCCGTGAAGAAAGCGATATTGATTTGTTTGTCATCTCGCACGATTGGGACAAATACAGCCAGCGGGAGCGGCTCGAAATCTTGGGGGTTGCTTCGGCGCGTATCCTTGAACCCATCCAGGCGCAGGGTATCACCCCCGGTGAAATTTCCAGTCACCAACTCCCGGCCTTTTGGCAGCACATTTTGAACGAACAGTCGGTGGCTGTTTAAGCAGCAGGCAAAGTTCGAGGAGATGTTCCCGCCCGTCAAGGAAGAAGTGAATGCCGAGAAAAAGAAACGGGTGACGCGGAAGAAGCCGGCGGGCGAGAAGAAAGAGATTGAGAAAAAAGAAACAGGTAAAACGCCGCGAATGCGTAAGAAGGCCAAGGGAACTTTAACAGTCAGGTGACCGTCTATCAATAAAATGCGTTCGTTCATCAAACCCTACCTCCTGACCCTGCTTCCCTTCACCCTGCTCGATGCCCTATGGCTGGGACTGGTTGCCCCGGCGTTTTACCGCTCCCAAATCGGGTTCATCATGGCGGAGAGTCCCAACTGGGGCGCGGCAGTGCTGTTCTACCTGCTGTTTATCGCCGGGATGTTGGTTTTTGTCAGCGGGCCGGGAATCCGCGAGGGCGATGTCAGAAAAACCGCCCTGCGCGGGGCTTTTTTCGGGCTGGTGACGTATGCCACTTATGACCTGACCAATCTTGCCACGCTGGAGGGCTGGCCCCTGCTGATGACGGTGGTCGATATGGCTTGGGGAACTTTCCTGGGCGGTATTACGGCAGCGGCGGCGGTCTGGCTGGGAACGAAAACAGGATAACCAGGGGATAAATTCCATGCGCCAGGTCATGCTATAATTTGAGCAGCCTGGCGCGGGATTTATTCCGCATTTTACACAACGAAAGGATGGCAGTAATGCCCAAAAAACTGACCTTCAAAACTTTGATTGGCCCGCTCGTGGCTTTCGCCATGGTAATGACCATGCTGCTGGTGACCGCTACCCCGGCTTTTGCCGATGATGACCCCCCGAAGCCTATTCCGGGGCTGGGAAAAGTTTCTAACGCCGACCTGACCAAGATGTACCAGAAAGTGCGCTCCTGGTACGACAGCCAGGCAATTGTCATCCGCGATTCGTATGAGCTGGCAGCCCAATTTCAGACGGTGATAGACTTCTACAAGAAAAAGGGACGTGATGTAACGCGCCTGGAAGTGGCGTTGGCGAATTTTTACGGCGATATTAACAAAGCCGAAGCGGCGCGTGTGTATACCAACAGCTTCTTCACCCGTAATGCCGGTTTTAACGGCTTTTATGTTGTTCTCGACCGCCAGCTGGCCGCGCAAACCATTCTGGACGCTCGGACCAATCTCAAGGGAACACATCTGGACTTGTTAAGGGCCATTCAGGTCTTGAAACAGGAATTTCACGGCTGGAAGCGGTGGATTTTGGGCCACAATGAATAAGGGATGGGTGTCAAAACGAAACCTTGTTGTTCTTGCGCTGTTGCTGGTTGGTTGGTTCGCTCTGACGTCCTGCGGCGCTGGCGGGCCTAATGTGGATGTCACGCCAACCGCAACCCTGCCCGCGCCGCAGGTGCGGATTGGTTTGTTGCCGACTGTCACGCCTGAACCGGAAATTGCGGCCCCGCTGCAAGAATCTACTGAAACCCCCTCACCTGCTCCCCAGCCCCAGGTGCAAGCCTGGCCGACCCTCGATGAAGAAGCCTACCTGCTTGGTCTGATCGATGGCATGATTGAGAAAATCGAACGGCGGTTGAACAACACAAACACTGAAATCAAACCTTAAAAAATCGAGCCGCCCCTTGACAGGACTGGTGTTCAGCGTAGAATTGGGCGCAATGTCTACACAACATTGCGCCCAAAAAATTCCCTGCCATCCATCAGGCGGTTGGCAATTTTATCAAGATAACGGGGAAGGTGTTTCCAGTTTCCTGGTTGGGGAATACAGAATAATTTAGCACCACAAAGAGTCGCGCTTTGCGGCTCTTTTTTTGCGCCTGTTGCCTGTCAACCGGCGCAGCCATCCATATTTTTCAGGAGGAAGAGATGTCCAAGAAGGTTGAAGTCAAATCCAAAGTGATGGGCTACCTGCCCAACGATGTCCCGCCCATCGGGCAGATAATCCTTCTCGGCTTTCAGCACGCGTTGACCATGTTCCCGGCGACAGTACTGGTGGCGCTGCTGGTCGGGTTTCATACCAGCACTGTTCTGTTGGCTTCGGGCGTGGCGACCATCATTGCCTTGCTTGGTTCGCGCTATGGGATTGGGAAGTTCATCCCGCTCTATTATGGCTCGTCGTTTAGTTACATTGCGGCCATTCTGGCAGTCACAAATGCTTCGTTTGGGCAGTCAGTGAGCGACGAATTGATTAGCGTGGCGCAGGCTGGTATCGTCGTAACAGGCATCCTCAATGTGTTGATCGGCCTGCTCATCCGCTTTGCAGGAGGCAAGCAAATGCTCGACCGTGTCTTGCCTCCCATCGTGACCGGTTCGGTGGCGGCAGTTATTGGCTTCGCGCTTGGCAAGGCAGCGCTCGATATGGCCTCCGGCGTGGCGGGCGGCATCGAAGGCGGCGACCTGAAATGGTGGGGCGTGGCATTCGTGACTTTATTTTCGACCATTTTGTTCTCGGTGTACTTGCAGGGCAAAGGGTTTATTGGAATGCTGCCCATCTTGCTGGGCGCAATGGTGGGCTATGCAGTGGCAGCCGCCTTAGGGATGGTCAATTATGCGGCCATTACCGGCGCGCAACTCATCACGGCGCCGCACATCACCTTCCCCAGTTTTACGTCTGCCCTGAGCGCCACTGCCATCATCAGTATTTCGGTCATGGCAATTGCCACCATCCCTGAAAGCACCGCCCACTTGTATCAGATTAGCCTGTACGTCGACCACCTGGCCGATGAACTCAAGCAGCCCAAATACGGCCTGAATCAGTTTGTCGGATTGAACCTTATCCTGGACGGCATCGGCGATATGATTAACGGCCTGATTGGCGGCGCGGCTGGCACAAATTACGGCGAGAACAACTCGCTGATGGTCATCACCCGCAACTACAGCGGCGTTTCGCTGATCGCGGCGGGCGTCATTGCTATCTTGATGTCGTTCAGCGGCCACCTGGCAGGGATTGTCCAATCGGTGCCGACGGCGGTTAGCGGCGGGTTGGCAATCTACCTGTTCGGCGTGATTGGGATGCAGGGTATCGCGCTCCTGATTTCGGAAAAGGTCGACCTGTTCGATCCCAAGAACCTGGCGATTGGCGCGGTTGTGATGGTCATCGGCATCGGCGGTCACATCGGCTTCCCCGGCGGTTTCCTGCCCTTGCCCGTGCTGCACAACGTCTTCCCTTATGGCTGGCCGGCGATTGCGACTGGCGCTGTGGTCGGCATCCTGCTCAACCTGGTGTTTCAGGTCTTCAAACCGAGTGTGAAATAGTGACAAAGAAGCGTCCCGAAGGGGTTGAGCCTTCGGGACGCTTTTCGCCAGTATAATCGGGGATATTCCAACTCCAACAGGTCTTTCTCTATGAAAAAATATTGGCCCACCTTGCGCGATTTCTCGCTGATTTTGTTTGGCACGCTGGTTCAGGCAGTTGCGTTGCGGATTTTCTTCGTTCCGGCCAACCTGGCTTCGGGCGGCGTGAGCGGCATTTCGCAGCTCATCAACTATTTTACCGGCTGGCCGATTGGTATGATGGTCTTCATCGGCAACATTCCGCTCTTTATTTTGGGCTGGCGTTTCCTGGGCGGACGCAGTTTTATGATGCGCACTGCTTTTGCCATTGCAACCTATTCTTTTTTTGCGGATGCGCTCTTGTGGCTGCCATTCTTTCCCAAAAACGGCATTACCGATGATATTGTGTTGAACTCACTCTACGGGGCGGTGGTGGCCGGGTTTGGATACGGCCTGGTGTATCGGGGACGCGGCACCAGCGGCGGCAGCGACATCCTGGCCCGCATCTTGAACCACTATCGCGGCGTATCCATGACTCAGAGTTATCTCATGACCGATACGGTCGTCATCGTAGGCGCGGGGTTCATCTTCGGCTGGAAAGAAGCCCTCTATGCCGTCATCACGCTCTATGTCAGCGGATTGGTGGTCGATACGACGATGGAGGGCGGCGGGACGGTGCGCACCGCGTTGATTATCACTGCCCAGGCAGATGTGGTTGCCGCGAAAATACTGCAAGAGATGGAACGCGGTGTGACGCGCCTAAATGCTACGGGAGCGTATACTGGCGAACAGCGGACGGTGCTTTATTGCGTTGTATCGCGCTCCGAGGTGCAATTACTCAAGGACATCGTTCACGAAGCCGATGACCGCGCCTTTATGGTAGTTGGCGCGGCGCACGAGGCGCTGGGCGAAGGTTTCCAACCGTTTCGGCGACAATGAAAAATATCGGCTCTCCTGCGCTTGCCTCCGTGTATGCGGCCCAGTGCGTATCGAATATTGTCTCTATGCGCTGGTTTTTGTCAGGCGTTTTTTGAATTCGTCGAGGTCGATGCCCTGTAAATAGATAGCAAAAACGGGACTGAAGATTTGCGGCACCTGTCCTTCGGCAGAGAGCAGCAATTTTTTGGCGCGCAGTATTCTGAGAACGGGCGATGGAATGTCTGCCAGGTTGCCTTTTGCAAAGTTTATCATCCCCATCTGCTCGTCAGGTTCCAGGCTTGCCAATAATTTGCGGCATTCTTCTTTGATATTTTCTTCTTTTGCCAGCCAGCGCGGGTCGAGCCGGTAAGGAATCCCCTCGGTGGTTTTGAGCAGGCTGGTGAACATCGCCAGGATGGTGCCGGGATGCCCGCCGCTGATCTCGTATATTTTATCGCGCGTGGTTTCAGTCAGGGGGTATGCGCGTCGTTCCTCCAATTGTTGGAGCATTGCATGAACATCCTGCCGCGAGTATGGCCCGATGGTGATGGGGTTGCGCGAGAGCAGTTCATAAAACCCCTCGTGTTCATGTTCGTTCAGGTTGGGGCGCAGGCGTGTGGGCAGGTTGCGCACCAAGAGCGCGTAGCATAGCCGGTTTTTGTGCGTATCACGGATTCCGCGCAGGTGGGCAAATACTTTTGCGGGCAGGTGGCGATAGGCTTCGTCGAACTCATCCAACAAGAAGCAAATCGAAAGGTCGTTTTCTTGAACCATCAGGTTCGAGATGGCGAGTTCCAGAAAGCGCAGCGCTTTGATTGTGTTATTGGGGTGTTCGAGGATTGGAAGCAGGAAGGTTTGCAGGAAGCTTTGCGATAGTTTCGCGAGGCGCGGGTCGCTGTTTTGTCCTACCGTTTGGACGATGTTAAACAGCATTAATTCATAAAACTCCCATTCGGAATAATCGCTTAAGCGATTCATATCCAGACGGATGATGAGCGTGTGGGCCGCTTGCTTTTGCAGGTAATATTCCTGGACATCGGTGCGCACCAGGTGGTCGAGCAGGCGGGTTTTGCCCATGCTGCCTGCCCCAATCAGGTAGCAGGAATCGGCGCTTTTGATGCAATCGAAAAGCGGCCTTAACACTTCCTGGCGGTACTCGACATCATGCTCTTTGCCAAATTCTTTCATTGTGCTGGTTTGGCGTGGGTCTTTATTGTCCATGATTGCCTCTCTGATAGATGAATTTTTGCCAATGGGGAGGCGGCCATGCTTCTCCCCATTGGTCTAGTCGATGACACAAAATGCTGGCCAGCATGAGGGCGCGCTGCTGGCATTGTTTTCGCTGGCTGCTTGTGGAGATAGTCGCGCGGAATAGGGTGTTGAAGAGCAAGCCAAGCAGGTACTGTCGTGCGTCGCTAATTCCGGTGCATTCACGGGCCAGCGAACGCAAGTGGGAGATGGTTAACATCGCTTTTTTCATCTCAGTCTGCGCCTCCACTGACTCGGTGAGTTCCATGCTTTTGATTTCGTTTTGCTCACAGGCCGCAATGCAGATAGATAAAAAGGCTGGGAAATTTTCATTGGTGCAGGGCAGGCGATTGATGATGTCCGATTCCAGTTCGATAAAATCCTGCAAAATGTGACCCTCGCGGGTGCGCTCGAAGTCTACTACCCAAATGTTGTTGCCCGAATCGACCAGGATGTTATCGCCGTGCAAATCGCCATGCGTGATAGCAGTTTTGGTGTGCTTTACGATGCTCACATCGCGCTTCTGGATGATGTTCTTTTTCATCCACTCGATAGGGTGCGGGGATTGTGTCAATGACCAGTTTTCTGCGCCCATCACCTCTTCGGGATTGCAGTTGGTGAAATTTTTGATGCGCATCACCCAGTCTGTGTCCCATACTTGACAGTATAGCTCGAACAGCGATACATTTTCGACCGAAACAGCCTGCCGGTAGTGGGGCTGCCAGGTCTCTTTGAAGAATCCGTTCAGGCTGCGCTTGATTTTGCTGATAGGCTGTGTTTGAAAGAAGTTGGAGAAATTTTGTTCAATCGTTCCTACATAAGAAAGTTTCAATCCGCCAATATCCCACAGAACGGTTTCTTTTTCAAGAACAGGGACGTAGTTGCCGTAAAGTCGCCCCTTAATAAAATTCTTGAAATTATTTAACTCACGATTGATTTTATGGACGCGCGCCAGTTTGACGATGACCGGTTGCCGGTCATCCTCGTAAACTTTCAAGATGACCGAACGCGGGCGGGGAACGGTCAGTAAGTCGGATGAAATGTGCGTAGTACCAATTTTCTCGACGCTTAGGCGCTGCGCATCTGGAAATAATCGCAGGAAGGCGTCAGAAATCTGGTCATAATATTGCGCTGGAATTTGACCACCCAGCAGGGTACTAGCCAGTCGCTCCAAAATCTCAGCGGGTTCGATATCCAATTCTCTTTTTTGCGCGCAAATTTGGCGCGCTTCCCTTTCAAGCCTTGCTCTGAGCGCTTTTGGCCCTTCCCCCTTGCCAACAAAGCCTCTTGCCCCTTTTTCTTCTGCCTCGCGCGCATCTGCCAGGCCGGCCCTGGCGCTGACCATAATACAGGAGGCTGGCTTGAGTTTGGAAATCAATTCCAGACCGCTTTTGTCGTCGTCGTCAAAGTCGTCTATCAGGCGCATGTCCATGAGGACAAGCTGGCAGCGGTGATTCCTGGCTTTGGCCTGGGCATCTTCCAGCAGAGATTGTCCATCTCCCTCGGCCAGAATGGGCTGGTATTCCCAGTGTTTCAGCAATTCCTGGTAGGCGCGCCGTGTCCGCGGGTCATTATCCACAATTAAGATGCGCGGCATGGCATCTAATGCTTTGATGGTCTTGTCTGTCATCTCGCACCTGTTTCCCAATTTTGAGTGATTGGAACTTTGATAGAAAAAAGCGCGCCTTTGCCAGGCTCTGTCGGCAGTAACTGGATGCTCCCATTCATTTCTTCAATCACTTGCCGAGAAATTAGCAGGCCGTATCCACCAGGCCGTCCTTTGGTGGTGATACTTGTTTGCAAAAGGAAAGGCCTTACTTTTTCAGGCACACCTGGCCCAAAATCTTGCACCTGGATTTCGACCATCTCAGAATCCAGGACATTTGTCTGGATGATGATTTTCTTTTCCCGGCGATTGCTCATGGCGCGCGCGGCATTGCGGATGAGATGGCGCAGAACGCGTTGAAATTGGGCCGGGTTGGCGTTGATGTAAATGCCGGGTGCTCCGGGCATCATCTGGAAAGTGACACCCAACTGGCGCGCTAGCGGCCCGGCGAATTTTTGCAGGGAATGGTCGAGCGGGATGGGCAGTTTTCCCTGGTCGCTCCACGAACCGGCTGCCGAGAGCCGTTGCGCGCTTTCCTCAATTTGGTTGGCATAGTCACAAATTGGTGAGTTGCCGTCAGTAAACTCTTTGATGAGATAGGCCCAGGTTTGGATATTTCCGGCCTCGTTATTGATTTCATGCGCCAGGTCGGCGGCCCAAGCCGTCATGGTCGCCACTGTTTTGTTGAAGTGGATATGTTCCCGTTGTTTGAACCGTTCCAGCCCCAGGCTGAGCTGGCGCGCGACGGTCTTGACCAGCGCTTCATCATCCTGGTTGAACCCGGAGATTTCCCGACGCTCCAACGCCAGCACGCCCAGTAATTTTTTCTCGCTGCTGACCAAACTGGCGCATAGTTCGGATTGTGTTTCGACAATCAGCCCCAGGTATTCGGGTTGGTCATGCACATTGGGAATGTTCAGGATTTCGATTTCACCGCTTTTGAGCGTTCTTCGAGCAACAGTGCAGGCGATGGAATCTCCATCGCGTGGGAAGCTGCGCATCTGTCGATAAGCCGGGTTGTTGATTTTGTAAAATTCGAGCGCGCCGGGGGCAAACTTCAATGCTTGCTCGCTCTCGTCATAACTCAAAACGCACAAAGTTGTTTCACGGAAAAATCGATGCAGCCTTTCTAGCACATTCTTGAGCATTTCTTCCTGTCCCATGCCCGAATTGACTGCCTCGGCAGTTTGCAAAGCGGCCTCCAGCCTGCGGCGCTGTTCCTGTTCGTCCATGCGGCGCGCGTTGGCAATCGCAAAAGCGGCCAGGCTGGCAAACGATTGGGCGTGGCGAATGTCGCGTTCGGAAAACTGGCGCACCTCGCGGAAGTTCATGTAAAAGACGCCCAGCGGCGTGTTGGAATAGGCATCTCGGATGCTCATACCAATGATGGCTTTCACGCCCTCGCTCTGGATGAAATGGTGTTCATCGATTCGTTTGCGGCCAATCCTGGCATCGGGGTGATGCACGTTTTCGATAAACAGGCTGTTTTTTTCCAGGATGTATGCTGTCATCCCGTTACGGCTGGGACGATTTTTGAGCAAAACATCATCAATGCTAGATTTCAATTCTCCGGCGTAACTGATGTTCTTCGTGTCGAAAGTGAGTGGTTTGTGGTGTGCAAGGAATGGGTAGATGATGCACCAGTCGGCTTCGCTCAATCCCAGGGCGGCGTTGCAGACGCGTGAAAGGGTATCCACCAGGTTTTCGCGCCCGGAGCGGCTCATGATTTCCTGGTTGGCATAGAGCAGGCTTTCGCTTTTTTCCCGTTCGCGCAGGGTTTCCCAAATCAAACCTGCGTAGTTCAAGACGGTTTGCGAACGGTTCAGGTCACGTTCCAAAATCGGCTTGCCGTTGTGCTTGTTATCTACCAGCACAAGCCCACCCACTTTTCCTTTGCCCGTGATGAGGGGCAGGATGGCGCAGGCCGCCAGGTTGATTTTTGCGGTTACTTCCGGTGGGACTTGCTGGCGCGCTTCTTCTGCGCTCAGACGCTTAATCTGCCCCGTGTTGAGAACTTCTGTGAATACGTCCGCTCGGCCAGAGAGTGGAATTTCGATGGTTTGGATGAGCGAGTCGAAATCGGTCAATTTCAGGCTGCGCGCGCGCAGGTCGTTCAGGAATTTGTCAAAGGTATAGTGGCGCAGTTCATCGGCTTGCCAATCGAGCCTGGCTTTGGCTGTGTCTTCGGTGCCAATTGCCGCTCTGCCGAGCAGGGAAGTCTGTTCGGCCAGCAGAAAGAGCATGGCGCGGTTGAAGCCGACCCCAAAGTTGGCTGTAGTGAGCGTCAGGGCGGTTCTCCACAGGTTTTCCTCGTTCTCGCGCGCTACTTGCAGCATTTCAAACCCGGCCCGGCTTAGTACGTTCAGCCGCTCCATTTCCTGTCGCTCTTTTTCGGCGGTCTGGCAGTTTTGGATGGCGCCCGCCACCTGGTCAGCAATCAGGGTCAACAGGTGCAAATCACGCTCGATAAAGGGCTGTTCTTTCCGGTTTGTTTGGGTGTTGAGTTCGTCAAAAGATTGCAGGATGATTCCGCCAATGACCATCCCGTTAACTCTCAGCGGAACTCCCATCCAGCAGGAAGGAATCTTGCCTGTCACCTGAATTCCGTTTTGATGCGCAAAGCCGGCTACGTTGGATGCGATGAGCATTGGTTCGCCGCGTGCCACGAGCCAGTCTTCCGAACTGCTGCCAATTGGGCGTTTGGCTGGGCTGCGCATCTCGCCATCCTGGTAGTGTAAATGCAAATGGAGTTCCCGATTTGGTTCGTCGACGAGAATTGCCATGAAATTTTCGGTATCGAAATATGCGCTAATTTTGCCGCGCACATCTTCCAGGATTTCCTCCAGGGTTCTATCGGTTGCCCTGGCGGTGATTTCCTGCCCGATGCGGTTGGCGGCGGCCTGCTCCCGGCTGTTTTTTTTCTCTTTGGTATACAGGGCGGCATGTTCCAATGCCAGCGAAACCTGTTTGGCATAAAAATCTAGCCAGATGCGCTCGTGCTCGCTGAGGAACTTGTTGACCGGGCCGTAGTCCAGCATCAAGATTCCCAACAGTTTGTCTGCGCTGAATAGCGGCAGCAGGGTCACTTCGCTGGCGGGCGGCTGGTAGCCGCTCGATTGCATCGATTTTGCAGCGCGTTCGAGTTCCGCCTCGCGCAAAGAGAGCGGACTGCGGCTTTGGCGCAAGATTTCGAGATTTACCCATTCGTCTATAGGGAACAGGCGGCTGCCGAAGTTGGCAATTCGCCCTTCCCCAGCGCAGCGAATCCCTAGCAGCCGTCCATCTACATTGGCGTCGCGCCCGGTGGGCACCCAGAATAAATGCGCGCGGGCGAAGCCTAATTTGAGAGAGCGCTGTACCACTGCCCTGGCAACCGCATGAAATTCTTGCTCGCGGATGGAGGCTTCCATCATCTCGCTAAAAATTTTCTGCCAATTATGCTCGCGTTGTTCTTTGCGCCACTGCCGCAAGGAGCGAAAGACGAACAGGATTTCGCGGTTGTCGGCAGTTTTGGGCAGGTAGCGGAATGCCCCGGCCTCGTAGGCCAGCAACCCGCTTTCCGGGTCTTCGTAGCCGGTAAAGATAATGCCGTCTGAATCGGGGCTGATGGCGCGTAGTTCCTTGAACACCTCAATACCGTCTTTCCCTGGCCCCAGGCGGTGGTCAATCAGCAGGATTTCGTAGGGTTTGTTCTTGATGGCGGCTTGGGAAACTTTTTCTATCGCGTCTTGGGCTTGCGTAACAACATCGGGCTGCGCTTCGTGCTCATCTTGCAAGATGAGTTGGATGGTCTCGGCATAAAAAAGGTCATCGTCCAAAATCAGCACGCGGCACATAGGTTCTCTTTTACAACTGATGTGGGATTTCGAGAGCGAACGTTGTCCCGCCCAGGATGCAACTTTCCATGATGTAAATTCGTCCGCCCATCTCTTCTACCAGGTTGCGGGAAATATATAGGCCAATGCCGCTGCCATCTTGGCGGGTGGTGTAGCCGGCCTCGAATACCTTATCCCATAGCCGGGCATGGATGCCGGGCCCATTGTCTTCAATCAGCAGACGGAAAAAACCGGATTCGATGGGGTTGACTTGTCCGTCGATGCGCACCTGCACCCAGCCGCCGCTGCCGGGCCGGGTTTCGGCAATCTGTTGGACTGCGTTGAGCATGATGTTGAGCAGGACTTGCTCAAAGGCCGCTGCCTGGCTGCGGATGACGAGCATTTGCTTTGGCGGGTTGAATACTATCTGTACATGCGCCCGGTCGCTGGTGTCGCGCAAAAGGTGGATGGTTTCACTGATGATTTCATCCACGCGCAGGATTTCGTGTTTCCCTTTGGCGGTGATGCGCCCGAACATGCGGGTGGTGTTGATGATACGCTGGATGATTTGACGGGTGTCGTTGAAGGCATTATCGAGCAGGGTATCGCGGCGTTGCCGGGCTTCAGCCGGGTTGGGGTGTTTATCCAGTTTTGCCAGGTTGGTTTGCAGGTTGTCGAGCCGGGCAGCCAATGGCCCAACCAGGTTGTTGATTTCGTGGGTCATGGCGCGCGTCAGGTGGCCGATGAGGGCGGTGCGCTGGATGAGGATGGATTTTTCGTTGAAATATTGTTGTTCAAGCACCGCGCCAATGGATTGCGCTATGGCTTCAGCGTAAATGCGTTGGTCTTTTGAAATTGGGCGGGGAGATTTGCTGAGCAGGAACAGGGAAAAATTGGACTGCATATCGGCCCGTACGGGTACGCCGATGAAACTTTCGAGGCTTGGGTGCAGTTCCAGCAGATAGCGGAATCGGTCGCGCTCGCGCGGTTCGATTTCTGGTACAACCACTGTTTCGCCGTCTTCAGCCACATCGCGCACCGGGCTGTAGACCAGCGAGGGCAGGATACTTTTTTCGAGAACGCCTTCGCCTGAGCGGTCGCGGATGGATGTGGCGCGGTGAATCGGGTCGAATTCAAACAAGATGGCCTGCTCGAAGCCGAGCTGGCGGCGTGCTTGCCGCAGAAGTTCGTGAACCGAGTTTTTGGATTGGATGCCGGGCGGGTCGGCCAGAGAGATGGCCGGCCTGGCATCTGCTTTCGAAACGGCGGGCGGGTTTTTGGAACGGCTGCTTCCGTTTTGGAGCATGGCGATCAGGTCTTCGGGCAGCAGCGGCTTGGGATATAGTTCTACTCCCCGCCCCCGCAGGTCATCCAAAACATCGGCCAGGCTTTCTTGGCGCGCCCAGTCGGTGGCGATGACCACTCTCACGGCGGGCCAGGTTTCGAGAATTCGCCTGGCCAGGTCGGTGCCGCTCATGCCGGGCAGGCCGACGTCGATGAGCGTCAGGTTGGGCCGGGAGATTTCTAACAGGCTGAGGGCTTTTTCGGCGTTTTCGACGGCATCCACGCGCTGGCCGACGTGGACGAGCCAGTTCCTGGCAGCGTTCTGCTGCTCTGGTTCGTCTTCCACCAATAAAATATGGTGGCGGGGCGCGCCAGAGCGCAGAAAGTCATCCAGCATGGCAATATAATCGCCGCCTTCTCCTAGCCCCCGCGCAGCTTTTTGGGGAAGTTCGCCTTCACCCGGCGGGGAAGAGAGCGGCGGAAGCCCCAGGCTGAGACGCCGCGCTTCGCGCTCGACCGCGCGAATGACAACTCGCACCCGGTCGCCGGGCCAAAACAGGTCGATGGGCGGGGTTTTGACCCAGGCCGGAAGTTGCGATTTGTGTAGCAGGCCGGTCAACCCGGAAGCCAGTTCGATGAATGCCCCATACGTCACAACGCCTGTTACGATGCCTTCGTAGACTTGCTTTTTATCGAAAGTTTCGGGAATTTCGTTCCAGGGGTCGCTTTCGGCCAGGCGCAGGCTGTATTCGGGGTTTTGGCCTGGCTTTTTGCCGGTCTGGACCGCCCAGCCGTTCCAACCGGGTGGGTACAGGCTGCGCCAGTTCTGGCGTTTGTTCTCGTCCCACGAAATTTCGCGCACCCGTACAATGCCGTGTTGGCGGTCGTTTGTCTCAACCAGCAGCCCAAGCGGCAGGTGTCTGATGACCTTTATCTGAATGCGTTCTTGCGTCTGAGGGCTATCTCTCATTGCTCGAGGGGTTCGATGAACCTGACTCCGGGCAGCCCGGCTTCAGGCGGGTAAGGAAAACGAAAGACGCTATGGGCTTCGCTCAGGTCTGCCAGGTCGCTCAGGCGGGAGAGACTGGTCGAGTGGATGGGAATAATTTCAATTTTTTCGACTTGCTCACGCCATTTATGGGCCGTCAAGTCGTTGGCAGGGTAAACGGTTAGAAAGCCGGGTGATAGCAGGTCGGCGGTTTCGCGGGTGAGGGCCGTGCCAATGGGGCGCGTCAGTGAATTGGTTACCCCTGCCGGGGCGAGGAGATGTACTTGCATCAGGTAGTATCGCTTCCAGGGGTTGAGCCGCCGTTCGAGGAATGGTTCTGTCCATTTGTCGAAGGGTTGGGCCGGGTGCGCCTGGGAGATGTTTTCAAACGGGACCCTTACCGTTTTCATGTCCCACAGGAATTGTCGTTCGTCTCCTTCAAGAATGGTGGGACGCAGGCTGATGTTGAGCATGGCAGGCCGGGGATAGTTCCCCAGCGCGCGCCAGATTTGCTCGTCGGAGTGATCACTCGTTTGCCAGAATCCGATGACGTAGGCCAGGCCGTTTTGGGCGCGGATTTGTTTTTCGAAGCGCATAAGTTGTGCTATGCTTTGAGGAGAGTGGCATTTTGCCAGTAATGCCCGGCCTGTTAGTTTTTCAAAAGCCTGTGATGTGGTTGCCGGATAGATTTTGTAGTCATAGGGGAACGTAGAAGTGAGTTCGTGGCAATATTCCAGGGCATTTTCGCGCGCTTCGTCTTGTCTGGCGGCTTTTACCATGCCAACCAGCGCCAGCAACAGACCTTCGCCAGGGAGTTGGGCGCAACGCAGTGCCAGACTGGTTTCAGCGTGAGGTTCGCTCAACGGGTTACCGTGAAATTGTGATTCGAGAAACAGTTTCTGACGGTCGAGGGCCTCGCTCATGAGGGCTGCCGCATTGAACCCCCAGCGGCTTTTTTGCAAGGTTTCAAAGGGTTGCATGCAGACCTGGCAAGCGAATATGGCCTGCCAGCCTTGCCCGAACTGACTTAGTTCGACCCAGGGTATGCGCATGTCCATCGTGAGACTTTCTCCGGCTATTTTTTCTTTTTCTTGGGAATAAGAAGTTCGATGAATTCATCGTTTGGCTCTTTAGGTTGAGCCGGGGGTGTGCCAGGTTGCGATTCATCGCCAATATTTGGCATTTCTCCGATAAGTTTTTCGACAAGTTGCCGTAAGTCTTCAATGCTGCGCGAGGAACCGGGTATAGACTGTGCCTGCATCAACGTCTTGAGCGCTTCAATGCGGGCATCGATGATTTTGAGATTCTCCTGATGACTGTACTGTGGCATTAAGCGCATCCGCTCCAGTTTGACCTGGAGTTTTTCGGCAATAAACAGGATTTCTCGGCGGGTTATTTCGTTTATGGCCTGTTGTTCGATGACCAAACCCTCTTGGGATGTGAGCAGTTTTTGTTTCTTGCTGATTTCCGTTCTTTGTTCAGTTTGTTTGATTTCTTTCTTGCTGGCGCGCGATTGGACGGCCTCTTCTTCGCGGATGTTGAGCAGGCGTAAATGTCCCTGACGGTCGATGATATTGACATTGTGAAGCGTGAAGGCGCGGCAGGCCTCGCTCAGGTTGACCTGGAGCTTGACGGCATCTGAAATCTGGTCGTTAGAGATGATTTTTGGACTGTTTGCTTCGCCGCCGTTCAGGTTTTTCTCCTCGTTGTCTGGTCTTTCGTCGATGAGTTCATCGTGCTTATGGGTGCGGATGACGTGCCGCAGGGCTGCCTCGCAGGCTTTGAACAACGCATCCATTGGGTTGCGGACATTTTGGACAGCCAGGGAGTCGTTTACTGTGAAAGTGATACCACAGGTAAGTGTTACATTTGCTCCATCTAATGTAACTGCCTTGATAGCAGGCAGTTCCCTATATTGTTCATGCCGGTCAACATAGTAGATTTTATAATGCCCTGAAGGCAACCGAATGTAACCGCCTTCTGCAATTCTTCTCTCCCCGGCAGCAGAGACGACAATCGCATCGAGATTGGGGAAGGATGGCACATACCCGGCGCCCCAGATGTTCACATCGAGCGGATATGGGCCGGTTACGATTTCGTTTTCAGAGAATTGGGGCGGCAGCAGCCGCTGCCGCCGTCCCTGGTATTCGGTGACCCATTTGATTAAATTCAGGTCGAGTTCATCATCATCTTCTTCAGGTGGAATCTGGCTCATGGTGTACTCCCCGCGCTCCTGTGGCGATGGTTCAAATTAGCGGATAAAGTGAAGATTTGTGCTACGTGTAACACTAGTTTATACCGAATTTAATCAATTTTCAATCACCAATACCTTCATCAATTTTGAGATTTATATTTTGTGGCGCGTGATGTTATCCCGCGTAACTGAATTTTGGTCTATGCCTGAACAGTTATGGCGACGGAATGGCATCATATTAAGAATTAGTCAAGATGGTTGAGTGGGTATGGCTCGATATTTATAGAGTTTTGTTAATCCTGTAGAAGAATCGCGTAATTGCAAGATGCGAAGATGGTTATAATAACGCCTGGAGGAAAACGATGACAATTTTACCTGGTACCCCCGCTCCCGATTTTGCGCTGGCCGATGAGACCGGCACTGTGCGCCGCCTTGCCGATTTTCGCGGGCAGACGGTCGTGCTGTATTTTTATCCGAAAGATGATACCCCGGGCTGCACCACCGAAGCCTGCAACTTCCGTGACGACTATTCGGCCTATCAGCAGGCTGGGGTGACGATTTTGGGCGTCAGCCCCGATTCGCCCAAGTCGCACGCCAAGTTTAAGCAAAAATTCCAACTGCCGTTTTCCCTGCTTGCCGATGAAGACCATGCGGTTTGTGAAGCATACAACGTATGGGGACCAAAAAAGTTCATGGGCAAAGAATATATGGGCGTGCTGCGCACCACGTTCGTCATTGACCCGGAAGGCAAAGTCAAGAAGGTGTTTGAGAACGTCAAACCAGCCGACCACAGCGCCGAAGTGCTGGCGGCGGTTAGGGAGTAAATGCTGCGCATGGATGACCGGGAATTGGCGCGGGCGCGCTGGGCTACGTTTGCCGCGCTTGTTTTGGTGCTGGGATTTTACCTGGTGACCCAGGCCCTCTGGGCTTCCTGGATTTCGATACTGATTGCCGTCCTGACGGCCGGGTTGTTGACCGCCGTTTTGGAATTTTGGCTGCGGCTTTCCCTGCGCCGCGCCGCCAGCCACGAGCGCGCTGAAGCCTCGCGCCAGCAGCTGCAGGCTGCGCTGACTTTGCAGCGCAAGTTCCTGGAATCGCTTTCGGAAAAAGACATCCTGGACGGGCTGTTGGAATCTGGTCTGACCGTTTTGCGTGCTTCTGGCGCGTCTTTCATCCCGCTCGATGAATGGGGGCAATCGCTCCCTGCTCTGATTCAAGGACAGGTGCCGACCGCCGCCCTGCAAAACTGGTCGCGCCGCCTGACCATGCCAGAGACCCGCCAGGCCTGCAAAAACTGTACCAGCATGCACGGCGAGCGGGGATGTATCCTCATTCCGGCAGATGCCCCATTTGCGGCATCTGTTGATTGTTTCATGCTCCAGAGCAGCGGGCGCAATGTCGGCGTGGTCAATTTTTATTTCGACCAGAAAGTCGTTATTGCTCCAGAGACGCGCCAATACATCGAGGAAATCCTGCGCCTAACCGGGCAGGCCCTCGAGAGTTTGCAAAAGCGCAATCAAGAGATTGGCGCGCTGCTCTACCTGCAAACTTCTGCCACGCCGCGTTCTGACTTGCCTTCCCTGCTCAAGAGTTTGCTAGAAAACATCCGCAAAACGCTGGCAGTGGATTTTGCCTTGCTCTACATTCCATCCGGCCTGCCGGGGCAGATTCAGGCCATTCCACAGGTTTTTTCCTGTCACGACCAGGCCGGGCAGTCTCCCTCCATTCCCGATGGGTTGTTCCTGGAGGGAATCTGGAAAAGCGTTCTTTCGACCGGGCATAGCATGTCGCTCGAAAATGTCACCCTGAACAAGCGCGATACCTGGAAAACCCTGCACGCGGTTCCGTTAGTCTGGCAGGCCCAAGGCCCAGAGGGGGTGCTGCTGCTCGGCTCCAATTCTGCCCAGGCCTTTGCCCAGCGTCATCAGGCTTTGCTTGAAACTCTGGCCGGTCAGGCTGCTCTTCTCATTCAAAACTCGCGGTTGATGGTTCAATTGGAGTATCAGGCGGTGGTGGATGAACGCGCCCGTCTGGCCCGTGAAATTCATGATGGCCTGGCCCAAACCCTGGCTTTTCTGAAAATTCAGGCCGCGCAGATGCAAAATTACCTTTCACGCGGCGAAACCGAACGGTTGACCAGCACGCTCCAGGCCAGTTACCGCACCCTGTCGGATGCCTATATTGATGCGCGGCAGGCCATCGAAAACCTGCGGCGCACTCCCTCAGCAAGCCTCGCCGATTGGGTGCGGCAGGTTGCCGCTGATTATGAGCAGACGACTGGACAACAGGTAGCGCTGGATGAGTTTAACCTGTCGGTCGAATATCCACCCAATGTGCAGGCCCAGCTGATACGCATCATTCAGGAAGCCTTGAGCAATGTCCGCAAGCACGCCGCGGCTGAACATGTGGCCATACGCGGAATTCAGAAGCCCGACAGTGTTTTGATTGAAGTGCGCGATGACGGCAAGGGCTTTGCGCCCGAACAGGTGGACGGCAGCCTGCGTTTTGGCCTGCGCGGGATGCACGAGCGCGCCGAGAGCATCGGGGCCGATTTCCAAATTGCCAGTCAGCCAGGAGCTGGAACGATTCTCTCGTTGCGGCTGCCTGTGCCAATCAAGGAGAAGCCATGAACCGTATTCGGATTGTGGTTGTGGATGACCACGCTCTTTTCCGGCGGGGCCTCATCAGCCTGCTCGAAGAAATGTCTGAGTTCCACGTTGTCGGGGAGGCTGCCAATGGGCAAGAAGCGCTCGCGGTGATTGAGCGTGCCAGGCCAGATGTCGTCTTGCTCGACATCAATATGCCCATCCTGGATGGCATCCAGACTCTGGGCGCTCTCCGCAAAAAAGACACATCTCAAAAAATCCTGATGTTGACCATCTCGCAGAACGACGATGACCTGATTGGCGCAATTGTGGCCGGGGCCAATGGCTATATCTTAAAAAATACCGAACCCGATATCCTGAAAAACACCATTTTGCAGGTTTATGCGGGGAATTCGGTCCTCTCGCCCGAAGTGACCGCGCGGGTATTGCAGGCGGTCCGCCGTTCACAGGCTGACCGCAATCGCGGCTTGTTGAGTGAGCGTGAAGTGGAAGTGCTGAAATGCCTGGCGCGCGGCCAAACAACCGCCCAAATTGCTGGGGTGTTGTTCATCTCTGAAAACACGGTCAAGACCCACATTCGGCATATTTTGGAGAAGATGGAAGTCAACAACCGCGCCGAAGCGGTTGCCAGGGCGGCCCAAATGGATTTGTTGTAAGTGAAAACCGTCCCGAAGGCTTTTCTCTGCTGATTTTGGCGATAGCCTGGAGTCTTCGGGATGTTATAGGGTGATGAAGAAATCACCCGCTTTGCTTTTTGAAATCCCCCAAAGAACACAAGCCTTTAACTGACAAAACAGGGATAATTTGGTAAATTATCCCTGTTTCATCTTGTTTTAAGGTGAGTGATTTTTCGATGACCGAATCTGATTCCCACGCTCACGCCCGGCGCGTCCTGATTGTCTCGGCCAACCCGCTCTTTCGTGAAGGTTTGCGAAAGTTGTACGCGGAACGCTGGGGCGAGAAATTTGCGACGGTCAGCCTGTTGACCACGCTGGAAGAAGCCCTGCCAGCCCTGGAAACGCGCCCCGACCTGGTGATTGTGGATTACGACGATAAAGCCATCAACCGTGATGTTTTTATGCAAGGGTTCGTCGCCGGGGAATCGCCCATGCAGGTCATGCTGGTCTCATTGCAAGAATCGGGTCAGGTGGTGGTCTATGACCGCCGTACCATGACCTTTGCCCAGGCCGAAGATTGGCTGAGCAATCCCTGGGAAGAATAAACGACATCGTCCCAAAGGCTTTTTAAGGTGATGTTGACAGGTTTCAACAAACTTTGGGACTTTATTCCTACGAGGAGATAAGAAGTATGCAGAATATGCGTCACTATGTTGTTCTGGCAATCCTGGTCGCCGTTGTGGCTGTCCTTACCTACCTGGGTTTGGACGCCCTGGAGTTGATGCCGGTCTCTGCCGCTGCCCAAGCTGAGCCGATTGACTGGCTGTTCGATTTGCAGGTCAAAGCGATTGCCTTCTTTTTTGCCCTTATCATCGTGCCGATGGTCTATAGCCTGGTCGTCTTCCGGCGACGAAAAGGCGAAACCGGCGATGGCGAACATATCGAAGGCAGCACCTCGCTCGAAGTAACTTGGACGTTCATCCCTCTTGTCATCGTGGTCGTTCTAGGCTACATCGGGGCCGATAACCTGGCGCAGGTCAAGCGAGTGGACCCGCAGGCAGTGGAAATCAAAGTGGTTGGCTATCAGTGGGGCTGGCGTTTCGAGTATCCACAAGGATTTGTCTCCAACACGCTCTATTTGCCGGTAGATAAACAGGTCGTCCTGAAGATGGAATCGAGCGATGTGTTGCACTCGTTTTGGGTGCCGGAATTTCGCGTTAAGCATGACCTGGTGCCGGGGCGGGTGGAAAATTATCGCATCACGCCAACCTTAATCGGCAGTTACAAGGTGCGTTGCGCTGAAATCTGCGGCGCTTCGCATGCCTACATGGAATCGCCCATCGAAGTCATCAGCCAGGCCGAATATGACGCCTGGGTGAGTGAACAGGCTGCCATTGCCGCCGCCGAAGCCGAAGCGGCTCTGGCAAACCCGGACCCCAAGCGTGGTGAAAAACTTTACAACGAGGCTGGCTGCAAAGCCTGTCACTCCCTCGACGGCTCGAAAGGCGTTGGTCCTTCCTGGAAAGGCCTGTGGGGTTCGCAGGTCCCGCTGGCCGATGGCACAACCGTCCTGGCCGACGAAGCCTACATCACCGAATCCATCCGCAACCCCTCGGCCAAAGTGCATCAGGGCTTTTCTCCGAACGCCATGCCCAGTTTTGCTTATCTCAAAGATGGGCAGATTGCCGACCTGATTGAATTCATCAAGACACTCAAGTAAACCGGAGGTCGAGAAATATGACTCATCCCTCATCACCCTCTGCCGGCGGTAGTTTCAGCCGCGCGCTTCTCTTCTTGCTGATTGGCACGCTGATTGGCCTGGCGCTCGGCGTCGGTCTGCATACTGCTACCTCGGGCGGGTTCGCCCCATATTACCTGTTGGATATTCCTTCCTGGATGCTCGGCCTGTTGGTTGGGACGCTGGGCTTCTTCTATGGCTTGCTAGGTTACTACGGAATTGTGCGCGGATTGGTTTTTCAGGTCGTTGGCACGCTGGCAGGAATTTTTCTGTTCAGCGCCATCCGCGCTGCTATGGGGTTGACCTTCTTCGACCCGGCCAAATTTGGCTTTCATGAAGGCGCCTGGGTGTTTGGCGCACTGGTGGGCGCGGTGTCCTTCCTGGCGGGGGTGGGCGCGCTCACTGATTGGTGGAAGTGGGCCAAAGGCGAAGAGACTCACGACCATCACGAAGACACCCCTGGCTGGCGCAAGTATTTTGGGGTTTCGTTTGACCACAAGGTCATCGGCATTCAGTACACCATCACCTCGCTCCTGCTCCTGAGCGTGGGCGGGTTGTTTGCGCTGCTTTTCCGGGTGGAATTGGCTGAATCGGGCTTGCAATTCCTCACTAGCCTGACCCCCGACCAGACCGCTGCGCTGAACCTGTACAACTCGCTGATGAGCCTGCACGGCATCGTCATGATTGTCTCCATCCTGCTGGGCATTTCTGGGGTGATTAACTACCTCGTCCCGCTCCTGATTGGCGCGGCAGATATGGCCTTCCCGCGCCTGAACGCCTTCTCGTTCTGGGTGGCGGTTCCGGCGGCGGTTATCCTGCTCGGCAGCCTCGGTTTGGGCGGGTTCGATACCGGTTGGACTGGCTATGCCCCGCTCGCCACGCGCGCTCCCATCGGAATTCAGATGTTCTACCTGGGGGTTTGGGTGGCCGGTTGGTCTTCCATTCTCGGCGCGCTCAATCTGATTGCCACCGTCCTGCGCATGAGGGCGCGCGGCATGACTGCCTTCCGCATGCCGATTCTCGTTTGGGCATCGGTTGCCACGTCCATCATCTCGCTCACAGCCACGCAGTTGATTGGTCTCTCGTTCCAGATGAGCATGTTTGAGCGGTTGTTTGGAATGCCATTCTTCAACGTTGCCAAAGGCGGCAACCCCATCCTGTTCCAGCACCTGTTCTGGTTCTATTCGCACCCGGCGGTGTACGTCTTCGTCTTGCCGGGCCTGGGCGTCATTTCGGAACTGCTGCCGGTCTTTGCCCGCAAGCCGCTCTTTGGCTACAAGTGGGTTGCGCTCTCTTCCATCGGCATTGCGTTGGTTGGTTTCCTGGTCTGGGCGCATCACATGTTCACCTCCGGCATGAACGAATACCTGCGCGTGCCGTTCATGTATAGCACCCTGCTGGTAGCCGTCCCGACCGGGGTCAAGTTCTTCTCGTGGGTTGCTACTCTTTGGAAAGGCAAAATCGAAGCGCCTACCCCCATGCTCTTCGTGCTTGGCGGGATTGTGGTCTTCCTGATGGGAGGCCTCTCCGGGCCGCCCAATGCCACCGTCTCGACCGACCTGCACCTGCACGATACCTATTTCATCGTCGGTCACTTTCACAGCACCATGTTCGGCGGCTACATCTTCCCGTTCTTCGCGGCCATTTATTATTGGTTCCCCAAAGCGACTGGCAAGCGGTTGGACGAAACCCTGGGCAAGTGGCACTTTTGGCTGATGACGCCTTCCTTCCTCGTCCTGACCTTGTTCATGATGCGCGTTGGCCTGTTGGGAATGCGCCGCCGCATTGCAGATTATGACCCGATGCTCGGTTTCGACCCCTGGCATTTGGCAATGACGATTGCGGCCTTCCTGATTGCGCTTTCCGTTCTTATTTTCTTCTACAACATGGTCAAAACCCTGCGCAGCCCCGTTATGGAGACCGGCAACGTGTGGAACTCGCGCTCGCCCGAATGGCAGGTGCCCTCGCCCATGCCTGCCCACAATTACGAAAAAGAGTTTCAAGTCGTTGGCGAACCGTATGATTACGGCCTGCCCGGCTCGGCCTATGTCAAAATGTAATCTGGGAGGCATTCTGTGACTCACGCTTCAAAACAACACTCCGGCTCGCTCTTTCAAGGATTGGTCATCTTCGTCCTGCTGGCCTTCCTGACCGCAGTCGAGTTCTTCATTGCCATTACCAACGCCTCCGTGTTGCTGCTTTCCATCGCAGCACTCATCAAGGTTGGCCTGGTCGTTTACTACTACATGCACGTCTACAAACTGCTCGAAGACGATGACGAACATGACCATTCGAGTTTTGCCTGGAAACTGGCAACCAACCGCCTCGGCCTGTGGCTGTTCTTGCTCTCGGATGCTTTCGTTTTCGGCGGCATGTTCGTGGCGCGTTTCAACTTGCTCGGCTTCACCCGCCCGCACCTCAACCAGGAACTCGGTCTGATTGTCACCTCAGCCCTGCTCGTCTCCTCGTTCTTCATGAATCGCGGCGAGACGCAGATGGCGCTCGGCGACCGCAAAGGCTTCCTCATCAGTACCAGCATCACCTTCGTGTTGGGGCTGGCCTTCTTGCTCGGCGTGGTCTTCGTCGAATGGCCCGAAGCCATCCATGAGGGCTTGACCGTAGATGGCAGCGCTGCCGGAGGCATCTTTTTCCTGATGACCGGCATGCACGCCTTTCACGTTCTGACCGGTCTCATTTTCCTGCTCGTCATCCTGCGCAACGGCCTGCGCGGATTGTATAGCCCTGAGAAGCATTGGGCGGTCGAAGCGGCGGCAGTCTACTGGCACTTCGTCGATGTGGTCTGGATTTTCTACTACCCGGCCCTGTATCTGATTGGAAAAGCGCTCTAGTGTATAGGACAGGCCGCAAGCCTGTCCTTTTTTGAAAGGCAAACGAGATGAGACGGCAAATCCTCCAGCGCGTCCTGCTCTGGCTGGCGATAGGAATTGTGATAGCGATTGGCCTGAACGAGGGGAGTTTCGTTTTTCTAAAAAGCGAGGCCGGGCGCGCTCCGCGCTCCATCGAACTGCTCATTCCGGCTGGGACAGCAGAGAAGATGGCTCAGGGGCAGGCCAGCCCTGAAATCCCGACCGACATGGTTTTCGTCATCGGCGATACACTGGTGATTCGCAACGAAGACTCCGTTGATCACCGCCTGGGGCCGCTCTTCGTCCCGGCCGGCACTTCCGCCAGCCTGAAACTCGACCGGGCCGAGAATTTTGCCTTTGAGTGTTCCTTCCAACCCTCAAATTACTTCGGCCTCGATGTGCGCGAGCCGGTCACCTGGGAAACGCGCATCTACGGCATCCTGTTTGCGGGCGTGCCGCTCGGTTCGCTGTTGGCGCTTTACAGTTTCATCCTCTGGCCGCTTCGCTCTCCCTCTATTGCCGGGCGAAAGGCTGGGAATGAACAAACTCTCCCCTCTCCTACTGGGAGAGGGGGCGGGGGTGAGGGATGAACCTTTTCCTCGCCATGTTCAGCCGCAAGTGGATTCTCACCACCCTGTTGGTGATTCTCGGCTCGGCGCTCTGCGTACGGCTGGGGATTTGGCAGCTCGACCGGCTGGAGCAGCGCCGCGCTTTCAATGCGCATTATCTGGCAACGACGGCTCTCCCTCCGCTGGAACTGCGTTCCGCGCCGCAGGCCGACCTGACCACGATGGAATATCGCGCCGTCATCGTCACCGGAATCTTCGACTTCGAGAACCAGGTCGCCCTGCGCAACCGCTATCGCGGGAACGAATACGGCTATCACCTGCTTACGCCGCTGATTCTCTCCGATGGCACGGCCATCCTCGTCGAGCGCGGCTGGATTCCTGCCCAGGGCAACGCCGCGCCCGCTGACTGGCGCAAATATGACCAGCCCGGCGAGCAAACCATCAGCGGTATCATTCGCCTGGGCCAAACCAAACCAGATGTCGGCGGGGTGCCAGACCCGGAACTGGCCGAAGGGCAGACCCGCCTCGATTTCTGGAACATCGTCAACCTGGAAAGAATCTCCCTCCAATCCCCCTACCTGCTTCTTCCGGTATTCATTCAGCCCAATCCCGATGACGCCCGCAATGCGCCGCCCTACCCTTACCAGCCGGAAATCGAAATCACCGAAGGCCCGCATTTTGGCTACGCCCTGCAATGGTTCACCTTCGCCTCCATTTTGTTCTTCGGCTACCCCTTTTACCTGCGTAAGACAGGTCTCTGACCGGTTTCATCGGTAAACTGTGGGGACAGGTCGGAGACCTGTCCTACACTCTGGAGAAACTATGAAATTCTCACTCTCGACCTCCTTTGCCAAACTGACCCTCTTCACCCTGCTGGCCGTTGTCCTGCTCACCGCTGGCGGGCGGCTGGTGGCCTTGCACGCGCCAGGCGCGGATTGCGCCTCGTGGCCGTTTTGCCTGCCGGGCAACATCTCTGGCCTGGAGCAAATGCTGCACCGCCTTTCTGCCGGGTTTACCTCCCTGCTGATGCTGGCTCTGCTCTTTCATGCCTGGCGCACGCAGCGCGACCATCGCTTGCTGTTGCCGCTGACGACCGTTACCGTGACCTTGTTCTTTGCGCAAGCCTTCGTCGGCGCGATGCTGGTCACGCGCGGTTTCCCACTTCATTTACAGGTCATGCACTCGCTGACTGCCTTCGCGGTCTGGATTGCGCTGGGCGCGTTGACCGTCACTGCCGGGTTCTACGCCAGGGATGCTGTGGCATTTCCCCCGCTGGATGTACGCCAACGCCTGAAAGATTTCCTCATCCTGACCAAGCCGGTCATCGTTGGCCTGCTGCTGGTGACGACTTTTGCCGGCATGGTGGCGGGCGGCAAGGCCTGGCCGTCCTTCTCGCTGGCCTTTTGGACGCTGCTGGGCGGCGCGCTGGCGGCGGGCGGCTCTGGGGCGATTAACCAGTACATTGACCGCGACCTCGACCGGAATATGCAGCGCACGGCCAGGCGTCCGCTGGCTGCCGGGCGCATGACCCCTGCCGAGGGGCTGTCGTTCGGGCTGGGGCTGTCCATCGTCAGTTTTTACATCCTGGCTGGTTACGTCAACCTGCTGGCGGCCTTCCTGTCGCTGGCCGGGATTCTCTACTACGTTGTGCTGTACTCGATGCTCTTGAAAAAAGCCACCGTTCAGAACATCGTCATCGGCGGCGGGGCGGGCGCGATTCCGCCGCTAGTCGGCTGGGCGGCGGTCACTGGTTCGCTCTCCATCCCGGCCCTCATCCTGTTTCTGATTATCTTCATGTGGACCCCGCCGCATTTTTGGGCGCTGGCGATTGTGCGCCGCAAAGATTATGAAAAAGCGGGCGTGCCGATGCTGCCGGTCATTCGCGGCGAGGCCGAAACCCGCAAACAGGTCTTAATTTACACGGTCGAACTGGTGGCTGTGACCTTCTTGCTGCCACTTATCGGTTACACCGGCGCGGTTTACCTGCTCTCGGCTATTCTGCTGGGTGCAATCCTACTCTACTACGCCTGGCGGGTGTACAAAAACGAAGGCAACAAAGTGGCATGGATGATGTACCGCTACTCTAGCATGTACCTGATGTTCCTTTTCCTCGCCCTGATGGTCGATGCGTTGGTGTAAAAGTAGCTGCAATTTGAAAAGCAACGGCCCGAGGGCTTCTTGCCCTCGGGCCGTGTTATCATTTCTTGAACCCGCTAAACTGCACTTCGCGCAGGTCATCGAACCAGAATGTGCCATAGTTGCCGCCAATGCGGAACTTCCAATCCAGCCCGGCCCAATCTTTGCCAAACTTTTCGCGGTATTTGATGAGTTGGGTGGGGTTGGCCGGGTCCCACCAGACCGCCAGGAATTCGCCATCTGGCCCAATCGCCATCAAGACGCTATACCAGGTATCGGCTTGGGGGCGGAAGTTGCCGTGCAGGTTGTTGAATGCCACCGGGTTGTTCTTGCGCCACAGGTTAGACTGCGGGTATTTTTCCATGTATATCCCAAAACGGCGGTAGCCTTCGGTATCCCAGTCGCCGTGGTCTAAAAGCATCTCGAATTGAGCGCCCGGCGCGGCGTATTTGACATTCAGAATCAGGCCCTGTCCCTCTGAAAAATCGCGCGTGTTCAGAGACAGGCCCCTCCAGCTGTCGCCGACGACTTTCAACATGCCCTCTTCGATAACGCCGATATCCATGCCCCAGCCCAGGTTTTCGTCGAAGGGGTCATAGTACGTCACGGTCAGGTCTTGCAGAAATTGCGCGGCCACCGAGGGCGGCTCGAGGGTGGGCGTGGGCGGGATGGGCGTGGCGGTGGGGGGAACGGGAGTCTGCGTGGGGACGGGGGAAGGCGTCAGCGTGGCAGAGGGGACGGGCGTCGCCGTTGGCGGCGGCGGGGTAGGCGCGGGCTGGCAGGCCGCTAGCAGCAACAGAGCCAGGACGAGCAGGGAAAAGCGAGTTTTCATGGTTTCTCCGGCGTGAAATGAATTGGTGTCTCCACCTGCCCAAAATTGTGCCATAATTCAGGCCAATTCATCTCCAAAGAAAATTTTCGAAAATATGACCGACCTCGCTACCTTGCTCCGCCGCTACCGTAAACGCGCCGGCCTGACCCAAAAAGGACTTGCCAGCCGCATCCATTTCCATCACAGCGTCATCAGCCGCACCGAAACCCCTGGCAGCGGCTACCTGCCTTCGGAATCTTACTTGGAAGCATTTGGGCAGGGTCTCGAACTCTCCGAATCGGAGCGGGAATCGCTCCAGATGGCAATGGAATCTTCCCGGCAGGCTGGCCCTCCTTCCCAGGCAGCAGATATGCCGATTTGGCGGATCTCGCGTTATTTCGTCCCCATCCTGATTTTGGCAATCTTCCTGGCATTTGTAGGCATCTACCTGGCGGCAGTGTTCCTGTCCTCGGCATCCCGCGCCGCCTCGGCTTCGGCAGCCTACCGGGCCGTGCCTGTTGGGGGCGCGTTGTATGTAGATGACTTCGAGGACGGCGACTTTTCGAACTGGCGCAATCTCAACGATGGCCGCTGGGAGATTCTCCCGCTGGAGGCTGGGTTTGCCCTGGGCGTGCAAGACCAGCCGCCCCATAGCGTTCCCAATGCTTATCTCCTGCTTTCAGATGATTGGGTGGATTACGCGTTCAGCGTGGATGTCATTTTTCAATCCGGGGAATACGAACAAATATACCTGGTTGCGCGCAGCGCCCGCCAGCCCAATTGTTCCGGCTATCGCGCGGGCGGCAACCGCCTGGGGGTATCCATCTTTCGCTTCGACGACATGGGAGGAGACTGCCAGGGCGAGACGTTGGCAGAAAACCCTGCCTATCCGCTACGCTCCGGCGCGCTCTACAACTTGCGCCTGGAAGTGCACGGCGCAGAGATTCGCTTCTTTGTAAACGACCAACTGACTGTAGAGGCCAGCGACGGCAAGTACCCAAAGGGCGGATTGGGACTGCTTGCGTACCAGGTCAAAATGGCGTATTTTGATAACGTGGTTGTAACCAGGCTGGGACGATAAGCCGAATATTAGAATTAAATCAGACTAATCGGTCGGTTTTATGCTTAAATCGCATCTTGGGGGTACAATAAAACCAATTAAGGGAGATTCGTGTCTAACTTTGCATCCCCACCTTCCAATCCCATCACCCCGCCGCTGCTCGAACTGCGCGGCGTGGTTAAAACCTACGCCAGCGAAGCCGGAGAATTTACCGCCCTCAAAGGCATTGACCTGGATATTTACCCTGGCGAATTTCTGGGCATTATTGGCAAATCAGGGGCGGGCAAAAGCACCCTGTTGAATATGATGACCGGGGTCGACCACCTGACGCAGGGCGAAGTGATTGCTCGCGCCAATGGACAGACGGTCTCGGTGCATGCCATGAGCGAAAACGACCTGGCGCTGTGGCGTGGGCGCTCGATGGGCATCGTCTATCAGTCGTTCCAGCTGCTCCCCATGCTAACCCTGCTCGAAAATGTGATGCTGCCAATGGATTTGTGCGGCCTGTATCACCCGCGCGAAAGCCGCCGCCGCGCCCTGGAACTGTTGGAGATGGTCGAAATCGCCGAACACGCCAACAAACTACCGGCCTTCATCTCTGGCGGCCAGCAGCAGCGCGTAGCAATTGCCCGCGCTCTGGCCAACGACCCGCCCATCCTGGTGGCCGACGAACCGACCGGCAGCCTCGACTCCGTCACCGCCGACCACATCTTTGACCTGTTCGAGCGATTGGTCGAAAACGGCAAAACCATCATCATGGTCACGCACGAAATGGCCCTCATGCCGCGCTTCAGCCGCCACCTGGTCATTGCAGATGGCGAAATCGTCCCAACCCCTGCCGCAGACCTCGCCCCGGCTGCGGCTTCACGGAGGAATTGATATGCCGCGCCAATCCTCCGCTGCCCCCTCCAATTCCCCCTCCGCTTCCAGCCTCCGTTTTTCCGCTTCCTCCGCTGCCCCCTCCGCTTCCAACATCCGTTTCTCCGCTTCATCCGCTGCCCCCTCCGCTTCCAACATCCGTTTCTCCGCTTCATCCGCTGTCCACTCCGCTTCCGATATCCGCTCATCCGCTTTGCGCCAGCCATCCGTTCCCGAATCCGTTCCCATGATTGACATCCGTCGCGTGGTCAAGAGTTTCAAAAACGCTGCCGGGGAGTTCACCGTGTTGAAAGGTGTCGATTTGCAGATTGGGCGCGGCGATTTCGTCTCGATTATTGGCAAATCGGGCAGCGGCAAAAGCACCTTGCTCAATATGATGACCGGCATCGACCACCCGACCTCCGGGCAGGTGATAGTCAATGGGCAGGATTTGTACAAATCACTGGATGAATCAGGCCGCTCGCTGTGGCGCGGACGCAACCTTGGCATCGTCTTCCAGTTTTTTCAACTGCTGCCCATGCTCTCCCTGCTCGAAAACGTCATGCTGCCGATGGATTATGCCGGGGTCTACGATTTCGACGAACGTCCGCGTCGCGCCATGCAACTGCTGGAAACGGTCGGGCTTGGCGCGCAGGCTGGAAAACTGCCGCTGGCTGTTTCGACTGGGCAACAGCAGCTGGCCGCGATCGCCCGCGCCCTGGCCTGTGACCCGCCCCTGCTGGTAGCCGACGAGCCAACCGGCAACCTCGACTCGCGCACCGCAGAAGTCGTCATCAACATCTTTGAGCAACTGGCGGCGGATGGCAAGACGGTCGTCATGGTCACGCACAATCCCTCGCTCACGGCGCGCACCACCCGCAACATCATCATTTCTGATGGTGAAATTGTCAACGAAACAGTTGCCCGCGCCCTGCCCCTGCTCAATCACCGCCAAATGCTGGCGGTGACCCGCCAGGTCGAGCGGCAGGCCTACCACCCCAACCAGCCTATCCTGCGCCGCGATGAACATGTGGACAAGTTTTTCATGATTGAGCGCGGCGAAGTTGAAGTGATCTTACAGGGCAAGAACCGCCAGGACGTGACCGTCGCTCGCCTGGGGCCGGGCGAATACTTCGGCGAAGTGGAACTGCTGCGCGGCGGTAAATCCATCGCCTCGGTGCGCGCCGCGCCCGAATCGCCAGTGGAACTATTGGCGCTTTCCCGCGACGCCTTTTGCCAACTGCTGAAAGAATCCCCACTGACCGAGGAAGCCCTCGGGCGGATTGTGCAGTCTCGTTTACAAGAGAACAAATCCACCGACCGGCGCGGCCGCGGCTGGTGGCCTTTCAAGTAAATGCAGAAGGCAAAATGATGAATGCAAGAGTAAAGCCATTCATCATTCATCATTCACCATTCACCATTCATCATTCCATGAGACCTCGCTGGCGAAAAGTATTCCTCGACCTGTTTGAAAACCCCACCCGCACCCTTCTGGTGGTCTTTTCGATTGCAGTGGGCGTGTTTTCGATTGGCGTCATTGCCGGCGCCTATGTCATTATCGAAAACGACATGAGCGCCAGTTACGCCGCCAACAAACCGGCTAACATTGAGTTGCGCATGGAAGATTTCGACCGCGACTTTCTCTCGACAGTGGAAAACGCGCCAGGAGTTGCCGATGTCGAAGGCCGACGGGTGTTCAACATTCGCGCCCGGCACGCAGACAGCCAGAACTGGACTACACTTGACATCGTCGCCATTGACGATTTCGATGAAAATAAACTCAACCTGTTGACGCCGATGGAGGGCCTGAGCAAACCCGCCCGGCGCGAAATTGTCATCGAACGCGAGGTCTTGAAGGAAATCAATGTTCGCGTCGGCGAGGAACTGGTCTTCCAACTGCCCGATGGCTCGGAAAAAACCCTCAAAGTGGTGGGTATCGTCCAGGACCCAACCACTGGCGCAGATGATTTCCTGGCTCCGCCCTTCGCCTATGTGACGATGGATACTTTGCCCACCCTGCGGCAGCCCGATCTGTTCAACCGCGTTTACGCCACTGTGGAAGGCGACGGTAACGATGCCGAATACATCCGTAAGGTGACCGCCGACCTGAAAGACCGTATCGAAAAGAGCGGGGTGGGGGTGCGCCGCACGCGCACTGCCCTCGCCAGCCAGCACCCGCTGGCCTCCACTGTCAATGCCATTCTGGGCATCTTGCTGGCGTTGGGCGTGCTGATTGTTTTCCTGTCCTCGTCGCTGATTGCAAACACCCTGGCCGCGCTCCTCAACCAGCACCTGCGCCACATTGGCGTGATCAAACTGGTCGGCGGGCGCGATAAGCAGGTCTTTGCGATGTACCTCATCTTAATTCTGTCTTTTGGCCTGTTAGCGTTGGCTCTGGCCGTGCCTTTTGGCGGGATTGGCGCGTATGCCCTGGCGGAATTTATTGCCAGCCAGTTGAGTTTTAACCTGCTTGGCTACCGTATCGTGCCGCTGGCTTTTATCATCCAGATTGTGGTCGGGATTCTCGTGCCGCTGGTGGCGGGGTTCGGGCCAGTCATCAACGGTTCTCGCATCTCGGTGCTGGATGCCATCAGCGGGGAGATTGCTCACGATACGGCAGGCAAGTCTCAGCCCGGCAAGAAGCGGGAGACGCTGTTCGAGCGTTTTGAGAACTGGGTCAACGCAGCCTTGCTGCGGCGAGGAATCCATCTCCCGCGCCCTCTGTTGATTTCCCTCCGAAACACTTTCCGCCGCAAAAGCCGCCTGGCGCTAACCCTGTTCACGCTGACTATGGGCGGGGCCATTTTCGTGGGCGTTTTTAACGTTCGCACGACGTTGTTCGATTACATGGACAATGTAGGCCGCTATTTTGTGGCCGACGTAACCCTCGATTTCAGTCAGCCTTACCGCTTGAGCGAGGTCGAAAAACTTGCCCGTCAGGTTCCAGGGGTAGTGGAAGTGGAGGGCTGGGCCTTTGCGGTGGCGGAAATCTTGTACCCGGATGGCACGGTGGCCGAAAACCTGACTGTGCTGGCCCCGCCCTCCGACAGCGTGATGGTGGACGCCCAACCGGTCTCTGGCCGCTGGGTGCAGGCAGGTGATACGCGGTCGATTGCGATTACCGAAGGCATCCTGCGCAGTTTTCCGAATCTGAAGCCGGGCGACTATCTGGACGTAAAAGTGCGTGGCAGCGAGGACCGCTGGCAGGTCGTCGGCTTTTTTAAGTTTATCGACCGCGAAGGGTTGATAGCCTACGGGACTTACGAGTATTTCTCGCGCGAGACGAACCTTGCCAACCGCTCGGTTTCGTTCCGCGTGGTGACAGACCGGCACGATGAACCTTACCAGCGTGAAATGAGTGAAAAACTCGACCGGCACTTCCGCGAGGCCGGATTCCAGATTAGCCAGGCTCGTCCTGGTCTTTCGGCGCTCAACAATGCCACCGAGAGCCTCGACATCCTGGTCATTTTCCTGCTGATTATGGCCCTGCTCACGGCGGTGGTCGGCGCGATGGGTCTGACTGGCACGATGGGCATGAACGTGCTGGAACGCACCCGCGAAATCGGCATCATGCGCGCGGTCGGCGCAACCGATAGCGAAATTATGCGCATGGTGATTGTGGAAGGCATGGTCATCGGCCTGATTTCGTGGGTCATGGGGCTGGTGGTCTCCATCCCGATTACGTATGGCCTTTCGCTGATTGTCAGCCTGGCGGTGTTCGAGACGCCCATCGATGTCGTCTTTACCCCAGTTGGCTATCTCATCTGGCTGGGACTGGTGATTGTGCTTTCTGCCCTGGCGAGCGTCCTGCCCGCCCGCAACGCGGCCCGCCTGACCATCCGCGAAGTGCTGGCTTACGAATAATGATGAATGATGAACGCGGAATGATGAATTGTGAACCATATTTCGAATACCGAATCCCCCCCGAGGTTTCCATGAAAAAAACTGTTTTCTTTGTTCTGACTATTTTCTCCCTGCTGCTGGCTGCTTGCGGCGCGCAGCAAGCAGCTCCTACCGCGCCCTCCGTCCCAGTGACGGATAGTGACGTAATTGCCGAGGGCCGCCTTATCCCCGCCCAAGATTTGCGCATTTACCCGCAGGCGCGCGGCACAGTGACGGATATCCTCGTCCAAGAGGGCCAGTCTGTCTCGAAGGGCGATGTCTTGGTTCGCCTGGGCGACCGCGAAAGCGCTGAAGCCGCCCTGGCTGCGGCACAACTGGAACTGACCCAGGCTCAGCGCGCCTACGACGACTTTATCCGCACGGCTGGGCTGTCTGCCGCCAACGCCTGGCAGGAATACCAGCAGGCGCAGGTAGCGCGCGCCGCCGCCCAAAAGGAATGGGAAAAGGTCAAGCCAACCGATGTGCAGGATGAAATTGACAAGGCCGAGGCCGACGTGCGCGACCGCCAGAAAAAACTGGAAGACGCCCAGGAAGAGTTCGATAAATACAAAGACCTGAAAACCGACAATCCCACCCGCCGCAAAGCAGAGGATGAACTGCGCGCGGCAGAGGCCAATTACAACGAGGCCCGCCGCAAGGTGGAGGAACTCCAACGCAAGGTGGATGCGCCCAAAGCCGTGCTTGAATCGGCCATTGCCGCCGAAGCCGAGGCCAAACGCAAATTCGAGAATACAATCGATGGGTCCGCTGACCCTGAGCAAAAAGCCGTCCTCGAAGCGCGCCTGAACAATGCCAAAGCTCAGGTTGCCGCCGCCGAAAAGAACCTTGCCAACTACGACATCCGCGCCCCTTTTGCAGGGATTGTAACCGACGTCAATGTGACTGTTGGTGAACTGCTCGGCCCCGAAAAATTCGCCGTGCAAGTTGCCGATTTCAGCGCCTGGTATATCGAGACGACTGACCTGAACGAATTAGAAGTAGTCAACATTCGCGAAGGCCAGCGCGTAGAAATCAAACCGGACGCGCTCAAAGATGTCACCCTGCCGGGCGTAGTAGAGAGCATTGGCCTGGCCTACCGCATCCAGGGTGGGGATGTGCTTTATACAGTCAAAATCAAATTGAGCGATTCCGCCCCCTCCCTGCGCTGGGGTATGACGGTAGAAATAGAGTTCCTGCCATAGTCCGTGATTGGTAATCCGTAAAATTGTAACGAACATGAGCTAATCGTAGTATCCCATTTTGGGTTAATAAATTTCACCAACTACTCCGGCTCTCTTTCCTCTTTTATCTTTCCCATAGGAAATGATAAAAGAGGAAAGATATTTTAAACCCTGCCATCATCCCTTCTCACACAAAATCAATAAAATCCTACCTTAATAGGTGACATTTTTCGTTACATTTGTCACTCATCCTTTTGGCAGGTTTTGGCTACCATTACATTTGCGTTTTTTGTGACCAATGTCTGTTTCTACATCTGCTGCTTCTCCGTTTCCTCCGTTACCATATCCGCTTCTCCGCTTCATCCGCTGTCGGATCCGTTACCACATCCGCTTTCCACCATGCACGAACTTGCCGTCACCGAATCCATTCTCGAAATCGCCATCCGCCACGCCAAAGCCCAAAACGCCCGGCGGATTACCGAACTGTTCATCGTTGTTGGCGAATGGTCGTCCACTGTTGACGACTCTGTCCAGTTTTACTGGGATATGATTAGCGAAAACACCATCGCCCAGGGCGCGAAATTGCACTTTCGCCGCATTCCGACCGAATTGCTGTGCAAACAATGCGGCCACACCTACCATCCCGATTCGCGCAACCTGCTCTGCCCGCAATGCCAGAGCAAGCATATCAAAGTGCAAAAAGGCGAGGAGTTCTATCTCGAAGCCATCGAGGTCGAAGCAGCGCAAAAAGAGCTGGCCGAATCGCCCGACGCATCGAAGCCTGGGTAAATCGGGATTCGTAAATCGAAAATCGTAAATCGAAATTGGGAATTCGTGATGAGCAAAACACTATCCTGCCAAAAGCCCAACCTGCGCCGCCGGGAAACTGCGCGGATTGCCCGCAAATGTGTTCTTCACCCGGCTTTACGCCATCATCCTGAACCAGTTCCAGCCCGAAAACTACCCATCGTTCTCTTCCTCTTTCCTCTTTCTTCTACCATTGCACCCTCTCCCATTTCCAAAAACTGACTCACCAATCACCAAATCACTAAATCAGCAAATCACCAAATCCCATGTCCCAAAGAATTCCCGTTGTCGAAAAAATCCTCTCCGCCAATGACCGGTTGGCCCTCGAAAACCGCGCAAAATTTGACGCTGCGGGCGTTTTCGCCCTCAACTTCATGGCCTCGCCCGGCGCGGGCAAGACCTCGCTCATCGAGCAGACCGTTAGCGCCCTCAAAGGTAAACTGCGCATCGGCATGATTAATGGCGATATCGCCACCAGTTTCGACGCCGACCGCGCTGCCGCCGCTGGCGCGCAGGCTGTCCAAATCAACACCGGCGGTGACTGCCATCTCGACGCCGTCATGCTCCAATCCGCCATTCCCCAGCTCGACCTTGCCAACCTCGACCTGGTCATCGTCGAAAACGTTGGCAACCTGGTCTGCCCAGCCGATTTCAAACTCGGCACCCACAAAAACGTGCTGGTTGCCTCCATCCCCGAAGGCGACGACAAGCCCTACAAATACCCCGGCATGTATCGCGGCGTCCAGGCGGTCGTCATCAACAAAATCGACCTGCTGCCCTATGTCCCCTTCCGCATGGACTTTTTCAAGGAGGGCATCGAAGCCCTCAACCCTGGCGTTGTTCAGTTCGAACTCTCTTGCCGTACTGGCGAAGGTTTGCAGCCCTGGCTCGACTGGCTCGTTTCCCAGGTATCAGGTGTCAAGTAACCCTCGCGCCTGACACCTCGCACATGGCACCCCGCGCATGACACAAGGTCTCTCCATCCACATCACCGGCATTGTGCAAGGGGTCGGCTTCCGGCCCTTTGTCTATAACCTCGCCCAGCGCCACCATCTCACCGGCTGGGTGCGCAATACGTCTGCCGGGGTCGATATCGAAGTGGATGGGGACAAAGTCCAACTCCGGGATTTTGTCGAACATCTCAAGGGGGAACTGCCGCCCCTGGCGCGCATCGACTCTATCAGCGTGACTGAACGCCCCGCATCCGGTTTTGAGCAATTCGAGATTCTCCACTCTGAAGCGGTGGAAGGCGCCTTCCAGCCCATCTCGCCGGATATGGCCGTTTGCCCCGACTGCCTGCGCGAGATGAACGACCCGCATGACCGCCGTTACCGTTACCCCTTCATCAACTGCACCAACTGCGGCCCGCGCTTCACCATCATTCAGGACATCCCCTACGACCGGCCCAAAACCACCATGTCGGCTTTCGAGATGTGCGAGGAATGTCGCGCCGAATACGAAGACCCGGCCAACCGCCGCTTCCACGCCCAGCCGGTGGCCTGCCCGAAATGCGGCCCCAAAATCTGGCTGGAGGAATTCCCCACAGTACAAAACGGCAAACGCGCTGTTCTTATTAACGTCGGCGAGGACGGCCTCCAGCGCGCCCGCCGCCGCCTGGCCGAGGGCAAAATTCTGGCCGTCAAAGGCTTGGGTGGCTTTCATCTGGCCTGCGATGCCACCAACCCGCTCGCCGTTGCCGAACTGCGCCGCCGTAAATTGCGCGTGGATAAACCCTTTGCCGTGATGATGGCCGATTTACCTACCGTCAGGCGGCATTGTCATGTCAGCGAAGCCGAGCGCGCCCTGCTTCAATCGCCAGAACGCCCCATCGTCCTGCTGCGCCGCCGCTCCACCTCACGTATTGCTCCCGAAGTTGCTCCTGGGCAACGCACCCTGGGCGTCATGCTGCCTTACACCCCTCTCCATTACCTGTTGCTGCAACGCGCTAAAGACTTTCCCGAAGCGTTGGTGATGACCAGTGGCAATCTATCTGAAGAACCCATCTGCACCGACAACGTCGAGGCCCGTACCCGCCTGGCCGGCCTGGCCGACGCCTTCCTCATGCACGACCGCGATATTCATGTGCGGACAGATGATTCGGTGGTAAGAGTCATCAGTCATCAGTCATCAGTACCAGACACGAACAAGACACCGATTGCTGATTACTTATCACTGAAAACTTATCCCCTCCGCCGTTCGCGCGGCTACTCGCCCTTCCCCGTCCACCTGCCCTGGAATGTCCCTCCGCTGCTGGCCGCTGGCGCGGAACTCAAGAATACTTTTTGCATCACCAACGGCAATTACGCCTTCCTAAGTCATCACATTGGCGACCTGGAGAATTACGAAACGCTCCAATCGTTTGAGCAGGGCATTGCCCACTTCGAGAAATTGTTCCGCGTCCAACCGACAGCCATCGTCTGTGACCTGCATCCCAATTACCTGGCGACTCGCTACGCCCTCGAACGCGCCGAGCGCGAGAACCTGCCGACTTTCAGCATTCAACATCACCACGCCCATATCGCTGCTGTGATGGCCGAACACGGGTTGGATGGTTCGCATCCGGTTATCGGCGTCTCCTTCGATGGCACCGGCTACGGTACGGATGGCAACATTTGGGGCGGGGAATTTCTGATTGCGGATTACGCCGGTTTCGAGCGCGCTGCTCATCTCGAATATTTCCCGCTCCCTGGCGGTGACGCAGCCACCCGGCGGCCTTCTCGCACCGCCCTCGGCCTGCTCCACGCCCTGGGCCTCGACTGGGACGACGCCCTTCCCACCCATGCCGATTTGTGCTACGAGGACCGCACCGCCATTCGGGCCCAGTTGCAGCACCACTTGAATTCGCCGCTCACCTCCAGCATGGGACGCCTGTTCGACGCCGCCGCCGCTTTAGCGGGAGTCCGCCAGCAGGTCAATTACGAAGCCCAGGCCGCCATCGAATTTGAAGCCCTGGCCGACCCGGAGGAGACAGGGCAGTATTTGTTCAGTTATCAGTCATCAGTCATCAGCGCGCGGCCAGCGATTGAAGAACTGATAGCCGACGTTTTGGCAGGTGTTCCCGTTCCAAAAATCTCCGCCCGTTTCCACAATGGCGTGGCCGAAATGGTCAAAACCATCTGCCTGCGCCTGAGCGACCAGTATGACATCGCTGAAGTGGCCCTTTCGGGCGGAGTCTGGCAAAACATGCTGCTCTTGCGCAGAACCTTGGCCTTGCTTGAAAAAGAAGGCTTTACCGTGTATATTCATTCCCAGGTCCCTGCCAACGACGGCGGCCTCTCCCTCGGCCAGGCCGCCATTGCGGGATACCAACTGAACGCTAAATCTTAAACGTCAGGACTTGCGCAGGATGAGTTTTTTGTCCGCTAATCCGCGCCAATCTTCGCTAATCACAAGTTTCTAAGCCCAAAAATCCCCAAATTCGCGTGAATTAGCGAAGATTAGCGGATAATTTATGGCTTTTGCGTAAGTCCTAAACGTTCAACATTCTCTATCCATTACTAATCACGAATTACCAATGACGAGGTTAATATGTGTTTAGGCGTACCCGGAAAAATTACCGAAATTTATGAAAAAGACGGCCTTCAAATGGCAAAAGTCGATTTTGGCGCGGGCGTGCTGCGCGAATGCTGCCTGGCCTACATCCCCGAAGCCAAAATTGGCGACTGGACGGTCATTCACGTCGGTTTCGCGCTCAACCTGCTCAGTGAGCAAGAAGCCCAAGAAACCCTGGCCCTTTTACAGGAAATCGTAGACCTGGGCGAGGAACTGGGGCCGGATGTGGGCAGCGATTCAGTGTTCAGTAATCAGTGAGCAGTGTTCAGTGTTCAGTAATCTGTTATTTCGACTACCGAATATCGAACATCGAATATCGAATATCGAATTACCAATTACCAATTACCAATGACCTCCTTCGACTTCACCAACTCCTTTCGTGATTCCGACCTGGTGCGCGGCGTGATGGACGAAATCCGCCGCGCCGTTACCCGTCCCTGGGTGCTGATGGAAATCTGCGGCGGGCAGACTCATTCGATTGTGCGGCATGGCCTCGACCAGTTGCTGCCCCCTGAAATTGAACTGGTTCACGGCCCTGGCTGCCCGGTTTGCGTTACCCCGCTCGAACAAATTGACCGCGCCCTGGCGATTGCCAGCCGTCCCGACGTGATATTCACCTCCTACGGCGACATGCTGCGCGTCCCCGGCTCGAATCAAGATTTGTTCTCCATCCGCGCGCGCGGCGGTGATGTGCGCGTGGTCTATTCGCCGCTCGATGCCCTCAAAATTGCCCGCGAAAACCCTGAAAAACAGGTTGTATTCTTTGCCATCGGCTTCGAAACGACCGCCCCGCCCAATGTGATGGCAGTCCAGCAAGCCAAAGCGCTTGGGCTGAAAAATTTCTCGGTACTGGTCTCGCATGTCCGCGTGCCGCCTGCCATTCACGCCATTTTGGGGTCGCCCTCCAACCGCGTGCAGGGATTTTTGCTGGCGGGTCATGTTTGCTCCATTATGGGCTACTGGGAATACCCGCCCCTGGCCGAAAAGTACCGCGTGCCAATGGTGGTGACCGGCTTCGAGCCGCTCGACCTGGCAAACGGTATTCTCGAAACGGTCAGACTGCTCGAGGCAGGCAAGGTGGAAGTAGCCAATACCTACACCCGGCTGGTCACGTTTCAGGGCAATCAACCAGCGCAAAAGATGATTGCCGAAGTTTTCATGGAATGCGACCGCGCCTGGCGCGGCATCGGCGTCATCCCGCTGAGCGGCTGGCGGCTGCGCCCCGAATACGCCGACTTCGACGCCGAACAGCGCTTCGACGTGGCCGAAATCGTTCCCAAAGAATCTCCGCTTTGCATTGCGGGTCAAATCATGCAGGGACTCAAAAAACCGCGCGATTGTTCCGCCTTTGGCACGCTTTGCACCCCCGAACACCCGCTCGGCGCGACGATGGTCTCCTCCGAAGGCGCCTGCGCGGCGTATTACAAATATGGGCGGTGATTTATGACAGACAACCTCGACCTCACCGGCGCAGTTTGCCCGCTTCCCCTCGCTCACAACGAACAAATCGTGCTGGGGCATGGTTCTGGCGGCAAAATGGCGGCTGACTTAATCGCCAAAACCTTCCTGCCGGCCTTCGATACCCCCGCTCTCCGCGCCGGGGATGATGGGGCGGTGGTGGATATGCCAGCCGGACGAATCGTACTCAGCACCGATTCGCATGTCGTTTTTCCGCTCTTTTTCCCCGGCGGCGATATTGGGCATTTGGCAGTGTGCGGCACAGTCAACGATGTGGCCATGATGGGCGCGACCCCGCTCTATCTGACGGTCGGATTCATCCTCGAAGAAGGCCTGCCGCTCGACACCCTTCAGCGTGTAGTCAATTCGATGAAACAGGCGGCGGCAGAAGCGGGCGTCCAAATCGTCAGCGGGGATACCAAAGTCGTGCAGCGCGGCAAGGCCGACGGCTTGTATATTTCCACGACCGGGGTCGGAATCCTGCCTGAGGGCCGAAGCATCGGCGGGGCGCAGGCCAGGCCGGGGGATGTCGTCTTGCTGAGCGGCCCGATGGGCGACCACGGGGTTGCGGTGTTGGCCGCGCGCGGCGAACTGGGCTTCGAGACCGACATCCAGAGCGATTGCGCGCCGCTCAATGGCCTGGTTGCTGACCTGCTGGCAGCCTGCCCCGATGTCCACGTGTTGCGCGACCCGACGCGCGGCGGCGTGGCAACGACGCTCAACGAGATTGCCAAACAATCGGGCGTGTGCATTACCCTGTTCGAGAAAACGCTGCCGGTGCGCCCGGCGGTGGCGGCAGTCTGCGAAATGCTCGGCTTCGACCCGCTCTACATCGCCAACGAAGGCAAGGTGCTGGTCATTCTGCCGCGCGAGAGTGCCGACCGGGCGTTGGCAGCCATGCGCGCCTCCAAATATGGCGCGGAAGCGGTGCTGATAGGCGAAGTCGTTGAGTCGCCGCCAGCCCGGGTGCTGATGAAAACCGCCATCGGCTCAACCCGCGTGGTAGATATGCTGGCCGGAGAAATGCTGCCCAGGATTTGCTAGTTCTAGAGGGAAGATACAGTACCGAAGCGGAGTTTCCCGGCGTGGGCGTTGGCCTGAGATGGGTCAAAAAGGAGTGGCAGGGAGGCCGTGCCTGAGCTGAGTGCGCGCCAGAACAGGGAGCAACGGTTTTTGTGGAGTAGCCCGTCTTGGAGGAAAACTTGCATGCCAGTTTTTATTCCTGGAACCCGGTTTGATACAACCGGTAATAGATGCCTTGTTTTTCCAGTAATTCCTGGTGCGTGCCTTGCTCCACAATCTGCCCGTCTTCGATGACGACGATTAAATCGGCATTGGTGATGGTTGAGAGTCGATGGGCGATGACGAAACTGGTGCGCCCCTGGAAAAGGGTAACGAGCGCGCGCTGGATGACCTGCTCGGTTTGGGTATCGACGCTGGAAGTGGCTTCGTCGAGGATGAGAATGCGCGGGTCGGCCAGCAGGGCGCGGGCAAACGAAATCAACTGGCGCTGGCCGACGCTCAACAAGACTCCGCCCTCCTCAACCGAGGTGTCGTAGCCGTTTCGCAATCCGACGATGAAATCGTGCGCGCCGACGGCCTTTGCGGCGGCTTCCACTTCGGCGTCGGTGGCATCGAGCCGACCGAACAGAATGTTTTCCTTGACCGTGCCGTTGAACAGGAAGGGGTCTTGTAACACAACGCCCATCTGCGAGCGCAGGCTGCGCTGGGTGACGGTTTTCAGGTCAATGGCATCCACCAAAACTCGGCCCTCGGTTGGGTCCATGAAGCGCGAAATCAATTTGACGAGGGTAGTTTTTCCAGCCCCCGTCTCGCCGACCAGGGCGACGGTTGTACCGGCCGGGACGCGCAGGTTGATGTTTCGCAGCACCAGGGCTGGGTCATCTGCGTAGTGAAATGAAACGTTCTCGAAAGTCACCTCTCCACGAATGGGCGGAAGAGTGATGGCATTTTCGGCATCTTTGACATCCACTTCGGTATCGAGCAAAGCCAGAATGCGTTCGCCGCCAGCCATAGTTGATTGCAGAGTGTCGAAGCGGCGCGAAAGGTCGCGGATAGGGTCGAAGTAGCGGTCGATGTACAAGACAAAAGCCACCAGTACGCCCGCCGAAATGCTCTCTCCCAGAACGGCCGTCCCGCCAATCCAGACGACGGCGGCGGTTGCCAGCGCGCCCAGCACATCCACTACCGGCAGGAAGGAGGCGGCTACCTTTGCTGCGCGAATCACGGTTTGCAAATGGTAGCGGTTGGTGAAATCGCTGAAGTGCTGGTAGTTGTAAGCCTGGCGGCTGAAAGCCTGCACCACGCGCACGCCATTGATATTTTCGGCCAACACCGAATTGACCCACGAGATGGCAGCGCGCACCCGGCGGTAGGCCACGCGGGCTGTGCGCCGGTAGATGCTCGTAGCGAGAATCATGAGCGGAATGGTGGCAAAGGTAATCAGCGAGAGTTTGACGTTGAGCGCCAGCATGGCAATCATAATACCGACCAACGCGAACAGGTCGCGGGCAATGGCCAGCACAGCCCAAATCACGAACTCGCGCAGGGTCTCGACATCGTTCATAACGCGCGTGATGACGCGCCCAACGCTATAACGGTTGTAGAAGCCAAGCGAGAGTTTTTGCAGGTGGGCAAACAAGACTTTGCGCAGGTCATAGATGACCGACTGCCCAACATGCGCCATAATGTTGACACGGAAATAGATAAAGCCCCAACGGATGAGAGCCGCCGCCAGGTAAATCAGCACGGCGTTGCGCAGGGCGGCCAGGTTGCCAGCCAGCAAGCCGTCGTCGATGGCAATTTTGACGAGATAGGGCCCAATGACGGTCGAAGCGGTTGCGCCCAGCATCAGGAAGGCCGCCAGGAGCATTTGCCATTTGTAGGGGGCCACAAAGCCGACCAGGCGGCGGGCCACCTGTGGGTCGAGGGGTTTGTCGTATAGTTCTTCAGATTGGGTAACGTAAGCAGGAGGAACGATGGCAGCGGTCATAGTTTATGATTGTACCAAAACTCAGATTAACCTAAAAAGCAGGGAAAGCGGGCAACTTTCCCTGCTTGAAACTCGCAAAAGCAATGTTTGTGGGCTAAATCGAGTCAACTGCCAGGCAGGTCAGGGTCTCTTCCACACCGGGGATGGGCTGGATGGAACCGGCCAGGATGTTTCCCAGGTCTTCCAAATCCTTCGATTCGACGATAGCAACCGCGTCATACGGGCCAAAGGTCATGTTTACTTCGCGCACCTGCGCGACTTTTCGCATCTGGCGGAGGACGTCCTTGATCTCACCGGTGCGAATGTTAATGAGGACGTAGGCTTTCATAGAATAAATTACTCCTGTTTGCTGGCCGGGAGGCGGGATGAATTCCGCGCAACATTCTGTTCAAAATTATATATCGGCCTGTTTTGCCATCCTAATAGCAATCGTCACAACATGGGCATACTTAAGTCACTTCAAAAAAGTGACTGCCGCTTTATTCCCAGAATTGCGGCAGGTGTTCTCGGTAAGCGTTTAGGTAATCATCCAAAATCCGTTGCGCTGTTTCGATGTCGCGGATGACGGGGTCGAGCAGCAGACATTGCAGGGCTTTCTGACGGTCGCCTTCCACGGCGGCGTCGATGCCCAGTTGGGCGCTGATCAGTTCGCGGCGGCAGAGTTCGGCGACCGGTTCGGGCAGCGCTCCCACATGAATGGGGTGGATTCCATCCCCATCTACGATGACGGGTGTCTCGACGATGGCATTGTGAGGCAAGTTGGCAATTTGCCCGACGTTTGGCAGGTTGGCCGCCAGGTGATAATGATTTCCGGCTCCGGCGATGTTCTCAATCATCTCCAGTGCGCCTTCGCTGTCGGTGTCGAGCAGGCCATCGACCGGCATGACGCCCTCGGCCATGCTCTCCAGCCGGTTGAGGCTGAAATCGCGCATCGCAGCGAACAAATCCCAATCGTATAGACGGATATTGTATTTCTGCCAGGGTTTGGTTTGTGGGTCGCTGACCCAGGGCAGGTATTCGCACAGGTGGGTATCTCCGGGGACGGGGAAGATGCCAAAAGCGTCGTACACATCTCTGGTGAGTGGTTCGAAATCGGCCGGGAGGGCCTGCCAACGTTCGCGGAAGAGCGGGTACAGGTCTTCGCCGGTCTGCCGGTCACGGATGGAGAGAATCCATGTGAAATGATTCGTTCCGGCGGCGCGAATGTCGAGACGCTGCACGGCCTGGCGCTTGACCTGTTCGTGCAGGGCATATTGGGTGATATCGGCGTGCATTCCGGTGATTCCATTGGGAATCTCGAAACCCAGGTCTTTGCCAAGCGCAATTCCGACCATGCTGTACCCGGCGAAAATCTGGTGGCATAAGCCAACGACCTTGATTTTGCTGTGTCTCGACGTTGCTCGACAACCATACCGGTTGACCAGGTCGCAAATTCGCACCATCGGGTTAGTGAAGTTGATAAACCACGCATCCGGGCAGGCTTCTTCCATCGCGCGCGCGATTTCCAGTACCGGTTTGACGTTGCGGGCGGCGTGGGCGAAGCCGCCCGGGCCGCCGTTTTCGGCGTAGGGCTGGCGCACGCCGTACTTGAGCGGAATCTCGAAATCGGACTTCCACAGTTCCTCGCGCGGGCCGACCTCGATGGCGCTGACCACGAAATGCGAGCCGGGCAGGGCTTCAGCGTGATGGGTATGCCCGCTGATGGTGAAACCGGCGTCCCAATCACGGTTCAGGCGGTCAGCCAGGCGCAAGACGATGTCGAGGCTTTTGGGATTGCGGTCGACCAGGGCCAGCGTCGAGCCGCGCAGTTTTTTCGAGCGCAACAAGGCAGAGAGGGTGTTTTCCCCAAAACTGGCGCTGCCCGCGCCGATGACGGTGATTTTAGTTGGAAAAGTCATTGTGCCTCCATGAAAGACGGATTACGAACTATGCATCAACGCATCTATATCCGTTATTCGATATTCAACTCGACTGCATTGTTGCGAATAACGTTTGCATACCCTTCTCCGCTGTCTTTGATGATGCACTTCTGGGCGTCATAAAGGAAATTTGATAGAGGGCATGTTGTCTCTTTCATGATTTTAGATAAAAAATGAGATGTCTTCTTTCCAACCGCCGCCGCATAACGAACACTGGCACTGGCGGATGTCTATGGCGTGCTGCTGTTGGCTGCCGCCGTCTAGAGCGAGCATTTCCTTGCGCTGCTCGCGCCCAATTTCGATGTAAGCCGTATTCGACAGGCAGTGCGGACATTCGAACTCATCAGTATATTCCCACGCCATTCCGGGGCGCAGAAAATGCACCAGGGCATATTCACCAGCCCGAAATTCGACGCGCGCGGCGGGCAATTCCGCCCCGCCCAACGGCGCCGATTGAAACTCCCGCATCAGGACATGCGACTCATCCTTGACGGTTGGTTTCTGGTCATCGATGTGCCCGGCGGCCATCAGGGCATAAGCAGGCTTTTTGTCCTGCCACGAAACCCACTCACGGCCACCCTTGAAGAACCGCTCGCCAAAATACCAGGCGGATGCGCCCTTGCCACGCCGGGCGCGAACATAGTTCAACGGGCTGACCAGTTCAATGTGTGGGCAGTAGTTGGCGTACAGAGTCGCCAGCCGTTCGTAGGAATGCGCTGCGTGATACAGTTCGTGTGCTTCCAACAGGGTGATGGGCAATTCATGATACCCTAGCCCGGTCAACAGCATCCGCCAGCCGGTAAGCAGACCGGCCAGCACCACGCGCGGCGGGGGTGGAAACTCCTCCTCGGAGCGGATTTGGGCTACCCGCAGGGTTACGCGCCGCCCCTTAATCGACTCCACGCAATACAAATACCGGCGCGAAATCATGGGCGGGCATCCAGATTGGCCCGACTGTGAGCGGCAAAAAAACGGTCGGGGTCAGCGCGAAAGGCATCCAGGCAGAACGAAGTGCAGAAATAGACCGCCCGGCCCTGATATTCAGCAGGATAATAATTTTCTGGCGCGTTCGTCATTTCCCGTCCACAAACGGTGCGTAGAGGGATGGATGACGGGGATTCAGGCTGCTCAGGCATCATTCCACCCATTGGGCAGGTGCGAGGCGGCCCAGGCGGGATTTGGATGCCACTGAAGCCAGGTTCCGTCGAAGGGATAGAAGCGCCCCTTCAGGCGGGCAAAGACCTCCGCTTTGGCCTGTTCGATACCCTGCGCCCATTCTGGGCGCAGGATGCCCTTTGTAATGCCTTGCTGGTATTCCTCGACATCTTTCCACCTCCAGCGCAGTTCCGGGTCGATGACCAGGTCCAGTTCCAGGTCGAAGGTGTCGAAGCCATGCTGACTGCGCTCAAACGGGAGTTGGAAATTGACATAGTAGCCGAGAAAGGCATTGCTGGCGTTATTCCAGATGTAATTGATGGAATAAAACTTTTCTGGCTTCAGCAAAATCAGGAAGCGGTTGGTGTGCCAGGAATAGCGTTCCAGCTGCCAGCAATTACCCAGCATCAATTCCCAGCGATTCCATTGCCGACTTTCACCATGCTTGCCGTGAATATACTCCGGCGGGGCCGCGCATTCCGCGCCCGGGGCTACCAGCAGGGCAACCTCTTGCGGCGTGTCTTTCACGACGATGGCCGATTCTACGTACCAGGGTCGATGATTATACATGCCGCGCAGGGCGATGTTATCGTTTGGTTTCCACATAATGTACCAGAAGGATGACAGTCACTTTTGTTTCAGTCCTACTCCAACTCTGCAATTAACACTTCGAATGCGCCCAGGCCCACTTTTCCAAGCGACTGGTCTCGCTTGCCGCGCCCAGCGGAGGAGAAAATGATGCGCGCCTGTTTTTTGCCCGGCACGCTGAACTTGAGTTCGTGATGACCCGCCGAATAGTTCAACACAACCAGCACGGTCTGCTCCTCGGTATAACGCAGGAATGCAAAATAATCGTTGGCTTTGGGGTGGAGGGGCTTGTACTCCCCTGCTATCAGCGCGGGAGTGTTTTTTCGGACGTGAATCAGGCGTTTGTAGTAGTTCAGCATCGAATCGGGCTGGTCGAGCTGCTCCTGAACGTTGACGCCCTCGGCATGGTTGGGATGCACTGGCAGCCAGGGGGTAACGTGCGGCGGACAGAATCCGCCATTGGGCAACGGACTCCACTGCATCGGGGTACGGTTTTTGTCACGGGTCATCTCCCCGGCGCGCAGGGCGGCTTCGGCGGGGTCGATGTTCAGGTCGTTGACCAGCGCATCGTAATACCAGGTTGCCATCGTGTCGCGCAATTTCGAGGGGTCGGTGATGATGTAGTCCTGCATTCCGATTTCTTCGCCGTTGTAGAGGAAGGGCGTGCCGCGCAGGGTCAGCACCAGGGCGGCGTTCAGGCGCGCCAGTTCGGCGTCATGGAGACCGTCGGCGTAGCGCGTGTAAATGCGCGAGCAATCGTGATTGCCGAGGGTGTTGCAGCCCCAGCCGCGCGTCGGCAGCAGGTCGAGCCGCGCCAGGCGTTGCCGCTGGTTCTTGTGGATGTGGGCCGGGGTGATGCGGTCGACGCGCATGAGCGGAAAATTGAAGACCAGGTGCAGTTCGTCGTCGCCGTAGCCCATGTAATCGATGTTGTCGTCCTCGCCGACCAGCATCCGGTCGCCGTCGTATTCGTCCAGGATGGCGCGCAATTCTTTCATCAGGTCGTGCAGTTCGGGGCGGCCCCACTGGTGCTTGAACATCTCATGCCAGTATTTGTCTTTCAGGGCAATTTCTTCGGGCGTTGTGGCGGTCTCAGAGAATCGCCGCAGCTGGGCCAGGTTCATTGGAACGGAATGCGGTGTCAGGCGGGGGTCTTCGTAGATGGTCCCAATGGCATCGAGGCGGTATCCGTCCACGCCTAGATCCAACCAAAAGCGGACGGCATCCCACATGGCCTGCTTCACTTCGGGATTGTGCCAGTTCAGGTCGGGCTGCTGCTTCATGAAGTAGTGATAGTAATATTGGCCCCGCTCTGGGACGTAAGTCCAGGCATCGCCGTCGAAGCAGGATTGCCAGTTGTTGGGCGGGTGGCCCTCACCCCCCGGCCCCTCTCCCGCTGGGAGAGGGGAGTCCATCCAAACGTACCAATCGGCTTTGGGGTTATCGCGGCTGGATTTTGATTCGATGAACCAGGGGTGTTCGTCGCTGGTGTGATTTAGCACCAGGTCGAGGATGACCTTCATCCCGCGCGCGTGGGCTGCGCTGAGGAAGGTTTTGAAATCGTCGAGCGTGCCGTATTCGGGGGCGACGTTGCAGTAGTCGCTGATGTCGTAGCCACAGTCCCAGTTTGGAGAGGGGAAATGTGGCGAGAGCCAGATGGCATCTATGCCCAAGTCTTTGAGATAATCCAATTTTTGGGTGATTCCAATAAAATCGCCGATTCCGTCGCCGTTGCCGTCTGCAAAAGAGCGCGGGTATATCTGGTAGAACAGGGCGGTTTGCCACCATTTCAGGTTGGTCATGTTTGCTCCGGTACTTATATGTGATATGAAAGCCGTCCCGAAGGGTGGTTTTGCGGTGGGAATACCTGACGTTAACCTTCGGGGCGCTTTGCCCAATGATACAATAAAAAGCAAAAAGGAGTGACGATGTTCAGGAAATTGATTAACTTGGGTTTGGCATGTGTTTTGTTTGGTCTGGTTTGGGCTGCTGGTCATGACATTTTGAAAGGTCAGCCGAATGCGTGGATGGAGTGGACGGTTGTGTTGGCGGGGAGCGCGCTATCGATACGGCTATTGTGGCAGGAGCGGAAAAAGTTTTACATAGCTGTTTGGCAAAATTTGCCTTGAATTTTGCTTGACAGGCAAGGCTGAACCCTATATAATCTCGTCTCGCGTTCCTCGTTAGCTCAATCGGCAGAGCGGGCGGCTGTTAACCGCTAGGTTCGAGGT
>CAYRBO010000006.1:0-157325 GCA_964422545.1 uncultured Anaerolinea sp. | reverse complement strand
ATGGAACGATGAACGAACTCAACTCTCTCACCCCCCTGGCCCGCGCTACCCGCCGCGCCATGGCGCGGCGGAATGACAACGGTTTATCATTTTCAGGCGGCATTTACCAAATCTGGGGAAGGGTATTCTCCTTCTCCGGCTCCTACTGTTACTGTTATCGATGATGCCAATAATGTCCTGGTAAACGCGCAAGCGGTGACGATGCTGTCCAATATGCCTGGGGTTGCAATTTACGCCTATACTGGCGCGGACAATCTGCGTCTGGTTGCTCGGTTTCGCACGACGGATACAACGGTTGACCAAAAAGACCTATACTCCTACACTCCACCAAACAATTACAATCTCGATGCAGCAGTATCGTCCCGTTTGGCGGCGTCATCGTACACCCCGCCGCCTACCGTTGGCGACATCGCGTCGGCGGTTTGGGCCGCGGGTACACGGACGCTGACCGGGTTTGGGACACTCGTCTCTGATGTTTGGACGTATGCAACTCGCACGCTGACTGGTTTGGGCGCACTGGCAGCGGATGTTTGGGCGCATCCGACCCGCACGCTGACCAGTTCGGTCAATGATACGATTAATGCTATGCAAGGGATTGACATCACCATTACCAAATATATTGGGTATAGCAAGACAATTGGCAATATTAATTACCCAGCAAACTGGAAACAATTAATTGTGACTGCCAAACGACATCCATCTGAACCTGATAATTACGCCATATTACAAATGGTGGTATCTAACCCTCCCAATACTGAGTATGATGGCGTAAAAATTGTCAATGCGCAAGATGCGACTAATTTGCGCACTCATGGCAAACTTGTGACCGATAATGACACAGTAACGATTAATTTAGATGATGTTTTGACAAGTTTTATCGATGCTGGCATAGGGTCTTATGATTTCAAGTTTTTGATTGATGGAGCGCCATCGGTCAAACCGTTTTCATCAGCACGTTTTGAGGTTGTTGACACAGAGACCCATGTTATTTAGACCCATTTGTCTGCCGGACTGGCCCGACGATGCGCGGCCTGGTCATCGGTTTGTGCCAATGACAAGTAATTTTGTACCATTGTCAGAGTAGAGTGACCTAAAATTCGTTGCAGGGTAAATACATCCCCGCCGTTTCGGAGATATTCAATTGCGAATGTGTGCCGGAAGCGATGGGGATGTACTTTTTTGATACCAGCGCGATTACCCAGATTTTTAAGAAGATGCAATAAACTGGACGGTAATTCAAGGTCAAAAATCAATTTGTTTGCTTCAAACGAATGAACAGTGGAATATTTCCAAAGGGCTTTTCTGACAACCTGCCCAAATGGAATAACTCTTGGACGTGATTTAACGCTGGAACGATAGGGTCGGATGATTATCAGGCCATTTTGTAAATCCACATCCGAGCCGGTCAGACGGCAAAGTTCACCGGCGCGAATGCCAGTATCCAACAAGAGTAAAACAATGGCTTTATCACGCTCTTTGGTTGGTCGGCGCATTTGAAATGATTGACGGCGGCCTGCGGAGGGTCTGGTTTTATCTATTGCTTTGAGCAGGGCTTTGATTTCATCTTGGGTGAATGGATGAACTTCCTGGTAAGCAAAGCGTGGTTTGGTCAGGGCCTGGTCTGGGCGGTCGGCCAGTCCTTCTGCTGAAAGCCATTTATAGAAGGCGCGCAGGGCTTTCCAAATATGAAATACTGATGATGATGATAAAGATGGTTTTTGCTGAACAGAGGCCATAAACCTTCGCAAATACTCAGTATCTATTTGCTTGAGGGGCAGGTCTCCCATTTCGAGTAACATTTTGAGCGCCCAGTCATATTGATAAAGTGTTTTTGGGCTGTAACCATCGGCACGGCGGGCAATAAAAAAACCTTCAATGGCTTGGGAAAGCAACAGGTCTGTGGTCATGGCAATTCCTTTCAGAATGCCTACCACAGACCTGTTGCTTATGATTTTGACCATGTAATATGGTCTAGAGTCGGGGCGAGAGGATTTGAACCTCCGACCTCTTGCACCCCATGCAAGCGCGCTAGCCGGGCTGCGCCACGCCCCGATTGAAGCCTATACTGTATTCTCTACAGCGAGGCGGTATTATACCGCAAATTTCCTGAAAACTGACAAGAGTTTCAGCAATTTTTCCACAATTGGCAAAGTATGAAGTTCTCAAGAAAGCGAGTTTGTCGAGAGGAAATGAGAACACTGACTTTCAGTATGTTGAGGGCGGGGGGCTGCATTCGAGAAAGACTGGTATCTTCAAGATGATCGAGAAGAGTCTTTTTGTCTACTCGTCACGCTTTCTTGAAGAATTCATATATTTTTGAATGCTGTTGTAACGCGCGGTATCTTGACAATACCCTCCCCGGCGTGATAACCTTGCCCGGCCGGGTCGCCCGGTAAAACATTCCATGCAGGAGAAAGAAAATGTCAGAACGTATCATTGGAACAGTCAAATGGTTCAACGCCACCAAAGGCTACGGCTTCATCGGCTACGAAGGCGGTGAGGATGTGTTCGTTCACTTCTCGGCCATCAATATGGAAGGCTATAAACGTCTCGAACCGGAGCAGAAGGTCGAATTTTCTATCGAAATGGGCCCCAAAGGAGCCCAGGCGGCCAACGTCGTGCCGGTTAAGTAAGAACCCGGTTTTTCAATCACAAACAGGGCTGTTCTCGCAGTCCTGTTTTTATTTCGATGCCTGAAAAGATACGGTTTGGATCACCGAGGAAAGCCTTTGGAACGGCATCAAGAAAATAGCGGCTTATGGCCGCTATTTTCTTTCAGGGAGGAGTCGCACACATTGTCACGAAACCGGCGCTTCCCCCCGCCGGGTATGCGCAGATTAATCGGCAGCCAAGTGAATTGCTTGCGAGGTTTCTGGCGTCTCAGTGGACGAGTGATTGTTTTCGACGTTCATAATCGCCGGGATGAGAAACGCGCCCGCGCCCATCAGCAGGCAGGCTGCGCCGCCGAAGATATACCAGGTCTGGATGCCGATAGCGTCTGATACCGGGCCAGCCACCGCCAGCGAGAGTGGGGTCATGGCGGTCGCCGCACTACCAATCAACGACATCACCCGCCCCTGCATTTCGGGCTTGACAGTGGCCTGAATGATGGCGTGTAGCGGGCCATTCGTAATCGGATTCATGAAACCCATCACAGCCATTCCCGCCAGCGCCAGCCAGAACATATTGGCGGGCGCGAAGCCAGTCATCAGCACGCCAATACCCAGACCGATAATCCCCAGCATCGAAGTCACAATTCGCCGCTTGAACCCACCCCAAATGCCAAGCAGCCCCCCGCCCGCAATCATGCCCACGCCCCACAGCGTATCGGTAAAGCCGAGTTCGAGCGCGCCCAGGCCAAAGTGTTTGGTCACCAGCAGGGGCATTAGCGCGCCTGCCGGGGTCAGCAGGAAATTAATCAAGACGGCCATCACCAGAATTGCCAGCAAGCCCGGCCAGGCGGCGACGTAAATAAAACCTTCTTTCACATCTTGCCAATAGGAGGTCTTTTGCGTCTCGTTTTCATTCTGCAAGCGAACGGGTTGGGGGATGGCAATAAATACCAGCGGCAAGATAGCAATGAGCGCGGTGGCTGCGTCAATAGCCAATACGCCCTGAGTGGTCATCAGCCCAATCAAAACAGCCCCAGTCGGCGGCGCAACCATGCTCACCAACCCTTGCAGGGTTTGCTGCATCCCGGCCACCCGCGCGAGATGCTCTTTCGGAACCATCAAAGAAGTAGAAGCAGACATGGCTGGCCAGTGGAATGCCCCGCCCACCGAGCGAATCAGCAAAATGACGTAAATATGCCAGACCTGCGCCAACCCGGCCCAAAACAGCCCGGCCAAAACCAGCGTGGCGAGCGCAATCGTCCCATCAGCGATAATCATCACAACCCGTCGGTTCCAGCGGTCAACCAACGCCCCTACGAAAGGCCCAAGCAAGATTTGTGGAAGCATCGCCACCAGGGTGGCGGTCGCCAGGATGGTGGCCGAGCCAGTCTGCTGGGTGAGATACCACACCAGCGCAAACTGCACCAGCGAAGAGCCAAACAGCGAGAGCGACTGTCCCGCGAAAATGGTAAAGAATTTGGGCTTCCAATTAACCTGGAATGCCTCGCTCGTGATTGTTGAAATGTTCATTCGACTCTCCATAGAATTAAAGCCATCTTTGTAATTATTAAATAAATTGTACTAAAAATTTAATATTTGTCAATAATTATTTTTAAATTTCTGTTTTTGAATTTGAAAAATCAAAAGCAGGCATAAAATTCTCATAGCACAGAATTTGAGAGTATTTGGATGACTTTTCCCGTAAAATCATCTCGTCAAACCAATCGGAGGAAACCCTTATGTGGAAAACCCTTAAACGCATCCTGCTCGGCCTCCTGCTCACGTTCATTGGGCTGGCTGCCATCCTGCTCATCTCCATCCCCGTTGCCGGAATTGGCAGTGAGGCGCGCCTTGCCGCCCTGACAAACACCGTCATCCCCGGCATCCATGGCGCCCCAGATGTCCGCGCCTACGTCGCCAGGCCAACCGGCGAAGGCCCCTTCCCGGTCGTCATCATGATTCACGAATTTTTCGGCCTGAACGAAAGCATCGTAGGCAAAGCCGATGGCCTGGCCGAAGAAGGCTATCTCGTCATTGCCCCCGATACCATGCGCGGCCAAACCACCACCTGGATTCCGCGCGCCATTTACCAGGTCATCACAACCAACCAGACCCAAGTCAACGCCGATCTCGATTCGGTCTTCGCCTGGCTCGCCTCCCAATCCGTTGTGGATATCGATCGCGTCGGCATCGTTGGATTTTGCTACGGAGGCCGCGTCTCGCTCCTGTACAGCCTGCACAACAACGGCATCGCCGCAACGGTGATATTCTACGGCGCATCGGAAACCGACCCTGAAGTATTGAAAAACCTGCCCGGCCCGGTGCTGGGAATCTTTGGCGGAGCCGATTCATCCATCCCACTCGAAGAAGTCCGCGCGCTCGAAGCCGGTCTGCAACAGGCCGGGATTCCACACGAAATCAGCATCTACGACGGCCAGCCACATGCTTTCGTGACCGACATGACATCCATCCGCGCGGGCGGCGTGCAGGCCCAAGCCTGGGAACAAATGCTGCGCTTCCTCGAAGCCAATCTCAAAAACGCGGGCGAGAGTCGGGGCGGTCAATCCATCGCCTACAACCCCGATTTTGCCTGGCGCTACTACGCCCTGCTGGTCTGGGAACACGCCTTCGGCACCGCCAGCCATCATGGGCATTGACTGCTAATTCTCGTTTTTCTCCCCTCTCCCACCGGGAGTTTGCTATCGGATTCCGCAGGGACGCCACCAAGCCGGAAATTCCCATTCTTCTCCCCTCTCCCACCGGGAGTTTGCTATCGGATTCCGCAGGGACGCCACCAAGCCGGAAATTCCCATTCTTCTCCCCTCTCCCACCGGGAGAGGGGCCGGGGGTGAGGGCGGGTAGGCAGTTACGCTAATTCACCCCGACTTGTTGTAAAATCGACTTACACGTTCCTGCGTTCTCCACGCAATCCGCGCCCCAAAAGGTTTCGTCTATGCCCTCGCACACGTACGACGCACTCGTCATCGGCGGCGGCCACAACGGATTAATCAACGCCGCCTACCTGGCCCGCGCCGGCAAAAAAGTCCTGATCCTCGAGCGCCGCCCTATCGTTGGCGGGGCTGCTGTCACCGAGGAAATCTTCCCCGGCTTCCGCTTCACCGAATTTTCTTACGTCGTCAGCCTGCTGCGCCCCGAAATCATCCGTGAACTGGAACTGCCCCGGCACGGCCTCAAAATCCTGCCGCTGCCCAGCACCTTCACCCCCCTCGAAAACGGCAACTACCTGGCCGCCTGGGCCGACCACGACGACACCCGCCGCGAAATCTACCGCCACTCGCCGCGCGACGCCGACGCCTACGATGACTACTCCCGACTGATGGTGCGCATGGCGATGGCCGTCAAACCGCTCCTTAGCCTCGTCCCGCCCGACCTGGCCTCTCTCTCTCCCCGCGACCTGCTCGGCTTGTTCAAAACTGCCCGCTACGCTGCCAGTTTGAGCGAAAAAGACCTCTACGCCCTCGCCAAACTCATCACCCAATCCTCCGCCGACCTGCTCGATGACTGGTTCGAGACCGACGCCCTCAAAGGGACGAAATCTGCCAGCGGCATCATTGGCACGTTTCTTGGGCCGCGCTCGCCCGGCACAGCCTACGTTCTACTCCATCACTACATGGGCGAAATTGACGGGGCCTTCCGCGCCTGGGGCTTTGCCAAAGATGGCTCCGGCGGCGTAACGGCCTCCATCGCCCGCGCCGCCCGCGCCCTGGGCGTCGAAATCCGCACCGATTCGCCCGTCGAAAAAGTCATCGTCAAAAATGGCCGCGCCGCAGGCGTTGCCCTCCAAAACGGCGACGAGTTCCACGCCAAAGTGATTGTTTCCGCCGCCGACCCCAAGCGTACCTTCTTGCAATTTGTCGAACCCAAATATTTCCCCGATGACTTCGTGGCCCAAATTCGCAACTTCCGCGTGCGCGGCTCATCGGGCAAACTCAACCTGGCCCTCAGCGAACTGCCCGAATTCACCGCCTGGCCCACCACAGGCCCGAACGCCCGCCCCCCCGACCCGCATCGCGGCGCCATCTCCATCAGCCCCAGCATAGACTACATCGAACGCGCCTATGATGACGCCAAACACGGCCAGCCCTCCCGCCATCCCTACATAGACATCGTCATCCCCTCCATGATAGACCCCGACATGGCCCCCCCCGGCCAACACGTCATGTCGTGCTTCGTCCAATACGTCCCCTACGATATAGAAGGTGGCTGGACTGACCAGAAAAAAGCCCAATTTGCCGAAAACGTCATCGCCACACTTGAGCAATACGCCCCCAACATCCGCCGCGCCATCATCGGGCAGCAAATCATCACCCCCACCGACATCGAGCGCATCGCAGGCATCACTGGCGGCAACATCTTTCATGGCGAACTACTGCTGCACCAACTCTTCTTCCTGCGCCCCGCCCCGCAGTGGGCCGACTTCCGCACCCCCCTCCCTGGCTACTACCTGGCCGCCAGCGGCGCGCACCCTGGCGGCGGCATTATGGGCGCAGCGGGCAAACTGGCAGCGCAAGAAATTTTGAAGGACTGGAAATGAACGCCTACGACACCCTCATCATCGGCGCCGGACACAACGGCCTCACCGCCGCCGCCTGGCTTGCCAAAGCCGGGAAAAGAGTCCTGGTACTCGAAAAACGCCCGGTCATTGGCGGGTTTTGTATGGGACAAGACGACGCCCCGGCCCTGGTCCCGTTTCCGCGCGGAATCCTGCGCCCCGACATCATCCGTCATCTCGGCCTGGAACATTTCGGGCTGAATCCTGCTCCCGTCTCGACAGATTTAATCTCCCTCCTACCCGATTCTCGCCAACTCATCCTGTCAGCCGATACCGCTAAAACGGTCGAATCCATCTCCCAATTCTCCCGCTCCGATGCCGCCCGCTGGCCCGATTTTGCGCGCTTTATGGCGAGAGCCGCCGCCGCTTTAGAAGCCGCCTACGCCACGCCCATTCCCCCGCTGCCCAAATTTTCCATCTCTCAAGGGCTGCCCCTCGCCCAACTCGCCCTCAAACTGCGTGGCCTGGGCGCGAAGGACATGTACGCCTTCATCCGCCTGCTGCCCATGAGCGCCAAAGAATTCCTGGATGAATGGTTTGAATCAGACATTCTCAAAGCCGCCCTCGCCAGCCTGGGCATCCACAACGCCAACCTGGGAGTCATGTCCGCAGGCAGCGCCTACAACTTGCTGCACCAATACCTGATTCGCGGAGCAGGCTGGGGCCAACCTGCGCAAGACTCCCACCAAATCATTGCCGCCCTCGAACGCGCCGCCAAATCTTACGGCGCGGAAATCCGCGCGAATGCCGAAGTGGAGCGCATCACCATCGAGAACGCGCGCGTTACGGGCGTCCGCCTGACCACCGGCGAGCAAATCCCCGCTGCCTGCGTCCTCTCCTCCACCGACCCCAAACACACCTTCCTGCGTCTCGTCACCCCCGACCCCCTCGACCCCGAATTCGTCTGGCAGGCCCAGCGCATCAAAATGCGCGGCATCAGTGCCAAACTGCAACTGCCCCTTGCTTCCTCCACTCTCCGTTTCCCCGATTCATCCGTTGTCATTGCTCCCTCTCTGGCCTACCTCGAACGCGCCTACGACGTTGCCAAGTACGGCCAAATCTCCGCAAACCCCTACGTCGAACTCACAACATCTGCTCATCCGGCGCCCTCCGCCGACGACATCCGTTCATCCGCTTCATCATCCGTTCCCAAAACCGTTTTGAATGTGCATTTCCAATTCGCTCCCTACTTCCTCAAACATGTCACTTGGGATGATTCAACCCACGCCACGCTTGAACAAATTACGCTTAATACACTGAGTGAATATATCCCCAATCTAAAATCTCAAATCCAAACTCCAAAAGTCCTCACCCCTCTCGACCTGGAAACCGTCTTCTCTCTCACCGAAGGTGACCCACATCACGGCCAACTCATGCTCGACCAATTCTTCTTCATGCGCCCCATCCCTGGCTATGCCAGCCAGGAGACCCCCATCGAGGGCCTCTACCTGTGCGGCAGCGGCCTGCATGGCGGCGGCGGAGTCAGCGGCATCCCCGGTCGCAATGCGGCTAAAAACATCTTGAAAAAATAACCGCCCATGCTAAAATTGGAGTTATGAAGTCCGTTTTTCCCTCTGCCCTTTTGCATCTCAACGCCGTCCCCGAAGTCCTTATCGACCGCGAAACCTGATTTTCCCGGCGCCAATACCTGGCAGACCGGGCCCCATGACCGTAGGACTCTCCCACGAGACTCCTGCGGTCATTTGTTTACCTGCTTTGATTCTCTGGTTATTCGGTTATTCAGTTATCCGGTTGTCCGGTTATCCAGTTATCCAGTTATCCGGTTCTGGCTGTCCAGAGTTGTTCGGTTATCCGGCCCTCTGTTTATCTGTCCCCCCATCCGCTTCTCCGTTTCGCACAGCCATCCGTTCTCCCTCCGTTTCTCCGCTTCATCCGTTGTCCGCTCCGCTTCATCCGCTGCCCCCATCCGTTTCTCCGTTTCGCGCAGCCATCCGTTCCATCTATCCATTCCCCAGAAAGGAGCCACCCATGTCCAAATTCTACAAAACCGCCGAAACCTTCATCCCTGGTGAAATGACCCTGCCGCAAAAATACTACACCTCACCCGAAATATTCGCCCGCGAAAAAGAGCGCATATTCGACCGTACCTGGTTCTGTGTCGGTCATCACAGCCGCATTCCCAACCCCGGCGACTACTTTCTACAAGAAATTCTCGGCGAAAGCCTTATCATCCTGCGCGATGGGGAAATGAACATCCGTGCCTTCTACAACGTCTGCCGCCATCGTGGCACGCGCATCTGCGAACAGCCCGAGGGACAGTTCAAAAACAGCATCCAATGCAACTACCATGCCTGGACCTACGGGTTGGATGGCAAACTGATTGGCGCGCCGTTCATGAAAGAGATTCCCGAATTTCGCTGGGAAGATTTTCCCCTGCGCGCCGCGCCGGTTCACACCTGGGAGGGATTCATCTTCGTGAACACCAATCTCCAATCGCAACCACTGCCTTTCGACGATTTATTCGCCCCCATGCAGGGACGCATCAGCCCGTGGAATCCTTCCCAACTCAAAGTCCTGCACCGTGAACGCTACGAACTCGCATCCAACTGGAAATACATCTTCCAGAACTTCAACGAGTGCTACCACTGTCCCACCATCCACCCGCTGCTCAACACCATGACCACCTACATCAGCGCCGAAAATGACCTGATCGAAGGTCCTTTCTTGGGCGGGTTTCTTGACCTGAAAAAAGAAAGCATGACCGTCACCGGGCGCGCCTGCGCCCTGCCGCTAGGTCAACTGCGCGAAGGGGATGACAAGCGCGGCTACTACTACTCTCTGCTACCCAACCTGCTACTCAACATCCACCCCGACTACCTGATGTACCACCTCATCTTCCCACAGGACCCCAGCCACAGCGTCATTATCAGCGAATGGCTGTTCCACCCCGAAGCAGCCTCACGCCCTGGCTTCAACCCACAGGATGCCATTGACTTCTGGCACGAGACCAACCTGCAAGACTGGCACGTCTGCGAACTCAGCCAACAGGGTGTCCAATCCGCCGCCTACACCCCCGGCTGGTACACCCCGCGCGAAAGCCTGTTGGCCGCCTTCGACCGTGACTACCTGAAAAGAATGGAGGAATTCTCTACCGTACATCTGAATTAGAAGGTCAGTCATAAGGTACACTTTTGCGGCGACCAAACCAAAAAAGTGGAGCCAAAATGACTGACCGCTACAAAGTATACACAAAAGTTTTGAAAGTAAAGCACAAGGAACTACGGCAGGAGCAGATTCCCGGCATAGCCTGTTAACTCGATGTAGCCAATTCCACTCACAGACTTGCCAGCGCGCATCTCTTCAAAGCGGATGGCGACCTCCCAGTAGATGACCGGCGGGAAATTGACTGCCGGTCCGCCATCCATTTTTTAAAATCAGTTTAGAAAAAGCGAATAAAACGCTCGTTTTGAAACGAACGTTTCGGAATTGTGCTATACTACTCGCATGTCACCCAGAACCAAAGCATTCGACCAGGAAGCCGTGATTGAGCAAGCCATGGCGCTGTTTTGCGAGAAAGGCTATGCGGCTACCTCCATTCGTGACCTGGTGGCTCATCTGGGTGTAAGCAGCAGCAGCCTGTACAGCACCTTCGGCGATAAAGACGCTATTTTCTTGCTGGCCCTTAAACAGCACAGCCACATGGAACTTGAAATGCTGCGCCAGGTGCTCAGCCAACCTGCGGAGAATCCGAAGGCCGTGCTGATGCAAATGTTCCAAGGGCTGATAGACAGCCTGCTTGCCAACCAACTGCCCGGCGGCTCGTTAACCCTGAAAGCCTCGGTGGAGTTGGAACACCGTAAACCAGAAGTAAGCGCTGTGATTGCCGAACACGCTGAGAAAGCGGCGGCCTTGTTCGCTGAATTTCTCAAGCGCGCTGATCAGACGGGTCAGATTCACCTGCGCCAACCCGCCCGCCAGGTGGCCGATTACATCTTGTTCAATTTTTTCAACCTGAATTTTCTCGCCAAAGTCAACCCCAACCGCGCCTGTCTGCAAAATTACGTCAACCTGGTCTTGTCCATTCTGGACTAACGTGTGATGAAATCCGTTTTAGCCTCTTTTTTACACCTTGTTTGAAACGCTCGTTCCAAATTGTCATAAAACAATTCATTCACCGAGGTAACTATGTCAGAAATCTACAACTTTATAGTCGAAGACTCCCAGGGGCAGCCGGTATCTCTGGAGCAATACAAAGGGAAAGTGTTGCTCATTGTCAATACAGCCAGCCAGTGCGGCTTCACGCCCCAATACAAAGGATTACAGACCCTTTATGATGAATGGCGTGAAAAAGGACTGGAAATCCTGGGCTTTCCCTGTAACCAATTCGGTGAACAGGAACCGGAGGACAACCAAGCCATTCAGCGCTTTTGCCAGCGCAATTACAGCGTGACTTTTCCGGTCTTTGCCAAAATCGAGGTCAATGGTCCCAATGCCCACCCGCTCTATAAATATTTGCGCGCCCAGAAAAAAAACATCCTGGGTGACAACATCCCCTGGAATTTCACAAAGTTCCTGGTGGACCAGAATGGCAACGTCCTTAAGCGCTATGACCCTTCTTTTGTGCCAGAGAAAATTGCCAAAGACATCGCAAACCTTTTGGAAAAATGATTCGTGGTTTCGTAAAAAAGGCCCATCATGCCCCGCATATCCTTAAACCAAACTGCTCCCGATTTCAGCCTGCCTGATTTCAACGGCAAACCTTTCCAACTGACCCAACTGCGCGGACAGAAAAACGTGCTGCTGGTCTTCAACCGCACCTTTGCCTGACCGTTTTGCCAAAAGCATATGGCGCAGTTGCGCCAAGACTATCAAGAATTTGTATCTCGCAATGTGGAAGTGGTCGTGGCCGGCCCCGAAAGTGCCAAAGCCTTTGCCGACTACTTCGCAAAAGAATCTCTGCCTTTTATTGGCCTGCCCGACCCAAAAGCCAGCGTGCTAAAACTCTACGGGCAGGAAGTCAACCTGTTCAAGCTAGGACGCATGCCCGCCCAGGTTTTGATTGACAAGTCCGGGGTAGCGCGTTTTGTCCACTACGGACACGATATGACGGATATCCCATCTAACGATGAAATCCTGTCCCTTGTCGATCAAATCAACACAGAAGAATAGAAAACGCCACTGATTCATTCGTCATTACTTATGCGAAAAAGATGTGAAAACTGGATAATGCTTGGGCACGACAACAATCAAAAAACTCGTTAATGCAGGCGACATCAGGCAAGTCAATCTACCCGGCCCGCAAGACAGGGTGTTACAAGCCTGCTTTCAAGAGTTGTTTGACCTGGCAATTTACGCCCAAGCGGCATATGTATCGCAGATTGGAATTACACGACCGAATTATGAACTTGCCTTTGATGAACATCTGCATGCACAGACGCATGAACCAATTCATCTTGCGCAGCAAAGCAAAAGTGGATGTAAAATGGAGATGGTAGGCAATGATGCATAATATCAGGTACGCCGCGTCTATTCTCAAATAGATATTTTCCTGTCTCTCCGTTATCCCCATCCGCTTCTCCGCTTCGCGCAAGCCATCCGTTCCCAACTCCATTTCTCCGTTTCCTCCGCTGTCCACTCCGTTTCTCCGTTTCCTCCGTTCCCAACTCCATTTCTCCGTTTCCTCCGTTGTCCACTCCGCTTCTCCGCTTGGCGTTAGCCATCCGTTCCCAACTCCGTTTCTCCGTTTCCCCCGCTGTCCACTCTGTTTCTCCGTTTCATCCGCTGCCCACTCCGTTTCCTCCGTTGTCCACTCCGCTTCTCCGCTTGGCGTTAGCCATCCGTTCCCCGCTGCTGCTCCTCCTGACCATCAACCTGACGGTCGGACTCTTGACCTTCCGCAACTACGGCCTCTCCTGGGATGAGCCGCTCTTTTACGACTACGCCGACTCCATCTGGAAAGCCTACACCCCTCAGGCCTTCTCCCCAGGCTTCGACTTCGACTCCGTTTACGGACGCAGCCCCGATGACCACAAAATCTACGGCCCAGCCTATCTGCTCCTGGCAAGGCCGGTTCAACAAATGGTGATGGTGCTATTCGATGCAGACATGGCCTCCGCCTGGCACCTGGTCAACTTCCTTGCCTTCCAGGTCGGGCTGGTCGGCTTCTACAGCCTGGCCCGGCGCTGGTTCGACCCCTGGCCCGCCATCCTGAGCACCGCCTTCCTGGCCTGGCAGCCCGTCTTTTGGGGACACGCCTTCATCAACCCCAAAGACATGCCCTTCATGGTCTTCTTCCTGTGGGCGCTGGCCCTCGGCCTGGAGATGGTGGATGTCATCACGGCTCCAGACGCCACAAAACGCCAAAAAGCAGCCAAAACCCTGCTCGCCGCGCTCTTGCTCGGACTCACCAGCGCCATCCGCGTCATTGGCCCGCTGGCAGGCGCGCTGGTCGGCTTATATTTTCTATTGCGGATATGGCAAAGAACACCCCAAGACGCGGAATACGCAGAAAACACGAAACAACCCAGAACAGGCAGCACGCGCAAATCTTTCTCCGTGTATTTTCGTAAATTCCGTGTACAGGTAGGCGCACCCTCCGCCTGGCTGGCTTTCCTCGCCTACGCCCTGCTCGCCATGCTCGTGATGTACATCTTCTGGCCCTACCTGTGGGCCGACCCGCTCAACCGCTTGCTTGCCGTCCTTCGGCACATGTCCAACAACCCCACCGAACTGGCCGTCTTGTTCCTCGGGCAAATCTTCCGCGCCAACGAAATGCCGCGCCGCTACCTGCCGACTATGCTGGCTCTTACTCTCACTGAACCAACTTGGATTTTGTTTCTTTCCGGCATTATAGCGGCTACACGACAAATCATCAGAAAAAACCTCGATTTCCGCGCCCCGTTGGTCGTCCTGACCCTGTTTGGCTTCATGCTGGGCTACCTGCTCTACTTTACCCCCTCCATGTACGACGGCTTCCGGCACTTCCTGTTCATTCTGCCTCCGGTTATCCTATTTTGCGGGTTTGTTTTTCAATGGCTGGCAAAATTCAGATATGGCAACATCCTATCTGCGTTATTGCTCCTGCCCGGCCTGTTCGGCATCTGGCACATGCACCCCTACGAATACGCCTACTACAACCGTTTTACGGGCGGCGTTGGGGGCGCGTATCGCGTTTACGAAACGGAATACTGGCTGACGTGTTTCAAAGAAGCCGTAGAGTGGGTAAAATATAACGAACCGGCGACCACGCTCCATATCCAGAGAGAATTGCCCCTCGCCGCCTACTATGCCGGGGGCTTGAATCTCAAAGACCTGACGCGCGAACCCGAATCCGACATCCAAACCGGCGACCTGATGCTCTTTCACACTCGCGCCAACCTGGATACCCGCTCCATCTACCGTAAACTCCCCGTCGTGACCAGTTTCGGGCGCGGCGGCGCAGAATTTTGCATCATCAAAAGGAAAGACTAAATGCCCGGCCCCGCTTACCGCATCGTCACCCCGCAACTCGTCTTACGCTGCTACAACCCCGCCGACGCCCCACTGCTGGCCGCCGCCATCACCGAAAGCCTCGAACACCTGCTGCCCTGGATGCCCTGGGCCGCCGCCGAACCCGAACCGCTGCAGGCCAAAATCGAACGCCTGCGCCGCTTCCGCGCCAATTTCGACCTCGGCCACGATTACGTTTACGGCATCTTTAACCCACAAGAAAACCGCCTGCTGGGCGGCACTGGCCTCCACCCGCGCATTGGCAACAACGCCCTCGAAATCGGCTACTGGATACACAAAGACTACATCGGGCGCGGCTACGCCACCGAAACCTCCGCCGCGCTGACCAAAGTGGCCTTCGAGGTCAACCAGGTTGAGCGAGTCGAAATTCACTGCGCGGTCGAAAACGTGCGCTCAGCAGCCGTGCCGCGCAAGCTCGGCTTCAACCACGAAGCCACACTCAAAAACCGCTGCTTCGCCAACGGACGCAAGTGCGACCAAATGGTCTGGAGCCTGTTCGCCAGGGAATACCCAGCCAGCCCAGCCGCCCAACTCGAAATCGCCGCCTACGACGCGGCAGAAAGGCGCATCCTATGACCACGCACCGCCAACGCATCGAAGCCTGCCTGGCCGGGGAGTATCTCGACCGTCCGCCCGTCGCCCTTTGGCGGCATTTTCCGGTCGATGACCAGCACCCCGACACCCTGGCGGCAGCCACCCTCCAGTGGCAGAAAACCTTCGATTGGGATTTGGTCAAAGTCACGCCCGCCTCGTCCTACTGCCTTAAAGACTGGGGCGCGGAAGATGTTTGGGAAGGCTCTGCCGAAGGGACGCGCCGCTACACGAAGCGGATTATCTCCGCGCCGGAGGATTGGACCCAACTCCCGGTGCTGGACGCAGACTCTCCGTATCTTGCCTCCCAATTAAGGTGCCTTTCCATCCTGCGGGCCGAGCTCGACCCCGATACGCCCCTGATTCAAACGATATTTTCGCCCCTTTCGCAGGCCAAAAACCTGGTTGGTGGCGAAACCCTACTCGTCCACCTGCGCCAAAAACCCGACCTGGTCTGGCGCGGGCTGGAAGTCATCGCCGAAAGCACCCGCCGCTTCATCCGCGCCGCCCGCACGATGGGACTCATTGACGGTATTTTCTACGCCGTTCAGCATGCCCAGGCGCACCTGCTCACAAAAGATGAATTCAGCGAGTTCGGGCGCGCCATTGACCTTTCGGTGCTGGAATCGGCGCGCTTGTTGTGGTGCAATATGCTCCACATTCACGGCGAAAACATCTACTTCAACGCCCTGGCCGATTACCCCGTCCACCTCATCAACTGGCACGACCGCGATACCGCCCCCTCCCTGGCCGAAGCGCAGACCCGCACCCGCGCCGCCCTGTGCGGCGGACTGCGCCGTGAAACGCTGGTCTACGGCACGCCCAACGACATCCTGGACGAAGTGCAAAACGCGCTCGACCAAACTGGCGGACGCAAATTCATGCTCGGCACCGGCTGCGTGGTCGAGACCATCGCACCGTATGGCAACCTGCTGACGGTCAGAAGAGCAATGGAAGCCTGACTCCGAGCGTGATATACTTACAGTGTAAGTATGCGCGCGGAGGCAAACATGCTCAGAAAAATTTTCAAGACAGGCAATAGCATTGTCGTTTCCCTGCCAAAAGACATGCTCGAATCTCTCGGCGTTGTTGAGGGCAATGACGTTTCGATTGAATTGGACCGTTCAAACCGACAAATCCTGCTTCGCCCGGTCGAAAAACCAATTGCCGCCAGTATTGATGAAACGTTCGCCCGCCAGGTGAACGAGTTCATCGAACAGTATCGTCCCGCCCTCGAAGCGTTGGCAAGGAAATGAAATATTTGGCTGCTGAGCAGGTGATTTTCATCCACTCTGTTTTGATATCTGAAACCGGTGGAATGCACGGCATACGCGATTTAGGCTTGCTAGAATCAGCCATTGCCCTCCCCCAAGCAACATTCGAAGGTCAGGAGTTGTACCCAGACCTTTTCCTTAAATCTGCCGCTTTGCTCGACTCGATGGTCAACAACCATCCCTTTGTTGATGGAAACAAGCGCACGGGCATAACCGCAGCAGGGATATTCCTGAAAATAAACCAATGGCGTTTGGACACCGAAAATCAAACCCTGGAAGATTTCACCATCGAGGTCGCCAGTAAACACCTGCCACTCGAAGCAATCGCAAATTGGCTTCGACACCACAGTCGGAAGATAGAAATATGACCCTGCGCGTGATTGCCGGCAAAGCCAAAGGCCGCAAACTGAAATCCGTCCCCGGCGACACCACCCGCCCCGTGACGGATATGGTCAAAGAGGCCTTGTTTAACATCCTCGGCGGGGATGTCATCGAATCGAACTGGTGGGACCTCTTCGGCGGGACGGGCGCTATCGGCATCGAAGCCCTTAGCCGCGGCGCAACCTTCATCCGATTTTCGGACCTCAACCGCCTGCCGGTCGAAACCATCAAAGAAAACCTGGCAATGTGCGGCTTCAGCCAACAGGCCGAAGTGAGACGCGGCGACTCACTTGCCATGCTGCGCGCCACCCCCGACCGGCAATTCGAGTACATATACATTGCGCCGCCCCAATACAAGGAAATCTGGTTACAGGCCCTCAAACTGGTCGATGAAAACCCCGGCTGGCTGGCCGCAACCGGCGAAGCCATCGTCCAGATTCACCCGCGCGAATATAAAGAAATAGAACTCGTCAACTTGAAAAAATCTGACGAGCGCAAATACGGCAGCACTCTGCTGGTGTTTTACGAAAAGGCGTAAGCGGAATTTATTCCGCAATCACAAAGGAGGCCGACATGCTCGAAATCTTGAAAATCATCGCTGCCGTCCTGACCATCGCCACTGGCGCCTTGAGCCTGTTCTCGCCCAAGTCTGTGTAAGCAACCAGAATTTTCCCCATTGTTTGTGCAAATGCGCCCACAGGGTCACTGCGGGCGCATTTTTCTGTAAATTTTCGGCCAGTTTAGGATTAGAACAGCCCAACCACTTTGCCAGTTTCCAAATCCAGGTCCACATCGTAGAACGCCGGGCGGGTAGGCAGGCCGGGCATGGTGCGCATCGTGCCAAGCAGCGGGTACAGGAAGCCCGCGCCTACGCTCGCGCGAACATCGCTGATGGTGACGCGGAATCCCGTCGGCGCGCCCTTCACATCTGCTTTGTCGGTAAACGAGAGATGGGTTTTGGCCATGCAGAGCGGCAGGTTGGCAAAACCCAATTTGGTAAACTGCTCAATTTTTGCTTCGGCTTCGGGGGTGTAATCGACGCCATCGGCTCGGTAAATTTCGCGGGCAATCGTCTCGATTTTTTCCTTGACCGACATCTCCAGCGGGTAGAGGAATTTGAAGTTGCTGGGCTGCTCGCAGGCTTTGACCACTGCCTCAGCCAGGGCAATCGCGCCCTTGCCGCCATACATCCAGTGGTTGGAAACCACTGCATCCATCGCCCCCGCTTCAATGGCCGCCTTGCGGACCATCTCAACTTCATGCTCGGTATCGGTGGCGAAAGAGTTGACCGCCACAACCACGTTGACGCCAAATTTGAGCGCGTTTTCGATGTGCCGCACCATGTTGGGAAGTCCCTTCTGGAGCAGTTCGAGGTTTTCCTGGGTATATTCATGCGCCAACGGCTTGCCAGCCACCACCTTTGGCCCGCCGCCGTGCATCTTCAGCGCGCGGACGGTGGCGACAAGCACCACCACATGCGGAACCAGCCCAGAGTAGCGGCACTTAATGTTCATGAACTTTTCCATGCCGATATCCGCGCCAAATCCCGATTCGGTGATGACGTAATCGGCCAATTTGAGGGCGATTTTATCGGCGATGATGGAGGATTGCCCATGCGCAATATTGGCAAACGGTCCGGCATGGACGATGGCAGGCGTTCCTTCGAGGGTCTGCATCAGGTTGGGTTTGATGGCATCCTTCATCAGCACAGTCAACGCGCCAGCCACACCCAGGTCTTCGGCGGTGACGGCTTCGCCCTTGCGATTGACGGCCACCACCATCCGCCCCAGACGGTCACGCATATCGGCCAGGCTAGTGGTCAGGGCCAGGATAGCCATGATTTCAGATGCGACGGTGATATCGTAGCCAGATCGATGCTCGTGACCGGCTTCTTCCTTTCCCAGGCCGACCATGATTTCGCGCAACATGCGGTCATTGATATCTATCACACGCCGCCACTGCACTCCTTCCGGGTCAATATCCAGGCGGGCAAAACGAGAACGTTCTTCTGGCGTCAGTTCATTCGGGTCGGTCTTGTCGATACCCAATTTCTTCAACCGGCGCAACATGGTTGGCGAAAACTTGCGGTTACCATGCTTATCGGGCGGGCAAAGTGCTTCAAATAATTTCTCATCATCGGGAGTGTTCTTTTCGTGCATCATGCGGGCATCCAGCGCTGCGGCGCACAGGTTGTGAGCCGCAGTAATTGCATGGATGTCGCCCGTCAGGTGCAGGTTGAAATCTTCCATCGGAATAATCTGGCTGTAACCGCCGCCCGCTGCGCCGCCTTTAATGCCAAACGTTGGCCCCTGCGAGGGCTGACGAATAACCGTCATCACACTCTTGCCCAGGTGCGCCCCAAGCGCCTGCGAAAGGCCAACTGTGGTGGTCGTTTTGCCCTCGCCGAGCGGAGTGGGGGTAATGGCAGTTACGTCAATGTATTTTCCGTCCGGGCGGTCTTTCAACCGCTCCAGGATTTCCAGTTTGATTTTGGCTTTATACGGGCCGTACATCTCCAGTTCATCGGGCTGGATTCCCAATTCCTCGGCAATCTGGGTAATCGGTTTGAGCGCGCCGGCCTGGGCAATCTCAATATCGGATGGCACCGGTTGGACAAGGTTTAAGGGGGTGGGAGTAAATTTTCGGGGCATGGCTTCTCCTTTTGAAATGCGAATGAGATTGGGGCAATGACCAGGAAGCATTCAAAACGACATCCCGAAGGGTTTCCTGGCTCTCTTTTTGCTTTTCAGTCACCTTCGGGATGTTTTTTCGATTTACCGATAATATCCCCTTTATTATGGAAAATATTCATAAATTAAGCAATAGACTTACGTCATAATCCCATGCGCAGAAAGTAAGCACTCAACGAATTTCACTCTGGGCAAATCACAGTTCCCAAATTTTCACCCGCCAGCGCTTTTTGGAGATTGCCCGGCTCCTCGCCGCTGAAGATTTGGGCCGTCAGGCCGGGGATTTCGCTCACCAGGTGAAGCATTTGCCGAACTTTGGATTCCATCCCCCCGGTCACATCCGCGCCATGAGACTGCCCCACGCCGGCCCTGACCTCGTTAAACGAGACTGGGGTGATTTTTTCCACTCGGATTGCGCGTTGCGGGAAATCGGCCCAGACCGCGCCCTCAAGACCAGCCAGCAAAATACGGCCAGGCCGCAGTTCGCGCGCGAGATGCTCGAACAGGTCCTCGGTCGAGAGAATCGTTCCGCCGCGCGCCTCGTCGAAAACCACGTCGCCATAGACAACCGGAATCAGCCCGGCAGATATGGCCGATTTTAACGGGGTCAAATCCCAGTGCGAGACTTTGCCGTCGCAGGCTGTCACCGCCGAAACGGGAGCCAATGCCAGGGCAGGAACCCCGGCCTGGCGCAGGGCTTCCATTACGAAGCGGTTCAAGGCTGAAGCCTGAAACCAGACTTCGGAGAATCCAAACCAGTAGCCCTCATCTTTCTCTATTTTCGTAGAAAATGGGGATATCCCTTCGCGGGTCTTATATTGCCTGGCCGCCACATGCCCAAAAGAGCCGGAACCATGTCCTAAAACGAGGGCCAGCCCAGGCCGGGCTTGCTTCGCGGCGCGAATCTGCCGGGCGAGGTTGGCAAGAATATCCAGGCGTGGAGTGTAAGGGCGGGTTTTGTCAGTAATCAGCGAGCCGCCAAGTTTGAGGAAAATCAATTCAGCCATAAGGCAATTATAAACGGGTATAATTTTCTCAATGGACATCAAAGCTGGAATCCAGGCCGCTATTTTTCTTGCTATCCTGGGAGTGCTGTTGAGCGCCTGGATGGGCGTGCAATCCATCCAGTCAGCGCGCAGGTTGATGTATTACCAACTGCGGCGCAAGCGCATCCTCCAGGGCTGGAGGCTGCTGGGCACAGCCATTGGTTTGGGCATCGTTGCCCTGCTTTTAGGTCGTTTCGGCGAGCCAGTCGCATATAGTTTTTATGAGCCTTCTCCAACAATTACGCTCTCGCCGACCATTACCCTTTCCCCAACCATTACGCTTTCGCCCACCATCACACTCACACCCACCGTGACCGATACACCTTCCATCACAGACACCCCCACGATTACCCCCACCCCTTTCATCCCGGCGGCGGTGGAAGCCTTCTTTAGCAGCGCAGTAACTCCCGACCCGGCGGCCATCTTCAGCCCACTGGTATTCGCGCGCGGATTCAATCCGCGCACGTATGAGCCAATTGAGCAGGGAACGGTTTTTCAAAATCCCATCGACCGGCTAGTGGTTTTGTATTCGTATGACGGGATGAAGCCCGGCGCGCAATGGTCGGCGCTCTGGCTGCGAGAGGGCGAGCTGGTCTATTATGAAACCGCGCCCTGGAACGGCGGGACGGGCGGCTACGGTTTTACCGAATGGCAGCCCTCGCCTGACCAGTGGAAACCCGGCAACTACGAAGTGCAAATCTTTGTTGGGTTGGAATGGAAAGTAGTAGGGCGTTTCATTGTGGAGGGTGAACCCGCCACTCTGACGCCGACCCGCCCACCTTCAGCAACACCCAGCGAAACTGCCACGCGCCGCATACCACCAACCGCGACAGCCTCCGCCACGCGCATGCCCACCTCGACGCGAGCGCCAACATCCACGCTAACTGCCTCGCCGTTACCAAGCGCAACACGCACCCCGCGCCCCTCCGATACGCCCTGGCCAACCGCCACGCCATAAATCGACGATGGATGCAACACCCAGCGCTCCCGATTCACTTGCTCTCCAAGCCTCCCACTTCTGGCGGGAATGGCTTGGCAACTCACTGCATTTCCCCATCCTCAACATCCTGCTCGAAATCCTGGTTTCAGACCCGCTTTACTACCTGATTTCTCCTAACCTGGTTGGCCTGCTCCTCGCCAGCGGTTTACAAGCCTGGGCATTGAGCCGCTGGGAGAGGATGGAAAACCCACGCCGCCTGTTAGGCAACTTGATTGGCCCAGCAACGTTTACAGCCATTGGATTATCGCTGCAAGGAACAGAGTTCCTCGCAGCGCCCAATCATGTTGCATATTGGGTGTTTGGTCTTCTTTTTGGAATCATCCAGAGTCTGCAGCCAACAAAAAATGAGAGACTGCACGATTTTTTCATTCTTTTAGAAGCCCTGCTGCGCGGTACGATGGTTGCAGCCATGTATTACATCCTGCACTCCCGGCTGGACCCGATTGCAACCATGCGAGTCCCTGAATTCCTGCTCGAACCAGGACACTTGTTTATCGTCCTGGCGGTTCTGTTATTGGGGTTGAATGCCGGGGTATCTCACCTGGCCCGTCGCCAAACGAACAACCAGGCACAAGAAATAAAACGCAGGCTCAATGTGTACGCTACCTGGCTTTTTGGGCGCGACTCACAGGAGAAGGTCATCTCGAACCAGAAGACGCAAACCGTAAAACGGGAAGAACGCATCATCCTTGCTATGGATGTACGCGGATTAACCAGGTGGAGCGAAGCGCGCCAGCCCGAAGAGACGGTCAGCCTGCTGAACCGCTATTACCAGACTGCTGAGGCCACGCTGAACCATCATCATGCCCTTAAATTCAAATTACGCGCCGGGGAGGTATTGGCACTCTTCGACCAGGTGGATGACGGCCTGGAAGCCGCCCTGAAATTGCGCCTGCAAATCAATGCCCTACTCCACCGTCACGGGCTGGGGGTAGGCATTGGGCTTCACGCTGGGCCGGTTGTGGAAGGCTGGCTGGGCGGGAAAGATGTCAAAGTGATGGATATGATTGGGGATGCAGTCGAGGTTGCCCGAAAAATCGAAGCCAATGCCGGGCCAGGAGAACTGCTGGTCTCTGAAAAAATGCGCATGACTATCGGAACCACTTTTCGCGCTGGGCCAAAACGGTTTTTGCCCATCCAGGAACGAGATGAGCCGGTGGTGGTGTATCCGCTGGAGTAGGCCTTCAACAAAAAGTTCCAGTTTGTTTTTATTATAGGATAGGGCAAATCTTATCTCATAGCATTTTCTGCTGATGTTCCAGGCCTGCCAGCGCACGAGAGATTTGCGCCGCCAACCGGGCATTGTTCAACAGCAATTCGAGATTGGCGCGCATTGATTTGCCGCCGGTCAGTTCGCTGACGCGCCTGAGCAGGAAGGGGGTTAATTCCTGACCTCGAATTTTCTTTTCCTGCGCTTCTTTCGAGGCGGTTTCCTCGGCCTGGCGGGCGGTTTGCGCATCGAGCGCAGCCCCGCCAGGGATGGGCTGGCAAACCAATACCGCCGATTTCATGCCCAAGCCCCAGTGCGCGTTGGCAAAGCCGACCACTGCTTCGGGAGTATCCAGTTTTACGCTGACCGGGTGGCTTTTTCCTGGTGAGAAGAATTCGGGGAATTTATCTGTACCATAGCCGACAACCGGCACGCCCATTGTTTCCAGATATTCGAGCGTGGCGCGCAAATCGAGGATGGATTTTGCCCCAGCGCAAACCACGATGACCGGAATAGAAGCCAACGCCTGCAAATCGGTCGAAATATCGAAGGGATGCTCGCGGTGAACTCCCCCAATGCCGCCAGTCGCAAAGACTTTAATGCCCGCTTTCTCGGCAGCGAACATCGTCCCGGCAACCGTTGTACCGCCCATTTTGCCCTGGGTGAGAGCAGTGGCAAAGTCGCGCAAACTGACTTTGACGGCGTCCCCGGCATTTGCCAGCCGCTCCAGCTGGTCGGGGCTGAGACCAACTTGCACCTTGCCGCCCATAACGGCAATGGTGGCCGGGGTGGCGCCTTCTGAGCGGACAGCAGATTCCATGTCTTGGGCCAGGGTCAGGTTTTGGGGTTTGGGCAGGCCATGCGTGACCACAGTCGATTCGAGGGCGACGACGGGCAATCCACGCCGTCGGGCCGAGATAATTTCAACAGAAAGGGAAAAAGATTTAGGAAGTTCAGTCATTTTTACAGGGCCAATTCATCGTATAGTTTTTCAAGGGTCAGGTCAGGGAAGACCGTTCCAGGATAACGCAAGGTTAGGGCAGCGGCAGAAAGCCCCAACCGGGCAGCGTCGTCCAGGTCAATATCATTCAGCAGCGCGAACATCACCGCCGCAGTGAGCGCATCCCCGGCGCCAGTCGAATCAATGATGCTGGTGCGCAACGCCGGGATGTGTCCAGTCGTTTTAGAACTGGCATAACATACCCCAAACTCAGCCAGGGTGACGAAGACCGTTTCAACACCCTGATTAACCAGGTAGCGAGCAGCTTCAATTGCTGCCAGGCTGTCGGCGGGGTCGAAAGGCTGGCCGGTGAGAATTCCCGCCTCTACGCCATTGGGGGTAATCATCTTCAACTGGCGCAGGTACGGCAAAAGACCCAGGGCCAGCGACCCGGAGGTGGGGTCGGCGCAAACCGACAGTTTGTACTTATTTGCCAGTTCAAAGACTGCCGCCATGGCTGAAGCGGATAGGTTGGCGTCTACAAAGACCATTGACGCCTGTTCGAACAGATCGGCATGGTACAGCAAGTACGATTCGGTCAATTCCTGCATCACGCGCATATCATCGAAGGCGAACTGGCGGTAGCCATCGCCATCCAGCACGCCCATGTAAAAGCCAGTCGGGTATTTATCGGTGGCGTAAACATGACTGATATCCACCCCAGCCTGGCGGGTATGGGCTAGCACATCTTGGCCGATTCGGTCTTTGCCAACGACCGAAAGCAGGCTGACAGGCTGCCCCAAGCGAGCGAGGTTCTCAGCCACGTTACGCGCCACGCCGCCAAAGGAAGCGCGAATACGAGCCGGGTTAGATGTGCCAGGGCGCAACTCGCCCTCCACGCGTCCCACTACATCCAGCGCGGATGCGCCAATTACAAGAACGCTGCCTTCGGTTGAGACGGTCATTCTTTTTACGTCCGTCCTGAAATCCAATAAAACTGTTTGTGTGTGTGAATGAGATTCAGAGCATGTTGGATTTTGTTGAAATTGCGCAATTCATTATACAAAGCATTGACCGCAAGCAAAAACTGTTTGTCTTGCTCTTGCAGCTCCTGTTGCAAGCCCTCATACAGTGGCGCAGCCTGCTGAAGAGATTCTCCATTTATTTGCAAGGTAGTGAAGGATGTATCTTTCAAACAAGACGCCAGTTGATTCAAAAGTTCAATGTAATCGGGATTGTTGGATTGGGTCGCGTATAACAAGGCGTCAGCCTGCTGAACCAGACGAGCAAATTTTGGCTCCAGGGCGCCCGGCCCGACGCGGTATAAATCAAGCGCGCGAGAGAGAATATCATCATATTCTTGCAAAATATCGTCCAGGGGTTTTTCGTCACCCGATTGAAGCAGGTCGAAATGATTGAAGAATTGATATACGGGAATTTGTATCAGACGCAATAGTTCTTGCAGCGTAGCCTCAGACCGCACTGCGTTGAGAGCATCCTGACTGCCACGCGCCAGGTTTTCGCGGCTCAGCCGCCAGGCTTCCCGATGATTATCCAGGATGATTTCAGCAGGAGTGTACCAGGTACCAACGCCAATCCAGTTGAGTTGGAAGCCTTTTTCGGCCATGCGCCGAACGAAATCATTTTGATTATAGAAGGCTTCAGTGAGCGCGGTACGCGGCGAGAAATTTTTAGGCGCCTCGAGAGGCGGCTTATCGGGATTAGCGTTCTCTCCGCTGCCGCTCAAAGTCTGGCTGGTTTGGCGAATTTCGGTCTCGCGTTCTAACAATTTTTTTTCTTCTGGCTCGCCAATGGCAGCCAAAAAGTCGCTTAGCCCCAGTTTGCTCACAAAGGCGCCGATTTCTCCTATCACTGCGCCGCCCATTTTGAACTGCCCCAACTGCCATTCTGGAGTGGGCGATGGACGAATGCCGGGTTTTACAGTACGACCATCTTTATACACCAGGCTTTCTACAGCTGCCGGTTCACAGGGGTAGGGAATGTTCGTCCGATCGGGAGAGTTACCGCGATAAACGCTGTAAGAAAATTGAATGTTGCGCGCGCCAACGAAAATACCATCTTTGGTGCGCGTGGGGGGCAGATCAATGGTTTCTACCACATCACGCACATCAATCACCCGCCGCAGACGTTCGAAATCATCTATGATTTCTTTTTTGCCCGGCAAAATGACATGGGGCGTGCCATCGGGGCGTTCGAACAGAGCGGCACTATCCAGGTCCACTTTGGCATACCCTGGCCCGCCAATTTTGATAATCGTTGATGATTTTGCGTCTTCGGCAGACACCATCCCTTGCGCAATATTGATGGAGCGGTAATCGCGCCCAAAGGTGGCTTCAATGATGAAGTGACGGGCCGATGCTTCGGTCTCCTCGAAAATATCGGCCAGATAAAGCGAGGTAACGCGGTGAAGCAGCCAGAAAGGAGCGAACAGCGCTATCCCAAATTTGATTACCACTGGATGTAAAACAACGGTGAGCAAAAATGTCAAACCAGCCTGAAGAAACGGCTGCGGGTCGCCTGTTAGCAGCGCCCCCAAAGAAAACAAAAGAATACCCAGCTGCTTGCGAAACATTTGCTCAGGAACGATAAAGAGAATAGCAAACAGCCAGACCAAAGAGATAATTACCCACAAGGCATACCAACGCAGGCGCGAGGCATGATGCGTGAGCGAGAAAATACGATTGAGACTTTCGTCAACCAAATTTTTCAAACCATCAAAAACGCGAAGAAAAATAGAAGGAATTGCGCTCTGCACGCCTGGGACCGGAACAAATTGTCTCATCCGCGCGTTCCTTTCTCCCTCATCCAACCAAAGATTTCAGACAGGCGAATCTGTAAGTCACCGGCGCGTTTCAACAAAACCGAATTGCGCCGAACTCCTAAAAAGGTATTGTGGGTCAGTGCAAACAGGATATCATATTTGGTCGGGCGCGTACTGAAATTCAAATCTCTATCAGCGGCGTCACTGGCAAAAATTTTGAGCGCCTCTTCCTGGCCAAGGACTTCGGCCAATTTTCGGTTGCGCTCCACCTGGTCGCGGCCTTTTTCAGCGTTCTTCTTCCAAAGGGTCGTCCAATTTGCAAGAATTCGTTCTTCGATTTCTGGCGCAAACCACACTCGCTTGATGCTTACACCTTGAACTTCCCAGCCCATTTCAGTCAAAGTCTGGTACTCTCGGCTTAGAATTTTTTGCTCGAACTCTTCAGCCTCTTTTATCTTTTTATGTTCGAGCAGAAAATCGTAAAAATTTGCAAAATCCTTGCTTTTTTGCCGCAAAAACGCATCAAACGCCTTTCGGTCTAAATCAGCATACAAGCCCTGCTGGTGATGGCGATTGAAAATTTCAAGACATGTGTCTTGGGCTTTCAAAATTGGACGGCCAAAGTCATCATATTGCCCAATTTCCGCTTGCTTAAGACGTTTGGCGGTAAGGGAAGCAATCAACTGCAAACCGGTTTCAGGACGTTTGCCAACCTGCGCAAACAGTTCATCCTGGCGAAATTTACGCACATATTCCCGCCACACATCTACTGCCATGCGGGCAGGCAGTTCACTCCAAAGCGGCTGAGAAGTATCTGCGCCGCGCGTAATGCTATCACGCACGGCCCGCATCACGCTAGCGGGGTTGAAGCCATAGCGGGTGTTGCCCTCGCCCGGCCTGGCGGCAATGTGAAATGTCACCGAAATAGAGGCCAGCACCTCGATGCCATCGCGCGTCAATGCGCTGGTTTCCCAGCGGCGGTTTTGAATGGCCTGATAATCTGGATGGTCCTTGGAGACTTTGAAAGGGTCTGCTTCACCAGTATCGCTTTCTAGCGGGCCAACTGCTTGAGTCAGAGAATGCAAGTCAACCGTGCCAGCAATCCGCTCACCAGGATCAGTGAAATGCACCCCTGGCCCAATTGCCTTAGTAAAAGTCGCGTCATTCCGTAAAACCGCCGCGCTGGCACTATCCAGCCAGATAACCCCCGGCCCCTCGCGCGTTTTTTCCTCTTCGCGCGCGCGAACCATCCCATTTTCTACAAACATTGCCGGGCCGTGATTTCTGGTGAGATAAGACAAAAGACGACCTATCACCGTCAAGCGATTGCTCAGGGTACGCACCGGCAAAACGAATTGCGCAAAAAAGACCAGCCAGACTCCCAGACCTATCAGACAAACCAGGGCATCAAGCGACTGCTGGAAGAAGTCGTTGACCGGACCAAGGAAAAACTCCCTTGTAAAGATAGATGTCACTTCTGAGCCTTCTTCTGGCACATACGCCAGAACCCACAAATGCGCCAGAAGGTTCATGAAGAAATAGGCAAGGATGAATCCACAAAAGCCCATCAGGGCGCGGACAAGCGGTTGTTCGAAGAAGCGGGGTTTGTCTTCCATTGGTTCGATTCTATATCAAAAACCCAAAAAAGGGAAATGAGATGACGTATAATCTTCCCTATGGACAAATACCGCGTTGAATTTCACTGTCACACCATCTATTCCAAAGACTCTCTGGTCGAACCGCGCAAATTAGTGGAGGCAGCCCGCCGCAAGGGAATCGACCGCTTGATTGTAACCGACCACAACAGCATTGGCGGAGCGCTGGAAGCCCAGAAACTCGCGCCGGAACTGGTGATTGTAGGCGAAGAGATTTTGACAACCCGCGGAGAGCTGCTGGCGGCTTTTGTGCGAGAAGAAATTCCCGCCGGATTGGAACCGATGGAGGCCATTCGCCGCCTGAAGGAGCAGGGGGCATTTATCAGCATTTCGCACCCCCTCGACCCCATGCGCGGCTGGAAGCGGGAGCATTTACAGGAGATTCTTCCTCACATTGACGCGCTGGAAGTGTTCAACGCCCGTTGCATAGATGCGCGCTTCAATACTTGGGCGCGCGACTTCGCGCGCCAAAACAACATCCCCGGCATGGTTGGCTCCGATGCGCATACTCTGATGGAGTTGGGGCGCGCCACCTTGATGGTAGAACACTTTGAGGACGCGCAAGGACTGCGGCGGGTACTTGCTTCAGGCATCGAGCAAACCTGGCTGTCATCGCCATTCGTCCATCTGACATCACGCTACGCTGTGTTCGCAAAAAAACACAATCTGGTACAGTGGCCGCGTAACCAGGATTTTGCGGCAGGGTAACCATTCCAGCAAGAGCGTGCTGACTGATTTTCTCGTTTTTTGCAAAATGTACTCCATGCCTTGCAGTCGTTCCGGGTCAACCCTTGATGACAAACCTGCGCGCCCTCTCGAAGGGCTGCCCGATGCGTTACGAGCGAGCGCGCCACGCCAGGCATCACCTACGCCCGCTGCCAGGTGAGCTTTCTCCAGAGTTCCTGTCCTAATCTCCAAACCCGGTATCCTATCTTTCCGGCAAACGCTATCGCCCGGCCTACAAAAAGAAGAACAGGGGTGAGAGCAATTTACCAAACCAATCGGTCAGGCAAGTCGCATATTGCCACTGTTTCGCAGTATAATTTTAGCACTTCATCCTATTTCAATAGATAGAAGAGCTGACTTCGCATCAGAAAATTGGGATTTCGAGTACCTTCAAGGTATCTTCGATAACGCCCCTGGCTCTACACGCTAGGGACGATTATTTTCCCCTCCGCCCACCTCAAACCACGCCCTGATTCCCCGTTTCATCTATGTTCCGCCAAGAAGACTTCGCCCACATGTACCTGTTCACATCGCCCCAAAATTGGGACGCAGTGTTACGAGCCAATCCGCCGGTTTCGGCGCGATATCGTTTCAAACTGGCACGCATGCGCCTGACCAGCTTTTTGGCCGAGCCATTGCGTCGTTATGAGCAAGCTCACTATCAGCAAGCCATTATGCAAGTTCCGTTGCATCCACAGCCCGTGTTCATTATGGGATTGTGGCGCAGCGGCACAACCCATTTACATAACCTGATGGCTCTTGACCCCAACTACGGATACGCCTCAACGCTGCAATGCCTGGCTCCCCTGTTTGTGGTCAGCCAGGCCGCCATTATGCGCCGCGCTCTCAAAGGCCTGATGCCCAATCATCGTGTCTTCGACAACATGAGCGTAGACCTGGATGGCCCACAGGAAGAAGAATTGGCGCTGGCAACCATCAGCCCGCATTCGTATTACACCTATTGGTTTTTCCCCAGTCGAATCCCGCTCTTGTTTGAAAAATACATGCGTCTGCGCAGCCTTTCGTCCCAGGAATGGTCAGAATGGCGACAGTCTTATCTTTTCATTCTGAAGCAAAGTACCTACCTGCATGGTGATAGCAAGCCTTTGCTGCTCAAATCGCCCACCAATCTCACCCGCACCCGCGTACTGCTGGAGATGTTCCCCCAGGCCAAATTCATTGAGATTCTGCGCAATCCTTTGCGCATTTGGCTGTCACTGCTCAACATGCAAAAAGTTCTCTTGCGCTTGCACGCCCTGGAAGATTATCGCTGGGAAGAGATTGTGGAAGCCAAACGCCAGGTGTTTGTCGTTTCTATGCAACAATGGCTGGAAGAAAAGAAACTCATTCCACCCGAAAACCTGGTCTCTGTACGTTACGAAGATTTGGTCTCGCAGCCGGTGCAAACGCTGGAACACATTTATGAAGCCCTGGGTCTTTCACCACAGAAGGCCCGTCCGCGCTGGCAGCCCTATTTGCAGAGTCTGCAAGGCTATCAGACAAATCATTTGACAGCCTCTCCTGCCGACCTGGCCTTTGCCCGACAGCATTTTGAATTTCTATATGACGCCGGGCGATACTCTCTATCAGAACACTGAAAATTTCCCCCGAAGTAAGCGCCAGATTCCGTGAAAATTTTGGTAACTGCTCAGGCTGATTGATTTCACGCCTGATTCGGCGGGCTAACCCCCATTGCGGGGGCAAGCGCCCTGCCTCAGTACAAAAAGCCTTTCGGGCCAGTCTGCTTCAGCGGACTTTTATGCCATGAGCAGGGGATTCATCCTTACTTGCCTTTGTAAACAACCCTGCCGTCGGGCAGGGCGAATATGCAATAAACATCATGTTCTGTCGTTGCCTTTGTGGTAAATTCCTTGCTGTTTGTGCAAGGATTCAGATTGAGAGTTCCTAAATTCTGCGTCCAGGCTTTCACGAAAACGATACGACAGCCAGGATTTGAAAACAAAACCTCCTGGAACGTTTTGTAAGGATGTCCAAAATCTCCCGATTCTTTACTGTCCCCAGCCGCTCTCCCTGAAATACTCTTCCAGAAACACTTCGCGCTCTGCGGGGGTCATGGGTCGGGGTTTGGCGTAATCTTCGAGCATGGCGGTCAAAATTTCGGTGCCAATGTATTGCCCATCGTAAAAGACGTGCCGGTCGAGAAATTCGCGCCGCGTGTTGGTGGTGCGTTTGCCGCTAGAAGGGTTGTCGTAGCCCATCTGGTCGAAAAACAGGTTGCCCAGCCCATAGTGGATGAATGACTCGCCATAGAACTCCATCGCCTGCGCGTAGTGAGCCTGCGAGCCGCTGACAATCGTCGCCCCGGCCTCGGCCATGCGGCGAAAGTCGCGCTGCTGCCAGGGGCGCGGCTCTGGGCTGTAATACTCGAAATACTGGAAGGTCGCAATCACAATATAGCCCTCGGCCTTCAGGCGGGCAATTTCCTCGGCCATCCATTCGTAGCCATCGCCGTTCTTCGGTTTACCGGCCCAGTCTGCGCCGCAGGGCGCGGCCCCCGGCCAGCCATCTGCGCGCGCCCAGGCAAAGACCGGCCCGGCCGGATTGCAGCCGATGAAGGCAAACTTCATGCCGCCGCGCTCCACAATCGCCGCCTTTTGGGCATCGGCCAGGTCCGCGCCGCCGCCAAAGTAGGGCCAGCCGCGCTCGCGGTACATCTCCAGCGTGTAGAGCGTGGCTTCCTTACCCCAATCCTGAAAGTGATTGCCGGTCAATTCCACCACGTCCGTGCCGACGTACTCCAGCAATTCGATATATTTCGGGTCAGAGCAGAAAATCAGCCGCCGCTGGTCGGCGTTTGGGTACGGGCAGCCCACCGCAAACGGAATTTCGTTGGAGATGTGAGCAATATCGGCCTGCAGCAGCCAGTCACGGATATCTTGCGCCGGGTAAGTGTTGCCGTTTTCTTCCATTTTCACCGCCGTCGCACGCACCAGGGCAGTCACGCCGGTCATCACCAGCGTCACCAGCTTTTGGGGGTCACGGTTGGTGGCCGGGAGTTCGGCATTGCTGCCGGTCAGCGTAAAATGGACGGTTAGCGGATACTGCGCGGCGTCGAATTCTTTGCGAAGCGGTGAAGCGCCATCTACTTCGAGAACTTTCAGTTTGGGATTGACCTGCTCGAAGGGGACAATGCCCCACGAGGCGCGATTCTGCCAAAGGGCCTCCGTCAACCCTTCGGCAGAGACCAGTTGCACGCCGGAGCCTGTCTCGCCGCCAAAGAGGGTTTTCATGGCCTCGAAGGTGGAGGGGGTCATCAACAGGCTGGCGGGAGCGCCTGACCAGGCCGCTTTCAGCTCGCCGAAGGTAACTCCATCTCGGACGGTGGGAAAGGCAGCCACCAGGGCGTAAACCCAAACGGAGGTTCGATATTCGTTATTCGATATTCGATTTTCGAGTACCGAATCAACATCCAACCAGATGGTGGCTTCGTCCTTGTTTTCGACGATATTTATGTTGTTAATTAGATTGGCTACACGTAGTTTTTCGGGGACGGCGGGTGAAATCCACAAGGCCGGAACGAGAGTAGCGGTTGGCTCGGCAATCGGCGGCAGGGTGGGCGCGGCAGCCGGGGGTGCGGGGAGTGTTTCGGTAACGAGAGCAGGCGCGTGCGGGGTCTGCGGGGCAGGCGAACAGGCCGATAGCACGGTCGAAAGAAAAAGCAGAGAGAGAAGAAAAAGGGAGCGAAGAGTCATCGAATCACCAATTACGAATTGCAAATTACTACTTCCCCAAAAGCGTATTCTTTCACCCGCGTTTCATCTACGGTGACGCCCAGGCCAGGGCCGGTTGGGACGGTGATGGTGCTGTTGGGGTTGAGGGTGAAGGTTTCGAGGGTTACGTCCTGGCGGTAATAGCGCGCTGAGGCGGAAATATCGCCGGGCAAGGTGAAGCCGGGCAGAGAGGCAATGGCCAGGTTGGAGGCGCGCCCGATGTTGGTTTCGAGCATTCCACCGCACCAGACCGGCATGTGGATTGCGCGGCACATGGCATGGATTTGCAGGGCCTGGCTGAGGCCGCCCACCCGCCCCGGTTTGATGTTGATGACCCGGCAGGCTTCCATTTCGATGGCGTAGCGGGCATGGCGCGGGCTGATGACGCTTTCATCGAGGCAGATGGGGGTTTGGAATTGTTTTTGCAGCAGGCGATGGTCCCAAATGTCGTCCTCGAAGAGCGGTTGTTCGATGAGCAGCAGGTTCAGGTCATCGAGCGGGCGCAGGGCGGCGGCGGTATCGAGGCTGTAGGCAGAATTGGCGTCCACCTGAAGTTTCAGGTCGGGGTAGGCGCGGCGGACGGCTTGCGCCTCGCTGACATCGCGCCCCGGTTTGATTTTGAGTTTGACCCGCTGGTAGCCCTCGGCGAGGTAACGTTCGACCACGTTGAGCAGGTCGGCGGTGGTATCTTGCAAGCCAATCGAAACGCCGACTTCAACCTGGTCTCTCTCTCCGCCGAACAGTTCACGCAGCGATTTGCCGCTGCGTTTGCCCAGCAAGTCCCACAGAGCCATTTCGACGCCGGCTTTGGCGAGATGGTGGCCGCGCACAGGCGCAACCCGCCGCTGGAAGTCGGCGGGGTCGGTCACGTCTTGCCCAACCAGCAGGGGCAGGATGAAGTCTTTCAGGATGTGCATCGCCGTGCCGGTGGTTTCGTAACTGTAGCCGGGGTCGCGGTCGGCGGCGCATTCGCCCCAGCCGGTCAGTCCTTCGGATTCGATTTTGACCAACACGCATTCGCGCTCGTAAATGCGGCCAAAGGAGGTCTCGAAATGGGCGACGAGCGGCATTTTGAGCGGGTAGAGGGTGATTTTGTCGAGTTTCATGGAGTCTCCGTGGGGCAAGTCTCTAACCTGCGGCGCAAATCAGAAATTTGCAAAATGTGGGACAAGTCTCCGACTTGTCCATGCAAATCAGAGATTTGCACCACATACCCTGATTAAAACACAAAAGGACGCGGGGCTGCGTCCTGTTTTGTGTAGCACCCGAACAGAAATTAGTTGAATTTCTGCTTGAGGCGGGTCTTCTTGCCGGTCAGTCCGCGCATGAAGTACAGTTGGGCGCGACGGGTTTCGGAGTGCCGCTCTACCACGACCTTATCTACGCGGGGGGAGCGCAGCAGGAAGGTGCGTTCGACGCCAACGCCGTTGCTGGCGATGCGGCGGACGGTGAAATTGGCATCCTGACCGCCCTTGCGCAGGCGGATGATAGTGCCTTTGAATTCCTGGATGCGCTCGCGGGTGCCTTCTTTGATGCGGACATGCACGGAAACAACATCGCCGGAGCGCAGTTCGGGAATGTTGGGGTTGGCGGGGGCGGCGAGGGATTGAATTAACTGGTCGGTCATTTCGTAATTTCCTTACCAAAAATAGATGAATACTGCTTCACAGCAGTCGGTTTAGACGCGAGTGCGGATTATATCACGGATTCGGCAGGCGGGAAGAGTTTTTAGAGTAAATTCGCCCATTGTTTTAACCACGACGTCAACGACGGAACACGACGAGAATTTCGTTTTGGGGTTATTGGTATTTTCTAACCGCCAGCACTGCGTTGTGGCCGCCAAAGCCAAAGGCGTTGCTGATTGCCAGGTCAATTTTTGCTTCGCGCGCGGTGTTCGGAACGTAGTCGAGGTCGCAATCGGGGTCAGGGGTCTGGTAGTGGATGGTGGGCGGCAGAATGCCCTCGCGCACGGCCTGGACGCAGAAGATGGCCTCCAGCGCGCCGGTGGCGCCCATCATGTGGCCGGTCATCGATTTGGTTGAGGAAACCGGGATTTTGTAAGCCAGGCTGCCAAAAGCCGCTTTGATTGCTTTGGTCTCGGCGACGTCGTTAAGGGGGGTGGCGGTGCCGTGCGCGTTGATGTAGCCAACTTCATCGGGATTGGCGCCAGCCGCTGCCAGCGCCGCGCGGATGGCTGCCGCGCCGCCCGCGCCGTTTTCATCGGGCGCGGTAACGTGGAAGGCATCTGCCGTTGCGCCGTAGCCGGCCAGTTCGGCCAGGATGTTCGCGCCGCGCGCTTTTGCATGGCGTTCGGTTTCCAGCACCAGCACGGCGGCGCCCTCGCCCATCACCAGGCCGTCGCGGTTTTTGTCGAAGGGCTGGGGGGTCATCGAATAGTCGTCGTTGCGGCGGCTCATTGCGCCGATGCGGTCGAAGGCGCCCACGCCGGTTGCGCAAATCGTCGCTTCGGCAGCCCCGGCCAGGGCGATATCCACCATGCCCATCTTGAGCATCATCCAGGCCATGCCGATTCCGTCCGCGCCCGAGGCGCAGGCCGAGGCAACCGAAAAACACGGCCCCTTGATGCCATGTTCGATGGCGACAATCCCCGCCGCGCCATTGGGCATCAGCATGGGAATCAGGAAAGGGCTGACTTTGCGCGCGCCTTCGTCTTTCAACGTGAAAATCGCATCCTGGAGCGATTTCATCCCGCCAATGGCCGAGGAAAGGACCACCCCGATGCGGGCCGCGTTGGCTTCGGTGATTTCGAGGCCCGAACTCGCCAATGCTTCCTTCGCCGCTGCCGAAGCAAATTGCTCGAATCGGTCACGGCGGCGGGCTTCTTTGGCGTCCATGAAGCGGGCCGGGTCGAAATTCTTGACTTCGCAGGCAATCTGCACCAGCCATTCCGACTGCCAGTTTTTGGTATCGAACAAGGTGATGGGGCCGACGCCAGAAACGCCGTTAATCACATTTTGCCAGGTTTCCTGCACATTCAAGCCAAGCGGGTTGACTGTCCCCATGCCGGTAATGACGACTTTTTCCATAAGACCTCTATGAGATTAGATAATCAAACCGACCCCACTTCAGATGTGGATGTCGGCGAATCATATAACCCCCGTTTGGCAAGTTCGTCACGTCCAGACCGGGAAATATTCGCCTGGGCGAAGTTTCATGGCGCAGAGCGTTACAACGGCGCTCCCAAGGGTTTGCGCAGGATAATTTCGGCAGCCTCGCCAGGTAGGAACAGCGCGCCACAGTCGATGTAGCCGAGTTTACGATAGAAGTGTTGGGCGGTTTCATCTGCCAGGGTGGATGTAAAAACCTGGTCGAAGCCCCGGACTTGCATGGCGTTTTCCCAATGCAGAACCAATTTCATGCCGATGTGATTGCCGCGATGGGGTTCAAGCACAAAAAGCAGGTTCATAAAGGGCAGGTTGTCCCAGAAATATCCAAAGCGCAGCCAGCCAACCAGTTCAGCGTCGTTTTTGGCAACGAGTACTTCCTGCCGGTCGATTTTTTGCGCCAACATGGCGGCGCTGATGTGGTGGTCGAGGGGCAACAGGAGGTCGAAGTCGTCAGGGGAGGCTGCGTGGATGTTCATTAAAAAATCCAATCAGTCTTGCCGCTCGGATTTCTGCCATTCGCGCTGCAAGATGGCATAGTGATATTCGCTGCCATACTGGCCTTTGAAAAAGATATTTTCGACCAGGTGGGCCTCGCGCCGGAAGCCGAGCCGTTCGAGCAGTTTTTGCGAGGCGGTGTTCTCCACGTCGCATTCGGCCACGACGCGGTGCAGGTCGCGTTCGCCGAACAGGTAGCCAAGCAGGGCGCGGACGGCCTCGCCAGCATAGCCCCGTCCCCAATGCGCGCGGGACAGGCTGTAGCCGAGATAGGCCTGGCGCGGGTCGGATTTCATGAGGTGGAAGGCCAGGTCGCCGATGATACCCTCACCCTCCGCCCTCTCCCCTGGGGAGAGAGGGCTACTGCGTAATTCCAACGCCAGTTGCAGCCATTCGCCGGGAGCGGGCTGTTTGTCTTTCATCTCGGCCAGGAATTCGAGCGCGCTTTCACGCGAATAGGGAATATTCCAGCCCTGGTAGCGGGCGACTTCGGGGTCGTTGCGATAGGCCAGCAAGGCTTCCAGGTCAGAATCGCGGAAGCGGCGGATGAGCAGGCGGGGAGTCAGGACTTCGGGATTCATGGGAACTATCTGACGCGCTTGCGCTGCTCGCGTATCTTTTTGTAGATGGCCTGGGGGGCTTCGAGCAATTCAAAGGCCGGGATTTTTGCCAGTTTGCCCATCTTAATCCAGCCGCCGCCGGTGTGCATCCAGGCGTTGGGTTCGAGCGGGCCGAAGACAATATTACCGCGTCCGTTTTTATCGAGGTCGAGGTTGATTTCGTTCATGCCGGTCAGGGGCAGGCTGGTCAGGGTGGTTTTAAGCAGGCCGGTATGGATGAGTACGCGCTGGTTGGTGAGGGCGTAGAAGGTCAGGGCGCGATAGACCGCATCGACCAGGAAACGCAGCAGCAGGATGTAGGCGGCTGCCGAGAGCATCACAATGCTCCAGATTTTGTCCTGGAAGGGGATATCGCTCAGCACGGTTTCTAGTTCCCACCAGACCGCCAGGATGGTCCAGAGGATGCTAAAGGGGATGAAGAAGACATCGGAACGCTGGAAAAGGAAGCCCTGGCGCGGCTTGCCGCTCCAGATGATTTTTTCGCCGGGAGTTAGAAACTGCTGGAAGATGGGGTGAGATGATTCTGTCATTTTGCGTCAGTCTGGTCGCGGCGAATTGGGGGACGAACGCTGGCGGGTGACTTCGTACATCAAAATGGATGCGGCGCTGGCGACATTGAGCGAACTGGCCGAGCCAAACATGGGAATGGTGACCATTACGTCACAAATTTGACGGTAGCCCTCACTCAGACCGTGTGTTTCATTGCCAATTGCCAGGACTGTGGGGCGGGTAAAGTCATGCTCGCGCAGGGCGATTCTGGCTTTGGCGCTCGTGCCAACCAATTGGAGGCCAGGAAAACGCTGCCGAAGACTTTCCAGCCAGGGGAAAAGTTCCTTGTGCGAGGGCAAAACCACAGCGGGGACAGCAAAAAAAGAGCCGGTGGTGGCGCGAATAGTCTCAGGGTCGTACAAATCAGCGGAATGACCGGTGATCACCAATCCATCGACACCCAGTGCGTCACAGGAGCGGATGATGGTGCCCAGGTTGCCAGGGCTGGCGGGGCGGTCGAGGAGGACAAGGAAGGGATTTTCTCGAACAGGGATACGCGTCAGGTCATTTTTGGGAATGGCAAAGAGCGCCAGCAGTTCGGATGTATCTTCCTTTTGGCTCAATTTTGCAAGCAGCGCCAGGGGCATTTCGAAGTGTTTGCGGGCGGTGGAGCGAGCCAGGATGTTTTCGGCCCAATCGGACAGGCGTTTTTCGCGGGAATAGACCCAGGCGGTTGGCTGCCAGCCGTGAAGCAGGGCCTGGTTGATGGCGCGCACGCCCTCCACAAAGAACTCGCCGGTTTTGGCGCGCTTGCTGCGGTTGCGCTGGAGGGTTTCGATGACCTGAAAATCGGCGTTTTCGGAGAAAATTTTGACGACAACGGGTTTCACGGGGCTATTCTCCCGGCTTGGGAATGTAATCGCCCTCGACCCACTCCTGACCCTGCGGGCCGACTTCCTTCTTCCAGACTGGGACAATTTCCTTGAGCCGGTCGATGCCGTAGCGGGCGGCCTCGAAGACGCCGGTATCGCGGTGGGCGGCGGTACAGGCAATCAGGACGGTGGGGGTGCGCGGGTAGAGCCGCCCGATGCGCTGGACGATGGCAATCCCTTCGACGGTCGGCCAGCGGGCGCGGATTTCCTCGGCGACCTGCTTCATCTTGGCTTCGGCCATTGGCTGGTAGGCTTCGTATTCAAGGTAAACCGTCTCATGCGGGTCGTTACGAGACGTTACCCCGCGCACCATGCCAGTAAAGATGGCCGCCGCGCCAGTGCTGTCGAGGGTGATGGCATCGATCAGGGCGTTCAGGTCGATTTCATCTTCGGTGATGGAGGTGATAAGAGGGAAGGTCATATTATAAGGTTGAAGGTTGAAAGTTGGAAGTAAAGATAGCGTTCAACGTTTAACGTTGAACATTCAATGTTCTAGCCGCCAGACACGGGTGGGAAGAAAGCCACTTCGGCCCCGGCGGGGATTTCGTCCTCGTCGGCGCGGTAATCCTGGTTGACCGAAGCCAGGCAGTGTTCCATCAGTTGCCAATCGAGGTTGGGGAATTGCTCGATGAGCCGGGCTTTCAGTTGGTAGACGGTTGTGCCTTCCGGGATTTCCATCTCGGTCGAGCGCACCCCGGCTTTATCGCGCAGGGTGGCGAAGAAAAGAATTTTGATGCGATTCATTTTGCTCCTGGGTAGTGTTCGGTATTCGCTATTCGATATTCGGTATTCGAGTATCGAATAGCGAATATCTAATTTTCAACATTCACCACATCTCCAGACTGGCCGCCGTGTTTTTCGACCAGGCGAATGTTCTGGATTTTCATGGTCTTTTCGGCGGCTTTGGCCATGTCATAGATGGTCAGCGCGGCCACCGAAACAGCGGTCAGGGCTTCCATTTCAACGCCGGTTTTGCCAACCGTTTTGGCGGCGGCGGTAATCCGAACGCCGGGCAGGGACTCGTCGAGCGATAAATCGACATCGATTTTGGTGAGCGGGATGGGATGGCAGAGCGGAATCAGTTCCGAGGTGCGCTTGGCGGCCTGAATTCCGGCGATTTTGGCAACGGTCAGCACATCGCCCTTTTTCATCTGCCCGGCGCGAATGAGAGCAAGCGTTTCGGGCTTCATCACAATTTCGCCGCGTGCAATTGCCAGGCGTTCGGTGTCGGCCTTCGCGCCAACATCCACCATGTTGGCGCGGCCCTGGTCGTCGAGGTGGGTCAGGTTGGGAGTGGACATGGCCGAATTATAACAAAATGGACTATAATCTCCCGCCTATGGATTTAAACATCGCCAGCCACCAGACCGGCAAATACCGGGTGCAGATTCCCGTTTACGAGGGGCCGCTCGACCTGCTGTTGCAGTTAATCGAGCGCGCCGAGTTGGATATTACCGCCGTCGCGCTGGCACTGGTCACGGAACAGTACCTGCAATACATCCGTCAGATGCAAGAAGCCCGGGCCGAAGAGATTTCGGCCTTTTTGGTGATTGCCGCCAAACTGATTCAGATTAAGTCTGAAGCCTTGCTGCCGCGCCCGCCCGTGCGCGAGGCCGGGGAGGAAGACCCCGCCGAAAACCTGGCCCGCCAACTGCGGATTTACAAACGCTTCAAGGAAATCGCCACCCTGCTAGAGCAGCGCGACGCCCAGGGACTGCGCACCTACCTGCGGCTGGCCCCCCCGCCGAAAGTGGAGGGCCGCCTCGACCTGAGCGACCTGACCCTGATGGATTTGCTGGAGGCCGCCGAGAGTTCCTTGCTGCAAGAGCGAGAAAAACAATCGCTCGGCACGGTCATCTCGGCCCCCAAAGTCACCATCCGCCAGAAGATTGCCTATATTTCGGAGCGGCTGAGCAAAAGCCAGAAGTCCAGCTTCAAGGAACTGGTCGGGAACAGCAACTCGCGCCTGGAGGTGGTCGTCACCTTCCTGGCCCTGCTCGAACTGGTCAAACGCTACCGCGTATCGGCCCGCCAGGAGGCTTTGTTCGGCGACATCCATATCGAGCGTTCCGAAGAGTGGAGCGAGGGCGAAGAGTTCGAGCTGGAGTTTGAATAGATAACGATGCTGAAGTTGACGCAGATTACACAGATTTGGTTCTTGAAATCGGCGAAATCTGTGTAATCTGTGGATAGATTTTTATTTCTTCCCGTTAAAAACAGTAGAGCCATAAATAGTTACCGCAACGGCCTTCCGGCAAATCTCATGCCTGGAGGTCGCTTTTTGTGTAATCATCGTCAATAAATAGCCCATAATTCAGGCACAGAACGCGCGCGTCAGGCAAAGTGAGAGCAGCATCAGGATGAGCAAATTCCAAACCAGGCATGAATACTACCCAGTTTGGTATAATTTTCTCTGGAGACTCTATGAAAAAATTCTTTTTGCTCGTTCCCCTGGCCTTGCTGCTGGCATTTTGCGCACCTGCTCCTGCCGCCCAGCCTGCGTCAGATGTTGCGTCGATTGTCAGCGCCACGCTCACGGCAGTGGCAGCTAATGGGCAAGCCGTATCATCGGTTCAGGCTGGCGGCATCGAGGGCCGCCTGAATTACCCGGCAGATTCCCTGCCCGCCATGCGGATTGTGGCCTTCCAAATCGCTACCGGGCAGTATTATTCGGTGGATACCGCCGCCGGACAATCGACCTACCGGCTAGATGGACTACCTGAAGGCAAATACAATGTCCTGGCTTACACGCTCGGCAACGAGACCATCCCGGCAGGGCTGGCAGGCGGGTATACCCAGGCAGTGATGTGTGGAATGGGACCGGAATGCAGCGACCATGGCCTGGTAGATGTAATTGTCTTCGATGGTGAAATCACACCCAACGTAGATATTTTCGACTGGCTGCAACCGAATTTCCCACCCATGCCATAGCGCAGCCACTTCGCGGGCCGCAGCCAAAGGCTGCTATGATTTGCGCTAATCGCGCAAATCCTGCGCCATAATCCTATACCCCCCTTGCAATCCAAAATCGACCAAACACACCGCCGGTCAGCCCCTGCCAGCCGGCGGTGTTGCCGTATTCCTGTTATTCGACAAAAATTTCGACGTGTTCGCCGTCCTTTTCATCCACCACATCCACAATCTTACCGGTCATGCCAGAGCGCAGGGCCTCCATGATGGTCGCCATATCCACGCCCTCTACTTCGGGGGCAAAATGCGCGCCGATTTTCATCCCTGCATCTAATAGCGCCAGCGGGATTTGAACAGTTGCCTTGGCGCGGCCCGAGGCCACGTCGGTCACGCGCACCCGCAGCCAGCGCGCCGAACCCGGCATGCGCGGCGGCATGGGTGGTGTTGGCCCGCGTCGCCCCTCGCTCAACGCCGAAAGCAGTTTGGCGCCTTCCTCCGCGCTGATTTTCCCTTCATCAATCATTTTCAAAATTCGCATTCGTTCTTCAGCAGTTGCCATAGCGGCCCTCCTTACCCAATATAGACCTGAACGCGCGCGCCGTCGTCATCGACTTCGACGAGAACCGGCTCGTCCGAGGAAATACTCTTCGCAAACGCATCCATCACCATGCCCACCCGCTCACGCTCCCGGCCCGGCATGTGGTTGCCGAACATCCCAAACAGCCACGCCACCAGGCTCATCGGAAAGGAAACCACAATCCGGCTCGGTTTTTCACCCGGTTTTTGCTTCACATTCACATACAGCCAGCGTGAATCGCGGCTCGAAAAGGCCAGCGCAATGACCAGCACGCCCAGGGCAAAGGGCAGCCACGAGCAGAAGAACCAGAAGCCCATCCCGGCATTTTGGAGGGCCGAATACATCCAATAGGCCGCGCCCACCGTCAGCAAGACGCCAAAGGTCATGGGAATCATCCAAAGGCGGCGGAAGCGGTTGACTTTCCCGGCGAAAAAGGACTCGCGCCGCGTCTTCTCCTCATCAGCCTCGCCGATTGATTCTGCCACGAAAGCGGGTTCGGCGGCTGAATCATCTCCCTCCACTGGGGCAGGCGGCAGGGCGGCGGGTTCTTCGTCGAGGGGAACTTCATCCAAGGCCTGCATCAATTTCAGGCCCTCGTCGGGGGTGATTTTTCCTTCTTCAATCATTTTCAAAATTTGCTGGCGCTCGCTATCGGTCATGGTCTTATCTCCGTAATTATTTGCCTTCCAGGGCTGCCAGTAATTTTTCCGCTTCCTGAAGCGAGATTTTCTTTTGCTGGAGCATTTTCAGGATAGTCAGGCGCTCATCGTCCGTCACCGGTTCAGAGGGCGGAACCGGCGGGACAGGTGGCCTGGGTGGACGCGGCGCGCCGATGTTAACACCCCAACGCCCCACCGAGATGCCCATGTGAGCCGTGCGGCGCTCCGCCGAGCGCATCTTCTCTTCGGCGCGGCGCATGGCTGCCTCTACGCGATGTTGGACTCGATCGCTGTGTTCCTGGGCGCGCAGCGAGGCCTTCATCGCGCGGCGGGTGGCTTCTTCCACCTTGCGCGAAATTCGCTCCTGCACATCGGGCGAAATGCCAGGGAATTCGCCCGGCGCAAACGGCCCTTCGCGTCCCAGCGGGTCGAAATCGGCCACCGACTGCCATTCATCCTCGCGGCTGGTCACAATCACTTCGTCACCAGCCGTCAGGCTGATTTTGGCCCCGCCCGAGCCGGCAGTAAACTGGCGGAACATGCCCAATTCCGCCGCGTCAAATCCCGGCAAATCAACGCGAATCGATTCGTCGTCGCAACCTTGCAAGATAAATTCCGCATCGACTCTGGGCGGAACTCGCAGCAGGATGTCGCTCCCAGCCTGCACGCTGACCAATTGACCAGGCTTGGGGCGCAGGTACAGGGCCGCATCCGCGCCGACCTGGGCCGAGACATTCCCTTCCACCTCGCGCAAGTACAAATCTGCTCCAACGGTAACGCTGACCCCGCTGCGCATTTGGTGCAGCGAGGCGTCGCCGCCCACATTCTCGGCTGCAAAATCGCCTTTACAGTCGCGCACTGACAGATCGCCGCCCATGGAACGGACTACCGTTAACCCAACGTTGCGCATCTGCAAGTCGCCGCCCACGTTGAAAATTTCAATCGCGCCAGTGACCGCGCGAATATCGGCGTCGCCGCCCACGTTAGAAACTCGCAGGGTCGTCTCGCAGGGGATGTATAGAATCAGGTCGCTGTCACTCTCGGCACGCGCCTGGTCTCCATCCACCGTCAAAGTCAGGGCATCGCCATCGGCTTTGGCGGTGATTTCAGGGCGGTCCCATCCAACGACCTGCAAATCGCCGCTGACGTTGGTCACATCTAAGGCTGCTGCGCCCGCTACCGTCAGAGTGGTCTGTCTCATGCTTCCTCCCCGCGCAAAATGCGCATGGCAGCATCCGCGCTCAGGCGGCCGGCGTCCAAATCTTCCAACACCTGGCGGCGGCGCTCTTCGCTGATTTCGGGAGAGGAATCATCCTTGCCTGGCTCATAACCCAGCGCGCGGATAATGTCCTGCAAACGGTTGCGGATGGTCGGATACGAAAGCCCGATTTCCGTCTCCATGCGGGTCAACTTACCCTCACACCGGATAAAAGTCAGCACAAAGTCCAACTGTTCCGCCGTCAGGTGGGCAAACGGCCCGCCCACAAAACGCCCTTCCAGCGTCGTGTCGCAAGCGTCGCAATGCAGGCGCGTGATGGTCAGTTCATTCTGGCAGACCGGGCAGCGAGTCATCGAATTGTTCATAGCACCTCCTGTGAAAGCACAGCCCGAGGCCGGGCGGTATTTTTAAGCCGGGTTCCTGCATCAATCAGCAAGTCGCCGAATTGGAGCAATATGGCGTCGCGCCAGGATGGGCGGCCAGAGCGAGACGGCAAAGCACTGCCCCACCAGGCCAACCTGCGCGGATTGCGGTACAATTCTTGTAAGTGCGCTTCGGCGCGCATCTCGGTCAAAAAATTGGACATCATACGGGCCTCCATCCGAACGGCAACGGTAAAAACGCGTTTTGAATTTCTAAAAACATTATACGAGATATTTTAGAATTGTCAATATTTAATTCAATTATATTAATATTTTGAAACCATAATTCAATATTTCTCAAAACCCTTTTAATTTCGCCCAATCAGTCGCCTATGATTCGCACCCTCTACCACATCTCCGGTCAGGACATGCGTGCCGACATCCCTGTCAAAGAATTTGCCGCCCTGCTCAAAGAGCCAAATGGCCTCTTATGGGTCGATTTCGACGCCGAACCCGACCCCTCCGCCGAACCCATCCTGACCGGCATCTTCCGCTTCCACCCGCTTGCCGTCGATGACGCCCTCGAGGAAACCCACACCCCAAAAATCGACGACTGGGGCGAATACATCTATATCGTCCTCAACGCCATGAACTTCGATGCCTCCGACGGCCTCTCCCTCTCCACCACCGAACTCGACATCTTCCTCGGCCCCAACTACATCGTCACCCACCACGACCGGCCCATCCCCGCCCTCGAAAAGGCCCGTGAAGCCTTTGGGCGCGACAAACGCTACACCGCGCACGGCCCCGACCACCTGCTCTACAAAATCATCGACATGCTCATCGCCGATTACATGCCCATCGTTGAAGCCATTGATGACCAAATCGACCGCGTCGAAGACGAAGTGCTGGTCAAAGCCGCCCCTGATACCCTCGAGCGCATCTTCTCCCTCAAACGCATTCTGCTCGCCATGCGCCGCATCATCACCCCCCAGCGCGAAGTCCTCAACAAACTGGCCCGCGACGACTACCATGTCATTGACCCCCATGACCGGGTCTTCTTCCGAGACATCTACGACCACCTCGTCCGTCTGCACGACCTCAACGAATCCATGCGCGACCTGGTCAGCGGCGCGCTCGACACCTACCTCTCCGTCATCAACAACCGCATGAACGAAGTCATGAAAACTCTCACCATCATCACCACCCTGTTCATGCCCATCTCCTTTCTCACCGGCTTCTTCGGCATGAACTTCTTCGAGCCAGTCGCGGGTCTCACCACGTGGACCAGCCTGGCTGTCTTTGTACCGGTCATGGCGATTTTCATTATCCTGCCAATTGGCATGTTCTTCTGGATGAAGCGCCGCACCTGGGTTTAGCACCCGCAACAGATTCTCCCGCATAGGCCCTGGCTTACCTAAGGCAGGAACCGACTCCCCGAACGCCTCGCTGGATTCGCCGTTAAACCAGCACTTTCTAACCTTCTCACTTGCCGCCCCGAAAAGCCCCCCGCCAAACCCGCCACTCCCGAAATCCAAAAATCGCCTCTTGACATAGAACAAACATTCGTGTATTATCTATTCATAGAACGCATGAGCGGTTTTCATCTGCGTCGGGAGCAAACTTATGATGATGGTGCGAAAATCCAAAGGCTTGAGCGAGCGGCATCTTAAAATACTCACTCTGCTCGAAAAATACGCCGACAAAGGCTACCCCCCTTCCATCCGTGAAATCGGCGAACAAACCGGCATCACCTCCACCTCGGTCGTCAACTATTACCTGGAGCAACTTGAAAAATGGGGCTACATCGAACGAGACCGGCGCATCTCGCGCGGTTTGCGCGTTGTTCCCGAAATGCTTGCCAACCTTGGCCTGGCTGTCACCGAAACCGTCAACGACTTCCTGCGCATCCCAGTCATAGGGCGCATCGGCGCGAGTTTGCCCATGCCCGTCCCGGCCTCCGACTTCAACTACTACGACGCTGAAGCGGGAGTTGAAATTGCTCGCAGCCTGCTCCCCGCCAAAAAAGTAGACGGCCTTTTTGCCCTGGAAGTTAAAGGAGACTCGATGATTGACGCCATGGTCAACGATGGCGACATTGTCATCATGCGCAGGGTTGACAACAATGCCGAAGCCAAAAACGGCGACATGGTCGCCATCTGGCTGCCCGCCCGCGATGAAACCACCCTCAAATACTTCTACAAAGAAGCCAACCACTATCGCTTACAGCCCGCCAACCCCACCATGCAGCCGATTTACATCGACAAAAACGAGCGACTCGAAATCAAGGGCAAAGTGGTCATGGTCATCCGCAAAGTGGACAAAGCCATGTAAAAATGAAAAAAACTTCCGGGCATCACCCGGAAGTTTTTTCGCAAAAAGAGAGTATCGATGAATACCGCGTTGCTGGTCATCGATGTTCAACGAAAAAAGAGACACCCACGCAGAGTGTCTCTTTTTTTTGATTTACGAGATTAGCAATCCGGCTTAGTTAGCGCAGGCTGGCGCGCAGGCCTTCCAGTTTACCAGCCACGGAGCCATCGAGAACTTTGTCGCCGACCTTGATAATCAGGCCGCCCAGGATGGCAGGGTCAACCCGAAAGGAGACGGCAGCCGCGCCCGATTTAGCAAGAACATCCTTCTTGACGGCTTCCTGCTCGTCTTTGGTGAGCGGCAAGGCGCTGGTGACTTCGGCAGACGAACCGGCAACCGAGACGCCTTCCATGACGACGACCTTACCCGCCTTGACCCCAGCAAAAAACTCGTCAATCAGGGCGCGCTGGCGTTTTTCATCGAGTGCTTCACCAACCAGTTTCTGGGTGCTGGCAATGGCAAGCGCCGCTACCTGACCGCGCAGGTCGCCCAGGATGCGGTTACGTTCTTCTTCGACTTCGGCCAGAGCCTTTTCAGCGGCTTTTTTGGCTTCAGCATCAGCCGCAGCTTTCACATCACGGGCAACGGCCTCGGCCCGTTCGGTGGCATCGCGGACAATTTGGCTGGCCTTCGACTGCGCTTCAGATATGATTTTTTGGGCTTCTTTTTCGGCGTTGGCGCGGGCTTCAGCCGCAATGCGGGCATCTTCAAGACCGCGCGCAATCGTCTCGCGGCGTTTTTCAAGCAAGCCAGAGATGGGGCCAACAATCCATTTGGCAACCACCGTGTAGACGATAATCAGGTTAACAACCTGAACAAGAAAAAAAGGTAGGTTTAAACCCAGTGCTTCCAAAGTATCCTCCCAACTCTAGAAGACGAACAGGATGAGCAGGGCGACAACCAGACAGTAGATAGCGATGGCCTCGGCAAACGCAATGCCAAGAATCATGTTGGTCTGGATGGTGCCGGTGGCATCGGGATTGCGTCCCATCGCCTGTACAGCACCGCCAACGACAATACCAACCCCAGCACCGGCGCCAATCGCGCCAATCATCGCCAGGCCTGCGCCAATCAGTTTTGCGGCTGCAACTTCCATTGTGTGTATCCTCCGTGACTCGTTTTCGGGCGGGACGATTTGCTCTTGCAAATCACGCCACTATGAAATGGTTTTTTACCCGGGCGGTTTCTCTCGCCCGAAATTTATGCGTGCGCTTCTTCGTGATGGTCGCCGTGTCCCTGGGTGGCCTGCGACATGAAGACCATCGTCAACATGCCAAACACAATAGCCTGGATGAGACCGACGAAGAATTCAAGCAAGTAGAACAGGGCCTGCGCAAAGACAGGCACCAGCGAGCCGATGACGAACAACAACACCGCGCCCGCAAACATATTGCCAAAAAGACGGAAGGCAAAAGACAGAATTTTCGAGAATTCGGAAATCAGCTCAAGCAGGCCAACGCCAAAGTCTATGAACCCGAAAATTGGCTTGCTAAACAAACCACCTACATTCCAGAATTTCCACATGTAGGAAATACCCTGGGCGCGGAACCCTATCACCTGAATCATAACCACTGCAACAACCGCCAGGGCAAAGGTGAAGTTCAGGTCAGTGGAAACAGGACGCATAAACGGGATGACTGCATAGCTTTCGGCATGTTCGCCTTTGGCCTCGCCGCCCTCGTCCCAAATGGTAGTGATGGGACCAAAATGTTTGAGAGCATAACCATGCCCATCATATTCATGGATGATGCCGATGGTTTCGTTGCCCGGCACCAACCCCGACCAGTTGGCAGCCAGCACCAACAGGGTGATGGTGGCAAACCAGGGGAAGATTTGCTTCGTCCATTTCCCAGCAGTGCTTTCGGTAATGCCATAAAGCATCTCCATCAGCGCCTCCACCGCGCCAGAGATGCCGGTCAGCACCATTTTTCCACTCTTAACCCCGCGCGAGACCCCAATCGCCAACAAAATGACGATGATGTCTGCCACAATCAGGCCAAAGGTCGTGTTGGTAAAATAGAACGGCCCGATAAAGGGAATGGTGAAGAGCGGAACTTCGCTATATTTTTCACCAGGAAGGTAGACATGCGGCATAATAGGCTTGATTCCCAGACCGATTCCGAAGAAACCGGTAAACAGGAACAATCCCAAAATGATGGCCGCAAGCACAACCCAGCGTCCCCAGACTCGTTTCTTGGGTGTTTCACTCACGATTCGCTTCCTCCTCAGAAAGTTTGGCTGGATGATTTGTTGCTTTTAACCGGTCGGTGGCTGTTTTCACAATGCGGTAAAGGACAATCACCGAAACCGGGCCACTACCCACAATAAAAAGAATGGCGAAGAAGGGTTTTGTATCGAACTGCCGGTCGAGCCACAATCCCACGAACAATGCTCCAAGTAAAATGGCCGGGGTAATGCAACCTACCTGGCCAACAACCGCCGCCAGCGTCATATTAAATTGGTTATTGGCGTTTTGTCGATTGTCTTGCGGGGTAGGCATTGTCATCGGTTGCGGATTATATCACAACGATTTTTACCAGCAAAGTGATAATATTTGTCCAACATTGAGAACAAGCCACTTTCTCTGTTATCCTTGGCCTATGAACAAAATCTTCACCCGCTCCTTCCGTGTCCGCTTCTCCGAACTCGACGCCACCGGCTGCGTCAGCCCCGCCAGTCATCTGCGCTACCTGGTCGAGACCGCCTATGACTGGGGCAACGCGCTCGGCCTGGGTGCGCTCGACAGCCAACAACTGGGCATCTTTTGGCTCATCCGCGAGACCGAACTCCAAATCCTGCAGCCCCTGCGCCACGAAGACCGCTTCGACTTCACCATCTGGATGGTCAACTGGCAGCGGGTGCGCGGCACGCGCTGTTTCGAACTCACCAAAAGTGGCGGCCTGGTCGTGGCGCGCGGCAGCCAGCACATCGTCTGCATGGATTCTGCTACTCTGCGGCCTGCCAGCCCGCCCCAGACCATTATAGACAATTTCCGTATCGAAAACCCGCGCGCTTTCCCCTTCGAGCGCTTCCCCAAAATCGACGCGCACCCGGCCCCCTTCACCTTCCAACGCCAGGTGGAATGGGGAGATTTGGATAGCCTGGAGCATGTCAATAACGCGACGTATGTTACCCTGGCTGAGGAAGCCGCCGCGCGCGCCCAGGCTGACTGTGGCTGGTCTCCCATTAAACTGGCCGAATCCAACCTGGTATTGGCTACACGCCAAGTCCACGTCCAATACCTGTCCCCTGCGCTGTGGGGCGAGAGCCTGACCATCTCCACCCACTCGCACAGCCTTCACAAAACCGGCGGGAGACGCTACGTCAGGTTCGCCCGCCCCGACGGCTCTCCCGTTTGTGAGTGCCTGCTCGGCTGGCAGCTGCTCGACCGCGCCACCGGCCAGCCGCGCCCGCTGCCAGACGGGTTTTGCTAAAGGAAACCCATGTCCCCCACCCCCCACATCGCCATCATTGGCGGCGGCCCGGCCGGGCTAATGGCCGCCGAAACGCTCGCCGCGGCCGGCCTGGAAGTCCATCTCTACGAAGCCCTGGCCTCGGTTGGGCGCAAATTCCTGCGGGCCGGGGTCGGCGGGTTGAACCTGACCCACTCCGAGCCGCTAGAGCAGTTCATCTCCCGCTACAGCCAGCCCGAACGCCTGGGGCCAATGATTCGCGCCTGTGGCCCACGCGAGGTGATTGAATGGGTCAACACACTGGGCTTCGAGACCTTCACCGGCACGTCTGGGCGCGTCTTTCCAATCGGCATGAAAGCCTCGCCGATTTTACGCGCCTGGCTCAAACGCCTGACCGATTTAGGGGTCATCTTCCACACTAATCATAAATGGACTGGGGTTACGTTCCAACATCAGGGATTGTTGGAATCCATCGCATTCGAGACCCCCGACGGCCCTCGAACCACCCATGCCGATGCCGTCCTGCTGGCCCTGGGCGGCGGCAGTTGGCCCAAACTGGGCGCCACCGGCGGCTGGATTGCGATTCTCGAAGCGCTGGGCGTACCAATCGCCCCGCTCAAACCCGCCAACTGCGGGTTTGATGTGGCCTGGAGCGCGTTTTTCCGCGAAAAATTCGACGGCGCGCCGCTCAAAGCAGTGACCCTCTCATTTGGCGGGGTCACGAAACAGGGCGAGTTCATCGTCACCAGGGAGGGCGTCGAAGGCAGCCTCATCTACTCTTTTTCCGCCGCCTTGCGAGACGAAATCGAAAAAAGCGGCAAAGCGGTGATTTTCCTCGACCTGGCCCCCGATTGGAGCATCGAAAAACTGATAAACCGGCTTATGCTGCCGCGCGGTTCACGTTCGATGGGCAGCCATCTCGAAAAAACGGTTGGACTCAAAGGCGTGAAGTCGGCCTTGCTGTGGGAATTCCTGCCGCGCGAAACCTTCGAGAACCCCGAAAGGCTGGCGGCAGCCATCAAAGCCTTGCCGATCCCTCTGCTGCGTCCGCGCCCGCTGGCCGAAGCCATCAGCAGCGCGGGCGGAATCCGCTTCGAGTCGCTCGACGAGCGGCTGATGCTCAAAGCCCTGCCGGGCGTCTTTTGCGCGGGTGAGATGCTCGACTGGGAGGCCCCCACCGGCGGCTACCTGCTGACCGGCAGCCTGTCCACCGGCAGATGGGCCGCGCGGGGCATCCTGGAAATGCTACAATACCAGCAGACGGCGCAATCAACAACTGCTCCGCAGCGTAAAACGCCAATCTAACGCGGTGATATTTCCACAAAAAAGCGGAGCGATGACTGACGCATCGCTCCGCTTTATCTCGCCAGGAGAAAGATTTACTGCGCGGCTGCCTTTGCCGCTGCTTCCACCATCGCGGTTGTCAGGCTCTTGGGGCGTTCGAGCGGCTGACCGAGCGCGCGCGCCCAGACGTAGTTGGCAGTTACGCCCAAGGCGCGACCCACGCCGAACAGGACGGTGTAGAAGTCGAATTCGCGCACCCCATAATAATACTGGAGCGTGCCGGAGATGGCGTCCACGTTCGGAGCTGGATTCTTGGCTTTGCCCTGCTCCTTCAATACCGCCGGGACGACATCGAAAACCAGGTCGGCCAGGCGTACCAGGTCATCATCAGGGAAATGGGCTTTGGCAAATTCCAACTGCGCCATGAAGCGCGGGTCTGGCACGCGCAAGACGGCATGACCATAACCGGGGATGACCTTGCCGCTGTTGAGCGTATCCCAGGCAAACTGGTATAGGTCCTCGCGCGAAGGAACTTTCTGGTCGAATTTATTGTACACATCCAACAGCCAGCCCAGGCATTCCTGGTTGGCCAGGCCGTGCAGCGGCCCGGCCAGCCCGTTCAGCGCGGCAGAGAAAGCCAGCATAGGGCTGGAAAGCGCCGAACCAACCAAATGCATGGTGTGCGCCGATACATTGCCAGATTCGTGATCGGAATGCAGCAAGAAGTATAGGCGCGCCAGGTCGGCGTAATCTTTCTGGTTTTCGACGCCCATCATGCGGGCGAAATTGGCGCCATAATCCTGGCTGGGTCTGTATTTTGGCTTGCGGGTATCGTTGAAATACTTCATCCGATAAATGAAAGCCGCGATGACGGGCAGTTTGGCGGTCAGGCTCAGGCTGTCTTCCAGGGCAGGCTCCCAATAGGCGTCTTTCTTCATGCCCTCTGCATATTTTCTGGCAAAAGCCGACTCGTTTTGCAAGGCCAGCACCGCCTGCGAGAGCAGCGTCATCGGATGAGTCTCTTTGGGCATGGCCTTGAGCATTTTGAAAACATAGTCCGGCACTTGGGCGCGTTTGGCCCATTCGGCTTCCACTTCCAGCGCTTGGGCGCGGGTCGGAACTTCGCCAACCATCAACAAATAGTACAACCCGCCAACGTAAGGCATCTTCGCGCCGCGCGGCTTGGGCAGAGCCTTCAACACTTCGGGGATAGACATGCCCCGGAATTTGATGCCGGTGGCCGGGTCGACGAACGAAATATCAGTGACGAGCGACTTAATGTCGCGCATCCCGCCGACGACCTGTCCGACCGTTACCTGGTCGATAACCACATCCGCATACTCTTTGGCGAGCGTCTTATAACGCTCGCGCCAGGCGGGGAGTTGGGCAGCAATCTTTTCTTGCAGAATCATCATGTTCTCCTCATTGTCACTCGTCACCCAAACCGCAGGTTGCGAATCACAGGTTACGAATTACGAATCGCAAATTAAGATAATTTCACCAGGCTTTTGAGCGCCTCGTGAGTTTCTTTAACTGCCGCCGCAGATTTTTTGAGAAGTTCTTTCTCCTCGGCATCCAGTTCATATTCGATAATTTTTTCCACGCCCTTGCGGCCTAGCATAACAGGCACGCCGAAGTAAATATCATGCAAGCCATATTCGCCTTGCATATAGGCTGCCGCCGGGACGATGAGATGCTTATCCTTCAGGATGGCCTCCACCATCTGCGCCACTGCCGCCGCTGGGGCATAATAAGCCGAAGTCTTGAGCAGGTTGACGATTTCGCCGCCACCTTTTCGGGTACGTTCGACAATCGCCGCTAGCCTATCCGCCGGGAGATAGTCGCGCAACGGGATTCCGGCGATGTTCGAGTGGCGCGTTAGCGGCACCATTTCGTCGCCATGACCGCCCATCACATAGCAGTTGATATTTTCCACGCTGATACCGGTTTCCATCGCCACAAAAGCGCGCATACGGGCTGAATCGAGCACGCCGGCTTGCCCCACCACGCGATGCGCGGGCAGGCCGGTCACCTTCATTGCCATGTAAGCCATCGTATCGAGCGGGTTGGTCAGAATGACATAAATCGCATTGGGCGAGTATTTGAGCGTTTCGGTGGCGGCCTTGCCGACAATTTCGGCATTGGTCGTCAACAGGTCATCACGGCTCATGCCCGGTTTGCGCGGCATTCCGGCGGTAATAACTACGATATCTGACCCGGCGGTGGCTTCGTAACCGTTTGAGCCAACCACTTCGACATCGCTGCCGATAATCGGCATCGCTTCGTACAAATCAAGCGCCTTGCCCTGCGGGACACCCTCCACAATGTCCACCAGGACCAGGTCGGCCAGTTCACGCCCGGCCAGCCAGACTGCGGTGCTTGCGCCGGTCATGCCGGCGCCAATGATAGAGACTTTCGCCATTGTTCCTCCAAGACGCGAGAGATAATTTTCATTTTATCCCCAGAAGAAGACAAAATGATATGATTTTTATCACCCTTTTGAGCGACATAGAAAAAAGAAGACCTTGCGCGCATCACGCTGGCCTCCTTTTATGATTCAGTACGCGAAAACTTCCGGGTCACTCCACACGGGCAATTACGCTTTGACTGCTTCTTCCTTCTCGAGAAAATGCGTAGCCTGGATGGCCGCCGCTGCGCCCATGCCTGCCGAAGTGACAACCTGCCGAAAGTGGTTATCGGCCACTTCACCGGCCACGAACACGCCCGGAACGTTGGTTTCCATCTGCATATTGCTGACGATATATCCGCCATCGCGCATTTCGAGCTGTCCTTCGAACATTTGGGTATTGGGAGTGTGACCGATAAAAATAAAGACGCCGTCGGTTTCGAGCGTAGATGCTTCACCCGTCTGGACATTTTTCAACGCGACGCCGGTGACTTTTTCCGTGCCAAGCACTTCGGTTACGACTGTATTCCACACAAAATTGATTTTTGGGTTGTTAAATGCCCGATTTTGGAGCACTTTTCCGGCCCGCAGGCTATCGCGGCGGTGGATGATGGTTACAGAAGAAGCAAAGCGCGTCAGGAACAGACCTTCTTCCAGCGCTGAATCGCCGCCGCCAACGACAACGACTTTCTTATCCTTAAAGAACCAGCCGTCGCAGGTGGCGCAGTAGGAGACGCCTTTGCCAGTCAATTCATATTCGCCGGGAATCTCCAGGTGGTTGGGGCGCGCCCCAGTGGCGATAATCAACGAATCGGCCAGATAGGCGCCGTTGTCGGTGGTCACTTTGAAGGGCCGCTGGCTCAAATCCACAGCCTGGGCGGTGTCGAACTCCACGGTCGCCCCAAAGCGTTCGGCCTGTTTTTGGAACAATTCGCCCAACTGCGGGCCGCCAACTCCTTCAGGAAAGCCGGGGTAATTTTCAATGGTGTGGGTCAGCCCGGCCTGGCCGCCCAGTTCCATGCCGGTCAGAACCACCGGGGCCAGTTCGGCGCGGGCGGCATATAGGGCGGCGGAAAGCCCCGCCGGGCCTGAGCCGAGAATCAGCACTTTAACATGTTTGGTTTCAGAAGATGCAGAAGGGGTAGAAAAACCGCTTAGGGTGAAAGACATGGTTGCCTCATGTTGTAAAGTTTTTTTATTTTATCAGATGCGGGAAGGGCGGGAAAGTTGCAGATGGTAGAATTGCTGCATGTCCAAATTCGATTTGATAGCCTTCGATGCCGATGACACGCTCTGGCACAACGAGCGACTGTACGTCAACGCCCAAGCGCGTTTTGTGGAGCTATTGGCGCATTATCACGCCCCGGACTGGATACGCGAGCGATTGTACCAGACCGAGACGCGCAACCTCCAACATTTTGGCTATGGAATCAAGGCCTTTGCGCTCTCGATGCTCGAAAGCGCCGTCGAGCTGACCGAGGGCCGCCTGAGCGGGCAGGATGTCAAAACGCTGATTGACCTCGCCAAAGAAATGCTCTCCGCCCCGGTCGAGTTGCTGCCCTACGTGAGCGAAGTCATCCCGCAACTGGCAAAGCAATACCCGTTGATGGTCATCACCAAAGGCGACCTGCTCGACCAGGAGACGAAAATCACCCGTTCCGGGCTGGGGCAGTATTTTCGGGACATCGAGGTCGTCAGCCACAAGACCCGCGAAACCTACGCGCGCCTGCTCGAAAAACATGCCATTTCATCAGAACGCTTCCTGATGGTCGGGAATTCCATCCGCTCCGACATCCTGCCCATCCTGGAACTGGGCGGGAGCGCCGTTCACATTCCTTATGAAACCACCTGGCTGCACGAAATGGCCGAGCCGCCGACCGGCCAGCCCGGTTTTTACGCGCTGGAAGATATGGGGCAGTTGCCGGGCTTGCTCGAAAAGATGGAACAGTGATATTGCTATAAAAAGGCTATGCCGCCATCAACTCCAATACGGTCTTTTTCCAATCTGGCATGGGCGCGGCGGCGATTTGGGCCTCGGCCAAACCTGGCGTCACCTGCCAATCGGTAAACATCTGCTCCATCAGGCGGGTGTGGTCGCTGCTGAAAGCCGGCTGGTTTCGCGCCAGGCCGAGCAGGCTGTAGGCGCGCTCTGTCTCGCCGCGCGCAAAAAACAGACGGGCATAGAACAGCACCGCCGTCACTGCCCAAGGGGCTGCTCCGAGATGTTCGGCCAGGGCCAGTCCCTCGCGCAGGTGATTAGCGGCTTCGTCCAGTTGCCCCAGGCGGATTTCGCTGTGTCCAAGGTTGATGAGATAGAGCGCCAACGATTGCTGCGCGCCGATTTCGCGCGCCATGTCGATGGCCTGGAAATAGAATCCCTGGGCTTTGGCGAGGTCGCCCTTTTCGTCGGCCAGCGCGCCCAGGTTATTGAGCGCCACTGCCGCCCGCTCTCGGTTGCCGACCGAAACTGCCAGTGACAGTGCCTGGCGGTAGTAATTCTCCTCGGCCGATGAATCACCCAGCGCGCCCATCACCACGCCCAGCCGGTTGAGCGCCAGAAGCAGGGTGTTCGTGTCGCCAATCTCGCGGGCAATATCGCGGCCTTCCTCGCAGCAAGCGCGGGCGTTTTCGAGATTTCCCAGCCGCCAATGGACATTTCCCAACCCATATAAGACGCGCGCCAGGGTCGGGCGGGCCGCGACGCCCGCCGCGCGGGCCATTGGCAAAGCCTGACGCAGGGTTTTCTCGGCCCGCTCGTAATCACCCATATCCACATATAACTGCCCCAACTGCGCCAGGCAAGATGCAAGCATGATGCTGCTCGAAAGTTCGCGCGCCAAACCAAGCGCTTTTTCGGTGCTTTTGACCGAATCGGCAAATTCACCAGAGCGGTAGAACGCCTCGCCGATTTTCAGGTGAATGTGAGCCAGGTCGCGGGTTTGGCGGGGATGGATGAGCGGCAACGCTCGCTGGAAAAAGCGAAAGGCTTCGTCGAAGGCGCTCAGGTTGAGGGCGCGCTCCCCGGCTTCGAGCAGGACGGCCACCGCTCGGTCGTTATCCCCGGCTCTTTCGTAGTGGTCGGCAATCACCGACAGGTACTCGCCTCGCCGCTCTCCGCTGGCCTTGCTCAACCATTCGGCCACCAGTGCGTGGTATTGCTGGCGGTGTCGTTTCAGCACTGTTTCGTAGGTCACATCGCGCAACAGGGCGTGTTTGAAAGCATATTCCTGCGCTCCGGTGAAGGTCGAATCGGGGCTGGAAAAAATCAACTCCTTGGCACGCAAGATTGCCAGAGATTCATCCAGCCGGGCCTGTTCAGCCTGCATTTCGGGGCTGATGGCTCTGATGGCGCTGTCCCAAAAAACTCTCCCGACGACCGATGCGCGCTGGAGCGAAGCGCGCTCGAAAACGCCCAACCGGTCGAGGCGGGCTTGCAACACGCCCGAAAGCGTGGGGGGGATGGCGCCCGCGTCGAGGCGGTCGAGGTCAATTTCCCAGGTTTCCTCGCCAGGGCGGATGACCTGGCTGTCGATGAACATCTTGATAAGTTCTTCGAGGTAAAACGGGTTGCCCTCCGCGCCGCTCACCACCAGGTCGCGCAGGGCCGGGGGAATGATGAGGGCTTTGTGTAAAATCTGCTCGACCAGCGCACGGCTTTCAACAGGGCGCAGCGGCTTGAGTTCAAGCTTTATGGCAGCGGGGAGGCCAAGTCCCCATTCAGGAGCGCGCTCGAACAAGGAGGGGCGGGCCGCGCAAATCGCAAGGAAGGGGGTAGCAGCCGGAACATTCGCGCAGAGGTAGGCCAGAGCCTCGAGCGAACCCCGGTCGGCCCAGTGGATGTCGTCGGCGACCAGGATAACCGGGTAAGTCTCAGCGGCGGTTACGAAAAAACGCGCCAGCGTGGCAAACCCCAGGCTGCGCAGTTGCCTGGGGTCCTGCAAAACGCCGCGCAGGTAGGGGCTGGCAGAGAAGTCGAAGCCAATTAACTGTCCAACGATGTGCGCTTTTTCAATCATGCGCTCATCATCGGGCATGAATTCGGCAAATCCGCGCTCCATTTTCTCATGGACAACGGCCAAAGGGTCGCTATCCTGAATTTGAAAGCGAAAGGAAAAAATATTGCGCCACAGGGCATAGGGGGTAGTGGTTTCGGAGGGATGCGAACGCCCCTGAAACAGGTAAAAATCTTCGGGGAGAGGGTCGGTCCAGGCCAGGAATTCGTGTAAGATGCGACTCTTGCCCAGCCCCATATCGCCGACCAAAGTCATCAGTCGCGTGGGATGACGGCCAAACAAACGCTGGAAGGCCTCTTTGAGCGCATCGAGTTCGGCCTGGCGTCCCACCAGCGCGGTCTCAACCCCTTCTACCCCGCGCACTTCGATGTGAAAGGCGCGCGGCTTGAGGGCCTCCACCAGGTAGGTCTGTACCGGTTCAGATTTGCCTTTCACCTGTAGAGGCGGCTGGATGTGAACCTCGAACATGCCGCGCACCAGGCGATAGGTATCATGCGAGATGAGCAATTCACCAGGTTTCGCAGCAGCGTTCAGGCGCGCAGCCAGGTTGACGGTATCGCCAATGGCGGTAAATTCGCCGGTCGTGCCAACCAGCCCAACAATGACCGGGCCGGTGTTCATGCCAATGCGCAAGTTGATTTCCCGCTCCGGCAAATCGCGGAAGAGGGGCGAGGCAGCCCAGAAGGCTTGCAAAGTCTCGCGCATCTGCAACCCGGCGCGAAGGGCCTGGCTGGTATCGTCTTCGCGCACGACTTCAGCGCCCCACAAAGCCATCACGCCATCGCCAGTGTGTTTGTCGATGCGCCCGCCATGCTTCAGGATGACGGCGTCTAATTGTTCCCAAAGGGCGTTAACAACGCGCAGGTCTTCTGCATCCAACTGCTCGGCGAAGATGGAAAGGCCAGGGATATCAGCGAATAGAACGGTAACAAGTTTACGCTGCCTGGTTTCTCCAGACATGGCGCTAGCCGCCTGCCGCAGCAACTTCAATTTTTCACGCAAAGGTGCCAGGGCGGTATCGACAACTGAATCTCCCAACGTACCGCGCTGGGCCTCGAGAGCAGAAACGGCGAGTTCAAGTTTCTCAATTTCAGTTGGCATGGCGCATTCAAATGACGACTGGTAGGAAAAATTACTGCGAGAAGGCGCGCATTACGCCATATACAATGGATGTCAAGAGACTGAACGCGCAAATCGCAATCCCAACTTGGGCCATGCGGCGGCTATCCGCGCGCATACCCCAAACGCCCAACCCAATCCCAGCCAGGCCGAGCGAACCGCCACAGATGGGAATCTGTCCCAGGCATAGGCTGATGAGACCCAGCGCAACCGAGCCCATCGCCAGGTAGCGGTTGGTCTTTTCTTCAGGGTCGAGGCTGCTGTAATCAGGTTCGATAGACATGCGAGGCTCCTGCAACAGTCAAGAGTATAGCAGGTCAGGCAGGGGTTTTCAATGCGAATCAGGAATTTTTTTTACCATCCTGTAATTGACAACCATCAAAATGGTTGTATGATTAAATCAAACAGAGATTGACCTCGCCATTGGAGTTGGCATGCCACTCAAAATTTTGACAATTGAAGATGACCCTTCGATTACGTCGTTCCTCAATATCCTGCTTACCATTTACGAAATGCAGGTCATCATTGCCAACGACGGCGCAACTGGCATCGAAAAGGCGAGAACAGAGTCTCCTGACCTTATCCTGCTAGACCTGATGATGCCAGTCATAGATGGCTGGAGAGTCTGCCAGGAAATTCGCGCGTTCAGCCAGGTCCCAATCATCGTTGTTTCAGCAGTGACGAGTAAAGAAAAAATTGCAGATGCGCTCCTTGCCGGGGCAAACGCCTATATCGAAAAACCCATTTCCATTGAAGACCTGGTTTCACAAATCAAACAGTTCGTTGCCGATAAAAGTTAAACGTTCCGCATGTTCAGCATTCCAAAGGCCAGCGTCTTGGCCTTTTTTATTTTCACAGGGAATCCCGGCGCAACACGCAGCGGCACACATAGTATAATGCGAGCCGAGGAACACGTATGCCAACCATTTATCCCTTTACTGCAATCGTCGGGCAGGAGCGCATGAAACGCGCCCTGATTCTGAATGCCGTTGATACCCGAATCGGCGGCGTGTTGATTCGCGGCGAGCGCGGCACGGCCAAATCGACCGCGGCGCGCGCGCTGGCGGCTCTGCTTCCAAAAGTTCGAGCGGTCAAAGAGTGTCGCTTTGGCTGCGACCCCGATAGCCCCACCACCTGGTGCACCGAATGCAAGGAACGCGCCGCTACGTCTAAGGAACTGCCTTTCGAGGTGCGCCCGATTCCTTTTGTCAATCTGCCAGTTTCAGCCACCGAAGACCGGGTGGTCGGCACGCTCGATATCGAGCAGGCTATCCAGAAAGGCGAGCGGCGCTTCGAGCCAGGCGTTCTGGCATCGGCCAATCGCGGCTTGCTCTACATCGACGAAGTCAACCTGCTCGATGACCATGTGGTGGACCTGTTGCTCGATTCGGCGGCGATGGGCATGAACATTGTGGAGCGCGAGGGCATCTCCTTCTCGCACCCGGCGCGCTTCATTCTGGTCGGCACAATGAACCCCGAAGAAGGCGACCTGCGCCCGCAACTGCTCGACCGTTTTGCTTTCTCGGTCGATATTACCGGCATCCGCGACGCCCGCGAGCGCGTCCAGATTATGGAAAACAACATCGCCTTCGAATCGGACCCAGTCGCATTCCGCAAACAATTCCTTGAAAAAGAAGAAGAACTCTCGCACAAAATCGAACTGGCGCGCAAACTGGTTAGCGAAGTCAAATATTCCAAGCGCGATTTACTCTCCATCGCCGCGCTGACCGCCTCCCTGAACGTGGACGGCCACCGCGCCGACCTGGTCATCCTGAAAGCAGCCCGCGCCCAGGCTGCCTTTGAGGGCCGCGCCTCCATCACCGACCACGATATTGCCCTGGCAGCCGAACTGGCCCTGCCGCACCGCATCAAGCGTGGGCCATTCTACCAGGCCGAAGTGACCGCCGACCAACTCCAGGAACGCATCGAAAACCTGGTGGGTCAGTCAATGGAAGGCGAGGAGAGCGAAGAGTCCTCCGAGAAATCGGATTCGCAGGAAAAAAAAAGTCGGTCCTAGACGATGAACGGATAGAGGACGAGGCACAACCCGGAACCACCGAACCCGCCCGGCAGGACGTGTTCGCCTCCCACAACGCCAATTGGTGGGAAGGCGGGCAAAAGGTCAAGCCGGGCGAAACATTTGCCCCGCGCAAGCTCGATACTCCGCTCGATAAATTGACCCGCCAGAAAGCCGGTCGCCGTTCCGAGACCGTCACCGAACGGCGGCGCGGACGCTACATCAAAGCCCGCCCGGCCAATGGCAGCACCGACATCGCCTTCGACGCCACCATCCGCGCGGCAGCGCCATACCAGAATCGGCGCGATGAAAAACGTAAACGCCTGGCGTTTGCCATCGAAAAGAGCGATTTACAGAAGAAGATTCGCGTCAAGCGCAGCGCCAACCTGGTTTTGTTTCTGGTAGATGCCTCATGGAGCATGGCCGTCGCCGAGCGCATGAACGCCACCAAAGGAGCGATTCTCTCGCTCTTGACAGATGCCTACCAGCGGCGCGACCGGGTCGGGCTGATTGTCTTTCAAAAAGACCGCGCCACGCTCGTGCTGCCGCCCACCAACAGCGTGCAACTGGCCCAACGGGCACTGATCGATATTCCAGTGGGCGGCAAAACCCCGCTTTCGGCGGGGCTGCTGATGGCGGCGGATATTCTCAAACGCGAATCGGTCATCCATCCCGATGTCGAGCCGCTCCTGATTGTGCTGACCGATGGCGCGGGGAACGTCTCCGTCGGGTCATTGCCGCCGCAAGAAGAAGCTTATCATTTTGCCGACCTGATTGCCGGAGAGAAAATCAAAAGCGTGGTCATCAACATGGAACACGCCGCCTTCGACCAGGGCCTGGCCCAACAACTGGCCGACCACCTGAAAGCGCCGTGTTATTCACTGGCCGATATGAAGGCCGAACACCTGTATCACACCGTCCAGCAAGAGATGGCGAGAAAGTAGTTCAGAAAGGAAAACGGAATGCAAACTCGGCCAGAGGATTTCAAGACATCACACCGCAGCGGCTGGCTGATTTTGAGCGGGATTTTGAGTCTTTCCTGTCTGCTTTTAGGAATCAACTTGGTTTGTTTTGGCTCGCTGGCCTGGTATACCGGCCAGAAAATCGCCCAGGCCACAGGCACGCAACAGACGGCCAGGCAACAAGCCAGCGCAACCGCCTTTGCCCGCGCCGCTGAAATCAAGCGCGATGGCATCTTCGAGACATTCGATACCAACGAATTGGGGTGGATAACCGGCAAGATTGATGACCCATACTGGAGCGGAGAAATCAACCTGAAAGACGGTCAGTATATTTGGAACGCCAAAACTATCAAAACCAGTTTCCTGCACTACGCGAGTCCTGGCAAACTGCCCGCTGTGACTGATTTCGACGCCTCGGTCGAAACCCGTATTTTGGATGGCGATTTCGCGGCCTGTTCTGGATTGCTGTTCCGCATTCATCCTCAGGGCTGGGAATACGGCGGATATATCTTCAGCGTTTGCAAGGGAAAGCAATTCTTCGTTGGTTTCTTGGATGAGCGCGGAAAATGGATTAATTCTTCGGGCTGGATTGATTCTCCGGCCATTCAGGCTGGCGAATGGAATCGCCTGGAAGTCAGCGCGCGCGGCTCGCGTTTTATCCTGAAAATCAACGACTTGGTGGTCTATGAAATGGAAGAAACCAGCCGCGCCGAGGGAAAACTGGCCTTGTTCGTCGAAGCCCATGCCCCGGCAAACAATTCGCATGGCGCAACGGGAAAGCCCGGCCTGGCCCTGCTCCACCCCAACTGGCTGCTGGAAACAATCCCCCCGGCGACGTTCCTGTTCGACAACTTCACTTTGCAGAACACGAGGCCGCAGAAATGATTATAGGTAACTACTACAACAATTTCAGATTAAGATTGGCGTGTTCTTTTTTACCACGATGGTAACTACGGAACACGACGGAAACCCGTTTCTTTTGTTTTTCGCCCTGCGTTGTGGCACTTTATCGCCGTTGTGGTGAAAGGTTTTTGTCACGCTGCCGAAATGTGACGGGGCTGGGGGTGAGGGCAGATAGCAATTACGATTTTAGCGAAAATTGAATTCCTCGTAGTGGATGTTTTTGGCAGGCACGCCCAGAGCCTTGAATTTTTCGACAAAGGCCTGGGTCATGCCCCAGGGGCCGCACAGGTAGATGTCGCGCTCGTGGAGATTCCCCGCGTTTTGGGCAATTTCCTCAACGGTCAGCGATCCCTGCTCGATGGAAAAACGCACAAACGCCCTGAATCCGGGATTCCGTTTCGGGGCGTTTTCGATTTCATCGAGAAAGAGCGCTTCCTCGCGGGTGCGGACGGTGTAATAGAAATCCACCTGCCGGTTGATGTCCCCATGCCGGAGGAAAGATAAAAACGGGGTAATCCCAATCCCGCCCGCAATCCAGATTTGCTGTGGCCCGCCATTTTGATATTGGAACAGCCCATACGCGCCCTCAACGAGAGCCTCCGCGCCCTGACAGAGACGTGCGTGGAGATAACGGGTAAAGTCTCCGCTCGCTTTGATGCTCAGGCGGAGGTCAGACTCGCCCGGAGCCGAGGAGATGGTGAAGGGGTGGGATTCATCCAGCACCGGCTCGCCGGGGAAGCGCACGAACAGGAATTGCCCCGGCTGATGGCGGAGTTTCTGGCCCTTAGGGGTAAGCGTGACTTCGGTCGTGCTGCCGTTCAAGCGGCGGACGGCGCTCACCTGGTAGGGCAGGGATTTGTTTAGAAAGCGGGAGAAAACTTCCGTGTAGAGATAGGCCGCCAATCCGATGATGAAAATGACCTGGACGTAGGAAAACGCCACCAGCGCGGAGAGTCCATCCACTAACAGAGAATGGACAAAGCCCAGCGCGTAGAAAATTCCGATGAAACGGTGCGTCCGCTTCCACTTGTCATACGAAGCATTGGTCAGTTTGCTTAAGAGCGGAATACGCGGCGAGAGCGTCAGCAGGACGAGCGTGACGATTCCCAGGAAAGCGATGATTGCCAGGGGCGTGCCGGGCAGCAGCCGGTTGGTCGTAATGGGGACGGTTAACAGGTGGATGAAAAGCAGCAGAAACGCCGCGGTATTGGCGCGTTTGTGGGCGGCGTACATCTTGTCCAGGCCGCCAAAGTAAGGTTCAGCCCATTGGGGGCGCGCCGCCAGCACCAGCCCGCAGGCCATCAGGATAATGACCGTCGCGCCCAGCACTTCGCCCGCGTAGGCGCGCAGGAAGTTGGGGCGGCCATCATCAATGGGCGGGAAGACCAGCCACAGGATGAAATTGAGCGCGACCAGCCCCAGGATGACCAGGTTTCCAATTTGTTGTTTCTTCATGCCGCCTCCAATTTTTGGAGTATTTTACTCGGATTATCGCCGCCTGCGGAACAAATCCCGTACTAGGCGCGTCTTGCTCTTGAAACTTATGCCAATGCTCTAACCGGAGAAAAAATGAAACTTACCCCTTTGTTGACCAGTTTATTTTTTATAGCAAGCGCGCTATTGACCGCTTGCGGTTCGGCGACGCCGCCTGTCTCCTCGCCTCCAATATCCCTCAGCGGAACAAGTTGGGCGCTGGTTGAAATTAACGGCCAACCCGTCATAGAGAATAGCCTGCCCACCCTCATCATTGATGGAAATTCAGTGGGCGGTAATGCTTCTTGCAACTCCTTTGGCGGCGATTTTTCACAAGAGGGCGACCGTCTGCGTTTTGGGCCGCTGTTTTCGACGATGATGGCCTGCCTGGAACCAGGCCTTATGGAGCAAGAAACGGCTTACCTGCAAGCGTTGGAAGCCATTGTCGGTTTCCGCATTGAAGCCGGGCAGTTAACGCTCTTCGATGATGAAAAACAGGCCTTGTTGGTATTCAACCCTTATCAGCCCCCGCTCGGAGAGAAGACATGGATTCTGACGGCCTATGCTGTGCCGTCGGGAATTACCACGCCCCTGCCCGATGTGCAGGTGACGGCGCAATTTACTGGCGAGGCTGTGCGAGGCTCAACGGGTTGCAATGAATATTCTGTACCATACACGCAAGATGGCGAAGAAATTCGTTTCGACTCGGCGACCTCAACCAAAATGTTCTGCGCTGAGCCAGAAGGATTGATGCAGCAGGAAAGCGATTTTCTCAACGCCTTTGGCCTGGTGGCGAGTTACAAAATCGAAGGGCGCATGCTCAATTTTTACAATGCGGAGGGGCAAACCGTGCTCCAATTCATGCAAAACGCGGAGTAACATCGGTAAACCAGTTAGCAAACAAAAAACTATCTAAAAAGTGGGGTAAGATAACATCTTGCAGCAACGTCTGGGACAGAATCAAACAACGACCGCCAGTAGTGGCGGTCGTTGCGTTGCAAAACAGGTTTTTTAGATAGCCCTAATACGTCACCAACCCGGCTGGCAGGTGGGAAATATCGATTCCACTGTGCCAGAATCGCCCATTTTCGATGCGGTAGGTCAGGATGCCGCAGTTGGGGAGGGGAAAACCGCGCGTAAAATTGCGCAGGCGGCGCATCCGGTCGCCAGAAAGGTCGTCGGTAGGGTAAAGAAGACTCCACAGGAAAGCGCGGCTGAACTGCCCATGCGAAAAGATGACCAACGGACCGCCTGCCTGTTCCTGGATAAGCGCGCGGGTCTGGTGAACCCGTTCCATCAGGCTGCGGAATGATTCCGCGCCTTCGCCGTCCTGGTAATGGGGGTCGCCGCGCTCCCAGTATTCGTTGGCGGCCGGCCAGCGCTCCTGCCCGGTTGTACCGCGCCAGTGAGATGGGTTCAGAAAGGTAAACTCCTGCACCGGCCATTCGGCCTGCGGCACATTGGGAAAGCGTTCCAGCAGCGGCGCGGCGGTCGCTTTGGTGCGCTGATATGGTGACGTGACCACCAGCGCGGGGCGCGGCAGGGCTTGGGCAGTCAGGGCAGCCTGTTGCTGTCCGCGTTCGGTCAGGCGGATGGTAGCCGGGTGTTCGGTGCGCAGCCCGGCGTTGGATTCGCTTTCGGCATGACGGATGAAGAGGATGTCCATGCGCGGTATTATAGCCGGTTTGGAAAGAGGCGCATTGCAGTATAATCATCGCAAAAAAGGCAGGCGATTGCCTGTTTTTTTGATGTTCTCCAATGGATTGCGCCAATGCTAAAAAAAATTCTCGGAAGCCATCGGTTTTTTCTCTTCCTCCTGGTTCTCCTTTCTGCCCTCGTCTACCTCCCAACGGCGGTCCAGGCAGGTTTCTATCGGGACGAATGGTATTTCATCCTGAATGGCGTAACAGGGGGAAGCCAAATCTTTCCCGCCATGTTTCAGCCAGATAGGCCTGCGCGCGGAGTCTTTTTCGAGATTTACTTCTCGCTGTTCCGTGAGTATCCCTTGCCCTATCACCTGGGGAATTATTTTTGGCGCGTTGCAACGGCCCTGGCCTTCTATTGGTTGTTCCGATTACTTTGGAATCGCATCCCAAAAATGGCGCTCATTGCGGCGCTGTTGATGCTTATTTACCCGGGCTACTTGTGGTGGATTTCAGGGTTGGAATACCAGCCCATGATGTTAAGCCTGTTCCTGGAAATTCTTTCCATCGGTTTCTCGGTCAAATTTCTGACGACGAAAAACCTTACCCAAAAAGTCACTTTTTTCCTGGCTGCCAGCACAACCGGTTTGCTCTCTTTAGGGTTGGTGGAATATGCCATCGGGATGGAAGTCTTTCGCCTGGCGTGCATTGGGCTCGTGTTATTGCGAAATCGCGCCGAAATGCGCGCCCGGGCAACCTCGCTGGCAATGCGAGTTTTGGCTTTGCTGGCAGCCATTCCAGGCGCATTTGTTTTCTGGCGGTTCTTCATTTTTGAAAACAACCGCCCTGCGACAGATTTCCGAATGCAGATAAGTGCCCTGTTCGATAACACCCTTCCTACCCTGGCATCCTGGGCGGCAAGTTTCTTCCAATCGAGCCTGAACATCGCTGTCCTGGCCTGGTTCGTACCTTTCGATGAGCATTTTTTCGACGGTACAAAAGTTGAACAGGTAAAAGGATTTCTTTTTGCGATACCCATTCTGGCAATTCTCACCCTGTTTCTTTACGCCATTCAGAAGTTTGAGGAACCCCGCGCGCAGGATGAAGCCAGGCAAGACTGGCGGATGGAGGCCATTCTGATAGGCGGTATGGGAACTCTGGCAGGAGTCATTCCAGTCGTTCTATCCAATCGAGCCGTCACATTTGAAGAATTTTCTCATTATGGCCTGCCAGCGGTCCCGGCGGCAGTCATATTTCTGACCGGATGGCTGGCGTTTATTGCATCGCCTAAACTTCGAGCAGGAGTGCTTATTTCCCTGGTCGGCCTGGCAGCGCTAACGCACTATGCTATAGGGTTGAAAGCCCTTCAGGAAGAAGAAATGATTCGTCAGTTCTGGTGGCAGGTTTACTGGCGCGCGCCACACCTGCAAGAAGAGACAACGCTGGCTGTTTATTACCCCAACATGCCCATTCGGGAAGATTTCGATAATATTTGGGGGCCAGCCAACCTGCTCTATTACCCCGATTTGCGAGATAGAGATCATTTCATCCATTTTCCATTGGCAGCGATTTCGCTGATGCGCGTCGACATTGAAAGCGTGGTTGCGCAGGCCGAACCAGAATGGTGGCACTACCGCACGCATGGCATGACGCGGCACTTTGACAAAGTTTTGGTCATTCAGCAGCCAACAACAGGCGCGTGCGCGCAGGTTTTAGACAAAAATGCCTTGCTGCTTTCCAAAAACACGCCGCTGCAAATCGAAAAACTGGCAAATTACTCGACTACGCAAGTCATCCTGTCCGATTCTTCCCGGCAACCTGCGCCGCATTTCCTTTTTGGAGATGAACCAGCCCATGGATGGTGTTACTATTACCAAAAAATTGGGCTTGCCATGCAGAATCAGGATTGGGAGACCGCCGCCCGATTGGGAGATGATGCCATCAAACAAAACATGACTCCAAAAGACAACATCGAATGGCTGCCCTTGCTGCGGGCATACATCATGACCGGCAACCAGCAAAACGCAAACTACATTCTGCAAAAAATAAAAAAGGATGACCATTCCAGGCGGGTTGTTTGTCAGGGCGGGTTGGCTGATTTGCCAACAACTACATCGAACCAAGAATTAACCCAGGAGATTCTGACAAATTTTTGTCCTGCTGGGCAATAGATGCATTCCATCCTGTGCTAAAATATGGATACTTTACAGGAGTGATTATGTCTAATATGGTGGAAGTTGTCATTGACAGCGTGAGAGTCAGTCTGATGTCGCCGCAGCGATTGGTGGTATTGCGCCAAGCCGACAGCGAGCGATACTTGCCAATTTGGGTTGGGCCGTATGAGGCCGAAGCCATCACGGTTGCCTTGCAGGAAATCGAAATGATTCGCCCGCTCACTCACGACCTGCTCAAGAACCTGTTCACCACCTTCAACGCGCGCATCAAGCGCGTCGAAATCGTGGCCCTGCGCGAAGACATTTTCTACGGCAATATCGTGGCCGAATCGAACGGGCAGGTCATCAACATAGATTCGCGCCCTTCCGATGCGATTGCGCTGGCCGTGCGCGCGCATGTCCCGATTTTGGTTGACCCCTCGGTGATGACATCGGCCAGCATCACGCCAGAGCAGGACATCCGCTCTCAAATGCCACCCACCACCCGGCAGCAAAGCGACTCGCCTCAGGCCGCCTCGCCCTCCCGGCCAACCCCGGCCTCCCCGGCGCGCTCCTTCAACCCTGAAGATTCGTCCCGCCTGTCGATTTTCGAGGACTTCCTGAGCAAACTAGACAGCAACAAAAAGCCCGACGACGAAGAAGGCGACCAGCCCAAGCAAAATTAGCACCTTTTCACCATGACCGAACAGGACACGACGTTGTACAATAAATCAGGTCGTGTCCTTTATTTATTCTCACCTCACGAACTCCAAAATCTCCCGATTTTGGAGTTCACTGCCGAAGTCGGGAGACTTCGGAATCCGGAAACCCCCATGTCCGATTTCCTCACTTCTGACATCCCATTCAGCGAAAGCCAGCCCGCCGCGGGCATGCCGCACAGCCGCGAGGCTGAAGAAGCCGTCATCGGCGCGGTGCTGATTAACCCTGAAGTCTATTACGACCTGGCGCAGTTCCTCCAGGCCGATGACTTCTACATCCACCGTCTGCGCTTCATCTGGGAGGCCTATACCCGCCTGCACGAGCGGCGCGTGCCAATCGACAACCTGACGGTGGCGGAAGAACTCGACGACATGGGCCGGTTGGATGAAATCGGCGGGCCGGCCTTTCTAACCGCCCTGCTCAACCAGGTGCCGACCACGCTGCACGCCGAGGCCTACGGCAAAATCGTCGAGGCCGCCTCCACGCGCCGCAAACTGCTGACGGCGGCCAATTCCATCGCCACGCTGGCCTACGACGAGAACGAAACCATCGAAACGGTGATGGGCGAGGCCGAGAAAGCCATTTTCAACGTCGGCGAACGCCGCACCCGGCACGATATGCGCCCGATTCGGGAAGTGCTTTCGGATTATTACGACCACATCGAAACCCTGATGCGCCGGGCCGACGACGTGGTCGGCGTGCCGACCGGCTTCATTGACCTGGACAAAATGACCGGCGGCTTGCAGCCCTCCGACCTGCTGATTGTGGCCGGGCGCCCCGGCATGGGTAAAACCGCCTGGATGTTGACCGTCGCTAACAACGCCGCCCTGCTGCACAAAAAACGGGTGGCCGTGTTCTCGCTGGAAATGTCGAATGAGCAAGTCGTGCAGCGTCTGATTGCCCAAAATACCGGTATCGACTCGCAAAAACTGCGCACCGGCAAACTCAGCCCCGATGACCTCGACCTGTTCAACCACGCCATCGAAGTACTGGGCGACACGCGAATTTACCTTGACGATACCCCGAGTCTCTCTCCGCTGCAACTGCGCACCAAACTGCGCCGCCTGCACATGGAATTTGGCCTCGACCTGGTCATCCTGGACTACATCCAATTGATGACCTCCGAAACCCGCAACGACAACCGCGTGCAAGAAGTCTCATATATTTCCCGCAGCCTAAAACAACTGGCCCGCGAGTTGAACGTGCCGCTGCTGGCGGCCGCCCAACTCTCGCGCGCCGTGGAACAACGCGCCGATAAAGAGCCGCAACTTTCCGACCTGCGCGAATCCGGCTCGCTGGAGCAGGATGCCGATATTGTGATGTTCATCTACCGCGATGAAAAAGACCCAGCCATGCAGAATGTAACGCATTTGAAGGTGGCAAAACATCGTAATGGCCCCGTTGGGCAAGTCGATTTGATTTTCCGCAACAACCTGACCAAGTTCGAGAACGCGGCGACAAGAACCGTAGATTTAGACAAGGTGTAAGAATATGAGCGCCTTGCAAGTTCCACCCTCGATTGCCAAAATTGCGCCGGACGGCAACCTGTCTCCGCGCCAATTGCGGAGATTGATGATTGAGATGGTCAGCCGCCGCGTCAAGCCGGGCGCGGGCAGCAGCCCCGAATTTTTGAAAAGGAGAACAGCGATGATTTCCTGGCCCGATTTACGTCCTATTTTGACTGGCGTTCCTTGGGCGCTGGTAAGCGGGGTCGCCACGCGCGCATACATGGCCGAACGCGCCACAAAAGATATGGATATCATCGTCCATGAGCGTGATGGAAAGGCTGTGATTGCCAGGCTCCAGGAGGCCGGATATCAACTTGTCTCTCCGTTGGCAATTCCCGGCTATGTGCTGCGCTCCCCGGACGGCACGGAGTTGGATGTGATTTTTGGGCGTTATCGCTGGCTCGAACAGGCCCTTTCTGCCCCCAAACAAGACCCGGCGGGCTACCCGGTGGTCGGTTTGCCGTATCTCGTCATGCTCAAGATGGAATCGCAGCGTCCGCAGGATTGGGCAGATGTCTCGCGCATGTTGGGCTGGGCTTCCGAGGCCGATTTGGATGAAGTGCGCAAAATCATCAAAAAATTTGCTCCTGAAGATATGGAGGATATTGAGTCGCTGATTTTTATCGGTAAGAAGGAAAGGGAAAACCCGACAGGATGAACGCAACATTCCCCGGCTTCACGTCCTCCGAAACCTTTACCCCCGTGCCGGATTCGTTCTTTCGGCTGATGAACGACATCACCGACGCGGACGAACTGAAGGTGACGCTGTATGTCCTTTGGCGCATCGAGCACGCCGAAGGACGCTTGCGGTACATTTCACGGGGCGACATCCTCGAAGATAACGGGTTCATGTCTCAGATGACTGCGGCGGAGGTCGATTCTGGGCTGGAAAAAGCCCTGCGGCGCGGGACGCTGCTGACAGTGGAGTCTGATTCGGGCGGCCTGTGGATGTTGAATTCACCGCGCGGGCGGGCAACTGCCGAGGCGTTGAGAAATTCCCCCGGCGGCGAATCCGCCCGAATCCCGCCCCCCATCCCCCTGCCGCGCCCGAACATTTTCAAACTCTACGAAGAGAACATCGGCCCGCTGACGCCGCTGATGGCCGATACGCTCAAAGATGCTGAAAAGGATTACCCGGCGGAGTGGTTGGCCGAGGCATTTACGATTGCGGTGGAGCGCAAGGTGCGCAACTGGAAATACATCGCAGCCATTTTGCGGCGCTGGAAGGAAGAAGGCTATGAAGGAAAAAATCGAAAAGACGCTGGACAGGATGCAAAGCGCTACTCCGAAAGCCAGTTCTCCGAGTTCCTCGATTGAATTAAAGCCCAGGGTGGAGCCGCTCGGCAGACCCGATTGCCCTTATTGCCAGGGAGTCGGGTTCGTGCGCTATGACGTGCCACTGGGACACGAAAAGTTCGGCAAAATTGAGATTTGCGTCTGCCGGGGCGTGGATGTGGCCGAAAAGGCGCGCGCCCGGCTGTACGCCCTGAGCAGCCTGGACCGCCTGAGCCATCTGACCTTTGAGAATTTCAACGTGGCGGGCAATCCCAAGTCGAGGCACGCTATTACCCAAATCGAACGCGATAACCTGGAATTTGCCAGAACCCTGTGCCAGGATTTCAGCGAGCGGCTGGAGGGTTGGATTTTGCTGGAGGGGTCGTATGGCTGCGGCAAGACTCACCTTGCGGCGGCGATTGCCAACGCAGCAGTGACGCGCGGCGTGCCGACCCTGTTCATCACCGTCCCCGACCTGCTCGATAGCCTGCGCTTTGCCTACAACAGCCCCGAAACAACCTTCGAGGCGCGCTTCGAGGACATCCGCAGCGCCAACCTGCTGGTGATGGACGACTTTGGCACGCAAAATGCAACCGGCTGGGGTCAGGAAAAACTGTTCCAGATTATCAATTACCGCTATATCAACAAACTGCCAACGGTGGTGACGACCAACCTGGTGTTGGACGAAATCGAGAGCCGCATCCGCTCGCGCTTGCAGGATGAAGAACTGGTGAAGCACATCCGACTGCTGACGCTGGATTACCGCCACCCCGAAGAGACCAGCAACCCCGGCCTTTCGATGCTGGCGCTAAAAGATGTCCGCGAGATGACCTTTCGGAACTGGCAGGACCGGCAAAACGAAGTGGGACAGGAGGTTGTGACGGTCAAAACGGTGGAGCGCAAAGGCGCGGGCGGCTACACAGTGAAAGATAAAGAAATCGAGCGTGAGAAGGTGACGCAGGCGCACATTGACCGCCTGAAAAAGGCGCACGACGCGGCGGCGGCCTTTGCCGATTCGCCGCGCGGCTGGCTGGTGCTGTTGGGGCCGTCGTTTTGCGGCAAAACCCACCTGGCGGCGGCGGTCGGGCATTATCGAATGGGCATGGGCGGCCAGGCGATTATGGCCGACATCTCGGTGCTGCTCGATTACCTGAAGCAAACCTTCCGCCCCAATGCGGATGTCTCGTTCGACCGGCGCTTTTATGAAATTCGCACCGCGCCGCTCTTGATTTTGGACGGCTTCAAAGAAAGCAACATGAACTCGGCCTGGGCCGAAGACAAACTGTACCAGATTTTGAATTACCGCTACTACGAGGACCTGCCGACGGTCATCACCTCCCAACTCGACCCGGATAGTTTTGCCCGCAATCACCCAAGTTTGTGGAACAAAATTCTCGACCCGACCAAATGCCAGGTGTTTTCGATTGACATGCCGCCGTTTCGGAAGCAGAAGGAGAGAGGGAGGAAGAAGGAAAGATGACAAAAGCGTCCCGCAGAAATGCTCTGCGGGACGCTGGTTTTATCCAGGGCAGGCCCAGGCCCGTGTCGAAGTTCAAATACTTTTTTCTAAAAACCCTCTTGACAATCACCTTAATTTTGTTGTATGATGTAGGCGAACGTTCGCGCGAACGTTCGCCTATCAGGAGCGCAAAGCCATGTCTCCCAAAGTCACCCTTAAAGCCGTTGCCTCGCGCGCCGGGGTCAGTTATCAAACCGTCTCCAAAGTCCTGAACGGTCAGTTGCAGGTCGCGCCAGAAACGCGTCAGCGCATCCTGGATGCGGCGCAGGCCCTCGGCTACCGCCCCAACCAGATTGCGCGCAACATGCGCGTTAAGCGCAGTTTCATGATTGGGTACTCGTGGGTGCAGACTTCTCCCAACCAGGTCAATCACATCCTCGACCAATTCCTGACCAGCATGGTGCGCGAGGCCGAGGCAGCCGGTTATCACCTGCTGCCCTTTCCCTTCCGCGAGGGGCAAGAGCAAGTGGAGGATTACCGCGAACTGATTGATACCGGCCGGGTGGACGGGTTTGTGCTGACCAGTGTCAATTACAACGACCCGCGCATCCATTTTTTGCTAGAGCGTGGGTTTCCATTTGTCGCTTTTGGGCGTTCCAACCCGGAGATAGACTTCCCCTGGGTCGATGTAGATGGCGCCGCTGGAATGCGCCAGGCGGTGGAACACCTGCTGGCGCGCGGGCATCGCCGCATTGCCGCCCTGGCCTGGCCCGAAGATTCGCGCGTCGGAAATGAACGCTTGCAAGGCTATTTGCAGGCTCTGCAAGCCGCGCAGGTTGAAATTTGTCCCAATTGCCTGCTGCGGGGCGAGGGGACCTTCGAGGTCGGGCGTGAAATGACCCTGCGGCTGCTCGACTTACCCGCCGAAAAACGCCCCACCGCCCTGGTCGCGCTCAACGACACAATGGCCATTGGAGCAATGTATGCGGCGCGCGAACGCGGCCTGGAAGTCGGGCGCAATTTGGCCGTCATCGGCTTCGATGACGCCCCAATGGTACAGTATCTCTTCCCCCCGCTTTCCAGCATTCGCCAGCCAATTGCCGAAGCGGGCCGCAAGTGCGTCGAAATCCTGGTAGCCATGCTGGAGGGCCGCCAGCCCGCCGAACGACAGGTTTTACTTTTGCCTCGGTTAATTGTCCGCGCGTCGGGGTAAAACCTGCCGCGCGCCGGGAAGCAAAAAGCCCCGGCTCGGACTGTTACCGGGCGGCGCAGGTCACTGCCAGGCGTCATGCGCCGTCCGCCTTGAACTCCACGTTCCCGAAGGAGGTGAATTTCGCATCCAAAAACCAGGGCTGTTCACTTTTACCATAAATTCTTTTTTTTGCTAACCTGTTGCACGCCCAAATTTCCCCATAAGGAGAATAAGATGAAATCCCTGTTCAAAATTCTGTCTGTGCTTTTCATCGCCGCGCTGGTTCTGACAGCCTGCGGCACGCCTGCCACCCCTGAAAAGATTGTCGAAACCGTCGAAAAGCAGGTGACGGTCAAAGAAACCCAAATCGTCGAAGTCCCCGCCGAAAAGACGGTGGTGCGCCTTTCGGGTTGGGCCTCCAGTCCCTCAGAAACGGCCTTGCTTGAATCGTTGCTCTACAAATTCTCGGTGGAGAATCCCGACATCCTGGTCAAGTATGAACCAATTACCGGTGATTACAAGCAGGCCTTGCTGACCTCCATTGCGGGCGGCGTTGAGCCAGATATCTACTATGTGGATATTTTCTGGTGGCTGGAACTGGCAACCAATGACGCGCTCTTGCCCCTGGATGACCTGATGTCTGCCAGCGGCGTCAAAAAAGACGATTTCATCCCGTCTCTGGTAGATGCTTTCACTTATAACGGCAAACTCTACGGCATTGCCAAAGACTTCAACACCCTGGGCATGTTCTACAACAAAGCCTTGTTCGACAAAGCCGGTCTGGCTTACCCCACCGATGACTGGACCTGGACGGAACTGAAAGACGCCGCCGCCAAACTGACCGACCTGAGCGACCCCAACAAGCCGGTCTATGGCTTCTGCACCCCGCCCGACCCGGGCCGCTTCCCCGCCTTCGTTTTCCAGAACGGCGGCGCGGTAATGACCCCCGATTTCAAAGACACCAGCCTGGATAGCGAAGCCGCCATCGGCGCCGCAGAATTTTACACCTCCTTCCGCGCCGAAAACATCGGCGCCATCCCCTCTGACCTGGGCGAAGGCTGGCAGGGGACGCTCTTCGGCAAGGGACAGTGCGCGATGGTCTATGAAGGCGGTTGGTTGATTCCCTACCTGCGCGACCAATTCCCCGGCACGCAATATGGTGTAGTCATGCCGCCCGCCGGGCCCAAAGGCGAAGGCAACCTGATTTTTACCGTTGCCTGGGGCATTTCTGCCAATACCAAGAACCCCGAAGCCGCCTGGAAGGTGGTCAACTTCCTGACCAGCGAAGCCAGCCAGAAGACCGTGCTGGAAAGCGGCTTTGCCCTGCCCTCGCGCAAAGCGCTGCAAAACAGCGACTACCTGAAGAACAACCCCAACTCTGCTGCCATCTTCAACGGCTCGTTCAACGGCGCGCAGCCCTTCTTCTGGGGCGCGGTCGGTTCGGACGTGAACGACCAGATGGGCAAAGCCCTTGAGCGCGTCTTCAAAGAAGGCCAGTCTGTGACAGACGCGATGAAACAAGCGGCTGAAGCCATCCGCAAAGCGATGAAATAGCCCTTTTTCACAAGTCATCGGGTCGAGCGCGCTGCTCGACCCGATGACCCGCCAAGCCCTGGGAGGCTGTGATGACCGCTTTTACCAAAAATCGAAAGTTTTCTGAAGCCCTCACCGGCTACCTGTTCATCTCGCCCTGGCTGATTATTTTCACCATCTTTAGCGTCATTTCGCTCATCTACGCGGTCTATCTCTCGTTTACCAGTTACAACCTGCTCAAGCCGCCCCAATTTTGGGGGCTGGAAGGCTATCAGCGCGTGTTTGAAGAAGAACTCTTTCTGCAAAAGGCATTGCCCAACACCTTCAAATATGTGCTGATTGTCGTCCCCCTTCAAACCGCGCTCAGCCTGGTGCTGGCCTTTGCCATGGACCAAAAACTGCGCTTTCGGCGCTTCTTTCGCACCATTTTCTACCTGCCTTCGGTCACTTCTTCGGTCGTCATCTCGCTCATTTTCATTTGGATTTTCGCCCCCCAGGGCATTTTCAATCAAATCCTGAACCTGTCGGTCAACTGGCTGGATGACCCGCGCACGGCGTTTTACGTCATTATGGGCATGAACATCTTTACCACCAGCGGCACGCTTATGCTCATCTTTCTGGCAGGTTTGCAGGATATTTCACCCAGCATTTACGAGGCGGCGCAAATAGACGGCGCGAACGGGCCGCAAACCTTCTTTTACATCACCATCCCCATGCTGCGCCCGGTCATTTTCTTCGTTGTCACCGTTGGCGTCATTGGCTGTTTCCAGGTCTTCGACCAGATTTTCGTGATGACTGCTGGCGGGCCGCTCGATTCGACCACCACCATCACCTATCTCATCTACAAATGGGCCTTCCGCGATACCACTATCAAAATGGGGCAGGCCTCGGCCCTGGCGGTCGTCCTGACGCTCATCATCCTGGGCGTGACCATCCTACAGCGCCGCATCATCGAGGGCAGCGGCTCCTCGGCAGAAAAATAAAGGCAGGCAGCCATGACAACACTCTCTTTCCCTCGTTCCGGTCAGGCTTCGGCCATCTCTGATGCAGTACGCAAGGGCCTGTTTTACGGGCTGCTCATCTTTTGGGCCATTCTATCTATCGCGCCGCTCTACTTCACGCTGGTTTTTTCGCTCAAACCGGTCGAAAACGCCTACACGCCCCCCATTTGGTGGCCCACGCCGTTCACGCTCGGAAATTACCAGACCATTTTACAAACCTTCGAGCTTTTCCCGCGCTGGGTGGTGAACAGCATCAACATTTCGCTGGTCATCACCTTCTTTCGGGTGCTGTTCTGCGCCATGGCAGGGTACGCCTTTGCGCGCATCGAATTTCCATTCAAAACCGTGCTGTTCAACTTGCTGCTGGTTTCGATGATGATGCCGGGCGTGGTGACGCTCATCCCCTCCTTTCTCATCATCGGGCCGGGGCTCATTCGAGGCGGAATCGAACTGGGCAATCTGACCATACCCACCGGTTTTGGGCTGCTCGATAGCCCGGCGGGAGTTATCTTGCCCGGCGTAGCCGATGCCTTTGGCGTGTTTATGATGACGCAGTTTTACAAATCCTTCCCCAAAGAATTGGAAGAAGCCGCCATGATGGACGGTTCGGGCCGCTGGGGGACCTTCTTCCGCATTGTGCTGCCCATCAGCCAGACCCAACTGCTCACGCTGGCTCTGCTCACCTTTCAGGGTGCCTGGAACAACTTCATGTGGCCGCTGCTGGTGCTGCGCACGCCCGAAAACTTTACCCTGCCCATTGGTTTGCAGTGGTTTCGAGGCGAGTATTACACGCTCTATTCGGTCGTGCTGGCGGGTTCGCTCTTCAACACCCTGCCCATGCTCATCATCTTCTTTGTCTTTCAGCGCTACTTCATCCGCAGCATTGCTTCGACCGGCTCCAAAGAGGGCTGATTTTTTCTCCTCCTTTTCACGCCAGCCCTGCGCAAGCCAGGGCGTGGGGCTGGCAAGCAATGATTTCACCTATCATTAAACGAACTATGTGGACAGTCACCGAAAACACCTTCGACCCCCCTTCGCAGCATCATAAAGAAACCATCTTCACCATTGGCAACGGCTACCTTTCCACGCGCGGCGCGCTGGAGGAGGGTTACCCAGGCGAAAGCCGCGCCACCTTCGTTCATGGCGTGTTCGACGCCGCGCCGATTGTCTTTACCGAACTTGCCAATGCCCCCGATTGGCTTGCCCTCCAAATTGTGCTGAACGGCGAGAAATTCTCGCTTGCCCAGGGGCAAATTCTGGAATATCACCGCCAACTCGACCTGCGCACCGGCCTGCTCACCCGCCGCGCGCGCTGGCAATCCCCCTCCGGCCAAACCGCCCTCGTCCAGTTCGAGCGCTTCGCCTCGCTGGAGGACGAACATCTCTTATGTTTGCGCTGCCAAATTACGCCAGAGTTCGAGGGCGAAATTGAACTGCGAGCCGCGCTCAACGGGCATATGGACAATCAGGGCTTGCGGCACTGGAATCTCACCCGCCAGGGACGGAAGAACGGACAAACCGCCTGGCTGGAAGCGCTTACCCGGCAAAGCGGCATCACCCTGGCTCTTGCCATGCGCCTGCTCTCCAGCGCCGGGGGTGAGTTCGACTACTGGGACGCTGAAGGTCAACCCACGCTGCGGCAGGTCTTGCCTGCCCGGCCTGGCGAAACGGTCACGCTGACCAAATTCGTGGGTATCGCCACCTCGCGCGATAGCGACTACCCGTTGGCCCTGGCGCTGGAACATGCCGCCCGCCCCCAAAGTTGGGATTCCGTCCTCGAGGCCCAAAGGCAGGCCTGGGCGCGCGAGTGGCAGCGCTGCGAAGTGAGCATCGAAGGCGATGAAGAAGCTGAACTGGCCGTTCGGTTCAGTCTGTTCCAGCTGCTCATTGCCGCGCCGCGCCACGACAGCCGCGTCAACATTGGCGCAAAGACACTCTCCGGTTTCGGCTACCGCGGCCACGCCTTTTGGGATACCGAAATCTTTATGCTGCCGGTCTTCACCTACACTGCGCCGCACATCGCCCGCAACCTGCTCGATTACCGCTACCTGACCCTGCCCGCCGCCCGCCAAAAAGCGCGCGCTGCCGGCTACGAGGGCGCCTGGTTCGCCTGGGAAAGCGCCGATACCGGCGAGGAAGTCACCCCCACCTGGGTGCCAGATTTTCACGACAAGAAAAAACTGGCTCGCGTGTGGACCGGCGACCTGGCCATTCACATCTCTGCCGATGTAGCCTATGGCGCCTGGCAATACTGGCGCGTCACCGGCGAGGATGACTGGTACGCCCGCCGCGGCGCGGAACTGGTGCTGGATACCGCCAAATTCTTCGCCTCGCGCGCCGAATGGCTTGAAGAACGCGGCGGATACGGCTACCGCGATGTCATCGGCCCGGATGAATATCACGACCATGTAAACAACAACGCTTACACGAACATTCTGGCCCAGTGGAACATCGAAACCGCGCTCGAAACGCTTGCCTGGCTGGAGCAAACTGCCCCGCAGCGCGCCGCCGAACTGAAAGACAGCCTGAACCTGACCCCCCAACGGCTAACCCGTTGGCGCGATGTGGCCGCGCGCATGATTCTCAACCAACGCCCCGATGGTCTCATCGAACAATTCGATGGATATTTCAACCTGAACGATGTCAACCTGGCCGATTACGAACCGCGCGCCAAATCCATGCACGAAATTTTCGGCATCGAGGCCGCCAATCACTACCAGGTGCTCAAACAGCCCGATGTGCTGATGGCACTCTACCTGCTGCCCGAACGCTTTACGCCTGAACAGGTCCGCATCAATTACGACTACTATACCCCCCGTACCGACCACACTTACGGCTCTTCGCTTGGGCCCTCCATGCAGGCCATTGTCGCCTGCCAGATGGGCGATGTGGACGAGGCCTACGAGCATTTCATCCGCGCTGCTCGCGCCGACCTGCGCGATGTGCGCGGCAATGCTGGGGATGGCATTCACGCCGCTTCCGCAGGCGGGGTCTGGCAGGCACTCGTCTTCGGCTTTGGCGGATTGCGTATCCATCCCGATGGCCGCTGGGAAACGCATCCACGCCTGCCCCGGCACTGGAAACGCCTGGCCTTCTGCTTCACCCTGCGTGGGCAGCAACATACCGTAACGCAAGATAATCTCTTGCACCACGACTCAATCTTACACCGTGGCACAAGATAATATCTTGTGCTACTCCAACAGAGCCCCCTATGAGCATTTCAGGATTTATCTTTGACCTGGACGGCGTCTTAACCGACACCGCCGAATATCACTACCGCGCCTGGAAGCGCCTGGCCGATGAACTGGGCATTCCCTTCACACGCGAAGAAAACGAAGCCTTGCGCGGCATTCCGCGCCGTGAATCGCTGCTGGCCCTGCTCAAAGGCCGCTCGGCCACCGAAGAACAAATGCAGGAATGGATGTCACGCAAGAACAACTATTACCTGGAATACATCCGCGAAATCTCGCCAGCAGATGTGCTGCCGGGCGCGCGCGAACTGCTGGAAGAAATCCGCGCTGCCGGGTTGAAGTCCGCCCTCGGTTCGGCCAGCAAAAACGCCCGCGAAGTTATCGAACGCCTGGAAATTGCCCACCTGTTGGATGCCGTCTCGGATGGGAGCAGCGTCGAACGCCAAAAACCCGCTCCCGACCTGTTCCATCACGCCGCCAACCAATTGGGCCTGCCCCCCTGGCAATGCGTCGTGGTGGAAGATGCCGCCGCCGGAATTCAAGCCGCGCTGGTAGGCGGCTTTTGGACTCTCGGCCTGGGGCCGCAAGAACGAGTCGGCAACGCCCATCACACCCTGCCCTCTCTCGAAAACGCAAAGCTGGAGGGCTTGCTAGCGGTGTTTTCAGCGCTGGCTACGGGGGCCGCCACGCTTACCTGACCGCCTGCCATAACCCGATTTGCCCTACGATAATTGGCGTTTGCCTTCTTGCAATTTTTCCCCGTACTGCGAAAGGACGGGGATTTTTGTTCTTATCCCAAGCGCAGGCAGAGATTTATGGTAAAACTGACAGGAAAGGAGATTCGCATGTCGCGCAGCATTCACCTTTTCCTGATATTCATCATGCTGGCAGGGTTTTTCTTGCCTGTTTCCTCCGTCCGCGCCCAAGACACATCCCAGCCTGAAACAGTTGGTTTGCCCGGCACGCACCAGGACGAACTGGGCTGCCCCGGCGAGTGGCAGCCCGGCTGCGACCAGACCCTGCTCGTTTACGACGCCGAGGATGACGTCTGGCAGGCCGAATTCTTGATTGAGCCAAGCAATGACGATGACAAAAAAGGCCCGCGCTATAAAGTGGCGCTCAACGGCAGTTGGGACGAAAACTACGGCAAAAACGCCGCCCGCAACGGGGCCGATATTCCGCTCGTCGTCAGCCAGCCTACCCTGGTCAAGTTCTATTACGACCATCAAACCCACTGGATTACCGACAATTACAATAAACCTGTAATCGTTGCCAGCGGTGATTTCCAGGCACAATTGGGATGCCAGACGGATAATGACGCGGGCTGCCTGCGCTCGTGGCTGCAAGACCCCGATGGTGACGACTTGTTCACCTTTGTGACGCGCAGCCTGCAAGCCGGGACGTATTCCGTCACCCTGACCCGCAACGAAAACCCGCAAGATACCATCGGCGAAACGACTCAGTTTACCGTTAAGGCCGATGGCGACGAAATCTACTTTGGATATGACACTGTGAAAAAAGAATTCATCATCAGCACCGAAGGCGCGCCGCGCGGCAGCCTGTCGAAACAAAAAGCGCACTGGGTAACCCGCGATACCATTCTATGGAACACGGTTGGCTCACCAAAATACCAATATTCGCTGTTCTATTCGCCAGATGCCGCCCTGGAACTGACCGCCAGCGGGCTGGAAGGCGGCGCGGAAATCCCGCTCACTTATATTGCGGGCGGGGCCGAGGCCGACATCAAAAAGAAATTTCCACACCTGGCTTCGTTTACAACATTGAAGTTAAGACAGGTCAAAGACCTGCCCTACGAGGCGATTCTCAAGAGCGAAATTGCCGTGTTGATGCGTGACGAAAACGGCAAAGTGGTGGATGTGACCGGCGTGCAACTGCCCGGCGTGCTGGATGACCTGTACACTTACAACGGGCCGCTCGGCGTGGCTTTCGAACGCGGCGTTCCAATTTTGCGCGTCTGGGCGCCGACGGCGGTTTCGGTCACGCTGCATCTGTTTGAGGACGCGGTGAGCGATTCAGCCAGAAAACTGCCTATGCAATGGGAGGCAGGCTCCGGCGCGTGGAGCATTCGCGGCGAACCAGCCTGGGCCGGGAAATTCTATCTCTACGAGGTCGAAGTTTACGTTCCGGCAGAATCGAAAATCGTCAAAAACCTGGTCACCGACCCGTATTCGTTCAGCCTTTCGACCAACTCGAAGCGCAGTCAGATTGTGAACCTGGACGACCCATCGCTCAAACCTGCCGGGTGGGACAAACTGAAAAAGCCGCCCTTCGACGACGTGGTGGTGTACGAACTGCACATCCGCGATTTCAGCGTGTACGATGAAACCGTACCGAAAGAGTGGCGCGGGACGTACAAAGCCTTTACCGTGCGCGATTCCAACGGCATGAAGCACCTGCGCGCGCTGGCCGAAGCCGGGTTGACGCATATTCACCTGCTGCCAGCCTTTGACATTGCCAGCGTAGATGAGGATAAATCCACCTGGAAGACGGTGGACGAGGCCCTGCTGGCCTCTTACCCGCCTGATTCTGACCAGCAGCTGCTGGCCGTCAGCGCCATTAGCGGCGAAGATGGCTTCAACTGGGGCTATGACCCCTATCACTACACCACCCCCGAAGGCAGTTATGCCACCGACCCGCAAGGAACGGCGCGCATTGTGGAGTTCCGCGAGATGGTGCAGGCCCTCAACCAGAACGGTCTGCGGGTAGTGATGGACGTAGTGTACAATCACACCAACGCCAGCGGTCAGGATAAAAAATCGGTGCTAGATAAGGTGGTGCCGGGCTACTATCACCGGCTGGATGGCGAGGGCCGGGTGGAAAACTCGACTTGCTGCGCCAACACCGCCACCGAACACAACATGATGCGCAAACTAATGGTCGATTCGGTCGTGACCTGGGCGCGTGCCTATAAAGTGGACGGCTTCCGCTTCGACCTGATGGGGCATCATATGCTGGAGGACATGAAAGCGGTGCGCGCCGCGCTGGATGCGCTGACCCCCTGGAAAGACGGCGTGAACGGCAAGGAAATTTACATCTACGGCGAGGGCTGGGATTTCGGCGAAGTGGCCGGCAACGCGCGCGGGGTGAATGCTACTCAGCAAAACATCGGCGGGACGGGAATCGGTGCGTTCAACGACCGCCTGCGCGACGCGGCGCGCGGCGGCAGCCCGTTTGGAGACATCCGCGAGCAGGGTTTTGTGACAGGAATCTACTTTCAGCCCAATGCGTCCGAACGGCGCGATGCCGATGCCCAAAAATGGAAACTGTTCGATTACACCGACTGGATTCGGATAACCCTGGCAGGCGCGCTGCGCGAATACCAAATCATGCGCGGAAACGGTGATATTGTCCCGGCCCGGCTGGTATTGTATAACGGCTCGTCAGCAGGTTACGCGCTCAATCCGCGCGAAAACGTGGTGTATGTCGCCGCGCATGATAACGAGACGCTCTGGGACATCATCCAAATCAAAGCGGCAGAGAATGTGCCAGTGACCGAGCGGATTCGCATGAACACCCTGGCTCTCAGCCTGGTAGCCCTCAGCCAGGGTGTGCCGTTTTTCCACGCCGGGGATGACATCCTGCGCTCGAAATCGCTCGACCGCAACTCGTACAACTCCGGCGACTGGTTCAACCGCCTGGATTGGACGTATAACACCAATAACTGGGGCGTGGGCCTGCCCGGCGAGGGACGCGAACGATGGGACTTGTTCCGGCCTCTGCTAGCGAATCCCAACCTGCGGGTGGGCAAGGGCGATATACTCTTTGCGCACCAGGTTTTCCGCGAGTTCCTGCAAATTCGGCGCAGTTCTAAACTGTTCCGGCTGGAAACTGCGGAAGACATCCAGAAATCGGTCACGTTCCTCAACACTGGCCCAACCCAAACCCCCGGCCTGATTGTCATGCGCCTGACGGATACCGGTAACATCGACAGGCAATACAACGAAATCGTGGTCTTGTTCAACGCTGGGCCGCAGGCCACGCAATTCGCCCATCCTGAATTTATTGGCAAGAAGTTCGAGCTGCACCCGGTCCAGGCAGCCTCGGTCGATGAAGTCGTCAAACGCTCCGATTTCGATACCGCCAACGGCAAATTCACCGTGCCGGGGCGCACTACCACTGTCTTTGTACTGCGCGGCGCGCCTGGCTTGCTTCCGCTGACCGGCGCAACAGCAGGCTGGGCAGCAGGCGCGGCTGCCCTGCTGGCGGCGAGCGCGCTGGGGTTTGCCCTGCGGCGAAGGCTGAAAACTGCCTAATCTGGCACTTTGTGCCGTAGTTGAACTGCGGCGCAAACCTTGACAGCCGGGTCAGGCAAGTTAAAATCCAGTTAACAATTGAAAGCGGCGAAAACCGCTTTCAATTTCCCGCCAAAGATAGTGTAATTACTACACTAATAAGGAGATAAAATGGTCTACCCCCTCCCGGATTTTTACAACCCGGAAAGTGTCGCGTCGGTCTACCGAGTCGATTACGCCCGGCTGGCCGCGTTGGCGCCCGAGTATCGTCAGAAAAATGGCCTTCTACCCTCCAGCGCCGACCGTCAAAAAACATGGCTAATGTTGATTGATGTCCAGAACACCTTTTGCATTCCCGGTTTCGAGTTATACGTCGGCGGTCGCAGCGGCAATGGCGCAGTGGAGGATAACCGCCGCCTGGTGGAGTTCATCTACCGAAACATAGGCCACATCACCCACATCTCGGCCACGATGGATACGCACCGCGCCCAACAGGTTTTCCACCCGGTTTTCTTTGTCGACTCTGAAGGGAATCATCCCGCCCCCTACACCGATATTCACGCCGCCGATGTGCAGGCCGGAAAGTGGAAGTTCAACCCGGCCCTGGCGGGTCAGTTCGGCATTTCGCCGGAATACGGGCAGGAAATGATATTGCACTACACGCAGACTCTCGAATCAAAAGGCAAGTATGCCCTCACCATCTGGCCCTATCATGCCATGCTGGGCGGAATCGGTCACGCGCTTGTTCCGGCGGTGGAAGAAGCAATCTTCTTTCATTCGCTCGCGCGGCTCGACCAGCCTGATTTCGAACTCAAAGGCGAGCAGCCGTTCACCGAAAATTACTCCGTCATCGGCCCCGAAGTGCTGACGGGCCCAATGGACGAGCCGCTTGGCGCGCGCAACCCCAAATTTATCGAGCAACTCCGGCAGTTTGACCGCCTGTACATCGCCGGGCAGGCCAAGAGTCACTGCGTGGCCTGGACGGTGGCCGATTTGCTGGAAGATATTCGGGCTGTTGACCCAACCCTGGCCCAAAAAGTGTACCTGCTCGATGATTGCTCTTCGCCGGTGGTTGTGCCGGGGGTGGTGGACCACACCGAAGCGGCAGATACGGCCTTTGCCCGCTTTGCCGAAGCAGGCATGCACATCGTGCGTTCGACCGAGGCGCTCTGATGTCTATTTTCGACGGCAAACGTCTAACCAACGAGACTTTTAAGCTCGATATCGACCGGATGCGGGGGGGCTGGTATTCTGACAAGTACTTCGCCAACATCAACGCGATGCTCAACACCCTGGCTGCCGAAGGGTATACCTACAGTGGCAAACATCACAACCTGCCGCCCCAATTTTCGCCCGAAAATATTGCTGTGGGCGATATAGAAGTCGAAATGCAGTGGTTTACCCGCCGGGTTGGGACGACAGTTGTGGTTGGCGTTGATAAGGCGCTTGCCATGCTGAAGCACTGTACCGGCTACTTCGACGGTGATAAATTTATCGACACTTCGGACCAACTCGAAGTATGGGCGGTGCATGACGGCACGACCGTCACATCGGACGGTAACCCGCTGCATGTTCAGCCGGTTCTCAAAGTACGCGGGCGCTACCGCGATTTTGCGCTGCTCGAAACGCCAACCCTGGGCATTCTGACCCGCGCCAGCCGGGTAGCGACCAACGTCTACGAGACGCTTAGCGCGGCGCAGGGCAAGCCGGTTCTGTTCTTTCCAGCGCGCTTCGACCTGCACGAAGTGCAGGCAGCGGATGGGTATGCCTATAATATCGCTGTTCAACGCTTCAATCACGATTACGCGCAAAAATTGGGACCTTTTGTCTCAACCGACGCGCAGGGCGACTGGTGGGGTGGCGCAGGCGGCGGAACGGTGGCTCACGCGGCAATTGCCTCCTTCCTGGGTGATACTGCCGAAGCCATGATGGCCTTCTCGCGCGTGCTACCCGCCGCCATCCCGCGCATTGCGCTAGTAGATTTCAACAACGACTGCGTGCGTGATTCGCTCCTGGTGTTAGACGCAATGTTCGCAAAGTACCGCGAACTGATGGAATCTGGCGACGAAACCGAAGCCGCCAAATACAAACTCTACGGCGTGCGGCTCGATACGAGCGGCAGCCTGCGCGACATGTCTGTTACGCCGATTGGAGACCCAGCCCTTGACCTGGGCGTAACGCCGCGCCTGGTGTTCAATGTCCGCCAGGCGTTGGACTCGGCCTGGGAACGCTGGAATCTGAGTGGAGCGTGGAAAGAGCAGGCGCGCGAATTCTGTCGAAGCGTGAAAATCGTCGTCTCCGGCGGGTTCGCTCCCGAAAAAATCCGCAAGTTCGAGAAACTGGGCGTGCCAGTCGATATTTACGCAGTCGGCTCGTACCTTTTTAACAACAACGGCTCAACCGTTAGCGATTTCACCGGCGATGTAGTGCGCGTGAAAGTGCATGGCGAGTGGGTCGATATGGCCAAAGTCGGCCGCAAACCGCTCGATAACCCCAACCTGGAGCGGGTCTGGTAGTGGGGAACGGATGGGGAACGGATAAGCGAATAGGAACGGATGGGGAACGGATAAGCGAATGGGAACGGATGGGGAACGGATGGGGAACGGATAAGCGAATAGGAACGGATGGGGAACGGATAAGCGAATGGGAACGGATGGGGAACGGATAAGCAAATGGGAACGGATGGGGAACGGATAAGCGAATAGGAACGGATGGGGAACGGATAAGCGAATGGGAACGGATGGCGCGTTTGCCATCCGTTTCATCATTGCTCCATCATTTGCAGGAATGCCTGTACTACTTGTGGGCTGAAATGCCGGCCCGATTGTTCTCGAATATAGGCCAGCGCCTCGGCTTTCGTCCATGCTGGGCGATAGGGCCGGTCGGAGGTCAGCGCGTCATAGACATCAACCACCGCAAACAGGCGCGCGGCGGGTGGAATTTCTTCCCCTTTCAGTCCGCGTGGGTAGCCGCTGCCATCCCATTTTTCATGGTGACAGTAGGGAATATCCAGAGCAGGAACCAGGTAATCAATTTGCGAGAGGACCTGCCAGGCTTTTTCCGGGTGAGTTTGCATAATCGCTTGTTCTTCAGGGGTCAGCGGCCCCGGTTTTTGCAAAATGGAATCAGGAATGCCCATTTTGCCAATATCATGCAGCAGCGCGCCGCGCCGGATATGCCCCAGTTCAGGCTCTGAGAATCCCATTCTGCGCGCCAAAGCAATGGTCAGGTCGGCCACACGATGGGTATGCTCGTCGGTGATGTGGTCACGCAGATCCAGCATCCGCGACCAGCCTTGCAGGGTGGCATCGTAGGCCCAGATCAGATCAGACATGGCCTGCTGGGTTTTGGCATACAACCGGGCATTGGCAACCGCTAACGAAACCTGATAAGAGAGAATGTAACACAGGTCAACTTCACTCTCACTAAAATGGCGGGAGGCTCCAATTGTTCCGACAACAAAAGCCCCAATTGCATCTTCTTTGAGCAGCAAGGGAAAGTAAAGGATGGATACCAATTGGCGCGAATTGACCACCACTTGCTCAGCAGGCGAAAGCGGCGCGGTCCGGGCATCATCCAAGTACACGGCAGATTTAGACAGCACAGCCTGCTCGATGTGTGGGTGGTCTTCCAACCTCGCCCACAGCAGTTCTTCCGGCATGCCTGGCGGCAGGGGCGGGGTCGTTGCACCCAAGCGCAGGATTCCCTCCTCTAGGGTGTAAATCGCCCCGGTTTGGAATCTGAGCAGGCTGGAAGCGCTCTCGATGGCAATCTGCAAAATTTCAGACAGGTCGAGCGTAGAAGCCAGCGAACTGCTCACTTTGAGCAGGGTCGATAATTCTTTGGCGGGAATCCGCGTTGTGAGGGTTTCGTATGCGGTAATACCGGATTTTCCCATCTCAAGCCTCATCTTTCCGGCAAATCAAACAACAGAAAAATCAAACACAAATTTTGTCTATACCTCGTAATTTATTATAGAGTCCCCTCCCCCAAAAACAACCCTCACAAATCATGTTTTTCTTAAGAGAAATGTAAGGGATGACTTCAGAGAAAACGCATCCAACGCAAGACGTCTCACGCCGGATTCGTCGAAAGCCAAACTTTTATTCCTCAAAATAATCCGAATCCAACCGTTTCAACTCATAAGACACAACGAGATTAACCCCCACGTTATAGTCAATCATTAATTGCGCCAGCATCGTCCCATCTATCAAGATGATTTTGCTGCCAATCTGACCTGCATATTCGCGCGCATCTTTGGTAAACGTCGATGTGGTGATGAAAATGCCCTTTTGCGCCTTCTGTCCCAGGATCTTACCAGTGAAATTCTTGCACAAAAAGCAAGGAATTTACCACAAAGGCAACGACGGAACACGACGTAAGAGCATTTAAGATTTTCCGTTGTGCCACGTTGTGGCCGTCGTGGTTAAGGGGTTTCTTTTCCGGCTTGTCCGGGTTAGGAAGCATTTCTGCCAGTTCATCAGGCGTCAATCTGAATTCTTTAGCAAGAGCGGTTACAGCCTCCCGCAACGAATGGTCTTTTTCGTCCGCAGTCAGATTCAACAGGGGCAGCATGATGCTTTGAAAATCTGGTACAGGCATAAAAATCCTCCTCAGTCAGGATGATTTATCGTATCGCATATTTAGACAGTCTGTCAACTGACAAACCTCCTCACCTCCATCCGACCTTTAACAATCCATTAACTCCCCAAAATCATCTTATGGTATATTGCAGCCAGAGAAACAGCAGGAAAAACCCTATGCCCGAAACCATCCTCGTTGTTGAAGACGAACCGTCCTTACAAGAAACCCTGGCCTACAACCTCGAAAAACAAGGCTACCGCGTCGAAACCGCCGGCGATGGCCGCTTGGCGCTCGAAACCGCCCGGCGGCTCAAACCCGACTTAATCGTCCTCGACATCATGCTGCCCGCCATGGACGGCATCGAAGTCTGCAAAACCCTGCGGCGCGAATCCTTCTCCAGCCCCATCCTCATGCTCACCGCCCGCGACGACGAAATCGACCGCGTCGTTGGCCTCGAAATCGGGGCAGATGACTACCTGACCAAGCCCTTCTCCATGCGCGAACTGCTGGCGCGCGTCAAAGCCCAACTGCGCCGCACCCAGGTCGTGCGCGAAGAACTCGACAAACTCAAAACCAGCGCCCCCGCCCAAGACACCCTCACCTTCGGCAACCTCGCAATCAACCGCATGAGGCGCGAAGTCCTGCTAGAAAACGCCGTCATCGCCCTCAAACCACAGGAATACGACCTGCTCGTATTCTTCGCCGAACACAAAGGCCAGATGCTCTCGCGCGAATTCATCCTCGAACGGGTTTGGGGTTGGGACTACATCGGCGACAGCCGCACCGTCGATGTCCACGTCCGCTGGCTGCGCCAAAAAATTGAAGCCGACCCGGCCAACCCCACCCGCATCGTGACCGTGCGCGGCGGCGGCTACCGCTTTGAAGGGTAGCGCAAGATAATATCTTGCGCCACGTTAACAGATGACCCCCCTTTACTGGTTACTGGTTACTGTTCTACTGATAATTGTTTTGTGGATGTCCTGGCGATATATCTCGCTCCGCCGCAGGATTGACTCTTACACCCTCGCCTTGCGCCGCGCCGGGGAGAGCGACAAACCCGGCCTTAGCCTTCCCACCGATATAAAAGACATCGAAACGCTCTCCAACGCCGTCCACAACCTGGCCGAAATCTACGACCAGCGGCTCTTGGCCCTCGAAGCCGAGCGCGCCCGCTTGGCCGCCATCCTCGACCGGATGACCGATGGCGTCTTGATTGTCGATAACACTGGCTCCATTCAAATGGCCAACCCCGGCGCCGAAAAACTGTTTGGCGAAGGGCTGATTGGCCGCTCCATCATCACCGCCCTGCGCCATCACCAACTGGTCGAAACCTGGCGCAAAGCCAAGCAAACCGGCGAAATTCAGAGCGAGTCGGTCGAACTCCCCTCCAACCGCAAATTCCTGCAACTGACTACCATCCCTGACCAGGAAACCGGCGGCGCGCTCCTGATGGTGCAAGACCTGACCCGCCTGCGCCGCCTCGAAACTGTGCGGCGCGACTTCATCTCCAACGTCTCGCACGAACTGCGCACGCCCCTGGCCTCCATCAAAGCCCTGGCCGAGACTCTCAGCGACGGCGCGCTCGACGACCCGCCTGCCGCCCGCCGTTTCCTGGCCCGCATGCAAACCGAGGTAGATGCGCTGACCCAGATGTCCACTGAGCTATTGGAACTCTCGCGCATCGAATCTGGGCAGGTTCCGCTTCAACTCACACCCATTTCCCCCTCGCAACTACTCCAGTCTGCCGCCGACCGCATGAAAACCCAGGCCGAGCGCGCCGGGTTGGATTTACAAACCGAATGCTGCCCCGGCCTGCCCGCCATTCCCGCCGATGCCAGCCGTCTCGAACAGGTGCTGGTCAACCTCATCCATAACGCCATCAAATTCACCCCGCCGGGCGGCGAAATCCGGCTGTTTGCCAAAATGGACGGGAAATACATCCGCTTCGACGTGAGTGATACTGGCGCAGGCATTGACCCCGACGACCTGCCGCGCATTTTCGAGCGATTCTACAAAGCCGACCGCGCCCGCACCAAAGGCGGCGGCACCGGGCTAGGACTTTCCATCGCCCGCCACATCGTCGAAGCGCATGGTGGCAAAATTTGGGTCGAAAGCGAACTCGAAAAAGGCTCCACCTTCTACTTCACCATCCCCATCTTTTAGTTCTCCGGTGGTTCGTTCTGCGAAGCCATCCGCTCCCCATCTGTCACCTAACATTTACCGACCGTTAACGCCCCGTTGCAGGGGCGTTAAACGTTTAAGACTAGACTTTGTAAGACAGGTCTCCGACCTGTCCTATATAAAAATTTGGAGAAAACCATGGGACTCGCTGATTTGCACATGCACACTATTTACAGTTACGACGGCACAGCCACCGTCCCCGCCGTGTTGAAGCGTGCCAGGCAAGCCGGGCTGGATGTCATCGCCATTACTGACCATGATGAAATTCGCGGCGCGTTGTTGGCTGAGCAGCTGGCCCCCAAATTCGGGCTGGAAGTCATCCCCGGCGTGGAAATCACCACCGCCGAGGGCGACCTGCTTGGGCTGGGCATCCAAAAATTGGTTCCCGCCGGGCTGCCGCTCATTGAAACGCTTCTCGGCATCGGGGAACAGGGCGGGTACGCCATTGCCCCGCACCCAATGGTCAGCGGAATGGGCATGAAGAGCCTGAACTTCTACTCCATCCGCAAAGCCGCGCGACACCCCGAAGCAGGACGCATCCTGCTCGGCATTGAAACCTACAATGCTACTGCCATCGACCACGAGAGCCGCATGTTCGCCGATGTTCTGGCATATCGCACCGGGTTGGCCCGCACCGGCAGCAGTGATGCGCATTCCCTGGAGACCATCGGTCTTGGCACAACAGAGTTCCCTGGCAGTACCGCAGCAGATTTCAAGCGCGCTTTACAAGAGGGAACAACACTCCCCAAACACAAAGCGCCCTGGAGCATCCTGCGCATTGCAGGAAACTGGGCCTGGAACTATCTCCTAAGCGTGCCAGCACGTCTGACTCCGGCGACACAATTCTAATTTGGGAGGAAAAATGGAATTCACGCTTGTCCTATCCAGCATTTTGTTCCTAACGATTGTCGTCATTGATACCATCCAGCACCATCGTTCGCGCAGTCATAAGTAACCTGTTGTTAACCAAACGTTAAATAAAATTTCCATTGGTCTTAACAGCCGGGTGAGAAAATCTCACCCGTAAGTAAATCCTTGTTCACTACTATTGAGGAGAAAAGAAAAAAAATGCGCAACAAACTGTTTACCATTTTTGCCGCACTGATGATTGCCAGCATGATTCTGGCAGCGTGCGGCACCCCGGCGACCGAAACCGCCGCCCCTGCCGCCCCCGCGGCTACCAAGGCCCCGGAAGCCACCAAGGCTGCTGATGCACCTGCCGCCCCGGCTGAATCTGCCCCGGCAGAAGAAATCCTGCCCATCGTCCTGCCGCAAGTCGCCGCGCCCGATGAAGTGACCGGCGACATCATCACCGCCGGTTCGTCCACCGTCTTCCCGGTGACCGAGCGCATGGCCGAGCTGTTCCAGAACGAAGGCTACACCGGCAACATCACCGTTGACATGATTGGCACCGGCGCGGGCTTCGAACGCTTCTGCAAGACCGGCGAAACCGACATCTCCAACGCCTCCCGCCCCATCAAGAGCGGCGAAGTTGATAACTGCAAAGCGATTGGCCGCGAGCCGCTCGGCTTCCGCATCGGCACCGACGCCCTGGCGGTAGTCGTCTCCAAGAGCAACGACTTCATCACCAGCATCTCCAAAGACGAACTGGTCAAAATCTACTCCGGCCAGGTCAAGAACTGGAACGAACTCAACCCCGCCTACCCCGCCGAACCCATCAAGGTCTATACCCCCGGCGCCGATAGCGGCACCTTCGACTACTTCGTTGAAGCCGTGTTGCAGCCTGCTTTCGACAAAGACTTTGAAAAAGCCAAAGCCGCTCTGCTCGGTCTTGAAGGCGCGCAATTCTCCGAAGACGACAACGTCCTCGTTCAGGGCGTGGAAGGCGACAAATACGCCATCGGCTACTTCGGCTACGCTTACTACATCGAAAACACCGACAAACTGACCGCCCTGGCTGTAAATGACGTGGAACCCAGCCAAAAGCATGTGGATGACGGCACCTACCCGCTCGCCCGCCCGCTCTACATCTATTCCACCGCCAAAATCATGCAAGAAAAGCCGCAAGTGGCTGCCTTCATCGGCTTCTACCTCGCCAATCTGGATGACAACATCCTCGATGTCGGCTACTTCCCCGCTCCCCGCAACGAGTATTACGCCGCCTGGGGCGCCTGGCTCTCGACCCAGAACGTGGAAATCAACCCCGATATGGTTAGCGGCGACATCATCACCGCCGGTTCGTCCACCGTCTTCCCGGTGACCGAGCGCATGGCCGAGCTGTTCCAGAACGAAGGCTACACCGGCAACATCACCGTTGACATGATTGGCACCGGCGCGGGCTTCGAACGCTTCTGCAAGACCGGCGAAACCGACATCTCCAACGCCTCCCGCCCCATCAAGAGCGGCGAAGTTGATAACTGCAAAGCGATTGGCCGCGAGCCGCTCGGCTTCCGCATCGGCACCGACGCCCTGGCGGTAGTCGTCTCCAAGAGCAACGACTTCATCACCAGCATCTCCAAAGACGAACTGGTCAAAATCTACTCCGGCCAGGTCAAGAACTGGAACGAACTCAACCCCGCCTACCCCGCCGAACCCATCAAGGTCTATACCCCCGGCGCCGATAGCGGCACCTTCGACTACTTCGTTGAAGCCGTGTTGCAGCCTGCTTTCGACAAAGACTTTGAAAAAGCCAAAGCCGCTCTGCTCGGTCTTGAAGGCGCGCAATTCTCCGAAGACGACAACGTCCTCGTTCAGGGCGTGGAAGGCGACAAATACGCCATCGGCTACTTCGGCTACGCTTACTACATCGAAAACACCGACAAACTGACCGCCCTGGCTGTAAATGACGTGGAACCCAGCCAAAAGCATGTGGATGACGGCACCTACCCGCTCGCCCGCCCACTGTTCATCTACTCCACTGCCAAAATCATGCAGGAAAAGCCGCAGGTGGCCGCCTTCATCGGCTTCTACCTCGCCAATCTGGATGACAATATCCTCGATGTCGGCTACTTCCCCGCTCCCCGCAACGAATACTACGCCGCCTGGGGCGCCTGGTACGTGGCCGAACTCGGTCGCAAATAACTCATCCCCATTTCACATCGGGCTGGCTCCTCTCTGCAGGGAGGGGTCAGCCCCCACTACTTTTATGAAAGCAAAACTCTCCGGCGTTTTTTGAAATGGGAAACCTTGAGAATTTTGTTTTCATGCGCAGCCACATCTGCATTGGAAGCAAATTGGATAAAACCTATGAATCAAAACAACCTTTCCCCATCTCCCACAGACTGGACGCAAAAACTGCGTAGAAAACTCCGCCTGGGCGAAGGGATGGTGGAAGCCTCGCTCTTTGGCGTCGGCTTTCTGACTATTTTCATCACCATTGCCATCACAATCGTTCTGGGCGACCAGGCGCTTTTGTTTTTTGCCGAGCCGGAAGTGACCTTTCAGGAATTTTTCCTGACCAACACCTGGCAGCCGCAAATTGGTCAGTTTGGCATTTGGGCGCTGGTCAGCGCCACGCTCATCACCAGCGCCATCGCCATTGCCGTCGCCTTGCCGCTTGGCTTGAGCGCCGCCATTTACCTGAGCGAATACGCCAAACCGCGCGCACGGGCTGTGCTCAAGCCCATTCTGGAAACGCTGGCAGGTATTCCGACCGTTGTGTACGGCTATTTTGCCTTGCTCTTCATCTCTCCCATTATTCGTAATCTGTTCGGTGTAGAAAAAGTGGGCGTTTACAACATGCTTTCTGCGGGTCTGGTGATGGGCATTATGATTTTGCCGCTCATCGCTTCAATAAGCGAAGACGCCCTCAGTGCCGTTCCCAACGCGCTGCGCGAAGGCGCTTACGCCATGGGCGCAACCAAACTGGAGGTCAGCGCGCAAGTACTTGTGCCAGCCGCCTTTTCGGGAATTGGCGCGGCGGTGATTGTGGGCATCTCCCGCGCGGTCGGCGAAACGATGATTGTAGCAATTGCCTCAGGTGCCGGCCCCAAATTTTCGTTCAACCCGCTGGACGCCGCCGAAACCATGACCGGGCACATCGCCCGCATCAGCGGCGGCGACCTGCCCTATGGCACAGTGGATTACACCAGCCTGTTCGCCATTGCGCTGATGCTCTTTCTCATCACGCTGGTTTTGAATCTCATCAGTCAGTGGATTATCGCCCGCTTCCGCGAGCAGTACGAATAAGTCAACTGGCGCACACACAAACCTGCCCGGTTGTTGGAGAAATCTTCTATGAGCCGTTACACATACCCTGAAAAAAATGAACTGGAGCGTTTCATCGCAGCGCGCTATCGCGCGGCGTGGATTTGGGAAATGCTGTTTTTTTCCTCCCTGCTGATTGCGATTGTCGCCCTTTCGGCCCTCTTTCTCAGCGTCATTGACGATTCTTTTGGCTATGTGGCGTATGAATACAAAAAAGACCCCGCTGCCATCAGCGAAAAACCTTTGGAAGAGTTAAATAAAGAAGAACTGATTGCCGTGCTGCAAGCCAATCTTTCCAGAGGCGCTTACGGGAAGTTGGACAATGAGAAAAAAATGGAAACGCGCAGCGAAGGCGAACTGTATAACCTGATTATCGAGCGCATCATCCAGGTAAAAACCAGAGAAACCTACACCCTCTCCCGTTCATTGTTTGAACGGGAAGCCATCGAAGCAGAAGTGAAGGAAAAATTCCCCGAAGCCAAGTTGGAATTCCGCTCCTGGCTGACGCCCACGTTTTTGACCACGCCGCAATCGAGCAAAGCCGAATTTGCCGGCGTGCGCACCGCCATTCTCGGTTCGCTGTGGATTGTAGGTATTGCCATCCTGCTGGCGCTGCCAACTGGCGTGGGCGCGGCGGTTTACTTGCAAGAATACGCCAACAAGAAAAATCTGATTGCCAGAATCATCCAGACCAACATCAATAACCTGGCGGGCGTGCCGAGTATTGTCTATGGCATGTTGGGGCTGGCGATTTTCGTCCGCGCCTGGGAACCGTTCACCAGCGGGGCGATGTTTGGAATTACCGATACCAACGGGCGCACCGTGCTTTCGGCCGGGTTGACGATGGGCATTCTGGTCCTGCCGCTGGTCATCATCAATGCGCAAGAAGCCATCAAGGCCGTCCCTGATTCCATTCGGCAAGCGGCTTTTGGGGTGGGCGCCACCCGCTGGCAGACGGTCTGGCATCATGTCTTGCCGAGCGCCTTGCCGGGCATTCTGACGGGCAGCATTTTGGCCATGTCACGCGCCATTGGCGAAACCGCGCCGCTGATTATTGTGGGCGCGTCCACCTTCATCACCATAGACCCGTCCAGCCCGTTTACCAAGTTCACCGCCCTGCCCATTCAAATCTACCAGTGGACTTCGCGCGCACAGGGCGAATTTCACGCCATTGCCGCCGCGGGCATTTTGGTTTTGGCGGGGCTGCTGCTTCTGCTGAACGCGACCGCCATTGTCTTACGCAATCGTTATCAACGGCGTTGGTAAAACCGCCGCCGAACTATAAAGAGACTACTATGAACGACACGCTCGCTAACTCCTTCGCAATTGAAACGAAAAACTTAAGCATCTTCTATGGCGCTTTTGAAGCCGTCAAAGGCGTTGACCTGCAAATCGAAAAACAGAAAATCACCGCCATCATCGGGCCATCTGGCTGCGGCAAATCTACCCTGCTGCGCGCCTTCAACCGCATGAACGACTTTGTGCCGACCAGCCATGTCAAAGGGGAAATCCTCATGCACGGCATTAACCTGTACGGCAAAGAAATTGACCCGGTGGAAGTCCGCCGCCGCATCGGCATGGTCTTCCAAAAGCCCAACCCCTTCCCCAAGTCCATCTACGAAAACATCGCCTGGGGCGCGCGCATCAACGGCTATAAAGGCAACATGGACGAGCTCGTCGAGCAATCGCTGCGCGGCGCGGCGCTGTGGGACGAAGTAAAGGATAAACTCAAAGAGAGCGCCTACGCCCTCTCCGGCGGTCAGCAGCAGCGTTTGTGCATTGCCCGCACCATCGCCATTCAGCCCGAAATTATTCTGATGGACGAACCCGCCTCGGCCCTCGACCCCATCTCCACCCTGCGCATCGAAGAGTTGATGCAGGAACTAAAGAAGAACTACACCATCATCATCGTCACCCACAACATGCAGCAGGCCGCGCGCGTCTCCGATTTCACCGCTATGATGATGCTCTACGAAGACACCCGCTCCGGCACGGTCATCGAATATGACAAGACCGACATCATTTTCACCCGTCCAAAAGACAAACGGACGGAAGACTACGTTACCGGAAGGTTTGGCTAAAATGAGCAAACCCAAGTTCCTGTTTCTGTGCACCGGCAACTCGGCCCGCAGCCAGATGGGTGAGGCCTTTCTGCGCGCTTATGCCGGCGACCACTTCGAGGTCTACAGTGCCGGGCTGGAGCCGAAAGGCGAAATCCTGCCAGCGGTGCGCGCCGTCATGGCAGAAATTGGCCTCAATATGGACGGCCAATACCCAAAAAGCGTCAACGAATATCTTGGAAAGCTTAACTTTGCTTACACGGTTACCGTGTGTGGAAACGCGGAAGAAAAATGCCCGCGCGTCTTCCTCAACATGGGCAAACACTTGTTCTGGCCCTTCGATGACCCGGCGGCTTTGACCGGCTCCGAAGAAGAAGTCTTGCCAAAGGTGCGCGCAATCCGCGATGCGATGTCAGAAAAAATCCAGTCCTGGCTGCGCGAACAGGGCATCGAACCGGCAAAGCCTGTATAGTCGGGTAAAATCAAAGTATCAGCATAGAAAGAAGGCTTCTTATGGCAATTCGCAAAACATTTAATCAGGAAATTCAGCAGCTCAAAGACGAAATTTTGCTCCTGGGCAGCATGGTCGAACAGGCCACACTCAATTCAGTCGAAGCGCTCAAAAAGCGCGATATGCGCTGGTCAGAGCAGATTATTGCCAACGACAAGAAAATCAACGAAAAACGGTTCTATTTAGAAAACAAAGTTATGATTTTGATTGCCACCCAGCAGCCTATGGCGCGTGACCTGCGCATGATTGCATCGATTCTCGAAGTCATCAGTGAGTTGGAACGCATGGGCGATTACGCCAAAGGCATCGCCATTATCAACATCCGCATGGGGGAACAAGCCCTGCTCAAACCGTTGGTCGATATCCCGCGCATGGCGCAAAAGGGCGCCGATATGCTCCACCGCGCCCTGACAGCATTTGTTAACGAAGATGTCGAAACCGCCAAGACCATCCCAGCCGAAGATGACGAAGTAGATATGCTCTATGAACAGGTTTACCGCGAGTTGATGACGTATGTGATGGCCGATGCCCGCACCATCGAGCGCGCCAACTGGCTGCTGTGGGCGGCGCACAACCTGGAGCGGCTGGCTGACCGAGTCACCAACATCTGCGAACGCACCGTGTTCGCAGTAACGGGCGAATATAAAGAAACCCAGGCATCTTACGATGAACTGGGCGATAAACTGTAGAAAAAAAGAGCCGGGAAATCCGGCTCTTTTTCTTATCCCATCTTTCCCGTGATATAGGATTCGGTCAATTCCATCTTGGGGCGAGTGAACATATCGGTCGTTGGGGAAAATTCGACCAGCTCGCCCAGCCAGAACAGCCCAGTAAAATCGGAGACGCGCCCGGCCTGCTGCATGTTGTGGGTGACGATGACAATCGTGTAATCTTTTTTCAACTCAGCAATCAGGTCTTCGATACGGCCAGTCGCAATTGGGTCGAGGGCCGAAGTCGATTCATCCATCAAGATCACTTCCGGCCTGGTCGCCAGCACGCGCGCAATGCACAATCTCTGCTGCTGGCCGAGCGCCAGGCTGAGTGCGTTTTCGCGCAGCCGGTCTTTGACATCGTCCCAGAGCGCCGCCGCCCGCAGGCTGGATTCAACCGTCTCATCGAGGTCAGCCTTGCTAGATGCTATTTCCAGCACTCGGGGGCCAAAGGCCACGTTGTCGTAAATCGACTGCGGGAATGGGTTGGGTTTTTGGAAGACCATCCCCACCCGCTGGCGCAGTTCGACTACATCCACATCTGGGTCGTAGATGTTCTTTCCATCCAACAAAATTTTTCCTACAACTTGGGTGCCGGGGATAGTATCGTTCATGCGATTCAGGCAGCGCAGGAAGGTCGATTTTCCGCAGCCAGAAGGCCCAATTAACGCGGTCACTTTGCGGGGCGCAATTTCCATGTTGATATTGGAGAGCGCCTTCGATTTTCCGTAGAAAAAATCCAGGTCTTTGACAGAGAAAACATTCTGAGAAGTCATGGGGCGAATTTTACCCCAGTTTCTTTGTTAACAACTTGTTAACGATATAATCGGGCGCGATGAAACAAACACCCCTCCACCTCCTCCTTTTGATTTTTTTGCTAACCAGCGGCTGCGCTGGCTCTGCCCGGTACCAAAACAGCCCTGATTCTCTTGCATCAGAGAGCGCATCTGCCTACATCGAAAACAAAGGCTCCGATACCATCGTCAACCTGGCATTGGCCTGGGCCGAACGCTACCAGAGTAAACACCCCGATGTGCGCATCTCGGTCACAGGCGGCGGCTCTGGAACAGGTATCGCCGCGCTGATGAACGGCACAGTAGACCTGGCCAATGCTTCACGCAGGATTAAGAAAGAGGAAATTGAAACCGCCCGCGTCAAAGGCATCGAGCCGGTCGAACACATTATCGCCCGTGACGCGATTGCCATCATTGTCCATCCTGACAATCCGGTTTCGCAACTGACGCTCCAACAAATCTCCGACATTTACAGCGGGAAAATCAACCGCTGGAGCGAAGTGGGAGGCGAGGACCGGCCCATCGTGCGTCTGTCGCGCGAGACGAACTCTGGCACGCACGTCTATTTTCTCGAAACGGTACTGCGCCTGGGTGAAAAAGAAAACAAAACCCTCTTTTCTACCGATACGCTTTTACTGCCCTCCTCCGAGGGCATCATCCACGAGATACGCCATAATCCCAATGCGATTGGCTACGACGGCCTGGGATACGTCCCCAAAGACCTGAAAGTCCTTGCGGTTGCCAAAGAACCCGGCGGGAAATATATCCTGCCAATGATTAGCACGGTCAACGACAAGTCCTACCCAATCGCCCGCGACCTGTACATGTATACCGCCGGTGAAGCCAACGGCGCGCTGAAAGACTACCTGGACTGGATACTCTCGGACGAAGCCCAGGAAATTGTCTCGGAACTGGGTTTCGTTCCGATTGTGAAATACAACCCGTAAAGCGGAATTCATTCCGCGCAGGCAAATCGAATGGAATCTCAACTGACCTGGCAAGAGTTCATCATTACGCGCGTCATCAAGGCCTCCGGCTACTCGGCGATCGTCTTTGTGGCGCTCATCTTTTATTTCCTGCTGCGCGAGGGACTGCCTACGCTGGCCGAAGTGCCGCTCGGCAATTTGTTTTCCATCCGCTGGTATCCAATCGAAGAGCATTACGGTATCCTGCCATTGATTACCGGCTCATTGATTGTCACGCTCGGCGCGGCGCTGGTGGCGGTGCCGTTCGGCCTCGGGACGGCCATTTTCATTTCGGAAATTGCCCCACGCTGGTTGCGCGAAATCTTGAAGCCGCTGGTGGAACTGCTCGGCGGCCTGCCCTCGGTTGTCCTGGGCTTTCTTGGCATCCTGGTGCTGTCGCCCTACCTGCGCGTCCTGCTCGACCTGCCGACCGGCCTGACCGCCCTGACAGGTTCTCTGCTGCTGGGCGGAATTGCCGTCCCAACAGTCGTCTCGGTGGCCGAAGACGCGCTCGACTCTGTGCCGCGTTCCTACCGCGAAGGCGCCTGGGCGCTGGGCGCCACCAAATGGCAGACCATCTGGCGGGTAACGCTCCCGGCGGCGCGCTCCGGCGTCCTGACTGCCGTCATGCTTGGCGTAGGGCGCGCTATCGGTGAAACCATGACCGTGATGATGGTGACAGGCAATGCCCCAGTGCTGGCAACCAAACTGACCTCCATCTTCTCGCCGGTGCGCACCATGACCGCCACCATCGCCGCCGAAATGGGCGAGGTTGCCAACGGCAGCGTTCATTACCATACCCTGTTTTTTATCGGCATGGTTTTGTTCCTGATTTCACTGGCTGTCAACATTACCGCCTCGGCGGTTGTGTTCCGGCAGCAAAAGCGCTCCGAACGAGTGCTTTCATAAAGAAAATTGGCAATTTGCGCCACAAACCTTATGAAAACATTCCTACCCCTCAATCGCAACCTGACCCAGCGACTCGGATTTGGCCTGCTAACCGCAATGACGCTGGCGACCGTCATCCCCATCATCCTGGTCATCGCCTACATCATCATCCAGGGCAGCCCGGCCATCTCGGCTGAATTCCTGACCAGCGTTCCTTACAACGGAATGCGGAATGGCGGCATCATGCCGGCCATCGTCGGAACGCTTTACCTGACCATCGGCACGGCGATTTTCTCGGTGCCGCTCGGCGTGGCGGCTGCCATCTACCTCTCCGAATACGCTGCCGACACCTGGCTGACGCGCACCATCCGCATCGCCATCATCAACCTGGCGGGCATTCCCTCGGTGGTGTATGGATTATTCGGCCTGGGTCTGTTCGTCTTATTCCTGCAATTCGGGACATCTATCGTGGCAGCCTCGCTGACGCTCTCAATTATGACCCTGCCAGTCATCATCTCCACATCGGAGGAAGCCCTGCGCGCCGTCCCACAAGCCTTTCGCACCGTCTCGATTAGCCTGGGCGCCACCCGCTGGCAGACCATCCGCCGGATTGTGCTGCCCGAAGCCCTGCCCGGCATCATCACCGGCATTATTCTTGGCCTGGAGCGCGCCGCCGGGGAGACTGCGCCCATCCTCTTCACCGGGGCAGCCTTTTTCCTGCCGCGCCTGCCCGGCTCGCCCTTCGACGCAACGATGGCCCTGCCCTATCATCTGTTCGTCATCTCCACCCAGATTCCCGAAATGCCCTTGCAGATTCAATATGGCACCGCGCTGGTGCTGATTGCCTTCGTACTGGGAATGAACCTGGTAGCGACGGTGATACGTTCGAGAGCGCGAGCCAGGCGACAGTGGTGAGTTCCATGAACAAAATCGTCATCGAAAATCTCACCCTGCAATATACCGATGGCACAGAATCGCTGCGCAACATCAGCATGAACATCCGCGAAAAAGCCATCACGGTCTTGTTTGGGCCGGCGGGCGGCGGGAAATCCTCGCTGCTGCGCTGCCTGAACCGCCTGAACGATATGGCCGATGTCAAATTCTCAACCGGGCGCATCCTGCTCGACGGCATCGACATCCTCGACCCGAAAACGGATGTCATCAGCCTGCGCCGCAAGGTCGGGATGGTCTTTGCCCGCCCGGTGGTGCTGCCGCTCTCCATTCGCGGCAACCTGACCTACGGCCTGGAAGTGATGGGCGAAAAGCGCCGCTCGAAACTGGACCAGGCGGTCGAACGTTCCCTCAAACAGGCCGCCCTGTGGGACGAAGTGAAGGACCGCCTCGACGACCAGGCAATTGCCCTCTCTGGCGGCCAACAGCAGCGTTTATGCCTGGCGCGCTCGCTCGCGCTGGAGCCGGAAGTCATCCTGCTCGACGAGCCTACCAGCGGTCTCGACCCCATCTCTACCGCCAAAGTGGAAGCCTCGTTGCAGGAACTCAAGAAGAATTACACTGTCATCCTGGTTCCACATTCTGTCCAACAAGCCGCCCGCACCGCCGACTATGCCGCCTTCTTCCTGCTAGGCGAACTGGTGGAATACGGCGAGGGCAAGACCCTGTTCACCGCTCCCCAAAATAAGCGCACCGAAGATTATGTCACCGGCAGGTTTGGATAATCCTGTTTCGCCGTATAATTTTAGTAGTCAGGAGAAGTCGTATGTTACGAAAAACGTTCGAGAACGAAATCCAACAACTGAAAGACGAAATCATCGTACTGGGCAGCATGGTAGAACAATCGCTGCTCAGCGCGGTCGATTCGCTCAAAAAACGGGATGTCGCGGCTTCCAAACAAATCATCGAACAAGATAAAGCCATTAACGAAAAACGCTTTAGCCTAGAAAACCAGGTCATGATTGTCATCGCCACCCAACAGCCGATGGCTCACGACCTGCGCCTGCTGGCCTCGCTGTTCGAAGTCATCAGCGAGCTGGAGCGGATGGGTGATTACGCCAAAGGAATCGCCATTATCAACGTGCGCATGGGCAACGAAGCCCTGCTCAAGCCGCTCATTGACATCCCGCGCATGGCCCAGAAATCCGCCGATATGCTGCACCGCGCCCTGACAGCCTTTGTCAACGAAGACGCCCCAACCGCCCTCGCCATCCCCGCCGAGGACGACGAAGTAGACCTGCTCTATGAACAGGTCTACCGCGAGTTGATGACCTACGTCATGGCTGACCCGCGCAATATCGAACGCGCCAACTGGCTGCTGTGGGTTGCGCACAACATCGAACGCTTCGCCGACCGCGTCACCAACATCTGTGAGCGGACAGCATTTGTTGCCACCGGTGAGTACAAAGAAATCCAGGCATCCTACGACGAATTGGATGACAAACCACACTGAGAAAAAGAGCCGGATACCCCGGCTCTTTTTCTCAGCAAAATTCCGCCAACCCGGGCAGGTGAAACAGGTAGACAGGTGCACAGATGGGCAGGTATACTGTGTGCATATCTGCTCGTCACCGAATTAAAACAGCAACCAAATTGTAGATGCCAATTCGAGTCACCTACCAAAATTCACCATGCTTACAAAAGAGAAACGAATTCTGCTCGCCATTGTCTTAACAGTTGTCAGCCTATTATCCGGGTTATATGGTTTTTTTGTCAAACCTCCGTTGGAGCTTACTCGTGACAGCGGCGCTCAAAACTGGGAAACGCGAATGAAGCCCGTGAAACAAGCCTTGCCCACGGAAGTCAAGACCGTAGGATATGTTTCTGACCTGGACTTGATAGACAATCCCACCCGCGAAAATTTCTTTGCTGAGATAGATGAATTTTCACTCACCGCTTACAGTATGATACCGCGCATGGTCCGTCAAGGACTCAACTACGAGTGGATTATCGGGAACTTCAACAAGCCAGAATTTCGAAAGTACCTGGACAAAAACTTGCCTTCCGGCTATGAACTGCGTGACATGGGGTTTGGCATATACCTTATCCACGTTAACACGCCATGACAAATTTCCTGCTCAGTCTTCTCATCTTCCTGCCAAAAACACTTCTGGGGTTTTTCATCGTTCACCGCATTTGGCCTGAACGATGCTGGCAAACCCTCGTCATAAAACTGGTCAGCGGTTTTGTGCTTGGCGCAGGAATTTCCTCCGCCCTCATGCTCTTTGCGCTTCGAGCAGGCATTCCGCCATCGACTTATGCCAGGAGTGAATTTGGTTTCACAGTTTTTTTACTTATCATAATGGCTATCTTGACTTACCGCAGTCAGCCGCTACAAGTCAAACACTTGCTGAATGTGTTAAGACAAAAAACAAATATTAGTTGGCCTGAAACGGCACTACTGGTAATCTTGCTGCTGGCATTCATCCTGTCCTCGGGAACGTTTATCTACTACTCATTCCAGCAGCCACACGGTTTTAGCGATGCCTGGACGATTTGGAACAATCTGGCGCGTTACATTTTTCGCTCAAATGACGCCGGATTAATTTTCGACACCGCGCGATATTTTCGCATTCACTACGACTATCCAGCCATGTACAGTATGAACATTGCCGGGGCCTGGTCAGTGTTGCAAAGCGATTCGACTCGAACTCCCATCGCATTTACCTTTTTAGGAGTCTTCGCCATTCCGGTTGCCTTATGGGCATCCGTATCGTATCTAAAAGGCAATTTGCAGGGGGCAATTGTTGCCACAATTGCCTTGATGACGCCTCATTTTAGATTGACCGTTGGCCAATATTCCGATGTATTTCTCGCGCTAAACATTCTATTGACGGGAATCTTTTTATATTCCTATCAAATTAAGTCCGAAACGCGATTTCTTCTCCTGGCTGGCATGATGGCAGGTTTCGCAGCCTGGACGAAGAACGAAGGACTGCTCTTTGTGGCTATCAGCGGAGCGGTGAGCGCCTGGCTGGTAATTAGAAATCACAGAACAAAGCATCTCCTGGCGTTCATTGCGGGGATGTCTTTTCCTCTACTCGTTGTAATTTTCTTCAAAACCAATGTGTTCCATCGAAGCGACCTTGCAAGTTCTCCCGAAAAAAGCCTTCTCCACCTTTTAGATATTTCTCGATACATGCAAATTGCCTGGGCTTACCTTACTTATTCCTGGCGATTTGGCGATTGGCCCATCAGTCCGGTATTGATTCTGTCAGTTTATGCCATACTTGTTCGCTTTTCAGCAGAAATCAAAAATGGCTTTGTGATACTTTCGCTTCTCGCCTTGCAGCAAACCGGATATTTCCTGATTTACCTCATCACTCCGCACGACCTGGACTGGCACATCTATACATCGCTCGCGCGCTTGCTGCTTCACACCTATCCACTGGCGCTGTTCTGGCTCTTTACTGCGCTCAACTCACCATATAAAGGGACGAGTGAAACATGCTCCTCGCCATCGACATCGGCAACACCAACCTGACGATTGGCCTGTACGAAGGGCAGACCCTTACCTGGCACTGGCGGCTCGCCACCGACCACGCCCGCATGCCCGACGAATACGGCCTGCAACTGCTCGGCCTGCTCACCCATGCCGGGCATCACCCGCGCGCCTTAACGGGCATTGCCCTGGCCTCGGTCGTTCCCAACCTGACCGGGCGCGTCACCCAGGCCTGCCGCGAATACCTGAAAACCGAACCGCTCGTGCTAGATGCAGGCATCAAAACCGGCATCCGAATCCGTTACGAAGACCCGCGCGCAGTCGGCGCAGACCGGGTAGCCGACGCCGTAGCCGTGATGCACTTGTATGGCGGCCCAGCCTGTATCATAGACTTCGGCACCGCCACCACCTTCAACGCCCTCACCAAAGAAGGCGATTACCTGGGCGGGGCCATCACTGCCGGGGTCAACCTGGCCGCCGAAGCGCTCTTTACCCGCGCCGCCAAACTACCGCGCATTGACCTGCAGCGCCCGCCAAGCGTCATCGGGCGCAATACGGTTCACGCCATGCAATCGGGACTGCTTTTTGGCTACGTCAGCATGGTCGAGGGCATGGTCGAACGCTTCCGCGCCGAACTTGGCCCGGAGATGAAGGTCATTGCTACCGGCGGGCTGGCCGAAATCGTCGCCAAAGAAACCAGCGTCATCCAGCACATCGCCCCCTGGCTCACGCTGGACGGCCTGCGCATTATCTGGGAATTGAATCGCGCATAATCAGTTCCGCCGCCAGTTTGCCAGAGAGCGTCACCATTGGCACGCCCCCGCCGGGGTGGGTGGTGCCGCCCGCGAAATACAACCCCTTCAATTCAGACCGATTATGCGGACGTTTGAACGGCGCAAAGCGGTCATTGAACGAAACCCCATACAGCGCGCCGCGAAAGGCGCCTGTATTTTTTTGGATGTCGAGGGGCGTGAGCAAACGCTGAGAGCGAATCTTGTTCCGCGCATCCAGGCCGACTCTTGCCAGCTGGTCGAGGAGCATTTCTGTCACTGCGGCCTGGTCCACTGCGCTGGAAACAGGTTCGATGGCTGGGGCATTGACCATCACGAACCAGTTCTCGCACCCTTCGGGGGCATGGGATGGGTCGGTTTTGGAGGTGATGCACAGGTAGAGGGTCGGGTCGTCGGGCAGAACCCGCTCTGAGAATATCTGCTCAAACTCGCGGCGATAGTCGGACGAGAAAAAGATGTTGTGATGCGCCAGTTCGGGGAAAGTCCCCTGCACGCCGAGCAGCAGCACCATGCCCGAGCAGGAAACATCGCGCTTTTTTAGTGAAGCAAGTTTCAGCCGCGCCCGTTCCGATTGAATCAGGCCGTAGGTGCTGGTCACATCCAGGTTCGAGATGACCGTATGGGTCGGGAGAATCTCCCCATTTTCCAAAATGACTGCTGAAACCTGCTTGCCATGCGCGCAAATCTCGCGGATTCTGGCGTTCAGGCGAATTTCGACGCCCAGTTCGCGGGCCAGCCGCTCGCAGGCGCGGGCAATCTGGTAAATGCCGCCCTGTGGATACCAGACGCTCTCGGTCAATTCGACATGCGCGATGACGCCGAGCGTGGCCGGGGCCAGGTAAGGCGACGCGCCGACGTAGGTGGCGAAGCGTCCCAACAGTTGGCGCAGGTGAGGGTGGCGCACGCGCCGCTCGATGCTTTGCTGGAGGGTGCGCAGGACATCTACGCTGAGGGCGTCTTTGAGCGTGACGTGTTTCAGGCTTTCGAGCGAGGGCGGCGGGCCATAGGTAAAAACCGGCGCGGTGATGCGATGCAGGCGGGCGGCTTCGGCCAAAAAGGCCAGGTAGCCTTCCAGGTCGCGCGGCTCCAGGTCGCTAATTTGGGCAGAGGTGCGGGTCAGGTCGCGCGAAAGGTCGAGGCGCGTTCCATCGGGCCAGAAATAACGGGTAAGCGGCTCGACCGGCAGCAGGGTCAGGTAGTCTTCGAGATGGCGGCCTGCCGCGCGGAAAAGGTCCTCAAAGACCCCGCGCATGGTGATGACTGAAGGGCCGGTATCCCAGCGAAAACCGTTTTCCGTTATTTCGGCCATTTTGCCACCGACGGCGGGATTCTGCTCGAGGACGGTGACGTTGAATCCTTTGATGGCGAGATGAATAGCTGCCGAAAGTCCGCCGATGCCAGCGCCAAGGATGAGGATGGGGGATTTTGTCATTGGTTGTCCGTTTGTCAGTTTTCTGGTTATTTGGTTATCTGGTTTTCCGGTTCACCTGTTGTCTATTTGCCGGCCTTTCCATTGCGGGCCGCCGGTGTAATGCCATTGAAGGGCGCGAAAGGCGATGATAGTCATCAAGAAGACGGATATGGGCATGAGCAGCGAATCGCGGATGCGCTGGCGGGAGGTGGCGGCGGTGAGGGCGCGGGTGATAACGCCCAGGAGAACGGCAAAAAAGGGCAACGCAAACGAATTCGGGAACGGATTGGGAAACGGAAAAACGGATACCGCGATATGGGATAAAAGGAGAAACCAGGGGAGTACAAACAACCACCAGTGAAAAACTGTTGAAAGGAACAAGAAAGAAACGCTGCTGCCATGCCCGGCCAGGATGTTTTTGGCGAATCCATCGCGGACTTGCAGCCAATTGTTGTACATGCGGGTTTGAATCAGTCCGTTGGCGTCGGCCATGCGCAGGCGCAGGCGATTGCGCTTGATGGCGTAGGCAAAGGCCATGTCATCGAGAACGCGGTTTTTGATGGCGGCATGTCCGCCGATTTTTTGGTAGGCTGCGCGGCGAAAGAGCAGGCATTGTCCCATCGCCGCCGAAAAGACCGACCAGGGGATGTAATGCACGGCCAAAACAGGCAGGTAGGCCAGGATGGAAAAAGCCATGAGCGGAACGACCAGCCGCTCGCCCCAAGTTTGGGTGATTTGGGTCGGCCAGACGGTGAGCAGGTCGGCCTTCGTCTTTTGGGCTTCGGCCATCAGCGCGGAGAGCGCGCCCGGCTCCCAGCGCACATCGGCGTCGGTGAAGAGCAGATATTCGCCTTTGGCTTGCTCCGCGAGTTGGAGGCAGGCCCAGACTTTACCAGCCCAACCAAGCGGGAGCGGCGCGCCGGGCAGGACACGCAGGCGCGGGTCATCCTGCGCGGCGGCGCGGGCAATTTCGGCAGAGTCGTCGGTTGAATGGTCGTCGAGGATGAGAATTTCGAGGTCTGGGTAGTCCTGCGCAAGCAAAGAGCGAACGGTATCCGCGATAACAGCGGATTCGTTGCGCATGGGAATAAGAACGGTAATTCGTGATTGGTGATTGATAATTGGTGATTGCAAAATGTTTTTTGAGCGCAAGCGAGGGAAGGTGAGGGTGTTGAGGATGGCGATGAGGGCAAAAAGGATGAGGGGGGAGAAGGAAAGAAGAAAGAGGGAAGACATGGAGGAAATGATGAATGATGAGTGATGAGTGAGAAATGGTAAATTCAAATAGGGATGAACGACGTACGAACATCGAATATCGAATATCGAACATCAAACATCGAGTATCGAATTACGAATATCGAGTATCGAATTACGAATATCGAATTAAAAAATCCGCGCGGTGTTTCCACAGGAGCAAAGCGGTTTGCAAGCCCAGCACCCAGAAGAAGAACGGTTCGGGGCGAAAAGCGAAGAGGTAGATTGCAATTCCAACCAGTGTGAGCAAGACCGCCCAGCCAGAATTTTTAAGCAGCAAAAACCAGACAGTTATGCCGACCAGGGCTACCAGTGGAACGTCCCACCAGGTGAGGCCAATCCAAACGCCGAGGGCAGCAGCGAGGGCTTTTCCGCCTTTGAATTTCAGGAATGGTGAATAGGCGTGTCCGAGCATGGGGGCAAAAGCAATGGCGGCCATTTGCGGGCCGCGAATGCCGAAGACCTGATAGGCCAATCCTACCGGCGCGGCGGCTTTAGAGACATCCAGTAGGAGGGCGGCCAGCCCAACCCATTTGCCGCCCGCTTTGAGGGCGTTGGTAGCGCCGGGGTTGTGGTCGCCGACCGCACGGGGGTCTTTCCCGGCCAGTTTCGTCACCCACACAGAAAGGGGCAGAGCGCCGGAGAGGAAGGAGAAGAACAGCCAGAGGGGAAGTGACCAGTTGTCAGTCATCAGTTATCAGTTGTCAGTTATCAGTTGTTGGTTGTTGAGAGAGCGGCGCAAAGCAAGCAGGACGAACAAGCCACACGCCAGGAAGCCAATGACCGCCGGGCCGGGCTGGCCCCAAAAGATGCCCTGACCGATGGTTTGTAAAATCCAGGTCAGGACGTAAACGAGCGAGAGCGGGCCATACGGCAGGTCTTTTGGGTTGGCGAGCAGGGTAATCGTGAACGCGGTGAAAATCCAACCGAAGTAGTTGCTAATGGGAATCCCAAAGTAAATGCCGGGCTGTTCCCAAACCCAGAATCCCCAGCCGACCATTTGCGGGTCGAGGAACAAATCCCAGGCGGTGAGGGCGAGCGCGGCAACGAGCGCGAAGCGCAATTTGTTGGCAGTTTTCCCCAAAATAATCGCGGCAATCGCCCAGGCCGGGGGCAGCATCATCAGCCAGGCCAGCGGAATGAGCAGCGGAACGCCCGCCAGTTGCGGCTGGAGCAGGTCGGTGTAGTGATATTTTCCGAAAGGGAATCCGGTTTGCGAGCCGAGCAGTTCGGCCAGGTAGGTAAAAATAGCCACAATCAAGACGGTCTTAAGAGCGCGCTGCCACCCCCAGGCGAGGTACAGGATGACTATCACGGCGCTGGCCTGCGTCAGCACGCCAAAAGACATGCCGCGAATCAGCGCGTTTTCGCCCAAAATCCAGCCCAAGATGGGCAGCGAAATCATAGTCAGCACCCAGAAGGCGATGGGAACGAGGGCGGTGCGCGGGTAACGGAGGGCGTGGAAGGCTTGTATCATCGCAGTTTCAAGGCATGGAACAGGTCGAAAAAGAACAAAAACCCACCTTGAATCACAATTCCCCAGCCGCCGCCCCGCCAAAACGGACTGGCTACGCCCAGGGTGTATGCCAGGGCCAAACCGCCAATGACGTACAGCACGTCCAGGCCGGTGTTGACCCATAGCAGTTTGGCAAGATTAGCGCGTTCTCGGGGTTGGGTGGAGGCGAGTTCGGCGGGGGTCAGTTTCGACTTGCGGCGGCGGGCGCTGACCGCGCCGAAGACGGCAATTGCCAGGTCAATCCCGCCCCAGGCCAGGAATTGCACGCCCATCCCGCGCCAGGATTCGACGACGGGGTTGAACAACGTGCGCAGGGAGGCTTCATCCTGCATGAGCGGAACGCCCCACACCATCCATACTCCAGCCAGGATGCTGCCAATGGCCCACCACGCCAGGCGGCGGGTGAGGGCGTCTTGAAAATTCCAAATATCCAAGGGAGATTTGTTTGTCTCAATCATGCGTCCATTTAACGGGCGAAACCCCATCAGAATCTATCGAACCCCCAGGTAAGACTGTATGCACAGGCTCGCGCCTGATTGGCCTTCGCAGAATGCTCACCCGCTCTCGGCAATTGCGCTGACCAGTTCGCGGCAGAAGGCAGGAATGTCGGCTACGACGCGCCCCCAAACCAGGTTGCCCTCGCGGAAGGCAGGTTCATCCACCCAGGTTGCGCCGGCATTCACCAGGTCATCTTTGATGCCGAGCGAACCTGTGGCGCGGCGCCCCCGTACAATGCCCGCTGAAATAGCAATCAGCCCGCCATGGCAAATAATGCCGATGGGCTTGCCCGCTTCATCCATCTGGCGGACCAGGTTCGTGACAACCGGATAGCGGCGCAATTTATCGGGCGCCCAGCCGCCAGGGACAACCAGGGCCGAGAGTTGGGCGGCGTCCAGCGATTCGACCAAAGCGTCGGGCGTAATGGTCAAGCCATTCTTGCCTCGCACGGGTTTCAGGTCGAGACCAGCAGTCAAGACGGCTGCCCCTTCTTCTTGCAAGCGCATGAGCGGAACGTAATATTCCAAATCTTCTACGCCCTCGGCAACGAGCGTGGCAATCTGTTTACCAGTGAGTTTCATGCTTCCTCCAAAATCCAAACATAGAGACTTTTTGGCCCATGCACGCCGAGGGTAACGGTCAGTTCAATGTCGGCGGTGCGGCTGGGACCGGTGATGAAAACCAGGTAGGGGTCACGCCGGGCTTCGTCGAAGACCTGGTGCAGGTCGGGGCGCAGCAGTTCGGGGCGGACGATTGCCAGGTGAACGCGCGGCAACAGCGAGACGGCGCGCGGTTTCTCGGCAGATGATTTCAGGACGAGCGTGCCGGTTTCGGGCAGCAGGTAATCGGCCTCGGTGATGCCGAGGTCGCACAAAGCCAGGTCGTGTTTACTGGCATTGGGGGAAATGAGTTCTATGCCCAGGGAGGATAAGTGATTGGTAATTTGGTATCGGTTCAGGAGGGGCGTGTTCCAGACGGCGGCTTTGCGGATGTCCTGTTCGGCAGCGAGGGCTTTCAGGGCTTCTAAAACAGAATCTGGGCGGAGCATTTGGGCGACGCCGCTCAATTTGCGAACTTCCTCGAGAAAGCGTTCGGTTTCGGCAGCCAGTGATTCAGACTGGCGAGACTGGTAGATGGCGGGACGAGGGCGATAGGGTGGTCTTTGTCCACCTAAAGAGCAGCGAATGTTTTCGATAACGGGATTGGTCATGGGGGCGATTCCGGTCGAGGGTCAGGACATCCAAATCATGCACGAGACAGGTCTATAGACCTGTCCCACGGCTGCGCCACCACTGCCTGAAGCCAGCCGTGAACTTTGGCAGCGGGCGGACTTTCGTCCAGCGGATTAGGGGATAGGGCGCCCAGGGAATCCAGCCGCCACGCTGGAAAATAGACATGGCAAGGGGCAGGATGCGCGCGCCGATGCGGTATATCCAGTTTTGGGCGAGAGCAAAGGCTGAAAGTTTGGCGGCGGCGCGGATAGGCGCGGGCATGGTCGCGGCGGAGAAATCATCCCCTTCTGCGACGCGGCGGCGCAGGTGGCGCAGAATGGCCGGGATGGGGATTTTGACCGGGCAGACCTCGGCGCAGGCCCCGCAGAGCGTGGAGGCATAAGGCAGTTCGCGAGCAACAGGCGTGCCGAGCATTTGCGGGGCGAAAATCGCGCCGATAGGCCCGGAGATGAACCAGCCGTAGGCAAACCCACCCACGTTTTTATAAACCGGGCAGACGTTGGCGCAAGCCCCGCAGCGGATACACTTGAAGACCTCGCGTCCAACCGGGTCACGCAGCACGCTGGAGCGGCCATTATCGAGCAGCACCAGGTGGAATTCTTTGGGGCCAAATTCTCCTTCTTCGCGGCGCGGCCCGGTAATGAATTGGGTGTATGTGGAGAGTTTCTGGCCGGTGGCCGAACGCGCCAGCAGTTTCAAGAAAACAGTCAGCGAGTCCCAATCGGGGATGACTTTATCAATGCCCACAACCGCCACATGCAGGTCGGGCAGGGTGGTACACATGCGTCCGTTGCCCTCGTTGGTGACCATAACCAGCGTACCGGTTTCGGCAACCAGGAAGTTGCCGCCGGAGATGCCCATTTCGGCCTGCAAGAATTTCTCGCGCAACACTTCGCGGGCGATGCGGGTCAGTTCAACCGGGTCGGCGGGGGCTTCGATGCCGAGTTTTTCGCTGAAAATGGCAGCGATTTCTTCTTTTTTGAGATGCACCGCCGGAACAATGATGTGCGAGGGGCCAGTGCCAGCCAATTGGATGATGTACTCGCCCAGGTCGGTTTCCAGCGCTGTGATTCCTGCCGCTTCGAGGGCCTGATTCAAGGCGATTTCTTCGGTCGCCATGGATTTGGATTTGACCGCCAGCCGGACGTTGCTGCGCCGGGCAATGTCCAGCACAATCTGACGCGCATCCTCGGCGGTGGCAGCCCAGTGGACTTGCCCGCCCGCCGCCGTCACTTGCTCTTCTAGCCGCTCCAAATAAACATCCAGGTTTTCGATGGTGTGCAGGCGGATATCCGATGCCATCTGGCGCAGTTGCTCCCAATGGGGCAGTTCGGCCACCCGCGCCGCGCGCCCGCCCACAAATCGCCCGGTGGCCTGTTGCACGGCAGAGGAAATGCCTGGCGGGACGTGTTCGGTATAGGCTTCGAAGCCGATGTAGGAGGGCGTTTCACTCATAGAAAATCTTTTGGCTACACGGGTTTTACGATGACTTTCGGCCAAAAAGGGCTTCTCAAACCGACGACAGAAACAACTTTTGCGCCCAAATGCGCCCGTCAATGTATGTTTGGTTTGGAAGCCGCGAAGCCGGGCTTTGGTTGAAACGACAAACGAGAGAATCGCAAGAGCTCAGCCAATATGCTTGATGGAGGGGAAATCTACAAAGTGCCGTTCCACCGTCTCGCGCGATTCGTTCGGGGTTTGGATGACCAGGATGAACACTGCCTGCTCGTCGGAGGGGTTGCGCCAGAGATGCGGCAGGGAGGCTTCGAAAATCAGGAAGTCGCCCTTTTCGACGAGGTAGGATTTTCCATCAATCAGGTATTCCACCCGGCCTTGCTGGCAGCAAATAAATTCCTGCCCGGGGTGGGCCACGGGGCGGTCTCCGCTCGTGGCGCGCGGCTCCAGGGTCACCAGGAAGGGTTCGACTTCCTGGCCTTTGAGCCGTTTGCCCACCCCTTCAATCACCAAGCCATTGCCGTTGACGACCGGACGCTCGCTTTTTTTGACGAGCAAAACGCTGCCAGTATATTCATCGTCGAAAAAATAGCTGACTTTAATATTGAGAGCCCGCGCCAGGCTTTGCAGGGTGGAGACGCTGGGAGAAATTTCCTCGCGCTCGATGAGGCTGACGGAGTTGGTCGAAATTCCGGCCAGTTGGGCCAGGTCGCGCTGTGAAAGACGCCGTTCGGCGCGCAACTGGCGCAGCCGTTCACCCAGGGAAAGTTTTGCGTGCATTGGCTGTGACGATGCTCCCATCTGATAAGACGATGGGAATATCATAACAGATAGCATGGAAATTCACAATAAAACACGTAACTGCCTATCCCGATTTTGGCCGAAGTCTCCCAACTTTGAACCCTCATGGAACCCTCATGTATGAACGCGCGCCATCCCGAAGGTCTTTAGAAACCTTCGGGATGGTTTACTGAAACGGCATTTATAGCGTGGTCGGGTTGCGGAATGAATTCAGCGTTACAAAACCGAATGCTATCCGCAGCCACCGCTCGATTTATCCCGCTTGATTTGGAGTTGAATTTTGGGCGTAAATTCGATATGTTCGTTTTCGATGGGGTCAGGGTCGGCGCACTCATAGCGGTCGCCCAGAGCGGCGGGGAATTTGAAGCGCAGAGTTTCCTCTAATGCGGTTGAAACAGGTTGGATTTCGGGATCAGTGTGGCCGAAGACGGTAATCCAATTGTTGAGGCCGCCTTCGAGAATGTAGACATTCGGCACGCCCTCGGCGGTCAGCAGCCGCCAAGACTGGGTGGCGAGGGCTTCATCGTTGCTCATGACAACGTAAACGGCGTTCGGCGCGGAGGTGGCAAGCAGTTCTGGGATGCGTGATTTCAATTGTTCGGCGGGAATATTCAGCGCGCCGCGCAGATGGAAGAGGTTGTAATCGGCCTCGGAGCGCACATCGAGCAACGTGAGAATGAGGGTCTGGTCGTAACGCGCCTTGAACAGTTCCGCCGGGCTAATTTGCACCAAACGTTGCTGCAAGGCTTCTTCGGCGGTGTATTTGACCTGAACTTCTTTGACCGTTCCATCGGCCTGTAATTCAGGTATAGTCCGAAGAATGAAGGCTTTTTCATACTTTTGCTCTGTGGAAGGCATACCGATGAAGACAACGGCCAGCGCCAAAACAACGATCGCTCCGGCGCCATATAGGCGCAGTTTGGGTTCGCGGCTCATGTCTTTTTTGCCGATGATGCGCTCCAGCTGCTCGGCGCCCCAGAACATGAACAGCGCCATCAGGACGACCATCAGGACGACGACCCCGGTCGGCAGGCCAAAGACATCCATCAGTGTGACGCGGCCAAAATATCCGGCATTGTTGTACCAGTCGGTGAAGAAGCGTTCGGTTTCACCAAACAGGAACGCGCCGACGAAGCCGCCGAGCATGAACATCATGCCGTCGATTTTGCCGGTGGAAGCGGAGGCCAGCGAGGTGGTGGGGCAAAATCCGCCAACGATAAAGCCGACGCCCATAATCAGCCCGCCCAGGATGCCCGACCAGAGATAGGTGGGATTGACCCAGACCTGGCTGTAATCGAGAATACCCAGGCTGACGGTAAAAAAGAGCAAAGTCATGGCAGTGATGACCGCCGTAAACATCACTTTCAGCACGGTCAGTTCAGTGAAGTAGAACTGGGCCGCCAGTTTGCGGCTGTTGCCGAAGCCCGACATCTCGAGGGTGAAGCCAAAAGCGAAGCCAATCAGTCCAAAGACGAGATATGTCCAGGGATTGGCTGCGCTGACGTTTTGGAAGGCAAGCAGGGGAAAGTTCATAAGAGCCTCGCTAATTCCACAATTTCCGCACGAAATAGGCCAGCCCATAGGCCCCGCCAAAGATGCAGAGCATGACGACCCACGAACCAGCCGAAAGCACTGCGCCACCGGTGAGGGCCTGTCCGCTGGTGCAGCCGCGCGCCATGCGCGCTCCGTACAAGAACAACACCCCGCCCAGGAATGCCAACATCCAGCGCGTGCGGTCAGAGATGCGCGGGCCTTTGGTGGTTTCGAGTTTGACGCGGCCAAAAATCATGCCCGATGTAAACCCGCCCAGCAGCGCGCCGAAAAAGACCGGAACCAGCCAATCGTCGAGCGGGTTTTTGTCGCCGCCGGCCATGCGCAACAGGTAAGGGGTGCGGTCGACATGGTCAGGGACGAACTGGTCTTGCACGAAGACGACCAGGCGGCTGGTAGCCCCCGAAGAGCCAAGTCCGTTACCGGTTAGGAACAAGGCCAGGAACAGGACAATGCCCAGGATAACCCCGCCCAGGTACGGATGCGCATACGGTTGGGCCGGGCGGTTGAAGAGTGCCTTCAGGTCGAAGGATTTCTTGCTAGATTTTGCTGCGAGTGCCATAAGGTTCTCCTTGCGTGGCGCGAATTGACAATTCGCGCTACTCGTGCTCCACTTCCTCCCAGCCCGTGACCATGCCGCGCATGGCTTCGAGCGGTGTCGCGCCAGTGGTGGTGAGATAGACGTGTCCGACAATGAAAGCCGCCAGCAGCCAGGCAATGAGGCTGTGGAAGGGCGCCAGGACGGGCAGACCGCCGAACCAACCGGCGACTTGCGGCCATTGCTGCACGCCCCACATCAGCGCGCCGGTCAGCATTTGGAGCGGGAGCAAGACGGTCAATAAGCCGAAGTAGGTCAACTGCTGAAGCGGGTTCAATTTCTTTTCGCGGCGCTTCTCAAAGGGGTGCGGTTCACCCTTGAAAATTCCGCCAATATAAAACTTTATTTGGACGACCATATCGTTGATGATGCCCACCGGCTTGAGGAAGTTGGGAACATATTGGCGCACTTCGCCGGTAGTGATGTGCCAGAAAAGCGACATCAGGAAATTCAACACCAGGATGGCCGCCAGCACGTTATGAATCAGAACCATGTAGCGGAAGGAGAACGCGCCAAACATATCGGGGCGGTGGATGACCAGACCGGTAAAGAGCAGGAAGATGATGGCGAAGGTCTGCAGCCAGTGCCAGAAGCGCTCATAGGCCTGGTACATGTAGACGCGCTTGAGAGCAGGCAGATGTTTGGGGCGTTTGAGCGACGAGAGGTAGCGTAACGTGCCATGCCCAGCGACGCCAAACAGCGTGCCAACAAAGGCCAGCGCGCCGAACCAATCAATCCAGTGAACCCGGTCGCGGCCAAAGACGTAGACGCCATCCTTCATGGTGACCGGCTGGTAGAACAGCGCGCCGTTCTCGCCGCTGACGATTTCTCCCGTCACGTTGACATTGCTATCGCTGACAAACTGCGGCAGCACGCCCCCCGGGGTATAGGCGGCCAATTGCAGAGGCGCGGTGACGCGTGAGTCGCTGGCGTGGCAGGTGGTGCATTCACGAATGGCATAACCGCTGCCTGCCACATTGTGATTGATGCTGTAAGGCTGCACCTGGCCTTCGATGTGTGGATTCTCCAGCCCAAGCGCCTCGAGCCGGGCGGCGACAACCGCCTGCTTTTCGATGGTATCGGTACGCAATTCAGCCGAATCGAGCTGCCCATTTTTGTCGCTGTCGAAAGCCGTCAAAATTTCGGGCGCGTACTGACCATTCACGAGATACGCGGCCTGTAAATCCGATTCGCGCACCGGGCGCGGGCCGTTCTTGCTATCGTAAACCCAGTAGAAGGATGTCACCAGGTTGTAGGGAGCGAGCAATTTTTGCCCATCAATGTTGGTACGCTGCATAAGAACGGGCTGGAAGCCGGTCACGAGGCTGTTGACGGTATCGGAACCGGTCAGACCACGACACAGATTGGAGGGTGAACCATCCAGGCTGACCACTGTCCAGTCATAGGATTGGATGGCCGGGGCGTACATTTGCGGGATGTGGCAGGATTCGCAGGCGACAACCGTCATGTGCTGTTCGGTGTAGGGCAGCCAGTCGCTGTGAGTCGAGACGGCGTTGTGGCAAGACTCGCAGCGCCGCATAGAACCTTTGGATTCGGGCGCGACGGTGAATTGGGCGCTCTGCCCGCGCGCAAAGTTATGGTCGGGGCGCTGCAGGTATTCGCCAAGTTCCAGTTTGCGCGGGTCGTAGGTCAGGTGTTGGGGGTTGCTGCCGGCAGAGTCTTGGGCATGGACGGGGTTATTGAGGGAGTAGTGACAGTCGGTGCATTGCAAACCGCGTTCGGCGTGAATGTCCCACGAACGAGTGAGGGTTTTCTTGTCTTTCAGGTTGATGCCCGAAGCAGAAATTTTCTGCGCGGCAATCACCTGGCCAGTGGTAGCGGTTTGAGGGTAAGACAGGTCACAGGCCGAAATGATGAGCGGTTCGTTACTTTCTGTGTGAACTTCGCCATGACAGGCAGCGCAGTTTTCGTTGGTGGGGTCCTGAATCAGGACGAATTCCGGTTTGAGTTTGCCGTCTTCGCCAAATGCGGCGAGATTGTAGGTAAACGTCTCGCCTGATTTTTCGACCCAGCCAGTACCAACCAGGGTGGCCGTGTTGGCCTGGCCGAAGCGCCCGGCCCGGATTTCGGCGGCGCGGGCTTCGGGGTTGGGGCTGGTGAGATGACACAGGAAACAGTTCATCTCCATCACGCCAGATTTCGACCAGTCCCACGCTTCCGCCTGGCCGGTTTGGGGGTTCAGAAGGGCAGCTTCAGGATTAGAAGGGTCGGGGGGAAGCTGCTGAAGGGGGAGGCCGCTGCGGGAGGTGGTGGCCGGGCCGCCGCCGGGAATCCGCCCCCCATAGTTCATCAACCACTCAGCCGTAGTCAGGTCGAGGCGGTCATCGCCGGGCTGGGAGAGATAACGGTAGGTGATGGGGTTCCACTTGCCAAACATGCCATTGCTGGCGTTCAGGCCGTCTCCGGGCTGATAAGCGCTCAGGCCCAAATCGGCATGGAAACTGTGGGATTCGATGTAGGCGGCGTCGTGACACTGCCCGCAGGTCTGCATGGTGCTAACAGGCTGGCCGCTTTGCAGTACATTTACCCCCTCGGAATCGAGCAGGGCAAAGGTGGGGTGCAGCGGCGAAGCCTGTGGGGCCAGCGCGGCGGGCTGGTGAGCAAAAACGTAAGTGACGCCCAAGATGGCGAGCGCAAGAAGGCTCAGTCCTGCTATCAGGATATATTTTCGATGGAGAAAGATGGATTTCATGGGTTCATCCGTTGCTTTATCTGGCATTGGACAGGATAAATCCTGTCCTATCTGCCGCCCCATTTGATGGGGTCGCCGGGGTAGCCGAGGGCCTGCCAATCCATGCGCCCATTGTCGCCATGGCAGTCATTGCATTGCAGGGCGTTTTCTTTGGGTTGCACCATGTGAGTAATGGGCCAGAACATATAGGTTTCGGTGAAACCGTATCCGCCGCTATAAGGCAGGCCAATGCGCTGTTCGGCCAAACGAAACGCCTTGTCCCAGTCAAACGTCGTCCAGTAGCCCTCGGGGCCAGCCGTAACGGGGGCCAGCAAGTAACTGAAGCCGGTATCGTAGGGCTGTTTGGCAACGTGCAGTTTGAAGGGGAAGATCTTAGCGGTTGGGTCGTTGATATTGCCAGCCACTTTGTTGATGTAGGTGGGCTGGGCCGGGTCGATTTTGTCGCCGAGCAGGTAACGATATTCCAGGTTGCCATTGAACCACAAGTAGGTGGGCTGGACGTTCTTTTCGTAAACAAAGTTACCCTTGATTTTTAGGTAGGTGAAATGGTCATCGCCAATATCCTGGCCAGAGGTGGACCAATCCCAAAAAGTTTTGGTGGGGTCCTCGACCGCAAAGGCGGGGATGTGGCAGGTCTGGCAGGCTACCGAATCCATGTGAAGGCCAATGCGCTCGTCCGCGTGGGGGTTGGCGTTGTGGCATTGGGTGCAAGAAACCTGCTCGGCAGGGTTGACAGTGAGATTATCGACCACGAGGCGGCCTTTGACCTGGTGATTGGTGGTCGTGTGGCAATCGGTGCAGATGAAATTATTGCGCCCCATGTGGACATCCTGGCTTTCGCTGGGGTAATACAGACTCTCATCCAGGTCGCCGTGCTTCACGCCATTACCGCCGCCGCCATTAAAGTGACAGGAGCCACACTGAATGCGCGTGGGCGCGCCGACGCTTTGGGCCGCAGCAAGCAGGTTGACGCCCTCGCGCGGGTTGCCATAGGAGCCTTTGGCGTATCCCGACTGGGCATGGCACACCAGGCAATCTACATTGGCGGGGTCTTTCAGGTTGGCGCCGTAGTTACCGTCTTGCACGTTTTCGTCCTCCTGCCAGTTGTAGCCGATGTGGCAGCTCATGCAACTTTTCTGGTTGCCATGCGCGCTGATGCAGAAGTTGTTTATCTGATTAAACTTGCCAATGGTGGCCGTTTCGCCACCGCGCCAGGGAATCTCGAACTCTGGGCTTTGCCAGGTCCAGTGACTGGTCATCATCACGTCTTCTGCCGCCTTGGGGTGGCACTCCAGGCAGGCACGGGTGATGTCAGGGCCAGTGATGGCCGCTGGGTCAACGCCCTTGAATTTCGCGGCGACGATGTCGGCGTGCGGGACATGAACCGGATGCTTTGGCACAGCCGCCCAGGGGTCATCGAGGGCGCGGGCGCTCTTGGGCCAGAGCGCAATGAGCGGGACGAGTAGGACGGCCAGGATGCCTATCAGTCCCAAAAGCCAGTAGGGTTTTACTTTGGTCATTGCATTCTCCTTGGGCCTCTGCCTGTAAAAGAGGGAGCAGAGGAAAACAGGCGTAAATTATGCGTCAATCTCTTCCATCAAATTCGCGCGGTAGGCGATGCGGTCGCGCAAAACACTGCGGAGCAAATCGAGCGCCTGGATGAGGCGTTTGTCGTTCAGTTCGTACTGGATGACCACGCCTTGCCGGTTAGGGCGCACCAGTCCCCGGTCGCGCAGGATTTTCAGATGGCGCGAGGCGGTAGGCTGGGTGATGTTCAATTCCTGGGTCAGTTCGGTCACATTGCGCGGTTGCTCGTCGAGCGCGTATAAAATCAGGATGCGGGTCGGGTCGGCCAGGGCAAAGCATAAATCGGCTTCGAGTTGAGAAACTTCCTGGGCTAAAGTTTGAGAAATCATGATAAATTTTGCCTTATATGCGAATAAGCGAATATATACACGCCACATAATATCACCGTGAGGATGACATGACAATAGTGACTGTTGTCACAAAAAATAGGGGAGGATAGTCATAGGAGGTGGAATCAAAAAGGCCGCCCAAAGAGGCGGCCTTTTTTACGCTTGAAAATCGGTTACTTCGCAACGGGCAATTCTGCCGCAATCCAGGCGTTCATACCGCCATTCAGATTGCGAACATTGGTGTAACCCAGGGCTTGCAGGTACATCTGGGCAACCGCACCACGATGGCCGGATGCGCAGAGGACGACAATCGGAGTGGCCTTGTCGGCAGGCAGTTTGTCAAGATTGGCAGGCAGGTCATTGACCGGAATCAGCACCGCGCCTTCGATGTGACCCTTTTCATCCCATTCAGCCTGGCGGCGAACATCCAGCAGGAAGGGCGCAGTACCACCGCCGATTTCAGCGTTCAAGTCGGGGGCTTTGACCGAGCCAAAACCGGCAGTCGGCAGGTTGGTCAGGTAGGCATCCAGGTAAGCCAGGCGGGTGGCGTCTACAGCAGGGGCAGTCCCGGCAGTTGGGGCAACAGGAGCGCCTTTTTCGACGGGCAACTCGGCCTTAATCCAGCCATTCATGCCGCCGTTCAGGTTGACGACATCGGTGTAACCCAGCAAGCGCAGTGCAGCCATGCCATACCCACCGCGATGGCCGGAAGCGCAAGCCACAACGATCTTCGCATCCTGGGCGGGCAGTTTGTCGAGGTTCTTGAGCAGGTCGCGGATGGGAATGTTGATCGCGCCAGCAATGTAACCATTGGCTTCGATTTCAGCCGGTTCGCGCACATCGACAATGAAGGGTGGGGTCTCAGCCAACATTTCGTTCAGTTTAGCGCTGGAGACCGAATAGAAGCCCTGGTCAGCGGGCAGGTTGGTCAGGAATTCAGCAAAGGTGGCAGGCCAATCGACCCAACCGGCAACCGGCAGGTTGGCCGATTTCCAGCCGTTCAGACCGCCGTTTAGATTGCGAACGTTGGTGTAGCCCAGGGCTTGCAGATACATCTGAGCCGCAGCGCCACGATGACCAGAAGCGCAAATGACAACGATGGCCGCGTCTTTATCAGCGGGTAGTTTGTCAAGGTTGGCGGGCAGGTCATTGACCGGAACCGAAACAGAGCCGTCAATATAACCAGCGCTATCCCATTCGGCCTGGCGGCGAACATCGAGCAGGAAAATTTTCTTGCCTTCGGCCAACTCGGTATTCAGAGCATCGTTCTTGACCGAGCCAAATCCAGCAGTGGGCAGGCTGCCCAAATAGTTATCGAAGTAGGCCAACAGGATGGGGTCGACATCGGGGGTGCTGATGGATTCAGCCGCAGCGGGCAGGCCAGTTTTGACGGGCAGACCAGCCTTAATCCAGGCGTTCATGCCGCCGTTCAGGTTGAAAACATCGGTGTAGCCCAACAGGCGCAGAGCAGTCATGGCATAGCCGCCGCGGTGTCCCGATGCGCAGGCGACCACAATCTTCTGGTCTTTGGCAGGCAGTTTGTCGAGGTTCTGCATCAATTCACGAATTTCAACGTGAACCGCACCATCAATATAACCATTGGCCTCGATTTCAGATGCCTGGCGAACATCCAGGATGAAGGGTGCTTTTTCGGCCAGCAACAGGTTGAGGTCGGCGGGGGTTACAGAAAAGAATTTCTGGTCGGCGGGCAAGGCGGTGATGAAATCACCCAACAGAGACGCCATGTCGAGTTCCGGCTCGGCGACGACCACCGGTTCTTCGACCACAACAGCCTGTGTAGGGGCGGGCGCCTGGGTGGGAACAGGAGCCGGGGTGGGCGTGGCGCAGGCGCCCAGCACAAGGCTGAACAACAGCGCCAGGACAACGATAAAGTGAACTTTTTTGGACATTTTCTTCTCCTTTCGAGAGTTACGAATTAGGGCGCGCCAATGGTTGGCGGCACTTCAGGGACAATCACAGGCTGGTTGGCCTGGAGTTCCTCGGGGGAAACTTTGTCAGCGGTCAGGAAAATATTCGGGTTGCCGTGACAGGCATTACAGGACGCGTTCTGTGGGGTCTTGCGCTGGATGTTATGCGGAGTGGCAAAAGTCCAGGTTGGCAAGGCGTTGAAGTTGGGCAGCAGGTTTTCGCCATAATATTCATAGGAGGTCGGCGAAATCGGGACGTGCCGCAACACAACGTATTCATACGGGCGATGGTAATTCTGAAGCGGGTTGCGCCCGATGAAGAAACTCATGTAACTGCGCTCGGTTTTGAAAAACGGGTTGCCGGTTTTCTCGCTGATGGCGACATGGCAGCCATCGCAACTCATATACGAAACCGAATGACAGACCTGGCAGGCCAGTTTATCGCCGTGCAAGACGTGCTGCGCAACCGGGTCACCCTGCTTACCGACCGTTTCGTGGCAAGATTCGCACGAAGGACTCTGCGCGCCCGAATAGCGATTCGTCACCTGGAAGGCCGCGTCGCTCGTATCATGACACTGGGTACAGACCGCTTGTGAGTTGTGCATTTCGCCCCCGCTGTGGCACGAAACGCAATTCATGCGTCCCTGGCGGAAGTGGACATCGCCGGGGATTTCTTCATTCTTGCCGAGATATTCATTCCCTACCCGGCTACCATGACAAGCCGTGCAATTGCGGGTCATGGATGGAGTCTTGCTGACCACATGCCCGGAGATGAACCCGCCCCCAACCGAGCCTGGCTGGCTGATGTGGCAATCGCCGCAGGACGTGTGGCAGGAGGAACAATGGTTGCCGAACATCGTCTCAAGGTCTTTGTGGTTTTCGGGCGCGCTGCGGGCGTTCAGGGTATCCCAATAGCCGCTGAGTGAAACGTGCAGGCTTTTCTCGAAGTGTTTGCTCTGGTCGCCGTGACAGGTGGCGCAAGTCTCTCCCTTGCTGCTTGGGTCGGCAATCAGGCCAGCATGGGCAGTTTCCATATCTGGCGACTGCTGGCCGCCGTGACAATAGGTACAGGCCATTTGGCCGTGCGCGGTGGCGAGGAAGGCCTCGCGCGTGACGAACACTTTCTCCCATGGCTCCAACGGAGCCACATCGCCCCCTCAGCCAACCCCTTCGGATTCAGAGCCGTGCGCGTCTTCGGACTCGGTTGCCAACGCCATCAGGGCTTCCTTATCCGTGTGGCAATCCAGGCAGTTATCCACAACCGGGGTCAGCCTGGGGAGCAGGGTTGAGGTGGGAACAACGGTTTCTGCTTCGGTTTCATCCGCTGGCAAGGTTTCGGTCGCATCGGGGGTCGCTTGCGAAGCGCAAGCGGCCAAGGCCAGGGTTGCCAGGGCGAGCATGATGAAGTGTTTGAGTTTAAACATGGCTGCCATCCTTTATCTTGTGAACTTCGTCACAATAAAATTGTATATGAATTACCTGAATTAGATAGTGATGGATGTAATTTGCGGGTATTCGCCTCGCTTATGGACAACGATAAGTTTTGATTTGCTTTTGGGCTATAATGAAAACCATTGAAAATCATGCCCCTCGAAAAGGAGAGTTATGCTCAACCTGGATTCACTTCGAGTTTTTCTGACAGTGGCTGAATATGACAGTTTCAGCGAGGCCGGTCGCCGGTTGCACCTGACCCAGCCAGCCATCAGCCAGAGTATTCAGGGGTTGGAAAAACAGTTGGGGATACAGTTATTCACCCGCCAGGGCCGCTCAGTGCAACTCACTGAAGCGGGGCAAGTGCTGGTCTCAATGGCGCGTGAATTGTTGACAGCAGCCCAACGGGTGGAACAAACCATGCTCTCGTTACATGGAGAAGTAATGGGTGAAATGTCAGTCGGCTGCTCGACAGCCTCGGGCAAGTACTTGCTGCCGGCGCTGATTGCCCGCTTCCGCCGCGAATATCCACAGGTACGCATCAACGTGCTCGTCACCAGCCGCGATTCGGTCATCCACAAACTGTTATCAGGCGAGGTCGCGCTCGGCGTTTCGAGCAAGATAATTGAACATTACGACCTGGAATACCAGGATTTCTTCAAAGACGACGTCATCCTGGTTGTGCCTGCCGGACACCGCTGGGCCCAATATCGCAAAATCTACCCGGACGACTTGCTCGATGAACCCATCATCCTGCGGGAGGAAGTTGCCGGAACCCGGGAAGTATTAAGGGACGGCCTGCTCAAATGCGATATTTCCCCCGATATGCTCAATGTGGCGATGGTGCTGGGCAACGCAGAGGCGATTGGCATGGCGGTCGAAGAGGGCCTGGGCGTGGCCTTCATCTCCCGCCTGGCCGCAGCGCGCGGGATAGCGCTGGGACGGTTGGTGGAAGTGCAGGTGGAAGGCATGGAACTGACCCGCAACCTGTACATGGTTCGCAACCGCCGCCAACCGCTTACCCGCATGCGGGTAGAATTTTGGGAATTCGTCAAAAAAGCCCGCCCGCCGGAGGGATGCGGCGCGTTGCGCCTCGAACTGTCCGAATCGGTCAAGGCCGGGTAGTATCTCCCCGCCAAAAGCAAAGAGACTGTCACATGCGCTGTGGCAGTCTCTTTGCTTTGCAATAATGAAGCCCTGCCTGCCCGCCCGCACTTAACTGACAGGCGCGAGACGATGTAAAATCGGGTATACTTTCCCCGCTTAAGCCTATGTCTGAACATATTCGCAACTTCTGTATTATCGCTCACGTCGACCACGGCAAATCTACCCTGGCCGACCGTTTATTGCAGGTCACCGGCACAATTTCGGACCGGGAGATGACCGAGCAAGTATTGGATTCGATGGATTTGGAACGCGAAAAAGGCGTGACCATCAAGGCCTCGGCGGTGCGCATGAACTATCGCGCCAATGATGGCAAAACGTATGAACTGAATCTCATCGATACCCCCGGACACGTCGATTTTGGCTACGAAGTCTCTCGCGCGCTGCTGGCCTGCGAGGGCGCGCTGCTGGTGGTGGATGCCACCCAGGGAATTGAGGCCCAAACACTCGCCAACCTGTATGCCGCACTGGATGCCGACCTCGAAATCATCCCCGTCATCAACAAAATTGACCTGCCTTCGGCACGTCCCGGTGAAGTAGCGGAGGACATTGCGGCGCTGATTGGGGGCCGGGCCGAGGATGTGATTCAAATCTCGGCCAAGGTCGGGCTAAATGTGGAAGCCGTGCTGGAGGCGATTGTCCAAAAAGTGCCGCCGCCAACCGGCGAGGATGAGAAGCCGCTAAAAGCGCTTATTTTCGACTCGCATTATGACCCCTATAAGGGCGTGATTTGCTACGTCCGCGTGGTGGAAGGGGCGGTAACGGCAAATGACACCCTGCGGATGATGACGGTGGGGACGGAGGTGAAGCCCATCGAAGTGGGAATCTTCTCCCCCACGCTGAAACCTGTCAGCCGGTTAACAGCAGGAGAAGTGGGCTACATCGCTACCGGCCTGAAAACCGTCCACGATGCCCGCGTGGGAGATACCATCACCAAGGTCAATGCCCCGGCGGCAGAACCCCTGCCGGGGTATCGTCATCCCAAACCGATGGTCTTTGCCGGCATTTACCCGGTAGATGCGGACGATTACAGCGACCTGCGCGACGCGCTGGAGAAGTTGCAACTGAACGACGCCTCGCTGACCTACGAGCCGGAGACTTCGCAGGCGATTGGCTTCGGGTTTCGGGCCGGGTTCCTGGGGCTGTTCCACATGGAGATTATTCAGGAGCGGATTGAGCGCGAGTATGACCTGGACGTCTTATTTACCGCGCCTTCGGTGGAGTACGAAGCGGTGACGGTAACAGGCGAGACGCTGCTCATCGATTCCCCGGCGCAGCTGCCCGACGAGAGCAAAATCGTCGAAATCCGCGAGCCGTGGATGAATATCGAGATTATCACTCCGGTCGATTATTACGGCCCGATTATGGAACTGGTGACAAAGCGGCGCGGCACGTTCAAGAGCCAGGAATACCCGGCCCCGCACCGCGTGCAGTTGAATTTTCAGATTCCGCTGGCCGAGTTGATTGTGGACTTTTTCGACGAGTTGAAAAGCCGCACCAAGGGCTACGCTTCGTTAGATTATCAGTTTGCCGAATACCGCCCCGACCAATTACAAAAATTGGAGATTTTGGTCAACGGCGAGCCGGTGGATGCGCTGGCGGCGATTGTGCATAAAAACGATGCCTATCACAAAGGCCAGCGGCTGATTAGCAAGTTGAAAGACCTGATTCCACGTCAGTTGTTTGATGTGGCGATTCAGGCTTCGGCGGGCGGGCGCATTATCAGCCGAGCCAATGTGAAGGCGCTGCGCAAGGACGTGCTGGCGAAATGCTACGGCGGTGACATCACCCGCAAGAAAAAGCTGCTAGAAAAGCAGAAAAAAGGCAAGCGCCGCATGAAAATGGTCGGCAGCGTAGAGATTCCGCAGGATGCGTTTATGGCGGTGCTTAAGCTGGGGGAGGAATAAATTGGCAAATGAGCGCGAAGCCCACAAAATGCGAACGCGCGCGTAAAGATGCGTGGAGCGTGTTTCGTTATATTTTCTATTTGTGAATGGCCTGGCATATGTTGAATTACGGAATGAGTGTATGAAAGATTTACGGCGTATGTTGCCTGGGTTGTTGGTCAGCCTTGTGATGGTGGCCGCAATCTTATATTTTGTCGATTTGCCAACCGTGCTGGAGGCGTTCAAGAAGGCCAATTACGGCCTGCTGCTGGCCGTGTTCCTGATGGGCGTGGCCTGGCTGTTAGTGCGCGGCGTGGTCTGGCGGACGCTGCTGCGTGAGCGCGCTTCGTACCGCGATGTGTTCTTAACCCTGATGGAAGGCTACCTGTTGAATAACTTTTTACCCTTCCGCCTGGGCGAGATTGGGCGGGCGTTCCTGCTCAGCCGCAAATCGGAGTTGAAGTTCGTCGAAATCCTGCCGACCATCATCATCGAGCGCGTCACCGACCTGGTGTTTTCGGCGGCGATTCTAATTGCGGCGGTGCCGTTCGTGGTCGGGGCCAGCGGCGCGGAGCGGATTGCCTTTCTCATCGGCGGGGCGATGCTGCTGGGGTTGGCCGCCATGTACGCTCTGGCGCGCAACCGCCAGTGGGCGCTGGATGTCTTTCATAGGTTAAGTCATCGCTGGCCGGTCGTGCAGCGCTTGGGCGGCAGTTTCCTGGAAGCCTTTCTGACCGGTTTGGGCGTGTTGACGGATCCCTGGCTTTCGGCGCGCTTTTTCGGCTGGATGGCGTTCAACTGGGGAATGGCGATTGCGCAATATTACCTGCTGGCGCTGGCCTATTATCCGCAGGCTCAGCCAGTCTGGGGCATGTTCTCGCTCGGCGCGGCGGCCTTTGGCGGGGCGATTCCCTCGCTGCCGGGCGCAGTCGGCACGCTGGAAGGCGCTTACGGCGGCGCGCTGACTCTCCTTTCGGGCGACCAATCGACCGCCCTGGCAATTGCCCTCACCTGGCGGGTGTTTAATTACACCTATACCCTGACCTTCGGGCTGTACGGCCTGTCGCGCGAGGGGCAGACGATTGGCGGGTTGTACCACGAGTTGATGAAGTTGACCAATCGGACAGAGACAACGGATGTGACAACGGATGAAGCGGAGAAGCGGAAAAGCGGAGTTGGTAACGGATGTGGAAACGAAAAATAACAAATAACAAATTACAAATTACCAAAACCGGAGGCACATGAAGCGCAATTATTTCGTCACCGGCGGGGCCGGGTTCATTGGCTCGAATTACGTCTCGCGGCTGTTGGAGCGCGGCGAGCAAGTAACCATTTATGATAATCTCTCGCGAGCGGGCGCGCCGCGCAATCTGAAGTGGTTGCAAGAAACATTCGGCGAGAAATCGTTCCGCCTGGTGGTGGGCGATGTGCGCGATGCGGCGCAGGTGGCGGTCTCGGCGCGCGAGGCGGATGTCATTGTCCACCTGGCCGGGCAGGTAGCGGTGACGACCTCGGTGGTCAAACCGCGCGAGGATTTCGAGATTAACGCGCTCGGCACGTTCAACGTGCTCGAAGCGGCGCGCCTGAACGAACGTAATCCAATTTTTATTTATGCTTCCACAAACAAGGTCTACGGAGGAATGGAAGATGTAAACGTTGTGGAACGAAACGGGCGTTGGGAGTACGAATCCCTGCCATTTGGAGCGCCCGAAACACAGCCGCTCGATTTTCACTCACCCTATGGCTGTTCAAAAGGCACTGGCGACCAGTATGTGCGCGATTATTATCGGATTTATGGCATTAACAGCGTTGTGTTGCGACAAAGTTGTATCTACGGGCCGCGTCAGTTTGGCGTGGAAGACCAGGGCTGGGTGGCATGGTTCGTAATTGCGGCGGTGATGGGGCGACCTATCACAATTTATGGTGACGGCAAGCAAATCCGCGACCTGCTGCATGTGTACGATTTGTGCGATGCCTACGACGCCATCATCCAGAACATTGACAAAGTCAAAGGCGAAGTGTTCAACCTGGGCGGCGGGCCAGGGAATACGATGTCCATCTGGACCGAATTCGGGCCCAAACTGGAAAAACTGCTCGGCAGACCGGTTCCCGTCTCATGGGGCGACTGGCGTCCCGGCGACCAAAAAGTCTTCGTAGCCGACATTCGCAAAGCGGAGCATCTGCTCGGCTGGAGGCCTAAATTCAATGTCGATAGCGGCGTGAAGCAGTTGTTCGATTGGGTAAATGCGAATCGGGAGTTATTCTAAATGCACATCGCTTATTACGACGAGGCCGATGATGACGGCTTTTCTAAATATTCATCGCCATTGTTCGTATTAAGTTGCATATATTTCCACTATCTCAACTGGCGCCCAATTTTTGACACAATTTTGAACTTTCGCCGAGAAATCAAATCTCGATATAACTTTCCTGTTCGCATGGAAATGCACACCAGGGATTTTTTACTCAACAAAAAGCCATACGGTTCTCTGAGACTGTCTAATCAAAACCGAATTGAGATTGTTGGCTTATTTTGCGACCTGGTGGCCAACCTGGATTTGAAAGTTATCAATGTAGTTATTGTGAAACCAAAAATCAAAAAACAGGATTACCAAATTCTGGATACTGCGGTGAAATATTCCGTCCAGCGAATTGAAAACGACCTAAACCCTAAAAATGACCCATCTCAAAGATTCATGCTAATAACAGACCCTGGTCGTGTTGGAAAAATGACACAGACTACAAGAAGAATCCAGCGTATCAATTTTATTCCATCCAAGTTTGGCCCGGCCACATATCGCAAGGAAATAGCAACCCTCATTGAAGACCCCTTGCCTAAAAATTCAGATCAGTCGTTTTTTATCCAGTTGGCGGATTTAATTTCTTATGTAGTCTATTTATATTCATCCAATGTCACAGGAATAGCAGGATACCCAAACCGCATGGGATATTTTGTATCCCCTGAAACGGTAGGCGGTTGGATGGAACGACTGAAACCTAGCTTGAATTTGCACGCATCCGGGCAAAATGCCTATGGGGTTGTATTTCACCCTAAATAAAACCACCACCTACGGCGCATTCGCGCTTTCAGTGGTTCAATTTCAGTATATACTTTTTTATATCTAAAGTCAAGCAATGCGTATCCTGACCGTCCTCACCTACTACCGTCCTCACACCTCCGGCCTGACGATTTATGCCGAGCGGCTGGCCGAGGCCTTTGCCCGGCGCGGCCACGAAGTCACTGTGCTGACCTCGCATTTCGACAAAACGACCCCCGCCGAGGAAATGCGCAACGGCGTGAGAATCGTCCGCGCGCCGGTTTTGTTCCGAATCAGCAAAGGCGTGATTATGCCGACCTTCGGCTGGCTGGCCTGGAAATATGTCGCCCAGAACGATGTCGTCCAACTCCACCTGCCGCAGTTCGACGCGCCCGGTTTTGCCACGCGCGCCCGATTGATGGGCAAACTGGCAATTCTCACCTATCATTGCGATTTACAATTACCAGCCGGGCTGTTCAACCGGCTGGTCAATGCTGTTGTGGATTTCCAAAATCACAGCGCGGCCATCCTGGCAAACCACATCGTTACCTATACGCAAGATTATGCCGACCACTCGCCTTTCCTGTCACGCTACAAGCACAAACTGACGCCAATCTTGCCGCCGGTGCAGCTGCCTGCCGTGCAGCGTGAAGCGATTGAGGCGTTTGCGCAGGAACATCAGACGCGCGCCAAACGTCCAGTAATTGGCATGGCAACCCGCTTTGCCAGCGAAAAGGGCATCGAAATCCTGCTCGAGGCGCTGCCTGCTATTTTTGAGAAATACCCCCAGGCGCAAGTGCTGTTTGCAGGGCAGCATCTCAATGTGATGGGCGAGGAAAAGTATTTCGAGCGGCTCGCGCCCCAAATCCGCAAGTATGAGGCCCAGGGCAAGTGGACTTTCCTCGGCAACTTGAACCCAAGCCAGATGGCGGCCTTCTATCCCAATCTGGACGTGCTGGTGGTCCCCAGCCTGAACTCGACCGAGGCGTTTGGGCTGGTGCAAATTGAGGCGATGATGAACAACATCCCTTGCGTGGCTTCGGCCCTGCCGGGGGTGCGGCGGCCGGTGCAGATGACCGGCATGGGCAAAGTCGCGCCAATTGGTGATTCGGTCAAATTGGCCGAATCGGTGCTGGAGATTTTGGGCGAGCCGGAGAAATATCGCCGCAACCCGGCCGAGATTGCCCGCCCCTATGACCCCGATTCGGTGGCGGCGGAATATGAAAAGTTGTTTGCGCGATTGAAAGCGAAATAAATCCACTAATCTACGCCAATCTCCACTAATCTTAAAAATTCGTGGAGATTGGTTGATACTTTTCGTATTATGGCGCAGGATTTGCGCTTATCGCGCAAATCGGAGCAGCCTTTGGCTGCGGCTGGCAAAGCGGTTGCGCTATGGCATTACGTTGAACCCCTGCTCTTTAAAATGCTCATCAAAGGTAAACACGGATTCAATCCGCCGGCGGCGCATGGTGGCAAACGATGAGCAATCTACCAGGCTGAGATGGCGGCGGTTGGCGGTCAGGACGCTGTTGATGATGTCGGCGTGAAGGTCCGGGCCTATCCAGATAATTTCAAGAAGTGGCAGGAAGTTATCGAGAAAAGCGCTGACATTCGCCAACCCACTCCGATTTTGAATCAGTGCAATGCTTTCGACGATGACATAATTGGTTGTGACGATTTGCGGGTTCTCCGCGAACAATTGCTTCCAATGAGACAACGCTAGGTTGTGCTTTTCGTCAGAAGTGACAATGAGCGCAAAAAACGCGGAGGTATCCACAAAGACAGCAGCGCTCATCCGTAAATCTCCGCCAAATATTTGTCATGATTGATGGAAACATCTGTCCTTCCATCAACATCGCTGAACTTTTCCGGGTTTTCTTCGATGTACTCTATGAAAGCCAGCGCCCGGCGGCGCTTTTCCTCCATCGTCGGCGATTGGGGAGCAGCGACAATGTACAGCGCCACGCTCTCACGCACCAGCTTTGAAACCGACGTTTTGCGGGCCTCTGCCAACTCTTTCAGTACCTTTACCTGCTCTTCCGTCAATTGCACCATCATTCGTTTCATGCGCGCCTCCAAAAGTGCTATTATTTTTTCAAATCTGATATCGTTATATGGCAATTTTGTATCCATTTCTTAACAAATTTTTCGCAAAGTCAGGGCAAAATCAATTACCCTTAAGCGCGGGAGATTGCTCGCGCAAATCCGACTCCAAATTCGAGAATCCGGTGACAGAATGACCCAATCGTCAACAGCCAATCAGAAATCCAAAATCGAAAATTCAAAATCAAAAGATTTTCTATTCCTGCATGTGCGCGACCTGCCCTATTTCCGCGCCCTGCTGCGAGCGGTGGAATCGCGCTTTTACCAGGATTTGGAGTTGCCCTCTCCTACCCTGGATGTCGGCTGCGGCGATGGACATTTTGCCCAACTGACCTTTGAGCGCAGGCTGGAAGTGGGTCTCGACCCCTGGACCGGGCCTATTCACGAAGCCGGGACGCGCGGCGTGTACCAGGTGCTGACCGAGGCCGACGGCGCGAACATGCCCTATCCCGATGCGTATTTCGGCAGCGCCATTAGCAATTCGGTGCTGGAGCATATTCCCCACCTCGACGCGGTGCTGGTGGAAACGGCGCGGGTGCTGAAACCCGGCGCGCCCTTCGTTTTTTGCGTCCCAAACCACAACTTTCTGCCAAACCTGTCGGTGGCGCGCTTTTTCGATGCGATTGGATTGAAGCCACTGGCGCGCGCCTACCGGGCTTTCTTTAACAAAATCTCGCGGCACGTTACCTGCGAAGACGCCCCCGCCTGGACCGCCCGCCTGGAAAAAGCTGGCTTCAGGGTGGAAAAATACTGGCATTACTTCTCGCCCGCTGCCCTGGCAACGCTCGAATGGGGGCATTATTTTGGCTTGCCGTCGTTAATCATCCATTTTTTGACTCGAAAATGGCATCTCACCCATGCCCGCTGGAACTTTGCGCCCATCCTGGCGCTCATCCGAAAATATTATGAAGAGCCTGTCCCGCAAGAAAAAGGCGCATACACCTTCTATGTTGCCCGGCGAATGTAAGGAGTGTTGACGCATGACCGACCCCCTCAACGAACCCAGCGTTCTGGATTATGTAAAATCAAAACTCAACCCCTGGCAGAAGGAAAAAATCGAAATTCCGCAAGTGGATGTGGAACCAGACGCTGCCGAAGATGCCAAAACAACCTCTCGCCCTGAGTTTAGATTGCAACTCCCCGCTTACCGTCCCTGGCGAACGACCCTGGCGATTGGGGTGGCGCTGTTCGCGCAGTGGAATCTGGAATACGCAAGCAAACCCATCGAAACTCAGCTGTTGTTGTGGGCGATTGGCGCATATCTTCTGGCATTTGTTCTGCTGATGTGGGGAGCATTTGTAGATGAGTTTGCTCTGCCCGAGGCGCAATCCGTTGAGCCACAAACTGACCCGCAACGCTTTCGGAGTGTCTCCTTTTTGCTTTCGATGGTGCTGGCGGGGCTGGCATTTACCCAGTTTGGCAAGAATGCGCAAAACCAACATCTGTTTACATCGCTAAATGTGACTCTTTGGCTGGGTTCAATTCTTCTGTTCGTGCGCGGGTTATGGCTAAATGCAGCCAACACCCCGCCGGTTTGGAAACGCTTCCTGTCCTTCATTCAACGCGATTCCTGGCAAATTACCCTGACCCGCTCTGGGTTGCTTCTATTGGGCGCAATTTCCCTGGTTTTGTTCTTTCGACTCTACAACATTGATAGAGTGATTGCCGAACCATTCAGCGACCAGGCGGAAAAGTTGCTGGATGTGTACGACGTGACCCAGGGTCAGTATCATGTTTTTTTCGAACGCAATACGGGACGCGAGTTTCTTCAGTTTTATTGGACTGCGTTTGTTGGCTGGGCCTTCAATATGGGCGTTAGTTTTATGAGCCTGAAACTGGGCACAGTGTTGATTGGTTTGTTCGCTCTGCCCTATATTTACCTGCTTGGCAAAGAAGTCGGTGGGCCGCGCGTGGCCCTGTTTGCCTTGCTGCTGGCCGGAACAGCATACTGGCTCAACACCATCAGCCGCATCGGATTAAGATTCCCGCTCTACCCGGCCTTCGCCGCGCCGGTCTTGTACCACCTTGTGCGCGGGCTGCGCCGCCAAAGCCGCAACGATTTCATATTAGCGGGCCTGTTCCTGGGGCTGGGAATGCACGGTTACAGCCCCTTCCGCTTTGTGCCGTTTGTGGTGGTAATGGGTGTCGGGCTATATCTCATCCATGCTGCGTCGAAAGGCTTGCGCAAACAGACCGTTACAATGTTTGTGATGCTGGTGCTTGCTTCCGTGCTGGTCTTCCTGCCGCTGGGACGTTACGCCATCGACCGCCCCGATATGTTCGCCTATCGCGCCCTGACACGCATCGCAGGTGATAAACTCCCCGAAGCAGAAACCCCTGTGGAGCGGTTTTGGAAAAGTCTGACCAATCCGGTGAACGTAGAAACCGATGACCCGCTGTACAAAGTCTTTTTTGAGAATACCTTTAAGGCGCTCATCATGTTCCAGTATGATAATGGTGGCATCTGGGTACATTCCATCCCAGGCCGCCCGGCGCTGGACTTTGTGTCAGCGGCGTTGTTCACGCTCGGATGCGCCTTCCTGGGCGTGCGATACCTCGTCAAACGCGACTGGCTCGACCTGTTCCTGCTGCTCTCCATTCCGCTTTTACTGATGCCGTCCATCCTTTCGCTGGCATTTCCGGGAGAAAACCCCTCGTTGAACCGCACAGGCGCGGCGGGAGTGGTGGTTTTTGTCATCGCGGCGCAAATGCTAGATGGCCTGTATATCAGCCTGCGGGGAGTCCGTTCTGCGCAGGTGAAGGTTGGGGCTGGCGGGCAGGCTTTCGCAGCGACAATTGTCATCGCGCTGTTGGTTGTCTCGATTTTCCAAAATTATTACCTTGTGTTCGACCGGTTTGCCACGCAATTTCGGGCTGGGGCGTGGAACACATCGGATATGGGCCGGGTGATTCGCGCATTTGTGGCGGCTGGCAATGACGTGGAGAACGCCTGGGTTGTGCCGTATCCATATTGGGTAGATACGCGCCTGGTTGGCATCCAGACCGGCTACCCAACCCGCGACGCCGCATTGTGGCCAGACGAATTCCAAAATACGGTGGATGTTCCGGGCAATAAAATGTTCATTGTAAAGGACGAAGACCTGAACAGCCTGGGGCTGCTGCGCGAATTGTATCCAAACGGCGCGCTCGGAAAGTTTGATTCCCCGCTCGAGGGCAAAGATTTTTGGATATATACCGTCCCTGACTCTATCACTGGCGAATAATCATGATGAAACAACCTCGACCCCGCATTTTGTTCGACCTTCTGTTCGTGCTGGTATTGATTGGCGCGGCCTATTTTCGGTTGATGGGTCTTAATTGGGACCAGAGCCAGCACCTGCACCCCGATGAGCGATTTTTGACGATGGTTTCTTCGGCGCTTGCGCCGGTGGGCAGTATTTCAGAGTATTTTGACACAACCAATTCGACCCTCAACCCACATAACCGAGGCTATGGGTTCTATGTATATGGCACACTGCCAGTATTCATTGTGCGCTACGCCGCCGAGTGGATGTCGCAGGGGGCGGTGCAGGCGGTCAAATATCTTTTCGAGAACGGCGAAGATGGATTTTTAGCCCCGCTGATGACCTGGCTGGCGGCAACGCCCAATTGGGCCGGGTACGATGAAATTACACTAGTGGGGCGCGTCTTTGCGGCGTTCTCCGATTTGGGTTCGATTGTGTTGCTCTACCTGATTGCGACGCGGCTGTATGGGCGCAAAGTGGCCGTGCTGGCAGCAGCATTCTCTGCGCTGGCGGTGATGCAAATCCAGCAGGCGCATTTTTATGTGGTGGATAGTTTTGCCAATTTCTTCATCTTCCTGGCAACCTTCTTCGCAGTAGAAGTGATGATGGGGCGTGGAGATGCGCGTTTTGATTTCAATCTCTCAACGCGGCTCGACAACCGTGCCTGGAACTCGCTGCTACGGGCAGCATTTTCTCCACTGACGCTAAACGTCCTCGGCTTTGGGATTGCCCTGGGCGCGGCAGTAGCATCCAAACTGAACGCGGCTCCGCTTGCTATCCTGCTGCCCGGAGCGCTGCTGGTGCGCTATTGGATGACGACAACGGAGAAAGCGGAGTGGACAGCAGATGAAGCGGAGAAGCGGAGCGGAGAAGCGGAGTGGACAGCGGAGGAAGCGGAGAAACGGAGCGGAGAAGCGGAGTGGACAGCGGAGGAAGCGGAGAAGCGGAGTGGAAAAACGGAGCGGGTAGCGGATGGCTGGCGCGAAACGGATGCGGCAAAAGCCAAATTTCGAATAGCGAATATCGAATCCCGAATAACCAATGACCGCTTATCCATCGAAGCATCCCTTATCCTGCTCATTTTGGGCGCATTTTTCTCGGTGCTGGCGTTTCGGGTATTCCAGCCCTATGCCTTCAGCGGGCCGGGATTTTTTGGTATAAAGCCCAATCCACAGTGGGTGCAGAATATTTCCGACCAACGCGCGCAGGCCAGTGGAGATGTAGATTTTCCACCCGCTTTGCAATGGGCGCGGCGGCCAATTTGGTTTTCCGGCTATAACATTCTGGCCTGGGGCCTGGGGTGGCCGCTCGGTCTGCTAGCAGTTGTCGGATTCTTGTACATGGGCTGGCGCATGTTGAAAGGCGAGTGGAAGCCACACATCCTGCTGTGGGGTTGGACGGCATTCTACTTTGCCTGGCAATCCATGCAGTGGAATCCCACCATGCGTTATCAGTTGCCCATTTACCCGCTGCTGGCGATGTTTGCAGCGTGGTTTATCTTCAACGGCCCGCGAATTACGAATTACAAATTACGAATTACGAATTTCGTTTATTCCACCCTGGCTATTCTTGTTCTCCTTTCCACCTTCGCCTGGACGTTTGCCTTTACCCGCATATACACCCGCGAGCATTCCCGCGTGCAGGCCTCCCGCTGGATTTTCCAGAATATACCAGGGCCGATTAACCTGAAAATCGAAAAAGACGACGGGACACTGTATACCCAACCGCTTTCCATATCCTATGGGTATGTGTTCGGCCCAGGTTTACCTTACAGTACCCAGTTCATGGCTTTTGCTTCGGGTGAAATGAAAGAGATTGTGATAGGCTACGCGGCAGATTTTACCCAAAACGGTCAACAAACCCTGAAAGCAGAACTCGCCTCTGATTTCGCCTTTGCCCCAGAAAGCATCCTGGCAACCGCCACCCTGACAGCGGATTTCGCGCCAGGCAACAACCCCAAGGGACAAACATACACCCTGACCTTCGACGCTCCCGTCACCCTCGATAAAAACCGCACCTATTACCTGCGAATAGAATCCAGCACCCTGCTGTCAATAAGCGGGGCCTCGCCCATCCACGAGACATCGTGGGACGACGGCCTGCCCCTGCGCATGGACGGTTACGACGCCTACGGCGGCATCTACCAGGGCGGCCTGAACTTCGAGATGTATTGGGACGACAACGAGGAAAAACTGGAGCGATTCATCGGCAACCTCGACAGCGGAGATTACATTTTCATCACATCCAACCGCCAGTGGGCAACCACAACCCGCGTGCCAGAGCGCTACCCGCTGACAACAGCCTTTTACCGCGCTCTGATTGGCTGCCCCGCCGATAAAGATGTCATCTGGTGCTACAACGTGGCCGAGCCGGGCATGTTCAAGGGACGGTTGGGCTACGATCTGGTCAAAACCTTCACATCCTACCCCGAAATCTTCGGCTACCAAATTAATACCCAATTCGCCGAGGAAGCCTTCACCGTCTATGACGCGCCTAAGGTGCTGATTTTCAAGAAAACGGATGCTTACAACACCGCCGCCGTCCGCTCCATCCTGGAAAAGGTGGATTTATCAAAAGTGGTGCGCATCACCCCGCGCCAGGCGAGTAATTACCCCGGCGACCTGATGCTTCCCGCTGCGCGGCTCTCGTGGCAAAGAGTCAGCGGGACATGGAGTGAGTTGTTTTCTTATGACTGGCCGCAAAACGCCGCGCCGTTGCTGGGACTGCTGCTCTGGTATCTCGCAATTGGTCTCCTCGGCTTGTTCACCTGGCCACTCCTGCGCCTGCTCCTGCCCGGCCTGAACGACAAAGGCTACCCGCTCTCGCGCCTGACCGGGCTGCTGTTCCTGGCCTGGTTCGCCTGGATGGTCGGCTCGCTGGGCGGGGAATATAGCCGCGCAACAATTGCAGGGGGCTACGGGTTAATTGTACTGCTCGGCGCGGTTGCCTCCTGGAAACAGCGAGACGCCATCACCGCCGAATGGCGCAGTAACCGGCGCTACTTCCTGCTGGTCGAAGTGCTTTTCCTGGCCTTCTTCCTGATTGACTTCGGCATCCGGCTCGGCAATCCCGATTTATGGCATCCCGGACGCGGCGGCGAGCGACCGATGGACTTTTCGTACCTGAATGCCATCCTGAAAAGCACGGCTTTTCCACCCTACGACCCCTGGTACGCGGGCGGCTACATCAATTATTACTATTGGGGCTTTGTGTTGGTTGGCACGCCCATCAAACTGCTCGGCATTGTGCCTTCTATTGCTTACAACTTCGTCCTGCCTACCTTATTTGCCATGCTCGGCCTGAGCGGCTTCTCGGTGGCCTGGAACTTGGTGTCAGGTGTCAGGTATCAGGCCTCAGGAGACGACCCCGGCAATCCTTCAACATTCAACCTTCAACTTCTAGCCGGGCTGGCGGCGGGCGCAGGGCTGGTGTTGCTTGGCAATTTAGGCACCGTTCAACTGGTTTACCGCGCCCTGCAAAAAATGATTGTCCCCAATGCCGTCATGGAAGACCCCTCGGTATCGGTCTTCCAACATATCGGTTGGGCCTTGCAAGGGCTGGGGAAAATTCTGACCGGCGAATCCCTTCCCATCGGCTGGGGCGAATGGTACTGGGCGCCCAGCCGCGTCATGCCGGTCGGCGACCTGGCAATTACCGAATTCCCGCTCTTTACGTTTATCTACAGCGACCTGCACGCCCACATGATTGCCCTGCCACTGACGGTGCTGGTCATTGCCTGGGCGTTTTCCACGCTCCGGGCGCGCAATCTCAGCCGCTGGCAGTGGCTGGCGACCCTGGCCTTTGGCGGCCTGGTCATCGGCGCGCTGCGTCCCACCAACACTTGGGATTTCCCAACCTACCTGGCGCTCGGCGCGCTCGTGGCGGGTTATTCCGCCTTTCGTTATGTGGAGATTGGGGAGGAACCCCGCTTTGGGCTTTCCCCGCTCATCCAGCGCGTCATCCTGGCCCTGGGCGTGATGGCGCTCCTGACTGTGTTCGCGCTCCTGTTCTACCAGCCCTTTGCCCGCTGGTACGGACTCGGCTATTCAAGCGCCGACTTGTGGAAAAACGAGAAAACGCCCATCTGGTCCTATCTCACCCACTGGGGCTTGTTCCTGTTCGTCATCGTCTCATGGATGACCTGGGAAACCCGCCAATGGATGGCGCAAACGCCCCTTTCGGCGTTGGCAAAACTCAAGCCCTACACCATCCTGCTCGAAATTGCGTTGGCCCTGCTGGTGGCGCTCACCCTGCTGCTGCAATTCGTCCTGGATGTGCGGGTCGCCTGGCTGGCCTTCCCGCTGGCGGCCTGGGCCTTATTGCTCATCTTAAGGCCCGGCCAACCCGATTCCAAGCGGATGGTCTTGTTCATGGTCGGCACCGGCCTGGTGCTGACGCTGGTGGTCGAATTCATCGTCCTGGTCGGCGATATTGGCCGCATGAACACCGTCTTCAAGTTCTATTTGCAAGTGTGGGTCTTGTTTGCCATCAGCGCGGCGGCAGGATTTGGCTGGCTGCTTGAGGAGTTCGACCAATGGAGCGACAACTGGCGCACCGCCTGGTACACCGCCGCCACCCTGCTGCTAGCCGGAGCCTTGCTCTACCTCTTCACCGGCAGCATGGACAAAATCCGCGACCGGATGAGCGCAGAAACGCCCTTCACCTTCGACAGCATGGAATACATGCGCACTTCGACGTATTGGGACCAGCAAGAGATGACCCTGGCCGAAGACTATGATGCCATCCGCTGGATGCAGGAGAACATCAAAGGCACGCCGGTCATCGTGGAAGCCAACACGCCCGAATATCGCTGGGGAACGCGCTACACCATCTACACCGGCCTGCCGGGCGTCGTCGGCTGGAACTGGCACCAGCGCCAGCAGCGCGCGCTCTTCCCGTCTAATTGGGTCACAGACCGGGTAGATGCCGTGCGATTCTTCTATGATACATCCAGCGGCGACTATGCCCGCGAGTTCCTGGCAAAATACAATGTGGAGTACATCATCGTCGGCCAACTGGAACGGATTTATCACCCGGAAGGTATCGAAAAATTCGAGCGTTACAACGGAATGTTGTGGAATAAAGTCTATGAAAACGGGCAAACTGCTATTTACGAGGTGATTCGGTGAGCCATATCTATCACATCACCACCCGTGAAGCAGCCCTGGCAGCCCGTTCCAGCGGAGAATACCGCCCCGAGAGCCTGACGCGCGAAGGCTTCATCCACTTCTCGCAGCGTCACCAGGTTTTACAGGTGGCAAACGCCTTTTATCGTGGTCAGGCCAACCTGGTGATTCTGGTCATTGAGCCGTCCCGCCTGAAAGCGGAACTAAAATACGAGCCGCCATTCCATCCATCAGCCTCGCCCTCCGCGCCTGATGGTGACAACCTGTTTCCGCATCTTTACGGCCCTCTCAACCTGGATGCCGTCCTCGAAGTGGTTGATTTTGCCCCCGGCGCAGACGGCCTCTTCAGCCTGCCCGCTACCCTTCTCTGATCAATTACCTACCAAATTACTATGCTCTCTTTCCTCCTCTGGTACTTCACCCTCTCCTTGCTTGGCCTGCTGACCTTCCCGCTGGCCTGGCGGCTCTTCCCAGCCCTGGCCGACCGGGGCTATAGTTTCAGCCGCGCGCTGGGCCTGCTCTTGTGGGCGTTCCTGTTCTGGCTGGCGGTTTCCTTCGGCCTGATTCGCAACGAGGGCGGCGGGATTCTGCTGACATTGATGGTACTGGCTGGGGTTTCAGCATGGGCGATAAGAAAAAAGATGAAAGAAGAAAGAGAAGATGATGAGAACAGCCAACCAACATCTTTCCTCTCTCATCTTTCAGATTTAACCTCCTGGCTCAAAGCCAACCGCGCTCTGGTTCTCAGCGTCGAAATCCTGTTTTTGGCCGCCTTTGCCTTCATGGCCTTTGTGCGCGCCAACAATCCCGAAAACATCGGCACCGAAAAACCAATGGAACTGGCTTTCATCAACGCCATCTTGCGCTCGCCGACCTTCCCGCCGCACGACCCCTGGCTGTCGGGCTATGCCATTTCGTACTACTACTTCGGCTATGTCATGGCCGCCATGCTGGCAAAGTTCACATTCACCAGCGGGAGCGTGGCCTTTAACCTAATGCTGGCCCTGGTCTTTGCCCTGAGCGCGCTGGGCGCATTTGGCCTGCTCTACAACCTGCTGGCCGCTTACTGGAAAAAGTCCGCGCCCAAAAAGCCGCTGCTGACTTTGGCCTCGCTACTGGGGCCGTTCTCCCTGCTCATCCTCAGCAATGTGCAGGGATTTCTCGAATTCTTGCACGCGCGCGGCATCGGCTGGACGGGACAGCCCGGCGACTCAAACCTCTGGACAACGCTCGGCAGACTGGTTCGGCCCAATTTGCAGGCCTACAACTTCTGGACCTGGCTCGACATCAAAGACCTGCGCGAAATCCCCTCATTGACCGGCGAGCCGCGCTTCTGGTTCTGGTGGCGCGCCTCGCGCGTGGTGCAAGATTACGACCTGATGGGCAACTTCGTCGAGGTGATTGACGAGTTTCCCTTCTTCTCCTACCTGCTCGGCGACCTGCACCCGCACGTCCTGGCGATGCCCTTTGGCCTGCTGGCGGCGGGGCTGGCCCTCAACCTGTTCCTGGGCGGCTGGCAGGGAGAAATCAACCTGAAATGGTTCAAACTGCCCCTGCGCGCCGAGGGATTCATCACCCTGGCGATTGTGCTGGGCGGGCTGGCCTTCCTGAACACCTGGGATTTTCCCATCTACCTGGCGGTTGCGGCGGGCGCATTGGTTCTCGCGCTGGCGCAGAAACGCGGCTGGGGCTGGGACTTGCTCGAAGACTTCCTGAAATTCTCCCTTCCGCTGGGGCTGCTCAGCATTGCGCTGTACCTGCCCTTTTACGTGACTTTTTCCTCGCAAGCAGGCGGCATCCTGCCCAACGTCATCTTCCCCACGCGCGGCGCGCACCTGTGGGTGATGTTTGGGACCTTGTTCGCGCCGCTCTTCCTGTTCCTGGTTCACACAGCCAAAAGCCGTGCCGCCCGCTGGAAAACTGGTTTCTTGCTAGCGGTCGGATTCGCTGCCCTGCTCGCGCTGTTTTCATTGGGAATTACAGTGATTGCGGCGCAAACCGATGCCGGGCGGGTGCTTATCAGTTCACAGGGCGTCAGTTCGCTCGGAGACGTGCTGCGAGAAGCCTTCGCGCGGCGATTGGCTTTTGGCGGCGGCCTGCTGACGCTGGTGCTGCTCATTGGGGCAGCGCTGGCTTATTTGACGGCAACACCCGATTCAGCCAAGAACGAGGAAACGGGGAATCCACTCCCCTTTGTGTGGATGTTTATCCTGTTTGGCGGCCTGCTCGTCCTGGCTCCCGAATTCGTCTACCTGCGCGACCAATTTGGAACGCGCATGAATACCATCTTCAAATTTTATTACCAGGCCTGGGCGCTGTGGTCAATTGCGGCGGCCTTTGGGGTGATTGTGTTGCTGCGCGAAGCGCGCGGCCTGCGGCTGGCTATCAGCAGCGTCACCCTGACGGTGACGCTGGTGGTGGGGTTGGCCTATCCCATCTTGTCCCTGCCCAACAAGACCAACAACTTCAACGCCAGCAATCCGGCGGCGCGCACGCTCGACAGCGCGGCTTATCTGATGAACTACTCACCCGATGATTACATGGCGATTCAATACCTGCAAACCCTGCCGCTGGGCGTGGTGGCCGAGGCAGTGGGCGGCAGTTACAGCGAGTATGCGCGGGTTGCCACCCATACCGGCCACCCCAACGTGTTGAACTGGCCCGGACACGAAGGCCAGTGGCGCGGCGGCTACAAGGAACAAGGCACGCGCGGAGACGACATCGCAAGCCTCTACCAAACGACCGACTGGGAGACGGCGCGCGCCATCATCGAACAATACAATATCCGCTATATCTACATCGGCCCGCTGGAACGCGGGGCATACCCAATTTATGAAGATAAATTTGCCATCTTCCTGCGCGAAATCTACCGCCAGGGGCAGGTGGTGATTTATGAAGTGCCATAGCACCACGAATTAGCATCATCCAAGCAAACATCAAATAACGAGTATCCAATATCGAATAACGAGTATCCAATATCGAATAACGAGTATTGTGCATCGAAGGTAAAATCAGGTTCTCATGGAAAATTTCACCCGTTTTCGTCATTGGCAATTCTGGCTCTACGCCCTGGCCTTCGCGCTGGCACTGACCCTGCGCCTGCTGCGCCTGGATGCCTGGCCGCTGACCGATGAAGAAGCCCGCTGGGCAATGCAAGCCTTCGACCTGGCAAAGGGGCTGCGCCCAGAAATCGGCCCGCAGCCGGGCTATGTGCTGTTGACCTCGCTGGCGTTTTTCGCTTTCCAGGCCGGTGAATTCACGGCGCGGCTCGTCTCGGCCTTGTTTGGCGCGGCGCTCGTGCTGGCCCCCTACTTCTTCCGCGACCGGCTGGGCGAGAAAGCCGCCCTTGTGCTGGCCTTCCTGCTGGCCTTCGACCCCGGCTTTCTGGCGATGTCGAAACTGGCAGGCAGCCCTATCCTTGCAGTCAGCGCGCTAATTCTGGCCTGGGGGGCATGGAGAAACGGACATATCCGCGCCGCCGGGGTGCTGACAGGCATCTCTTTGCTGGGCGGGCCGCAGTTGTGGCCTGGGTTGATTGGCCTGGCCGTTGCGCGGGGGCTATCCACCCGCATCATCCCCAACCCAACAATCATCCGGTTCGAGCGCGGCGAACTCTCCCGCGCCCTGATTTACGCGGCGGGAACTTTCCTGGCACTTGGCAGCCTCTTCCTGCTGGCGCCAGGCGGCTTGGGCGCAGCCATACAGTCGCTGCTTGCCTATTTTGGCGGTTGGTTTGGCTTGCAAAGCGACGCCCTGCCCTATTTTGCAGATTTCGTGCCTGCCCGGCGGCTGCTGATTGCACTCCTCGTCTATCAATTCCCGGCGATTCTACTGGCCGCCATATCCCTGGTTCGCGGCATCATCAACCGTGACGACCTGACGATTGCCCTGGGATTGTGGCTGTTGACCGCGCTGGCTCTGGCCCTGGCCAACCCCGGGCGCCAGGTATTCGACCTGGCCTGGGCCTTGCTCCCATTATGGACGCTGGCCGCGCTTGAAGCATCCCGTCATCTCAACCTCATCCAGGGTGAAACCTGGGAAACGCTGAGCATGATGGCCTTCACTATCATTATTTTAGTGTTTGCTGGGCTAAACTTCGCCGGTCTGGCCCTGAACCCGATGACCCCCGAACAAATGCAGTTACGTTTACTCTTGCTTGGCGCATCGCTGGTTCTGCTAGCCTTGAGCATCTTCCTGGTGGCCTATGGCTGGTCGGTCTCCGTTGCGGCGCAGGGCAGCATATGGGGTGGGCTGGTTATCCTGCTGCTCTGGAATCTCTCAACGGCGATGGCCGCGGGCGGCCTGCGCATTTACCAAACTGCCGAAATGTGGCCGCCGGGGCTGCCCGCTCGTTATTCTCGTTATCTCCCCACGCAGTTGCGCGAAATTGAACGCTGGAAACTTCAGCCCGCCCAACCCCTTACCATCACCGTTTCTGGCATTGATTCTCCGGCTTTGCGTTGGACGCTGCGTGACTGGAACGTTACCTACACCAACGCAACGGCGCTGACAGAAAATCCAGACGCGCTGATTATCCCGGCGGAAACGCAAAGCCCTGAGTTACAGGCCAGTTATCGTGGGCAAGACTTCATCTGGCGCACGCAAGCCTATTGGGATGAGTTCCAACCTGCTGACTGGCTGCGCTGGATATTCCACCATCAGGCCACAGAAGGCCAGGAATCTCTCATTTTATGGGCGCGAGGTGACTTGTTCATTGACTTTCAGAACCAATCTCCATAAAATAAAGCCGCCTGAGCCAAGCCCCAAACTCAGGCGGTTTTTTCTCATTCAATCCTGAAAGGTTGCTTTTTTCATGCCCCTTCCCTCTATCATCGCCATCGACGGCCCTGCTGCGTCGGGTAAATCCACGCTGGGGTTTCGCCTGGCGGAAGTCCTCGGCTATTTATATTTTGATACCGGTTTGATGTACCGCGCTGTCACCTGGCTGGCACTCAACCGAGGCATCGATGTCAACGATGAGCTCGCTGTCACCCGCCTCGCCGAAGATGTGCCCATCGAAGTAACCGCTCCCTCGCTGGAAGATGGCCGGGCCTGCGATGTGGTCGTCGATGGTCATGACATTACATGGGAAATTCGCAAACCGGAAGTCGATGCCAACGTTTCAGTCGTTTCGGCCTATTCGGGCGTGCGCAAAGCACTCACCGCCCAGCAGCGCCGGATTGGAATGCGCGGGCGGGTGGTGATGGTGGGACGCGATATCGGCACAGTGGTCCTGCCCGAAGCCGACCTGAAAATCTACCTGGATGCTTCACCCGAAGAACGCGCCAGCCGCCGCCACAAAGAAATCTTGGAACGGGGAGGGCGCGCCAATTACGCGGATGTGCTGGGAAAAGTCCGCGACCGCGACCGGATTGACTCGACCCGCGCGATTGCCCCGCTCAAACCCGCCGCCGACGCGGTGATTCTCGATTCTGACGCGCTCAACGCCGATGAAGTCTTTGAACGCGCCTACGATTTATGCAAAGCATGAACGCGCCTTACCGCGTGCCGCTCCGCAACCAAATCGCCCGCGCGCTCATGCGCCCGGTTTTTCGCGGCTTGTTCCACTTGCTGGCGCGCGTGGACATTCAGGGCGTCGAGAATGTCCCGTATGGAAAGCCGTACATTGCTGTCATCAACCACATCTCGACCTTCGACCCACCCTTTGCGCTCGCCTTCTGGCCGGAGAACATCGAAGCCCTGGGGGCTTCCGATATTTGGGAGCGCACCAGCTTTGGGCAAAACCTGCTGGTGCGGCTGTTCGGCGCAACGCCCGTTCGGCGCGGCGAGTACGACCGCCAGGCGTTGGAGCGGGTGGCGCATGTCTTGAAATCCGGCTATCCGCTTCTCATGTCGCCCGAAGGCGGGCGGACGCATTCGGTCGCTATGCGGCAGGCCAAACCGGGGCTGGCGTTCCTGGTGGAGATGACGAATATGCCGGTCGTCCCGGTGGGGATTACCGGCACGGTAGATGATTTTTTCAAACGAGCCATTCGCGGCTTGCGCCCGCCATTGACGATGACCATCGGCAAGCCAATTACCCTGCCCCCGGTAGAAGGGCGCGGCGAGGCGCGGCGCGAATGCCGCCAGCGCAACACCGACCTGGTGATGTCACACATCGCCGGGCTGTTGCCAGAGGAGTATCGCGGGTATTACGCAAAAACAGCAATCGCGCCAAAGTAGGACAGACCTCCGGTCTGTCTTTTTTTGGGTCGGGCTGGAGAGAGGACAGGTCAGAGACCTGTCCTACGTTATGGGCTGAGAAAAATTGGCAGGCTATAGAGGTAGGCCAGGCCGCTGATGCGGTCGTCGGCTTGGCGCAGGACGAGGCGAACAGGCGTGCGCTCTGTAACTTGATAAGGAATGGATGCCATAAAAACCTGAAATTTGCCGTCGGCGGGGGCCAGTTGCAGCAGACGCGAGCCGACGATGCGGCCTTGCTCGTCGAACAGTTCGATGATGAGCGGGGTGTCGTTGATGGGGTTGATTTCACCTTGCAAGTTGAGCGTGCCGCCCGTAATTTCCGCCTCGCGCTTCAGGCGCAATCCAATCCGCTCTTGGGCGGGGTAAGGCGGGGTGAATTGGTTTTCTCCGGCAGAAAATAACATCAGCCGCACCGAGTTGTAAGCCAGCATATTCCCTTTAGAGTCATAGGTGCTGATTTGCAGACGCGCCATTTCGGCGGCGCCTTTGAGTTCAAAGGTCACTTTTTCATCGACGCGGGTGATGTAGCCAACGTTGGAATAGGTGCGAAAGACTTTGCGGTACAGTTCGCGTCCATCTTCACCAATGAGTTCGACGCGGGTCAAGCCAGTGTAATCAGGGTTGACATGGGCAACGAATTGAATCGGCGAGGTGACTTTGGAGAGCGGCCCCGGCGAAACGATCCGCAGTTGGATGCGGGTGGTGACATCCAGCGTAGGGGTGAGGGTGATGGTAGGGGTAGGCGAGGGTGTCCAGGTTCTGCGCCAGCGGGAGGTGGGAGACGGCGTAAGGGGGAGGGGCGTGGGGGTAAACTGTTCCCCGCTGAAGGTAGGGGTAAACGATGGAGCGAGGGTCGGTTCGTTTAACGGGACAAAAGTGACAGTGGGCAGGCTCTCTGCCAGGGCAGGGGCCGGGGTTTCCGGCGCGGGAGAAGGCTGAGGGGTCGAAACAGGTACTGCGGCGGCTTGTTCCAAACGGGTACAGCCAAGCAATAAAATAAATAGGATAAGGGGTATCGTTTTGCGCATTTTTAGTGAACCTCCCGCAGTGGGCTGCGGGAGGTGAGTGTACTACAGGCCGTAAATTTCGGCGTATTTCTTTTGCAGGTAGCGCATGTAGGGCGCGGAGTCGATTTTGGAGCCGGTGACACGCTGGACGAGTTCCTGCGGCTCGTATTTGCGCCCGTACTGGTGGATTTTGACGCGCAGCCAGGAGAGCAGTGCCGAGAAGTCGCCCGCGCGAATTTGGTCTTCGAGGTCGGGGTTGATTGCGGTGAATTTCTCCCACAGTTGAGCCGAGATGATGTTGCCGAGGGCATAGGTGGAGAAGTAGCCAACCATGCCGCCTGACCAGTGAACGTCTTGCAAGACGCCAAGCGCGTCATTGGGCGGGACGATGCCCAGGTAATCTTGCATTTTCGCGTTCCAGATTTCGGGCAAGTCTTTGATGGCGGCTTTGCCTTCGAGCATGTCGATTTCGAGTTCGAGGCGCAGCATGATGTGCAGGTTGTAGGTGGCTTCGTCGGCTTCAACGCGGATGTAGGAGGGCTGGACTTTGTTGATGCCGCGATAGAACTGGTCGAGGCTGACGTTACCGAGTTGGGCGGGGAAGCGCTGCTGGAGTTTGGGGTAAAAGTGCTGCCAGAAGGCGCGCGAACGACCAACCAGGTTTTCCCACATGCGGCTTTGGGATTCGTGAATACCGAGCGAGGCGCCGCTTTCAAGCGGAGTGCGGCTCCAAACGCTGCCAACGCCCTGTTCGTAGAGGGCGTGGCCGGTCTCGTGCATGGTGCCAAAGAGCAGGGCAAAGGGCAGGTCGGGAACCCAGCGCGAGGTGATGCGCACGTCATTGTGACCGAACGATGTGCAGAAGGGATGAACTGTGGGGTCCTGGCGGCCACGTTTGAAGTCGTAGCCAAAGGCAGTGGCGACTTCATTGCTGAAATCCCACATGGTCTTTTCGTCGTAGGCAACGCGCATAAATGAGTCATCGACCTGCGGACGCTGGCTGATGGCGCGAATCAGTTCGACTTGCTGCGGGCGCAAAGCCTCGAAGATGGCTTTGACTTCGGCGGTTTTCATGCCGGGTTCAAAGTTGTCGAGCAAGGTGTCGTAGGGATGGTCGGCCGGTGGGAAGAAAGTGATGTAACGATGAACAAGCTCGAGGATTTTTTCGAGATGCGGCTGAAAGAGCGGGAATTCGCTTTTGGCGCGCGCTTCGGCCCAGGCCTGGTGCGCCATGGCGGTGACCTGCGCTTGTTCGACGACGAAATCGGCGGGGACGCGGGTGGCCTGGTCGTAGTCTTTTGCGGTAACTTTGATGAGGCGATATTCTTCGGAATCGGGGTCGAGGCCGGGCAGTTCTTTTTTCAGTTCCTCGAGCAGTTTGCCGACTTCATCGGAGGTGAATTTTTCGTGGGCAATTTTGCCAAGCGTGCCGAGCATGTTGCCGTGTTCTTCGGCGGCGCCAGGCGGCATGTAAACCTGCTGGTCCCAGCCAACCAGGGCGGCGGCGTGGTTGAGGTCGGCAATTTCGGCCAGGCGGGCTTTAAGTTGGTTATAGGTTTCGTTCATCAAATTCTCCGGGGTGTGTTTGCATCGAATAACACGAATGGGGCGAAGATGGTTAGATTTTACCCCATATTAGAGTATTAGATAATAGCCGAAGTGAAGGAGAGTTCAAGAATGGCGTCGAAAGTCCCCCGACTTTCGAGCAAAATCAGGAGATTTTGCACTCCATACTCGCAACGCACTTAAAGCGTCAGATACCAGTTGAGTTGGACTTCATCGGCGACGGCAGGCACGTCGCGGTAGGCGTAGCGGCGGATATCGCCCAACACGCAGCCCTGTGAGGCATAAAAGCGGCAGGCTGCGACGTTGACGTTCTGGGTTTCGATTTTCATCGTGGTACAGCCGCGCTGGCGCGACCAGTCGGCCGCATACGCAAACAGGGCTTTGCCAATGCCTTTGCCGCGTTGGGCCGGGCTGACGCGGATGTCCCACAGGACGGACATATCATGGCGGCCTTCGAGCATGTTAACGCCGTTGGTGTTCCAGGCGACTGTGGCGGCTCCCAGCGGGACATCATCTTCGACTGCCAGGAAGAATCCCCAGTTGGCGGTGTTGAACTCCGCCAGCCAGAGCCGGGGCGGACCGAGAGCATCATAGTCTTTGATGTATGGTTTAGCGACGGCTTGCGAGGTGAGTTGAATCCCGCCCAGGCCATTTGCCAGGGTGGAAACGGCCAGGATTTCGCGCACTTCGAAGGCGATAGGGACTGATTCGTAATCCGCAATCCGTTCGGGGGTGATTTCGATAATCTGCATGGGGTTATGCGCCTATCTGCTCAGACAAAATCGAAAAGCAAATTCTCTGATTCTGCTGTTCTTTGTGATTGCCGCTGATTTTCTCTGGCAATGCCCTGACAAACACGAGAGCCGCCAAGAAGGCCAGGTTTTTGACCTTCTTAGCGGCTTTGCGTGCACCATTTTCTTCACAGATTTCAGAAATCACAAATTTCGCCCGAACCAGCAAATTCTACTCGTACCGCAGGGCTTCAACCGGTTCGAGGCTGGCGGCGCGGTTGGCAGGGTAAATGCCGAAGAACAGACCAATAATGGTGGAGGTGATGGTTGCCAGAAGGATAGCATCCAGGCCGACCGCCGGGGTGAAGGCGTTGCCGGTGGCTGTAGCGACCTGCCCGACGATGTAGGCAATCACCCAGCCGAGCAGGATGCCGATGAGGCCGCCAATCAGGCTGAGCAGGGAGGATTCGGTTAGAAATTGGATGAGAATATCCCTTTTTCTTGCGCCAAGTGCTTTGCGTAGGCCAATTTCGCGCGTGCGTTCCGAGACCGAGACCAGCATAATATTCATAATACCAATCCCACCCACCAGCAAGGAAATGGCGGCAATCCCACCCAGGAAGGTGGTGAAGACGCCCAGCACGGTCTGAACCGTTTGCAAGAAGTCCTGTTGGGAGAGAATGGTGAAATCATCGGCGCCAACTTCGGTGCGGTGGCGGGCGCGCAAGATGCTGGCGATTTCTTCGGTTGCCAGCGGCACATCCTGAGCCGAAGCGGCCTGAACGAAAATCAGGTCAACCCGGTTGATCGTGGAACGGCGGATGATGCGGGTGCGGGCAGTGGTCATGGGAATAAAAACGACATTATCCTGCGAGCCAAACGCACCGCCGCCCTTTTCTTCCATGACGCCAATGACGCGGAAAGGCTGGCCCTCGATGCGAACGGTTTCACCTACCAACCCTTCGCGGCGGCCAAAGAGCTTTTCGGCTACTTCCACGCCGAGCAGAGCCACCGAGGCACGCCCCAGCAAGTGTTCCTGGTTGATTTCTTCGCCTTCGGCTACCCAAAAATTACGCACTCCGAAATAGTCGGGGGTCACCCCCCCCAGGGTCGTACGGGTCTGCTCACCGCCTGCCGAGACGGTTATATTGTTGGCCTGAATAAAAGGCGCAACCGCGGCGACATGCGGGGCGAGGAAGGGGTCGGCAATCGCTTCGGCATCTTGAATGGTCAGCGGGCGCACGTTACGCAAGTTGGCCTGCTCGTTGCCCGAAAAAACGAACAAGAGATTCGTGCCGATACCGCTAATAGCGCCGGTAATCGAATCTTGCGCGCCGCGTCCAATCGCCAGCATGGCAATCACTGCCGCAACGCCAATCACGATACCCAAAATTGTAAGGCCAGAGCGTAATTTGTTTGAATTTAGGCTTTCGAGTGCCTCGATGAATGCCTGTAGAAGGGTCATGCGGCCTCCGTATCTACCACGCCGTCTCGGATTCGTATCACGCGCTGGGTCTGCGCGGCCACTTTGGGGTCATGGGTAACAATAATGAGAGTGGTGCCAATTTCGCGGTTCAGGTTGAGCAGTAAATCCATGATTTCCTGGCCCACTTTAGAATCGAGATTGCCAGTCGGTTCATCGGCCATGATGATGGCAGGGTTATTGACTAAGGCCCGCGCGATGGCGACGCGCTGCTGTTGGCCGCCGGAGAGTTCGGTTGGTTTGTGAAACATGCGATTTTCGAGGCCGACGGCGATAAGTGATTGTCGCGCGCGCTCTTTGCGCCCGCTGGTAAGACCAGCATAACGTAAAGGCAGCTCCACATTCGCAAGGGCGGTCTGTCGCCCCAATAAGTTGAAAGACTGAAAAATGAAACCGACTTTGCGGTTGCGAATCTCGGCCAATTGGTCATCACGCAGGTTAGAGACTTCTTCTCCATCCAGGATATAACTGCCACTGGTAGGGTGGTCGAGACAGCCGAGGATATTCATCAGGGTCGATTTTCCTGACCCAGATGGCCCCATAATGGAAACAACTTCGCCTTTGAAAATTTCGAGTGAAAGCCCGCGCAAGGCGTGGACTTCCACATCACCCATTTTATAGACTTTGGTCAGGTTTTCGGCGCGGACAACTGGCTCGGTCATTTGTTACCTCCCGGGAGGGCCGCCCATCGGGCCGCTGAAAGTCACAGGAGGATTGAGAACGATCAGGTCACCCACCTTCAAATCACCATTGATGACTTCGGAAACGGTATCGGAGGTGGCGCCGAGGCGAATCTTGACCATTTCCGGCAGGCCGTTTTTGAGAACATAGACCACGCGCTGTCCATCGACCACGCGCACCGCGCGATTTGGCACCACCAGCACATCCTTTACTTCTTTGACAAGGATGTTCACAGCGGCGGTCATACCGGGCCTGACGAACTCATCGGCATCTGTCAATTCCACCGTCACGGTAAAGTTGACCGCACCCTGCACAACAGAGCCGGCTCGGCCCACTTCCACCACCACGCCATTGTAGGTTTTGCCAAGCACGGCGTCAAAGCTCAGGGTTACGGGCTGACCAACCTGAATGTTGTTAATGTCAATTTCCGAAACCTGCACATCCACCAGCAAATGAGAAAGGTCATCCAACCGGAAGGCAAACTTGCCGGGAGTAACCTGGTCGCCAACCAGGGGTTCAGATGCGGTAATCACGCCATCGAACGGAGCAGTGATGTACACCTGATTGAGAGTGGCCTGGGCCGCGGTAATGCGCGCTTCCAACCCAGCGACATCCAACGGGTCGGGACCATCTTTGATGCGCTCCAGTTTTCGTTTGGCGTCCTCCAACTGGGCAGCAGCCACATCGAGCGCGGCTTTGCGCTGGGCAATCTCCTGTTCGTCGGGCCGGCCGGTGACATAGTTAAGTTTGGCTTTCAACTGGTCTACCCGCATTTGCGCCGAGGTCAGGTTGGCAAGCGCCTGGGCTTTTTGCGGGTTGCCATCGGCCAGGTTTTCGACTAATTTATAGAAACGTTTTGCCAGAGTCAGTTGTTGCTGTGCCAGGTCGAGTTCGGCTTTGGTGTTCTCAATGTACGAGTCGCTTGCCCGCTGGAAGTTGATGCCGTCATAACGAGTCTTGGCATCATCATAGGTTTTTTGAGCAGCAACGACCGCCTGCTCAGCCTGGGCGCGCGCCACGTTAGATATTCGCAAATCTTCAAGAGCACGTTGCGCGCTGAGCAAATCGCTCTGGGCCAGGATGATGTTTTGGGGGACGGAAGACAGATCCAGCCAGGCAAGTTTATCACCAGCCGAGACTGCATCACCTGCTTTGACGCTGACACTCTCCACAGTCCCAGTCGTCTGCCAGGTCAATTGCGCGCTCTGGCGGGCGCGCACCGTGCCAGTTGCCCCCACAATAGCCAACAGGTCGCCCTTTTCAGCAACGACGGTCTGATATTGGCTTTCCGCGTTCTGATCATTCTGGTTGAGGTAGTAGGCAACCGCCAAGCCTGCCAACACCAAGATGCCAATCAGCCAAAAAACATTTTTTCTTTTCATCGAACCTCCAATTTGTGTCAATCTACAGAAAGAAACCTCTCGAAACCTGTCAGGTTATCCCCAAACAAAGGTAATTGTAGGATCAATCAAGAGTTACAGCATCCACGCGCATAGCAAGCCAAATTGGTTATCTGCCTTGCCATTTGCGGCCAGTATTCCTGCTCGACATCCATGAATGGGCCACACTGCTATTAATATTTAACGAATTTATGCCAGCTTTTATTCAGATTTGGCTTAACTTAACAGGCTCTACTGTCAAAAGTAATTGAATCATTCTAATCTATCGCTGGCATGAAGCAAAGTTCACAGACAGACAGGTTTATGTAACTCTAACACGCCGAAACATGATGAATGTCGTCTGGTTTGGTGACATAAGTGGCTGTAATGTATAAACAGGCTTGATTATTATTAATCTGGTAAATTCGCCGGGAGATTTGGATTGTTTTTCCAGAGGAGTGTGGCATGTATAAAATCCTACACAAAGAAGTGTTGAGCGAGACGGTGAAGTTAATGATTGTAGAAGCGCCGCTGGTGGCCCGCAAAGCTCGGGCAGGCCAGTTTGTCATCGTGCGCAATGATGAAAAGGGGGAACGCATCCCGTTGACGATTGCCGATTACGACGCCGAAAAAGGCACAATTACCATCATCTTTCAGGAAGTCGGCAAATCGACCGCCCAAATGGGCTTGTTTGAAGCGGGGGACTCATTCGCCAACATTGTCGGCCCGCTAGGACATGCCACCGAAATCAAGAATTACGGGACGGTCGTAATGGTTGGCGGCGGCGTGGGCATTGCCCCCATTTTCCCAATTACGCGCGCGCTCAAACAGGCCGGCAATTACGTCATCTCCATCATCGGGGCGCGCAACAAATCTCTGCTGTTTTGGGAAGAGCGCATGCGCGAATTTTCCGACGAATTGATTGTCTGCACCGATGACGGCTCGCATGGCCGCAAAGCGCTGGTGACCGAGCCGCTGCAAGAGATTCTGAAACAACGCAGCGAGATTGCCAAAGTTTGGGCAATTGGCCCGGCAATTATGATGAAGTTCGTCTCGGCTGCCACCCAACCCTTCGGCGTGCCGACCATCGTCAGCCTGAACACAATTATGATTGACGGAACCGGCATGTGCGGCGGCTGCCGGGTGACGTTCGGTGACGGAGGGTCACAGTTTGTGTGCGTGGATGGGCCAGAGTTCGATGCCCATAAAGTGGACTGGAATCTCTTGCTAGAGCGAATGTCCTTCTACCGCGCCGAGGAAAAACGCGCCCTGGAACATTGGAAAAGCCACCAGTGCCGCCTGGATAAAGCCGCTGAGGCTGTGGAAAGGCAGGCCGCGCATGGCTAAAATCATCCCCACCCGCACCCCAATGCGCGAACAGGACCCCGAGGTTCGCGCCCACAACTACGAAGAAGTGACGTATGGCTACAGCATCGAAGAAGCCCTGGCCGAAGCCGCCCGCTGTCTCGATTGCGCCAAACCAACCTGTATGCCGGGCTGCCCGGTCAAAATAGACATTCCAGGCTTTATCCGTCACATCCGCGCGGGAGAGTATCAGGCCGCTGTTGACCTGATTAAGAAAACCAACGCCCTGCCGGCCATCACTGGGCGGGTCTGCCCCCAAGAAACCCAATGCGAAGGCGTGTGCGTGCTGACGAAGAAGCATGAACCGGTTGCGATAGGCCGCCTGGAGCGTTTTGTGGCCGATTGGGAAGCGCGCCAGGGGCCACCGCCCATCCCTGAACTGCCCCCACCAACCGGCAAAAAGGTGGCAGTGGCCGGGTCTGGCCCGGCGGGGCTCACCGTTGCCGCCGACCTGGCACGGATGGGACATAAAGTTACCATTTTCGAGGCCCTGCACGAGGCGGGCGGCGTGCTGGTCTATGGCATCCCTGAATTCCGCCTGCCCAAAGAAATTGTCAAACGAGAAGTAGAGTATGTGCGCGCGCTGGGGGTTGAAATCGTCAAAGACTTCATCGTCGGCAGCACAGCCACCGTTGACGAACTACTGCAAGAATTTGATGCCGTTTTTTTGGGGACCGGGGCCGGCCTGCCCTGGTTTTTGGGAATCCCCGGTGAAAACCTGGGAGGCGTCTATTCCTCCAACGAATACCTGACGCGCGCCAACCTGATGCGCGCCTACCGCTTCCCAGAATACGACACGCCCATCGCCATTGGGGAGCGGGTCGTCACCATTGGCGGCGGGAACACGGCCATGGACGCCGCCCGCACCGCCCTGCGCCTGGGCGCAAAAGAATCCATCATCGTCTATCGCCGCTCACGCGCCGAAATGCCCGCCCGCGCCGAAGAGATTCATCACGCCGAGCAGGAAGGCGTAAAATTCTACTTCCTGACCACCCCAGTCGCCTTCCACGGTGAAAACGGGCGCGTGACCTCGCTGGAATGCCTGGAGAACCAACTCGGCGAGCCAGATGCTTCAGGCCGCCGCCGCCCCGTGCCAGTCCCCAACTCCAACTTCCACATCCACGCCGATGTGATGGTCATCGCCATCGGGCAGAGTCCCAGCCCCATCATCGCCAAAACCACCCCCGAACTGACCACCGCCAAAAACGGCACGGTAGTAGTCAGCCAGGAGTCGATGAAAACCTCCAAGCGGGGCGTCTTCGCCGGGGGCGATATCATCACCGGCGGCGCGACCGTCATCCTGGCGATGGGACAGGCCAAAACTGCCGCTGCCGCCATCGACGAATACCTGCGCACGGGCGAGTGGTAAAAAACGTACATACGCAAACAACGTCCCGAAGGCTACTGAATACCTTCGGGACGTTGTATATTCCACAGGAACGTATGCGTATCAAGCAAGGCTTTCACAGTTCGAACTCCGGCAGGGGCGCGTCGAAATCCGGCTGGATGATGATTTTGCCCTTATCCATGCCCGGCTTGCGCGGCATGGCCGAGTCGGTAATCGGCAAAATGCGCGCAATCGGCTTTCCGGCGCGAGCAATAATCACTTCTTCGCCATTCAAAACGCGCTTCATCAGTTTAGAAAAATGGGTTTTGGTTTCACGAATATTGAAAACAGCCACAAGGACCTCTAAAAGTCATTTTAGAGTAACTATTCAGCCCTCACCCTCCGCCCTCCCCCGGCGGGGGAGGGGACTTGCGAACTTGCCTGTTCATAGCCCTCTCCCCTCGGGAGAGGGGACTTGCGAACTTGCCTGTTCATAGCCCATCTCCCCTCGGGGGAGGGGACTTGCGAACTTGCCTGTTCATAGCCCATCTCCCCTCGGGGGAGGGGACTTGCGAACTTGCCTGTTCATAGCCCCTCTCCCCTCGGGAGAGGGGACTTGCAAACTTGCCTGTTTATAGCCCATCTCCCCTCGGGAGAGGGGACTTGCGAACTTGCCTGTTCATAGCCCATCTCCCCTCGGGAGAG
>CAYRBO010000005.1:152515-211590 GCA_964422545.1 uncultured Anaerolinea sp. | reverse complement strand
GTCAGCGCCGATGGTACTTGGGGGGCAGCCCCCTGGGAGAGTAGGTCATTGCCAAGAGGCTTTAAACAACCGCCCAATTGGGTCGGTAAGAAGGACAGCGTAAGCTGTCCTTTTTGATTCTAATTTGCTGACAAAGCATTGGGTATCTGGGAAAAGACCCGGGAACCCGCTGCACGTCCACCGGCAAGAATGAGTTTGCGGGGCATGTTGTGCTCTATTACAGCGTAATTACCTGGTCGGGCGGGTTGCCGCCCAGGGCTTCGTAGAGTTGGGGGAAGCAGCCAACCTGAACACCTTCAACCAAACCTTTGGGCTTGACCTGCCCCAAACCACACTGGCTTAACTCTCCTTCGGCCAGACCACGCTCCATCGCACAGCGGTCGCAGACCATCAACAAAATGCCCTGCTCTTTTGCCACTTTTGCCAGTCGTTCGCCAATGGGATTGCCCTGGCGCAGCAAATAGAGGTTGTCATCGAAGAACATCATGCCTATCACTTGTGCTCCGTGAATTCCCTGTTCCAGTTGGGGCAAAATCATCTTGCCCAATTTGTAGGTGGCCGACATATCGGCTGCAAAGACATAAGCGACTTTCATGGTTTTTCTCCTTTGAATGTTTACTTGCTTTCTTTATAGGTGACGTGCTTTCTGATGATGGGGTCGTACTTGCGCAGTTCCAACCGCCCCGGATGATTGCGGCGGTTCTTTTGGGTGTAGTAAATATGGTGGCTTTCGGTGCTTTTCAGACGAATCAACAAACGGACATCTTTTTTCTTGCTTGCCATGTCTTACTCCTTTGTAATTAGAGAGGGGATACCCGATATTTGATATTTGTTGCTTGAAGCTGCTCACTGATAACTGTTCAACGCACCACCTCCCAGGCCAAATGCTGGATTTCCGGCTGGATTAACTTCTCCCAGGCCAATTGCACAGCGGCAGGGGAGCCGGGGGTGCTGATGATTAACTTGCCTTTGTAAATGCCTGCCGTGGCCCGCGAGAGTATCGCCGCCGCGCCAACCTGTTCATAACTCAACATGCGGAACATCTCGCCAAAACCGGGCAGGGTTTTCTCTAGTTTGCGGCTGAGTACATCGAAGGTGGTATCGCGGGTTGAGATGCCGGTGCCTCCGTTGAACAGAATCAGGCGCGCTTCGCCCGCGCAGAACTCATCCAGCACGGCTTCGATTTGATCGGCTTGATCTGGCACAATGCGGTAAGCCGCTAAACGATGCCCGGCGGCGTTGATTTGCGCCAGCAGGTATTGGCCGTTAACATCCGTCTCAGGGGTGCGCGTATCGGAAACGGTCACAACCGCCAGCGGGATAACGCCCAGAGTGGCGGCCTTCTCGCGGTGCGCGGCGGAGCCGCTGGCTAAGTCGGTCACGGATAAATCTCCGAAAGAATCGGCTCGTAAACACAGATACAGCCACCGGGGCGTGAACAGCCCTCAGCGGGCAGGCGCGGAGTCTGACCACCTTCGTAAACGCCTTGCAGACTTTGTCCCAGGGCGCAATCCTCCGGCGCGGAAACGCGAATTTTTAGCACGCGCGGGTTGGCGCGCAGTTTTTCGAGCGCGGTTTTCATTTGCGCATGGCGGGTCGGGCTGATAGGGGCCAGAGAGTTTGGCATGTTCATCTCCTCATGAAATTGGGTCTTTGTAAATCCGCAAACGGCCCATATCGTGGCCGCAGCCCATGCAGGTTTCGATATCTACCTTGAATTCGTTGCCGCCGCTTACCCATTTGAGCGCTTCCTGCAAAATGCCTACCGCGGTATGGCAGCAAGGCTTGTCGGTCGTGCGCCCGTAGCACATCGAGCAGCGTTCGAGCGTGTACAGGTAGTATTCGCCCTGGTCGCTGACATGGCTAACCTGGTCAGTGATGCTGTTGAAAATCCTGGCAATTGCTGGAACGCCAATTTTTAATTTGGCGTCGAGCGGCAGCACTTTGAACGCCAGGTCGCCGACCCCGGCCAGCGCGCCAAAATTTTGCAGGCCATGGGCAAACAGGGCGCGCCCGGCGCGTTGGGCCAGGCCGCGCCCGCCGCGCACGCCATACATTTGTTCCAGGGCAATCAGCAGGGAGGCAATATCGGAAAAATCGAACTGCTTCTCCAGGTTATCGGGCGGCAGGTTGGCGATGTAATGTTCCAGCCCGGCCAGGCGCAAGATGGCGTGCAGGCCATTTTCTCCCATCACATCTTGCAGGGCGAGCAGGAAAATCCGTCCCATCTTGTTGGGGTAATACAGGCCACTTTTTTCCGGAGACATGGGAGGGTTCCTTAACTCGAGGCGGTTGCGCTGAACGCATTCCGCAGCCACTCGACCACATCCGGCAGGCCAGAATTGCGCTGGGAGGCGTTCTTTGCCAGCGCAAACTCGAAGCGTTTGCGCAATTCGCCGGCATCGATGCTGCCATGTGAGCCGATGACAACCACCTGATTGCGCGGCTTTTCATCGCCCCAGGGTTCGGCCAGGGTCAGGCGCACGCGCTTGCCGACCATTTGCAGCACGCCGCGCCGCGTAGGCGAATCGGCCAGGTAGAGCACGCCTTTGGCGCGGTAGATATTTACAGGCAAGGCCTTGACCACTTCGCGCAAGGCTTTCAGGTCAAAGGGTTCGTTGCTCTCAAAGCTCCAGGTGCTGAAGACCAGGCTATGGTCGTGGTTGTGATGGCATTCTTCGTGATTATGGTCACAGTCCTCATGATCGTGTTCGTGACGATGCTCGTGGTTGTCATGAAGCACATTCAAGACAAGGGATTTGCCTTTTTCGCTGTGAACATGCACATCGCGCGCCTCACGCTCCAGCACGGCCGCGTCAAAACGGCCAACGCCCAATGCCAATTCGAGCGGAATCTGGCCAAAGGTGGTCTCCAAAATGCGGGCATTCGGAGCAATCTGACGGATGTACGCGCGTACTTTTTCCAGCGTGGACTGGCCAACCAGGTCAATTTTATTCAGCACGACCATATCTGCCGCGCCGATTTGGTCCATCGCTAAAACAGCGTTTTCGCCGCCTAAAATCAAGAGTTCATCCGCGTCAATCACCGTCAGGATGCTGTCCACCTGCACCAGCGAGCGGATATCAGGCAGCATAAAGGTCAGCGCCACCGAAACCGGGTCAGAGACGCCGCTGGTCTCGATGATGATGTACTCTGGGCGCTCCGGGCGCGCCAGCAAGTTGATTACCGAGATCAGCAAATCGTCGCGGATGGTGCAGCAGATACAGCCATTCGACAGGTTGATGGTTTCGCCCTCGACGCCGACCACCAGTTGCGCGTCAATATTGATCGCGCCAAAGTCATTGACCAACACCGCCACCCGCAGGCCGTGATTGCCGTGCAGGATGTGGTTGAGCAGGCTGGTTTTGCCCGCGCCGAGGAAACCGGTCAGAATGGTAATGGGGATGGGTTGGATTTCGCTCATCAGGACTCCAGTTCAACGTCTGATTGGATAACAGCAGGGGCAGCCTGCGCGGTGGATTGATTGACCAGTTGGCGTTGCAACAGCCTGCAATTCGCCGCGCGCCCGGCCGGCCACTGCTGCAAAATTGGTGATGCCGCGCCCGCACTCCGCGCCGCAGGCCGGGCACCATATCGGCGCATTGGCCTGCGCCAACGGGCGCATTTCCTCGATTTCGAGTTCGCATTCTGGGCAGGTGTAAACGTAAATTGGCATCTTGTTTCTAACGCTCCAGATTTTGTTGGCACTCTGAGCAGGTGCCGGTAATTTCCACTGGCTGGTGGGCAACCTGGTAGCCTAATTTTTGGCCGAGATGCTGAATGAACAATTCCAGTGTCTGTTCACGAACCTGTTCGGTATGGCCGCAGACCTGGCAAAGCAACAGAATATCCGCATCATGATGTGCGGGAAGGTAGGCTAATCCCTTGCCAGGGAGGAAAACTCGCCGAATCAGTGCCAGGCTCTCCAGCCGTTCCAGCGTTCGGTAAACCGTCACCAGCCCCAGGCTGCGATACAGACGGCGAGCCTGGTCAAACACTTCGAGCGGGCTAAGTGGATGCTCCGATTCACTCAACGTGGCAATCACCGCCTGGCGCGGGGCAGTCAGGCGGCAGCCAACTTGTTGCAGACGGGCATCCCATTCTACAGACAGTGAGTTCATCGGCTTCTCCTTTTCCTTGTTCATTGGAGCAGGCTGGTAGTTTATTTCAAGACGCGCTGAAATGTTGTTTCAAATACGACCAGGCGATATGTCGTATTTGCGCCACGCACGATGTCGCCCAGGCGACAATCTTTTCACGGGCAAGCAGTTGTCATATAAACAGATGCTTAATAGAACGCGCACGTGCCAAGAGACGATTAAGCCAACAAGAACTGGATTCTCAAAAAAACAACCAGTAGAAGTCTACTGGTTGTTTTTTGACATTTGCCGAGCGCAAACTGGGCATGAATTGGACCAAGGTCGGCATTGCGGACCTATAACTTGCTCTCAAAATCTGCTGGTGTCGCGCCTTATAAATCTGAAAAAATCAGGGCAGCCAGCGGGGGAAAATGGCGTTTTCAACCAGGACGCGCATTCCCTGCATGGGCGTCCAGGTTACGACGGCAGGGCGATATTCGCCCGCCAGGTTGGTTTGCTGAAAGACGAGCGCCGTTCCCCAGGGGTCCCACTGGTAAAAGTCATAGGTAAAACCGGGTTCGCTGGCAATGATTGGCCCGCCCAGAGAGAACGGATTGACCAACCAGAGTTGCCGGGCGGGGCTTTTGGCGTCCGTCCGCAGCCCAATGACGAACTGGTCGCCGCGCGGTGACCAGGCTGGCAAGGCAAATGCAGCATCCAGGTCGTCATCTTCTTTGCCGAGCAGGGCTTCGATATCCCCGGTCTGAAAATCGGCGCGAAACAGGATGGTACGAGACTGATTTTGGGCGTTGACAATAACGTTTTCGTAGAGGAAGTAGCGGCTGTCGGGCGTCCAGGTTCCTGTTACGCCGTAGTTGCTTGGCAGCGACACTTCTTCGCCTGTGTTTAGATTGACAACATGGATGATGGAGTTCATGCCGTCATAAGCAGCCAGCCAATACCCATTCGGCGACCAGGAAGCGCCATAGCCAATCTTTTCCTGCGTGTCAAACAAGGGGCGGTCTTGTCCGCTTTGCAAATAGAGGATGCGCGGTCGGGTGGCTCCGAACTGTCCGCTTGCTCCGAAGGGGTCTGCGCGGTTATATGCAATCGCTTGTTCATCTGGTGACCAGGCCGGGTTTGTGCAACGGCTTGCGCCGCAGTTGAGCAGCAAACGTGGGGTTTCTCCTGCCCGACCAGTAAGCCACAAATCCATTCCTTGCTGGTCGTTGAGCGCGGCATAGACGATTTGATTACCGGAGGCTGAAACGCTAAATTCAAACACTCGCCCGGATGTGCGGGTGATTTGTTTGGGGGTTCCGCCTGTATAGGGGATGCTCATTAATTCTCTCTGCGGGTCGCCGTAATTCAAATAAACAACCTCCGGCGGACGCACGGTCAGTGTCCAGCGGAGCGCGCGCCGCAGCCACGAATTGCTTTGTCCGATTGCCCCCGGCATGATGTCAATGGTAACTGTTCCGAGAAAGGGCTGTGAGGGTATGAACTGCGCTGTGCGCTCATCAAGCCAGAGAAACGCGCCAGCCGTCTCAGGCTGTATCAGAATTTGATTATCGACAGCGGATGGAATGACCGGTTCGGAAAAGCGCAGGGTTATTCTTTCGTAGGGGCTGATTGCTTGGCGGGGATTAATCGTTTGCAGGCTGACAATGACTCCTGCACTGTTGAAGTAGAGAACCAACCCGGCAATTGCCAGACCGAGAACGGTCAGGGTGGAACCGGCAGCGAGGTCGAGGCGATTGAAGCGGCTCATGGGTAGAGATAAGGCTGGGCAGGCGGCGCGACCGCATCCACTGATTCGGCCTGGATGAGCGGAATTCGCTGTCCATCCAGCGCGATGGCTTGCACCGGGCCCTTGACTTTAACCCAGTCGTCGTTTTGCAGCGCATTGCTCTCGTGCCACTCTACGACCATACCAAGCGCAAACGCATCGGCAGTGCAACACACAATCACAAAACGGCTGAGCAGAAATTTGCCGGGCGGCAGGCGAGGGTCATGATAAACGAACCCGATGACGTTGGCTTTTTGCCCTAAATACGAGGCCGGGTCAAGTTGAGAATTGAAATACCGGCTCCATTCCAAGATGGTGCGTTCCTGGTCGAGCAGGTCAAATTGCCGGGCTTCAGTATTGTTCAGGATGGGCGCGGCGGCGCTGACGCCTTTTCCGGCCAGGGCAGAAGTGGATAACGGCTGAGCCGGTAACAGAAGCCCCACCAGTAATGGTAATAGGGCAATGATGAGTAACCAGGCAGACGGCGTAGGCGGGTGACCATGCCCTTCACCATCTACGTGGTCGCGCATGTCCACTGCCGCCTGGCGCGCGGCCTGGAGCAGGTTGAAGCCTATCAAGAACAGCCCCACAATTCCGACCAGTGTAAGAGGCAGGAAGCGTTCATGGATGTACCAGTTCAGCCGCCCGGCAAGCAATTGGAAGGTCAGGAATCCGCCCATTGAGAGCAAAATCCAGCCTTGCAGGGTCCGAAAACGGTTCAGGGTCATCAAAAATCTCCCATCGTCAACAGATTCACCATTAAACCGGCCAGGAAACTCAAGCCAAAGGAGAGCAGGATGAGATAAAGTACAGCCCGTTTCTTGAAAACGGAAAGATACATGAGGGTCGATTTTATATCCACCATTGGGCCGAAAACCAGGAAAGCCAGGATGGCGCCGGGGCTGAACGTGCCGACGAATCCCAGCACAACGAAGGCGTCTACGGTGGAACAAATCGAGAGGACAACGGCCAGCAACATTAAAATAAGAACTGAGATAACCGGCCCCTGCCCTAATGCAAGCAGGATTGTTTGCGGGACGAGCGCCTGCAACGCGGCCGCCAGGGCTGCTCCAATAACCAGATAGCGCCCCATTTCAAAGAATTCGTCCCCGGCGATGACCAGCATTTGTTGCAAACGCGTAGGCTGAAAGGGTTGGCGATGCAAACCGGTATTGTGAAGGTGAAAATGAGTTTCAGGGAGCGACTGCGTCTTCAAAATCTCGGCTGGGCCGCGCGCAACCGAAAAAACCAGACCGATGATGAAGGCAACCAACAGGCTGATGCCAATCCGCAAACCAAGCATTTGACCCGTGCCAAAGGCTGCCGCTGTACTGGCGATGACGATTGGGTTGACGACCGGGCTAGCCAGCAGGAAAGAGATGCCGGCAGAGATGGGCAGTCCCTTGCCAAACAAGCGGCGCGTAAATGGGATGACCCCGCATTCGCAGACCGGGAAGACAAGCCCCATCAGTGACCCGGCCAGCGTGCTGAGCCAACGATTGCGCGGGAACAGGTTTTGGACTTGGTCTTGTTTCAGAAAAACCTCTACAAAGCCTGAGCCGAGCGTTCCCAGCAAGAGAAAGGGCAGCGCTTCGATGAAAATTCCCAGGAAAATCGTAGCGAAGACGCCCAATCGCTCCCCTAACCAGGCAAAAAATGTCAGCAAGGGCAGTTGAGAGGATAGAACCAGCAGGATGACGAGCAGGCTGATAAAAAGAGTTGCCAAACGATTTTTGGGTTTGTTGTAAGACGCCGCGCCTGTGTTTTGTTCCATGAATCGGGATTATACCCGTTTAAGCATTCAACTCTTCTTGTTGGGTAGGCGCGCCAAAGCGCGGGAAAGGGTCATTGATGGTTGGAAGCAGGCGCGGCAGGTCGCGCAGTTCTTCTTCGGTCATCAGGCAAATATCTAGGGCCTGCACCAGTTTTTCCTTATCGAGTTCCTGCCCGATAAAAACCAACTCCTGATGACGGTCGCCATACGGTTCGCGCCAGAAATTGGCGATATGCGCTTCCATTTCGGGGGTTTGCGGCCACTGCTCACGCGGCTCCGCCGCCCACCATCGCCCCGCCAGGCCCATGCGGGTCTGACGCCCGGCCTGTGACCATTCATAGACCTCATCCATGCGCGTACCGAGCCAGAAAAAGCCCTTCGAGCGTATAATCTCGGCCAGGCCACCGACACGCAAGAATTGCGCCAGGCGTTCCGGGTGGAAAGGCCGCCAGGCGCGATAAACAAAACTGCTGATACCGTACTCTTCTGTTTCGGGAGTGTGACGTCCGGCCAGTTCATCAGCCCACTGCGGCAGTTTTCCGGCGGCGGCCAGGTCGAACATGCCGGTATCCAGTACTTTGTCCAAATCGACCCGCCCATGCTGAGACTGAATGACGGCCGCATCCGGGTTGATTTTGCGCAGGATGGCGGTCAGCGCGCCTAGTTCAGTCTCGCTCACCAGGTCGGTCTTGTTAACCACAATCAGGTTGGCAAACTCCACCTGCTCGACGAGTAAATCGACCATCGTACGTCCATCCTCGTCGCTGACGGCCATGCCTTTTTCTTTCAGGCTCTTGGCTTCCAGGTAGTCGCGCAGCCAGTTGGAAGCGTCCACCACGGTAACCATCGTATCCAGGCGGGCAATATCGTTCAACTTGAAATCATCGAGTTCTGGTACGGGGAAATCAAATGTCGCGGCCACTGCCAGCGGCTCGGAAATGCCGGTCGATTCAATCAAGAGGTAATCGAAGCGGCCCTCGCGCGCCAGGCGGGTGACTTCAACAAGCAAATCTTCGCGCAGGGTGCAGCAAATACAGCCATTGGTCATCTCCACCAGGCGCTCTTCGGTGCGGCTGAGTTCCGCGCCGCCCTCGCGTACCAGTTGAGCGTCGATGTTGACTTCGCTCATATCGTTGACAATCACGGCCACGCGCCGCCCTTCGCGATTGTTAAGCACGTGATTAAGCAAGGTGGTCTTGCCCGCGCCCAGGAAGCCAGAAAGCACGGTAACGGGTAAACGTTTGTTCATCGGGAAGTTCTCTCTTTCAGCAAGAAATAATCACGGCAGAATCTACTCCATCTGCCGTGAGAACGTCGTCGCAAATCAGACCAGGTGATTTGTCGCATTTGCGACAAGTTTTGTCGAAGATATTTAATGATGATTATGTTCTATCGCCTTAGGCAGCACAAAGCGTTCGCCGCGCCCGCTGCCCTCGCTGCTTAGTTTTCCTGCCGCCCGCAATTCCCCCAGAACGCGAGTGATGGTAGTACGGGTTGCGCCAATGGCGGCAGCCAATTGAGCATGAGTCAGGCGCAGATTGATTAATGTCCCCTGCGGGTGCGGAACGCCAAATTGTTCCGCCAACAAAGAAAGGATTCCCAGCACGCGCTGGTCTAGGTACGGACGCGCTTGCATGGCCGCCCAGGCTTCCATGCGCTGCAAGCGGGCGCGCAGTTTTTCGGCAAAACCAGGCTGGCTGGCGGCCTGCTCCCAGGGATGGATAGAAACGACTACCGGGGTATGCGCCAAAACCTGAATAAAACACTCATCGTCAGGGTGCGCCACCAGGATTTGCCCCGCCCCGGTCAGGCCCAGCAAGACTTCAGTTCCATCTCCATGCACCATCATGGTCGCCAATATTCCCTCGTGAACGGTCAGGACGCTTTCTGGCTCCAGGAAAACCGGCTCGCCGGGTTTGAACTGGCGCTGCCTGCCCTGTTTTTCTGCGTTAGCCGGCTCATTACGTGCCTCCAGGCCAAGTAAGGCTTGCGCCAACAGAGAGGCTGGCATATCGGGCGGAAAAACCGCCCGCGCCCCATGTTGGTACGCGGATAGGGTCAGGGCCGGGTCATCCACCCGCAGCCAGGCCAGCCAGCGGCTTCCAGGCGCGGGAAAATCTGCCCTAGAGGCAATCGCCGTCAGGCGTAGGTTCTTCGCCGGGGCTGCCTCCGGCCCATCGAAACGGGATACAGGCTCAAGTTCGAGCCTGTATCCGGCCCGCAGCAAGCCAAGCATCATTTCACCCGCTTCTCCCCAGTCGCCAGATAAAAGCAGTTTCGGCATGGTCATCCAAAGTTTAAAAGCGCCGGGAGAACATCGCGGCGCTCAGTGGCTCCTGCGATTTACTTCAGCGCCTCAACAATGGCGGTGACGTTGTATCTCATCATGTCAATATAGGTAGAAGCCGGGCCGCCATCGGTTAACGTTTCCAGGTAAAGGCCTTCCACCACTTTGATCCCAGTTTCCTCGGCAATCTGCTTGGCCAGGTTGGGATTTTCTGCCCCGCCCAGGAAAATCGCTGGAGCCTTGGCCGCTTTGATTTGTTCCACCAAGCCAGCCATTTGCTGTGCCGAGGGAGAGGCTTCGGTGCTCAGGCTGGGGATGACTGTGCCAATAACCTTGAACCCATAACGGGCGGCAAAATAGCCCAGCGATTCGTGATTGGTCACCAGCAAACGGCGTTCTGCCGGGATGGAATTGACCTGTTCGGTAATCCATTTGTCCAAATCGTTCAGTTGGGCAATATACGCCGCCGCATTGGCTTTGTAGGTCTCAGCGCCATCCGGGTCGGCCTGGCTCAGGCCATCGCGGATGTTTTCAACATATTTGACCACCCGGCTGGGGTCGAGCCACATGTGTGGGTCGCCGGCTTCGTGGCTGTGCCCTTCGTGACCTTCTTCCGCGTGCATGGGCGCGGCACTAAAAACGACGCTTTCAGCCGTAGCGCCAGTCACGGCCACCACATATTCACCCGCGGGCAGCTTGTAAATTTTGCCAATGCTCATGCCTGAGCAATCAATCGTCAGGGTTTGAGCCGCTTCCAGGGTTGCCCCAGCCGAGTCGGTCACGGCGATTTGGCCCAAAGCGGCGGTAAAGGCGTATCCTTGCTCTTTTTCCGAGTCGAACAAGATATAACCGGCAAAGGTGCTATCGGCCTGGGCGTTTAACTTCAACGTGACGATTTCGCGTTCGTGGGCATGCTCTTCCCCTGCGGCATGTCCTTCTTCGTGCAGTTCCACTGCAGAATCGGCATCGGTTCCTGCCTGGATTTCTTCTTTAGCAGTTTTGCCTTCCAGTTGTTCGCAGACTTCTTTGGAATGGGCTTCAGGGGAATGGTCTTCGCCTTCATGCTCATCGGCATGTGCCTCCATTTGCAGAACTTCCAGACCCGCTGTGGCCTCAATCACCAGCCGCTCGCCGCCCGCATTTTCGAGCAGGGGTTCGATAAAGTGTTCGTACTCAACGCCATTCAGGATAAGTACATTGCTTTCAGTAATTTTTGCGACATCGGTTGGCGCAGCCTGGTAAGAGTGCGGGTCAGCGCCGACGGGCAGCAAGGACGTAACCATGGCACGCTCCCCGGCGATATTTTGGGCAATATCGGCCAGGAAGGTGGTGGAAGCCAACACCTTGAGGGATGGACCATGCGACACGGTGGAGCGATCCACCTCGGTTGCGGCCGGGGCAGGGGCAGCCGCCGGGCTGCAGGCCGCCAACAACATGGACACCGATACGGCTATTACAATAAAGATATTGAAATTCACTTTCATTTTGTACTCCTTTTTTACCCCGGAGCAACTGCCCCGGGGTTTGAATTTGTTCATCACGCCTGGCAGTTTGCGCACAAACCGTGAAGTTGTAACCAATGTTCCTTAACAGTTATTTGTCTGGTGAATTCGCTGCATCAGCGTGGCAGACTCCAGTTTTTCAAGGGCGCGGTAGACCGTCACCAAGCCCATCTTGGGGTAGGTTTTACGCCCCAGGTCGAACAACTCGAACGAATTGAGAATGCGGTCACTCTGGCACAAAATCTCAACCAAGGCCCGCATCTGCTCTGTTGGCCGGCAGCCGTGGGTTTGGAGTTCTGTATACCACTGTGTTAATATCGAATCTTCAAGCGCTCTTTGGTAATGAAAATCTTTATCATTTTACGCGAAAGATAACAAATGTCAAGGCCACCGTTTGTCTAATTCAACGCAGGCCCGCGCCGAGCGCAAGCAGCAGGGGCGCGTGCTGGCTGCCGGGGCCTTTTTTGGAGAAAAGATGGGGCCAACGGCTCTGTCTTCGGCGTCGCGGCCAAAAAGTGGGGCGGCGACCAGCAAAACCAGCCGGATGACGACAAAAACCGGCATCACCTAACCTGCCACCGGCGAAGTGGGGCGATTGCGCCCCAGGCTGAAGCCGTCTTTCAGAAAAACGATGTCCAGGTCAATGCCTGCGAACAGGCCGACGATTCCGGTGATGGCGTTCCAGCCGCCGCCCGCCAGGCGCAGGTAGGCGCGCCAGGGGCAGCTGAGTAAGAGCATCTCCTAATAGTATTATGGCGCAGGATTTGCGCGGTTAGCACAAATCATAGCAGCCTTTGGCTGCGGCCTGCGAAGCGGCTGCGCTATGAACGACTACTTAGTCAAAATGGCTTATAACTCGATTGGTAAGGGGCTATTTTTTACCCTCAACAATCTGTCGGGAGTGTTACTTTTGTCTAAACGCGAGATGTAAAAAAGGCGCAAAATTTTTTTTGACTTATTGCGGCTGCCATTGGCGCGCCAGTTGGCGTACTTCGGCACTGGTGGCACAGGTTAGGGCACGCGCGGCCAAGCTGCGCGCCGACTCAAGTGAAAGGCTGCGAATAATAGACTTGACGCGCGGGATACCTGCCGGGTTGAGGCTTACCTCATCAACGCCCAGCCCAATAAGAATCGGCACGGCCTGTGGGTCTCCACCTAGTTCACCGCACACGCCGGTCCACTTTCCTGCTGAATGCGAGGCATCTGCGACTGTCTTAATGAGGTGCAGAACAGCTGGGTGCAGGCCATCGGCCAGATGCGCTAGAGAGGGGCTTCCGCGTTCTGCTGCCAGGGTATATTGGGTTAAGTCGTTGGTACCAATGCTAAAGAAGTCAACCTCGTGGGCCAATAGTGGGCTGATCAACGCCGCCGATGGAATTTCAATCATTATACCCATTTCGACTGGCCAGGCATGTGGTGTGTCTTGTTCGGAAAGTTCTTGGTGAGCGCGCTCTAGCCATCGGCGCGCCTGGCGCACCTCTTCAATATCGGCCACCATCGGGAACATAATTCGGCAGGGCAATCCGTAAGAAGCGCGCAAGATGGCGCGCAATTGTGGCAGGAACAAATCGGGGCGAAGTAAAGAGAGGCGCAAAGCGCGTACGCCGAGAAAGGGATTGGGTTCTTCGGCGAGTTGAATGTAAGGCAAGGCTTTATCTCCGCCTACATCCAGCGTGCGCGTGGTTACCGGGCGGTTGGGTCCCATGGTTTCATAAATTTGGCGCAACAATAGATATTGTTCTTCTTCACTGGGGGCAGTTTCGCGTGTAAGGAACAGAAATTCCGTTCGCAAAAGGCCGCAGCCTTCGGCACCATTTTCGACGGCGATTTGGGCGTCATGAATTCCACCCAAGTTGGCAAATACTTCGATGCGCTTTCCATCTTGGGTTATAGCCAGGGTATGGCTCTCTTCGCGCAAGCGGATGCGTCGATTCAACCATTCTTCACGGCGAGTTTGTAACTGAGCGCAAATCTCAGTCGCAGGATTGATCCAAATTTGACCGCTGCCGCCATCTATGCCTATCAGCGTGCCGTTAGGCACCTGTTCCAAGAATGCGCCGGTGCCTGCCACCGCAGGAACGCCCAGCGCACGGGCCAAGATGGCACTGTGCGAAGTAGGGCCGCCTCCGGCGGTGATGATGCCCAGCACGAGTTCCATATTCAATTGAGATGTTTCAGTTGGGGTTAAATCTTCCGCGAACAGTATGACGGGCTGGTCGAATGTGAATGGCGTAATGATGCTTTTGTCGGCCAGGCAAAACAATACCTGGCGACCCACGTCCTCTATGTCAACCGCGCGGGCTTGCAGGTAAGGGTCAGGCAGGGCGCGGTACTCTTGTGCTGTCAATTGAATAACCGTGTGCCAGGCGCGGGCAGCGTTCTCGTGCTTTTCAAAAATGCGCGCGCGCGCTAGAGTCAGCAAGTCTGGGTCTTGTAAGAGGAGCAGATGGGCGTCGAAGATAGCCGCATCTTGTGCGCTAATGATTTGTTGTAGTTGGCGCGCGCGGCGCGTAATTTCTCGCGAGGTGGTCGTTAGGGCGGCTTCTAACCGTTGCCATTCGACGGAGGGGGTGTCGGCAGGGTGTTCGGGAATGGGCGGCAGGGGTGGCTGGTAGCGGAAGAGCGGCGCAAGGGCGATTCCTTCAGAGATAGGAATGCCGCCTTGTGGAGTGCCCGCTGCAAGTGCGGGCAATTGCTGCGGCTGAGAAGCAGCAGATTCGCCAAAATTCGTCTCGACCATAGCCCGCAAAGCATCCAACGCTAGTGAGGCCTCTGGTCCTGCGGCGCTGATGAGAATTTGGTGGTTTTCAATGGCGCCCAGTGTAGCGAGCGAATTCAGGCTGCGCGCCGAAACGGGGCCTTTGCCAAGGGTTAGGTTCGTCACATGGATCTCGGCATTGAATTTGGCTGCGGTTTGAACAAATTTTGCCGCCGGGCGGGCGTGCAGACCATGCAGGTTGGTAAGCGTGAGGGTGATAGTTTCTGTCAAGCCGGCAGGCATGGCAGGGACAGGTTCAAATGGTTGTTGGTCAATGTGTTGTCGTTTGGGGGTTAAGGCAGCATTTGCCTCGTGACAAATGGCGTCTATATCACTATTCAGACCAATTTGCACGGCGGCGGCAATAGCGCCCTCCACGAGTGGAGCGCCGCAAAAGCGCACTTTGGACTTAATTTCAGCAGGCAGCAACTCTAGTGCCATCTCGGCGCTGAGCACGGCGCTGCCCAGGTCCATCAACACCAACACGCCATTCTCAGAAAAAACCGATTGGATGGCTTCGGTAATTTCGACCGCGTCGGTGCCAAATTCTTTACGGTCTTCGCCAACGCCAGCAGCGATCGCAACCGGCAGATTGGGAGATGCAACCTGCTTAAGAAATTTGACCAGTGCTTGGGCCAGTTCCCTGCTATGTGAAACAATCACCAATCCAACCATATCACAGACTCCGTTATGGGCCTTTCGATGCAATGACAATCGCCAGCCAAACTCCATAAGAAATGGAGGCTACACCCAAAAGTGCCAACAGCCAAGTGGCGATGGACAACACGCGGCGCGAAGGGTTCATATCTAATAGGATACCGCGCAGCCCAATGAGACTGTGCATAACGACTACAACTACAAATAAGATTTCAATGGCTGGAATGAGAGGGTTTTGAAAGTAAACAATAACGTCATCGTAGGTCATTAGCCCGGAGGATGTGCTTCCCAGGTAGTGGTTGACGACAAGGTGCAACGCCAGAACAACCAGTAACAAGGGTCCTGTGATGATTTTAATAAGCCATAACCAGGCCGTTTCGCCAGGACGCGGGCCAGAAACAGATTTGAAAGAGGATGGCATTGACATAGATTATCCCCCGAATAAGCGAATTCCGAAAAAAATTGTACCTGCCATGGCCAACGCAACCGAGGCATAAAAGAGACGTTGTTGATGAGCAACCCCAATGCCAAAGCTGGTTAGGATAATGCGGATGCCATTCAATCCGTGATAAATCACCGCGGCAACTACGGCCAGCTCGCCGAGTTTGACAATCGGGCTTTCTGCCAAGTCCAGGAATTCTCGATAGGCTTGGGGACCTTGCGCCAGTTTGCCCAGCACCACCAGATGCAAGAAAAGGTAAAAAGTGAGTCCTAGAGCCGTAATGCGGCTGAGGATGAAAGCCCAACTGCCGGGTTGCCGCCCTAGTGGATTGAACCAGGCCAGGAATTTTTTTGGAGAGGGTTGGTTGTTCATGGTTGCGACACTCCAGGTTTACCAAAGAGTTTAGCCAGTTTTAACCCAATGGCCTGTTTACGCAAGTTCATAATTCTGCGGCCTGGGTCTACGAAAGATGGACAGACCGCCGTGCATTCAAAGGCGCTATGGCAGCGCCATAGACCATCTTCGCTATCTACAATTGTAAGCAAATCGGGGCTGCGCCGAAGGCCTACATCTTGGGCGGCGGCCAGTGGGGCAGGCCCCAAATATTCGATGGTGGTTGCGGCTACGGGGCAGGCGCTGATGCACAAACCACATTCCAGGCAATCGCTCAATCGAATGTAGCGCGCATCTTCTGGGCGCCAGGTGGCTGGCGGATGTTCAATTTCGGCTTCGGTTACAGGCAACACGGCGCGAGCACCAACCATTTCCATTTTTCTATAGAAGACACCCATATCCACCGCCAGGTCGCTGACCACCGGGAAGTTACGCAATGGTTCTACCTTTAGGGTGGCGCCGTTATGCGTTACATCACGGATGACGGTGATGCAGGTGAGTTTTTCCACGCCGTTGATGCGCATTCCGCACGCCCCGCAGGTAGAGTGATGACAAGCGTGCCGAAAACACAAGCTGCGGTCATGAAATGCCCACACACGCTCAATCGCGTCGAGTACATATTCATTGGGGTCTACTTCCATGGCGAAGTCGTCGTAGTGGGGCAATTCGCCCGTTTTCTGGCGATAAATGCGCAAGGTGATGTTCCATTTTTCGGTCATATCGCTTTTCCTTTAGTTGGGGATGGTATAGTATTCGCGATACGAGAGAAGCGGCATATCTTGAGTAATGCAAGGCGTGCTGATTCCCAGTTTTGCGCAAACTACATCTGCTGTTTTTTCGGCCATCAGGCGCAACGTGGTGGCTTTGCCGCCGGTAATGGTCACGAGACCGTCTATGTTGTGGGTTTGTTTGTGGTCGTAGCATTTGAAAGTACGCGCAATGCTGCGCCCAGAGCCTCCACTAATTAGGGGGCGGGTGGCCATATATATACCGCGAGGTTTGGCATTGCGAATGCCGGGAATGAGCTCGCTGCCGCGTTCGAGCATTAACTTCGTTTGCTCTTCGACGACGGGGATGTAGTCCACGTTTTCGGCGTCGAAGGAGGTTGTACCAACGACCACCATGCGGCGCTGAGGCAGCACAATGTCGCCATCGCCGGGGACGTTGAGACGGTTGACGGCGCGTTGTACCAGTCGCTGGTCATAAGCAACCATAATACCGGGCGTGGGTGTTACGGGGGCATCTAAACCGGCCATGCTGGTAATTTGCCCGGCCCAGGCACCAGTTGCATTGACAACCACATCGGCGCGAATCCCCATGCGCTGATTGGACGTTCGGTCAAGTATGTTGATCCCAATGACATTGCCCTGCCCGTCTATTTGCAGGCCCTCAACTTCAGTAAAGGTCCGAAAGCGCGCGCCGTTATGTTTGGCAGTTGCGGCAAAAGCCAATGCCAGGCGCAACGGGTCAAAGGTTCCATCAGGAATGACGAAAGCGCTCAATAGTTTGGGGTTGATATTTGGCTCTAGTTGGAGAGCTTGCTGTGGGGTCAGTTCGTCCAGCGGAATGCCGCATTCTTGGCAGCTTTCAATAAATTGTTCGGCGTAAGACAAGTCGCTTTCATTGAGGGCAATAAACAACCCACCATTTGGTTCGATGACTTGCGGAACAATGCGCCGCAGGATAGTGTTTTCTTGAATACATTCGATGGCCGATTCTTTGTCTTTCACGGCATAGCGGCCACCACTATGTAACAAACCATGCGTGCGTCCGGAAGTGCCGTTGCAAATGTCGCCTCGTTCAATCACTGTTACGTCGCATCCACGCAAGACCAGGTCATGGGCAATGGCCACGCCGGTAAAGCCTGCGCCAATAATAATGACATGAGATTTGGGCATAAAAACTCCAATTTGCGATATGCAAAAGTAGAAGCGGTTTTTCACCCGCGAATGGTCAACTTTGTACAATTGCGTTCTTTTGCTGGCTGGAACTGCTTGATTTCAGGAAAGCATTGTGGGCAATCAATAACTTCAGAAACTTTGTCCGCAATTTTAGGAGTGAGTTTTTCGACGGGGCCGGGTTTGAACCCAACCGCGCCACACCAGCAGGCATATGCGCCTAGTTCCAGGCTTGCATAAGGCAAGCGCGCTTCATCTTGCAGTTTGACTACTTCCACGCCCATGCGCCAACGGGCATTGGTAACCAGTTGTTGCGCCCCAATATCTCTGAGTTTTTCTGCATATAGTTTGAATTGAAGGCAATGTCGCATGAGAAGAACTCCCATCGTAACGTCCTCTGGGAAATCGTATGTTCGGGCATCGGCACAGATTGCCGTAAGATTGGCAGGCAATGGTACAGATTCAGATTGTGTGGCAATCGCCAACAACGTCGGATTTATCTCTATGGCAATGACCCTCCGGGCTATTGTGGCTGCTTGTCGCGCAAAGCGCAGGTCGCCTGCGCCAATATCCAATACGACATCATTAGAGCCAATGTACCCCAAGGCCTCGCGATAGGTTTGCGGGTCGTAGGGGGCATACATACGTTCCCAATCGGCGTCGGCGCGGTTTGGCTTCATGACGAGTTCTTAGACAGGTTTAGCGTCCTCGGCGCAGCAACTTATTGATGAAGATGTTGCCGAAGAAAATTCCCCAAATTAGCGCGCCAAACAGCAAACCCCATAAAATGCCTTCCAGCCAGCCTCGTTCTGGAATGACCTGCCAGGCTGTAATCCCAGCCATTGCCAGGCTGGTAATAGTAATGATGATAAGCCCGCTGCGCATGGAAATCCATGGTTGCGCTAAATTTGGCCGGGGCTGGTTGTCTTTTTTGGAGGTGTTTTTCGTATGGGTCACAGCAGGCTCCGCAAAAAGTGGAAATGTAACATGAAGAAGGGGTGGGTGAGCGTTTTGCTCTTGCCCACCCCCTCAAGGTAGACGGGTTATTCAACCCAGTCGAAGGTGCGGGTGACGGCTTTCTTCCAGCCTTTGTAGAGCTTCTCGCGCTCGCCTGCGTTCATCTTGGGGTCCCATTCTTTGTCTTTGCCCCAGTTGGCGCGCAGGTCTTCCACCTTGCTCCAGAAACCAACAGCCAGGCCGGCAGCATACGCCGCGCCCAGGGCTGTGGTTTCGGCCACAGTCGGGCGAATGACGGGTACCCCGAGAATATCAGCCTGGAATTGCATGAGCAGGTCGTTGAAAACCATGCCGCCGTCCACTTTGAGAGCGGTCAGCGGCACGCCGGAGTCGGCGTTCATGGCGTCGAGCACTTCGCGGGTCTGGTAGGCGGTGGCTTCTAGGGCGGCGCGGGCGATGTGATTTTTGGTGACGAAGCGGGTCAGGCCAACGATGACGCCGCGCGCATCGCTCTTCCAATAGGGGGCGAACAACCCAGAGAAGGCCGGAACGAAGTAAATACCACCACTATCGGGGACAGCCTTGGCGTATTCTTCGATGTGCTTAGAGAAATCGAAGAATTCCAGGTTGTCACGCAGCCATTGCACCAGCGCGCCGGTGATAGCGATGGAGCCTTCCAGACAATATACAGCCGGTTCGTCGCCAATCTTGTAGCCCAAAGTGGTCAGCAAGCCATTTTTGCTCTGGACGGGCTTGGTGCCGGTGTTGAGCAACATGAAACAGCCCGTTCCATAGGTATTCTTGGCTTCGCCAGGGCTGAAGCAGGTTTGCCCAAAGAGTGCAGCCTGCTGGTCACCCAGATCACCAGCGACGGGAATTCCGCTGAGCGTGCCGACAGCCTTACCGTATACATCGGACGAGGCGCGCACGCGTGGCAACATGGCTTGTGGAATGCCCATGACCTGGAGCATGTCGGGGTCCCAGTCGAGGGTTTCGAGGTTCATCAGCATGGTGCGGCTGGCATTAGAGACATCGGTTACATGCACGCCGCCATTGGGGCCGCCAGTCAGGTTCCAGATAACCCAGGTATCTATGTTACCAAAGAGTACTTCGCCTTTCTCTGCTTTTTCGCGCACGCCAGGCACATTATCTAACACCCACTTTATTTTGGGGCCAGAGAAGTAAGTTGCCAGGGGCAAACCCACCTTAGCGCGGAAACGGTCTTGCCCACCATCTTTGGCAAGTTCGTTACAGATGGTGTCAGTACGGGTATCCTGCCACACAATGGCGTTATAAACCGGTTTGCCGGTAGCGCGCTCCCAGACGACAGTAGTTTCGCGTTGGTTGGTAATACCAACCGCTGCAATATCTTTGGGGTCGATATTGGATTTTTTGAGCGCGCCGTCAATCACTTCTTGGGTGCGTTGCCAAATTTCAATTGGGTCATGCTCAACCCAGCCTGGTTTAGGGTAAATTTGTTCATGTTCTTTTTGGTCAATGGCAACCACTTTTCCGGCGTGGTCGAAAACCATAAAGCGAGTGCTGGTGGTGCCCTGGTCTACTGCTGCTACATATTTAGCCATTTGGTGCCTCCTGATGAGAGAACAATTTATAGTTCTTTCCTGGCTCGCCTGGATGGCGACGTCAGGTTTGGACGCATTAAGTGATATCTTTCCAAGTGTTTGCGGCGGCATTCAAGATAAGGTAGGAAGATGTAGCGCCTGGGTCTTGGTGCCCGGCGCTGCGTTCACCCAGGTAACTGGCGCGTCCTTTGCGTGCTATCAGAGGAATGGTCGATTCCATTCCTCTTTTGGCTGCTTCTGCCGAACGTTTGAACGCAATGTGGATAGGTTGTTGCTCGGCAAGAGACTGTTTGAACGCGTCGAGAGCAGGAGTGAGCGCATCCAGCATAGTTTTGTCACCTACTTCTGCTTTACCGCGCAACACAACGCCGTTCAGAGCGGCTTCAAGAGCCTCAGCCCAATCGGCGCCGGTGAGTTCCATTTTGCCTGCTGTTTTCATGCCTGCCTGGAGGAAGAGCGTTCCATACAACGGTCCTCCGGCGCCTCCAACGGTGGATAGCAGGGTCATGCCGACCGTTTTGAAAATGGTGCCGATATCTTTATCGCTCATTTCGGGTATTTTGCTCATTACTGCTCGAAAGCCACGGTCCATGTTGGCGCCGTGGTCAGCGTCGCCAATAGCGGCATCCAGTTCGGTCAGGTAGGTTTTGTTTTCAGCGATGACATCAGCGATTGCGGTAATCCAGGCGAGGACATCATTGCGAGAGACAGGCATATAGAACTCCGTGAAGATTTGCGCCAGGGTGGCGAGTTAGAGAGCCACCCTGGTTTGTTGTAGCAAGATGATTAGGCGCCCCAGCGCAATCCGGGGGTCTTGACGGGCGCATCCCATAGTTTGAGCATGTCGTCATCCATCTTAAGCAGCGTGATGGAAATGCCAGCCATTTCAAGACTGGTAATGTAGGGGCCAATCAAGTTGCGCACCACTTTTAGTCCATGCTTGGTGGCGATTTCGTAAGCTTTCCGATACACGATATACTGCTCAATCAGAGGTGTGCCTCCCATACCATTGACGAAGAGCAACACTTCGTCCCCATCTTTGTAGGGAATGTCGCTGATGATGGGTTCCATCAACATCTCGACGATTTCATCCGCTGATTTGAGGGGCATGCGGGTACGTCCAGGCTCGCCGTGAATACCTATGCCAATTTCCATCTGGTCTTCGGGCAGGTCGAAGGTGGGCTTGCCGACATGCGGCACTGTACAAGATGTAAGTGCCATGCCCATGCTTCGGCCCAGGCTGTTGGCTTTACGGCACACATCAGCCACCTCTTTGAGCGAGCGGCGCTGTTCGGCTGCCGCGCCACACAACTTTTCGGCCAGAACGGTCACGCCTACGCCGCGGCGTCCCGCTGTATAAAGGCTATCCTTGACAGCTACATCGTCATCAGTTATTACGGCCTCAACTTCGATGCCTTCAGCGCGCGCCAAATCCGCAGCCATTTCGAAGTTCATAACGTCGCCGGTGTAGTTTTTGACGATGTGCAAAACGCCCGCGCCGCCGTTAACGGCTTTGGTGGCCTCGAGCATCTGATCAGGGGTGGGTGAAGTGAAGACTGCGCCGGGGCAGGCGGCATCGAGCATGCCCATGCCAACAAATCCACCATGCATGGGTTCGTGTCCAGACCCTCCGCCGGAGATAACGGCCACTTTGCCCTGAACTGGCGCATCAGCGCGTACAATGAAGTTGGGGTTGTAATGGACTTTTACCAGGTCGCCGTGCGCGTATGCAATGCCTTCCAATTCCTCGCGCACGACATCTTCTGGCTTGTTAATCAATTTTTTCATGGCGCACCTCCTTGGTGTCCAAGCAACATAGGGTTATTTGCTGGGCAGGTTCTTGCTGACAAGGAAGTCATACAAGAAGATACCAATCACGGCGCCAATAATCGGAGCAATAACGGGTATCAACCAATAGCCATCGGCAAATAAGCCTTGCGTACCAACCAGGCTGCCAAACAGGCGCGGGCCGAAGTCACGCGCAGGGTTAATGGCGTAGCCGCTGGGGCCGCCCAAGCTCAAGCCTACTGCAAGCACTGTGCCACCAACCAGGAATGGGCCGAGGTTGTGCATCAGGCCGGTGTTCTTGCTATCGCCGCTAGCCAGCACGCCCCACAATAGCACCGCAGTGCCAAAGATTTCAGCAACAATCGCATTGACGAAACTGTAGCCACCTGCCGAGGCAACGCCAGCGCCACCCCAGAAGGCTTGCCCAAAGACCGAACCGGGACCAGTGCACCATACATTAGGCATGCCAGCCTTAACCAGGCCGTCCATGTAGACCAGGTAAACGCCTAAAGCGCCCAAGAAAGCGCCAACCACCTGCGCCACAATGTAGGGGAACACGTCTTTCCAGGGGAAGCCGCGCTTGAAAGCCAGAGCAATCGTCACTGCCGGGTTAAGGTGCGCGCCTGATACGCCTGCCGAAACATAAACTGCGACAATCACAGCGAATGCCCAGCCAAAAGTGATGGTATTCCAGTTGTAGGCTTCTGAGGCCAGGCGAGGCGCCAAGCCGACATTTGCTACTACGCCATCACCCAACAGGATGAGGATGAAGGTGCCAAATACTTCGCCAATCAGCTTTCCGAACATGGTGATTCTCCTTTATGTTTTTGAATTGAGATGAAACAAAGCGAGAACGTGCCAGGGGGTATTACTGACTTTTGGCCTCCTTTCTGATAGCCAAGCGCAATTGAAGCGCAGAATGCCATTGCACCTGAATCTTGCGGCTTCATCACGCTTCCAAAGGCGCATAAGCAAACCAATGTTAATGTCAACAAATTACACCAGGGACTGTTAGAAAAACGTATGTGGTCGAAGTGGGGCATCAAACACATACATTACAATTTTATGCGCGGTGGGTGTAAATCTCCAAATAAAACCGCCAAAATGTTTCAAAATAAAACATTTTGGCGGGCGTTTTTGTTTCTTTTTGAAACACTCACGAATGTCGGGACGATGGTCGGCGATACTCTTGAATATTAACGTTGAAGTGCTTTAGTTTACGCCACAAGGTCGTGCGACCTATTCCTAATAGATCCGACATGCGCGTCAGATTTCCCTGGCAAGACCGAGCAGCACGCAGAATTGTTTCGCATTCCATTTCTTCGAGCGAGTTGAAAAAGGGAAAGGTTCCCGAAACAGATTCCAGTCCCTGAATTGAATGTACATGCAATGGAATGTGATTTGCCTCGATCACTCCATCGCTAGAAGTCAACTGGATTGCGGCGCGCCCCAAAACAGACTCTAGTTCTCGAATATTGCCCGGCCAAGGGTATTTTTTTAGAACTTCCATGGCCGTGTGAGATATCTGTATGGTCTGTCCCAGTTGTTGTGATAACCGGTTCAAGATGCGATCGACTACGAGATGAAAATCTTGAATTCTTTCACGAAGAGGCGGCATGGTAATCGTAAATACCCCTAACCTATAAAACAATTCTGGGCGAAATACGCCTTGCGCAATCAGGCTTTCGATATTTGCCGACGTGGAGGCAATGACACGCGCGTTAATTTCAATGGCGCGATGGCCGCGTAAGCGTTGGATAACCCCTAATTCCAATGCGTTAAGCAATACCGACTGCGCCTCAAGCGATAGTGCGTCGATATCCTGAAAGAACAGGGTGCCGCCCTGCGCTAGCTCGAACTTACTTGGCCGCCCGCTAACTTGCCTGCCCTCGGCTTCTTCGTATCCGAGCAATTCAGAAATTGCCAATTCATTTGTGACCGATGAGCATGCAAACACCACGAAAGGCCCTTCGCGGCGCGGGCTGGCATTGTGAATGGCGCTGGCCAGGGCATTTTTACCTGTGCCTACCTCGCCGCGAATGAGAATGCTGGCTTGGGCTGGGGCTGCCGATTTGACAAACCTGCGTATGCGTTGTATTTGAGGTGATTCTCCGGGGATGTCGTGCAGCGTCAGTGGAGCGTGCGCGCCGACCTGACGCTGTACCAGCTTGCGTACTTTGTTTTCAGGGCGCAAGGTCATAATTATCCAGCGCAGGCGATCGGGACTTTGAAAGACAAAATCAATGCTGATGAGGCAATTAACGGCGCGCTCGCCAATCTTAATAACTCCTTCCAAATCAGTTATGGGTTTGCGTTGGGTGATATTTCTGCGAACAGAAGTGGGAACAGAAAATAGGGTATTAATCTGGCGTCCAAGCATCGATTGTGTTGAAATGCCCAAAATTTGGCTGGCTGCGTGGTTGGCATGGGTTAAAGTTTCATCATCTCTCCATACCAAGATGCCATCCGAAATAGAGGATAAAACGGCGTTCAATTGCGCCAATTGGCTGTTTTGTTCCTCAAGCAGGGCATCAGCCTGTCGTTGATTTTCGATGGCTCGCGCAGCAGCGGTCACCAACCCCAAGGAGTGCCTGTGATATTTTGCAAGAGGCATCACCAACCCCAATACGCCGAGCAAATGCCCGCTGAGGTCAAAAATGGGCGCGGATGCCCCGGCAAGCCCATGAAACTGGCTTATAAAATGCTCGTAACCTATCACCTGCATTGGCATACGCTCGCTTAGTGCCAACCCAAATGAGGTTGTGCCGATCAATTCCTCCGAAAGAATGCTTCCCGTCCCTGCTCCCCACGCCTCCATCGTTGCCTGTGTATCTGGGTCGCCTACCAGGTCAAGCACGCACCCTATGCTGCTGGTCAGGACGATGAGAACGCTTGAGCTTTGTATGCACTGGTAAACATCTTCCAGCACTGGGCGGGCAACGGCTAGCAAATCAAAGCTGGCGGTTTGAGATGCCAAAAGATACGACTGACTCATGCGTGTAAATTCGATGTTCTGGTGAGGGTTAATTTTTCCCCAACAGCGCCGCCACGAACCCGAAATGACTGGCGGTACGCAGGGGTCAATAGTTTGATTAGAAATAAAGTGCTGCCAGGCTGTTTTCATCTCATGCTGGTAGCGGTCTTCATGCGGGAGGTCGAGATTAATGGACATATTTGACCAGCCTTTGACAAGAATTATCACATCGAACCGACTAAGGCGGCAACCAATTCCCGGCAAAAATAAGGAAACAGCTAGTTCACGGGTTGCAAAATAAACCCTGCGTGGGTTGGAGCAAAAAGCATCAATACCGATGGGTGTTCAAATGACAAATCGCAATTGCCAGTGCGTCGGCGGCATCGTCGGGCTTGGGGATTTCAGGTAGGGTCAGCAACACCCGCACCATTTCCTGCACCTGCCGTTTGTCTGCTGATCCGTACCCGGCCACAGCCTGTTTGACCTCGTTGGGGGTATATTCGGCCACCTCCAGGCCTTTTTGGGCCAGGGCCAGCAGAAGCACGCCGCGCGCTTGCCCTACCCCAATGGCAGTGCTGACGTTTTTCTGGAAGAATAGTTTTTCGACAGCGGCGGTTTGAGGGTGGTGGGTTTCCAAAAGTTGATTGAGTTCGTGGTAAAGCACATCCAGGCGTTCGGGCGCGGGCAGGTCTTTGGGGGTGGTGATGACGCCGAAATCGACCGCTTCGAGCGAGCCGTCGCGGCGCAGGCGAACCAACCCATAGCCAGTGGTGGCGGTGCCGGGGTCGAGGCCGAGGGCAAGGGTCATAGCATAATCAAAAGGGCGGGTTAGTTACCCGCCCCATCGGTTTATTCCGCCTCGAGCGCCGCCAGGGCTTCTTCGGAAATCTTCAGGTTGTGGTAGACGTTTTGCACGTCATCCAGGTCTTCAATTGCTTCGACGAATTTAAGCACCTGAAGGGTTTCTTCTACGCCCAATTCCAGATCTTGCTTGGCAATCAGGCGCAGGCCGGCTTCTTCAGGGTTGACTTTGGCCGCGTGCAAGGCATCGGAAATCGTCTTGAAGGCCTCAACCGGCCCAATAATTTCGACATTTTCGCCGTCTTCTTGCACATCGTCCGCGCCCGCTTCGATGGCGAGTTCGAAGGCTTTATCGTAGGATAACTGACTGGCGGGGAATGCAAAGTACGATTTCCGTTCGAATTGCCAGGCAACCGCGCCAGGCTCGGCCATATTGCCGCCATTTTTGTTGAAGGCATGGCGCATATCGGCGACGGTGCGGTTGCGGTTGTCGGTTACGCATTCCACCATCAGGGCTGAGCCGTGCGGGCCGTACCCTTCCATGGTCAACTCTTCCAGCGCGCTGCCTTCTTTGTCTTCGCCCGTGCCGCGGCGGATGGCGCGTTCGATGTTCTCTTTTGGCATGTTTTGGGCGCGCGCCTTTTCTACTGCCAATTGCAAGCGTACATTCGTGCCAACGTCGCCACCGCCCAGGCGCGCGGCCATTACAATTTCACGCGCCAGGCGGGTAAAAATTGCGCCCCGCTTGGCATCTGCCGCGCCTTTCTTGCGGCGAATGGTAGCCCAATGGCTGTGACCAGACATAAAACCGTTCTCCTTCTTGTAAAAACCCGCTTTTTACGGGGATTTTGGTGATTAAGTGCGAGAATTATATCATACGGCTTTATGCAAAGAAGCCAACGCCCAGCGCCTTTGGCCCCGCGTGGACGACAATGGCAGGCGGCAACAGGTAGATGGGAATGTTCTGAAGACCCGTCCGGGCGGACAGTTCAGCGCGCAAGGCCTCGGCCTCATCTTGGGCGTCGATGTGGATAACGCACAGGTGGGAATCTGCCCGGTTGCTCGCATGCTCGGCGACAATTTCGATGAGTCGGCCTACGGCGCGTTTTTTGGTGCGTTCCTGATCGAAGGGCGCGACCTGCCCCTCCTTGATTTGCAGGATGGGCTTAACCTGTAACAACTCGCCGAGTAACGCTTTGGCCGCGCCAATGCGCCCGCCGCGCCTGAGGTATTCGAGGGTGTCGAGAACAAAGTAGATGTGACCACGCGGCGCCATTTCGCGGATGCAGGCTTCGATTTCGTCGGCGTTTTTCCCCGCTTTTCGCATATCATCAGCGATGAGGGTGAGGGTTCCCTGGTTGCAGGCCAGCGTCTGCGTATCGATGATGCGAATATCAGCAGAAGGATAATCTGTTTTCGCGGTTTCTGCCGAGCGAACCGTGCCGCTCACTTTGGCTGAGGGCGCAATTACCAGCACGGTATCGCCATTTTGAGCCGCTTCTTCAAAAAGGGGGGTGTAAAAATGCGGCGCAGGGGCAGCCGTCTTGGGGTTGACCTTTGAAGCCTTTAGTTTTTGCAGGAAGGTTGCGGTGTCGATTTCACTATCGTCGCGGTATGAGGTTTCCCCAAAAATCACAATTTGGGGGATGACCGGGATGCCGCGCGCGCGCATGGTTTCGAGCGGGAATCCAGTCAGAGTGTCGGTCACAATTCGAATCATGTCGTCTCCTTGTCAAGGTTGAGAAGTTTTTTGCCCTCAATCAATAGCTTGTCGTAGGATTGTTCGAGTGCCGGGTTTGCGCCGCGCAGCCCGGCCACGACTTTCTCTGTCCACAATAAGTATTGCTGTTTGCGCTGGAAAGACCAACGGCGCGGCGGAGAATAGAGCAAGTCGCTGACGTTGCTGATTTTATCGGCCAATTTAATCAATTTGGCTTTGAGCGAAATGTGTGGCGCGCGTTCGATTTGCAGGCGTTTGCGGCGCATTTTGGGCAGAGATTTATCATCGGTCACTTCCAGCACCAAGCCCAACACTTCCTCGCCAAATGTCTCTCGGATTTCGTCGAGGGTGGTATCCGTATCTTCAATGGTATCGTGCAGAATAGCCGCCGCCAGGGTGGCTTCATCTCGGATGCCGCCCACCTCCCACAGCAGACGCGCCACTTCGAGAGGGTGGTTAATGTATGGCGAAAGCGGCTGGTCTTTGCGGCGCTGGTCGCGGTGCTTAAACGCAGAAAAATGAATGGCTTGGAGTAACTTGCCGGTGAGTTCGTCAAAGTGTCTGTCCATCGTTACAAATCCTTCCGGTAGAGCCGGTGCGCCTTATAAAAATCTATGCCCAAATCACGCAGTTCGCGCTGCATTCGGTCGTTTTCGAGGCCAATCTGCACCAGTTCGGCGTGCCGGAACTGGCCGCTTTCGCGGATGGTTTTATACATTTCGCTGAAGAGTATTGCCGTGCCGCCCAGCCCGCGATACTCGTCAATCATGCCCGCGCCGTTGATGTTAATCCAATCGGTTGTTTTCAGCGCGCGCAGCAGCGTTAGCCAGCCAAACGGCAGCAATTTGCCGCGCGTTTTTTGCACTGCGGCAGAAATATCGGGATAGGCCAGCAGGAAACCGACCGGCTTCTTGCCTTTCATCACCACCTTGACCAGTTTGGGGTCGGCGAACCACAACATTTGGTCAGCCATCATCTGCACTTCGTCATCTTCGAGTGGGTACGTGCCAGTCGTGCCTTCGAGCGCGCCGTTGTAAAGTTCCTTAAGGTGTGGAACGAGCGCGCGCAGGTCGTTGCGAGTCTGATAGCGGGCGATGTGAAGACCACGCCGCTGCTGGATTTTCGCAGAAAGTTGGTGAATCCGCTCTGGGAAATCGGCCTGCGGATTCAAATACCCGGAAACCGCCTCGCTGACCATTTGAAAGCCCAGACGCTCGAGCAGTTCAGGATAATAAGGCGGGTTGTAGGGCATCCCAAAGGCGGGACGATGCTCGAAGCCTTTTACCAGCATCCCGAAACCGTCTAAAACGGTGAAACCTTTCGGCCCGGTCAGTTCCGTCAGACCGCGCTCGCGCGCCCAGTTCGAGGCAGCCTCGAAGAGGCGGCAGGCGGCTTGGGGGTCGTTTTCGCACTCGAACAGGGTAAAAAAACCGGCGCGGGTCCCGTTATAGTCGTTGTAACGCCTGTTTTTAAGCACCGCCAGGCGGCCTACGGGGAGTCCGTTCCGCACGGCGAGGAAAAAGGCGGCCTGTGAATGCTTATAAAATGGGTGACGCCCGGGGTCGAGATAAAGCCTCGCTTCCCCCTCTAAAGGCGGAACCCATTGCGGGGTGTCTTTATAGAGTTGAAAGGGCAGGTTCAAAAAAGCCTGAACCTGTTTTTTATGGGCGAGGTTGACCTGGGTGATGTCCATAAAGTCGGCGCAAATGGTCAATTTGCGCTACTGCATCGAATCGGCGCGGGATTTCATTTGGGCGCGCAGGCTATGCACATCATGGTCAATGCTGAAAAACGCGCCGAGGTAGAAGAGTAGCCCCAGATGGGATATAGCAAAGTGCTGACAACCAGCGCGCCGGTATTGATGAGACCCCATTGCAGGTCGGTGATGCCAAACTCGTTCATCACCGGTTCCTGCATCGAGCCAATCATCAGGCGGTCGGTCTGGTGCAGGAGCATGAAAAAGAAAAATATAGCCACGACGAACCAGCGATAACGCGAGATGCTTTCTCTCATGAATGGCCTCGTGAACGATGAATCTTAACGAATATCCCGCAGGCTGCCTGCGCGCTTAATGGCTTTGCAAAATCCTGCGGGAGATTTTACCCATGCCAGAAGTGTACATCAAAAGCGGGCGCAATTCCAGTGACAGGTGTCAGCAAATCGTACGCATAATGTTTTGGGCTTGATTTGAAATCAAACGCCTTTCATCCAACGGCCACCTTTTATACATCGTCTGCGTACCAGACCTGGCAGGTTTTTTCAGTTCTCCGAGACGAAAGTTGGCAAAGGCGCCTGGCAAATTAAGCTGATTGTCGGCAAAAGAAGCCTATCGGGGCTTTGCCGGGTATAATTGCGTCTCCCTTCCCCCCACTAGCGGGATTTTCGCAAGGACACTCCCATGACCTTTAATGACAAAATCGACGAATGGATAAAAGAGGCCGAAACGCGGCCAGCGTCCGCGTTGACGATTCTTAAACTGGTCGCCAACCGCTTGCGCGACCTGACTGAGCGCAACGAGCAGCTGCTGGCCGAGAATCTGGCCTTGCAGGATGGCACGCGCGTACAAGACTACCAGAAGCGCATTGTCCACCTAGAACGCCAGTTGGATATGCTCAAACGCCAGGTGGGTGATGGTTCGTCCCTGGCCGCCCTGCCTGTTGAAGTCGAATCGCTCAACCTGTTGGTTTACAACGCTCAGGGGCAGGTCTTTCGCTTTGCCCTCCAGGACAACCCGAAAACGCTGGGCCGCATCAGCGGCGAGTTGGTCTCGGATGGCGAGTTCCCGCGCCTGCTGGCCGTCTCTGCCCACGAGGAACTGCTGCTCCTGTTTACTTCCGGGCGGGTCAGCACCCTGCGCGCCGCGGACATCCCCCTCACCGAAGGCGCTTCTTTTACCTGGGAAATGGCCGCCCAGCCCGATGAACCACACGCGGGCGAACTGCTGGCGGCCCTCATGCCGCTCTCGCGCCTGCCCCTGGCCGATTTTTTCCTTCAGGCCAGCCGGCGCGGCTTCGTCAAAAAGACTCTCACCTCCCTAGCGCAGTCCATTCTCGATAACCACTACCTTGGCAGGGGCAGCACCCAAAAATCCGACCAGCCCTTCGATGCCCTGCTCTGCCAGAAGGGCGAACGTTACGTCCTTGTCACCTGCGAAGGCCGCCTGCTTGGTCTCGACGTGGACGACCTGACCTACTCTGCCGAGGAGCGCATTCGCATCAGCGCCACCGATTACGTCATTGCCGCCTTCACGCTCCAGCCGGAACAAACTATTCTGTGCGTCACCCAAAACGGCAAAGTCATCCAACGCGAGGCTGGGTTCGTGGAGACCGCCAAATCTGCCGCTTCGCGCGGGCAGGCGCTCATTTCCCCTTCCCGGTTAGAGCAGGGGGTACGCTTCATCGGCGCGGCGGCGATGAAGGAAACCGATAAAGTGGCCGCGCTCGACGCCGAGGGGCAGTTAACCGTTTACGAAGCGGGCCAGGCGGCTTCAGCGGGAACGTTCCAGGCTGGGGCCGCGCTCTTGTCCATTGGCGTGATTCCGGCGAAAGCGTAGCCCAATTTGCCAAATTGTGCCACAGGAAAAACCCATGAAAATCGGCCTTGATTTCGGCACCTCCAACTCTGGCGTTGCGTTGTACGACGGCCACAAAGTCACCGTCCTGCCGCTCGACCCGGAAAACGTCCTGCCCGAAGTGGTCAAGACGGTCTTATACATCACCCGCGACTACCAGGCCGCCATCGGCCAGGAAGCGATTGCCCAGTATTACCGCGACAACATCAACCGCCAGCGCCGCTTTGTTAAAAAATGGGGTGGGGAAATTGAATATCACGGCGCGGACATGAGTTATGTGCGCGATGTGTTCGTGTATGTAGATGAACTGAAACCCGGACGCCTGCTGCAATACCTGAAAACCGCCTTGCGCCGCGAGGGATTTGCCGGAACGCGCATTTTCGAGCGATTTTACACCCCCGGCGACCTGGCGCAAATCTACCTGTCGCTGCTCAAAGCCCGGGCCGAGGCCGTTTTAGGAGAGAAAATCGAAGCCGTGACGCTGGGCCGCCCCGTCAAATTTTCCATCGACCCCGCGCACGACCGCGCCGCCGAGGACACGCTGCGCGCCGCCGCGCACGAGGCCGGTTTCAAGCAGGTCGATTTTGAACTGGAGCCAGTTGCCGCGGCTTTGAACTATGAACTGACCCTGGAGAATCCCCAAAACGTGGTCATTTTCGACTTCGGCGGCGGCACGCTTGATATCGCCGTCATGCGCCTGGGCGGCAATCAACGTGAAGTGTACGCTAATGGCGGCGTTGATATCGCCGGTTCTGATTTCGACCGCGCCATTATCGAAAAACGAATGCTGGCGCACTTTGGCCTGGGGCGCGTCAACCACCAGCCCGAAATTCTGGAGATGATTCAGGCCGTCCCCGACTGGATGGCGCTGCCCGAACTTGGCACGCCCATCAACCGCAACCTCCTCGAAAAAGCCATCCGCGCCGGAACGGCTTCGGTGCAGTTGAAGGCTCTGCAATCGCTGATTTATAATGACCTGGCCTTTACCTTCTACAATCGGGTCGAAGCGGCCAAAATCGCGCTCTCCGGCGAGGGCGCGGCGGTCATCAGCCTGGACGATAAAGACATTGCGCTCTGGGAACTCTACACCCGCGCCCAGTTTGAGAGCGATATATTTGATTATGTCGGTCAGGTGGAACAGGTGCTGCTCGAAACGCTGTCTGAAGCCGGGCTGGAACCGGGGCAAATCGATGCGGTCGTTAAAACGGGCGGTTCATCGAGTATCCCATTGTTTACATCCATGTTGGCGCGCATGTTCGGCGCGGAAAAGGTCAAGGCGGCGAATGCCTTTTCCAGCGTGGTGGCCGGGCTGGCAATTAAGGCCAGCGGGCGCTAATCAATTCCCCGCGCTGCGCAAATACTTCCACAAAATTCCTATCATCAGCCCCAGGTAGCCCAGGATGACGGCGTAAATGTGAAAGGCGAAGCGCCAGCCTTGGCTGGGGATGAGAAACTGGCCGAGCAAGACCAAAACGACATAGACCAGCCCATAACGGATGATGAAATGTTGCAGCGGGCGGTTTTGGAGCAGGAAGGCGAGCGGGACGAGCGCCATGCAGGCCCAATAGGCAAACATCCCAATTTGGCTGGAATCTGGGTTGCCCCAGGGCGAATTGCCAATCAGAAACCATTCGTAACTATTCAGCCCTCACCCTCCGCCCTCCCCCGGCGGGGGAGGGGACTTGCGAACTTGCCTGTTCATAGCCCCTCTCCCCTCGGGACGCGTGCCACGAAGTGGTAGAGGGGTTGGGGTGAGGGAAAACGGCGCAATTTCTCGACCGCCTGAATAGATACGAGGAATTGTACCCAAAAGGAAGCGCCTTTGCCGAAGATTCAACAAAGGCGCTCTATCTGGGGCGGAAGATGTTCTGTTTTATTGTTTGGCGCGCGCCAAATCCTCGGAACTGAAGTAAAAGCCTTCATGATATTTGGCCCAATTGCGAGGCACCCGATTGAGAACCACCCCAAGAATATTCCCACCCGATCGTTGCAGATATTCGAGCGCTGCTTGCGCAGTTTCGATGCGCGTTTTACCGGGCCGCATGACCAGCAGGACGCCATCGACCCGCGAGGCAAAGGCCAGCGCATCGGCTACGAAGACAGGCGGGCCATCCAGGATGACCATGTCCACGTTGGCAGTCAACTTAGTCAAGATTTGCCCCAGGCGGTCCGATTCGAGCAGTTCGGTGGGGCTTTCGGGCATGTGGCCGCCGGTGAGGGCGCGGATGTTGCGCTGTCCTTCCAGCAGCTGCGTGGCGCTGTTCAGGTCGGCTTTATCGGCCAGGATATCGCCCAGCCCAACCCGGTTTTCCATGCCCAGGCTGGTGTGCAGGCGAGGGTTGCGGATATTGGCGTCGACGACCGTCACCCTCCTGCCGAGCAGGGAAAAACTGGCAGCCAGGTTGAGCGCGACCGAGGAGCGTCCATCGCTTGGGTCGGGGCTGACGATGAGCAGGGTCTTAATCGAGTTCCCGTTCAGCCCGTATAGAATGCCGGTGCGTAACAGTCGGTAAGCATCGGCAACGGGCGATTTCGGGTTTTGCATGATGAAGATTTCGCCATCTTTCAGGTTTTTACTGCTGAATTCCTGGATGCTGGCAATGGTGTGCAGCCCCAGGTGCTGCATGATATCTTTGGGCGATTTGATGGTGTCATCCAGAAATTCGATGGCAACCGCTATTGCGCCAAGCAGGGCTACGCCTGCCACGATGCCCATGATGAGGTAACGCAGGGTGGAAGGGCGAACGGGCCGTTCAGGCGGAATGGCTGGTTCAATCTGGTCAATGTTGGGGGTATATTGCAGGCGCAAGAGTTGCAGCGACTCCAGGTTGTTGAGCAGGTTCAGGTAAAGTTGCTGGTATAGGCTGAGAGTGGATTGCAGTTGCAGCGTGCGGAAGTCGGAACGCGTGCTGGCGCCGAGCGCGGGCTGCCCCAAAAAGAGCAGGTTGGAACGGATTTGCTGGTAATTGAGCAGAAGCGGCTGAACACGCTGTAATTGGGCCTGTTTTTCGGCCAGTTGCGCCTGCCTGGCTGAGGCTTGGTCTCTGGTTTCGTTCAAGGGAACAGTAGATAACTGCGCAATGTCCTTTTCCAAGGCAGCCACCTCGTCTTGCAAGGCTTTGATTTGTTCCTCGACCTGGGAGAGTTGCTCTTGTATCTCTTGCTGTGAAATCTGGTCGAATTCGGCGCGCAATTGTTCGATTTGTTTTTCGACATCCTGAATTTGGACCTGCAAACTGGCTTCAACCGAGGCATATTTGCCAGCCTGTAATTTACCGCTCTGCTCGATAAGAACCTCTACCAGCGCATTGGCAATTTGCGCCGCGCGGGCGGGGTCTTCATCTTCGACGGCAATCAGGATGATTTGGGTCTGGCGTACCTGCACAATGGCAATTTGGGCCGGTTTGACCTCGAAGCCAATTTTTTCGATGATGGAATCCAGGATGGGTTTGGTTTGCAGGATTTCGATGTAGGTTTCTAGCAATTGTTGGTCGCTCAGATAGGCGAACTCAAAATTGGGGTCCTGGCGGTTGCTGGTGACCAGGATTTTGGTCTGCGCCTGGTAGATGGGGGTAGTCAGACGGCTGAGCAAAAAACCGCCTGCTCCGCCCAATATCCCGCCGATGATGAGCAGCCAGAACCATTTTTTGAGCAAAAGAAAGTATTTTCGGATTTCCATTTAGTTTTTCGATATTTCTGCTTATGCCGAAAGAATTGCTCGGATTTCCTGAACGACGCTGATGACATCTTCCTCTTTCATCATTGGGTAAAGCGGCAGGGTGATTTCGCGCCGGGCAATGTCTTCGGTCAGCGGCAGGACAGCGCCGTTGGTCGTGGAACGGTAAGCGGTAAATGCGTGAACGGGGGGGTAGTGAATGCTGGTTTGAATGCCCTGCGCCTTGAGATGTTCCATCACCCGCCCGCGCTCCGCGCTCGGCGGGAGCAGGGCCGGCAGGATGTGATAAGATGACTGACCGGGGTGATTGCCGAAGGGGATGGTCACTTTGGGCGCCAGTTCCTGCATAGTTTCACGATACAGTTGGGTCAATGCGGCGCGGCGGACGTTGTTGCGCGGCAATTTCTTGAGTTGTTCCAGCCCCAACGCGGCGCGGATTTCATCAATGCGGTAATTGTAGCCCAGTTCGACGACATCGTAACTGAAGGCGTGGCCTTTGTGGCGGTCCCAGGTGAGAGTGGTCATGCCATGTGAGCGGAAGACGCGCAGTTTTTCATACAGGTCTTCGCGGTCAGTCGTCAACATGCCGCCCTCGCCGGTGGTCATGTTTTTGTTGGAGAAGAAACTGAAACAGCCAATCGCGCCCCAGGTGCCGAGTTGACGTCCTGCCAGGCTTGCGCCGACTCCGTGCGCGTTGTCTTCGATGACTTCCAGGCTGTGTTTGGCGGCAATTTCCATGATGCGCGGCATGTCACAGGGGTAGCCCGCATAATGTACAACGATGATGGCCCGCGTTTTTGGGGTGATTCGTTTTTCGATTTCATCAGGCGAGATGTTGAAGTCGTCATCCCCGCTTACATCGGCAAAGACAGGCGTTGCGCCTACGTAGCGGACGGCGTTGGCGGTGGCGACAAAGGTGAGGGATGGAACAATCACTTCGTCGCCCGGACCGATGCCGAGCGCCAGGCAGGCCATGTGCAAGGCGGCGGTGGCGTTAGAGACGCTGAGGGCGTATTTCGCGCCGGTGAATGCGGAAAATTCCTGCTCGAATTGCTGGGTTACGCCGCCCATCGTCAGCCATTTGCTGGCAAGCACGGCTTGCACAGCGGCGGATTCTTCGGGGCCGAAGTCAATATCGGCCAGTGGGATGCGCCAGTTCATATCGAAATCTCCTCCGGCAGGAATTCGCCGTGCATGGTCTCGAAATCGCGCGCGGCCTGTTCATAGTCATCGGGACGGCCCAGGTCTTGCCAGTAGCCGTCAAATTCGTATCCCACGACCTTTTCGCCAGCGGCGATGAGAATTTTGACCAGGTCAGGAAAATCGAGATATTGCCCCTTAGGAATATAGTTCAGCACGCGCGGCTCAAAAACATAAACACCCATGCTGACGCAATAGTCGTAGGTGGGTTTTTCGATATAGCCGTTGATTTCTGGTTTGCCGTTCCACTGAATGACGCCCAGGTCAATTTTGACTTTGCGCTGGTGGACAGCGATGGTGGCTGTGGCCCCCTGTTCGCGGTGAAAGCGAATCACGTCTGCAAATCGCAGGGTGGTCAAGACATCGCCGTTTGTGACCAGAAAGGTGTCGTTCAGGCCTTCGATGAGCGCAATCGGCCCGGCGGTTCCCAATGGCGAATCTTCATAACTGTATTCGATGTGTAGTCCCCACTGCTGACCATCCTGGAAGAAGGTGCGCAGCAGCGTCGAGAGATGCCCTACGGTCAGGGTTACATGGTCAATTCCGGCCATTTTCATTTGGCGCAAGATGACTTCCAGGATGGGTATATCTCCAATGGGCATAAGAGGTTTGGGCAGGATTTTGGTGTAGGGCGCAAGGCGCGTCCCTTTCCCACCGGCAAGCACGACTGCTTTCATAGGCTCTCCACCTCCTCGTTAGAACTCATAGACGCCAATGCGATACAGGTCAAGATGCTGGCGTATCCATTCGATGGTTTGGTCCAGTCCGCTTTCCAGGTCGGTTTGGGGCTGCCAGCCGAGCGTTTCGCGCGCCTGAGAGTTGTCGGATAGCAAGCGGTAAACTTCCGAGGCTTCGGGGCGCAGGCGTTCTTCCTCCACCTGGATTTCGACCGGGCGGTTGACCTTTGAGACGATTTTTTCAACCAGTTCCCCAATGCGGATTTCAGAACCCGTGCCCAGGTTGATGGTTTTGCCTTCTATGCCGGGGGTTTGGGCAGCCAGCATAAATCCCCTGACTGTATCTTGCACGAAGGTAAAATCGCGGGTTGTGTTGACGTTTCCTAGTTTGATGACCGGTTGGGTTAATGCCTGCGTGATGACTGTGGGGATGACGGCGCGCGCCGACTGACGCGGGCCATAGGTGTTGAAAGGACGCAGGGTGACAACCGGCAGGCCAAAGGCGCAGTGAAAACTTTCGGCCAGTTTATCGGCCCCAATTTTGCTGGCCGAATAGGGCGATTGCCCTTGCAAGGGATGCGCTTCACTGATGGGGACCTGGCGCGCCGTGCCATACACTTCGCTGGTAGAGGTATGTACCAGCCGCTCCACCCCGGCCTCGCGGCAGGCGTTCAGCACGTTGAGCGTGCCGATGACGTTTGTCTGCGCCACTTCGACCGGGTGGTAGTAAGAATAGGGAATGGAAATGAGCGCGCCCAGGTGCAAGACGACCTGACAGCCTTCGACGGCCTTTCGCATGGCGTGTTCATCGCGCAGGTCTCCGCCGATGATTTCGAGTTGGGAGCGTATTTCAGGCGAGGCCAGTTTGAGCAGACCCACATCGGCGCGAGAGTTGTAGCGCACGAAAGCGCGGACTTGCGCGCCTTCTGCGGCCAGCCGCTCCACCAGGTGACTGCCGATAAAACCGCCCGCGCCCGTAACCAGGACTTTTTTATTTTGCCAGAACAGGTTCATAGTGATTGATTTCAAGAATGGTTCGTTTGCCATAGCACTCTGCGATGTCGGGGTTGGTTTTGTCCAGGCAGTCGCTGTCATTACAGACACCCAACATCGGTTGGATGTTGAAGCGGTGTCCGTTGATTTGATAGGGTTTTGAAAGCGAGTTGATAATGCGCCGGGCGACAATGTCGGTTTCGTCCAGGCTGGCAAGGTGTTCCAGGATGAGCGCAAACTGGTGTTCGCCAAAGCGCGCCAGGGTGTCGCTATCGCGTTTGCAATGTGTCAGCCGCCGCGCGGCCTGAATCAACACTTCGTCGCCATATTTTCGCCCCAGGGTGCTGTTAATGTCGGGCAGGCCTTCCAGGTCGATGAATAGGATGGCCACGTGCGTGTTATAACGGCGAGAATAAGCGAGGGAGTGCCTCAGCCGGTCTTGCAGCAAGTACCGATTGGGCAGCTGGGTGGTAATGTCGTGAATGGCTTTAAATTCCAGATGGTCTGCGCGCCAGATGACATCCTTTGTATCGCGGATGGGCTGGGTTACTTGCTTATCGACCATGCGCATTAAGTCTTCCAGGAAAATCAGGCGGATACCATAGGCGCGGCAGAAATCGAAGATGTATTCATCGAGTTTGGGGTTCGTGGCGGGGATGGTGGACACGATAACGCCAATATCGTGTTTATCAACCAGTTGGGGCAAGTCGGTAAAACTGCCCATCATCCAGTAGCCGCCTACCCGCATTCCATGTACAGTGGGATTGGAGTCGTCCACGACCCCCACAATCGAGAATGCCGAGCGGAACATGCGCCGCTTGAGCAGCCAGCCGGCAATCTGGCTGCCTTCCCCGCCGCCGATGATGAGGACGCGTTCGCCGAGCGTCATCTGGTTCTGCCGCCAGCTGAGCCAGCGATTGGCTATGCCTGAGAACAGGCGCAAGCGGTAGCGGACGGCCACAAACCCAACCTGCGCTAACATGCCCGCCAGGATGACCATGCCCCAATGCGCCGCAGGCAACCCCAACAGTTGCATGAATGGAGGAAAGGTTTCAATCGCCAGCAGGAGTAAGAGCGCGAGAGCCCCGGAAGCCAGCAAGCCCAGTCCGTCTTCAGACGTAGAGCGTGACCACAAGACCCGGTTTTGTCCCGATAAGAGGTTGAGGCTGCTGAAAAGGAAGGTCAGCAAGAACGAAAGGAACAGGATGGCGCGCCAGGACCAGAACGGGGCATCGAGCGGCTTGAAGATAAGGGTGGAAATTTCAATCGAAGCCAGGGCAACCAGGAAATCAGCGATGAACCAGTTGACGTGCAGGCGCGCCAGCCGAGAGAATGGCCCTGCGAACAGGTAGCCTTCGGGAATTTTCGCGCCCGTAATGCGTGGAATCAGGATGGCAATCGTCCAGAAGATAATGTCCAGGTCGGTGAAGAACGAGTGATAGCGGACGTATAACTGGTCAAGACGCATTTTGTCTGGCAAGATGCTCTGGAAGTAGTCCTCCATCAGGTTGTTGGTGGAGAGCAGTTTTTCCTCGTCGTGGTAAAGGACGCTGGCCGGACTGGTGATGCCAGGGCGCACGGAGAGAATTTCCTTTTTTGCTTCTTCGGGCCAGGCTTTGGCAATTTCTGCGTCTTCGGGGCGGGGGCCGACCAGGCTCATTTCTCCTTTGAAGACATTCCACAGTTGTGGGAATTCGTTAATCTTGGTGTAGCGCAGCCAGGCGCCCAGCGGGGTGATTCGGCTGTCGCCCTGGGCGGTGACTCGCGGGCCGGCGTAGCTTTCGGGTCGTTCGTACATGGTGCGAAATTTGAGAATGTGGAATGGTTTGCCACCCTTTCCGGCCCGCAATCCGCGGTAGAACACCGGGCCGGGGGAATCGCGTTTGATAAGGATGGCGATGACTAGCCCGATTGGCGCTAGCAAAATCATCCCAATCAGAGACATGAGGATGTCGAATAACCGTTTGGCAGCATCTCGAACTAGATCTGATATGTTTGGTTTTTCGATGACTTGGGAATGAGACGATATTTTTGATTTAAAAGGCTGTATGCGAACCATGTTTTCCTCCCTGAAAGCAGTCAATAAAAACTTATAATACTAGAACGCCGCCTGAAATTGATAATAGGGTAAATTGATTTGCTTTTGTAATTCACAGAAAACTGGAGAGACTTTTTCTGCAAAGCCGCCCTGATGCAAGCCCTTACAAAAACGTAAGGCATTGATATTATATTCTTTTACACGAAAAAATCAAGGGTGATTGTATTTTTCCAATCCGATTTCACTGATTTCCTGCTCGGCCAGCAGAGGTGGGCGTGTTTGTCGTTCGAGCGGATGTTTGCCGTTCAGGTAAAAGCGGAACATGCCTTCGGCTTTGGCAAACAGGTAACTGGAAGGGAACAGGCGCAAAGCCGTTTTGAGCGCAGCATGACTGAGCGGATTGACGAGGGGACGCAGGAGTGGCGAGAACACAATTCGCTGGCGCACGGGTTTAGGATAGTAACCCATGTGAAGTTTGTATTCATCCACGCTGGATGGGGCATCGAGTGAGTGCAATCCATAGAAAACGCGGTTGATTTGTGGACGTTCAAGAATCTTCGTTGTCACTACATACGTCAGGGCGTTGTTGACGCCCAGGCGCAGGAAATCGCGGTGACTTTGCTGGAAAAAGATAGAGAAAGTATCATCGCACTGCATTCCGAGCAGGGCGGCGGCCAGCCTGCCCTCTACCATCGCGCCCCAGGCCTCCAGACCGGGGATGTCTTGCCCAGTTTGGCACAGAGTTTGCCACCAGGATTGTTTTTCTGCGCCGAGTCGGCCCTGCCTCTCCAGGGTGTCGTGGCGCAATTTCCAGCCTTCGGCTGCCATTTGAGAAAGGGAAATCGGTTGAATGGTGGCTATTGCCAGCCCTTTCTTTGCCTTGTGCGGCAATTTCTTGGGCGGGTAGTTTTTGCCCTCGTAGACAATGTGATAACTGAGCATTCCTTCCGCCGCATCAAGCGGCGTGGAGTAACGCAGGGCGGTGGCTTTGTGTTCAGCGAACAGGGTTTGCAATTCTTCTTCAGAGGGAGAGATGACTGCATGGTAGGGAATGGCCTGGTATGTTCCCATTCCGGCGCTCACCCAGTATGTGCTTTGGGTTTGCAGAATTTTATGTCCCTGGCGGCGGTTCCACTCGATGAAGTGATGAATATCGGTCATGAGGCGTCCTTTTTTCAATTAAAGATGCTTGAGTATCCAGTTGCGGTAACGTTCGCTCTGCGGGGCGGCGGCAAAATCAATGAGCGAGCCAAGCACGGTGCTGCTTGCCAGCCTGAGCCGCCAGATGCGCGCATCCTGGCAGCCAAATTTTTCTTTGTATTGCCCGGCATAACCGCCAAAGTGCAGGGTTTCAACCCCGCGCGCCTTGAGCAGTTGGACTCCTTGCCAGGCCAGGTATTCATTGGGGCGCAGGTGTTGGTAATCACTGCGGCTGGCCGCGCCCCAAAAGACGGCGGTTTGTCCAAAATATAGGAATAAACCCGTAGCAATTGACTCTCCGCTCGGCAGGTCAGCGCGTAAGAGAAGTAAATGGCCGGTTGGAAGCAGATGTTTCAACATCAAACGCACTGTTTCCAGTCCATAAGCCGGTTGGAGCGCGTGCCTGTGCATGACTTCGTGATATTGGGCGTAATATTCCTCGGCGAATTTCAGTTCACAAACCGGTTGAATGCGCAGTTCGTTTTTACATGCTTTGCGGATGTTGGTTCGGCAGGTATGTTTCATATTCGCAAACAGCGCCGCTTCTGAGGGCCGCAGGTCAAGGGCATACCAGGGCAGGGGTTCGATGTGATAGCGCAAACCGCAGGCATCGCTTTCATCCAGGAGAGGGTCAATCAGTTCGAGATATTGACACCCCAACTCGTGAAAAGCAAAGTGAGGAAAGGCTTCCAGCACCGCGCGGCGCGGTGTGCCGGGCTTCAGGTTGAATCCCATGAAATAAGTCGTCCAGCCTCGAAAGGGGCTGCCCAAAATGCGCAGGCCAAATTTTTCTGCGATCAGACCGGTGAAGAAGCCGAGCAGTTCGCCATCTTCTCGAATGCGGGCTACGATCGGCTCCAGTGGTTGGCGTTCGGTCAGGAAATTGAGCCAGGGCCGGGTCTGGAAGATGTTCATGTTCCCTATCTGGGCGGCCAATTCCCAGTCCATTTTGTCGAAAGCGATTCGCTCGAACGTAATCATCGTTTGGATTTCTCTTTGAGCGAGATAGCACGCCAGAGCAGGGATTCAATTTCGCGCGCTCCGGCCTCCGGCGAATGCCGTTTTTCGGCCCAGCGGCGGCCTTTTTCGCCAAATTCCTGGCATAAATGCGGCGCGTTCTTGAGATACAGAATGGCTGCCGAGAGCGCGGCGGGGTTTTCGGGTGGCACGCACAACCCGGCCCCGGCCTGTTCCACCAGTTTCCAGGGGTCGCTATTTTCATCCACGCAAATAATCATTGGCCGCCCGCTGGCGAAGATGGAGTACATTTTGGATGGCAGCGACCCTGACCCCATGCCGCGCTGCAAACTGACCAGCGAGACATCGGCGCTGGCAAGCACATCGGGTAGCCGCTCGCGCGGTTGGAAGGGCAAAAAGATGACATTTTGCAGCCCGCGGCGCGCTGTTTCTTCCAGCAACATCGGGCGGCTGGCGCCATCTCCCACAAATACAAAGCGGATGTCGTCATTCTCCTTTAGCAGTTCGGCGGCAGCGATGATATGTTCCAACCCTTGCGAAAGGCCCAGGTTGCCCGCATACATCACCACGAACTGGTCATTCAGGCCGTTTTCATCGGAAAATCGGTTGCGGCGCGGCAGGGGGCGCACCAGGTTGGTATCTACCCAATCATAGCCGCGTACCATTTTTTCATCGGCGACGCCCATCTCGCGCAGGTCAGGCCGAAAGGAATCAGAGATGATGCGCACCAGGGCCGCGTTATTGAGACAGGAACGTTCCAGGGCGGTCATCAGAGCAATCACCGGTTTGTGACGAAAGATGCCCAGTTTGATGCCCACGCTTGGATAGACATCGTACACGCCATACACGGCGGGCTTGTTTCGCAGCGAGACAAGGATTTGAAAGGGCAGCCATGAGTTGAGCGCGGAACTGCCAGCAAAAACGGCATCATATTGCTTGTTCAATCCAGCCAGGGTGACGCCGACCTGATAAGCCAGGTATTGCAACATGCGCTGAGACAGGTTGGCGCGGTTTACCGAAGGCAGGTTGATGCGAATGACTTGCACGCCCTGGTCATCGTCTTCCCAAAACCACTTGCCGCGATATTCAGGCGGCACGCGCCCCGAGGGATAATGCGGCACCATCGTCAACATTGTCACCTGATGCCCCAGTTTCACCAGGTTGCGGCAGAGCATGGTAAAGATGGGCGCGCTCGGCCCCAGGTCGGGTTCGTAGTGTCCGCCGAAAATTAAAATGCGCATATCGTTGTCTTCCCCTGCCTTCAGGCGCGTTGATTTTCTTGAATGAAATACTGAAACATGCGGGCGCTTTCATCAGGTGTTTCTCTGAGAACGAACCCGAAACGGGTATAGAAGCGGATGGCGGGCAGGTTGTCGGCTTCGGTGTAGAGGAAAATCTGGTCATAGCCGCGCTCCCCGGCGTCCTGTATCAGCCGTTCCACCAGGCGGTCGGCTACACCCTGCCCCCGAAATTGTGGCAGGACGACAATCGGGCGCAATTCGTAGCCTTCTGGATATGGAATGGCTCTGGCGCGGCGCAAAAGGTAAGCGCGCAGGTTCTCGCCCAGCTGTGCGGGATGTTCCAGCATATGCTCCAGACTGTAGAGTGCCAGGCGCAGGGGCTTACGACGGTTGAGCTCATTGATGATGTGGTGGTCCCAAATGCCGCATACAAACCCGGCAAATTGGGAATCGACCCGCGCCACGAAGCAAATGCCTCCCTGCTGACGGGTCAGGATTTCGTAATGCGCCTGGAGCAGGCGTACCCCGCCCCAGGTGTTGAACGGGGTACGCAGATAGGTAGCGTGCGCCGAAGCGACGGCCGGACAATCTGAGTTTTGAAGAGGACGAATTTCGAGCATAGGGTTTTTCGTTGTCGTGCCAGCAGTTGCACTGCAAGCAGGAAGCAAACTATTCTGTCAATTTGCGCAGGACGATTGCCGGGCTGCCCGCCGCAATCGAATTGGATGGGATATTGCGGCTGACTACGCTGCCCGCGCCGATGACGCTGTTCGTACCGATGGTGACCCCTTTCAGGATGATGGAATTCATGCCAACAAACACGTTATCACCAATGGTAACTGGCTCGCTTTTGCCGTTTTGGGGTTCGAGCAGGCGGGCGCGCGGGTGCAGGGGGTGAAAGTCGGTATCGGTGATGACGCAATTCGCGCCGACGGCCACATTGTCGCCGATGGTGATGCGGGTGGCAGCGCAAATTGAGCCGCCGGTCATGCCAAAGTTGCGGCCAATTTCCAGCACCGCTCCGGCCCGCAGGGTGCTGAGGACGACCGGGTGATTGGGTGCCAGCGGGTTGGAATGCGCAGAAGAGCGCAAACTAAAGCCTTCGCCAAATTTCATTACGCTGCGGCGGTGTTTTTGGATGATGGGCAGGCCGTAAAAACTCCAGCCGCGCTCCCAGGCAATGCCGTTGAGCGCAATGAGCAGGCGGGCTTGCGGGTAAATCAGCCAGCGGCCCAGTTGATTCCACAGTTTCCAGGGAGTATCCAGGGCTTCAAAGATGCGTTTCATGGTTTCTTTTCCTCGATGGCGCGGCGATAAAGCCCTTCTAACTGGTCCACCACAGCGCGGATGGAGAAAGTTTCGGCAATCAGGCGGGCGCAATTCGCTTTGTAGCGTTTGTATTTTTCGCCGTTGGTCAGCAATTCATCCATTGCCTGCGCGAACCGGGCGGGGTCGAACGGCACGACTTCGGCAGCCTGGTCTTGCACCAGGTGGGCAATCTCGCAACGATCGGTAATGACCATCGGCGTGCCCGCCAGGCAGGCTTCCATGATGACCACTGGGAAGGTATCGGCGCGGCAGGGCAAGACAAACAGGTCGGAATCGCGGAAGGCCGCCAGTACGTCGGGGCCGGTCACCAGGCCGGGCAGCGAGATGCGCCCTTGCAGGCCGTGTTTCTGGATGAGCGACTGCACTTCGGCAAGTTGGCCGTCATCCGGCCCGGCAATGACCAGGTGCGCAGCGCGGTTTGGCAGTTGGGCAAAGGCTTCTACCAGCATATCGGGGCCTTTTTTCTTGTTGATGCGCCCCAGGAACAGGATGAGCGGCTGTTCGGGGGCAATCCCCAGGCGGCGGCGGAAACTGCCGGGCGGCGGGGCCTGTTCCATATCGGCAGGGTCTATGCCGTTGGGCAGGATGACAATTCGTTCCGGCGGCACGCGGTGCGCCAGGGCTTGTTGCCGTTCGCTTTCCTGTAAGGCAATCAGGGCGCTGATTCCTTTCAGTTCCGCCTGCCCAAACACGCGGTCGTAGAGCCGTTTGACGGTTTGCGAGTTGACAATAACCGGCATGGCTCCGTGCGGCTGGGTGACGATGGGAATGCCCGCCCGGCGCGCCGCGCTTACGATGGGCAGAATCATTGGGCTGCGGTAGCCGTTGATGTGAACGACATCGAATGTCTCGATTTCGCGCCGGACGTAAGCGGGTAAATGTGGCAGCCAAATGGGGCCGAGCGTGCCAGGCCATTGTTTGATGTTCCAGGCGTCGAAATAGACGATTCTCATGCCGTCCATTTCGCGCTCGAAGGTGCCAGGCTGGATTTTCTCGTATTTGTTGACCAGGTTGGAGCAATAGACGGTGACGCGGTGGCCGCGCCGGGTGAGCTCGCGCCCGTTTTGGTGAACGACTTTGACCGGCCCGCCCCAGCCCTGAGCCGGATAAAAACCAAGCGTAACCTGAAGAATGTTCATAGTTTTTCCAATTCATTCACAAAACGCGGCAGAGCCAGCTGCGTGCTGAAAACCACTTCGGCGTTTGCCAGCGAATGTTCGCCCATCGCCTGCCAGCCGCCCGGCCCAACGCTCAGAAAATTTTGCAGGGCTTCTTGAATACTTTCCCGCTGACAGGGGTCGAAGAGCAGGCCGTTACGAGCGGGGTAGAGCGCTTCGGGGTGGCAGCCAACGCGGTTAGAGAGCAGGAGCGGCAGCCCGGCAAAGCAGGCTTCGATGACGACCAGCGGATAGGGGTCGCCCAGTGAAGGCAGCAAGAAGCCATCGGCCAGGGCCAGCAATTCGAGTATCTGCGCTTCGGCCTGGTAACCGAGAAAGCGGATGTTTTCCTGCCGTCCGGCTTGCTGAACTTGCGCTTGTAATTCATCCTGGAGCGCCCCGGTTCCGGCAATCAGCAGAATGATTTGGTCGAGTTTCTCGAAGCCGAGCAGCGATTGAACCAGTTCGCGGATGCCTTTGATGGGTTCGAGCCGCGCCACCGTCAGTAACACCGCTTTTTCAGGTGAGGCGCAGCCCCACTTTTGGCGCAAGGCGGCGCGTTCTTTGCGCAGTTCGGCGGTTCTGTCGCGGAAGAGGGCTTCGTTCACCACGTTGGGCAGCTGCAAAAAGGGCTTGCGACTGGCAGAGGAAGCATACGCCATGACATACTCCCGCGCCCATGCGCCAGGGACGACATATCCATCGTAGCCATCGAGCGTGCGCCGCCGCCAGGCATTGACCGGGCCGGTTTTCCGCTCCACATAGGCCAGGTTCGATTCGTTCCAAAACAGGGTAAAGGTCTGACGGCGGTCAACGGCAAATGGCGCGGCCTGGGCGGTGGGAAAATACCAGCTGCCCGAAACCAGCAGCCAGCGCGGCGGCTCGCTGCGCAAGGTGGAGAAAATATCGGGGTTGAAAGGCAGTTCGTAGCGGCCCAGTTTAAGCGTCCAATCTTTTAAGAAAGTGTAGCGGTAGCGGTGCTGCTGCGGGTCGAAGGTCCAAAAGCGGCCCGGCTCGCTTTTTGCCATATACAAGACATGCAGCCCCAACCCGCGCGATTGCATTTCTTGTGATAGCGCGTTGTAAAGATGAGCGCGGTAGGGGGTGGGGATGTTGGTCAGGCTGACGAGGGTGGGCGTCATGGAGTCACCTCATCTGGCGGCGGGGTAAAGGGCCGAATCTGTTGGGGCGGGGCAGATTGGCTGCGTGATAATCTGAAAGGCGGCGGGGCTTTGGGCGCGAACAGCCACAAGAACAAGCCCGGAATGGCATTGACGCCGACCACAATCGCGCCCCAGTAATCGTGGCTGCCCCAAATCATCCACAGGAAGCAGGTCCAGGTAAAGCCGATGGATTTGACAATCAGATGGCTGTCTTTGGAAATCATGCCATCTACTTTACGGAGCAGGAAGCCCATGACGGCCATCAGCACAATGACCCCGATGATGCCGCCGTTGCCGTAGAAACTGCCCAGCAAACTGGATTTCGACCCGTACAGGTAGAGCGTGGTCAGATGGTCATAGAGCGGGGGCTGATTGGCGCGCAGCCAGTCTACCAGGAAGTATTTTTGCGGGAAGAAGCGCGAAGGGATGAAACCGAACAAAAGATAGTTGATGAGCGGCAGAAGGTAATCGTAGCCGGTGATGTTATCGCGCACATGGCTTTCCAGGTAAAACGAGGAGAGCATGGCCGAATCGACCGTGCTGAACAGGCCGATGAACTCGGATGGGATTTGTTGAACGAAACCAATCAGTTCTTCGGTCGATTCAAGGGTGGTGTGGCCGCGCAGGGTGAGAACCGCCCCGCCGATGAAAGCCAGCACAATGAAGATGGGATGCGGCCAGGCGCTTTTGCTCTTGTAGGTGAGAATCATCGAAAACAGAAGCATCATCGAGACCACGCTAAAACGGCTGTGCGCGGAGGTGATGGTGAGCGAGACATAAATCGCCACAAGCAAAAAGCCAAGCCAGTTTTTCCACTTGGCCTGTGAAGCCAGCAAATAAGCGGTGGGGAAGAAGTAGAAGGTGTCGGCGATGTATTCGTAACCAGTGGTGTTGCCCACGAAGCGGCTGCCCTGAATGACCACATCTTCGCCGCCGCCTACGAATCGGGTGCGGTAGATGAGCAGCGAAAGGGTAGCAATGCCGAGGAAGCCGCCCAGGATGAGCAGCATGGGCAGGTTGATTTGCTCCTGCTTCTTTCTGTCCATTCCCCAATGGATGGGCGATGCGGGGGTAAGCAGATAAGTGATAAAGAAAGCCGTAATGCCTAACACGAGAACCAGCCCCACCCATTCGGCGCGCGGCATTCCGCCGCTCATCAGCAGGTTGCGGTGATACAGAAACATGCTCGTCACCAGGCTGGCAAGCGGATTGAGAACGAAATAGAGCAGGAGCGCCGCCCAGGTCCAAAAGCCGGTGGAATACCAATTGAACAATCCCCGCCGCGCCATGAGAACGGCGAAGAACGCCAACAGGCCTAAAATGAACAGAGATTGTACCAATACCAGGTCTTCGATACGCGAGAACATTTCAGTATCCAGTGAGTCAGTGATCAGTTTTGTTTGAAATTTTGTAATTGCCTATCTGCCCTCACCCCCAACCCCTCTCCCACCGGGAGAGGGGAGAAAACAGGGACGATTTTGTCGCTTTCAGCAAAAAAATCCGTTTCATATATCCGATTCCCTCGCCCTTTGGGCGAGGGTTAGGGTGAGGGTAGTTACTTTACGGAATCTGCTCGAAGGCCGCCCGCAACCGCTCACCGTATTGCTTCCAGGTGAATTGCCGGGCGCGCTCTTTGGCGGCGGCGGACATGCGTTCGCGCAAGGCGCGGTCTTCCACCAGTTGACGGATGCGTTCGGCCACGGCATGCGCGTCCCGTTCTGGGACGATAAATCCCTCGATGCCATCGCGCACGACCGAACCGGCGGCAGGGGTGGTGATAACCGGCAGGCCGCTGGCCAGGGCCTCGTAGGTCACTTCGGCAGAGCCTTCGAATAAACTTGGCAGGATGAAAATGTCGGCGCGGCGAAACTCTTCCCGCACCTCGCTGCGCGGCACGAAGCCGACGAAGTTGAGTCCCTGGCACAGCCGATGTTTGCGAACTCGTTCTGAAGCCCAGCCCACAATGCGAAATTCGATGCGCGGGTCATTGAGCAATTGCTGGGCCATGCCCGCGTAGTGAATGCCCTTTCCCATGCCTGCCAGCCCCACGAACAGGACCCGCCCCGGCACGGGGTCGTTTTGCGCGTCCAGCCACGATTCATGCACGGCATACGGTATAACGAAGCAGCGTTCACGCGGGAAGCCAAAGTTTTCGGTCAGGTCGTCAATCACATGCTGAGAGGGAGCGATTGCCCAATCGGTGACGCGGCACACCTGGCGCTGTTTTTCGGCATACCAGTTCACGTAAGCGTCATCGGGTTCATCTTCCAATTCAGGGAAGCGCCGCCATTCCTGGCGATAGATTTCGCGGCGCGAGGGCATACTGTAAAACTCGGTCACAACCGTCCGCCCTTGCTGGTGGGCGTGTTCGATAAAAGGCAGGCATTCCCCGGCCATAGAAAAAATATGGGTAGATTGCCCCAGCCCGCGCCGAATCATGGCGCGGCCCAGTTCGGTATCGAAGGCTTCCCAAAGAATATCATCGCCAACCGCTGTGTTGTATTTGCCGGTTGACTGGCGCAGAAAATGGCGCAGGGTTTGGAGGGGAAAAGTCACCGTTTTGGCGCGGATGTTCTCTGGCACTTCGCGCCGCGCCAGACGTTTGAGCGCGTTATTGCGCAAAAAGGTTGGAATGGCCGCAACCAGACGCCCGGCGCCCACATTCCCGCACAAATCGGTATAAAACGATTGTAATAAACCTGCTTCTTCTAGCAGAGCCGGTACGGCGTAGGCGCGGCGCGCGCCAAATTGGACTGCAATGTACTGTTTCATTCTCCCTCTATTCTTGCGCAACAGCTTAATTTCCCAAGCCTGATGTTATTTTACCCCAAAGCCTTTCGAAAATGCAAGGTTGCGCTTGCCGCTTTGCCGCTTCAGCGTTTGAGCCGTATCCGTTCCGCGCCATCGGGCAGAATTTCGACATACCCGTAAGAATTTCCCAGGCGCGCAAACTTGAACCAGTGTCCGGTGCGTTGGCTGCGATAGTAGGCCAGCGCGTCATCGTCCCAGCGGGGGGGCAGGTCGTGGAAGAGTTCTTCTTCGCAAAACAGTTTGGCCCGCTGCTGACTCCATAAGGCGCGGGAATCGCTCACTTCGTAATCACCCACCAGAGAAATTTGGGGCAGCGTGCCAAGCAGGGCCGCCAGAATGTCATCGGCCTGCTCACCGTTCGTCTCGCGCGCCCATTGGTAACTGCCCAGCAGGGCTGCCCGCAACGGGTGATTGAGGCGCATTTGGGCCGCCTCGGCCTGGCGCAGGTGGGTTTCTACGCCTTCCCAGGTGTAAAAGACATACGGAATGAGCCAGGGCGATTGATACTCGCTCATCACTGCCAACTCCGGGTGTTCGGTTTGCAGCAGCGTCAGAACGCTGATTTCTCCCCAAACATAATCTTGCCCGGCGATGACCTGGCGTTCTGGCGGGAAGAATCCGATGCCGTCGTTGCCCAAAACATCCATGTAAGCGGCGTTCGCGCCATAGGTTTGGGCGTAATTGCCAAAGTTCTGAACCAGGTAGCGCTGGAACTCTGGCGCGGCGGGGTGCAGGATAGCCAACGTGTCGTCGTAATCGCCGCGCGCGTTTTGCCAGTAGGCGTACCACTCGCCCGGCGCGCCGGAAAAATCGGGGGTGAACTGATAGCCAGGCGGCAGCCAGCCCTGCGCGGCCAGGTAAGCCAGGCGTTGGTTGGCTCCGGTTTCGGTGAAAATCAGGTTGAAGGGGTGATAAAGCAAGAGCGGCCAGCCGAATTTCTGAACATTTCGCAGCAGGGCAGGGTCAGGTCGGCCAATTTGGGACGCCAGCGCGTGGTCGCCGAACAGGACCAGCCGGTCGCCGTTCCACAGGTAGAACAAGACGCAGCCTGGCGGGGCAACGGCGGCCAGTTCGGCATATTTTTGGGGCGTATCTTCATAAAGTTGGTTGGTGGAATCAAAGACGGCGTGAACCCGGCGCACCCATTGGGCGCGGTTTTCCCACAGGGGGCGCGCGCCCGTGCGCCGCTCGAACTCCTGACGCCAACGCAGGGCGGCCTGCTCCCAGCGCGGGTACGTTCCAATGCGCCAGGGCGGGCTGACAATTTGGCCCGGAACGGTCTCTTTGGGGTCTGGTTCGCTGTGCAGGAGGAGATGGTCTTGCGCGGGGGTGTGAAGCAGGCGGATGAATTCGGGCGCGAATTGGGTGGATTCGGACCAGACCGCGGCTGAGACCTGCTCCCCTTCGAGGACGGCCAGGTTCACCCCATACATCCCATACCCGGCTTCGGTGGTTTGCGTTTCGAGGGGTGGGTCGCCGCGCCTGACTTTGACCCCGCTGCCTAAAATGACCGCCGGAACGCGCAGGTTCATCAGCGCCAGGTTGAGCGCGGCTGGCAATTGACCGGGGCGGGTTTCCAGCCCGGTCAGTTGAATCAGCACTTCGCCGGTGGCGGGGTCAACTGCCAGGTCGAAAACCAGGCGGGTTTGGGGGGCTTCGCTCAATCCCTGGTAGGTCAGTTGGGCGCGATATTCATCCAGTTGCGTAAATTCGGCGCTTTGGAAGGCAAACGGACAATTTCGGGTGAGGCTGCCAAAGGAATCGCGCGAGGTAAAGCCGCCGGAGAGCAGGTAATCAAACTCGCACTGCCCAACCGCATCGGTTTCGATGAAGACTTCGCCGGTGGCCTGGTCGCGCAGCAGGACGATTGCCCCGTCTTTGATTTCCATCTTCAACAGGGCGGTTTGGATGGTGAGGCGGCCAAAGCGGTAGGTAAATTGCGGTTTGGGCAGTTCGGCGGGGGCGGGGGCAGCGGTTGGGGCGGCGGGAGGCGCGGCGGTAACGGCAGCGGTTGGGGAAGCGGGCGGAAGCGTTGGCGAGGCGGCAGGCGCGGGAACAGGAGTCTGCTGGAGGCAGGCCGGAGAGGCAAGAGCGAGCAGCACGCTGAGGGTGAGAAGCAGGATTCGGCGGGGAAGGGTCATGTTTGGGCGGGGGAAACGCGCTTGCGGCGCAAGTCCTGATAAAGGTAGTAAATGTTCAGGCGCAGAAAGTCGAAAAGAGGCTCGAAAAAGATTCTGGCGCGCAAAGGCAGGCGGCGCAGGGGCGGCAGGCGGGGGTCGCTGCGCTGGGCTGCGAGCAGGTCTTCCAGTTCGCTCAGCCGCCCGGCGGTGGCCTGACGGGCGGTTTGCAGGTCGGCAGGCGGGTGGGGAGAAAGGCCGCGCTCCAGGCAGGTTTGCAGGTCACGCAGGCGGGCACGGTAGGCGGTGGCGTGCAGTTCTTGCCAGCCCAGCCAGCGCTGACGGTGCTGGGCCAGGGAGGGGCGGCCTTGCGCGTCTCGCAGGCGGCCCGAATCGCGCCGGTAGAGGACGAGCGGCTCGTAGATGTAGCGGATTTCGCCCAGCAGGGCGGCGCGGAAGGGCAGCAGAATGTCTTCGGCGCGCACTTCGGGGGGGATGGGGCCAAAGCGGTCGAAGAGGTCGCGCGTCCAGGCCTGGGTGGCGCCGTTGACCAGGGCCGGGACGCGGCGGGCGGCATAGGCGGGCAGGGTGAGGGCTTCGGGCGGGATGGGGGTTTTGTGCAGGGGGTTGAGCAGGTTGCCTGCTTCGTCTATCCAGGTGGCGTTGGAAAAGATAGAATGCGCCCGCCTGCCCGATTGCTGCCAGGTTTCGTAAATTCGCTGCGCGCGCTGCGGCAGGGAGATGTCATCTCCAGCGGCGATGATGACCAGTTGACCCTGCGCCAGGCGCATGATGTCGTTGATGTGGCCGATGAGACCCAGGTTGCGCTCGGTTTGGCGGACGATGACGCGGTTGGGACTGCGATAGGCCTGGGCGGCGCGCTGCAAGACAGCGAAGGTGTCATCGGGAGAGCGGTCATCGGAGAGGATGATTTCAAGCGGCGCGTAGGTCTGGCTCAGCGCGCCCAGGGCGGCCTGCGAGGCATACTGGGCCTGGTTGTAGGTGATAACGGCAAAGGTGAGCAGGGGGCGGTCGGTCATGGGGTTTTCCATCCCAGGCGGGCGCGGATTCGGTTGAGGTAGTCTTGGAAGACTTCTGGCCCGAACAGGCGGTAGAGGGAGCGCAGGGCATAGAGGCCGGTCAGCAGGGCGAGCAGGAGGCCTGCGGCGGCCATCCAAAGCGGGGGCAGCAGGTAGGTCAGGCCAAAGGCCAGCAGCACGGGCGGAGCCAGCAGGGCGGTTTGGGTCAGATTTTGGCGCGACCAGCCAAAGCCGGAGAGTTTGCGGGCGATGAGGCTGACGGCCAGGGTGTAGAAAACGTACATCAGCAAGAAGGCCAGGCCGATGCCCGGCAGCCCAACCAGGTTGACCAGGCCGGTGAGCGCGCCGAGGTAGAGCAGGTTGGCGAGCAGTTCGTTCCAGAAGTAGAGAGTCTTTTTGCCGCGCGCCAGCATAAGGTAAGCCAGCGGCCAGGAGAAGATGCGCAGGAACGTGCCAAGCGCCTGCCAGCGCAAAATCTCGAAGGCGGTGATGAATTCGCGCGAGTAGAGAATCTCGATTAAGAACGGGCCGAGCGCCAGCACGAGCAGGATGCCCGGCGCGGCGGCCAGCAGGCCGACTTCGACCTGGGCGTTCATCAGGCGGTTGCTTTCGGGGTCGTCTTTGGAGAGCGAGGACAGGTGCGGGAAGTAATCGGCGCCCATGGCGCCCAGGATGAAGCCAATGTAAACATTGGAGAGCGCGCTGGCGGCTTCGTAAAACCCGGCGGCTTCCAGGCCGAGTTGACGCAGGACCATCACGCGCACCAGGTAAGCAACGGCCAGCGTCACCAGGCCAGAGGCCATGAAGGCGAAGCCCAGGCTGAGCAGTTCTTTCGATTCCTGCCAGGTCTGTTGCCAGGTGAGCGTGACCGGCGCAAGCGGAATGCGGCGGGCATAGTACCAGGAGACGAGCAGGGTGAGGGCGGCGGTGAGAATCAGATAGGGGGCGACGCCCTGTAATCCGAAGAAGTATAGGAGCGGCAGGCCGAGCAGCGTGCCGAGCGCGATGCCGAAGATGCTGGTTTTGGCAAGGTCGCCGATGCGCCGCACGCCGCGAATGAGGGTGGTTTGGGCGGTCGCCAGCACAACGCAGAACAAGGCGAGGGAGAGGAAGCCAATGGCCGGGGCGTGCGCGTCATCGCCAAAGGTCAGGCGGGAGATGGGTTGGGCCAGCGCCAGGAAAATGAGCGCGCCTAGCAGGCCTAACCCAAATGCCAGCCGCCGAAAGGCGCGGATGGAACGCGAGACGCGCTCGTCCTCGCCGCTGCCGACCGATTCGGCAATCTGGCGCACGCCGCTGGTCTCCAGCCCCATGCCGGCCGCCAGGCTGGCCAGGGCCAGGATGGAGTTATAGACGCCCATCAGCCCGACTCCGGCGGGGCCAATCAGCAGGGCGGCGGCTTTGGCCTGCAAAATGCGAAACAGGACATTGACCGCCGAGGAGCCGCCAATGATGGTGGTGGATTTGATGACGCGGTTGTGCAGGGTGGTCATAAGGCGGAGGTTTGCCTGGCTTGCAGCGGCTCGCGCGGCGGAAGAGGGGCGAAAAACGATTTCACCGCTTCGACCACCCGCTGCGCGTCTTCCAGACTGAGGTGCGGGCCCATCGGCAGGCTGATGACTTCGCGGTGAATGGCTTCGCTGATGGGAAAACTGCCTTCGGGCAGGTTCAGTTCGCGGTAGGCTTGCTGTAAGTGGGGCGGCACGGGGTAGTGAATCATCGTGCCGATGCCCTGCGCTTTGAGATGCGCCTGAAGGGCTTCGCGCTCTTTAGAACGCACCACGAACAGATGCCAGCACGGCTGCATTCCCGGCGGCACGAGCGGTAGAATCAAGCCCGTCTCGGTGAGCGATTCAAGATACAGGGCGGCAATTTGGGCGCGACGGGCATTCCATTCGTCCAGGCGCGGCAGTTTGACGCGCAGCAGGGCGGCCTGTAACTCATCGAGGCGGCTGTTGAAGCCTTTTTCCAGGTTGTAGTATTTCACCTTCGAGCCGTAGTTGCGCAGGGTGCGGATGCGGTCGGCCAGGGCGGGGTCGTTGGTGGTGACCGCGCCCGCGTCACCGAGCGCGCCCAGGTTCTTGCCGGGGTAAAAACTCCACCCGGCGGCGTGGCCCAAATTCCCGGCCATTTTGCCGTTATAGCGCGCGCCGTGCGCCTGGGCAGCGTCTTCGATGACTTTCAGGCCGTGTTTTTGGGCCAGAGCGTTGATTCGGTCCATGTCGGCGGTTTGGCCGTAGAGATGGACGACCAGGATGGCTTTGGTGCGCGGCGTGATGGCAGATTCGAGACGTTCGGGGTCGAGGTTATACGTCCGTGCGACCGGCTCAACCGGCACGAGGCTTGCCCCGGCATACGAGACGGCCAGCCAGGTGGCAATGTAGGTGTTGGAGGGGACAATCACTTCATCCCCAGGGCCGATGTCATAGGCGCGCAAAATCAGGTGCAGGGCTTCGAGGCCATTTCCGACCCCTACGCAGTATTGCGCCCCAACATAGCGGGCAAATTCCTGCTCGAAGGCTTCTACTTCCTGACCCAAAATGTACCAGCCGGAGCGCATAACCCGCTGCCAGGCCGAATCGAGTTCCTCCTGCAATTCCAGGTAGGGTGATTTCATATCGAGAAAGGGAATTTCACGCATGGCGGCCTGTCTTTTCTTGCACGAAGGTATCGTAATCGCGGATGTAATCTGCCGCGTCATAGACATCCGAAGCCAGCACGAGCAAGACGGCGTCGGCGCTGTATTTGTATTGAATGCCCCACACCATCGGCGGCAGGTACAGCCCCAGGTTGGGCTGATTGAGGACAACTTCTTCGCGGGTCTCGGTGTCATCCAGCACAACCGAACACGAACCTTTCAGGCAGACCAGAAATTGGTGCTGCTGACGGTGAGCGTGTTCGCCGCGTACTTCGATGGAGGGGACATCGAAGATGACAAAGTAACGTTTGGGGTGGAAGGGCAGGTGCTTGTCGTATTCGCCAAAGGTCAGGCTGCCGCGCAAATCCACAATTTTGGCGAGTTGAATGAGCCGGGCGCCCTGCACGCGCAACTGCGGCAGACCGACTTCGCTGGTTTGAGGAGGGACAGCGCGGGTATCGGCGGTGTTGACATAGCCCCGAATGCGGGCCGGGTTGCCCGCTACAATGGCATACGGCGGCACATCGCGGGTGACGACCGCCCCGGCACCGACCATCGCATGAGCGCCAATGGTAAGACCGGGCAGAATGGTAGCGTTTGCGCCAATGGAAGCGCCGCGGCAGACGCGCGTTTCGAGAAACTTTTCGGGGTAGTGTTTGCTGCGCGGGAAGCGGTCGTTGGTGAAGGTGGCATTTGGGCCAACGAACACGTCATCTTCCATGCGGATTCCGTCCCACACCTGCACGCCGCACTTGATGGTCACGCGGTCGCCGATGACGACATCGTTCTCGACGAATACGCCATCGCACAGGTTGCAATCACGGCCAATTTTGGCGCCGGGTAAAACGTGGGCAAAGGCCCAGACGCGCGTCCCCTCGCCGATTTCGGCGCCGGGTTCGACAATGCCTTGCGGGTGGATAAAGATAGAGGACATAGAAGGCTCTCGGAGTATCAGGATATATATTCTTCTGGCAATTGTGCTGCTGACTGTACTGAAAAAACCATTTCACGCAGAGAACGCAGAGCGCGCAGAAAAGTAGTTACCTGCAGGCGGTGTTTAAGGCGAAACAGTCACGCTCACCAGCACGGCGCGCACCATGCGGCGGTAGAGGTAATTGCTCTTTTCCGCGTCGAAGGTTTCGCAGGTGACGAGCGTCAGCCAGGATTGAGTTTCGCGCTTCATGACCTGGGCTATGCTGCGCGGCGAGAGCCGGGCGTTGCTCTGCACTTCGTAAGTGAACACCTTGCCCCAAGCGTGGATGATGATTTTATCGCCATACACCAGGTCTTTCAGCCCATAGAATGGGCCGGGGCGGTTGAGGGCATCCCAAACATGGGCGGTGATGACCGCATTGCCCGCCGTGGTGGGGAAAGCCGAACCGTTGAGATAACCCGCCTGTTTATACAGCCAGGTGACATCCCAACCATTCTCTGTAAACGGCACGCCCACAATGTCAACCTTCACGCCCAGGCGCGGGATTTCAAGCGTCAGCCCGGAGTACGCCGCGTACATTTTGCTGGCGGGCTGCGCGGGCAGGTCGGTGAGAATGCCCGGCTCGAAACCAGTGGCAGGGATAAGCACGCCGCTCAGGTTGATTGGCTGAGAGTCATCCTGTCCCCCGCCGCCCACATTCCGCGCCGCCATAATAAAGTTGCGGGTGAAATCGGTGCGCGCGTTCGTTCCATCACCCGCCAGGCGATTGCCCGCCAGGTCGGTAATGGAGGTCGTGCCGCACACAATCAGCCGATACACGCCATTGGACAGTCCGCCGCCGCCATTCAGGTTGAGCGTGGCGGTGAAGGTCGTATCGTCGTAAGTCACTGCGTTAATCAGGGCGGGCAAATCGCCGCCGGTCACGCCCGCAGAGCAGGAATCCGTTTGAATGCCATCGCCATTATCCTGCACCAGCAGGTAATTGGCCGGGTTGGTGACATCATTCAGGCCCGCATCACCTGCCGGGTCGCTCACACCTTCGCTAAACCGCACCAGCAGTTGGGTGATGTTGACCGTCACAATCTCCAGTTCCGTTATCGCGCCGTCACCGCTGTCGGGAAGGCTGCCAATTCCATTCGCCAGCACAGTCGGCGGGGTCAGGTCAATGGTGTAGAACTCGCCGGTGAACGGAACGCCAATCAGCGGGTTGCCAATGGTATCGGCAATGCTGCCGGCGTCAGTCAGGTTCAACCCGACTGTGCCTTCACCCGTTCCGGTGCTGACGACGGCGGTATACGACGCGCCGCTGCCCGTTACGCTCACCAGGGCCGCGCCGCTCACGCCGGTCGCCACCAGCGAGAAATTGGCATCCGAAACGCCCGTCACCGGTTTGGAGAAGGTAATTGTGAAGGTCACGCTGGTTGCCGTCGTCGGGTTCGGGTCGGCGCGGGCAATTGCCAATACCTGCGGGTTGAGTTTTTCGATGACGTATGTTTCACCCACAAAGGGCAGGCTGCTCATCGGGTTTCCGGCAGGGTCGGTCAGCCCGGCGCTGTTCACCAGGTTCAGGCCCAGCGTACCGTCGCTTGCGCCGGTGTTCACGCTCACGGTGTAGTTCGCTCCGCTGCCGCTGATGGCAGTGATCGAAGCGCCTGTCACGCCAATGGCGGGCAAACTGAAGTTGGCTGCTGAAAGCCCGCCGACTGGCTCGCTCAAGGTCACATCGAAATCCACCGAGGCGGCATTGGTCGGGCTGGGGTCGGCGCGGGTGATGGAAACGACGGTTGGGGCCAGGTTATCTACAATGAAGGTGGACGAGGGGCCAGCCGCCGCGCTGGAATTGCCTGCGGAATCGGAAGCGATTCCCGTCGCGATGGAGATTCCCAGCGTACCGTTCCCGCTGATTCCGCTGACCGTTATGGTGGGCGCTGCGCTCGCTCCATCGCTGACCGTGACCGTACCGTTGGCCGTTCCGGTGACGTTGAGCGTGACATCGCCCGCCGTCAGGTTGACCGTGTTTGCGCCGCTGACCGTGACAGGGAACGCGACCGGGCCGCTGTTGGTGATTGCCAGGCTGGGCGCGCCGATGGTCACAATCGGCGGGGTAGTATCGTAGGTGACGGTGTTATCGGTGCTGGTGCTGGCCAGACTATCGTTTGCGCTGGCATCTTGCGCCGCCCCAAATGGGATAGACGCGATGACCGTGCCATCGTTTGCCATGCCGCTCACCGCAACGTTATAAACCGCGCCGCTGCCGGTGACGACTGCTGTCGTGGCGCCTGCCGTGCCGCTCAATTGCACATCGCTTGCATCGAAGCCCGTGACTGGTTCACTGAAAACGACGGTGAAATTGATGGGCGAGAGATTGGTCGGGTCGGCCTGCCCGGCGGCCTGGTTCATGGTGACGGTTGGCCCCAGCGCATCGTAGGTGACTTCGTTATCGGCGCTGGTGCTGGCCGCGTTGCCGTTTCCGGCGGCATCTTGGGCGGCATTGGCGGGAACGGATGCACTCACCGTGCCGTTACCGGTCATGCCGCTCACTGCGAGGGTATAGACCGCTCCCGTGCCGGTGACGTTGACCGTCGCCGCGCCCGCCGTGCCGGAGAGCGTGACATCGGCTGCGGTAAATCCGCTGACCGGCTCGCTGAAGGTCACGGTAAACAAAATCGGCGCGGCGTTGGTTGGGTCAGGCTGGCCGAGGGCCTGCTCTATTGTCACAGTGGGGGCGGTGGTATCGTAGGTGACTTCGTTATCGGTACTGGTGCTGGCCGTGTTGCCATTCCCGGCGGCATCCTGGGCGGCGTTGGCGGGAACGGATGCACTCACCGTGCCGTTACCGGTCATGCCGCTCACCTCGAGGGTATAGACCGCTCCCGTGCCGGTGACGTTGACCGTCGCCGCGCCCGCCGT
>CAYRBO010000005.1:0-152415 GCA_964422545.1 uncultured Anaerolinea sp. | reverse complement strand
TGACCGGCTCGCTGAAGGTCACGGTAAACAAAATCGGCGCGGCGTTGGTTGGGTCGGGCTGGCCGAGGGCCTGCTCTATTGTCACAGTGGGGGCGGTGGCATCGTAGGTGACTTCGTTGTCGGCGCTGGTGCTGGCCGCGTTGCCGTTACCTGCTGAATCCTGGGCGGCCCCAGCGGGAATTTCGGCAATGACTGTGCCGTCGCCAGTCATGCCGTTCACTTCGAGGGTGTAAACTGGCCCCGAACCGATGATATTCACCGTTGCCGCGCCCGCCGTTCCAGAGAGAACGACATCCGAAGCCGTAAATCCGCTGACCGGCTCGCTAAAGGTCACGGTAAACAAAATTGGCGCGGCGTTGGCCGGGTCGGGCTGGCTGAGGGCTTGCTCCACTGTTACTGTTGGCGTATCGGCATCGTAGGTGACTTCGTTGTCGGCGCTGGTACTGGCTTGTGAGAGATTGCCCGCCGCATCTTGGGCGGCGTCTGCCGGGATTTCGGCGATGACTGTGCCGCTGGTGGTCATGCCGCTCACTTCGAGGGTGTAGACTGGCCCCGCGCCCGTGATAACAACCGTCGCTGCGCCCGCCGTGCCGGAGAGCGTGACATCCGAAGCGTCGAAGCCTGTTACTGGCTCGTTGAAGGTCACGGTAAAGAGTATTGGCGCGGCGTTGGTTGGGTCGGGCTGACCAGCGGCCTGTTCGACCGTGACGGTTGCGCCAGTAGCGTCATACGTCACTTCGTTATCGGCGCTGGTGCTGGCCGCGTTGCCGTTGCCTGCCGAATCCTGGGCGGCATTGGCGGGGACGGCCGCGATGACTGTGCCATCATTTGCCATGCCGCTCACTTCGAGGGTGTAAACTGGCCCCGAACCGGTGATATTCACCGTTGTCGCGCCCGCCGCGCCAGAGAGAACGACATCCGAAGCGGTAAATCCGCTGACCGGCTCGCTGAAGGTCACGGTAAACAAAATCGGCGCGGCGTTGGTTGGGTCGGGCTGGCCGAGGGCCTGCTCTATTGTCACAGTGGGGGCGGTGGCATCGTAGGTGACTTCGTTGTCGGCGCTGGTGCTGGCCGCGTTGCCGTTACCTGCTGAATCCTGGGCGGCCCCAGCGGGAATTTCGGCAATGACTGTGCCGTCGCCAGTCATGCCGTTCACTTCGAGGGTGTAAACTGGCCCCGAACCGATGATATTCACCGTTGCCGCGCCCGCCGTTCCAGAGAGAACGACATCCGAAGCCGTAAATCCGCTGACCGGCTCGCTGAAGGTCACGGTGAACAGAATCGGCGCGGCATTGGCCGGGTCGGGCTGACCAGCGGCCTGCTCCACTGTCACTGTGGGGGCGGTGGTGTCGTAGGTGACTTGGTTATCGGTGCTGGTGCTGGCGAGGTTGCCCAGCCCGCCGCTATCTTGCGCGGCATCTGCCGGAATTTGGGCAATCACCGTGCCGTCATTGACCATTCCGCTCACTTCTACAACATAGGCTGCGCCGCTGCCGGTCACAACCGCTGTGGTCGCGCTCGCCGTGCCGGAAAGCAGAATGTCACTGCCATCGAATCCGCTGACCGGTTCGCTGAAGACCACCGTAAAGCGAATCGGTGAAGCATTGGTCGGGTCAGGTTGAATGATAAACTGGTCAATAGCAACGGTTGGCGGTTGGTTGATGGCCGAATAGGTCAGATTGACCGATTCGACAATGGGGGTAAAGAAGAAGGGAGTCGTCGTAGTCAGCGTGGCGCGGTATTGGGCGTAGCGGCCGTCCGGGCTGACCATATCCGTCCCGCTGACGGCTTCCCAGGCGCTCCAGGAGCCATCGGGCAGGGGCGTGTTGCCGGTGCGGGTCTCGAACGTGGCGGTGGTATCGGTAGGCGTCGTTCCAAGCCAGGTGAGCAGGAGCCAATCGGCAGGAAGACCTGCGTCAAAAATGCGCGAGGTGAAGACGCAGGGGGTGGCGTAAGGCGCAACCCGTACCCAATCCACCCGCAGCGGATCGCCGTCGTATTCGTCGTCAATTACGCCAATTCGCACGCTGCCTACGCCAGGCGGGGTATACCCGGCCGGAGAACCGACCTGAACGCCATCTACATAAAACGTGAAGACATCGCCCACGCGGTCAATGCGGTAGCGGTGCGGCGCGCCGACCAAGGCCCCAATCGGAACATTCGTACCGCCACTGAGGGTGATGTACACCTGATCGGTGCTTCCAACCGTCCCAAAAGCGGCCCAGTATTCGTTCCAGGCGGCGTTGCCCACGAACCCCGCCAGTTGATAGTCATCCGCGCCAAAGGTGGCGGTAAATTCGAGCGAGTGACCCGGCCCAAAGAGCGCGTTCGAGTACACGGCGGCATCATCGAGGGTCAGTCGCCCGGCAGCAACGACAGGGGAATGACCGGCCCAGGCATAGGGCGTCCACCCGGCGGGCAGGCCCGTGCCGGAAAATTCCTCGCCCAGCGTGGGGCCGAGCAGGAGTTCACCGTTGTCCGCTGCGCCCACGTAGCAGGAGGCCAGCGTGCCAGTCTCGAAGTCAATTACGGTGGTGTCGGTGAACGGGTTGTAAGGTGTGGTAAACGAGAGCGGCAGATTCGGCGCAGGGGGTTCAGTGGCGCTGTTGCCAAACGCATCAGCGGAGGTGACGCGATAATAATAGGTGGTGTTGGGGGTCAGGCCGGTGAGGGTGATGGCGTGCGCCAGAGTCAGCGCGGCATCTTGCGCGCTGCTGGTAAGCGTCAGCGGGTTCGTGCCGTAATCTACGCGCGAATCGGAAAATTCATTGGTATCCCAAGTAATGGTGACAGTGCCATCTCCGTTGATGGTGGCCTGAATGTTGGTGATGACCGGCGGGGTGGTATCGGGCGCGTAGAAAGCCTGGTAATCGCCGCTGGGGACATCGAAGAAGGCATATTCCACGCCTTTGATGACCTCGGTACGATAGGCAATCTGCACGCCATTGCGGGTGATAGCCGTTAAGACATGGTTCGGGCCATTTACCGGCAGCATCCCGCGCAATCCGCGCGAACCGGCGGCGGCATTGACGCGGAAGGAGAGAATATCGTTCTGCCAGTCGAAGGCGCTGAAACTCGACCCGTTGCGGCCATCCAGCCAGGTGAGCATCTGTTGGGCAGTGATAATCGGCACGCCGCGCGCCAGGGAGGATTCGATGATGTCTATGTTGGCATCGGAAAATGCGCCCGAATCGGAGTGAATGTTGGTGACGAATGCGCCGTAATAACCGGTTGGGCCGAGGGCGTTATCGAGCAGGGTATCTATGGTGTAGGGGTAGGTCTGCCCGGCTTCGTCGGTCATGTGGGTCACGGCCTGGTACACATCAATCAGGCTGCCATCCAGGTCGGCGAACTTCATCATCAGTCCAGAGCCGGTGAACAGGCCGGGACGGTTGTTGACCCACGAGGCGGGATGATAGTAAAAGTTGGTATCGAGCCGAATGCCATGACTGCGGCGGACTTTGATATGTTCGACATAGTTGCTCCAGGCCACGCAGTGCGTCCGTTCCGTCTGCGGGGCGGGCAGGAAGGAAAACATACTGTTGAACCAGGACATGCCGCTGCTAAAGAACGCATCGAGCGCGGCGTTGGTGTAATCGGCGCAGTTGGTGTTGATGTGAACGCCAAACTCGTGTCCCTGGGCGGCATAGGCCTGAATTTTGGCGTTTTCGGTCGGAGTCGTGACAAAATCCACCACCAGATAAATGCTCTGGCGCACGCATTCCCAATCCTCCACCGAACAGCCGGGTGGGTCGTAGGAATTCAACTGGTCGAGGCGGTCATCATACAGGCTGTCATACACCACGTTATCAGCGTGGTCATCGGAGGTCATCACCACCACTGCTTTTTCATCGCGCGGGAAGTACCAGAAGCGCGGCAGGGGCTTTTTATCCAGATTCATCGAGAGAATCATATTCGCCAGCAGGCGTTGCTGCTCGTCGGCCTGCGGAATGGCGACTTTATCCAGGTTGACCCAATCGGGCTGCGGGTCGCCCAGTTTGTTGCCGTAGAACAAATCTGCCGAGCGGGTGGGGATGATGCCATCTCGGTCATCGCCCGACCAGCGCGGGTTGCCTTGCCGGGTGAGGACGACCGAGCGGGCCAGGTCGTAGGCGAACATGGCGGCTTGCCCGCCATCAATTCCCACGTCAATCATGGTCACGGCTGGGCTGGCGGTGGGGGTAAAGGCATCGGCGTAAAGCGTGGCGAGATTGGAAGCGCCGCTCAACGTGTAGCGGTCTGCCGCGCCGTGATATTGAATGGTCTGATTGACGATTCCCGCGCCGGGGCCGCTTCCGTTGACCAGCAAGTAGCCCTCGCTGAGCGGGGGGCTCCCGGCAGGCGTAATGCCGAGCAGGGAGGCCAGGCGCGGGTCGGGGCGCATGGCAATCAGATTGCCGCCATTCGTCACCCAGTTGGTGAACATGGCTGCCTGCGCATCTGAAAGGGTCATGTGACCGAGGATGACCACATCGTAATTGTTCAGGGTGCTGGCGCTGACGCGGCTAATATCGGTAAAACGAAAGGCGTTGAGGCCCTCGGCGCGCAAGATTTCGGGATAATAGCGGCTGAAGCCATCGTAGGTGCTGCCGATGACCAGAATTGGCCCGCCGGGGCCAGAATCGGCGTAACCGGCCTGGGTGGTGAAATTCCAGGTAATATCACCAGGCAAGGGATTGCCGAGCGAATCTAAAACGCCGCCTGCCCCGCCAAGAATGGTGACGGTGTAGGTCGTCTGGTTATTGAACTGACTGGCGGGAATCAGAACGGCCTGCCGCGCAGCGGAATCGTAGGTGACGGTGGCGGGGACAATCTCGTTGGCCGGGTTGCGCACTACGAAGGTCGTCGTGTTAATGGTGGCCGGGTTCATGGCCGTTGGGAAGCGGTAGGTGACGCGCGTGCCGACATACACGCTCAGCGTGCCGGGCGCGGGCATGGCGGGCGTCTCGAAGACGACATCTACCCAATAGTTGCTTTGTTCGTAAGCCTGGTCGGGGTAGGCGGGAGTGGCGGAGTAGGCATAGACGCCGTTAATGTTTGCGCCGCCATCGTCGGCAGGGGCAGTGAGAGGCAGGTTGACCCGCGCGGAGGTGAAGTAGTTGGCTGTGCGGGCATAAAAACCGGAAGAAGTGTGGTAAGAAGCGACATAGGTTTGCCCGGCGGTGATGAAGACCGGCGCGCTGAAATAGACTGTCTGCCAACCGGCAGCCGTTTCGTTGGTAAAGAGTGCCGAAGCCAGCAGGTTGCCCGCCAGGTCATATAACTGCCCGGTATGCGCGCCAGTATTCTGCGACCCTTTGAAGAAGCGGATGCCAGTCACATAGCCGTCATCGGTCGAGGTAAAGCGCACGCCCAACTGAATTGGGCCGCCCACATCCTGAAAGTTGGGATTGGCCGGTTCGGTGGTATCGCTCCACAGCGTGCGCGGCAAAGCAGGCAGACCGGTAGTATCGGCAGCCGGCGCGGGTAAGCCGCCAGCGGAAACCGGAACGATTCCTGTCAGCAGCAACATCAACGCAATGGTCAAGATGATGAGGGTATTTGCAACGGTGTGTGCGGCGAATGGTGATTTCCCTGCCAGTTTCATGCTAACCTCCCTTGCCGTACTTGCAAAAGAACAATTGGCAACCATTAAGTTCAGACGAAGAATAAAGCGCTTGGGTGAAAAAAAGCCCCGTTAGAAAGGGGCATGATGGAAAATTCCAAATATCTTTCACCCCTTTTTTATGATAGGCATTGCTTACAAAATTGCAAAGTAATTATACCATTTTTTGTCTAGTTTTGGAAATTTTGGAACAGGTTTCGCGCCTGCAACTCACCCGGTAGGAGGGATGCGTAGATGAAGGCGTGGGTTGGGGTTGGAATGCCCAGCTCGCGGCCCAGGCGCGCAATTGCGCCGCTTTGGCTTTCCAGCTCGGAGGGTTTGCCTTGCATGATGTCACGCTGCATGGAGGCGATAACGACAGGCGGGGTGTTATCGATGAAGGTCAGGGTTTGTTGCACGGCATCATCAGGCAGATTGATTCCGCGCGCCCGGGCAACAGCGGCGGTTTCTTCGAGCGCGGCAATAAGCAAGGCGCGGCTCTCCGGCACGGCGCGGAAGACCCCCACCGGCTGACGGGTGACAGCCCCTACTCCAGAGATGCTGGCAATGAACAGGAATTTGCTCCACAAGGCAGCCTGGATATCTGCTGGAACTTCGACAGTGAGACCTTTGCAAGCTGAAAAAGCAATGCGAAGTTGTTCTACCCGTTCTGTTTGCTGCCCGTCCAATTCGGCAAAAGCGATATATGGCTCCACGCCAACATGTCGGATGACGCCCGGCTCGCCAATGAGGGCTGAGATGCGGCACAACCCGCCCAAAACGCGCTCCCGTCCCAAGATGGCGGCGAGTTCATCGGCGGCAGTAACCCCGTTTTGCAGGGGGACGACAAAGGTGCGCGGCCCAATTACCGGCTGAAGCGCTTTGGCCGCCGCCGGAACATCCCAGGCTTTGACGCCGAGCAAGACAACATCCGGGATTTCGGCTTGCGCCGGGCTATCGGTTGCTTTGGCAGGATGGATGATGAAATCCCCGGCAATCGACTCGACCCGCAGGCCGCGTTCTCGAATAGCCTCCAGGTGCGCCCCACGCGCAACAAATGTGACTTCCTGACCCGATTCGGCCAATCGCCCACCGAAATAACCGCCAACGCCGCCGGTTCCAAAAACGAGGATTTTCATAGTTTCCCTGCTTCCTTTTTACTTGTTTACCTGTCTACTTTACCTGTTTACCTGTCTACTTTTTCACCCGTCTGACTGCTTCCCCGCCTATTTGCTCGCCTGCCAGTTGGGTAATGATTTGCTCGACCGTCAATACCTGCCCGTAAGATTGGAGCGCGGCCAGGAACGCGGCCTGGACCTGTTCGGCAGGGACGGCGATTTCGCCAAAGGTCAGGGCGCGGGTGGCGCAGGCGTCGGCGGCGACGATGACTTTGAAACCCAGGTCAGCGGCGGCGCGGGCGGTGGCGTCTACGCACAGATGGGTCATCATGCCGCAGATGACGACCCGCTCCACGCCCCAGCCGCGCAGCAGTTCGAGCAGGTTCGTTTCACGAAACGCATTGGGATAGTGCTTTTGGATGAGCGGCTCGCCCTCGAAGTGCGCTGTAAGGTCGTGAATGTCCGTTCCCCGGTCGCCGGGCAGAAAAAACGCTGCGCCGGGGCGGGTGGAAACGTGCTGAATGTGGACGTGCCTGCCGCCATGTTCGCGGAAACATTGCAGCAAGGTGTAGGCATTTTTGGCGGCGGCTTCGGGGTTTACCAGCGGCATTTTGCCGCCAGGGAAGTAGTCTTTCTGAATATCAACGACAAGCAGGGCAGTTTTCATAGCAGTCTCAATACAAGCGTTGGAAACGATAGACAAAGAAGGTGGTCAATAGTTGGAAAAATACCAGCCAGTATAACCAGTTATGGCGAAACAGGCGGGAGAAATAATCAACAGTAAAAACTGCGGTGAGAGGCAGCAGGAAGAGCCAGAGCCGAGCCGTCTCGCTGCGGGTTTGGCCAGCCAAATTCAAAACCACAACCATGCCCATAAACGCCAATGTCACCCAATCAATGCGCTGCGCTTGCCCGCGAAGGACGCTTGAAACAGAACGAATAGCCAATACCGCCAGCAGCAAGAGCACTGCAAATCCCGCTCCGAGCGCAAAATCGATGTTGTTTAATAAAATTGTTGCGGGCAGCGTCTCCAGGCCGGTGGGGTAGTCTTTTGCCAGACGATGTACCTCCATCGCCTGCAAGTATCGCGCCAGGGCATCGTATCCCAGGATATTGGAAAAGAGCAAGTAGGCGCCCAGAAAGCCCAAAATCAGACCGCTTGCCAGGGATGAGATTCTCCAAAATGCAGCCTGCGTTTTGCCGAAGAGCAGGAAATGCAGCCCTAATAGCAAAAAGGCCAGAAAGATAGCCGGGAGTAAAGCAAATGTCAGAAACAATGCCAAGTATAGCAGCACTCCCAGCGCCAACGCCTGCCAGAAATTGCCTTTTTCTGCCAGACGGATTGCCAGCCAGGCGAGCAGCGCAAAGACTGTCGGGTAGAGGGCTTGGTCGGGAAACAGGCTCATCAACAACACGCCCGGAAAACAAAAATAGAGCAATAAAGGAATATAGCGGTTGTCGTTGCTCAGTAATTCTCGGGAGAGTGCCGTCAAAGGCAAAATTACCAGGGTTGCCAGGGCAGGGAAGACGAAGGTCACAACCTTGTTCAGGTTTGGTACTTCTCCACGCAAAGGCAGAGTATTTGCCAATCGTTGCGCCACCCAGTAAACCAGCATAAAACCAGGCGACTTCGTTCCGGTGTATATATTTTTCCCGTAATACGCCTGGTATTCGCGCACCATCTCCAACGGGGGCGGAGATTCGGCAATCGCTTCGGCGTATGCGGCGTAGCGCACAATGTACTTTTCACTCATGCGTTCCAGGCTGCCCCATTCCATCCACATGAATCCCAATTGAAGCACATATCCCCACAGCATGAGTAAAATCAATAGGCCTATATTTCGGTTGCGTGACTGCCGGGTCAAAAGGAAAGCCAGCCCCAGCGAGCCTGCCAGTAGAAAGGAAAATAACCATTCGCGTTGATGGTCGCTGCGTGGTCGAAAGTAGAAGAACCAACCGTCCAGGCTGGTGTAGACGGGCAACTGGAAGACCATTTCCAGCCAGTGAAAAAATGTCAAACCAAGCAGGCATAAGACCAGCAGAAAACGTCCTAATATAGCCAGAGACCAGAACTCTCGCAGAGTGTAACGGTCTTTGAAATGAGAAAACAGCGCCAGGCCCGCTTGCGTCAGGAGCAACGCTCCCCATAGCATTAGAGCGCGAAGGCGCTGCAAGACTACCGGCAGCGAACCCCAGTTTCCATCCAGGGGTAAAACAGAGAGCAGGATGGCAGTGGACAGGAGCAGGATGCCGACCCCTAGCGTTAAACTAACCCACAGCAAATTTTCATTGGATGCCGATAGGAACCGTTCCAGCCGTAGCAAGCCGCCGTTAAACCAGCCAACCCTGGCCCGGGCGCTGACTGCCGCTGCCAGCGCGACCATGACCCCAAACAGCATTGCGCCTGCCAGGAATAGCCGCTCTTTGGAATATCCCATCCACCAGGCGCTTGCTGGCTCTGAGGGCTGTTCTAGCAGAGCGACGAATAAAAATGCCCCCGTGATTGTTGAAAACCAAAGAATTCGTTCCATCCAGGCGAGATTCAGGGAGTTGTTCATGGCATCTACGATTATAATCTCCCCCATGGAAGAACGATTACAAAAAATACTGGCACAGGCCGGGCTGGGTTCCCGGCGCGATTGTGAAGAACTCATCCTGGCCGGGCGCGTGCGCGTGAATGGGCAGGTAGCGGTGATTGGGCAAAAGGCCGACCCGGCCAACGCCAAAATCACGGTAGACGGGCGGGCGATTAAGGCCCCCGAACAGAAGGTATATATTGCCCTGCACAAGCCCCGTTTTGTGCTGACGACCGTTGAGCCGGAGCCGGGCGATACGCGCAAGACGGTGCGCGACCTGGTTCCGGTTTCGGAACGGCTGTACCCGGTGGGACGGCTGGATTTCGACAGCGAGGGGCTGGTGCTGATGACCAACGACGGCGACCTGGCTCAGAAATTGTCTCATCCATCGCACGGTCATGAGAAGGAATACCGTGTGTTGGTGGCGCGCCACCCCGACCAGGAGCAGCTGGCTATCTGGCGGCGCGGGGTGGTGCTGGAGGATGGCTATAAGACCCAGCCAGCCGAGGTGCGCATTGAGTCCGAAGCGGGCAAAGGGATGTGGCTGCGGGTGACGATGAAAGAGGGCCGCAAACGCCAAATCCGCGAGATTGGCTCGAAACTGGGGCTGCCGGTCGTCAGAATCCTGCGGGTGCGGATTGGCACGCTGCGGCTGGGGACGTTGAAACCGGGAGAATGGCGGTTTCTTTCCGCGGAGGAAGTGTCAGCGTTGAAGGGGGAACTGCCCAGGCCGGCAGCGCGCCCGAAAACGGTCAGGAAGTTGCCAGCGGGGCAGAATCCACCCCGCGAAACGGAGAAAAAGCGCAGACGAACGCCCCCTCCCGATAGCGGCGTCACGCCCGGGCGCAGGACATTCAAAAAATAAAAAAACGTCCCGAAGGTTTAACTCTTCGGGACGCTGTTTTTCAGGCGCGCAGGTCAATAATTTCTTTGACCAGCGGTTCGAGGGTTGCCTTGACTTCGTCTTGACTCATCCCCTGGATTTTGCAGGTGAGCATTTTGTCGGCTGGGGTTTCGCCGGTGATGACGCCAAAGGCCACAAAGTTGCCATGTTGTTCGGCAATCGCTTTGGTGAAGCGGGCCAGTTGGCCGGGCTTGTCTTCGATGAGGGCGGTAACGCGCACGCCGGTTTCGCGCGCACCGAGCAGTTCGAGGAAGATTTTGAACAGGTCGGTTTCGGTGATGATGCCGACGACGTAGCCATCGCGCATGACGGGCAGGCCGCCGATTTTGTTATCGGCCATGATGCGGGCTGCCTGCTCGATGGGGGTGTCTTCGGTGACGGTCAGGACGTTTTTGGTCATGACTTCGGAGACGGTGATTTTACTCAGCAGGTAGTTCATTTCCCAAATGCTGAGGGTGGTGACGGGAGAGGGCGAGGCATTGAGCAGGTCATCATCACAAATAATACCGACCAGTTTGCCATCTTTTACGACCGGCGCGCGGCGGATGCGTTCTTTTTTCATCAGATTGAGCGCGTCTGGGATGGGCATTTCGGGGGAAATGGTGATAACGGGTTTAGACATTCGTTCGCCGACGAGCATAGGAGCCTCCTTTTGAAGTTTACGGTGAGTTAATTATACTCGCCTGTCAACCAATTGAGTGAAAACGAACCGGCAAAGGCGATAAAGAGCATTTTGGCGACTTGGGCGGCCCACACGGCCAGGAAGAATTTCCAAAAGGTCATTTTTAATGCTCCGGCGGCTATCCCGGCCAGGTCGAAGGTTGGGTTGGGGATGACTCCCAGGACGAAGATGGCGAGTGGGCCGTATTTCATGATTTGGGGTTTGATGCGCTGGTAGAGGTCCATTCGTTCGATGATGGCCCGCCCGCTGATTCCGGCCAGGTAAGCGGAAATTTCCCCAACTGCCGCGCCGCTTCCGGCTGCCAGGGCTACGCCGAGCGGGTGCAGGATGCGGCCCATGGTGAAGACAATCGCCAGCCCCGGGCCGGGAACCAGCACAGTGGCGCTGGAAATGAGAGCGGTGATGAAGATGCCCGGATATCCGACGCCTGCCAGCCGCTGGATTTGTTCGCGCTGGTGGAGGAGCAACAGGCTGACCCCGATAACCGCAATCAGGACGAGAATCCGCAGCAGGTTGACCCGCCAACCGGCAAGTTGTTCGGGCGGTGGATTGACCCGGACGATGGCGGTTGTTTGGTTTGTATTTTCTGGCGCGCCGGTGTTTTTTTCACTCATAATCAAGTCACCTGTAAAGGGTGTGGGGCAAGTCTCTGACTTGCCCCACGTTTTGCAAAAATCATTCTCTGCGCCGTAGCGCAGATACGGCGCAAGCGGAAGAACCGTGCCGTTATTTTGCAAATTCTTTTAGCACGCGCGCCATGTGGCGGGCATGTTTCAGGTATAGGTCGAGGCGGATGTTTTCGTTGGGGGCGTGGGCGCGGGTATCGGGATAGCCCAACCCGGCGGTGGCGACGGGAACTTTCAGTTCGTGAACGAAGGGGTAGTTTGGCCCGCTGCCGCCGACCATTGGTATCAATTCCATTTTATGCTCGTACACTTCTTCGGCAGTCTCTACGACCAGTTGGATGAAGGGGTCATCGGGATCGGTTTTGGCCGCCGGGCCGCCGCCCAGGAATTCGATTTGAACATCGGCGAAGCCTTCTCGGTCGAGGTGCTGGCGCAGCAGGGTCAGGCATTTTTCGATGGTTTGGCCGGGGACCAGGCGAAAGTCGACTTTGGCCGAGGCTTTGGCCGGTAAAACGGTCTTTGAGCCTGGCCCCTGGTAGCCGCTGGTCAGGCCGCAGATGGTGCAGGTCGGCTCGAAGACTTCGGCCATGTACAGGTCGGTGCCGCCGGTCAGGCCTTTCAGGAATTCCTTGACCCCGTACATTTTCTTATATTCGGGGGCGGCGTCGGGTTGCAAGTCGAACAGGGCGCGGTCGCGGGCGGTGGGCGGGATGATGTCGTCGTACCAGCCGGGGATGCGGATTTTTTCATCTGGCCCCTTGAGGGTGTTGAGTGCCCAAACCAGCCGCCAGGCGGCGTTGGGGAAGATGCTCCCGCCGGTTCCACTATGCACGTCGATGGCAGCGGTCTCCACTGAGAGTTCCACGTAGCAAATTCCGCGCAGGCCGAGGTATTGCATTGGCACTTCGCGGTGGTCCACGCCGCCAAATTCCCAAATGCAGGCGTCGGCGGCCAGTTTTTCTTTGTTGGCGGTGATGAAGGCGGGCAGGTGAATGCTGCCGGTTTCTTCTTCGCCTTCGATGATGAATTTGACGTTGCAGGGCAGTTCGCCCTCGGCGGCCAGCAGCGCATCAACGGCGAACAGGCGGCTGGTGATGTGACTTTTGTCATCGCTGACGCCGCGCCCGTAGAGTTTGCCGTCGCGCAGCGATGGCTCGAAGGGCGGGGTTTCCCACAGTTCAAGCGGTTCGGGCGGCTGCACGTCATAGTGGCAGTAGAACAGCAGGGTTTTGGCGGTGTTTCGTCCCTTGCGCTCGCCAAAGACGACCGGCGCGCCGCCGGTGGGCAGGATTTCGGTGGCGAATCCGCGCTTTTTCAGCAGGTCGGCCACCAGCGCGGCGCATTCTTCCAGCCCCCAGTTTTGCGCGCCGACTGAGGGTTGGGCGACCAGTTTGGAGAGTTCGGCGATGGAGTCGTCGAGGTGGGAGGTCAGGTAGGAATCGATTTCCGTGTAAGACATTGGTTCTCCTTCAAAAATCACTTCATCAGCCAGTCGAACGAAGCCGCCCCGGCATAGGCAAACAAGACCATCTTCAGAATTTTACCAATCGCGCAGGCGATGAGGAATTTCCAGAGCGGAATTTTGAGCGCCCCGGCGGCAAAACCGGCGATGTCGAACAGCGGGTTAGGAATGAATGCCAGGACGAGGATGGCGAGCATGTTCAGGCGCGGGTGGGCCTGCATCCAACCCGTCAGACGTTCGTAAAAGGCAGTTTTTTCAACGATGCCTTGTCCGCTGAACCCAGCCAGGTAGCCGGAGAGTTCTCCGAGCGCAGCGCCCAGCCCGGCGGCAACGGCCACGCCGAGGGGGTTGAAGATGGCGCCCATCGCAGTGGTGATGGCAACTCCCGGCAGCGGGATGATGATGGTGGCGTTGGCGGCAATCGAAAGCAAGAAAATGCCGATGTATCCGTATTGTTGGAGTTTGATGACCTGGTCGCGGTAAACGAATAACAAAACGATGAGCGCCGCAACACCAATCAGGGCCAATATCCGTAAAAGGGTGGCGCGGCGCTCAGGGGTCATGGCGGCTTATTCGCTTTCGGTAATGGTGATGGTGTGGATTTTGACGCCAGGGTTTTCGGGGCGCATGGGGTCGCGCGGCGGGATGGACATCAGGACATCCAGACCGGAGGTGATTTGGCCGAAGACGCTGTGTTTGTTATCGAGCCAGGGGGTGGGGACGTGGGTAATGAAGAACTGCGAGCCGTTGGTGCCGGGGCCGGCGTTTGCCATCGAAAGGATGCCCGGTTTGTTGTGCCGCAGCGAGGGGTGGAATTCATCTTGAAAGCGGTAGCCGGGGCCGCCGCGTCCGCTGCCGGTTGGGTCGCCGCCCTGGGCCATGAAATCGGCAATCACGCGATGGAAAATCGTGCCATCGTAGAAGCCTTCGCGGGCCAGGAAGACGAAGTTGTTGACCGTGACGGGGGTTTTGTCGGCAAAGAGTTCCAGCACCATATCGCCTTTTTCGGTGGAGATGGTGGCGCTGTATTTCTTTTTGGGATCAATTTGCATGGCGGGCGGGGTGTTCCATTGTTTCATGTTTTCCTCCTGATTGGCGTCGAAAATCTCCAGATTTTCGACCCGTTTTGAAATAGTGGTTAAACCCAACATCTGAAGATGTTGGAGGTCGGTTCAGCGCAGCATTTCCTCGATGCGCGCCACGACCATATCGAGAGCAGCAGTATTGAAGCCGCCCTCCGGGATAATGACATCGGCGTAGCGTTTGGATGGTTCGACAAATTCCAGGTGCATAGGGCGCACGGTCTTAAGATACTGGTGGATGACCGATTCGGTTGTGCGTCCGCGTTCGGTCAGGTCGCGCTGCAAACGGCGGATGAAGCGCAGGTCTGAGTCGGTATCGACGAAGATGCGGATGTCGAACAGTTTACGCAGTTCTGGCTCGGCGTAGATGAGAATCCCCTCGACCATGATGACGCGCTGAGGCTTGATGGTGATGGTTCGTTCAGTCCGGGTGTGAATCGAAAAGTCATAAACTGGCAATTCAACCGGCTGGTAATCCCTCAGTTGCAGGACGTGCTGGATGAGGAGTTCGGTTTCCAGCGAATTGGGGTGGTCAAAATTGACCTCGGCGCGCTGGACGGGCGGCAGACCGCTCAGGTCGCGGTAGTAGGCATCGTGCGGCAGGTAGGCGATGCGCGAAGGCCCTACCCGGTTCAGAATTTCTTGGGCAACCGTCGTTTTGCCGGAACCGGAACCGCCCGCAATGCCAATCACAAGGGGAGTAGGATGAGACGCCATGTCTGAATTATACCCGTTGGCGGTTAAATTCCGGCCTGGTAAGCCAGGGCAATCGTTCCTGGGCCGACGTGCGTGCCAATAACCGGGCTGAGTTCGCAGGTGAAGGTTTCTATTGGGTTGAGCAAAGCCGAGGCCTTGTCCAGCACGGTTTGGGCCTCTGCCGGAGAATCGGCGTGTAAGGCAGCCAGTCGGACCGGGTTTTTCCCGCGACATGCCTCGGTCACGATTTCAATGAGACGTTCCAGTGCCTTGCTCTTGGTGCGCACCCGTTCCTCGGCTTCGATTTTGCCCTCGTTCATTTTTAGGATGGGCTTCATGTTGAGCGCCGTGCCAAGGAAGCGCTGCGCTCCGCCGATGCGTCCGCCCCGGTGCAGGAATTCGAGCGTATCAACGACGAAATGAACGCCAATGTGCTGGCGGGCCTGTTCAGCGGCGGCCACGCACTCCTGGAGCGATGCGCCTTCGACGGCAGCCCGAGCGGCGGCCAATACCTGGAAACCCATCGCCATCGTCGTAGTCTGGCTGTCGAAGATTTCGACATGTTTGGCGGCCTGTCCGAGCATTTCACGTCCCTGAATCGCCGATTGAAGCGTGCCGGAGAGTTTGGACGAAATAAAAATGCCCAAAACATCGGCATCTTGTTCAAGCAGGCGCGCGAAGGCTTCTTTCATCGCTCCTGCCGAGGGCTGGGATGTACTGGGCATGGTTTTGGCGGTCTGCAACCGCTGGTAGAACTCTCCCGGCTGGATAGTGACTCCGTCTAGGAAGGTTTCTTCGCCCCAAATAACCTGGAGCGGGATGGTTGCAATGTTGTACCTGGTAAGCAGGTCTTGAGGCAGGTAGGCGGTGCTATCTGTCAGGATGGCAACTTTTTTCATCGGTTTTCCTTTTTTGTGGGTGGGCTTCCCAGATTATATACCATCGCCAGGTTGGATTCTGCTATTTTGGGTGACTTCTTGTAAGAATAAGGCTCTCCCGTTGTGTCCCGTTGTGGTTAAGGGGTTTCTTTTCAGGCTTGTCTGGGTTAGGATCGGCGAAATTGGTGTCATCTATACATTCTTGACCAATACATCTTCCCGTTAAAAACTGTAGAGCCAAGAATAAAAAAGCGGCGGGAGGCTGTCCCGCCGCTGTGCCTTCCAGTTTTACATGCCCGCCATGTAGGCGATACCGACTGTGCCGGGGCCAATGTGCGTGCCAATGACCGGGCTCACGGTAGATGAAATCACTTCGGCGGCTCCGATTCGTTGGGCAGTTTGTTTGAGCATTTCGCTGGCCTCGTCTGCGGCGTTGGCATGGAGCGAAGCAAGCCGCACGGGGGATTTTCCGGCGGTCTGCTCTGCGATAATATCAATCAACCTTTCAATTGCTTTAGACTTGGTGCGGACGCGCTCGACCGCCTCCACTTTCCCATCTAGCACAGCCAGGAGCGGCTTGAGATTGAGGGCTGTGCCGAGCAGTCGCTGCGCCCCGCCGATGCGCCCGCCGCGGTGCAGGAATTCGAGCGTATCAACCACGAAATAGACCCCGGTATGGGCGCGGGCTTTTTCTGCCAGGGCTTTGCATTCAGAAAGAGAAGCACCTTGCGCAGCAGCGCGGGCGGCGGCAAGCACCTGAAAACCCATCGCCATTGCGGTCGTTTGGGAATCGACCAGTTCGACATGCTCTTTATCTTTTTCGAGCAGCTCACGCCCCTGGATGGCCGATTGCATGGTGCCGGAGAGTTTCGTCGAAATTAAAATCCCCAACACATCATAGCCTTGTTCCAGCAGGTTATGGAAGGCTTTTTGCATGTTTGGCACCGAAACCTGCGATGTGGTGGGCATTACTTTTGCCGTTGCCAATTGTTGGTAGAACTCATTGGGTTGGATATCGATGCCGTCTTCGTAGGTTTTTTCGCCCCAGATGAGCACCTGTGGTACGACTGTGACCGCATATTGTCCCAATAAGTCTTTTGGAATGTAGGCGGTGCTGTCGGTTACGATTGCGACCTTTCTCATCTCTGTTCCTCCCGAAAAGAATTTATATATGAAAAACACCCTGGGAATCGAAAGGTTTCGATGTTACAAAAAACAGCGGCAAGAGCATCTCTTGCCGCTGTAGGTTTGTTTGGATATGCTGCCTAGCGGTTGGTATAGAGTGCGTTAATCAGTTCTCCACTGCTGGTGTCGCCCGAAAGCTCCCAGAAAAACACGCCGCGTAAGCCTTGTGATTTGAGGTAGTTCATCTTTACCGCCAGCGTAGATGGGGTATCGTAACTCCACCAATTGTTGCCGCAATAAGCATAGGCTGTTCCACCTACGGTGTTGGTGGCCGGGCAAGTATTTTTAAGGACTTTGTAGTCTTCAATGCCCGGTTCGTAGGTCCCTTGCGCAGGGCCAGAGGCGGTGCCACCGGGGGCCGCTTGGTTGACTCCTGTCCACCCACGACCGTAAAAACCAACGCCAAGCAAAAGTTTGTAACCGGGCACACCTTTACTCTTGTAGAGTTGAATAGCGTAATCAGAATAGAATTGCGCAATCGGAATGCCAGCGTAACTGTACAGTGGTGAATGAGGAGCAGTGATGTTGTCCCACGCGCCAAAGAAGTCGTAGGTCATCACGTTGTACCAATCTACATATTGCGCCGCGCCGGCATAATCAGCAGCATTAATGTTGGCATATCCCGCCGGAACAGCGGCAGTGACCAGTTCTGAGCCAAAACGGGCGCGCAAGGCAGCCATGAGGTTTTTGAACGCATGCTCACCACTGTTATCGCAGGTCAGGCCACAGGCATTGGGATATTCCCAGTCAATATCAATGCCATCGAACAGACCATCCCAGCGGGGGTCATGCAATAAGTTGTAGCACGATTCGGCAAACGCAGTTGGGTTAGCAGCAGCTTGCGCAAACCCGCCAGACCAGGTCCAGCCACCAAAAGAGTATAGAATTTTGATATGGGGATACATTTGCTTTAACTTGCGCAACTGATTGAAGTTACCACGCAAAGCCCCTGTATCCCAAGTATCGGCCTGACCATCTACACTATTCGCTGCGTCGTAAAAACGGTCATAAGCAGCATAAGTATCACCAATGACACAGCGCCCATTTTGAACATTGCCAAAGGAATAGTTAATGAAAGTCAGTTTGGCCGCTGAACCACTGGTAACAATGTTCTTGACGTGATAATTACGCGCATATACGCCCCACTCGGCAAAATAACCACCAATTTCAACGCCAGAGGATGGTTGCGATGTTGCCGTAGGCGTGCCTGGCGCAGTGGTTGGCGTGCGAGTAGCAGTGGCCGGAAGAGCTGTAGGCGTGCGGGTAGCAGTCGCCGGAGCAAAAGTAGGCGTATGGGTAGGAGTGGTTGGAATGGAAGTAGAGGTAGCCGTCACACCTCCCCCTGCGCAACTGCTCTGTGGGATCCAGGGCTGCCCACTACCTGCTGGGCCATTGTTTTGGTCAGGACGTTGGCCTTGGGTCCAATAAGCAGCCTGGTAGTTGAAGTTATTGTAACTGACCTGCGCTCCACCTGTGTAGGCTGTGCTGGCATTCCACGCTGGCCAACAACTGCCAGAAGGTGTGCTGGTATTGCCGGTTTGGGTGGGAGTGCTGGTAAATGGCGCGGCGGTATTGGTCCATGTAGGCGTGTTGGTCGCCCCCCCTTGCGTAGGTGCGCCAACTACTTGCCAGAGCGCAGGAACATTTGAGGGTTCCCAACCGAGCAAAGAAGTGTGGGCTTGCAAACACCGATACGTCACGCCGTTGTACGTTACGGTGTCATTGGCAGCATAATAGATATTAGGTGCCCATTCTCCCCGGTCTGCTTGCAAGGGAGCTGCTCTGACCGAGATGACCATCAATAAACTGGTCAAGAGCAAAACCAAAAGCGAATAGGTGAACAAGCGTTTCATTTTTTATTCTCCTTTCCAAAATTTATGTCAGGCAAAATGCCTGAAACGATATCCATCGGTTTAGAAAGGATGATAGCAATACGTTTTACGCTGGGAGCAATTCTGGAATTGAAACAGGAAGTTGCCCAACGGGTTCTAATTCGCCAAAAATGGTCTTCACAAGCGCACGTCGGGATGGTTCAAGAATGCTATATGTGCAAAAATAATTTTTTGCTTTGGGAAAAACTGCCAGGTCGTAAGGCAAGCGTAGCGCGACCAAAATGGTCGGGGTATCTATTTCTAAAAGAGCCTGAACGAGTGCTTGTTGAGCAGGCAATTCAAAGGCATTCAACGTGCCAATAATCAGATAGTCATAATTACAGGCTTGTTCGCGCAAGGCACTGATGTCATTGGGCTTGGGAGAGAAGGGCACCAAAACCTCATCTACAGCGGGATGATATTGCCGTATGAAATGCGCCAGAGATGGGATAATGTCTGCGGAAGTATCTGCTGGGGTCAAATTGGCGGGGCGTGGCAAGATGACAAGGATACGTTCATGGCTGCGCGGGCGCAGAGGCAAAAGCTCACTTTGTTTGCGAACAAGCGTAATAGAACGCTCGGCAATTTCTTGCGCTATTTGCTGATGTTCGGGGCAACCAATAACTTCGAGCGGGGGCTGCTTCCAGTGCTTATTAATCCAGGAACGAAGAGCGCGAATGCGATTCGCCGAAGCGCGGATTTCTGTCTCATTGAGAAGTTGCTTGCGCGCCGCTTCGATTAACCCAACATAAACCCGTTGCTGGTCAGCAGAATTGGCAGAAAGTAAGAGCAAGTCTATGCCCGCCTGCACAGCGCGAACGGATTCGGACTCTAGCTGGTCCTTTCGAATGGCACACATGTCCATCGCATCTGAGATAATAACGCCCTGAAACCTGAGTTCCTGACGCAATAGGTTTTGAAGAACTCTGGCCGAAAGGGTGGCCGGCGGTGCGTTTGGGCCATCCAACGCTGGAACAGCCAAATGCGCCGACATAATCAGTTGTACCCCTGCGGCAATAACAGCACGAAAAGGTTGCAATTCTACACTACGCAATCGCTCCAGGTTGTGCGAAAGGCTTCCCAAACTGTGATGGGAGTCGGTAGTTGTGTCTCCATGCCCGGGGAAGTGTTTCGCAGTAGCTGCCACACCTTGGGATTGAATGCCCTGCACCATCGCAACGGACATTTCGGCAACCAATGCCGGGTCTTCTCCAAACGAGCGGACGCCGATAACAGGGTTGCGGGGGTTATTGTTAACGTCCACACAGGGAGCATAATTTATATTAATTCCTAGTGCAGCCAGTTCTCGCCCCAGCACCTGCCCCGCGCGACGTGCCAAATCGGGCGAGCGAGTTGCGCCTAATGCCATATTGCCGGGCAAGGGAGTTACTTCTTCGCCAATCGCCATCAGTTGACCACCTTCCTGGTCGGCGGCAATCAACAAGCGCGGCAACCCCAGTGCACTTGCCTCATTTTGTAATTGGACAGTAATCTGCCGCACTTGTTCTGGCTTTTCAAGGTTGAGATACCGGAAAAGCGTCACCCCAGCAGGCAGGTACACACGCAATGCCCGACGGATTTCGGCAGAAAGTTCTCGCTTTCCTTCAAATGCGAGCAAAAGTTTTTGCCCAATGAGGTGTTCAATTCCCATGCTTACCCCTTTAAGCCAGAAATAACCACGCTATCTAGAATGTAGCGTTGGGCAAAAAAGAAAATAACAATAAGTGGAACAGTGGTCAACACTGCCGCAGCCATAATGGTTGGCCAGGGTTGAACGGTTTGATTAATGTTGTAAAGTGTCGCAGTAAAGATAGGCAACGTGTACAAATCCACTGTTTGTAGGTACATCAACGGAGTGAGCAGGTTATTCCATAAACCCACAAACAGAAAGGTGGCAATGGTAGCAAGAGGCGCTTTGCTGAGCGGCAAAATTACCTCCCACCAGATTTGGATGTGATTGGCGCCATCTATAAAAGCGGCTTCGTCTAGTTCTTTAGGAATTTGCGCCATTGCCTGCCGCAGAAGAAAAATCATAGCGGCTCCACCCGCAAAATAGCCAGGAATGACAATTGGGTTAAAAGTTCCAACCCAACCCAATCGGTTAAAGAAAACATATTGCGGAACAATTAGCGCTTGTGGGGGAATCATCATGGTCGAAAGCATGAGAAAAAAGACGAGATTGCGTCCTGGCCACTCCAAGCGACTGAAAGCGTAAGCAACGGCAGCAATCGAGATGAGCGTGCCAACCATTGCAAGACTGACAACAAAGATGGAATTGAAATACGCCCGCAGGAAATTAACATTTTGGAAAATACCAAGATATGCATCTACCGTTGGCTGGCGCGGAAGCCACAAAATGCCCGGGGCATTGGTCTCTTGAATGGTCTTGAAAGAAGACGAAATCATCCAAAAAAGTGGAAAACTCATTGCAACTGTGGCAGCAGTCAATAGAACATAGATGAGCAAACGCTTAAGAATGTGCAGTGTGTGAATTGTTTTCATTTCTTTTTCCTAGTACAAATCGTAATGAACCCAACGATTTTGAAGAGCAAATTGCACGAGCGTAATGCTTAGTATGATGACCAAAATAACCCAGGAAATGGCCGCGCCATAACCGATTTCAAAATGGCTGAAACTCTTTTGCCACAGGTAATAGACCATTGAAATTGCCGAAGACAGTAAAGGCTGGTTATCACGATAAAGAACAAAAATCGGCTCGAAGATTTGCAGAGTGCTAATAAGCCCAACAACCAGGTTGTAGAAAATGTAAGGGGTGAGCAAAGGCAGCGTAATTTTCCAGAATCGCTGCCAGGAGGACGCTCCATCTACTTCCGCTGCTTCATGCAATTCTTTGGGAATGTTGTTTAGCCCGGCAATAAAGATAAGCATCATTGCTCCACACCCCCATACCATCAATAAGATAACCGACATCTTCGACCAGAGCGGGCTTTGCACCCATAAAGGTACGCGATTCACTTCTGGAAAGCCCGCCTCAATGACTTTGTACATCAGATTGAATGAGCGGTTGTTCAGCCCTAAAAAGAAGGCAGTAAAAATTTCTTGAAAGTAGATAATCGCGCGTAGCAACTCACTAATGCCTGGAATCTGATAAGCTGCACGCCATAATTGATTAATAATCCCTGTACCCGTGTTGAGCATCAACCGCCAGATGAGTAAAACAGCTGTATTGAAGCCCAAAATGACCGGCAAGTAGAAAGCCATGCGAAAGAGGCGTTCGCCACGTAATTTTTGAGTAAGCAGCACGGCCAACAAAAGGGCTACAATCATTTGCAGAGGCAGGCCAAGTACCGTTAGATAGAGTGTATTGATGAGAGAAGCGCGAAAACCATCATCCGTTAGGAGCAATTGACGGTAGTTTTCAAAACCAACCCATGCAGGCGGAACATTAGCGGTGACGCGATAATTGGTAAAACTCCAATATAGTGAAAACCCCAACGGAACAAGCACGAAAATTAAAAAACCCACAATCCACGGCGCGGCAAACAAGTAACCGGCAAAAGCGGTTTGCTGTTGACGACGGCTTTTGCGAAAAAGCCACGAAACCAACCAGGCTAACCCAGCCAGCGTAAAACTACTTAAAATGATAAAGATGATTGTCAGCAGAGCTGTGAGCAAAACATTCAGATATGGATTTTGGGGCATGGATTTTCTCCATAAAACCAGCGGGAGGGAGTTTTATTTTGTCTCCCTCCCGCCTATGTAAAAGTCTGATTACTTCTTCAGTGCTGCGCTATATTCAGATTGAATCTTGGCATTAACCTGCTCAACTGTTAGCTCTTCGGTAATCAGTTTACCAAGTGCATCTTGCATGATGGTAGAAAGCTTGGCAGACTCTTCGATTCCGGCAAAACCCACACCATATTTAGCCGCCAATTCGGCTTCACGTTGTAGCTGAGGCGATTCGGTCACAAAACCGTATTGCGCATCGTTGCGAGCCGGGATAAGTCCCATGGTTTCATTCCACTTATAGTTGCCTTCTTTGCTAAAGGCCAATTTCAGCCATTCGGCAGCTAATTCTTTGTTCGGGCTGTATTCAGGTACTGCCAACCAATCATTGAAAGCCAACACAACCGGACGGCTATTCGGGAAGTTGGCAGGGTCGCCATAGAAAGGTTCAATGGAGATATCCTTCCAAATTGGGCGCTCAAAGGCAGGGGCTGCCCAACCAGAATGCGCCAGGCAGACTGCGCCATTATCTTTACCGGTTGTATCATCACGGTCAATGACAGAACCTTGGCCAGTCGGCAGAGAGCCAACCGCGTTAGCCGCTGGGCCATACGTTGCTACGCGCATGTCGTACAGGAATTGCGTCGTTGCCAGTGCTTCAGGAGAATCAAAGTTGGGCGAACCATCCGCTTTATAGAGCTGGCCGCCAAGCGAGTAGAACACCAACAGCCACCATTGCCAATCGGCCATCGAACCGGCATCTACTGGCACGAGCGCTTGTTGCTTCAGTGAATTGGTTGCCGGGTCAATGATGGTGGTTTGTTTGGCAAATTCAATCCATTCGGCAAAGTTCTTGGGGGTGCCGGTTGTCCAGCCAGAAGTTTGCATCAGGTCCGTACGGCAGAACACATAGCGCGGCGCGGTGAAGATGGGCAAGCCGCGCAGTTTACCCTTGTATTTGGCATTTTCGAGCGCAGGACCAAAGTTTTTGATGTCAGGCCAAGCTGCTTCCCCCAAATATGGTTCCATATCAGCCAGACTTTCGCCATACAGGGTATTCATCTCGGAGCCAAGATTAATGATGTCAGGACCTTGCCCGGCAGCGAAAAAACCACTAAACGTGGTATCCCAACCCGACCAAGACCCTTCGGTGATTTCAACCTTTACGCCGGGAAATTTGGTTTCAAAGGCAGGGTTAATTTCACTTTTCAGCCATTCGATGGTAGCGGGGGTGTAATCGAGCAGGTAGATTTTGAGAACTTTGCTTTCTTGAGTTGGCTGCTCATTTGAAGCAGGCGCTTGCGTGGGCGCAGGAGGTTGCGTAGGAGATTGATTCGATTCCGGCGCTGGCGTAGCGGTGCCACCACCACAAGCCGAAAGCACCAGGCTGGCCAACACGAGAGTTGAAAGCAAAACAAACAAAGTTTTACGCATGGTTTCTTCTCCTTCTTTATGTGAATTGTTGAATGAATGTGCAAAGCAAAGATAGATATTTGGATTTAGCCGTTATCACCTCCTGTTGCATCAAGAATTGACTCGCTTAAGTCGCTTTAAAACATCTTGCGAAAAGCGCTCGATGAATGACAAGATAAAATCAGTCGGGTCAAGTTGGGGATTGGTCATCAGAGGGGTTAAGTCCATTCCATATAACAGACCTGTTGCATTGTCTACGCCATGAGATTCAAAATACGTGGCATTGGAGCGGCGGCGTCCCATAGAAGCCAGGTCATAGCGCTTACCGCCAGCAATTTGGGAATCAAAAACGCCTAATAAAGCATGTTGCAGATTTTCATGCGCAGAAACATCCATCACAACCTTGTCCTCGTCTTGCAACCAATCAAGAGCACGCCAGACTTCGCAACCAATCAAACGAGCAGGACGTTCTTCAGGCGCAAGTTGACGCACAGCCTGCACCACGCGTGAGGCCACTGCTACATGCGTATCGTGTTTGTCAGCAAAATTATGAGTATAGACAATCTGCGGCTTGGTAAGGCGTAATAAGCGAAGAATGTCTTCGATTGGTTCAGTACGTGAACAATCTTTGATAAGTTTGCTAGGATAATCGAGCATAATCTGAGCGCTGAAATCACCCACGAAGGCAGCCTTGCGCTGTTCTCTAAAACGCACCAGGCGCATTTCTTCATCGCTGTAGTGTGCGTACAGGCCATTACGAGGAGAACCGCGTCCATCTGTCACTACAACGCCTGTAAACCATTTTTCAGGGTGCTGAAAGCATTCTAAAATGGGTGCGGCGGCCATAATTTCAATATCATCCTGGTGCGCAGCAATACACAAATGCGTCGTACGCGCCAAAGCCTGCTCGATCGGCAGACCATCAGGAATATAGATTTCGGAAGTTTCCATATAGAATTTCATAGCGAACAATTTCCTGTGTATGAGAGTTTTCTTTCTAAAACCGGCAGGCTGGCAGCTGCTGCAGCCTGACCTACGCGCCGAATTTTTTCATCAGGCAAGTGTAGCGAAATTCGGCCTAGCAAAGCAGGAAATTCAGCTTGTAAAACAGCACGCGCACCTTCCAAAAGCAAATCACCGCCTCGGCCCGATGTACAGCGTCCCAAAATGAGCAAGTGGCGAAGATCATAGAATTCGGCAAAGTGCGCTAAGCTGTATCCGAGATAAACGCCCATTGTCTGCCAGATTTGCTCGGCGCCTGGGTGACCATCTTCTAAATACTGTTGAACAAACTTCAATTTTTCTGCATCAGTTGCCTCATTTGGCAAAGAAAAACCAACTTTTGGTGCCAAACGAAAAACGCATTGCTGAGAAAAATAAGTTGCGCCACAACCAAAATCTTTCGACCACTCTTCTTCTGGGGCTTCAGGCTGATAATCCACCGGCACAAAGGCCAGTTCGTTCAGCCAGCCGGTCAGTTGCCCTTCCAAATTGACGTAACCCGCTGCCAAGCTAGAGCCAAGCGCAACACCTAAAATCCCATTTTCTTCAATAGCCATTGAACCGGCTAAGGCTGTTACATCACCATCGTTAATGACTTCCAAAGGAACGCCCATTTCTTGTTCCAGGCGCAAAAACAATGTTCGGATTTCATCATACCGTTCGGCAGGAACACTGCGGAACAGGGAGGCCACCATCGGCCGGTTATTTACATAAATCCCGGCTGAACTGCCTCCAATCGCATCTACGCGCGGCAGTTTAGCCGCCGCTGTGCGCAGCGAGGCCAAAATTTGATAGTAGTGATAGTTAGGATCGGCATGTTTCTTCGGTTCCCAAATCACCTCTTCGCTATAGATGACTTCCCCATCTATGACAGCGCTCACTTTGCGGTCTGATGCGCCCAGGTCAAACCCGATCCGACAACCATCGAGATGCCGGCCCAAATTGCGGGTAAGCTCGCAGGCCGGGGGAACATCTATAGGACGGCAAGAAATGACCTCGAACGGATGCTGATAAACTTGCTCGCCCATAAAATGGGCATCGAAAGCACGCGTTCCACCGGGTCGGTATTGCTCGCGCAAGTACTCACCAACGGCAGGAGCGCCACCCACATAAACGCGAAATGCACCACGCTGCCAAAGCAAAAATTTCAACAACCGTTCAACCAAAGGCAAACTTTGTTCAAAAAGAGGATGAGATTCGGGCAAAATGCGCGTCTCAAAACAGGAACGCTCGTTATTCGCGCGTTCTAACCCAATAATGAGCGGCTCGCTCTCTTGTGAGGTTAGATCTCGCAGAACACGGTTAACCAACGCTGGCGGCGTAAATGTTGGGTCGAGCGGAGGGATAATGCGAGGAGAAGGAATTGGAATTTGCCTCATATCTGCAATTTCGGCTGAGCAAAGAGAAGAGAATAATCTTCTAACAACAAATGCGCTGCCGCTCCCAAAATACATGCATCTTTATCGAAACGGCCTAGTTCAAGCCGAGTCTGACCAGTCATTTGCTCTAAAGCAGAACGGCGCATAGCCTGCTGAACACTTTCTAACCAAGGTTCACCAAAACAAACCATTTCACCGGTGACCAAAACATGGTGAATATCGAAAGCAGCCACCATGCCGCCAATTGCTTGACCTAACACTTGCCCGGCTTCTAAAACGATTTGTCGAACAAGTGGATTTCCAGATTCAAACGCTTCACGCACTTGCTGAACGCTAATCTGCACCGTAGGCTGCGCCTGCCCATATCGTTGCAAAACAGCACGCATACTGGCCAGCGTTTCCAAACAACCTGTGCGCCCACAACGACAAAGCCGATTGTTGCCCTGCACGGGTACATGTCCAATTTCTCCCGCGCTGCCACCATCTCCTTGAAAAAGCCTGCCATCAATCAAAATACCAGCCCCTACACCCTGGTTGACGCTGATAACAATCAGATTGCGACGAAAGCGGTCATGGCGGTAAGAAAACTCACCAATTGCGGTGGCTTGACTATCATTCAGAACCGAAACCGGCAAGCCATAACGCTGCGCAAGCAAACTACCAAGAGGCAAGTTCTTCCAGGCCAGGTTGACCGCTTGAATGACAACACCATTCCGAGCATTAACCAGCCCAGGCGTGCCAATGCCAATCCCAATCATGGGCTTCCATTGGCTGTACACCAACCGATCAAGCAATTCATAAACGCGCTGCAACGCCAATTCACCATCCTGATTTTCAGATGGGACTTCGTATACTTGTTTGATTTCACCTCGTAAGTTAATAACAGCGCCAATAAATTTGTCTTGCGCCAAATTTAGACCAATCAGATAACGCGAATCGGCCACCATCTGTAACAAAATGGAGGGCTTGCCACCGTTTGAAACACTCGTGCCAATTTCTTCAACCAATCCGCTCTCAATTAGTTCAGCAACCATATCAGAAACAGTCGTGCGCGTAAGATGCGTGTGACGCGCAATTTCAATACGACTGGTCTGCCCACTCTCGTAGATGGCGCGAAAGACCAGATTCATATTATGCGCGCGAGATTGCTTCTGATTCGCTTTTTGTGAAGAAAACATGGTTAGTCGCTCCAAAATGTTAGTCCATTGGACTTACAAAGTAATTGTAACAAAAAATTTTTCTAAACACAAGGGTTATTTTTCCAAAATGGTATAATCTTGCCTATGCAATTATCGCTTTTTCATTGAGGAGCGCGCCTTGGCTTTTAACCCGCTTAACTGGCTTTTAGGACTTTTTTCTCTCGATATTGGCATTGACTTGGGAACGGCCAACACACTGGTCTATGTCAAAAATAAAGGCATTGTCATCAACGAACCATCCTGGGTAACAATTGACAAACGCACCCGTGAACCATTGGCCGTAGGGCAAAAAGCAAAAGAAATGATGGGACGCACCGCCGGGAACATTGTTGCTGTGCGTCCCGTTCGTGACGGGGTCATCTCTGAGTTCAACGTCACCCAAGAGATGTTGACCTACTTCATCGGGCAGGTGCATGAGCAAAGCGTGGTGCCGTTGCCGCGTCCGCGCGTGGTGATTGGCATCCCGGCAGGCGTGACCGAGGTCGAGAAGCGGGCTGCGTATGATGCAGCCATGTCTGCCGGGGCCCGCGAGGCGTATCTCGTTGAAGAACCGGTGGCCGCTGCGCTGGGCGCCGGTTTACCGGTCGGCGAGGTCAAAGGCTCGATGGTGGTCGATATCGGCGGCGGGACGACCGAAGTTGCCGTGATGTCTATGGGCGGGGTGGTGGTCTCGCGCTCACTGCGCGTAGCGGGCGATGAGATGGACCAGGATATCGTCCAGTACATTCGCAACAAATACAACCTGCTCATTGGCGAGGGCGTTGCCGAACAGGTCAAGATGAAAATCGGCTCGGCCTACCCTCTGCCGCAGGAAAAAACCGCCGAAGTGCGCGGGCGCAACCTGGTGAACGGGCTGCCCGAATCGATAGAAATCTCCTCCATCGAAGTGCGCGATGCCCTCTCCGGCTCGGTGCAAGTCATTGTAGATACCATCCGTGACGCGCTGGATGAAGTTCCGCCCGAAGTAATTGCCGATCTGATGGACACCGGCATTTGCCTGGCGGGCGGCGGCGCGTTGCTGCAAGGGCTGGCCGACCGCCTGGCCGACGAGTTAAACCTGCGCGTCTGGCAGGCTGAAGACCCCCTGACCTGCGTAGTGCGCGGCACGGGCGTCATTTTGAGCGATTTTGAGGCCATGCGCGGCTATCTGGTCAGCCTGGAGCGTGGTTCTACCCGGCATCGATAAGAAATTTAGAAAATGGTGAGCATGGGGCGGGCCGCCTTTACGCGCCCGCTTTTATCTGGTACGCTTAACAACATGAGAAATTCCCTTTCCGGTTCAGTGCAGATGACAATCATCTTCCTGATTGTGGCAGGCGTGCTTGCCCTGGCACTGAGCGGTTCACTCGGATTTGTTTCCATCGGGTTCAACGCATTCCTGGTTTCGACCCAAACCTGGATTTCGACCCGCTTTGTGGCAATTCAGGACTTCCTGACCGTTCCGCGTGATGTGGCGGCCTTGCGCCAGCGCAATGCCGAATTGGAAGCCGAAGTTGCCCGTCTCCAGGCCCAGGTGGTGCAATTGCAGAGTCAGGTGGCCGATACGCAGGCCCTGGCTGCGCTGGTCAACTTCTCCCGTTCCAACCCCGAAAGCGCCTACACGGCGGCCACCGTCATCGGGCGCGACCCCAGCCCTTTCCTCCGTTATATCATCATTGACAAAGGCTCCAACCAGGGGCTGCGGCGCGGAATGCCGGTTGTGACCGACCAGGGCCTGGTTGGGCGGGTAGATGCCGTCATCAGCAGCGCGGCGCGCGTCCAACTGATTACCGACCCCACTTCCGCAGTCAATGTCCGCCTGGAGCGGGCCGACCGCGAAGCGGTGCTAACCGGAACGCTGGCAGGCGACCTGACGCTTGACCTGCTTCCACAGGATGTTAATTTGGAACTGGGTGATGTCGTGCTGACTTCGGGACTGGGGGGCAGTTATCCGCCAGACCTTATCATCGGCCAGGTCATAAACGTGCGCAGACGCGACTCGGACCTGTTCCAACAGGCGTTTATCCAACCGGTGGTCGATTTCGCGCAGTTAAAAATTGTGCTGGTCATTACCGATTTTCGCCCGGTTAATATCACTCCCCTCATCCCCTGACATGAAAAACCTGGTTGCTTTCCCTGTTTTGGGGCTGGCTTTTCTCTTACAAATGGCGATTCTGAGCCGCATGACCCTGCTTTCTGGCACGGTGGACCTGGTTTTGCTGGTGATTGTGTCCTGGTCACTGCAAGAACAGGTGGAATCAGCGTGGCATTGGGCCGGGTTGGCCGGGTTGCTGGCCGGGTTTACTTCGGGGCTGCCTCCTTACGCCCCGCTTTTAGGGTATCTCTTAACGGTGGGGATGGCGCGCTTGCTTCTACAGCAAATCTGGCAGGCCCCCATCCTGGCCCTGTTCAGCGTCACTTTTTTTGCCACCCTGCTGACGCACCTGGTCACTTTTGTCGGGTTATTCATCAGTGGGACTCTATTGCCGGTTGGAGATGTCCTATCGCTGATTACCCTGCCCAGCGTTTTCTTGAATTTGCTGTTTATCTTGCCGGTTCACTCAGTCATCCGTGACCTGGCTTTATGGGTATATCCTGTGGAGGAACTGATATGACATCTCCTTCTGCTCCCCGCGCAACGTTCGAATCTTGGCGCGCTCTGGTGCTTTATGTGGTGCTGGCCGCTGCTTTCTCTTTGATGGTTATTCGTCTCTTTATTTACCAGGTGCTTGAATATCCGGTTTGGGCGGCCCAGGCCACTGAAAATCGGACGCGCGTCATCAGCGTTCCGCCTTCACGCGGTATCATCTATGACCGCAACGGATACATCCTTGCCAGTAATGTTGCTTCTTACAACGTGATCATCACTCCGGCCAACCTGCCCGACAGCGATGGCGATATTCAAACCATTTATCGGCAACTCTCGGCCCTGATCGGCGTGCCGGTCAACAGCGGCACGGTGGAAGATGCCAAACTGGTCTCGGCCTGCGTTCCGGGCCCGGGCATTGCCCAACTGGTGGAGTTGCAAAGGACGAATGCTCCCTACAGCCCGACGAAAATCCAGTGCAATGTCAGCGAAGAAGTCGCGCGGATTGTGCGGGAGAAAGCAGTCGATTGGCCCGGGGTTGGTATCGAGATTGAACCGATTCGCAACTATCCCACCGGGTCACTGACGGCGAATATCGTCGGTTTTCTCGGTCCGATTCCAGCCTCGCAAGAGCAATTTTTCCGTGAGCAAGGATTCCAGCCAAACCGTGATAAGGTCGGTTATTCTGGCGTGGAAGTGTATTTTGATGAATTGCTGATTGGAAAACCGGGCCGCCGCGTGGTGGAAGTGGATGTGGCCGGAAAAGAACTGCGCAACCTCGAACCGCCCATCGCTCCGGTTTCGGGCTATAACCTGCATCTGACCATCGACACGCGCCTGCAAAAGGCGCTCGAATCGGCCCTGGTGGGCGAAATCAACACCTGGAATCAGTTTTATTACGGCGGCACCGGCCAACAGCGCATTTCAAGCGGCGCGCTGATTGCCATCAATCCCAAAACAGGCGAGATATTGGCGATGGTGACGCACCCCACCTTTGAGAACAACCGCTTTGCGCGCATCATTCCAGCGTATTACTACAATCAATTGGCGCAAGACCCGCGCAAGCCGCTGCTCAACTACGCCATTTCAACCGAGTATCCGCCTGGCTCAGCCTTCAAGCTCTCAACGGCAGTTGGCGCGTTGAACGAGGGCGTTGTCACGGTCAACCAGATTATCGAGGCGCCGGGCGAGTTGGTGCTGCGGGAATCTTTTTCTCCCAATGACCCGGGTTTCGAGCGCGCTTTCGTCGATTGGAACCGGGCCGGGTTCGGCACAATTTCCTTCCTGCGCTGCATTGCTTACTCCAGCAATGTTTGTTTCTACAAACTGGGCGGCGGGTATCGCTCCGAAGTACCAGAGGGATTGGGCATTTTGCGCCTGAAAGAATATGCCCGCGCGCTGGGCTATGACCAGGCGAGCGGCATTGAGCTGCCTGGCGAGGCCGAGGGCTTAATTCCTGACCCGCAATGGAAACGCATCTTTCAGGGCGAAAACTGGTCCACCGGTGATACCTACATCGCCAGCGTGGGACAAGGCTACGTGCTTGCCACCCCGCTCCAGGTGTTGCTCTCCGCTGCGACCATTGCCAACAACGGGCGTCACATGCAAGCCACCATCATCAAGGAAATTACCGATAACAACGGCAAGGTCATCCCGGTTTGGCGAGACGATGAAGGAAATTTCTATTTTGAACCCGGTCCTGGCCGCTGGCAGATTTCGCCCAACCAGGGGCATGTTAAATGGGATATGACCGTTGACCCGATTATCAGGGACTATTTTTGCGAAAACAGTTACTGCACCGAAACTGGGAACATGAAAACTGTCGACCCGTTTGTCCTCCAGAAAGTCCAGGAAGGAATGCGCCTGGCTGTCACCGACGAAACCGGTACGCTGCACAAGATTTTCGTCAACCCAACGGTTCTTTTCAATGGACCCTTCCCAATTGCGGTGGCCGGCAAGACCGGCACAGCGGAATATTGCGACGATATTGCCCGCGCTGCCAACCGCTGCCGCTTTGGCGAATGGCCGACACACTCGTGGACGGTAGCCTATGCACCGTATGATGACCCGGAGATTGCAGTGGTGGCCTTTGCCTATAATGGCAGCGAAGGCGCGAGCGTGGCTGGTCCGATGGTGCGCCTGGCGATGGAGGCTTATTTCTGTCTCAAAACGCTCGACTCGAATCCTGGTAGTTTTGCCGGGTGTGATTGAACACGCGCGTTGAAACAGAAAACTCACCAGCAGTTTCCTGGTGAGTTTTTCGTTTGCGCCTGGCTTTTTTACATTAGCCCGCGCTGCCTGGCTTCCTCCCGTAGGGCAACCAGGATGGCGCGCAGTTGTAAATTGCGTTTGCAGGCGTTTCCGGCGTCGTTCAATACCTTGTCGGACCAAAGCGTGCGGCAAGTCAGCACTTCTTCGTCGTCGAAGAGTATCATTTGGACGAGACTGCCGAGGGGAATATCCTGCTCCTCGGCGTGAGGCAGGTTACAGTCCTGGCAGCCCCGGCACAGGTGAACATCTTGCCCGGTGGCTTGTTTGACGATGTGGCGCAGGGTCATCTCTGTCAGAATTCCTCGCTGCTTGGTTTAAGGTGCAGTGTCATGAAAGCGACATCACAGGTTTCACCGTCGGGGAACATGAAATAATCTTCCAGCAGGCACTGAGTCTTGAAGCCCAATTGCTCGAAGGCGCGCACGACTTTGGTCTGTTCGGCGATGACTTCGCCCACAATGATGCGCACATCTTGCTTGCGCGCCATGTCGATGATGGCCCGGGTCATTTTCATGCCCAGGCCGCGCTTGCGAAAATCTTTGGACAGGAACAGGCGGAATTCAGCGACATGACGCTTGGGGCCTTTATAAAAATGCAGGGAGGCGCTGCCCACGATGCGGTCACGCACAACTGCAAGCAACGGTAAGACTTTGCCATAATCCAGCCTATCGCACCATTCCCTGACAACCGCGGGGTCTTTCACATTGTCACGCACATAGAGCATGTCTTCTTCGCCGAAATGAGAATAATACTCTACCAACAGGTCATAGTCTTCCTTCACCATTGGGCGAAGCAGGACCCGCACCCCGTCACGCAGGGTGACGACATCACGGTGGTTTTCGATTTCTTTGACGAGCATCTGCTGTCTCCTTCGTGGCGCGCAACAGGCGCTTGCCCTGTCTTACCGGGCGATTTTTTCGGGAATGGGCTGCGGGGCTGCAAACCCGGGCGGCAGCAGGCCCGTTTCTGTGACCAGGCGCGGGACGATGTCTTCCCATCCGACCGGCATGATGTGCAGGCCATGAATGCCTTGTTTCTCATAGCCCTTGATTTTCGTAATCAATTCGAGGGCGATTTGCGCGCCTTCTTCCTGGGCATTCCCGGCCTTGTCGGCATCTTCCATGCGCTTGATAATGGTTTCCGGAACGAAAACGCCCGGAACCTGAGTCATGTAGCGGGTCATCTTGGCGCTTTTGAGCGGGGTGATGCCAATCATAATGTAAACTTTATCCAGGATATTCCGTTTGGCAAGTTCGTTCAGCCAGATTTCCATGCGCTCGACGTCGTAGACCAGGTTGGTCTGGAAGAACTGCGCCCCGGCGTTGACCTTTTTATGTTCGCGGATGGCCTGGAATTTGGGGTCGGATGCAAACGGGGCGGCTGCCGCGCCCAAGAAGAATTTGGGCGGGAATTTGATTTCGCGCCCGTCGAGATAATGCCCCTCATCGCGCATTCGACGCAGAATCCAGAGCATCTGAATCGCATCCAGGTCGTTGATGTCCATCCGTCCGCGCGGGGTGGGGGCCAGCACCGGGCTGTCGCCGGTGATGGCGAGTACGTTGCGCACGCCCATCGCCGAGGCTCCCAGGATTTCGCCTTGCAGGCTGGCGCGAGTGCGGTCGCGGGCTGCAATTTGCATGACCGGTTCGGCGCCGTTCTCAATGGCAATCTTAGAGCAGGCCCAACTGGTCATGCGCGGGGTGGCCGAGGCGTTATCGGTGAAGTTGATGGCGGTCACGTAAGGCTTGACCAGGTTGATGTTCTCAATCAGTTTTTTGGTCGAAACGCTCAAGGGTGGGGCAATTTCGCAGGCAACCACGAATTGACCCTCTTTGAAGGCTTTTTCCAGGTTCGACACCGGTTCGGTATAGGCCGGGGCGTGATACCGGTCATCGCCCTGCCACCAATCGGGCTGGCGCACGGTGCGAAAGATTAAGTCCCAGGTTTTGTAGCGTTTTTCGCCCTGGTCAAGGATAAGGCTCTTCAACACTTTACCGGCGCCGTTTTTCTTTACGCAGGTAACCACATCGGCCCAGGTGTCGGTGCCGACCTTTTCCCAGTCGAGCGGGGGCAGCACTTCGAGCAGTTTTTCTTGCCGCCCCAGTTTGAACGCGCGTTCGTAGATTTTGTACCAGATGCAGGGGCGGGTCTTATCCACATAGCAGCGTTCGGGCGTGGAGCCGCCGCACGGGCCGTTGCGCAGCCCTTTGGGGCATTCCATTGGGCAGATAAAGGCTGTTTCTTGCAACATGCAGTTACCGCACATGCGGCAGCCAAATAACGGCCCCTTGATAGCATATTCAATGTTTTCCAGCAAACGATGACCGAGGGTTTCTTGTTTGAACGGCGAATAAGCCGGCTGCCAGCGTCGTCCGGGGGTAAAGATAGGCATAGGAGCTCCTTTTTTGTTTGACCATAGACCGCTGTCCAGGGTTGGCGGCCTTTTGTCTATAAAGTAGGTAACAGGTAATCGTAGGCGCTGAGCGCGGCTTTGGCGCCTTCGCCGATGGCGACAAGCACCTGCTCAGCATAGGTATTGGTCACATCTCCGGCGGCAAAGATGCCGGGAACGTTGGTGCGGTTGGCGCTGTCGATGATGACGCGGCCTTTTTCGTCCAGGCTGACCAACCCTTCAACCATCTTCGTATTGGGTGTCAGGGCCATTTCGATGAACGTGCCATCTGCCGGAATATGTTGCAAGGCGCCTTTAGAATCCCTGGCGACAACTTCGCGCGCAAACTGGTCGCCTTGCACCTCAACAACTTGGTAGTGGCTGAGAATGGTCACGTTCTTTGCGGCCACCAATTTTTGACCCAGGGGGGATTTGAGGGTTTCACCGTCTTCGGTGATAAGGGTAACATGCTCGGCGACTGTTGCCAGTTCTCCGGCGGCGCGCAGGGCCAGGTCATCCTTTCCGATGACAATGGTCTTTTTATCGATGAACAGCGGAGCGTAGCTGAGTGCCGAGTAACACAGCCCGCGCATGGTGAATTCCTTTTCGCCAGGGACCCCCAGTTTGACCTGGCGCGTTCCGGTGGCGAGGATGACGGCTTTGGCGCTGAATTCGCCGCCATCTCTGGTTTTGACGATGAAATTGACTCCGTTGCGCTCAATTTTTTCGACAGTGTCCATGTGGCGGGCAAAGTCGAGATATTCCAACTCGTTGCGGAATTTGTTGACGACCTCAGCTCCGCGAATGACCTGGTAGTCTTCAATCCAGGGCAAGGCCAGGCGGTAGTTGGTTTTGCCGCCCAAGTCGCGGCTGATGACCAGCACATCCAGGCGTTTGCGGATGGCGTAAATGGCTGCGGTCAACCCGGCGGGACCGCCCCCGATGATGATTAAATCATACATCTCATCCTCCTTACGCTAAATCAGGATGCTTGGCGATGAAACCGTCTTCCATCATGCGCTGGGTCAACGCGCGCGAGCGGCGGATGATAGACGATGCATTTTGGAACTCCGCCTCGTAAGAAACGTGAAAGCGGGCAATGTCCTGTTCGATGGCTTTCATGGCGACGGCGGCGGCTTCGCGTGGGAAGACTTCCCAGTCGTCCATATCGGGCAAGATGTGTTCGGCGTCGAGCCGTTCCCCAACGTGTTCGGCCAGGGCATTGGCGGCGGCGAAGCACATTTCATCGGTGATGGTGCTGGCGCGCACATCCAGCGTGCCGCGGAAGATGCCGGGGAAGCCGAGCGAGTTGTTGACCTGGTTGGGGAAGTCGGAGCGCCCGGTGGCAACCACCGCCGCCCCGGCTTCTTTCGCTTCCCAGGGCCAAATTTCAGGCACTGGGTTGGCGCAGGCAAACACAATCGGGTCTTTGGCCATGCCCTTGACCCATTCGGGCAGGATGACGCCCGGCCCCGATTTCGACAGGGCGACAACGACATCCACGCCCTTCATCGCCTCAGGAATGCCGCCTTGCCGCTTTTCGGCGTTGGTAATGTTGCACAGTTTCCACTTGTCTTTGAATTCGGCTTTGCGCATTTGAATATCGCTGCGGTGTTTGCCGAGGATGCCTTTGGTATCGACCATGTAGCATTTGGCTGGGTCGGCGCCCCAACCGAAAATCATGCGCGAGCAGGCCACATTGGCCGCGCCGCAGCCGATAAAGGCGATGCTTACATCGCCTATCTTTTTCCCCACTACCTTGAGGGCGTTAATTAACCCGGCCAGGGTGACGGTGGCGGTGCCTTGCTGGTCGTCGTGCCAGATTGGGATTTCAGCTTTTTCGCGCAACGTATCGAGGATGTAGAAGCATTTCGGCTGCGAAATGTCTTCGAGGTTGACGCCGCCCCAGCCGGGTTGCAGCGCCAGCACCAGGTTGATGATGGCATCTGGGTCTTTGGTATCAACCATGATTGGGACGCCATCCACCCCGCCCAGGTATTTGTAGAGCAGGGCTTTGCCCTCCATGACGGGTAATCCCGCTTTGGGGCCAATGTCGCCCAGCCCCAGCACGCGGGTTCCGTCGCTGACGACGGCAACCGTGTTCCACTTATTTGTGTACTCGTACACCTTCTCCGGGTCGGCGTGGATGGCCTTGCAGGGCGCGGCTACGCCAGGCGTGTACCAGATGGCGAAGTCATTGAAACTATGCACCGAACACTTCAGCGCGGTTTCAATTTTGCCTCGGTAGAAGGGATGGAGCTTCAAGGCGTCGGCGGATGGCTTTTGCGCTTTGGCCAGAAGTTCCTCAACGTTGACTTTCTTGTCAGCCAACACAGGGACCTCCTTCCCACGAACTTATTCCTGTTGAAAGGTGACAGTCACTGCTGAAATGACTGTCACCTGTTTTCAGTTAATTCGCCAGGTACGCATCAGCGTAGATGACTTTGTTGAGCAAAATCTGGGTCGTTTTCCAGATGGCGAGCTGCTCTGGGTCGCTCATGTCGAAATCTTCCGGTTGGGGTTCTTCGCCAGCCTCGGTGCGCGCGGCAATCTTGTTGTAAACGCGCGCCAGCGGGGTCGAAGTGTCTTTCGACTCAATCCACCGGATGACGTCATTTTGCTTTTGGTCGAAGGGATTGGCAATCATCATTTCCAACCCAACGCCCATCAGCATGGCGAGGTAGACTCGGTTGATGAGCGGCCGGTTTTCATTGGGGACGGAATTGGAGACGTTGCTCAGGCCAACCGAGACCATCGGGGCAGGGTCCCAGGCATATTTCAACATGCGCACCGCTTCGATGAGCTGCGGGCAATACTGTTGGCAGCCGCTGGTGGTCAGCACGAGCGGGTCGATGATGAGATTCTCCATCGGAAAATCAATTTCCATCAGGTGGGGGATAATCGTGCCGACCGCAATTTCGACCCGCGCGTCGGCCTCGACCGGGATGCCGCTGGTGCCCATCGTGAGGGCAATCAATTTGGCGTTGTATTTCTTGGCCAGGGCCGGAATTTTCTCCAGGCGTTCAGGTTCTGCCGAGGTGGAATTGAGAATCGGCTGGGCTTTGGTGATTTTCTGGAGCGCGGCTTCCATCGCGTCAACGTTGGTGGTATCAATGCAGAGTGGCACATCCACGACCGATTCAATCGCCTGCACAATCCAGGGAAAGACCTCGGCGTAATCTTTTTTGCGGGGGCCGAGGTTGATGTCCACGCACCTGGCCCCGGCCTCCACCTGCCGCACCGCCAGGTCCATGAAAAATTCCGCGTCGCGGTTGGCGAGGGCTTCCTTCACTTTTTCCGAAATGATGTGAATATTTTCGCCGATGATGTACATAGGTTCTCCTCGTTTTGCTTGAACGGCTTGCTGGTTGGGTAAACAGGGAAACAAGGAAACAGGTACATGTCTACCTGCTTATCTGTCTACGGGGTTATGTTTCTACCTGTCTGCCTGTTTACTCTCCAACGCCGCCTCCACGGAAGGGAAGCGGAATAAATCGGTATGCGGCAGGAACAGCGCCGAAGTGAATGCTTCGTAGAACGTGTTATCTGCCGAAAGTTCAATGTAGGTCATGCGCCGGGCGATTTCAGCCACCCGTTCGCGCTGTTGGGTGTCGAGCAGGGCCAGGTAGGCGCCTTTGATGCTGGTATTGCCCAGGAATTTGAACTTGTCCCAGGGCATATCGGGCAGCAGGCCAATCTGCACGGCCTTTTCGACGTTGATGTATTTGCCAAACGAGCCGCCGATGACCATTTGCTGCACATCATTCAGAGACATGCCAACCTGTTCGGCCAGCACGGTGAACCCGGCATAAATGGCAGCTTTGGCGCGCAGCAGGTTATCAATATCAACACGGGTGATGACGATGTCGCGTCCGGTTTCGGTTTCCTCGGCCCAGGCGACGACGTACTCGCCGCCATGTCGGCCTTCGCGCACTCGTTTGGTGGGCAGGGTGAGATTGACGTTCCCAGCCTTATCCAGGATGCCGGTTAAGAACATTTCCGCGATGAGGGAAATTAACCCGGAACCGCAGATACCCCTGGGCTTGCCGCCGCCAATGACGCGGAAACTTGGCTCGTAGGTTTCACCGTTAATCCAGACTTCCTCAATCGCCCCGCGCGTGGCGCGCATCCCATCCACCACCCCCGCGCCTTCGAAGGCCGGGCCAGCCGAACAGGCGCAGGTCACCAGCCAGTCGCGGCTGCCAAAGACGATTTCGCCGTTGGTGCCGACATCAATGAACAGGGTGATTTCTTCGGCAGTGTCGAGACCGCTGGCAAGAACGCCTGCTGTAATATCGGCGCCGACGTAACTGGCAACGCCCGGCAGGCAGTCAATGACCGCATCGGGGCAGAAGTTGAAGCCAATTTCACGCGCAGCCAGCGCTGGCGGATGGTTGACGGCAGTGATGAAGGGCGAGAGCCGAATGGAGGCGGCGGGAATTCCCAACAAGAGGTGAATCATGGTCGAGTTCCCGGCAATGGTGGCCTTGATGACTTGCTCTGGCTTGGCGTTGACCCGTTTGCAGGCCGATTCGCACAGCCGGTTAATGGTCTCAACCACGCGGCTCTGCAAATCGGCGCTGCCGCCGTTTTTGCTGGAATAGATGATGCGGCTGATGACATCCTCGCCCCGCGCAATTTGGCCGTTATATTCAGCGGCCTGCGCCACCACTTTGCCGCTGATTAAATCTACCAGCCACAGGCTGACGGTCGTCGTGCCAATGTCTATGGCGGCGGCGTAAACCGGGGCGCTCAGATCTTCCAGCGGTCGAACGTCAATGATTTGGTAAATGGGCAGGTCGTAGGTGCCGGTGTTGCTATAAATGACCGAGACTTGCCAATCGCTGGCGCGCAGCACATTGCCCAGGCGGCGCAGCAGGGACAGCGAGGCGGTGGTGTTTTCGAGTTTGTGCTGGGCGCGCAGGGCGGTTTGCAGGCGGCTCCAGTCGTCGGTCTGGTCGTCCATTGAGGGCGGGTTGAGCGTCACCGCCACGCGCCGGATAGGCTGCGACCACTCGAACTCGTAGCCGTCAGGCACTTGCACTTCGGCAGCCACGCGGTCGGTGGTCAGGTTGCGCTCGATTTTCTCCTGCTCCGGCACAAAAATCGAGACATCACCTTCGACAATGCTCTGGCAGGCCAGGGCAAATCCCTGCTCGATGGCCTCCGGCGAGAGCCGCAGCGTGGAGCGCCGCCGAACATCGCCGGATAGCACCTGCACGGCGCAGCGCCCGCAGCGTCCCTGCCCGCCGCATGGCTGGCTGATTTCGATGCCGGCCAAATGGGCAGCGTCCGAGAGCAGCGCGCCCGTAGGGACGGTGACGGCAGCCGGGTCGGGCTTATTGGGGAGGGTGAAGGTGACGGTGTGGTTCATGATGGGGTAAACAGGTAGACACGGAAACACGTACCTGTCTACCTGCTTCCGTGTCTCCTAATTCAACGCCTGCTTCATAAACGCCGGTAAATCAACCGCTTCGCGCGGGCCGACCCGAATTTCCCAATCGGGCAGTTCGGCTTCGAGTTCGCCTGAAAGGACGGCCACATGCCCAGGCAGGACAACGCGCTTCTTGCTGATTTTGTCGGCGATGTTGAAGCCTTTGATGGCTTTGGCAATGCGCTCGGCGTCGAATTTGCCCGCTGCCCAGGCCGTCAGCACCGACATGCCCTCGGCATCGCAGACCACCAGCCAGGCTGGCAGTCCCGAACCTTCGACTTCGTTGGCGACGGCGAAGTAGGTGATGCTGAAGTTGGTGGTGACCAGCACCGGGCTTTCGGGTTTGGGCGCGTTGATTTCGTAGATGCCGGGCTGCACCTGGATGGGTTTCTGCGGGTCGGTGTAAATGTTCTCGCGCAGCACGAGCAGGGCGTAGAGCAGTTCGGGCCGGAATTCGCTCAGGACGACGAACCCGGCGTATTTGGCAATCGCCTGCGAGGCGGCGGCAAGTTCATCGGCGGCGTTGCAGGGGAAGGCCAGGATGGGGTAGCCAACGGAGCGCGTGTTTTTGAGCGCCAGGCGGCGCAGTTGGGTGTTGATTGCCAGCGATTTGCCGAGGTGGGTTGTCATCGGGTCGAGAACGAGGTCTTCAACGCCTTTGGCTTTGATTTTCTCGGTCAGGTCGGCCAGGCCATCCACTGTGTCGGCGCTGACGGCGAGCGGGCAACCGGCGGTTTTTGCCAGGTCGGCGGCTTTTTCCCAATTGGAAGCGTCTGCGCCGCACAGCAGGGGCTTTTCGCCGGGCAGGGCGGCTAACCCAGCCTGTAAAATGTCGGGGTTTTTGGAAAGCAGGATGAGGGGGCGTTTCGTAGCGGCGCGCACCGCTTTAATGGTTTCCGTCATCGCGGCGGGTGATTCTGCTTCAACGGCGAAGCCATCTACAGAGAAATCCATGCCGACATAGTTGACTTTGTAGGCGTCGGCTTCGGCCACTCCTTCGGCAGATTTGACGCGGATGAACAGGCCGGGCTTGTTGTAGAAGGTCTTTTCGTGTCGGTACATCACCACTTCGTTGCCGGCCTTGACCTCGCCGATTGCGCCCTTAAGCGTGACCAGGCGGATGGGCGGCGCGGCTGATTCGGCCAGTTGGGCCTTGTTTTCTTCGGTGACGTAGGGGCAGGCGCTGAGTTCAACCTGTTTGGCGGCCAGTTTCATGGCAAAGGCCAGGCAGGTGGGGAAGCCGCATTCCTTGCAGTTGGTTTGCGGGAGCAGTTTGTAGATTTGGATGCCAGAGAGTGCCATAGTAGCCTCCTATGCGGTCATGAGTTCCGAAATGGCGGCCTTCACCCGTTTGATGGACTCTGGATGCCGCAAGACGAGAATATCCGCGCCCGATTCAACCAGCGCGATGGCGGTGGTGATTTCCCAATCGACCGCGCGCTTGCCCCAATCGCCCCAGGCGGCAGGAACACCCTCGCCGACTTTGGCTTCTTTGGTTTTCCAGGCCTCGAAGCCGACTGTGACCAGCATGGGGAACTGGGTCATGCTGTCGCCTTGCAGGGCGGCCAGACGCAGGCGTTCCATCACCGAGTAGCCGTATTCGATGCCGTAGCCGAGCGCGCCGGTGGTTGGGTCCATGATGATACGGTCGGCGGGCAGGCCCATGTCGGTGATGAGGATGTTGAGTTGCTTGGCCAGGTTGACATCCATCGGGGTACGCGCGCTTACCAGGTGTCCGTTGGCCAGGGCGGTAGCGACGATGGTGCGGTAGTTCTTGTCTTCGCAAATGCCAAGCAACAGGCGTTCGCCTTTGGTGGCTTCGGCGACGGGGACAATCAGTTCGTTGTCTTTTTCGGCCTGACCGGGGCCAAACACCGCCAGCGGAAGTCCGCTGGCAGCCAGCACGGCTTTAACGGCTCTGACGGCCTCATCGGGGCTGTCTTCGAGCGTCAGCCACAGGACAAGCATATCGGCCCCGGCGGCTTCGGCGGCCTTGGCCCAGGCAGCCGGGTCGTTCATGGCTTCGCCCCAGGTTTCTTCGAGCAGCGGCGACCAATCGGCGGGTTTGCGCGATTTGATTTCGACCGCGATGACCGGCGGGTTGGGCGCGGGGTTCTCGAAGTGCAGGTAGGGCATGGAGGCTTCCCCCCCAACGTTGACCACGCTGGCACGCGTGCCGCCCTCCGCGGCGGTTGCGCCAAGCGTGATGGTTCGGACCTTGCCTGTCCATTTATCTTTGGGTATTTCGATTGGCATAGTTCCTCCGATGTTCGATTCTCGTTATTCGAGACTCGTTATTCGATATTCTTTACTCGTTATTCGATTATCGAATATTGAATAACGCTTTCTGTTACTTCAACCCTGCTTTCCGCCGCGCTTCGTCCCTGCGTTCGACGAACCTTTCTACCGGCGATTTGCGTTCAGCGGCGATGCCCAGGTCTTTCAGGTCTTTTTCATCCCTGGCGGCCAGGGCGCGCAGGATGTGGCGATAGGATAGGTATGCGGCAGGGTAGATAATTCCGCCAGCGTTATGGGTCATGTAGGCTGCGCGGATGCGCAGGTCTTTCATTATCTGCGCCGCTGTGGCAATCGGGATGTCGGCCGGCAGTTCGGGGACTCCCTCGCGCATGACATCTTCAGCGGTCAGTGCGGCCACGTTGTCCCGCCCGTAGATGCCGACCAGTTCTTCGTACCCAATCACGCCCACGCCGTGTCCTTCGTCATCCAGCACAACCATTTCTTCGAGGTTGTGTTCGAGAATGAAACGCGCCACATCCACCACCGGCGAGGTGGTTTTGCAGGTCGGCACGCCAACGGTCATCAGATCACGGACGAGGTTCATTCAGTATCCAGTAATCAGTAATCAGTTTTCCAGAGAAGTTTTTATCCACTAATCTGCGCTAATCGAATGAAAAAAGCGGTCAAAAAATTCGCGTAGATTAGTGCGGATTAGTGGAATAAGCCCGAAAAAAATGGGGATTGGGACGGGTTTCCCTCCCAATCCCCATGCACTACTTACCAATTACAACCTAGAACATTGGGTCCATCACCATCGCCGGGTGACCGTGGGCCTCCAGCCAGGCCAGCAGTTCTTCCACTGTGGTGACGTTGCGCTCGTCGGCGATTTTGTCCATCAGGTCAGGGTCGCCTTCCCGTTCGCAGACGGCTCTGAACTCCTCGGCCATCGTATTTTTCAGCACGCTCGACATCCAGACAACTCGCTTAAAGCCGCCATCGGCTGAGATGAACTTGGGGCTGATGAGGTAGTATTTGCCCACGCCCATTACGCCCGGCGTTTGCAGGCCGCCGCCAGCGATGCCCGCCAGGGTGCTGAAGGTCATTCCGGCTGGGGTCATGCTGGTATCTTCGCGGCTGACGACCATCACGCCGTTCGCTTCGGGGATGAGCATGACGATGCACTCGAAGCAGCCGCAGGCCGTCATCGGATTTTCCATGATAGAGTACATCGTTACTTCATTGACTACGCCATGCGAGCCCATCGCGGCATATTGGTTCGTGCCTTCCCAATAGCCTTTGATGGGGTCTATCACTTTACCCAGTTTGATGGGTTGGTTGGGGCCGGTTGGGTTGATGCTGAAAGAGGCCTTACAATCCAGCCAGTTGTATGCGCCGCACAGACCCAGGCGCTGCGGGCTGACCACGCAGACGTGGTTCGGGGCGAAGGACTGGCAGAGCGTGCAAGAGTAGAATTCGTCCACTTTGTCATCGGTCAGGTCGGCCAGGCGTTTGTTGCGGTAGTCATACGCTTCGCGCGCTTTGACCAGCCATTCCTCGAACAATTTCGGCTCGGTGTAAATCGTGACCTGCACTTTATCTACAATCGCGCCAAAATCGGCGTGGAAGCGGGCGTGCAAGATTTTACCGATGTCTTGCAGGCTGAAACCCTTCTCGGCGGCGGCGTTCGAGATGCGAATCCAGGCAATATCGCGCTGCCCAACATGCTGCACGCCGCTCGCGCCATTGACGAAGTAGTGGATTTGACGCTCCAGCACTGGCTCGAAGTCGGTCTGCATGGCGCGTCCGGCCACTTTGGCAACCACGCCCACGCTCATATTGCCCTGGGGTGGGATTTCGCTAAAATCAGGCCCGACGACTTCCACTTTGCCGTCCACCACTTCATCGAGCGGAGCCGTGTACAGGTACTCGAAGCACTTCGAGTATTTGCCGCCAAATTCCACTCGCAGGTCGGCCTTGCGGACAACTTCGCCCTCAAAGGCCGAGCCATATGGCACAGGAATCGGCACTTCGGTCATCTTGATTTTGACGCCGCGCACTTCGATGCACTTCTGGATGAGCCGTTCAGCCTTTTCCATGTCATCCGCGCCGTCAATTTGGTCGAACGGCATCGAGACGACATGCTCATAAGTGGTCACGCCGGTTGGCAAAATTTCGGGGATGACCGTATCGGCGATGACCGGGAAGCCGTAATTGATGGCCCCGGCGGCAGCGGCATATTTCAGGTCGTCCACTTCGCCGAGCGCCAGCACGAAGGCAAAGACGCGCTCCTTGTTGTAAAGCAGGATTTCTTGCGCCATGCCTGCTTTCAGGCCGCCGAAGGTTAGCGCCGAGCGCGAGGCAAACCCAATGGGGTAAATGGCCGCGATGGTGTCGGTGCCAAATGGCACGGTGTAGGTGTCGTAGCCGAGTTCCACGCCCTCTTCCTGCAGCTGGTCAATGATGCTGCGCCCGTTGACGTTGCCGCACAGGAAGGTCAGAATATTGCGCTTTTGCAGTTCACGCACAATCTTGACCGCTACCTGGTTGTTTTTGGCGCACCCCACAATGGCCGCGAAGCCGGGCATGCGTCCATCCACCAGTTGAATACCCCAAGCGCGCAGACGAATGTCGTCAATGGGGCCGTTGAGATGGCCTTCGAGTGATTCGCCCAATTGCGGGTAGGCGGTGCCTCCTGCCAGTTGCAGGCCGGGTTTGGGTTCGGGCTGCAACCCATACAAAAAGCGGATGGCCTCGATGGCTTCGGCAGCGAACAAGGTTGCCATGCCGCTGTCGAGCGTCTCGCCCAGATAGGGCGTCCACTTACTGGCAGCAGGAACCGGGTGCAGCAGTTCGCGGGCGTGCTTTAGCACATCTCTCAGCTGGCCGAGTTTTTCGACGGCGATGCCGGTCATGGCGTAAATGGTTGGCAAGTAATAAGCAGTGTTCGGGAAGGAAATCGGCGCGTCGGGGCCTTTTTCGGCCAGGGCCTTGTTTAGCATGAATTCGGCTTCAGTCACCAGGGCGTTTGCGCCGCGAATGGCGCGGGTGGCAATATATCGAGACATGGTTTCCTCCTAATCAGCCGCCAACCCATAGATTGCGGCGCGGCGCTGCTCAAGCGGCAGCGCTTCGACTTCCATCATCCTGGCATCGCCCGACTTTCCAAACTTGTTCTCTTCCCAGGCGGGCAGGCCGAGCGCGGCGCGTTTCTTGTCAATGTGCGCCAGCGTGGCTTCAATCATCTTATCGGGGTCGGCGATAAATTCCAATTTTCCGCCGTAATCCTTTTCCCAGCCTTCAGAGATGTATTTCAGCACTTTGTCGCTGTCATCCACCCGGTCGGGCATGCCGCCGACTGGTGATTGTCCACCGAAAATGACATACGCGCCCGAAGCCACGCAGTAGGTAGCGATGGCGAGGGCTTTTTCCGACATCCATTCGGGAGCCAGGCCGACCGCCGGAATCATGTCGATGTCATCGCCCAGGCCGCCTTCTTCCACCATTTGGGTCAGCACGGTCAGGATGCGGGTATTGTCAACGCACGAGCCGAGATGCAGCACCGGCGGGATGCCGACCGTCTCGCACACTTCGCGCAGCCCCGCGCCGACCTGTTCAACCCCCGCTTCGCCAAGCAGCAGGCCCAGTTTGGCTGAGGCAATCGCGCCGCAGCCGGTTTGCACCACCAGCACATCTTTTTTGAGCAGCTCGCGCACCACTTTGGTATGCAGGTAATCATGCTGGCTGCGTGGGTTATTGCAGCCGACGATGGCCGCCACGCCGCGAATGCGCCCGCTCATGATGGCGTCATTGAGCGGTCTGAACGAAGCCCGGTACGAGCCGCCCAGCATGTAGTTGATGTACTCGTGCGAGAAGCCCGGAATCAGGTCTTCTTTTTCATTGGGGATATGCACTTCGCCGCGATTCTTGTAATTATCAATGGCGGTTTTCAGGATGTTCTTGGCAATCGTCAGCGCGTGATGTTCATCGAATTCGATATGCGTTGCGCCGGTGATTTTCACCTTTGGGGAGGTGGTGATAATCTTGGTGTGGAAATGGCTTGCCAGGTTGACCAACGCCTGCATAATGCACTGCACGTCCACCACCATCGCTTCCACCGCGCCGGTCAGAATAGAAAGTTCCTGTTGCAGGAAATTTCCTGCCGCTGGGATGCCCTGGCGCATCAGAATTTCGTTGGCCGTGCAGCAAATACCGCTCAATTGCACGCCCTTCGCGCCCGCCGCCTGCGCATACTCAATAATTTCCGGGTCTTGCGAGGCCGCCACAATCATCTCGCTCAAGGTCGGTTCGTGACCATGCACCACCACATTGACCATATCCTTCTTCAGCACGCCCAGGTTGGCCTGCCCCAGGATGGGGGCGGGAGTTCCGAACAGGATGTCTGAAATGTCGGTCGCAATCATCGACCCGGCCCAGCCGTCGGCCATGGCGGTTTTGACGGCGTGTTGCAGGATGTGGGCGTAATCCTGGTCGTCGCCAATGTGCGTGCGGTGCAGAGCCTCCACCACCTCGCGGTCTACCCCGCGCGGGATGACGCCCAACTGCTTCCAGCGTTCCTGGCGCTTCTTGGGCGCGCGCCGCACCGGAACCACCTCGCCGCGCTGCTGGCCGAATTGTGAAATATACAGGTCGGCCAGGTCGTTGGCAATTTCTTCCGGCGAGCGCTTCTCAATTGGGATGTCGTAATAGCTGGCCACCCGCCGCAGTTTGGCAATATCTTTCAGGTAGTAGCCTTCTGTCTGTCCGTTGGCAACCGCCTTGAGCGTGAAGGCCATATCGCGCCCGTGGTCCGAGTGGGCCGCCGCGCCCGCCGCAATGGCGCGGGTCAGGTTGCGGGCCTGGATGGTTTCAATCGTCGCGCCGCACACGCCCACATCGCCGCTCTTGGTCAGGCGGCAGGGACCCATGCCGCATTGCTTGCAGCACATCCCCGCCCCGCCGATGTTGCAGGGCGACATGGCATCGGCCCGCGAAAAGGCCGTTCCAACGCCTAACTCCTCCGCGCGAATCAGCATCTTCTGCGCGGCGGTATCAATGGTATATTCCTGAATTTCTCGTTTTTTAGCCATAGTAACCTCTACTCATCCATCGTCCTCACCACGCCCATGCCGGGGCAATTCCACAGCGGGCGTCCACTATAAGGTACTTTTTGTTGGAAACTGACGGTCTTCTTCACCGTCTCGTAAATCGCGCTGTGCCGAAAAACGCTGTTCGCCTCCGCCGCTATACTGGTCTCGGCCAGCATCGGGATTTCGCCCAGGTATCCGGCGGCATCCAACACCTTTGCCAACGCTTCGTGGCTGGTTTTGGTCTCATCGAATGTGATTTGCACCGCCCGAAAGGCCGAACTGGCATACACATCCGTCACGCCTGGCACCTCAAATAACAGACGCCTGACCTCGGTGACATGATGGTCTCCGTACAGGGCAGGCGTATCGAACGTTGAGGTTTGCATGTGAACCTCCTGAATCAAATTGTGGATGGGTTAATATAAAAACGGGAGAATATCTCCTGGTTGTCTCCTCGCGATGTTGGCCGTAATACTCGTCTGATTTCATTCTAGCATTTTGTCATACACATCAATTGTGTTGAATGTCACACAATATATTGACAAATGTCGCTAATGAATGGACCTGATATATAATGAATTCAACCCTGAATACAAAATTTATCCACAACGAATGTTCCCGGTAATAAAATACTGATGAAAAATGACATCCACTTCGCGTTTTTCGTTCAAGAAGCCAGAACAGACCCCGCCGGGGCTTGAATTGCGTGCCGAAGAGCTGCGCGCCAGCCTGCAAGGAATTCCTGCCGCAACCCTGACCGCCCGAACCGGAACCGCATATGTCGAAATCGGCTGCGAGCGAGGTGAATTCCATTTCAACCTGTTCGATAAACCTTTGCGCGGCGCATTTCCTAACCTGACATTTTTCACCCCCGCCGGTGACAAACTCCCCGATTTCCTGCAAGCCCTTTTGCTGTATTATTTTGTTACAGCCGATGGCGCCCCATTGACCGGTCAGTGGGTCTCCTTTGCTGACCTGCCGGGCGGGCGCATGTACAACCAGGCCTTTCAGGGCTATTCCGGCGGCGAAGTCGTAAGGCAATTTGCCAAATTGCCCCATCAGGCTGCCGTCCATACCTTTCAAACTGCCTGCCTGGCCCTCGGCGGCCAACCGCTCGACATCGGCACTGCATCCTTTATATTTCCGGCCCTGCCGCGCATCCCGCTGCTACTCACCTTCTGGCTGGGCGATGAGGATTTTCCCTCCTCTTGCAAAGTCTTGTTCGATTCATCTGCCACCCATTACCTGCCCCTCGACGGCTGCGCCATCCTCGGCAGCCAGTTGACCGGCAAAATTATCAAAAGGATGAACCCATGAAACTCGCCATCACCGGCAAAGGCGGCGTGGGCAAAACCACCCTGACCGCGCTGATTGCCCAAGCCTACGCCGACCAGGGCCGGCAAGTCCTGGCCGTCGATGCCGACCCCTCGCCCTGCCTGGCCGGGGCGCTCGGCTTCCCCAACGAGCTGCGCGCCAGGCTCAGCCCCATCTCTGATATGGACGACCTGATTTTAGAGCGCACCGGCGCAAAAAAAGGCCAGGTTGGCGGCTTCTTCACCCTCAACCCCCGTGTCGATGACATCCCGGAGCGTTTCAGCGTCCTCCATCGCGGCGTGCGCCTGCTCGAAATGGGCGCGGTCGAAACCGGCGGCTCTGGCTGCATCTGTCCCGAAGCGGCCATGCTAAAAACCCTGTTCACGCATCTCATGTTTCGTAAGGATGAAGTTTTGTTGCTCGATATGTACGCCGGGGTCGAACATTTGGGCCGCGCCACCGTCGATTTTGTCGACGCCATGCTGGTCGTGGTCGAGCCGACCCGCCGCAGCCTGGGCACTGCCGCCCAAATCAAAAAACTGGCCAACGACATTGGCCTGACGCGCCTGTATCTGGTGGGCAACAAAGTCCGTAACGAGGACGAAGCCCGGTTCCTCGAAACAGAAACCCCCGGCCTGCCCGTCCTGGGTTTCCTGCCTGCCGATTTGCTGGTGCAGGAAGCCGACCGGCTGGGCATTCCAGTCTATGACCACGTGCCGGCGCTGAAAGACGCTGCGCAGCGCATCCTGTCAGCCCTGCCCCTGTAAGACAGACGTTTTGCCTGCCCCACATACACTGTTTGGGAGAACATAAATGCCCATCGTCTACATCCTGCTTTCCCTGCTCGCCATTGGCGGCGGAATTTTCGCCTGGCTGAAATTCGCGCCCGCCCTCGCCACCCGCCGCAACCTGGCGCTCCTGGGGCCAGAAGCGCCCATCTTGACAGAAAACGGCTTTCAGTTCCGCGATTTGAATAAAAACGGGAAATTGGATATCTACGAAGACCCGCGCCAGCCAGTCGAGGCGCGCGTCGAAGACCTGCTCTCCCAAATGACGCTCGAAGAAAAGGCCGGTCTGATGTTCCACTCGATGATTGGAATGCAGCCCGATGGCACGCTGACCGAATCGCTGAGCCGCGAGGGCGGCCCGACCAAGACATCCGAGGTGATTGCGGTCAAATTGATGAATCACTTCAACCTCCTGAACGTTTACGAGCCACGCGCGATTGCAGCCTGGCACAACCGCCTGCAAAAAATGGCCGAGCGCACCCGGCTGGGCATTCCGGTTACGATTTCGTCCGACCCGCGCCACGCCTTCTCGAACAACGTCGGCGCGAACCTGCCCGCCGGGCATTTCTCGCAGTGGCCGGAGCCGACCGGGCTGGCCGCCACGCGCGACGCGGCCCTGGTGCAGGAATTTGGCGATATCGCCCGGCAGGAATACCTGGCGGCGGGCATTCGCGTGGCCCTGCACCCGATGGTTGACCTGGCGACCGAGCCGCGCTGGTGCCGCGTCAACGGCACGTTTGGCGAGGACGCCGACCTGGTTTCCGAAATGGGCAGCGCCTACATTCGCGGCTTCCAGGGCGAAACGCTTGGCAAGGACAGCGTGGCCTGCATGACCAAACACTTCCCCGGCGGCGGCCCGCAAATGAACGGCGAGGACGCGCACTTTGCTTATGGCAAAGAGCAGGTTTACCCTGGCAACAACTTCGATTACCACCTCAAGCCCTTCGAGGCCGCCTTCGCCGCCGGAACTTCGCAAATCATGCCCTATTACGGAATGCCGGTCGGGACGCAGTACGAGGAAAAGGGCTTTAGTTTCAACAAAGCCATCATCACCGGCCTGCTGCGTGAGAAATACGGTTTCGATGGCATTGTCTGCACCGATTGGCTCTTGCTGAATGGCCTGAAGATGTTTGGCAAGGAACTGATCGAGGCCAAGGCCTGGGGCGTGGAGCATTTGACGCCCATCGAGCGGGCGCAGGTCGCGCTGGAGGCGGGAGTTGACCAGTTTGGCGGCGAAACCTGCCCAGAGTTGATTGTCGAACTCGTCCGCCGTGGGAAAGTATCTGAGGAGCGAATTAATCAATCGGCGCGGCGGCTGCTGCGGGAGAAATTCCGCCTGGGGTTGTTCGACCATCCCTATCTCGACCCAGATCTTGCCGAAAAAACCATCGGGCGGGAAGATTTCAAATCAAAGGGCGAAGTGGCCCAGCGCAAGTCGCTTGTCCTGCTAAAAAACGGACAAAGGCAGCCGGTGCTGCCCCTCTCCGGGAAGCCGAAAATTTATATCGAAAACATGAATCCCGAAACTGCGGGACAATATGGCGAGGTGGTTAGCGACCCGGCCCAGGCCGATTTTGCCATTCTGCGGCTGGCCGCGCCCTACGAGAAGCGCAAGGGCTTCCTCGACAGCCTGTTCCATGCTGGCGACCTGGATTTCAAAAGCCCGGAGAAGGAGCGCATCCTGGGCATTCTCGAAACCGTCCCAACAGTGGTCGATTTCTACTTCGAGCGACCGGCGGTCATCCCGGAAATCAACGCAAAGTGCGCCGCCCTGCTCGCCAACTTCGGCGCGAACGACGCGGCGGTGCTGGATGTGGTCTTTGGCCGCTTCGCCCCGACCGGTAAACTGCCCTTTGAAATCCCTTCGTCAATGGAGGCGGTGCGAAAACAGAAGGAAGACCTGCCGTACGATTCGGAGAATCCGTTGTACCCGTTTGGGTTTGGGTTGACGTATTAAAACACCGAGGTCGAGTAGCCCTGAGCGCTCTTTGCGAAGGGCGTATCGAGACCCGATAAAACGCGCAAAATATTTTGTGTTCCTTTTCGCCGGGTCTCGATACAGATGCCAAAAACCAGCGTTCTTTGGCCGGGCAAAGCAATCCCTATTAAACGGGCTGTTCCCTTAATGAAGAGGTTGCTTCGTTGCTGGAGAACGCTCCTCGCAATGACATAAATTAGAGGTGACTATGACAACTACAATCGCACTGGCTGGAAAGGGCGGGGTGGGCAAGACCACCGTCGCCGGGATGGTTATCAAATACCTGGCGCAGAACCAGCCGGGCAGTATCCTGGCTATCGATGCCGACCCGTCCTCCAATCTGAACATGGTGCTGGGCCTCGATTTGGATTGGACGGTCGGCGACATCCGCGAGGACATGCTCCAGCAGGTCAAATCGACGCTGGTGCAGGGCGGCGCGGCGATGGGTGGGCTGCCGGGTGGCGTCTCGAAGCGCGAATATCTCGAATACCATGTCCGCTCGTCGCTGTCTGAAGGCGCGCGTTTTGACCTGATTGCAATGGGGCGCGGCGAAGGACCGGGCTGTTACTGCGCCGTCAACCACAACTTGCGCGAGGTGGTGGATGGCCTGAGCCGCCACTACGCTTATGTCGTCATTGATAACGAAGCCGGAATGGAACATCTCAGCCGCCGCACCACGCGCGATGTCCAGCATCTCATTATCGTCAGTGACCCCTCGCAGCGTGGGCTGGTCGCCGCGCAAAGAATAGCGGAGATGAGCAGAGAACTCGACATCCGCATCGAAAAATCTTACCTGGTGATTAATCGCGTGAATGGGATTTTGCCGCCCGAAATGACCACATTTGCCGAGAAATTGGGCGTGCCGCTGCTGGGAACGATTGCCAGCGACGCGGAACTCTCCACCTTCGATGCGACCGGCAAGCCGCTGGTTGACCTGCCGGATGATTCGCCGGTTTACCAATCGGTCGCGGCGATGCTCAAGTCTATCTTGTAGGCGTGAGCGGTGCAGTGCGCCGCCTGCCCCAAATTAGACCTCTCAAATGGCAAATCTTCATGCAAAATATCCGGTCTTGGTGAATAAAAAACGCCCCTATGAGCAAGCAGGGGCGTTTTTTTCAAACAGGAGCGCTTAATTTTGCCGCTATTTCAAGAATTTATTCATCCACCGCGCAATATGCCCCAACCGGGCAATCCGCCTGTCCGTCCGCCCGGTGCGAGATAGGCCGTGAAACTCCTCCGGGAAGCGGATGAACTCCGTCTCTACGCCCAGGCGTTTGAGAGCCACGAAGGCCTGCTCGCCCTGCTCGATGGGACAGCGCAGGTCGTTTTCAGAGTGGGTAATCATGGTCGGCGTTTTGGCGTTGCCGATGTATTTCATTGGCGACATATCCCACCACTTCTGGAAGTCCTTGAAGGGCGCCTCGGCCATCACCTCGTACTCAAAGGTCCAGTTATAGTCGCTCGACCCCCACTCACTGACGAAATTGCTGACCACGCGCTGCGCCACCGCCGCCTTGAAACGCTCGGTGTGGCCGATGATCCACAGCGTCATATAGCCGCCGTAACTGCCGCCGGTCACGCCCATGCGTTTGGTGTCGATGTACGGTTTGGCGGCCACGAAATCCGTCCAGGCCATCAGGTCGGCGTAATCGGTGGTGCCCCATGCGCCGTAAATCGACTTCGCGTGCGCCTCGCCGTAGCCCTTCCCGCCGCGCGGGTTGCAGAAATAGACCACATAGCCCAGAGATGCCAAAAAGTAGAACTCGTGCATGAAAAATTTGCCATATTGCGTCAGCGGCCCGCCGTGAATCTCCAAAATCGACGGGTATTTCTGCTTCGGGTCGAACCCGGGCGGGAACATGATCCAGCCCTGCAAATCGTTACCATCCGGCCCCTTGAACCAGACTTCCTCTGTTTTGGACAACTCTACAGCCTCGAACAGCGCCCGGTTGACGCGCGTTAAGTGACGGATGGTCTGCCCATTGGTTAATTCTTTCAGGTGGATTTGACCCGGGTCGTGCATCTGTCCGAAAAAGTAAGAGACTCGCGAGTGGCTTTTGTCGAACGAAGGGGAGCCGACCGCGCCACCCTGACCAATCACTTCCGTTATTTCGCCAGTTTCCAGGCTGATTCGTTTGAGCGTCACCGAGCCATGCAGCGAGGCCTGGAAGTAGAGATATTTCCCATCCGGCGACCAGATGGGCGCGGCCTGTTCCGGCGTCCCGCAATCGGCGATAATGTTCGCCCCGCACTGGATATCTTCCTGCGCTGTCAGGTTTTTAGGCGCTTTCGAGCCATCGGCTGGCACAATCCACAGGTTCAGATTGCGCCAGTCTTCGCCCTCGCCTTCGCGCCCAAAGTAGGCAATCCACCTGCCATCGGGTGAAAAGGCCGGTTGGGTTTTGTAGCCGGTCGGGGTTTTGATTTTCCTGGGGGGGGCATCGGAAGCGAGATTCAGCACGAACAAATCCATTTGGTCGGGAGCCTGGTCCGGGTCCTTAGCGCGGTTTGAGACGAAAACAATCTGTGTTCCATCTGGCGAAAAGGCCGGGTCTGCCTCGTCCCAGACATCACTATCAGTCAGTTGCTTGCCTTTGCCCGTGCGCGCATCCACCAGCCAGATGTGCGTCCGTTCGTGGGGCAGGTAGCCGTAGCCGTCCAGTTTGTAGAACAGGCGCGTGTACTGCCGTGAGACCACGCCCAGTTTCTTTTTCTGCTCGTCCTTTTCGCGTTCCAACTGCTCCGGGTCGGTTTTGCGCACCAGGCAGAGCAGTTTGCGTCCATCCGGCGACCAATCGACCAGCGTAATCTCGCCTTCAATATCGGTCAGGGGCCGCGCCTCGCCGCCATCGAAGGGGATGAGGTAGATTTGGGCTGGCTTTTCCTTGTCACCCCGGTTTGAGAGAAATGCAATCTGCCGTCCATCCGGCGACCAGCGCGGCGATGAATCGTTCTGGTTGCCATAAGTAAACTGTTTCGGCGAACCGGCGTCGAGCGTTGTCGAGACGACCCACAAATTGGCATATTTCTTCTCCGTTTTCCGCTCCACCCGCTGCTGGCGGTAGATGACGTGCTTTCCATCGGGGGCGATTCTCGGCTCGGAAATCAGTTCCAGCCGGTACAGGTCTTCGGGGGAAATCGGACGTTTGTGAGCAGGCATGGTGGGCTCCTTAAGAATTGAGTATACATTATTCTAGCGCAAATCTTCGCAGATGGTTTGGTTTATACTTGTCCAGAGTCCAAGTTCTGCCAATTTTGGTAACTAACTTGACAATGTAACATTAAGATTGGCGTTTTTTGGCTCTACCGCTTTTAACGAGAAGAAATAAAAATCTATCCACAGATTACACAGATTTCGCCGATTCCAAGAACCAAATCTGTGTAATCTGCGAAATCTGTGGACGAATCCCGCCAGAAACGGGAGAGCCCGTTTTTTTACCACAACGGTAACGAAGAAACACAACGGAAACCCATTTTTCGGTTTTTGCTTTCTGTTGTGAAACGTGGTTGCCGTCGTGGTGAAGTGGTTTTGGCTTTCTGATTTGAAATACGATTTTGTCCGAAGTTGGGAAATTTCGGGCTGCTCCGTTTGGGCTGGAACGATTTTCAGGCTGGTTCGTTTATAAGGTAAGGGGAACCCAGAATTATCCCCAGGGAGAAAACCATGAAAAAGTCATTTGCTGTCTGGCTTCTTTTACTCTTTATCCTGGCTGGCTGCAACTTGCCACAGCCCTCGCACAAGGAAATTCCACCGCTTGAATTCCCCGACCTGGCCCCTACTTATACGCCCCTGCCCGTCTTCGCGGTGGATACGCCCGTGCCGGAGGTTATCACTGCCACCCCGGTCACGCCCTCGCCGACTCCGGCCAGCGTTTCACTGCAAAAACTTGCCAAATGGTCACAACCCGAAGCCTACGAAGCCTTATGGAATCTCAAATTTGGGCGATTCATAATTGCCAGCCAGCGCGAATTGACCTCGTACCTGGTTGCGGATGCCAAAAAAGACTGGTCTATCACACCCGAAAACAAAGACGGCCTGTTCCGGGCGGCCAGTATCAGCAGCAATGGCAACTTCATCGTTACATACAGCGCAGGCCCCTCCGTTTATCTGTTCGATACGAAGAGTGGAGAACTCACCGAAAAGAAGCGCGTCATCGAAGAATGCGGGGATGCTACATTGCGCCAGAGTGTTTACTTGAGCAACGGCATGAAAGAGTTGTTCACCGCCGCGCAAAACGATAAAATCACCGCGCCGGTTGAGGTGCGTAAGTGGGGGATTGCGCCTTATCGCTGCGACGTTATCGGCGAGGTCACGGGAGGCCGCTTTAACGCGCTGCTACTCAGCCCAGATGAACGTTTCCTCGTTCTGGTCACCTCCAGCGGGCTGACGGGACAGGTCACAGCCTGGAACGTTTCAGACGGCAAGAAGCTCTGCGCCATTCAGGGCGCGGCGGCGGCCTTCCACCGCGATGGACGCCTGGCGGTGGCCGATATGCAAAAGGGCGCGCTGGTTTACTGGCGGGTTGATTCGTGCCAGGTCTCCTCAGAACTGACTTGGGACGGTTATGCTGAACCGCAACAGATGGCCTTTACCCCCAACGGTAAGTACCTGTTCACCTTCCGGCAGGGCATTCAGGTCTGGGACCCAACCACCGCCGGGCTGTTGTGGGAGCGCAGCATTCCAGAAGCAACGGAGGGCGGCCTGCTGCGCATCAGCCCAGATGGCCGCTACCTGATTACTATCTCCAATCCCGGCGCGTGGAACGCGCAAATCGATTTCTGGTCGATTGTGGACAAATAGCCCTCAAATCAGGGAAGTTTGTTTCTTGACAGCAGGCAATGGACAATGGACAATGGTTTATCGTCCATCGCCTGTGGTTTATTGTTTTTACAGGAGTATCTTATGGGTATCATCAAACCATCCACGCGCGAATTCATCGCCGAAGCGCGCAAAACGCCCAATTATTCGTTGTTCGATTTTGTGCACGGCTATATCTACGGGCGCTGGGTACACCTGTACATCGCCATTGGCACCGGCCGGCATCCGTTAGCAAAAAGATTCGCGCCGCTGGCAGCCTGGTTCGACCACTGGCTGGCGCGAAAAATCGAGCAGCAGCCAGAGCAATACGTGAGCATGGCAGATACGTATCATGGCAAGGCTCTGCCGCTGGAGACAGCCCGCCAGCTGGTGTTGGTCAATGAGGACATTAACATCCCCGACCTGGAGCAGGTCATCCCTTACAAGCGGGCGCGCTCGATTATTCTCAAAAACCCCGACCATATCGTCGCCCTCGATTGCCCCTGTCGCGCGGCCAAGCCGAATCCCTGTCTGCCGCTGGATGTCTGTCTTGTGATTGGAGAGCCGTTCGCCAGTTTTGTGATGGAGCATAACCCCGGCAAGGCGCGCTGGATCACGCAGCAGGATGCAGTCGAGATTCTTGAAGCGGAAGACCGGCGTGGGCATGTCCATCACGCCTTTTTCAAGGATGCTATGCTGGGGCGCTTTTATGCCATCTGCAACTGCTGCGCCTGTTGCTGCGGGGCGCTGCATGCCCACCAGCACGGTACGCCCATGTTGGCCTCGTCCGGTTACGTGGCGCAGGTGGATGTTAATCTATGCGTTGGTTGCGCCGAATGCCTCCAATCCTGCCAGTTTGGGGCGATTGGGATGGGCAACCAGCACAGCCGGGTCGATTTCGAGAAATGTATGGGTTGTGGCGTGTGCGTGGAGCAATGCCCAACGGGAGCGCTTTCGCTGAAACGGGAACCGGCCAAAGGCGAGCCGCTTGAAATCCTGACGTTGATGGAAAAGGCGATAAAGTAAAACACAAATCGGACGGCGAACCGTCCGATTTTTCATTATTATTATCTGAAGGTCGTGGTCAAGGGGTGATTAAAACTGCACGCTCTGCGTCAGCCAATAGAGAGCAGCCGGCAGGATGACGCACAAGCAGCAGAACAGGACAACGGCTGCAACACAGCCCCAGACCCACTTGGACGCTCCTGATTTTTTCGGCTCATCTAGCGCATTGGGGGTTATCACTGGGCCAGCCGGGGCTGGCGCGTCGGGGCGAGCAAAGGCCGGGATTTCAACATCAGAACGGATGGCCGCCGTCTCGAACTTCAGGTTGTATTCAATTTGTTCGACCGCCGTCTTGGCATCGGCCAGACCAACCTCGAAATACTCGCGATACATTGCGACGGCCTGAATTTTACGCCCCGCGCGCAGTTCCGCTTTGATGGCATCCATTGCTTCGGCGCTGCTTTTGAAGGACTTGAGCGGCCCACTGCTGACAATCGTTGCATCCGATGAATCGGCGGGCGGCTGCGCAGTTTTCAAAATGGCGTCCAACTCGTCGCGGCTGGCGCGCATAGTAGGGGCGGAGGATGAAACGGAAGGGGTGAGGGCGGCTCCACAGTAGGAGCAGGCGCGTTCCGTGCTTTCAACCGACGCGCCGCAGCTCGGGCAGGGGATTTGTGGCATGGTCTATTCCTTTACGCTGAATTTTTCCACAGTATGATTTCCGGTAGTGATGTATAGTTTGCCCTGGTCATCAAAGGCCAGGCCATAGGCAACGGCAAAAGATACTTTAATTACGTCAAGATAGCGGCCATCGTTGCTAAATACCTGAATTCCCTTAATGTCGCTGACAAAAATACGGCCTTTGCCATCCACTTCAATTGCCAGCGGAGCGCGGAACTGCCCGGCTGAGTCGCCATCGCTGCCAAAACGGTTGAGAAATTTGCCCGCGGAATCGAACACAAAAACCGCATTGTTGAAAATGCCAAGCACATACACGTTTCCCAAGCCATCCACTGCCACCAAAGCGCTCAATTCTGAGTCGCCAGAGACGGTGGAAACAGCATCCTCGACTTTTTGAAGTATCTCGCCTTTCGGTGAAAGCCACAAAATATCTTCTCCGTTGGCAATTGCAACCAGCGTGCCGTCGGCGGCAATATCAAGGTTGTCAATATAATCTCGTCCAGGGTCAATTTCGCCCAGGGCTTTTCCGTCTGGGCCAAACAATTTCAAATTGCCATAGACCGGAATGTAAATTGTGCCATCCCGTCCTACAGCCATATCTCCAAAATAGGGGTCGGTATTTTCTTTGGGAATAATCCATTGGGTAATAAACTGGCCCGTTGCATCGAAGGCCTGCACTCGTCCGTCGTCATAATTGGCCGCGTAGATATGCCCGTTTGTGGGGTTAACGCCAATCGCCCGCACATCGCCAAACAGGCCAGGCCCGGTTCCCTCGCCGCCGAAGGAGAGTTCGCGCGTAGCAAAGCCCATGCCGGGAATTTGCAAATCTCCAAAGTCAATTGGGATTTCCACCCCGCCCGGCACCTCGAACCCGGAGCCTTTGAAAATCGAAGTCAGGCCAAAAGTCGCCACAATGGGTATCAGCACCGAAGCCAGAACAAGCAGCGTCACGCCAACGAAGAAACATCCCACTCCACGCTGAATGTTTTGAACGGTCTTATCCGGCTGGATCTGGATGGGCGAGCCGCTGACCATATCGACGGCAGGCATTCCGCTAAAGACGATGGGCTGCCCCATCGACAGGTTGCCAACTGCCTGGCGCGCCGCGAACTCATCCGCCCCGGTAATTTCACGATACAGGGCGACAGCTTTTTCCATCTCCCCGGCCTGGGCCAGGTCTTTGACCTCGTTAATGCGCCGCGCCTGGCTGACCAGCCCGCCCAGGTTGCCGAACCCGCTCAAGGTAAAATTATCGGGTTTCGATGAAAATTGGGGTCGGGCGCGCAAATTTTCAGGCACAATCACTGAACTATTGCAGTATGGGCAGCGGATAATCGGGTCATTCCCCCGGTAATCCAACGGCGCGCCGCAGTTGGGACAGTTGAACGTCTGAGCCATCTCTCTCCTCTATGTGGGCAAGCCGGGCAGGCTGACTGGCCTGCTATAACGCATTTTTGCGCTTCAATAAAGATATTTTAGACTGTTTTTATGTAAATTCAAGAAAGAGTTTGGTGAGACATTGGTACTGACGCTTATACCCCAACCTGAATTCCGAGTCGCTCCAAAACGAAGCGGTCAGACCAGATGTTGTTTTCTGCCTACGATCCCTACCACAAGCGAATGACTTCCATCAGCAGGGTCATACTCCAAACCAGGATGCTGATTCCAACGGCGGCAGATGCGACATCCTTGATGATGCCAATTTTTTCGTTGTAACCAGGTTCCACAAAGTCGCAAAGTCCCTCGATTGCGGTATTGACCATTTCCGTGACCAGCATCAATCCGCTGGCGACGAGGACGATGCTAAAATCGAGCCACTGGCGGTAATAGAAACAACCCGCCAGCACCAAAGCCGATAGGGTAATTTCGATGACCACAGAAGATTCGTTCAGGATGGCGTAGCGAAGTCCTGAAAAGACGATGCGCAATTTGCGTATTGGGTGGAAACCCTGCTGTTTGGTTCTGAGGAATTTATTCCGCATGTTCGTTCTTTCAGGCGTCCCTGTTCATTTTAGGTACAGCCTGCCCCAACCCCACCACTTCCTGGCAGGCGGGAAAATTCAGGCAGCCATAGTATTGCTCGCCCTTGCGGGGCCCGTCTTTGTAGAAGCGCAGCACCATCGTTATCCCACAGCGCGGACAAACAGGAGAGTAATCCGCTTCGCTGCACAGCAGGGGGTTATCCACTTTGGCACGCTTCATCGCTTCGGCGAACTGACGTGCCAGGGCATTTATATCGTAACTCTGCTGCACGGTGATATGCACGAGCGGCAAGCGTGCCTGATCGAACAGCCCGTCCAAGAAGGCGTCAGTTGGACGGTGTTCGGTCTGTTTGGGGTAATCCAGTTCGATAGCCAGGGCTGGCTTGAGCGTATCGCGTCGCAGGAGCAAGAAATCTACGCTCTTGCGGTAAAGTTTGTTGAAATAATGCACGTTCTCGTTGGGGCGGGTTACAAAAAACAGGTCTTGCAGCGGCACTTTGGGACAAATAAAGAGATGCTCCTTCACCATCTCATGCAGCACGCGGAAAAAGGCGCTCTCGGCGGGCGAGAGGAACTCCAGGCGCGGGCGGTAGGGGAGGGTGGAAGGCTCGTCCATGTTGGTATCCTGTTTTTCAGTTATCCGGTTTACCGGTTTCTGTGTTGACCAGTTTTTCAAGCAGCGCCAGTTCGTCGGATTCGCTCGTCACTTCGCCATCCAGCCAGGCGGCGCGCAGTTGCCACAAAATCTGCTGGTAGCGCGGGCCGGGCGGCAGGCCCAGGGCTTTGAGGGTCTCGCCGTTCGTTTTTGGGTGGATGTCTTGCCAGTGGAGGGCGTACCGCTCGAGGGCCGGTTCCCGGCTGACGAGGTAGACCGCGTAAAGGGCGGGGAGCGGACTCCCCTCCAGCCGCTTCACCCATTTCGAGGCCGGGTTCCCGCTGAGGGCGGGTAACTCGGCCTTGAGCGCGGAGGCTGCTAACAGGGCTTTGTATAACCCGAGGGGGAAGCGCAGCCGCTTGTGAAGACTCTCGATTTGGGCTTGGGGCAGGTCGAGCAGCCATAATAGCCAGGTCAAGGCCCCATTTAACGAGAGCCCGGCCACAGCGGGGGAGAGTCTCCAACCGGGCGGGGGCGGCGTGTTTCGGGCAGAATCCAGCCGTTCGCGCAGTTCCCTGCTCCAGGGGAAGACATCCGAAATAGAAGTCATTAAATTGAGTTCCGCCAGGCGGGCCAGCATGGCAGGCGCGTTGGGTTCTTCGGCGATTAAATCCAGCTCGTGGCGCAGGCGTTCCTCTGAAAGGCGCGCCAGGAGCGGTTTGGCTTCGTCCATCAATTGCAGGCTGCGCGGCTCGATGTGGAAGCCGTAGCGCTGCTCGTAGCGCACGGCGCGCAACATGCGGGTTGGGTCGTCAATGAAAGAGAGCGAGTGCAGCACGCGGATACGGCGCTTCTGCAGGTCGTTTAGACCGCCGTAGTAGTCGTGCAGTTCGCCAAAATGGCGGCCATCCAGCCGCAGGGCCAGGGTGTTGATGGTGAAATCGCGCCGGTGCAGGTCGAGTTTGATGCTGCCGCGCTCGACAGTGGGCAGGGCGGTGGGGTGTTCGTAAAATTCCTGGCGGGAGGAAATCAAATCCAATGCGGAATGCGGAATGCTGAATGCAGAATGCTCAAGGTTCCACTTGGCGGTGCCGAAGCGGCTGTGGCTGGTGACGCGCCCGCCGTGTTTGCGCGCCAGGGCTTTGGCGAGCGCGATGGCATCGCCTTCGACCACGATGTCGAAATCGAGACTGGGGCGGTCGAGCAAGAGGTCGCGCACGAAGCCGCCGACGATGTAAACCGGCAGGTGTTGATGAGCGGCTTCTTTGGCAACGGCGTGGATGAGCGCCAGGTGTTCGGGCGGCAGGCCTCGCTCCAATTTTTTTGCGTAGGCGGGCTGCGCCGGGCGTGGACGGCGCGCCAGCGTTTTCAGCAGGTCGGTGCGGGTGATGATGCCGATGATTTTGCCCGTCACCGGTTCGACGACTGGAATTTGACCCCAACCGCTTTCAATCATCAAGGCCTGCACCTGCTGGAGCGAATCGCCGGGCTGGACGGTGATTTCCCCGGCTTCCATCAGGCTGGCGGCGGTCAGGTTCAGGCGGTGGCTGAGGGCGCGGTCGACCGCGCGGCGGGTGAGCAGGCCGAGGATTTTTCCGTCCCTGGCGACCGGGAAACCCTCGTAGCCGTAGCGCGTCATCATCTGGGCCGCTTCCTGCGCGGGCGTTTCGGGCGCGAGCAGGCGCGGCCGGCGCGACATGACCTGGGCGACTGTGATGGGCGGGCGGATGTGGGCGGGGAGGAGAGTGAGCAGTTCGTCTCGGAGATTGGTAATTGGTAATTGGTAATTTGGAGTGTCTTTTTTGATGAGGGCGGCTGCGGCGCGGTCGTGGCCTCCACCGCCAAAGTGAGACGCGATGGAGGAGACATCGATGTTATCGGTGGTAGAGCGCGCTACCAGGCGTACTCCCTCGCTGGTTTGGACCAGCACGAACAGCGCGTCGGGGTCGAACAGGTCGCGTAGTTTGTGGGCCAGGGTGGAGATTTCCTCGGTCAGGCTGGTCGCTTCGCCGCAGGCCAGAACCACCCGATGGCCGTTTATCTCGTGCGTCTCGGCGGCGGAGACCAGTTGGTCGTAGATTTCGCGCTGTTCGTTGGTCAGCGGCGGGTTCAGGAATTTGATAGCGATTCCCAAATCTGCGCCCTGCTCCAGCAGCCAGGCGGCGGCGCGCGCGTCGCGGGCGGTGGTGCGTGAGAAGGTCAGCGAGCCGGTGTCTTCATAAATTCCGAGCAAAAGCAGGGTAGCCTGTATGGGAGAGAGTTTCTGGCCGCGTTCCTGAATGATTTCGACCAGAAAGGTGGTTGTCGCGCCCAGGTCGAAAGTCGTCACTTCCCAATTGGGCGGGTTGTTCTTGCGCAACGGGTGATGGTCCAACACGCGTACTCTGGTGCGCTCGCCCATGCCTTTGAGCGTGATGAGTGATTGGGTATCGACCAGAGTCACCATTTCCACCGCGCCTTGTGGCAGGTCGCGCGGGTCGAGGAACGGGAAATCGGCCCCATACAGGGTAATGAACGAGCGCGCGTTGCGGTTCACCCGGCGCGGCAGGACGGGGAGCGCGCTCTCGTCGAGCAAATACGCGCCATACAGGGCGGCAATGGCGTCGAAATCGGCTTGCTCGTGGGTTAAAATCAGGCGCATAAATCTATTTTACACACAATCCAAATTCCTGTATAATTGTGGCATGGTAATTTTGAACCCGTCCCCATCCCCGCGTTGGCAAACCTCCTGGTCTGGATAGGTTCGTTTTTGATTTCCCGAAGCGGCTCCCAGACCTGAGGAGCCGTTTTTTGTTGGATGGCGAGATTCGGTATTCGAGAAGTCGATAATCGATAATTCGATAATTCGATAATTGAGAAGTCGATGTTCGAGAACTTGCGGAATGAATGTCGAATACCGAGTAACGAATATCAAATACCGAGTAACGAATACCGAATACCGAGTAACGAATATCAAATACCGAGTAACGAATATCAAATACCGAGTAACGAATATCAAATACCGAGTAACGAATACCGAATACCGAGTAACGACTATGGAACTTTCCCAACTGACCGACCACATGCACGCCTTCGTCCGCGCGAAGGGCTGGTACGAGCCAGAGAGCAAACGCCCGCAGACGCCGCGCAACCTGGCGATTTCGCTCTCGCTGGAGGCTGCCGAAATCCTGGAGCATTTCCAATGGGGCGAGGCGGTCAAGGATAAGGACGAACTGGCCTCCGAACTGGCGGATGTTACGCTCTACTTGCTGCAACTGGCCTCAGTGACGGGGATTGACCTGGAACAGGCTGTTTTGGATAAGTTGAAAGTCAATGCGACCCGCGAATGGGATACCAATCTCGACAGATAGAGCGCTATTCCCGCAACAATGCTTATGGACGCGGAATACACGGAAAACATCGAGCAACACGGAATTTTTTTCGAGAAAAATTCATCTTGTACGTCAAAACTGTTCACTGATTACTATGAATGTTACTGTTTTCGGCGGCGCGCAGCCCCAACCCGGAACCCCTGCTTATGAAGAAGCGTACCTGCTCGGCAAATTGCTGGGCGAGGCGGGCCATACTGTGCTGACCGGCGGCTACATCGGCACGATGGAAGCCGTCAGCAAGGGCGCGGTGGAGGCAGGCGGGCATGTGATTGGCGTGACTTGCGAGGAAATCGAGAACTGGCGCAAAATCGGCGTGAATGCCTGGGTGAGAGAAGAAAGAAGGAAGAAAACGCTCATTGAAAGGTTGCAGTCGTTGATTTATGATTGCGACGCCGCCATCGCGTTGCCCGGCGGCCCCGGCACGCTGACTGAAATCTCGCTGATGTGGAACCTGATGATTGTGGAGTCCCTGCCCCGGAGGCCGCTCGTGCTGGTTGGGGATGGCTGGCAGTCCATCTTTGACCAGTTTTTCCACTCATTTTTCACCTACATGCCGCGCAACCCGCAAAACGGATTACGGTTTGCGAAGGATGTGGAGACTGCTGTGAAACTCATCGAAAGGCGATATTAGATATTAGATACTCGATATTAGATACTCGATATTAGATACTCGATACTCGAATATCAAATTATCGAATAACCAGTATCGAATATCGAACACCGAATACCTACCCCGAGGAATTATGTCCGACGAAAAACTCACCCCCCGTTCCGAAAACTTCTCCGACTGGTACAACGAACTGGTACTCAAAGCGGAGTTGGCTGACTATTCCCCCGTGCGTGGCTGCATGGTCGTCCGTCCCTATGGCTGGACGCTGTGGGAAAACATCCAGCAGGCGCTCGATAAGCGTTTCAAGGAGACCGGCCACGTCAACGCGGCCTTCCCCCTGTTCATCCCCATGTCCTTCCTCGAAAAAGAGAAGGAACACGTCGAGGGCTTCGCGCCCGAACTGGCCGTTGTGACGCACGGCGGCGGCGAAAAACTGGAAGAGCCCCTGGTCGTGCGCCCCACCTCCGAGACGGTCATCGGCTATATGTATAGCAAGTGGATTAAATCCTGGCGCGACCTGCCCATTCTCATTAATCAATGGGGCAACGTTGTGCGCTGGGAACTGCGCACCAAGCTGTTCCTGCGCACCGCCGAATTTTACTGGCAGGAGGGTCACACCGCCCACGCTACCGAACAGGAAGCCCGCGAGGAAACCCTGCGGATGTTAGATGTCTATGCCGATTTTGCTATCAACGAAGCAGCGGTTCCCGTCATCCGGGGCATAAAATCGGAAACCGAGAAATTCGCCGGGGCCGTGATGTCTTCTACCATCGAAGCCATGATGGGCGACACCAAGGCCCTCCAAAGCGGTACCAGCCACTACCTCGGTCAGAACTTTGCCAAAGCCTTCGATATTCGGTTTACCGATCAGAACAACGAATTACAGTATTGTCACACCACCTCGTGGGGACTTTCTACCCGCTTCATCGGCGCCATCATCATGACGCACGGCGATGACCAGGGCCTCATTCTGCCTCCCCGCCTGGCCCCCATCCAGGTCGTCATCGTCCCCATCTACAAAAACGCGGATGAAAAAGCGCGCGTGATGGAAGTCACTGACCGGGTATTCAAAGAACTGAAGGCCGCCGGAATTCGCCTGAAGGTGGATGACCGCGAGGAAGTGACCCCCGGCTTCAAGTACAACGACTGGGAAATGCGCGGCGTGCCCCTGCGGATGGAAATTGGCCCCAAGGATGTGGAAAAAGGCTCGGTGGCGCTCGCCCGCCGCGATATTCCTGGGCGCGACGGCAAGACGTTCGTCTCGCAGCAAAACCTCGCCGCCACCGTCAGTGACATGCTGGTCACCATCCAGGCTGCCCTGCTCGCAAAAGCCACCGCCTTCCGCGACGCGAACATCCACCATCCTCAAGACTACGAGGAGCTCAAGCAGGTTGTTCAAAACGGCTGGGCTTTCTCGTACTGGTGTGAGAGCAAAGAATGCGAGGCCAAAGTCAAAGAAGATACCAAAGCTTCTACGCGCTGTATCCCCCTCGAGGGCCAGCCTGAGCAAACCGGTAAATGTATCGTCTGCGGCGCGGAAGCCAAGCGCAAGGTTTATTTCGCCAAATCGTATTAAACCGTAGGGGCGCGGTCATCGCGTCTTATTTGGGGCGGGAAAGCCCCGCCCCTACCCCAATTATGCCCGCCATTGATATTGCCCGCCTCAAAACCCAGGCCGCGGTGCTGGTCGAGAAATTCGACCAGCCGGCGGTCTTTGTGGCTGAATTGCACAAAATCCTAGATTTATACGCCGACCGCACCCTGCGGACCGGTATCTCGGCCCCGGCCTCGGTGCTGCCCGCCTACCGCGCCCCGCAGGCCGTCTTGCGCCAAATCGAAATGGAACTGGCTCCCCTGGCCGCTGCTTTCCCAGAGCAGGCGATGGCCCTCACCGACGCGCTCTGGAAAGCGGGCTATCTCGAAACCCGCCTGCTGGCTGCCATTTTGCTGGGTAAAATCCACCCATCCACGCCGCAGTTGACCGAGCGGGTGCGTAACTGGGTGAGCCGGGTGCGCGATAAACAACTCCGCAGCGCGCTGCTCGGCTCCAGCCTGGCGCGCCTGCGCCGTGAGACGCCCGACCGATTCATCGAACTCATCCAGGGCTGGTTCGATCCATCCACGCCAAAAATGTGGGAGAACGCCATCTACGCCCTCATTCCGCTGTTGGATGATCCCTCTTACGATAACCTTCCGCCGATTTATAACATCCTGACCCCGGTTATCCAAAACATCCCGCCGACTTTGCAAAACGAACTGGCCGAGTTGCTCAGCGCGTTGTACCGCGCCTCGCCGGTCGAGACGACTTACTTCCTGCGGCAAGCCGTCGCCGGGGCGGCCTCGCCGCAATGCCCGGTCATCCTGCGGCGCGCCGCGCCCTTGCTGCCTGCGCCGTTCCAGCCGGTCGTGCTGGATATCGTGCGCCAGAAAACATCTCGTTGATTGTGGTATAATCCACCTCCGTGACTGGTCCGGCCTGCGGTTTTGGCTGCTCGCCTGGAGACCCGCACCATCCTGTAAGAAAGGAGAAGCAACGTCATGCCTCTACAGAAAGAGAAGAAGACCCAGGTAATAACGGACTTCCAGCGCAGCGAGAATGACACCGGTTCGACCGATGTTCAAGTCGCCCTGCTCACCAGCCGCATCCAGCAGCTGACGGAACATCTGCGCGCCAACAAGCACGATGAGTCGTGTCGCCGCGGCCTGCTCCGCCTGGTGGGTCAACGCCGCCGCATGTTGACCTACCTGCGCAAGACTGATTACCAGCGCTACCTGGCAATCACTGAGCGATTGAAACTGCGCCAAAAGTAATCTTCTGTAGGGGCGTCCCGCGGGGGCGCCCCTACCCCAATCAATACCACCCGCGAGAGTCAGGAATTGAAACATGCTGGCAATACAAATTGCCCACATGCCTCAGTCCCTGACCAGGCGGGAATATGTAATGCGGAATTAATTCCGCGCAACAGGAGACAATTTATGAAACCCGAAGCAAAACGCTACTCGACCACCGTCGGGTCGCGCACCATTACCTTTGAGACCGGCAAACTGGCCCATCAGGCTGGCGGCGCGGTCACTGTCGGTATCGATGAAGCCATCATCTTTGCCGCCGCCACCATGGGCGGCGCGCGCGAAGGCATCGACTTTTTCCCGCTCTCAGTGGAATACGAAGAGCGTCTGTATGCTGGCGGCAAAATCCCCGGCTCGTTCTTCCGCCGCGAGGGACGCCCCAGCACCGAAGCCATTCTCACCGCCCGACTTACTGACCGTCCGCTGCGTCCGCTCTTTGCGCACGGAATGCGCAACGAAGTGCAGGTGATGATGTTTTCGCTCTCCTCCGATGGCGTCAACCCGCTCGATATCCTCGCCATTAATGCCGCTTCCGCCGCCATCATGATTTCCGACATCCCCTGGGGCGGCCCGGTGGGCGCGGTGCGCGTGGGACGCATCGGCGGGCAATTTGTCATCAACCCCACTTTTGATGAAATGGCCCAATCGGACCTTGACCTGCGCCTGGCCGGAACGCGAGACGCCATCCTGATGGTCGAATGCGGCGCGGATGAAATCCCCGAAGATGTGATGGTTGCCGCGCTCGAACTAGGCCACAAATCCATTCAGCCGCTTATTGACCTGCAACTCAAAATGGCCGCGGAAGTGGGCAAACCAAAACGCGAAGCCATCTTTGCTAACGCCACCGACGAACTCAACAAGCGCGTCCTCGAGCGCGTCAGTGGCCCGATGAACGAACTGCTCGACAAGCCGCTCGCCAAAGCCGAATTTTACGGCGGCATGGACGAAATTTTACAGACCGTCATCGCTGAAATGGTGACCGGCGAGGAGGGCGCCCCCTCCGAAAAAGATGTCCGCGCCGCCTTCAGCGAGGCCGAGGCCGCCGTCGTGCGCGAACGCATCCTCAGCATGGGCAAACGTCCCGATGGACGCACTCCCACTGAGATTCGCCCTATCTGGTGCGAAGTAAATCTTTCGCCGCGGGCGCATGGCTCTGGCCTGTTCACGCGTGGCGAAACACAAGTGTTGACCCTTGCCACCCTCGGCACGCTCGGCGAAGCCCAAGAACTCGACAACCTGACCCCCATCGACACCAAGCGCTACATGCACCATTACAACTTCCCGCCTTTTTCTACGGGCGAAGTCAAGCCCTTGCGCGGGCAATCGCGCCGCGAGGTGGGTCACGGTGCTTTGGCCGAACGCGCCCTCGAGCCGGTCATCCCGACCGAAGAATCCTTCCCCTACACTCTGCGCCTGGTGAGCGAAGTTCTGGCATCCAATGGTTCTTCTTCGATGGCCTCGGTCTGCGGCTCGACCCTGGCTCTGATGGATGCTGGCGTGCCCATTAAGGCCCCGGTTGCGGGCGTTGCGATGGGCCTCGTCACCGACGATACGGGCCGCTACAAAATCCTGACCGATATTCAAGGCACGGAAGACCACCTCGGCGACATGGATTTCAAGGTCGCTGGAACGACCAGGGGCATCACCGCCCTGCAAATGGACATCAAAATTAGCGGTCTGAGTACCCAGATGATGACCGAAGCCCTCGAGCAGGCCCGCACCGCGCGTTTGTTCATCCTCGATAAAATGCTGGAAGCCATTTCGCAGCCGCGTGCCGAACTCAAGCCGCACGCTCCGCGCATCATCACCGTCAAAATTCCGGTAGATAAAATTGGCGCGCTGATTGGCCCCGGCGGCAAGAACATCCGCGCTTTGCAGGAAGAAACCGGTACAAAAATTGATATTCAGGAAGATGGCACGGTTTACATCGCCAGCACCGACGGCATCGGCGGCGAAACAGCCCGTATTCGCGTGGAATCACTGGGCGAGATTGCAGAAATTGGGCGCATTTACACCGGCAAGGTGGTGCGGGTCGAGGCTTTTGGCGCCTTTGTCGAAATTCTGCCCGGCGTCGATGGCCTGGTTCACATTTCTCAACTCGACTCCGAGCGTGTCAATAAGGTCGAAGATGTTTGCGATCTGGGTGATGAACTGACTGTAATGGTCACAGATATTGACCCAACCGGTAAAATTCGCCTTTCGCGCCAGGCGGTGCTGGAAGGTTGGACTGCCGAAGAAGCCCGTGAGAAAGACAAGCCGCGCAGCAGCGGTGGCGGCGGGCGCCCAGGCGGCGACCGCGGCGGGCGACCCGGCGGCGACCGCGGCGGCAATCGCGGTGGACGCGATGAACGGCGCGGGGGCGGTTTCGACCGCAGACGGTAATTTCGTGGGACAGGTCTCTGACCTGTCCTTTTTTTGCAATCAGGCGGCGGGTGATAGGTCACCTCACAAGGGACTGTCACCTTTCTTTGTCGTTTGATACAATATCCCCCATGCTTCGACAATTATCTAACCGAATCCCACCCTACCCGCGCCAATACTGGCTGATGTTCTGGGGCTTGCTGTTCAGCACTGCCGGGGCCAGCATGATTTGGCCCTTCTTGATGATTTACGTCAGCAAACGGCTCGACCTGCCGCTGGCGCAGGTTGCCACGCTGATGACCATCAACGCTGTCAGCAGCGTCATTTCCTCTTTCCTGGCCGGTTCCATCGCCGACCGGTTGGGGCGCAAAGGCGTCATGCTCATCAGCCTATTCGCTGACGCTTTCTTGTTCATCCTGCTGGCCGGGGCCGAAACCTACCTGGCCTTTGCCCTGCTGATGGCCCTGCGCGGCTTTGCTAACCCGCTCTACCGCGTTGGCGCGGATGCCATGCTGGCCGACCTGATCCCGCAGGAACAACGCACCGAGGCCTATTCGCTGATTCGCATGATTAACAACGCCGGGATTGCGATTGGCCCCATCGTGGGCGGAATGCTGGCGGCCCAATCGTACAACCTGGCCTTTTACGCCGCTGCAACCGGCATGACGCTTTATGCCTTGCTGCTGACTTTTTTTGCCCGTGAAACCCTCGTCCGCAGTGAGCCAAAAGCCGAAAAGCCTCACCCCGAACGTTTGGGCGGCTACGACAAAGTCCTGCGCGATATGCGCTTCACGCCCTTTATCAGCCTGATGATGTTTGGCTGGGTGACGGCCACCCTGATGTGGATAATTATGCCCAAATATGCCTACGACAATTTCGGCATCACCGAAAACGTCTATGGCCCCATCCCCACCACCAATGCCCTGATGGTGGTCTTCTTGCAAATGTTCGTCACCGGGTTTACGCGCCGGCATCATCCCCTGTCTATGATGTCGCTCGGCATGTTTCTGTACGCGCTTGCCAACGGGCTGGTATCCCTCAGCGGGGACTTCTGGGGATTCTGGGTTGCGATGGTGGTGATGACCTTCGGCGAACTGATTATTGTGCCACCCGCCAGCACCTACGTTGCCAACATCGCCCCCGCCGATATGCGCGGGCGCTACATGAGCATTTTTGGGCTAACCTGGGCCTTTGGGCAGGGCTTCGGCCCGGTGCTGGGCGGGTTGCTGAACGATAACTTCGGGCCGCGCTCCATCTGGGTCGGCGGGATGTTGATTGGATTGGTCAGCGCCTTCGGATTGTTCCTGCTCGCGCGGCGGGCGGCGACTATCAGACCGATTCCGCAACCGAGCATAAACAGCGATTGATGAAAACCAGAGACGAATTGTGTCAGCCCGAGGTAAACTGTATTTAATGTGAATTCGGGATATGAATTTAGCACCTGCTCTCATGAAGATTTTGCACGCAAAGTCGTCAAGTTTTAAGTTTTCTTTGCGAACTTTGCGGCTTTGCGCGAGAGAAAAGTATCAACTTGAGCCGGGAAATCTTATCCCGAACTGACGTTATTTAGGAACTTTCAAGTTGAATCTTTGCACAAAAAGCAAGGAATTTACCACAAAGGCAACGACGGAACATGACGTAAGAGCATTTAATCTTTTCCGTTGTGCCACGTTGTGGCGGTCGTGGTTAAGGGGTTTCTTTTCTGGCTTGCCTGGGTTAGGGGATTCATCCCCGCGAAACCACAATGGCTGAGCAGTTACCAAAATACTTGATTAAACTGGCTGTCGGTTGGTTTTCCATCGCGGGGAGCCCCCTTTTCGCTCCCTGCGATTTTCTCATATCTCAAATACGATTACCCTAAGTCATCGGGTGGATTATATCAAAGCGAAGATGGTATAATCGCTTTTCGTATGAGTCCTGAAACTGCCAATCCATCTACAAAAATCTGCCCGACCTGCGGTACGCGGCTTGCGGAGAGCGCTGCGCGTTGCCTGGTGTGCGGCACAGAACTAAGCCCAACCGTCGAACCCAAAAAACCGATCGGAGTCTCTGCCAGCCGGATGCCCGAAATCACCCTTAGCCTGCCCGCTGCGCTTGGCCTGGTTGTTTTGCTCCTGGTGATTGGCGCGGTGTTGGTGTTTGGGGCCTTGCGGGTGGCCGGGGACCGGCTGCCTGCCGCGCAAGCGAGCGGCCCAACGGCCACGCTCACCCTGACCCCAACGATTACATTCACGCCCACCATCGAGGTCACCAATACGCCCGTTCCAACCGATACGCCGCTGCCACCGTTCGAATACACCGTCGGAACCGGCGATACCTGCACCTCGATTGCGGTGCAGTTTGGGGTCTCGATTAACAGTATCCTTATCTTGAATAATCTTTCGACTCAATGCATCTTGGCAGTTGGTCAGAAAATTAAAGTTCCTTATCCTACCCCCACCCCGCCCCCGGCTGCTACATCGACGCTAGAACCAGCTCAGGCCACTCTGCAAGCCTGTGAAAAGGTGATTATCACTGTGCAGCAAAATGACACGCTTTCGAGTATTTCGGCCAACTATAACGTACCGCCTGAGGCGATTAAGTCGTATAACAGCCTGAGCACCGACACCGTTTTCTTGGGAATGCAGCTCATTGTACCGTTGTGCGAGCGCGCGCCCACGCCCGGGCCGACGCCGACCGCTACCATTCCGCCGCCCTACCCGGCTGTCAACCTGCTCTTGCCGCCGGATGGCGCTTCGTTTACCCTGGCCAATGACAGTATCACGCTCCAGTGGGCTTCGATTGGCACGCTGCGCGAAAACGAATCGTACATCATCATTATCGAAGACGTGACTGAGGGCGAGGGCCGCCGCCTGGTCGATTACGTCAGGGATACTAAATACATCGTGCCGGTTTCCTTCCGGCCACGCGATGCGCGTCCGCACATCTTCCGCTGGTGGGTCAGCACGGTGCGGCAGACCGGCAGCGATGACCAGGGCCAGCCGATTTGGGCCAGCGCCGGAGCCAATTCGCTGCAACGAGTCTTCTCATGGCAGGGCGTTGCGCCGGAGGGAACGCCCCAACCGTAAAGTTAGCTTGTTTTGCAATAGCGTCCCGAAGGGTTTTTTGCCACCTTCGGGGCGTTTGATTCCCATCAATTTCTACTATAATCATGGGAACAAGGAGTGATTATGACTGTACAACAACCCGTCATCGGCGTCAAGAAACGGATTGCGCTTGTGGCGCATGACAACAAAAAGCAGGATTTATTGGAATGGGCGCGTTTTAACCGCGTCACGCTTTCGCGGCATCATTTATTTGGTACTGGCACAACCGGCGGCCTGCTCGAACGCGAACTTGACCTGCCTATCACGCAGTTCAAGAGCGGCCCGCTGGGCGGCGACCAGCAAATTGGGGCGAAGATTTGCGAAGGCGAGATAGATTTTCTCATCTTCTTTTGGGACCCGCTGGAGCAGCAGCCGCACGACCCCGATATCAAAGCCCTGCTGCGACTGGCGGTATTGTACAATATTCCCACCGCATCCAATCGCGCAACCGCTGATTTCATCATCTCCTCTCCGCTGATGCAGATGGAATACGAACACCCTGCGCCCGATTTGGAACGCTACCTGCGTAACCGGCTTGGCAATTGAACCGCTTGCCGAATTGCTCGCTTGCAGGCGAGGCGCGCGCTTCGGTCATGGATGTGAACGCATGGCGTTGTTTTCCGGTGCATCGGAGAGAGATAAACTTCTTATGGCACTGAGATCGACAAAAGATTGTCGATTATGCGGGTTGCAGAGCGATGCCGAGAGCCTGGAAAAGGATTTGCATATCAGCCTGAATGGTTTGATACAAATCATCCAATGAGCCTTCCAGTTGCCGCCACCACAGACGAAAACCCGCTGGTGTTTGCCAAAATTGAAAGTAGGCATTGAAGACGATCCGATCCACGCAGTCGTAGCTTCCTGTCAGAAGGTCTGCCACTCGAATGCTCAGATTGTCATCCATCTCTGTTGCTCCTTTCACCCAGGCGGTTGGGATGATTCGAGCATACAGATCCGAATCTTATTTGTCAACTGCCCCGCAGGGGCCACTTTTCCCGAGCGCAGTCTCGGAAAAAGCGTAGGAACTTTCAAGTTGAATCTTTGCACAAAAAGCAAGGAATTTACCACAAAGGCAACGACAGAACACGACGTAAGAGCATTAAAGATTTTCCGTTGTGCCACGTTGTGGCCGTCGTGGTTAAGGGGTTTCTTTTCCGGCTTGCCCGGGTTAGGTTAACGGGAGGGTAGATGATTGCCAGCCACGACTTCCCAGAGACCCTTTTTAGTTTTGACGCAAGTCTTGACGGGCAAGAAGGGTGGGTTAATAGGTTGCAACCGGTAAATTTTTTCATTTTGGGTAGATGAAACGACCGTGATGGTCAGCCAGTCTGGCGCACTTTCTATCGAGGGAATTCGCCCGAAGTGTGAATGAAATTCGGCAAAGTTCTTTTCGTAGGATAGGTAGGTAAACCCCTGTCGGTAGAGTTCAGCCCAGAACGCACCGTCATTCTCTTTCGCCCAGGACTGCATGGGAGCATATTCTTGCGCCTGAGAAGAGCAGGCAAATAAATCAGGCCGCAGGTAGTAACGGTAGGCATTCAACACGAACACCCGCTCGCCCTCGACAGCGGTTTGGTTAAGTGGGTCAAGGAAGGTACAAAATGAGATGTCATAACAATGCGCCTGTCCGTTGGCGTCAATAGGGGAATAGGTTGCCAGAGAAATAACCAGGGTGCGAATCACCATAAAACTCAGCAGCAAAGCAAATGTGGCGCGAAGAATTGCCCGGCAGCCTTTTTCAAGGGTGTCGAATGCTGCTTCGATGACTTGCGCGCCGAACAGGAAAAGTAGAATCCACAAGAAAAAGACGTAGCGGATTTCGACTACGGTAAAGAACAGGCTTATCCAGAGAGCCAGCGTAACGACGGCAGGCAGGAGCAGGGAGCGCAATCTATCTGGCGGATGGAACTGATTACGCACCTTCCGAAGCAACAGGAATGGCAATATCCCGATGAAAAGTGGTGAGATATTCCCCAGGCTTTGTGGGGTATTCATAAAGGTCACGGTGAACGGGTAGAGCAGGCGCAAGGTGTTGAGGGACGCGGGGTCGAATTGCCATTGCCAGTCACCTGTTTCCAGGTCGCGGGCATAAGTGAGCGGGGCGAGAGGAGAGCCAAGCCACAGGTCGTTTTGCCACAGGTGGAATGCGCCCATGAACACGAGGGGCGGGAGCATCCACAGGGCTGGGCGGGCAAAATTCCAGGCGGTCTTGAACCCTTTCTTTTGTAAAACCGGCCAGGCCTGGAGCAGGTAAAAAAGGACGGTGAAGACCGAGACGAGAAAAATATTGTAAGGCCGGGCGATGATGGCAAAGCCAAGCAGCGAACCGATGAGCAAGAACCGCCCTGGTGAGGGGTTCTGCAGACTGTCAATCATCCACCACAAGGCAACTGCGATGGGAGCGGTGCTGATGAGTTCTACTTTGCCATCGCCGAGCAAATCCACGAAAGCAGTGGATGTGAGCATGAGGGTCAGGAAGTAGAACCGCGCCCGTGTTGAAAGCCCAGCTGCCTTGCCAATCTCCCAGCCAGCAGCCAGGATGACCAACCCATTTACCCACGAAAGCATCCGCGCGGCCTGGTCGCCGAAAAGTTGAATGACCGCAGTGAATAGAATGCCGGGATGAAAGGAACTGACGACAAAATCATCAGCCGGGTAAAAGAAGATTGCCTGACCGGTGATGGCCATCAGGCGAGAGTGGGAGAAGTAATACGCAACTGCATCATAGCTCAGGCGGGCTGAAGAAAGGCCCAGCGCAAAGATGAAAACAAGCAGTGGAAGCCAATCGAAGACCTGCAAGGTTGAACGGATTGATGACTTGGCGTGCCTGGCTGTGGCATTTTTCCAGACGGCGCAGCCAAGTTGAATCGCTCCTGGCAAAGCGCAAAGGGTGAGACCGGCGGCAGTATGGATGGGCTGCAGACCTGTAAGTATGAGCAGGGAAAGAAGAATAACCGAAAGAAGGATTTCTCCGAGCGTAAAAGCGCTCAGTAGGTTGGGCAGAGAAAGTTCTTGCCAGCGAAAAAAAGCCGCTCCACAAAGAAAAACCGTCAGCGCAAACAGACTTATTCCACTGATCGCGCGCAACATTTCTCCGATGAATTTCAACCAATGCGAGGTGACGAAAGATTCAGGCAGGCGGGGCAGCATTTCGGGAAAAACGAAAATTTGCACATACGTTGCCCGGCTGACCAGAATATAAATAGCAGAACTGACAAGAACCCAACTGACCAGAAGCGTGGAAACCAGCAAAGAAAGCCGTTTCATACTTTTGAGCGCAACAGGGCGGAATACATTTCGACGTGCCGGGCAATGGATGCGCTCCAACTAAAGCGCGCTTCGACCCATTGAGCCGATTCATCTCCGATACGGCGGCGTTCTTCTGGAGAATCGAGCAGGTGGTAAATAGCTTGTCGCAGGTCTGCGGCGGCGGGCGGGGTGAATTTGACCAACCCCGATTCTCGGATGGTCAGATGCAATAAATCTTCGGTCATCAGCACGGGCAAGCCGCAGGCCATGGCCTCGTAAGCCACGATAGCGAAAGTCTCCACGCTGGAGGGGACGACGAATAAATCGGCGGCCTGGTAGAGTTGGACGAGCTGTTCGTGTCCAAGCGGGGGGTAAAGAGATACCTGGGGAAGAAGATTCGCTGTTTCGTAGCCTTCCCCGCACAAGACCAGGTCGAATCGCTCCGAAAGAGCCTCGAGCAGCAGGGCAATGCGCTTGCGGGCGACGTTGTTGCCCACAAACAGGATTTTAGGCCGCTCATCCCAGCCTAGCGCAGCGCGCAGGGCGCGTTTTTCGTCTGGCGGGAGCGGACGAAACAGTTTTGTATCTACCCCCAGTGGGATGCGCGCAATTTTTCGAGAAGGCACGCCAAATTGCGTTTCCAGGATTTGCTGAACGATGACATCTGGCACAATAATCACATCACTCAGGGCCAGCGAGAGCCGCCCCAGGGTGTGAACCGCCAGGGTTTGAATGAAGTTGAAAAAGGGGCGGCTATAGGGGACGTACCCCGCATGTTCGGTCAGCAGGGCAGGCCGTCGCAGCAGGCGCGCCAGGAGCAAGGCCAGCAGCGAGTTGAGATATAACATGCCCTGCGCATGTACAATCTCGGCCCAGCGCGTCTCACGGTAAAGGATTGGTAACAGGGACGGCGAGAAAATGGGATAATGCACGCCGCTGCTTTTGAGTGGGTCGAAGGCTGGTATTCCTAAAATCTGTCTGTCTGGTCGCTCGAAAGCCGCTTGTCCCTCAACTTTGCTGGAGACGACGCGCACTTGATGTCCTTGCCCGGCCAGCGCCAGCGAGAGTTTCTCGATGATGGTCTCAATCCCGCCGCGATGGGGCAGGGTGTAGTGGCTGGTCAGCAAGATTTTCACTTGATTTTCATCCCCAACATGCTCAAGACGAAACTCGTAAAAATGACCTGCGCCCCGCTCACCAGGGCCAGCGCGCCGCCAAAGACCAGCCGCACGCTGTTATCGTAGCCGATTTGGGCAAAATTATCAGAGAGCAGTAAGGCGCGCAGGAGCAAAAGGAAGCCCAGTACGGCGAGCAACCCGCCTGTGAGCAGTCCTTTCTCCAGGTTGATATAACGAAAGAACCTAAAAAGACGGGGTTGGTTGGGCAATAAGCCGCTCTGAAAGGCATAGACGCGCGTAATCGCCGCAAACGAAACCATATTCAACCCCAGATACGAGAGCGAACCGGCAGCAATGAAGGTGTGAAAATCAATGTACCGGAAGCCGATATTAACCGGGCCAAAGAAGAGCAAAAGCGAGAGCAATCCGCCCGCTGCCAGCAAGAACAGGCCGGGATACAGGAACAGCCAGGCCGGGCTGTAAAGCAGGAGAAAACGCAGATGCCGCCAGCCATCCCGAAAACTGCGCAGGTGCGGCGGCCGGTCTCGTCCATCGGGGAACAGGCGCGTTGGCACTTCGCAAACTTTCAGGCCCAAAATGGAGGCTTTGATGACAATTTCGCTGGCAAATTCCATGCCGGTTGTTTGCGGGTTGATTTGTTCGATGGCCGCTTTGGTAAAAGCGCGAATGCCGCAATGGAAATCATTGGCGGGAGAGCGAAAAAATAATTTGCCAATAAATGACAAGACCGGATTGCCGATGTAGCGGTGATGCCAGGGCATTGCCCCAGGGAGGATGCCCCCCTTGAAGCGATTGCCCATCACCAGGTCGTAGCCTTCGCGCAATTTCTCTACAAAAGGCATCAGGTTGTCCAGTTCGTAACTGTCGTCAGCGTCGGCCATGAGGATGTATTTGCCTTGCGCTGCCTCGAAGCCTCCTTTGAGCGCGTTCCCATAGCCTTTTTCCCTGACATTTACAACCCGCGCGCCGTGCGCCAGGGCAATCTCAATTGATTGATCTGTGCTTCCGTTATCGGCGATGATAATTTCCCCAGCAATGCCATGCTTGCTCAGGGAGGCCTGGGCCTTTTGGATGCAGGTGGCAAGGGTGCGTTCCTCGTTCAGGCATGGCAATACCACACTGAGTTCCAGAAGTTTGTTGTTATTTTCCATACTTTCTCTGCCACTCGAACAACTTGTTCAACGCCTCAATTGGAGATAAAGAATTGATATCTAGCCCTTTGATTTCTTCCAGCAAGGGGTTGGTTTCGGGGAAGAGGGCGATTTGCTGGGCGGCGACTGGGTTGATTTTGACGGCTCGCCCAGAGGTTTTTTCCAGCTCAGACATGATCTCGCCAGCGCGCTGAATGACTGGGCGCGGCAGCCCTGCCAGTTGGGCGACGTGGATGCCGTAACTCCTATCTGCGCCGCCGGAGATGATTTTGTGCAGGAAGACGACTTTGCCCCCGGCCTCGGTGACGGCTACGTTGTAGTTGCGCACGCCGGGGAGCAGGTCGGCCAGTTGGGTCAGTTCGTGATAGTGGGTGGCGAATAACGTCTTGGCGCGCAGGTGCGGATGATTGTGAATGTATTCTACGACCGCCCAGGCGATGGAGACGCCATCGTAGGTACTGGTGCCGCGCCCGATTTCGTCCAGAATCAGCAGCGACCTTTGGGTAGCATGGTGCAGGATGTTGGCGGTCTCAATCATCTCCACCATGAAGGTCGATTGCCCGGCGTGAATTTCATCCTGCGCGCCAATGCGTGTAAAGATGCGGTCAATTAGCCCAATTTTGGCCGAAGCGGCAGGGACGAAACTGCCCATCTGCGCCATGAGCGCGATGATGGCGGCTTGCCGCAGGTAGGTGCTTTTGCCCGACATATTTGGCCCGGTGATGACCCGCACGATTTCTCCCGGCTCGAAGGTGATGTCGTTGGGGATATATCTCTCGGCTTTGAGACTCGATTCCACGACCGGATGCCGCCCCTCTCGAATATCGAATACTGGAGTATTGCTCACTTCTGGGCGCGTGTAGCCATTGAGCGCGGCGGTTTCGGCCAGGGCGGCCAGGCAATCCAGTTCGGCCAGGGCGCGGGCGGTGTTGAGCAGGAGCGCGGCGTGACCAGAGAGCGCGGCGCAGGTTTCTTTGAACAGGCGCAGTTCAATTTCGCGGATGCGCTCTTCGGCGTTTAGCACCAGGGTTTCATATTCTTTCATCTCTGGCGTGATGTAGCGCTCGGCGTTGACCAGAGTTTGCTTGCGGATGTATTCTTTTGGGGCGTTGGCGGCTTGCCCGGCGGAAATTTCGATGTAGTAGCCGAAGACTTTGTTGTAGCCGACTTTGAGGGTCTTGATGCCGGTGCGTTCGCGCTCCACTGCTTCCAGGTTGTTAATCCACTCGCGGGCATGGGCCGAAGCGGAGATGACGCCGTCTAACTCGGCAGAATAACCGGGGCGGATGATGCCGGTGTTTTGGGTGGTGGCGGGCGGGTCGTCAGCGATGGACTCTTCTAGCAGGGATAAGGCTTCGGCGCACGGCGACAAGCGATTGAGGGTGGTCTGAATCGGCGCAGCCCCTGGGGGGAGTACCGCTAAAATGGCAGGAATCCGCCGCAGTGTTTGGCGCAGGGCCACTAAGTCGCGCGGCTGCGCATGTCCACTTAAGATGCGATTGGTCAGACGTTCCAAATCGGCCAGCGGCTTGAGCGCGGCGCGTAGTTCGGCGCGAACCATCCCGCCAGAAAAGAAGAATTCGACCCCGTTTTGGCGAGTCTCAATTTTCGCCAGGTCGAGCAGGGGCTGGCTGACCCATTGGCGCAGCAATCGCTTGCCCATTGGGGTGACCGTCTGGTCGAGGACGCCGAGCAGTGAGCCTTTGACTTCGCCGCGCAGGGTTTCGGTGAGTTCGAGGTTGCGGCGCGTGGGAGCGTCGAGGGTCATGAATTCGTCCAGGCTGTAGTAGCGCAGGTTGGTGAGCAGGGCGAGCGAGGCGGGTTCGGTCTCTTTGAGATAGCCCAGGATGGCCCCAGCGGCGCGGACGGCGAGCGGGGCATTTTTGAGACCGAACCCATCGAGCGTGGAAGCGTCGAAGTGGCGCAGCAGGCTCTCGGCGCAGCGTCCTGGTTCGAATCGCCAGGCGGGCAGGGGCGTCCAATGCCCCTCTCCCATCGGGAGAGGGGTTGGGGTGAGGGCGATGTTGTCGGGGTGAATGATTTCGGCAGGGCGCAGGCGGGTCAATTCAGCACGCAGCGGGGCGCCGTTGGCGGTTTCGAGTTCGGTGACGGCGAATTCGCCGGTGGAGATGTCGGCGTAGGCGATGGCGGCGCGGCTGGTTGAGCCAACGTCAGAGCCGCTGGAGTCCATCACAACGGCTGCCAGATAGTTGTTAGCGTCACCAGGCAGTAGGCTGGGTTCGATGAGCGTGCCGGGGGTGACGACGCGCACCACTTTGCGCGGGAAAAGGCCCTTCACCGGCTGGTCGCCTTGTTGTTCGGCAATGGCGACGTGGTAGCCTTTTTCGACGAGTTTGATGAGGTAGTTATCGAGCGCATGATACGGAATGCCCGCCAGCGGGACGCGCACCCCGCCGCCGACCGGACGCGAGGTGAGGACAATATCCAGTTCGCGCGAGACGATTTCAGCGTCTTCATCGAAGGTTTCGTAGAAATCGCCCAGGCGGAAGAGCAGGATTTCGTTTTGATACTGGCGTTTGGTATCGAGGTATTGCTGGCGGACAGGGGTGACTTCTTCGTTGCTCATGGGTTGATTTTACAACGTAAAAGAGAAAATGCAAAATGGTGGACTTGTCAACCTATCATCTGCTTTGCGCCGCAGCTCATCTATGGCGCAAAACGCAAACAGGGTTGGATTTGTTTCATTTTTAGTTACATTTTGTTACATGACATTTATCATGTTACATGAAACCAAAAATGTTTTATAATGTGGTTACTATATTTTCAAGAAACGGAGGCTAAAATGGCAAGTGTAACGTATGACCATGTAACAAAAGAGTTCGGAAACGTTCTGGCCGTCAATGACCTGAACATGGACATCCAGGACAAGGAATTCCTGGTTTTCGTTGGTCCGTCTGGCTGCGGTAAAACGACTGCCCTGCGCCTGCTGGCCGGGTTGGAAGAAATTACGCGCGGGCGGATTTTGATTGGTGACCGTGTGGTCAATGATGTGGCCCCGAAGGACCGCGATATTGCCATGGTCTTCCAGTCTTACGCGCTCTACCCGCATCTTTCGGTGTACGACAACATGGCGTTTAGCCTGAAATTGCGCGGCACGCCCAAAGAAGAAATTAAGAAGCGCGTGTATGAAGCGGCCGAAATTTTAGGCATTAACGAACTGCTTGACCGCAAGCCGCGTCAGCTCTCTGGCGGCCAGCGCCAGCGTGTTGCCGTTGGGCGCGCCATTGTTCGCCATCCGAAGGTCTTCTTGTTTGATGAACCGCTCTCCAACCTGGATGCCAAACTGCGCGTTGAAACCCGCGCCAACATCAGCAAACTGCATCAGCGCCTCCAGACCACCTTCATCTACGTAACCCACGACCAGGTCGAAGCGATGACGATGGCAACCCGCATTGCGGTCATCAACAAGGGCAAACTGCAACAGTTGGATACGCCCCAAGAACTGTATGACCGCCCGGCGAATATGTTCGTGGCTGGCTTCATCGGCTCCCCGGCGATGAACTTTTTCCCGGCCAAAATCAAGCGCGATGGCGGCAAACTGTTTGTAGATACCGGCGATTTTGCCCTGCCTATCCCAGAACACCGCGCTAAACCATATCAGGATATGGACGGTAAGAAGATTGTCTTCGGCATTCGCCCCGAGGATATTCACAACCCCAAGTTCCTGCCGCCCAACATTCACGCCGAAACCTTTGGCTGCAAAGTGGATGTCATCGAATTGATGGGCAATGAAATCTTCCTGTATCTGGTGAGCGGCCCCAACAACTTCGTCGCCCGGGTTGACCCGCGCACCACCTTCCGGGTGGGGGAAGATGTTCAGATTGCCTTTAACATGGACAACTTCCACATCTTTGACCCCGATACCGAAATGGCGATTCGCTAACACATTATTTGTGTTTTCTCGCCGCCAGACTTTGCTCTGGCGGTTTTTGTTGCGTATCGGGTACAATTTGAAAACCGCATTCATAGGAGAATTGGAAAATGTCTGAAATGAAGTACAAACTTGTCCTTGTCCGCCATGGGCAAAGCGTCTGGAACCTGGAAAACCGCTTTACCGGCTGGACCGATGTCGACCTGACCGAACAAGGCATGGCCGAAGCAAGAGCGGGTGGTCAATTGCTCAAAGAAGGCGGCTATGAATTTGATATCGCCTATACCTCGGTACTGAAACGCGCCATCAAAACCCTGAACATCATCCAGGAAGAGATGGGCCTGGAATGGATTCCCGTGGTGCGCGCCTGGCAGCTCAACGAGCGGCACTATGGCGCGCTGCAAGGCCTGAACAAGGCCGAAATGGCCGTCAAATTCGGCGAAGAGCAGGTTAAAATCTGGCGGCGCAGTTACGATGTCCCGCCTCCCGCGTTGGAGTGGGACGATGAACGCCACCCTCGCTTCGACCGCCGCTATGCCGGTCTCAAACCCGAAGAACTGCCCGCTACCGAATCGCTCAAAATCACGCTGGAGCGCGTGTTGCCGTTCTGGCACAGCACCCTGGCCCCAATGATTAAATCGGGTCAGCGCGTGCTGGTCGCGGCGCATGGCAACTCACTGCGCGCGATGGTCAAATATCTCGATAATATTTCTGACGCGGAAATCACTGAACTCAACATTCCAACCGGTATCCCGCTGGTCTATGAACTGGATGCCGACCTGAAGCCGGTCAAGAGCTATTACCTGGGCGATGCTGAAGCGGTTGCCAAGGCCGCCGCCGCGGTTGCCAACCAGGGCAAGGCGAAGTAGGTTCAGTATCCAGTATTCAGTATTCAGTAACCAGTTGGCGCAAAGTCCTCGGGAGGCGAACTCTCGGGGACTTTTTTGCGTTGATTACATCTCACCCGCAACCCTGTAACTTTTGTCACTACCCCTGCCGCTGAATTTGGGTAAGATTAGTATTAATTGAATTGCCAGCGCGGGCTGGTTTTGATTGGTAAGGAGTGATGCATGATTTCAGGAAAACAAACGACCGCTTGGGCCGAGGTGGATGAACAGGGACGGCTGGTTATTCCGGCGGATATTGCCAGGGAGTATGGTTTGCAGCCGGGGGCCAGGGTGCGCCTGGACGAGGGGAACAATTTCGTGCGCCTGCACCGTCCGGTCACGCATCTGACCAAAGTCTATATCGAGCCGACCGTCGCCTGCAACCTCGATTGCATCACCTGCTTCCGCAATGCCTGGGAACAGCCAATGGGGCGGATGAGCGATGAGACGTTTGAGAGCATTCTGACCGGGCTGAAAGCGCTTGACCCCATCCCCAGCGTATATTTTGGCGGCATCGGCGAGCCGTTGTTCCACCCGAAGACGGTCGAGTGGGTGGCGCGGGTGAAAGAATTGGGCGTTAAAGTGGAATTGATTACCAACGGGACGACGCTGACCGAGAAGAAATCTCGCCAATTAGTGGAAAGCGGGCTGGATATTTTGTGGGTTTCGATTGATGGAGCCTCCCCTGAAACTTATGCTGATGTGCGCCTGGGCGCGGAATTGCCAACGATTATTTCCAATTTGCGCCGCCTTATTCAAATGCGCCCGCCAGGGCATTACCCCAAGCCAGAAATTGGCATCGCCTTTGTGGCAATGAAGCGCAACATCAATGACCTGCCTCAGGTGATCAAACTGGGGCGTTCGCTGCGCGCTCAATATTTCTCGGTCAGCAACGTTCAGCCTGCCACCGAGGAGATGCAGGCCGAGCGGCTATATACCAAAGTGACCAATAATATTGCCTACATGCCCGCCCCGCACCTGCCGCGCCTCAGCCTGCCCAAAATAGATTTCGACGAAACCACCCGCGAGGTGCTGGTGGCGGCCTTCAACAGCGGTTGCAACGTCAGTTATGCCGGCAACAACTGGGGCGGCGCGAACGATGTCTGTAACTTTGTCGAAAACGGAACTATGTCTATCGCCTGGACCGGCGATGTCAGCCCGTGCTGGCCGTTGATGCACACCCACACCAGCTACCTGCACGGCAAGCCTCGCCTGGCAAAGAAACACATCATTGGCAATGTGCGCGAGCGCAGCCTGAAGGAGTTATGGCTCGACCCTGAATACCTTGCCTACCGTGAACGGCTGCATAACTTCCCCTTTGCCCCGTGCACCTTTTGCGGCGGCTGCGACCTTTCCGAAGCCAACGAAGAAGACTGCCTGGGCAACACCATTGCCCCGGTCTGCGGTGGATGTCTGTGGGCGCAAGGCGTGATTCAATGTCCCTGAGAATTCACCAGTCTTTACCAATTATCTCAAATGGAAAAAAAGCAGACCGAATGGCTTCCAAAATGATAAAATAAAGGCGACAACAAAAGTCGCCTTTATTCTTTCTGGGAGAGAGCGCCATGAATGTCAATTTTTATGCCACCCTACGCCTGATTACCGGTAAAAAGACAATTACGCTCGACCATCTGCCCGATGGCGTGACCGTGCGCGAAGTGTTGGAAGAATGCTTCAAACTCTATCCACCCCTGCGGGCCGAGTTGATGAAAAACGAGCAGGAAATGCTGGGGCATGTTCACTTTTTTGTCAATGGGCGCGATGTGCCGTACCTGCCGGATGTGCTTGAGACCAAAGTTTCGCGCGCCGATAAACTGGATGTCTTCCCGGCAGTGGGGGGTGGTTGAGAGGCAACGGATGCAAAGCGGAGAAGCGGATGCAAAGCGGAGAAGCGGATTGAAAAGCGGAGAAGCGGATGCAAAGCGGAGAAGCGGATGCGAAGCGGAGAAGCGGATTGAAAAGCGGAGAAGCGGATGCAAAGCGGAGAAGCGGATGCGAAGCGGAGAAGCGGATTGAAAAGCGGAGAAGCGGATGCAAAGCGGAAAAATGGAATGGATGGAGAGCGGATGAAAACGTTAGTGCATGAGATGCGCGGCATCCCGTACTTCCTGCTGAAAGAGTATTTGCAAGAATTGGGCGGAGAGTTAACTGCCGAGGATACAGTCTCCGGTGACGGGTGGACGGTACGCCTGGAGCGGATGGAACCCTTTCGGCTTGGCTCGCTCGAAGTCGGCCAGGTGCGGTTGGAGATGGACATCCGCGAAGACGTGGCAGATGATTTCCTCGAAAAATTTCGTCTGAAAACATTGCGCGCAGGGGGGTGAATCCGCGCGTAAGCGGCTTCAAGCCTGAAGTTCTGCCTGGTTCGGTATATTCAGGTTGCTTGCCACCAATCCCAAAACCTGTCCTGCAAAATCCCTAGACGGCTGCCGGTTTTTCTGGCGGCTCCACTCGAGCGCCAGGCCATAGATTGCCCAGGTTGCCGCGGTTGCCGGGAGTTTTTCTTGCGCGTCTGGGTTTATTTTTGCCAGCCAGAGTTCTAGCAGGGTTTGAATTTGCAATCGCACTTGCCCTTCTACCAGCGAATCGAATTGCTGCTCGGCGGCTTTGCAGTGTTCGTTGGAGTAAGCGACAAACTCGCAGACAGTCTCTATGAGCGCGCGCAGGTTCTCCAGGCTGTAATGACAGGCGCTCAGGGTTCGTTTTTCCAATTCGGCGCGAAAAGCCTGGGCGATGTTTTCTTCAAGCAAGGCGTACTTATCGGGGTAATGCGCATAAAAGGTGGCGCGATTGACTTCGGCGCGCTCGGTAATGTCTTGCACGGTAATATCACGGAATCCTTTCTCAGGCAGTAATTCTCCAAATGCCTTTTGAATCAAGGCCCTGGTGCGCTTGACGCGCGGGTCGAGTTTTTCCTGGATGGGGGATACAGCCAACATTTTTTCTCCTTTGTTGCTTATCCAACACGAATCGGTTTTTGATGGTTGACCTGTTGGCGATAGATGTTTATTATACAACATATGTCGGATAAACGACACAAGTATACTATCATATCCAAACAGGAGCGTCAAGATGACAAAATCCACCCTTATCCCTAATAAAGCCTATGCTCAGGTGGCTACCGATGAGCAAATCGAACGCACTGCAAAGGCGCTTGAATCCAACGGAATCCGCGTTATCATTGCTGCCAACGGCGAGCAAGCGAAACAAGCATTTTTTGAACTGATTCCTGCCGGGGCCGAGGTCTTTACCGGTACTTCGGTGACGCTCGATACGCTCGGTATTCCTGCCGAAGTAGACCAACGCTACGATTCGGTGCGTGTAAAACTTTCCAAAATGGACCGCGCTACGCAGGGGCGCGAGATGATTAAAATGGGGGCAACGCCGGAATGGATGGCCGGCAGTGTCCACGCGGTGACCGAAGATGGCACGGTGGTGATTGCTTCGAATACCGGCAGCCAACTGGCAGGCTATTCTGCCAGCGCCGCGCACGTGGTTTGGGTGGTCGGCGCGCAAAAAATCGTCCCCACCCTCGACGAAGCCTTCAAGCGCATTCGGGAATATACGCTCGCCCTGGAGGACGAGCGCGCTTTGCAGGCTTATGGCGTGAACAGTAATATCAGCAAACTGCTGATAGTCCACCGCGAGGTCATGCCTGGGCGCACGACGATGATTATCGTTAAGGAAAACCTGGGGTTCTAGCACGTATAAAACCAGGAAACCGATTATTATGCATAATGCAGCGCAAGCCTGAAAAATTGCCCTGTATTCTTCAAAGGAGAAGACAAATGACCGCATCCCCTAAACGCTATTCCCCTCTGTGGGTGACCATCCACTGGCTGGTGGCTATCTTCATCTTTGTAACCTTCTACTTTGGCATCTCCACTGAAGAAGCCGACGCGGCAACGAAAGTGAGCCTGCTCCGCTGGCACATGCCGCTTGGCATCAGCGTAATTTTGCTCATGCTGGTTCGGCTCTCTCTTCGCTGGCGCGCGCCGCGCCCGGCCCCGGCGGATGCCGGTCATCCCCTGCTCAACACTATTGGCGCATGGACTCACGCCCTGCTCTACGTTCTCGCATTCCTGGTTCCACTCACCGGTTTCTTGCTATCGGCAGCCAACAACCTGGCGCCAGTCGTCTTTGGGGGGCGGGGAGAACTGCCTGCCGGGTTACAGGCTGGTTTGCACGGTGCATTGCCGTCTTTGCTGGCTTTGCTCATCTTGTTGCACATCCTGGCGGCACTCTACCACCAGTTCATTCGCCACGATAACCTGCTCGCGCGCATGTGGTACGGAAAATGAGCATGCTTCAACCGATTGCTGTTTCTCCGCAACGTATCCATCCCGACACCCGCCCCGCTTATGTTCATCTCAAAGTGGCCGACCTGGAAAACCAACTTATTTTTTACCAGAATGTGCTGCAGTTGGGGTTGAATTGGCGCGAGGGGCGGAACGCCGGGTTGGGGGTAGCCGGGCGTGACCTGGTGCGCCTGACCCAGATTTCGGGTGGAAAGCGTTACCGGGGCGTAACGGGCCTCTATCATTTTGCCATCCTGTTCCCTAATCGCCGCGAACTGGCGCGGGCAATCGCGCGGCTCTTCAAAGCGGAGTGGCCGAACGCCCCCACCGACCATGTGATGACCAAGACGACCTACCTGGCCGACCCAGAAGGCAACGAAATCGAACTGTACTGCGAATCGCCGGAAGACGGGATTTTCCTGTTCGATGAATACGGCGAATTTCGCGCCCAATGGGCCGACGGACGCCCCAGCAATGGACGCGAGCCGCTCGACCTGGATGCGCTCTTTTCCCACCTTCGGCCTGGTGACCATCTCGATGCGCCCCTGCCGCCCGAAACGCGCCTGGGACATTTCCATCTGTACGTCTCCAACCTGGCCGAAACGCGCCGCTTCTACCACGAACTGCTCGGATTCGATGATATGGGCGTGGGGCGCGGCTTTCGGATGGGCATGGTCTCGGCGGGCGGCTACCACCATCACATTGGCTATAACACCTGGCAGGGCGAGGGCGCGCCGCCTCCGCCGCCAGATGCTCTTGGGCTGAAGCATATCGCTTTTACACTCCCTACGCCAGAATCCTGGGCGAGTTTCCTGGCGCGGGTAGATGCGACGGAAACGCCTTTTAATCAAGTTGATGAAGGAATCTTGCTCGTTGACCCATCCCAAAACGTCATTCTTTTTATGCCGCCCGAAACAAACTGAACATGCCATAACGCAAAAGACGGCGGACGAAAGTCTACCGTCTTTTGTTTACTTTATGATTTGCCGTCCATTGTCAATGGTCGGGTTAGATAATCTCCAACTCCTTCAATTTCTCCTCTGGCACTACGCCGTTCTTCCAGCCGCGCTTTTCGTAGTATTCGGCCAGCATCTTGTCCAGTTCGCAGACGTGTCCTTCGGAGCCGGGCATGGTAGAGGGTTCTTCCAGGAATCGCTTGGGCAGGTAGTCAGAGCCTTCGCCGAACCCGGCCAGGTTGTTGTAATGACGCTCCAGGTTATATATACGCTCACCGGTCTTGAGGACATCGGCCGCGGTGAACGGCACGCCGACCATCGCGGAGTATTGGGCGGCATATTCATCCGCGCCCTGGGCAAAGGCTGAGAATTTGCACAGGTCCATGCTGTCTGAAAAGGCATGCACATCCTGGAAAATTTTGACCAGTTCGCCCTTGCCCTCCCACGCAATTGGGTCAACTTTGAGCGAGCCAAACGGCATCACGCCCAGTTCAGCGGCAGGGGTGTAGGCGCGCAGGTGGCAGGCCCCGCGGTTGGAGGTGGCGTAGGCAATGCCCATGCCCTTCAAGCCGCGCGGGTCATAGGCCGGGATGGCCTGGCCCTTGACCGTCATCGCCAGTTCGGGGTGACCAAAGTGTTGGGCGGTGGCATCGGCTCCATTTGCCAGTACATCGCCAAAGCCTTTGCGGAAGGCTATCATCTCGGCGGCTTTGGTCATTCCGTCCGGGTCGCCCCAGGCCAGTTTGCCTTCGCCGTTGGTGTAGCCTTTTTCACTGGCTTCCATCCAAACTGAAAGGGGATGACCAAGTTCGATAGCATCAATCCCAAAATCATTGGCCAGGTCAATCATCTTGGCCACCAGGCGGGCATCGGGATTGCCGCAGTTCGCGCCAACCGACCAGCACGGTTCGTATTCAACCGATTCCATCCGCAGCCCCGTGAAGGGCCCGTCTTTGACTTCCACTTCCTTCTTGCAGGCCACTGGGCAGGCATGGCAGGTTGGGTCGTTGACCAGGATGTTTTCCTTCACCCATTCACCGCTCAGAGTTTCGGCGTGTTCGCCATAGGCCGTAAACTGGCTGTTTTTGGTGGGGTAAGCGCCAATCGAGTTGGTGATGTTGGTCAACACGTTGGTGCCATAGACCGACAAGCCGCCTTTGCGCGGGCTGGTGATATTCTCGGGGGCCATGATGCACTCCAGGGCGCGTTTATGGGCGGCTTTCCAGGCCTCGCGGTCGGCGGCTTTGGTGATGACCTTTTCGGCTTTAATCACAATTGCTTTGAGATGCTTACTGCCGCCCACGCAGCCCGTCCCGCCGCGGCCGCTGGCGCGGTCGTTTTCGTTAATCCAGCAGGCGAATTTGACCAGGTTTTCGCCCGCCGGGCCAATTGCAATGACCGTTAGGTCTTTTTCGCCGTATTTTTCCTTGAAATACTTAACTGTATCATGAACGCCCTTGCCCCACACCTCGGAGGCATCGAGCAGTTCCAATTCCCCATCGTGGATGTAAGCATAGGTCGGCTTTTCGGCTTTGCCCTTGAACAACAACCCATCGAAGCCGGCCCAGCGCAGGCGCGCCGCGCTCCAGCCGCCGTGATGGCTGTCAGTCACCGTACCGGTCAATGGAGACTTGGTGACAATCGCCATGCGTCCGCTCATATTGGCCTCGGAGCCGGTGAGCGGACCGTTCATGAAGCAGAGCAGGTTATCTGGCGAGAGCGGGTCGACCTGCGGGCCATTCTCGAATACGAACTTAACGCCCAGGCCGCGCCCGCCGATGTACTTGCGCGCCCAATCTTCAGGAATGGGCTTATATTCGACCTTCCCAGCGGTCAGGTCTACATGAGCAAGACGATTGGCATATCCTCCGAGTTCCATAAACAGTCTCCTTTATTAATAGTAAAGCAAGTGGGAAATATGTCATCCGCGAGATGACCTTTATACAACATAGAATAGCATTCACAAATTTGTAAGTCAACCATTAAATTTTTCCTTAACTATAAAGCAGCATCCTTTGCCTGTCACAATTTTTGGGCCATTTGTCATGTCAAACCCCTGTTGTGATTTCGGTTATACTTCCCCCACACTCCACCCACCCACAGAAAGTTTGCCATGAAACAACTCCTCCAAAACTTGCGTGATGGCAAAACCACCATCGCCGAAGTCCCCATCCCCACCCCGCGCGCCGGGCAAGCGCTGGTCAAAGTGGCCGCCTCGCTCGTCTCGGCTGGCACTGAGCGCATGGTAGTCGAATTCGCTGAAAAGAGCCTGGTTGGCAAAGCCCGCTCCCGCCCCGACCTCGTCAGGCAGGTTTTCGACAAAATGGCCCGCGAAGGAATTCTGCCCACGCTCCAGGCCGCCTTCAACCGTCTCGACCAGCCCATGCCGCTTGGCTACTCCTCCGCTGGGACGATTGTCGCCCTCGGCCCCGGCATGGACGGCTTCCAGGTCGGCCAGCGGGTGGCCTGCGCGGGCGGCGGCTACGCCGTCCATGCCGAATACAACCTGGTGCCGCGCAACCTGCTCACCCCGCTGCCCGACTCGGTTGATTTCGAGTCCGCCGCCTTCACCACCCTGGGGGCCATCGCCTTGCACGGCTTTCGGCTGGCCGAACCGCAACTGGGTGAGAACGTGGCCGTCATTGGCCTCGGTTTGTTGGGATTATTGACGATTCAACTCGCGTCTGCGGCGGGCTGCCGCGTTTGGGGTGTGGATACCAACCCGGAGCGGGTTGCGCTGGCGGAACAATTCGGGGCCGCCGCCTGCTCCCGTCAAAATGCGGAAGATTCCGCCCAGGCTTTTACCGCCAATCGCGGCTTCGACAGCGTCATCATCTGCGCCGATACCGCCTCCAACGACCCCGTCACCCTGGCCGGAACGATTGCCCGTGACCGGGCCAGAATCGTAGCCACCGGCGCGGTCGGCCTGACCTTTCCGCGCAAAATCTACTACGAGAAGGAACTCTCTTTCATTAATTCTCGCTCCTATGGCCCTGGCCGCTATGACCCCAACTACGAAGAAAATGGCCGCGACTACCCCCTCGGCTATGTGCGCTGGACGGAAGGCCGCAACTTTGAGGCGATTGTTTCTCTGCTGGCAAGTGGCAAGTTGAAGGTCCAACCGCTCATCACGCACCGCTTCCCCATCGAACAAGCCGCCGAAGCCTACGAAATCATCACCGGGAAGAGGAAAGAGACGTTTTTAGGCGTATTACTGACGTATTCGGTTAATCAGTTAACCAGTTATCCAGTTATCCGATTAACCAGTTCAATCGCACAACCGGATAACCGAAAAACCGCAAAACTGGAAAACCGAATAACAATAGGCGTTTTGGGAGCCGGTCTCTACGCCAACGCCACCCTGCTGCCTGCGCTCAAAAAGGTGAAAGAGGTCGAACTGGTGGGCATTGCCTCGGCGGGCGGGCTGCACGCCGAGCACTCTGGCAAAAAGTTCGGCTTCCGCTACGCCTGCTCGGACGAGGAACGGATTCTCAACGACCCAGAAATCAACACCGTCTTGATTCTCACCCGCCACGACAGCCACGCCGATTTGGCGGTGAGGGCGTTGCAGGCCGGCAAGCATGTTTTTGTGGAAAAGCCGCTGGCGGTGAACAGTGAGCAGTTATCAGTCATCAGTGAACAGTTAGCCAAAACTGATCACTGTTTACTGATGACTGGTTTTAACCGCCGCTTTGCTCCCCTTGCCACCCAACTTGCCGCGCAATTCGCACACCGCACCGAAGCGCTTTACCTGCACTACCGCGTCAACGCCGGTTACATCCCCCTCAACCACTGGGTTCACGACCCCCAACAGGGCGGCGGACGCATTATTGGCGAGGGCTGCCACTTTATCGACTTCCTGACCTTCCTGGTCGGCTCCGCGCCGGTCAGCGTCAGCGCGGCGGCCCTGCCCGATGGCGGCAAATACCGCGAGGACAACGTCTCGATGACCTTGACCTTCGCGGACGGCTCGGTCGGCGTGGTTGATTACCTCGCCAACGGCGACAAATCCTTCCCCAAAGAGCGGGTGGAGGTCTTTTGCGGCGGAAGCGTGGCCGTGCTAGACGATTTCCGGGTGTTGGAGACGGTGAAGGACGGTAAGAAAAAAACGGTCAAACTGTGGGGGCAAGATAAAGGCCACTTCAACGAGATGCAGGCCCTCGTCAGCGCAATTCGGGCGGGACAAGCGCCCATTCCCTATGAGCATCTTATCGGCGTCACAAAGGCCAGTTTCGCGGTGGTCGAATCCGTCCGAAAAAATGGGGAAAGAGTGCAAATTGACGCATAATCATAGTGCAAAAGGATGCCCCCATGACCCGTGCCGTTAAAGAACGCCTGAACCTCTACCTCACCAAAGCGGTGGCCGATGAACTGCGCCGCCTGGTTCCCGCCCGCGAGCGCACCCGCTTCGTGGATCGTCACCGCCCACCCCAGGCACTTCCCCATACCCGAACTGATCATTTACCAAACCGATGACGCTGGGAAAATAACCCTATGCCACCGTTGAAAAAACTCTTGATTCTCAAACTGGGTGATACCCTGCCCGAACTGGCCGCGCGGCGCGGCGATTTCGAGGACTGGTTCATCGCCGGTCTGGGGCTGGATTCTGACCAATTGGCCGTGTTCGACCCCCGCACCGGAGCGGACTTCCCACCGCTGGAGCGGGTTGCCGGGCTGCTGCTGACCGGCTCGCACAGCATGGTGACGGAACACCTCGACTGGAGCGAGCGCGCTGCCCGCTGGACGAAAACGGCGGTCGAGGCCGGAATCCCGACCCTGGGCGTGTGCTACGGCCACCAACTGCTGGCCCACGCCTTTGGCGGGCAGGTGGGCCCCAACCCCAACGGCACGCAAGAAGGCACGACCACCATCCAACTGACCCCCGAAGGCCGCGCCGACCCGCTCGTGGGCAGCCTGGGCGTGGAACGCTTCGAGGCGCAGGTTAGTCACACCCAATCGGCGCTGGAACTGCCGCCGGGCGCAACTCGCCTGGCCTTCGACGGCTGGGACGCGAACCAGGCCTTTCGGATGGGAGAAAGCGCCTGGGGCGTGCAATTCCACCCGGAGATGGACGCCGACATCGCCCGCGCCTACATCCAGGCCGAGCGGGCGGAATTGCTCGAGCAGGGTCAAAATCCAGAGCAAATCATGGCCGAGGTGCAAGAAACACCTCTCGCAGCCAGGGTATTGCGGCGGTTTGCACAAATCGTTTTTGGATAAGAAAAAAAAGCGGATGTCACCAGACATCCGCTTTTTCGTTCAACTCTTTGCCGTTTACTTCAGGGCCTCGAAGGCGGCATCGAGCAGGGCTTTCACATAGGCCGGGTTGTGCGCGCCATGGCTGCCATCTTCTTCGATGACGCCATAGTTCCACAACGCGGTGGCGGTCTTTTCATCCCAGGTGCCGGGGACAACCGCGCCACTGGCATCGAGCAAGCCTTTTTCGGTCAGCAGGGCTTTTAGTTCTTCCATGCGGGTCTTGACTTCGGTCTGGAAGCCATTGACATCGAAGTTCTTGGCGTCGGCATGGCAGGTGACGCAATTGGACATTTGCGGCTCGAAGGTGTGAACTTTTTCGGCGCTCATGTGGCAGCCAACGCAGGTGTCTTTGACGCCGGTGTAGTGCATGCCGGGTTTGCCTTCTACGCCAAAGCCGCCAACGCCCATCAGAATATCTCCCTGCACGCTCAAATGCGGGTTGAAGCGCGGGCTGGTGGAGGTGTACTTGGTGGCATCGGCTTTGTCTTTGAAGCTAGGCATGTTGCGGCGCGCCTGGTGGCAGTTGGCGCACAGGTTGCCAGCGCCGCCGTCATACGTCACGCCGTTGGTAACGAATGCCACTGGGGCGCTGGTTTCCAAAGCCCAATCAGCGCCGGTGTAGGTGGTGTGAATCTGGTGGCAGGTGCGGCAGTCTTGGTGCGTGGGGGCGGCGTTGCCTGATTCCACCTGGCTGAAATTCTTGCCTTCAGCAATCATCTGGCTAAAGGTGGCGCCATCATGACAGCCCGCGCAGTCTTTGCGCTCGCCAGCATAGGCCAGGGCTTCGCCCGAGCCATGCACCGAGGTCGTCCAGTTGGCTTTGTGGCGGGTGATGAGGGCGGTATCGTTATGGCATTCGGTGCAGGTTAGGCTCGCTATATCAAAGGATGCGCCATCTTTGCCAGCAGGGCCGGCGGGACCGGCAGGGCCAGCGGGACCAGCCGGACCTTGTGGACCAGCGGGGCCAGCGCAGGCCGACAAGGCAGCGGCAACAAGCACGAGCGTGCCGAGTAAAACGAGCAGTTTCTTGGTGGACATAGTTTGCATTCTCCTTAATTTTAGGTTTCTTACTCGTTACATGTAAGAACAGTGACTTGCTCTTCTCTCACTTGTCGTTGTGCAAATAAAACCACCTCCTTAAGTGTAATTGGATAAAATTGTCATAATTTGACTTGATTAATATATCCTTAATCTTCAGTCTCGTCTTGTGCCAAATCTCACAAAGTCAGGATGACAAAAGTAACACTATCGCTAATCAGGAAGGATTTATTGATAAGCAATTGTTATAGATTTGACCAAGCCCAGTGTATTCATAGTAGCAAAAAAATCGGCCAAAGTCTATAGATTTTGGCCGATTTTGATTAGAGTTTTGAATTTCATCCCAGCCAGCGCTCGGCCAGTTTGGGCAGGTCGGCTGCGCTGCCCTGGCGCAGGGTGCATTGCGGCAGGCTCTCGATGAATAGTCGCCCGTATTGCTTGGTCAGCACGCGCCGGTCGAGGATGGCAACCACGCCCCGGTCGCTGGCGGTGCGAATCAGGCGTCCGAATCCCTGCCGGAATTTGAGAATTGCTTCGGGGACCTGATACTCGCTAAAAGGTTCGTCGAAGGTTTCAGAGCGGGCGGCGATGATGGGGTCGGAGGGGACTTCAAAAGGCAACTTGGTGATGACGACCACTGAGAGAGCTTCGCCCGGCACATCCACGCCCTCCCAAAATGAGCGCGTGCCGAGCAAAACCGCTTGCGGGCTGGCTTTGAAGGCCTCCAGCAGCGCGGCAGGCCCGGCCCCCTCGCCCTGTTCGTAGACCTGGATTTCGTGCTGGATGAGAGGCCGCGCAATGGCCTGCGCAGCCCGCTTTAACTGGGCGTAACTGGTAAACAAGACCAGCATGCGCCCGCCGGTGGCAATGGCGGTCTGGATGATTGCGCGGTTGACGGCCTGCTCATAGCCGGGCTGGTTTGGCTCTGGGATGTCTTTGCTGATAAAGAGCAGGGTCGAGTTTTCGTAGTCGTAGGGCGAGCCGAGGGTGAGTTCGTCGGCCTCGTCGGCGTTCAACACGCTGCGCAGGTAGGTGTAATCTCCGGCGGCGGTGAGCGTGGCCGAGGTCAGGATAACTGATTCTTTCTCGTGCCAGAGATATTGTTCGATGAGCGGCCCCACCCGCAGCGGGGCGGTGTTCAAGGTCAGGCGGTTGCTCTGGGGCTGGACTTCAATCCAGTAAATCGTTTCGGGGTTGGGCTTGTGAATCATGCCGCTGATGGCGAGGTTGGCTTCGCTCATGCGCCGATACAGGCTACTGAGCGCGCCCGCTGAATCTTCGAGTTCCTCGAGGCCGTCGGCATACAATTCCCCGGCGGCTTTGTAGAGGTCACCGATGAGATTGACCAGCAGGGTCATCGTTTCGGCGGCGCTGCCCCAGGTGATTTCGATGTTGTCCCAGCCGGGCTGCGTGCGGCTGGCGGGCAGGATGCGCGTGGAGAAGGCGTACATGCTCTTGGGGCGGCCTTCCTGCTGGTAGGCCATGAACTCGTTGAGCGCGTAGAAAAAATCTTTGCTGTAACTATCGAGCCGGAAGGCGGTGTCGCTGGCGCGCCCGGCCAGTTGCGCCAGTTTGGCGTAATCTGCCGGGCGGGCTTTGCCGTTGGCGGCGCTGAGCAGGTGGCCCAGCACGCCGCTCGATGTGCCGCCGACCTCCTTCAACATCCGCTCGAAATCTTGCTGCGAAAGCCGAAACGACATGGCATTGGTGGTAGCGCTTTCGAGGTGGTGGGCTTCGTCGATGATGAGATATTGATATTCAGGGATGACTTTGGAGCCGGTGGCAACATCTGATAGCAGTAAAGCGTGATTGACAACCAAAATGTGGGCAGCCTGCGCGGCCTGTTTGGCGCGGTAAAAGGGGCACAAGCCGCCCATGCGCCCGGCGCAGGTTTCGGAGGAACAGCCCTCGTCCTCGGCAGATAGCCGATTCCAGACTTCTTTTTCGGCGGGCCGGTTCAAATTTAGGTCGTTGCGGTCGCCGCTGGCGCCATCCCAACTCCAGACCAGGATTTTCGACAAAACGCGCGCTTCGTCCACCGTATTCGGGCCGTTTTTGCGCATCAACTGCAAGCGGCGCGGGCAAAGGTAATTGGAGCGGCCTTTCAGCACGGCGGCGCGCAGGTCGATGCCGAGCGCATCGCGCACACTGGGAATGTCTTTTTGAATCAACTGGTCTTGCAGGTTGATGGTGTTGGTGCTGACCACCACGCGGGTCTTGTTCTGGATGGCAAACAGCGCGGCCGGGACCAGGTAAGCAAACGATTTACCGACGCCTGTCCCGGCTTCGACCATCAGGTGACCGCTCCACGAGAGCGCATTGGCAACTGCCCGCAGCATCTCGACTTGCTCGGGGCGGTATTCGTAGTTTTGGAAATATTGGGAAAAGGGCCCGCCATATTCGAGGATAGAGGCGGCCTCGTCTGGGTCCAGTTTAATGGCTTCTTTGACCGGGCCGAGGGATGGAATTTTCGCGCCTGCCGCCTGTTCGCTGAAGGTTGGGACGTCTTCTCGCTGCGGCTTGACTTTTTTGCCTTTGACCTGTTCACGCGCCCTTTGGCGCAGAGCCTGCTGAAAGGCGTAGTTCGCGTCCCAATCGAGCGGCTCTCCGGCGCGCACGATTTCTGCCAGCAGGTCGAGCGGCAGCTCGGCGGCGAGGTCCATCAGGCGCAGGTACACGGCATGAGTGACGCGCGCGTCGTCGAGGGCGCGGTGGCTGGCGGGCAGCGGAATCCCCAATTGCTGGCCCAATGCCCCTAAATTGTAGCGGCTGGCAGTGGGGAGCAGGACCGAGGCCAACTCATAGGTGTCGATGACCTGATTAAACAGTAAAATGCGTTGTTTTTGTAAAAATCCCAAGTCGAAACGCACGTTCTGACCCAAGACCGGGCATTTGCCCACGAAGGCTTCCAACTCTTCGACCACATCGCCCAGGCGGGGGGCATTTCTCACCATGCTGTCATCGATGCCGGTCAAGGCGGTGATGGATTCGGGGATGTGGCGATTGGGATTGATGAAGGTCGACCACTCGTCTTCGATGCGGCGGCCATTGAATTTAATCGCCCCAATTTCGATGACGGCGTCTTTGTTGGCGTCGAGGCCGGTGGTTTCGATATCAATAGAAACAATGGATGTCATGCGGCAAGTTTACCATGAAACAGGTGTTCGAGATTGGTGGGGACTTTTTGTTGTACAATTGCTGCAATGACTCTACTGCAAAAAGGCAATTAAACACAAAGGACACAAAGTACACGAAGGATTCTTGAGAACCTGATTTGAAATCTTCAAATTTCTCGCAAGAAACATGACGAAATTTGCGCAATGTCTTAAAAACTTTGTGACCTTTGTGACCTTTGTGTCCTTCGTGTTTAGAAAAAGGTTTTTGCAGTGGAGTCAGTAATTTAAATTGGAGATGGCGTAGTGAGAGTCGTCCTTGTCATTTTGTTGTTTGTCCTCGGCATCTTTGCTGCGCTGGCGCTGGCGGCCATGCTGTCTTTTGGCATCCTGGCCGAGCGAATGTGGCGGGTTATCGTCAGTCCGCCGCCGTTTTCGCCTGACTTGGATGATGACGATGAATTCGACGATGAATATGACGACGAAGACGAAGACGACGAGCCGCTCGTCTTTGTCAATCCGCGCATTCCGCGCTGGCGGCAGCCGCTGAAGCAGGTTGATTTCTCGAACGCCAAGCCCGATGACCGCTGTCCGTGTGGCAGCGGGCGAAAGTATAAGAACTGCCACGGCGTGAAGCAAACCAAGTAAATCTGTTGGGGAAAAGTGGGTGATTTGTCTCTTTGTTTTCGACCAGGCCTCAGTGTTGGGCCTGGTTTTGTTATCGCGGATATGCGGCTATAATCTCTCTGATTTCTCAGGTTTGTTGTGCCGAGACTTGGAGCGCTGGCATGAAGACTCTTAAAAATTTCTTTGCTCTTCCGGTAACGGAAAGCGAATCTGACCGGCAAATTGCGCGGGTGTTGCGGGGTGTCCTAATTTTTTTTAGCGTTATCAGTCTGTTATATGCCATTTTGAGCAGCCTGGCAGATACTCAAAATTGGGGACGTTATTTTGCGCAGGGCGGTATTTTACTGGCAGGTATGTTCTTTGGAATGTTCTTCTTGCGCCGCGGTTACACGCGTTCCGTTGCCATCTTTGTCACCCTGGTCATCTGGCTGGTCTTTACCATCGCCGCCTACACTGGCGGCGGCGTGCGCAGTTCTGGCTATTTTGGCTACCTGGTCGTATTGGTGGTGGCCGGGGTTCTTTCAGGCAAGCGGTTCGATACCTTGTTGGTCATGCTGTTATGCCTGGGCGCCGGCTATTACATGGTATATGCGGAAATGAATGGTATCCTGCCGCCAGCCCAGGTTCCGGTGACAGCGTTTGCGCTCTGGTTCGATAGTCTGTTTTATTTTGCCGTTGTGGCCGGGTTGTTGTTCATGACCATGCGCGTGACCTATACTGCCTTGCAGCGACTCAATTATGAACTGGGTGAACGCCAGCGCGCTGAAAATGCCTTGCGCGCATCAGAAGAGCGTTACCGCACCGTGGTTGAAAGTTTTCCCGACATTATTATCTTAACAACTCTGCATGGCGAAGCGCTGTTTGCCAATGCCGCCCTCGAGCAACAGCTTGGTTATAGCCTGGCTGAATTGCAGCAACTTGACCATAGCATTGTGTACCAGGAAGATGTCGACCTTGTTCGCAGCGCTGTAAAGGAATTGCTGGCAAGTGAACGGGCTTTTACGGGCTTGATAGAAAATCGGGTGGTTGATAAAGCGGGTCAAATCCGGTGGTTTAGCGGCACGATCAGTAAAGTGGAATGGGATGGTAAGTTAGCTCTTCAAACCGTAACCCGAGATATAACAGCGCGAAAATTGGCCGAACAACAGGCTTTGCAAGCAGCCAATCAAGTGGCTATGTTGAATGAAATCGGGCGCGCCGTTTCTGAAGTCACCGACCTGGCAACGGTGTTGGAAATCATCCGCCGGGAGTTAGAAAAGCTGGTGGGGTTCGATTTTTATTCGGTGCGGGTCTTTAATGCCGAAAGCCAGACGGTCACTCACCTGGCTGTTTATGAAAGCGGCAGGTATTGGGACGAAGCCGACGCGCCGCTTGTCCCTGGCACCGATGCGTACAAAGTATTTCAAACCGGTGAGCCGGTGCTTCACCTGTACACCGAAGAAGAGCTGGAAAATTACAAACGCGCTCCGCTGATGCAAATTGGTGACCGTACCCATTTCACTACTTCGGTCATGTTTGTTCCGCTCAAGAAACAGGGCCAGACCATCGGCGCGCTCTCGGTGCAGCGCTACGAACCCAATGCCTACACTGAGGAGAATCTCAAACTGGTGGAGGCGGTCGCCATCCAGGTTGCGATTGCCATTGAAAATGCCCGTTTGTTCACCAACTTGCAGCATGAACTGTCTGAACGAAAACAGGCTGAAGAATTGACCAGGAAAGTCAACCTCGAACTTCAGAGGCGGCTCAAAGAACTCTATGCACTTAATGCCGTGTCGCAGGCTGGCGCGTCTGCGAAAGACGAACAGGAATTATTGGGGCTGGTTGTCGAGACGCTGTATCACTCACTATACCCTGATATTGTGGGAGTTGCTTTGTGGAACGAGACAGAAGGCCTTTTACGCACTTTTCCGCGCGCCCATCGCGGTATGCCAGACAGCCTCGACCAGATGTCGTTTCGTCTGGGCGAGGGGATTGTGGGTCATGTCGCGGCGACGCGCCAGCCTTATCGAATGAATGACTCCGACGACCCTTTCTACTTTTCTCTGGACCCAGCCATCCGTTCTGAACTGTGCGTTCCTATTCTTGCCGGGGAAAAACTAATCGGCGTGCTGGATATCGAAAGCAGCCAGCCTGATGCCTTCAGCGACGCCGATGAGAATCTGTTGCTGACGGTGGCCAGTCAACTGGCTGCTGCCCTCGAACGATTACGTGCCGAGCAGCAATTGCGCGCCTTGAACACTGAACTGGAACAACGGGTCAGCGACCGCACGGCACAATTGGAAGCAGCCAACAAAGAACTCGAATCTTTTTCTTATTCTGTTTCCCATGACCTGCGCGCGCCGCTGCGTTCCGTGAATGGCTTTGCGAAAATCCTGGCAAATGATTTTTCGCAAGAGTTAACGCCTCCTGCGCGAGAATTCCTGGGCAAAATCGTCAACGCAGGCAGCCAGATGGCGCAATTGATAGACGAACTGCTCGATTTTTCCCGTTTGGGACGTAAGCCGCTCAACCTTCAACCTGTCGATGTAAATGAAATCGTTCAATCTGTGATTGAATCTTTGGCCCCTGAAGCCGAAGACCGCCAAATTGAGTGGGTCCTCACTGAAATGCCCCCCGCGACTGCCGACCCAGCCCTGCTCCGGCTGGTATACGTCAACCTGGTCGGGAATGCCGTTAAATATACTGGCACTCGCCGGGTGGCGCGTATCGAAATTGGTACGCTAGAGCAGAGCGGAGAAATAATTTATTTCGTGCGCGATAACGGGGTAGGATTCGACATGCAATATGCAGATAAACTGTTTGGCGTCTTCCAGCGCCTGCATCGCGATGACGAGTTCGAGGGGACAGGGATTGGCCTTGCCACTATCCAGCGCATCATCAGCCGGCATGGCGGGCGTGTCTGGGCCGAGGCAGAAGTGGATAAAGGCGCGGCGTTTTATTTTACGCTCGGAAGGGATCAGGAAAGCAATGGGTGAGAAAGGTTCGTTTGGCATGTCCGCTATCTTATTGTCTCAAGATGTTGCCCGCTTCTTGAAGAAGGTTTTATGGGTTTTCCTGGGTTTTTTTATGCTGGGCAGCCTGGCGAAATTCATCGCTCCCGGGGAAATGAATCGGATAATCGCAAGGAATTCTTTGGCGATGGCCGCGATAACCGCAATTTCCCTCCTGCTCTTGCGCAAGAATCGGATTTTCCTGGCGGTTGTTTTGATGATTGCAGGCTGTGGAGGGATTCTTTTTAAGGCAGCCTGGAATGGAACGGGTCTGCGCGGGCCGGCTTTTGCGGCTTTTGTTGTACTTGTGCTGGGCGTGTCGCAATATTGGGGTCAGCGGGCTGGTTTATGGGCGGCACTGATCGCGAGTGTTGCCGGTTTTATCTTGCTGCTTGCCGAACGATTCGGGTTGGTCAATCAATCCCTCGTAATTGATGATTGGTTTGTATGGGCGACATTCACGGCAACATTCATCCTGGTTGCCTTGATGACTGGATTGATGCTGCGCTACCTGGAATGGTCAATATCACAATTGCGCGAGGAACAGGAGAAAATTCGCCGCTTGAACGAGGAACTCGAACAACGCGTGGCTGAGCGCACCGCCCAGCTGGCAAACAGTGAGCGATTTCTCAGACTCATTACAGAAAACGTGCAAGATGTTATCTGTACAACGGATTTACGTTTATGCATCACCTACATTACAAACTCAGCCGCCGCTTTGCTTGGATATGCCCTCGAAGAATTTAAGCGACAATCGCTAAACAAATTGCTCACCCCAGAATCTTATCAGTTCGCTATGCAAACACTGGAAGAAGAACTGGCAAACGAATCATCTGGACAATTCGACCCAGCGCGTTCGCGCATCCTTCAATTGGATTACATTCATAAAAACGGCTCCATTATCCATGCAGAGGTGCGCGTCAGTTTCTTGCGCAATGAGCAGGGTTATCCAATTGGCCTGATGGGCATTAGCCGTGACATCACCGAACGAATGTGGATGGAAAAAGCACTGCTCGAAGGCGAAGAACGGTATCGCAAAATCACCAGCGTCATTTCCGATTACATCTATTCGGCCAAAGTGAATGCGCAGGGACAATTTTCCCCGGAATGGGTGGCGGGCGCTTTTGCAGACATCACCGGTTATGAATTCGACGAATATCTTGCCGCTGGGGGTTGGGAAATGCTGCGTCACCCCGATTCTGCTGCGCAGGATGAACTCGATCGGCAGACCCTGCTGGAAAATCGCCCGCTGGAAGGTTCCTTCCTGAAAATCAGGCGCAAGGATGGGAAGGTTCGCTGGGTGCGTAATTTTGCTTACCCGCTCTGGCATAAAGAAGAAAATCGCCTGGCCGGGGTTTACGGCGCGGTGCAGGATGTTACCGTCCAAAAAGAATACGAAGAGCGGCTGAAAACACTCAACGACGAGTTGGAACAACGCGTCGGCGAGCGCACGATCAAATTGGAAAATGCCCTGGCAGAGTTGGAATCTTTCAGTTACTCCATTTCTCACGATTTACGCGCTCCTTTGCGGGCAGTCAATGGCTATGCCGGGATGCTGCTGACCGAACATCGAAGCGATTTTCCACCAGATGTGGTGAGGCGATTGGAATCTATCAAAGAAAACGGCCAGCGCATGGGGCAGTTGGTGGATGGGCTGCTCGAATTCTTGCGCAGCGGCAGTACGCAAATCGAGCGGCAGGAGGTCAATCCCGGCGAAATCGTCCAGAGCATATTGGAGCGACTCCGCCCGCAACTCGAAAATCGCCAGTTCCAAATTATGGTGGCCGATTTGCCGCCTTGCTCGGCCAACCTGCGCCTGATGGAAAAAGTCTACGAAGGTTTGATTAGCAATGCCATTAAATTTACGCGCGGCCAAAACCCGGCACGCATCGAAATCGGCGCGCTGGAACAGGATGGCCTCCAGGTTTACTTTGTGCGTGATAACGGCGTCGGATTCGATATGAAATATTACGACAAACTGTTCGGCGTGTTCCAGCGCCTGCATCACTTGAGCGAGTTCGATGGGATTGGGGCCAGCCTGGCAATTGTCCAGCGTATCATCAATCGTCACGGCGGGCGTATTTGGGCCGAAGCGGAAGTAGGAAAAGGCGCCACCTTTTATTTCACGTTGGGCGGGTAGATGTGCAGGTGGCGAGGTTGGGCATGGCCCGTTGGTGAGAATTCCTTGAGCTCATCGAACCCATTCAGGATGACATAGAAATTCCCGCGAATTTCCCGAATTCTGGGTTGGGAAAGATGGATATCGGGGGTGGTTTGCCCGGTGACTGACACAATCTGGCCTGATTCGCTGCCCGCCGGAACCGTCTGATGATGGGTTGTGGTCAGCGAAATCGTAAGGACGACAAGCGCCGCTCCGGCCAGCGTCCAGAGCAGCCAGGGTACGTTCTTATTCCGCTTCATACGAGCCTCCTTGACCAGCAAAAAGCCTCTGCTAGTGGGTAACCCGTTCGCAGAGGCTGATTCGAAAGGCAATGTCAATTATTTGGGTTCAGCCCCGCAACGGCGAGACCAATTTCACTGTCATTGTACAACTTTGAGAAGAAGGAACATTAAATTCGCGTATAAAATTTGTCTATTCCGCCGTTGGCGCAATCACTTCGTCTTTCTGGATGATTTTAGCCTGCTTGGACAGGTTGATGACCACCACCGCGCCGATGATGACCAGGGCGGCAACGAGTATCCGCCCGGTGATGACTTCCTGCGCCAGCCAGGCCCCCAGGAAAATCGCCACCAGCGGGTTGACGTAAGCATAGGTCGAAACCAGCGCAATGGGGGCGTTGCGCAGCAGCCAGGCGTAGGCCACAAACCCCACCAGCGAGCCAATCAAAATCAGGTAGAGTAATCCAAGCCAGGAATTGAGCGAGACGGCGGCGAGGTCGAAGCGCGGCAGTTCGCCGGTCAGGGCACTCAACAGAAACAAACCGACTGTCCCGGCGGCCATTTGCATGCCGGTCCACATCAGGGTGGAGTCTGGCATGTCGGCGTTCTTGCTGTAAATAGAACCAAAGGCCCACGAAATGGGGGCCAGGATAATGGTGATGGTTCCCAACGGGTCGAGGTGTAATGATTCGCCGGAAAGTCCTGGCCCAACCAGCAGGTAGATGCCAAAGAAGCCGACCAACAGGCCGAAGATGCTCTGCCAGCCGGGTTTGACCCCGCCGGGGCGCAGCGATTCGAAGGAGGTCAGCCAGAGGGGCGTCGAACCGACCACCAGCGCGGCCACGCCCGACGGGATGGTCTGTTCGGCAACCGAGACCAACCCGTTGCCGCCCGCCAGCAGGAACAGCCCCACAATCGAAGCGTCGCGCCACTGGCGCAGGGTTGGCCAGGGGTCCCCGGCCAGTTTGCGCCAGGCCAGGATAATGAGCGCGGAAACGAAAAACCGGATGGCCGCCGACAGAAAGGGCGGGATGGTTTCGACGACGAAGCGGATTCCGAGATAGGTGGAACCCCAGATGATGTAGATTGCCAGCATAGCCAGCCAGATTTTGGTTTTCATGAAACTCCTTGGGAATCGCAGGACAAATTGTCAATTTGTCCTGCGCGCGCGGCTTCCCAGCCGAGCAGGGCTTTTTTGCGGGCGCTGCCATAGCGGTAATTGCCAAATTCGCCAACCTTACAAATAACCCGGTGACAGGGAATGAGATACGCAATGGGGTTGTGGCCGATGGCCGTCCCGACGGCACGGGCGGCGGCCGGCTGCCCAATGGCGGCGGCAATTCCCTCATAGGTGGCCGCGCTACCGGCGGGGATGTTCAACAGGGCCTGCCACACTTTAATTTGGAAATTGGTGCCATTCAGGTAGAGCGGCAGCGGCCCGGAGGGAGAATCGGCCTCGAAAACGCAAGACAGGATACGGGCAGCCCGCCCCGGGGCATGTTCCAGCGCGGCCAGCGGCCATTCGCTCCGCAAAATGTCCAGCGTTGCCTCCCGCTTCTGTTCCACAAATCCAAGAAAACAAATTCCCCGCCCGGTCAGGCCAACCAGGGCCTCGCCGAAGGGCGTTGCGCCGAAGCCGTATTCAATCATCAGGCCCTGACCTTTTGCCCGCACCTGGCCGGGGGTGACTGCTTCGGTCGTCACCATTAAGTCGTGCAGTCTCCCCGGCCCCGAAAGGCCTACGCCATAAGCAGTCTCCAGCACGCTGGCGTGCTGGAGCAGTTCTTTTGCGCCTTCTTTGGTGATGAATTGCAGGAATCGTTTGGGGCTGATGCCGGCCCAGCGCGTAAACAGCCGCTGGAAGTGAAATTCGCTCAACCCGACTGCGCCCGCGACTTCGGCGAGTTCGGGCTGGCGCCGGTAATTGGTTTCAAGATAGTGAATGGCCTGCTCGATGCGGGTGTAATCGGTATTCATGGCTGCCTCCGTGCTGCTATCTTACGCGCTTTGTTGCGTGGCCGCCACCCGATTCTTGCGCTTGGCAGACATTATCTTATCATGAATCAATTTTCTCGAAAACTGCCAGGGGATGCCCGGCACTGACCCGCGCCCGCACCCGCGCGCCGACCGGCAGGAGGCAGGTATGCTCTTTGAAGGCGTGTAAGATTTGTCCTGAATCGAGCCGCAGGCGGTAGACGTTGAACGCGCCGCGAAAGAAGCGCGCGGCGATGACGGCGTTGCCAACTTCATCGGGGTCGAAATCAATGTCGTCGGCGCGGACGGCTACTTCGACGTTGCTGGCGAGGGGCAGGTTGGTGGCCTGTGGGAGCAGGCCAATGGAGGTTTCGATTCCATCGGGGCGCGCCCAGCCGGGTAAAAAGTCGCTATCGCCCATGAATTCGGCCACGAAACGGGTGGCCGAGGCGTGGAAAATCTCCTCCGGCGCGCCGATTTGCTCGATTTGGCCGCGCTGAAAGACCGCCAGCCGGTCGCCCATGAACAGGGCTTCCTCCTGGTCGTGGGTGACGAACACGACGGTGGCCTGCATGGCCTTGAGGATGTTGCGCACCTGTTCACGCATTTCAAGGCGCATGTCGGCGTCGAGGCTGCTGAAGGGTTCGTCCATCAGCACCAGCACGGGGCGCGGGGCCAGGGCGCGCGCCAGGGCCACGCGCTGACGTTCTCCACCAGAGAGAGCGTGCGGGTAACGCCTGGCGAGCGAGTCCATGCCTACCAGGCGTAGCATGTCGAGGACGGCGGCCTGAATCTCTTCTCGTTTGCGGCCTTTTAGCCCAAATGCCACATTGTCGAACACCGTCAGATGCGGGAACAGGGCATGGTCCTGAAAGACCAATCCCACCCCGCGCTTTTCGGGCGGGAGGAAGCAGGTCTCTGACGCAGCCAGGGTCCCGTTGATGGTGATAGAGCCGGAATCCGGGCGTTCCAGTCCGGCAATCAGGCGCAGGGTAGTGGTTTTGCCGCATCCGCTGGGACCTACCAGGGCCAGAATCTCCCCATTCTCCAACGCAAAAGAGACGTTGTTGACCGCCGGTTGGGCGGCAGAGGGGAATCGTTTGGTCAGGTTTTGGATTTGGAGGGTTTTCATCGAAACATTTGCTCCCGGCGCAACAAGAATGAAAGGGGGAAGGCCGAAACCAGCACCAGCAAGAGCGCGGCGGGCGCGGCCTGGATGTAAAAACCGTCGCTGGCCCACATCCATACCCGAACGGCCAGCGTATCGAACCCGGCTGGGCGCAGCAGGAGCGTGGCCGGTAGTTCTTTGAGTGAGGTCAGGAAGACCAGCGCGCCGCCCGCCAGCAGGCCGGGCAGAATGAGCGGCAGCGTGACCTGAAACAGAGTTTGGAGCGAAGTACGCCCCAGCGTGCGCGAGGCTTCCTCCAGCGAGGCGGAGAGTTGCCCAATGGCCGATTCGCTGGCGCGCACCGCCTGGGGCATGTGCCGCAAGACGTAGGCAATTACCACCAGCAAGGGGGTGGCATACAAAATGGGGAGAAACCGATTGACGAGCAGCACCAGGCTGAGGGCGATGACTACGCCGGGGATGGCGTACCCCACCTGGCAGAGCCGGGCGATGAAACGAGAAAGGCGGCTGGGATAGCGCGCCGAGAGACGCGCTACCGGCAGCGAAAGCGCCACCGCCAGCAGCGCGGCCAGAGCCGAAGTCCATAAACTGTTCCAGGCGAAGCGCGCGAATCCCTGCGAACCGGTGCGAACGACCTGCGCCAGCGTTTGCGGGTCGAGGGCGGCCTGTATGCTCCAGAGGAACAAGACGAGCAGGGGGATTAACAGGCTGATAGAGACCACTATAAAGACAAGCAGCAGGGCGGGGAGTTTCCACCTGCCGAGTGGAACGAGCGGGGCTGGCCGCCAGTTGCCCTCCATTTGGGTAAACCGTGCCTGCCCCTGAAGTTGAATTTCGGCCCACAAGACCAGCATGGCCAGGCTGACCAGCACGCCGCTCAGAATGGAGGCCGCCGAACGGTCGTAGCGCCCGTAGAGTTGGGCAAAAATGGCGGAGGAAAAGGTCTCGTAGCGCAGCAAGGCGACTGTGCCGTATTCGGCCAGCACATCCAGAGTCACCAGCAGCGCGCCCGCCAGCAGGCCGGGGCGCATGGCCGGCAGGGTCACTTGCCAGAAGGTCTGCCAGGGGGTGCGCCCCAGTGTACGGGCGGCTTCTTCGAGCGCGGCGTGTTGGGAGCGGAAGGCCGCGCCGCTCAACAAGTAGACATACGGGAACATGAACGCGGTTAGGATGAAGGCTGCGCCCCAGAAACCGAGCGGGCTGGGGGTTGGCACGGGGAATCCGAACGTTGTCTCCAGCCATTGGGGGATGATTCCGCCGCGCGGGCGCAACAGGGCCAGGTGCAGTATCGCGCCGATGTAGGCCGGAATGGCGAGCGGCAGAGCCAACATCCAGCGCCAGGCTTGGCGCCCGGGCAGGTCGGTGCGTTCGGTCAGCCAGGCCATGCTAACACCAATGACCAGAGTTCCCGAAGTGACTGCCGCAACCAGCGTGAGCGTGTTCCCCATCAAGCGCCATAGACGGGTTTGCAACAGGCGCAGCCAGTCTTCAGGGTTGGCGCCCAGCGCGCGCAGGAAGATATATATCAGCGGCAGGGCCACAAAAATCGCCACCAGCCCCGCGGCCAGCGCTAGCCGGGGGCTGATGGGAAAAGATTTGAGGGGAAAAAAGGATTGGTTGGTTGAACTGATCACTGGATTACGGCAGGCCGACGGTCTCTATCAACTTGAACGTTGCGTCCAGGTCGAGCGCGGTCGAGGGGATGTCAATTTCTGCCAGACGGAAGGTTTCGAGCGGGGCCACGCCCTCGCGCAGCGCAACGCCAGGCAGGAGCGGGTATTCGTAGTTGCCTTCGGCGAACAGTTTTTGCCCTTCGGGCGAAACCAGGAAGTCGAGCAGGGCCTGGGCAGCGGGTAAGTTTTTGGCGCCCTTGACGATGGCAGCAGCAGTGATGTTAGAGAGCAAGCCAATTTGTCCCTCGCCCTGGTCGGGGTAAATGACGCCCACGTTGCTGCCTTCGGCTTTTTGCAGGTGATAGTAGTAGTGATTGACCAGGCCAAGTTTGAACTCGCCCGCGCCAACCGCTTTGCGCACGTCGGTATGGCCGCCAAAGAAGGTGACTTCATTGGCAATTAAACCTTTCAACCATTCGGCCGTGGCTTCCTCACCAATCAGTTTGCGCATGGCGGCTATTTGAGCTTGCATTCCGCCATTGGTCGAACCCGCAGCCGCCACCTGACCTTTCCACTTGGGGTCGGTCAGGTCGAAAATCGAAGTGGGCAGTTCTTCGGGCGCGACAAGGTCTGCATTATACATGATGACGCGCGCGCGGCGGGTGAGTCCCACCCAGGCTCGCTCTGCGCTAACGAATTCGGCAGGCAAGGCTTCGGCGCCGGCAGGCAGGTAAGACTGGAAAATGCCTTTTTGAGCCAGCGACTGGGCAGTGAACATCTCAGTCGTGATGAAGACATCGGCCTGTGGGTTGGCTTGTTCTTCAATCAGTGCATTTGCCATGGCGCTGTTGCTGCCCGCCTTGAGCAGGATTTCGACTTTGGGGTATTTGGCCTGGAAAGCATCTAGCACCGGCTGGATGAGCGCTTCGGAACGGCCAGAGTAGATGGTGAGCGAGCCAGAGATTTCAACAGGGGCAGGTGTTTCGGTTGCGGTTGGTTCGGGCAGATTGGGGGCGCTGGTTACAGTTGCAGGTTCGGTGGCTGCAACCGGGGTGGATGCGGCTTGGGGCGTGGCAGGGGCGCAGGCAGCCAGGCCGACTGCCAGGATGAGCAGCGTCGTTCGTAAACGAAACATATAAAGGTGAGTCTCCTTGACTTTGAAAATTTGGGCAGAAAATGTGACAACCGGTTGATGAATGTTAGTATACGCTAATATAAAAAATTAGCATAGGCTTTTCTGTCATCAATTTTGATGAAATTTGTCATAATTATTCTGCTTGGGCGAAGCAAGTGTTGCACCGACATATTCTGATAAGGCTGGATTACTTTATAAGAGGTTTTGCCTGCTTTTGTTTGCGGCCAGAAAGTCATGCTCTCTGAATTTAAAAAGATGAGAGTTGTCTAAAGTTTCACAAACCGGGGTAGAATAGGAGTAAATTTATCGCAATTTAGCCAAAAAGGATGAAGCAATGGATACACTATGGAAATCTCGCAAAGTGATGATTGTAGGCGCGGGCGCGGTCGGCTCGACCTTTGCGTATGCCCTGGCGCAGCGCGGCGTAGCCGATGAAATTTGCCTGACTGATGTCAACCGCGATTTTGCCGCCGGGCAGGTGTTGGATTTGGCGCACGGTCTGCCGTTCTACCCCTCGGTGCAGATTCGATTAGGAGAAAACAGCGACTACGCCGATGCCCAGGTGGTGGTCATCACGGCTGGGGCCAAGCAGCAACCGGGCGAGTCGCGTCTCAATCTTTTGCAGAAAAATGCCGCAATGGTCGAATCCATTGTTGATGAGATGGTCTCCCAAAAATCGCAGGCGGTGCTGGTGCTGGCAACCAACCCGGTTGATGTGCTGACTTATGTTGCGCTGAAACGTTCGGGCTGGCCGAAGGGGCGCGTTTTCGGCTCTGGCACGGTGCTGGATAGCGCCCGTTTCCGCTACCTGCTCAGCCAACACTGCAAGGTGGATGTCGGCAATGTCCATGCTTATATCCTCGGCGAACACGGGGATAGCGAGGTGGCGGCCTGGTCTATGACGCATGTGGCGGGCGTGCCAATGGACAAATATTGCCCGGTGTGCGGCAATTGCCGCGACTGGCACGGTCAACGCGAGCGAATTGTCAAAGAAGTGCGCGATTCGGCCTATCACATCATCAATTACAAAGGCGCAACCTATTTTGGAATCGGCATGTCGCTGGCGCGCATCGTCGGCACGATTTTGCAGGACCAAAACAGCGTGCTGACGGTTTCTACCCTGTTGACGGGCGAATACGGCATTCGAGATGTCTGCCTGGGCATTCCGGCCATTGTTGGGCAGGGCGGCGTGAAGCGGATTGTGGAAACCCAACTTTACCCGGAAGAGCAGGCAGCTTTGGAGGCTTCAGCGCAAACCCTGAAGAAGAGCATTGCCAGCCTGTACCAGGTGGCGTAAGTAGGGCAGGATTCATCCTGTCCTACCGATGCCGTTTTTCCAGCTCTGCCAGCACTTCGGCGGGAGTCAACCCTTTGGCGGCCATTAACACGAGGACGTGGTACGTCAAATCGGCAATTTCTTGCACCAGGCGGGCGTTTTCTTGGGCGAGGGCAGCCACGATGACTTCGGTGGCTTCCTCGCCCACTTTTTGAGCCATGCGCGGCAGGCCGGAGTCGAATAGCGAATTGGTATAGGAGCCGGGCTTGGGGTGGGTTTTACGGTCAAGGATAAGTTGATACAGGTCGTTGAGGGTCATTGGGTCTCCAGGTTGTTCGGTTTTCCGGTTTTTCGGGTTATCCGATTTTTCGATAGAAACACGTCACCGCCCCGGTGTGGCAGGCTGGCCCGGCGGGTTTGACCAGCACGAGCAGCGTATCGCCATCGCAGTCATAGCGGATTTCGACCACTTTTTGCGTATTCCCGCTTGTGCCGCCCTTGTGCCAGAGTTCCTTTCGCGAGCGGCTGTAGAACCAGGTTTCGCCCGTTTCGATGGTTTTTTCCAATGATTCGGCATTCATCCAGGCCACCATCAGCACGTCTTTGGTAGCGGCGTCTTGCACAACAGCAGGAATCAGGCCGTTGGGGTCAAATTTAAGTTTTTCGGTTATCCAGTTATCCAGTTTATTTTTCATTTTGCATTCTTCATTCTGCATTCTTCATTCTGATTTTCAAGCCTCGCCCCGCCAAATACTCCTTAATCTGCCCAACCGTGTATTCGCCATAGTGCAGCATGGAGGCAACCAGGGCGGCATCGGCTTTGCCTTCGGTCAGCACATCGTACAGGTGTTCGGGCTTGCCTCCGCCGCCGCTGGCGATGACCGGCACGGAGACGGCTTCGGCAATCAGGCGCGTTAGGGTCAGTTCGTAGCCTTCTTTGGTGCCGTCTGCGTCAATCGAATTAACCACCAGTTCGCCCGCGCCCAGCCCCTCGCCGCGCCTGGCCCATTCGATGGCATCCAGCCCCATCGGGGTGCGTCCGCCGTTGATGACAATCTCGTATCCGCTGGGGATGGCAGCGGAGGGCTGAACCCGCCGCACGTCCATTGATAAAACGACGGCCTGCGCCCCGAACGCTTTCGACGCTTCGGCAATCAAGCCCGGATTTTTGACCGCTGCCGAGTTGACGTTGACTTTCTCGGCCCCGGCGAGCAGGACGCGGCTGCAATCTTCCACCGTCCGCAGGCCGCCGCCCACCGAAAAGGGGATAAAAACCTGCTCCGCCACCCGGCTGACCACGTCGAGCATGATTCCGCGAGCCTCGCTGGAGGCGGTGATGTCGTAAAAGACCAGTTCATCGAGGCCTTGTTCGTAATATTCTTTCGCCTTAGCCACCGGGTCGCCGATGTCCTGGGTATTCACAAATTTGACGGATTTTGCCAGTTTGCCATCGCGCACGTCGAGGCAGGAGATGATTCGTTTTGAGAGCATAAGCACATCCTTTTTGTAATTGGTAAATAGTAATTATCATTTACCAATCGCCATTTACCACTTACTGAAGTTTTCAAGCACCTTCAACCCCACCGGGCCGCTCTTCTCGGTGTGGAATTGCACGGCGAACAGGTTGTCTTTGCCAATCGCCACCGGGAATTCGCCGCCGTAGTCGCTGACGGCGTAGATGTGGGACGAATCCGCTGGTTGGGGGTAGTAGGAGTGGACGAAGTAGAACTCATCGCCGGGGCGGAGATGGGCGAGGATGGGGTGGGGCTGGGTGACGCGGACGGCGTTCCAGCCCATGTGGGGGATTTTGAGCCTTTCCCTCACCCCCGGCCCCTCTCCCGCCGGGAGAGGGGTTAGGGGTGAGGGCAGATGTGAGGGCGGTTGGCGAAACCGCACCGTCCGCCCCGCCAGCAGGCCCAGGCATTCGGCGTCATCCTCCTCCGAGTGTTCCAGAATAATCTGACAGCCGATGCAAATGCCCAAAATCGGCGTGCCTCTGGCAAAGGACTCTTTCAGCGCCGCATCCAGCCCGCGCTCGCGCAATACGCTCATCGCCGCGCCAGCGGCTCCCACCCCGGGGAAGATGATTTTGTCGGCGCGGCGAACCACCTCCGGGTCGGCGGTGATTTGGCAGGGAATGCCCAGGTGCGTGAGCGCCCGTCGGACGGAGGTCAGGTTTCCGGCTTTGTAATCCACCAATGTAATCATAAAATCTCCAAAATCAAGTATAATTAGTTAGTCAAACTAATCAAAAGGCCTTTCATGGAAAAAATCCTGCTTGAATTTATCGCCACGCTTGAGCATTCGCTCAAAAAACAGCAAACCAAGGGCTTTTCGCAGTTAACCTTCAGCCAGTTCCAGTATATTGACGCGATTGCGGCGCTGGGCGAGCCGACGGTCAGCGAGGTGGCCGCCCGGCTGGGGTTTGCGAAGGCTTCGGCGACGACGGCGCTCAACAAACTGGCCGCGCTGGGGTTGGTGGTCAAAACCCAATCGGAGGCCGATAAGCGCGTTTTTCGCGTCAGCCTGACCGAGAGCGGGGAGCAATTGGTGCGCGCCAGGGCGCAAACCATCAAAACGTATGTTAATTTTATCGCTTCGGCGCTGACGGCGGACGAGGTGCGGCAGTTTGAAGCGATTTTGACCAAACTGGTCGCGCAGTTTAAGTAAAAATTTGTTTTATCCACAGATTTTCGCAGATTTTTGTACTGCAAGGATATGATGGAATATATTGGGACACGGAAAACACGGAACACGCGGACTGCCCTTCGGGCGCACGGAAAAAACGTTTTTAGAGGGGTTTTTCCGTGAGATTCAGTTAATTCCGCGTGTTCCGTGTACAAAATCTGCGTTTACCATTTTTGTGACCATTACAGATTTTCTCAGATTTTTAGCCCATCTGTGAAATCAGCGCAATCTGTGGATTTTTATTCAATGGAGAAACCATGTTAATTACCATTCTTGCAATGGGTTCGCGCGGCGATGTGCAGCCGTATGTGGCGCTGGGTGTTGCGCTGAAAAAGGCGGGGGCGCGGGTACGGATTGCCACGCTGGAGACTTTTTTTGGCCTTGTAACCGGCTACGGGCTGGAATGTTACGCCATCCAGGGCGACCTGGCAAGCGTGATGAAGAGTCGGGTGGCCGATAACGCCCGCAAGGCGGATAATCCGCTCAAGTTCGCGCTCAGTTTCAACGAGTTGAAAAAACTCGGGCTGTCGCTGCAAGCCGGGTTTTTCGCTGCCTGCCAGGATGCCGACCTGGTGATTTACCATCCTGGCATGGCGCTGGGCTACTTTGCGGCGCAACAGCGCGGCATTCCGTCGGTGCTGGGGTTGCCCTTCCCGATGACGCCGACCCGCGCCTACCCCTCGCTGATTTTTTACGATGGGCCGCGCCTGGGCGGGACTTACAACTTGCTGACTCACAACATCTTGCAGCAGATTTTCTGGATGACGGCCAGCGGCAACCTGCGCGATTTTTGGAAAGGCCAATTTGGCCGCCTGCCCGCCGATTTTGGCAATCCTTATCCGCGCCAGACCCGCGCCACGCACCCGACGGTGGTTTCGTGCAGTCCGCACGTTTTCGCGCAGGCCGATGACTTCCCGCCGCACGTCCACCACACCGGTTTCTGGTTTTTGGATGAAGAACCCGGCTGGGTGCCGCCCGCCGCGCTGACGGATTTCCTGAGTCGCGGCTCCGCGCCGGTGTACGTGGGCTTTGGCAGTATCGGCGACCCGAAGCAGGCTGCCCAAACCGCCCGTACAGTGGCCGAAGCCTTGCGGCGGGTAGGTCAGCGCGGCATTTTGGCGACCGGCTGGCAGGGCAGTTCGGAGGAGCCGCTGCCTGAGAACATTTTCACGCTCGAAAGCGCGCCGCATTCGTGGCTGTTTCCGCGCATGGCGGCGGTTGTCCATCATGGCGGGGCGGGGACAACGGCGGCGGGATTGCGGGCGGGTGTGCCGTCAGTGATTATTCCGCACGGGCTAGACCAGCCTGCCTGGGCGCGGCGCGTGCGCGAGTTGGGCGTTGGGACGAGCCTGCCGCACAAGAAGTTGACCGCCGAAAGGCTGGCCGGGGCGATTGAATCGGTGTTAAAGAGCAAGGTGCGTGATGCGGCAAAGGTGTTGGGCGAAAAAATACAGGCCGAGAATGGGGCAGAGAGGGCGGCGAAAGTAATATTGACGATTTAGCGATTTGGTGATTTTGTGATTTTCAATCACCCAATCACCCAATCACGCAATCGCAAATTGCCTTCATACAGCGCCCGACCAATGATGACGCCTGCCAGCCCGGCCTGTTTCACGCGGAGGACATCTTCCAGGCTGGAGACGCCGCCCGAAGCGACGACTTTCAGACCTGTGGCGGTTTGTAACTCAACGGCAGACTCCACGCTGACGCCGGTTCCTGCCCCGTCGCGGCGGACATCCGTTAAAACGCACCATTCCAGCCCCTGGGCGCGGAAGCGCCGCCCGGCTTCGAGCATGGTCAGCGGGGTGGCCTGCTGCCAGCCGCGAATCATCACCAGGCCATCGCGCACGCCAATATCGGCGGCAATCCGCTCTGGGCCATAGCGGGCAACCGCCCAATCCACCAGCGCGGGGGTTTGGATGGCAGCAGTGCCGAGGAAAACGCGCTCCACGCCCATTTGGAGCGGGATTTGGATGGATTCTTCGTCCCGAATGCCGCCGCCGAACTCGACTTTCAGGCCGACTTCGAGAATCGCTTGGAGGGCTTTCAGGTTGGCTGAAGCCTCCTCGCCAAACGCGCCGCTCAGGTTGATGACGTGAACCCACTCGGCGCCCTCGGCTTTGAATTGCTCGGCCTGGGCGCGCGGGTCGTCGCCGTAGGTGGTTTGCTGATTCGGGTCGCCCTGCGTCAGGCGGACGATTTTGCCGTTTCTAAGGTCTATGGCGGGGAAGATTGTGAATGACATAAAGTTTTCCGGTTGTTTGGTTTTTCAGTTATCCGGTTATCCAGTTTTTCGGTTGTTCCGTTTTGCGTTTAACTGCATAAAGGGACAACCGGAAAACGGGTCAACGCGTTAGAGTGCCTTTGGTGCTGGGAACGGTCTGCCGTCTGGTGTCTATCATTGTAGCCGAGTCGAGGGCGCGGGCCAGGGCTTTGAAGAGGGCTTCGGCTTTGTGGTGGTCGTCGCGGCCATAGAGTATGCGGGCGTGCAGGTTGCAGCGGGCGGTGACGGCGAAACTCTCGAAGAAGTGTGGGAACAGGCTGGTGGGAATCTGCCCGACCGGGGCTTGGCCCCACTCGGCATCAATCACGCTGTAGGGGCGTCCCGAAAGGTCGAGGGCGACGAAGGCCAGGGTTTCATCCATTGGGGCGTAGAAACTTGCCATGCGGGTAATCCCTTTGCGGTCACCGAGCGCCTGGTCGAAAGCGGAACCGAGGACGAGGGCGACATCTTCGACGGTGTGGTGAACGTCAATGTGCAGGTCGCCCGCTGCCTTGATGGTCAGGTCGAAGAGTCCATGCACAGCGATGTGGGTGAGCATGTGGTCGAGGAAGCCGACGCCGGTGGCGATGTTGTGCTGGCCAGAGCCATCGAGGTTGAGTTCAATTTCTATTTGCGTTTCGGATGTTTGGCGGGAGAGAGTGGCGGTTCGCATAAAAGTCCTTTAGGTAAATGGTAATTGGCGATTGGTAATTACCATTTACCAATTACCAATCGCCCTGAGGAGCGCGTCGGTTTGCTCCGGCTTTCCCACGCTGATGCGGATGCAGTCGGTGAGGCCGGGTTTGTTGAAATAGCGGATGAAGATGCCGTGTTTTTGAGCTAAATCGGCTTTGAGTTGGGCGGCGTCTATCCCTTTGACGCGGCACAGGATGAAGTTGGCGCTCGAAGGGTAGGGAGAAAGCCAGGGGATGCGCGAAAGGCCGTCGAAAAGGCGTTCTCGCTCGGCCACGAGGGTTTTAACCGTCCAATCGAGGTACGCCGGGTCTTCGAGCGAGGCAATCGCGGCGGCGCTGGCGGCGACGTTGACGTTGTAGGGTTGTTTGGCTTTCCACAGGGTGGGCATGAGCCAGGTAGGGAACGCTCCGTAGCCCACGCGCAGACCGGCGAGACCGGCGAGTTTGCTGAAAGTGCGGAGGGTAATCAGGTTCCAGGTGTCAGGTGTCAGGGTGATGGCGGAGGGGACGCCGGAGAATTCGATGTAGGCTTCGTCGAGGACGATGAGGCTAGGCAATGTTAATAGTTTTTGCAAGACAGGCGGCGGGAGGAGCGAGCCGTCGGGGTTGTTGGGGGAGGCGAGAAAAATCAGTTTGGGAGAAAACTTCTCGGCGGCCTCCAAAATCCCATCCACATCCAGCGAAAAATCGGCCTTGCGCGGCACGTTGATAACGCGCGCATTGTTCAGGTCGGCGTCGAAGGCGTACATGCCGAAGGTGGGCGGGCAGTTGAGGATGGCGTCGCCGGGGCTGAGGGTGACGCGCATAACGAGGTCTATCAGCTCGTCGGCCCCGGCCCCGGCGAGCAGGTTTTCGGCGGGGACGCCGGTGAAGCGGCTGAGGGCGGCGCGCAGGGCGCGGCTCTCTGGGTCGGGGTAGATGTGGCCGTAGGCAAGGCTGGCGAGGGCTTCGCGGGCGCGCGGCGACATGCCGTAGGGGTTCTCGTTGGCGTCGAGTTTGATGATGTCTTCGGGGCGGCGGCCTACCCGCTCAGAAAGCACTTCAAACGGCTCGATGGGGGTATAAGGAGGTAAATTGGCGATGTGCGGGGGCAGGTTCATATTGGTAATTTGTAATTGGTAATTGGTAATTTGTAATTGGTAATTGGGGATTGGCAACGGGTATTACCAATCGCCAATTACTATTTACCATTCACCCGACAGTCTGCTGACCTCGCATGTGCTTCCAACCCCTCGGCGCGGGCGATGCGGGCGGCGAGGGGGGCGATTTGACCGGTGGTGGCCGGGTTGAGGGCGACGAGGCTGACGATGTGGACAAAATCCCAGACGTTGAGCGGAGAGGCGAAGCGCGCGCTGCCGCCGGTGGGCATGACGTGACTCGGCCCGGCGATGTAGTCGCCGAGGACTTCAAAGGAGTGCTCACCCATGAAAATTCCGCCCGCGTTGGTGATTTTCTCGCTCAAGGCCCAGGGGTCGGCAACGGATAAACACAAATGTTCAGGAGCGTATCCGTTGCTCAGTTCGGCGGCTTCGTCCAGGTCGCGGGTGAGGACGATTCCGCTTTGGCCGGGCAGGGATTGGGCCAGGATGTCGGCGCGGGGCAGGGTTTCAGCCTGGCGGGCGACTTCGATTTGGACTTTTTCGGCCAGGTCGCGGGAGGGGGTGAGCAGGATGGCGCTGGCGAGCACGTCATGCTCGGCCTGGGCGAGCAAATCGGCGGCGACCCAGGCGGGTTTGGCGGAATCATCGGCGATGACGACGGTTTCGGTCGGCCCGGCGAGGCCGTCAATGCCGACCGCGCCGAAGACCTGGCGCTTGGCGAGGGTGACGAACAGGTTGCCGGGGCCGAAGATTTTATCAACGGCTGGAACGGATTCGGTGCCGTAGGCGAGCGCGGCGATGGCCTGCGCGCCGCCCAGGGCATAGACTTCGGTCACGCCGCAGAGGGCGCAGGCGGCGAGGATGACGGGGGAAACCAATGCAGAATGCAGAATGTTGAATGATGAATTTTCATTCTGCATTCTTACTTCTGCATTCTGCATTCGCATGGGTGGCGTTACCACTACAATATCCTTCACCCCTGCCACCTGCGCGGGGATGGCGGACATGAGGACGGATGAGGGCAGGGGGGCGGTGCCGCCGGGGACGTACAGACCAACCCGCGCGTGCGGGCGGATGAACTGGCCGAGGGTGCCACCGAGGTCGTTGGTGAACCAACTTGTGAGGGGCTGGCGGCGGTGAAATTCGCGGATTCTATTAGCGGCGACTTCGAGAGCGGCGCGCACTTCGGGGTCGAGGGCTTCGAGGGCGGCGGATAAGGCTTCGGTGGGGACGCGAAGCGGCGCTTCGGCGGGGAAACCATCGAGTTTGGCGCTCCATTCGCGCAGGGCGGTATCTCCACGGCTGCGGACATCGCGCAAAATGCGGCGCACGGCTTCTTCGGCAGAAATCCGCTCGCCGAAGGTGGCCGCGATGCGGTCTAAAACCACCGGCGGGACGGCGGTTTCATCGGGGGGGATGCGTTTGAGAATGGATTTTTTTGCGGTTTCAACATCGTAGATTTTTAGCATGAATGACTCCTTCGTCAGGGCCGTAATTGGTAATTTGTGATTGGCAATTGGCGTGGGCAAAAATTACCAATTACCAATCACCATTTATTTCAACGCTTCAAGCATCGCCTTGTACCTCGGCGGCTCTTCTTCAAAGATGTAGGTGACGGGCGCAACGACCACGCCGCTGCCGCCAATGGCGCGCAATTCGTTGATGGCGGCGAACAGTTCATCGCGGTGAACGACAATGTGCAGAGCGTACCAGTTGGGTTCGTTGTCTTTGCGAATGATGTTGCTGATGGTGGGGCCGTTCAACCCGCCAATTGTCTTTTGCGAAAAAACGCGCCCGGCAATGGCGGCCTCGCTTTCGCCGCGCATGTTGGCGAAAATTGAGACGTTGTTTTGGGCGCGCTGGTAGGCTTCGATAAACTCTAGCAGCTGGCGGGCAATGCCAAGCACGGCGGGATTCTCTTTGAGCGCGGCTTTGTTGGCGATTAAAACGGCCTGCGAAGCCAGAATCTGCCCATCTTCGAGCAGTTTCAGGCGGTTATCGCGCAGGGTTTGGCCGCTGGAGACCAAATCGGTAATCAGGTCGGCGTAGCCGATGGTGGGGGCAATTTCCAGCGTGCCTTCGGCTTCGATGAAGACGACATCCGTCAGGCCATGCTGGGCGAAAAAGGGAGCGGCGGCGTTTGGGAATTTGGTCGCCACCCGCAGCGGACGCCCAATTTCGGCTTGCTTCCGTTTCAGGTCATCCATCTGTGTGGTGTCGCTCCACGCTTCGGGGACGATGACGTTTAGGGTGCAGGAGCCAAACCCCAGGGCGGTATGAATCGGCAGAATCGCCCCGTTGGGGCCGCCGTGTTCGGTCAGCACATCCAGCCCGGTGATTCCGAAATCCACACTTCCATTCCGAACAGAAATGACAATGTCGGTGGGGCGCTGAAAAAGCACGCTGACGCCGGGCAGGGCCGGGATGCTGGCCTCGTACTGGCGCGGGTTGGGTTTGTAGATGGAAAAACCACATTCTTTCAGGAATGCGATGGCGTCTTCGGACAGACGACCTTTGGATGGGAGGGAGAGGCGGATGGGACGGGGCATAAAACCTCGTTGTTCGATATTCGATGCTCGATATTTGAGATTTGATATTCGGCGTCACCGGCTCCGAGTAGCGAATATCGAGCATCGGAAAACAAAAACCCCCGGCTTGTGACCGAGGGCTTGGGGTTGGGTGAAAGAAACAGGCAAACTGAAGTTTGCCCTACCGTCGGTCAGGCAGGGGGATGATGTAAGGATGATGGTGCAGGGCAAAGGTCAGTTTCATAATGGGCGTGATTGTACTCGCGGAGTGGTATTCCGTCAATCGTTATTAGGTAATGTGTTGCACGCAAAACATGTCAGTAATCTTCTTTTTTCTCGCGCGCACCGTCCCGGTGTCCTTCGGGAAAGCCGCAGAGTTCGCAAAGAAAACTTAAGAACTTGGCAATCTCCCTGGCACCGCCCGCATACCCCACGCTGCTTTCACACGGGGCAGGTGTGGCGGCTTTGCGTGCACACGTTCGCCAGATAGAACGAGAAGATGCGGTCTTGATATTCGATGAGACTGTCCAGGAAAAGCCATACACGGATGAAAACGAGGTGATGTGCTGGCATTATGGCCCGGGCTGTGCAAGGTTTCAGTCTGTTGAACCGCCTGTGCCAGGTTAGAGAGAGCTCCAACTACGCCACCGAATCTCATCATCCTAACTCGGACAAGCCGGAAAAGAAACCCCTTAACCACGACGGCCACAATGTGGCACAACGGAAAATCTTAAATGCTCTTACGTCGTGTTCCGTCGTTGCCTTTGGGGTAAATTCCTTGCTTTTTGCGCAAGGATTCAACTTGAAAGTTCCTAAAAGAAAAGATGAAGCAGCCGGATAGGTTGGCAAGACTTGTTCTCGAATAGGAAACGGAATCGACAACGAAAACGACTTGTGACTCCACTGCAAAAACCTTTTTCTAAACACGAAGGACACAAAGGTCACAAAGTTTTTAAGACATTGCGCAAATTTCGTCATGTTTCTTGCGAGAAATTTGAAGATTTCAAATTAGGTTCTCAAGAATCCTTCGTGTACTTTGTGTCCTTTGTGTTTAATTGCTTTTTTGCAGTAGAGTCACTTGCGCAAAATCAAGAAAATAAGGGGCGCATACAACCGCTGTTGGCGCATTGGCTCCGCGGCGATTGGGTTTCGCGCAACATGCGCAGCCGCTTCATGCTGGAGGCCGCATCCAGCATGACAAACGGCTTGGAAAGCGCGCCGATTTCCTGCTTCCAGGCTGGCGGGTTTTGTCCCTGACGTTCGGCCAGTAGTTCAGCCAGTTCGCAGGATACGGCATCAGGCGTGGAAAGTGGGCGTGAGCGCCGGGTACAATCCCCGGTAAAGCGGGTAAACCTTCTCGTAAGCGCTGACCTGTTCCGCATTGGGGAGCGTGCTGCCTGTTAACTGGATGGCCGCTTCGCAGGCGGCTTCTACGCTGGGATATTTCCCTGCGCCAACTGCTGCCAGCAGGGCGGCGCCATAGGCTGCGCCTTCGGTGGTGTTAACCGTCACCAGTTCGCAGCCAAAGATATCGGCCAGAATCTGCCGCCAGAGCGGACTCTTGGCCCCGCCGCCCGAGACGCGCACCTGCCGAATTTCGCCCAAGCCCGAAGATTTCATCAACTCGAACGAATCTTTCAGCCCAAAGGCCACGCCTTCCAGCACGGCGCGGGTGCAGTGCGCCAGCCCATGTCGCACCGTCAGCCCCACGAAAGCGCCGCGCGCCAGCGGGTCGGGGTAGGGTGTCCGTTCGCCGGTCAGGTAGGGCAGGAAGAGCAGGCCATCCGAACCGGCGGGAATCTGCGCCGCCGGGGCCAGCAGGTCGTCGAATCCAACGCCGGGGGCGAAGGTATCGCGGTACCAGCGCAGGGAACCGGCTGCCGAGAGCATGACGCCCATGAGATGCCATTTGCCCGGCACGGAATGGCAAAATGCGTGCAGGCGGCCTTCGGGTTCAATGAACGCGCCGTTGGCGGTGGCAAAGACCACCCCGCTCGTGCCGAGCGTCAGGGCGACGATGCCTTCTGTCACTGCGCCCACGCCGACGGCCTGGGCCGCCTGGTCGCCGCCGCCCGCCATGACGGGCGTGCCGGGCTGCAGGCCGGTGGCTGTCGCCGCTTCGGGGGTTAGTCGTCCGGTGATTTGCGGCCCTTCGTAGAGGGGCGGCATCCAGGCGCGGGGAATCTCAAGGGCGGCCAGGACTTCATCGCTCCAGTCGCGCGCTTCCAGGTTCATCAGCACGGTTCCAGCGCCGTCGGCTTTGTCCATGCCGAACTCGCCTGTCAACTTGTAGCGGACGTAATCTTTTGGCAGCAGAACATGCGCGGCTTTGGCATACACATCTGGCTCGTTTTGTTTTACCCACAAGATTTTGGGCGCGGTAAAGCCGGTCAGGGCCACGTTTCCGGTGACTTGGATGAAACGTTCGCGCCCAATGCGCGCGTGAATTTCATCGCACTGCGCCTGGGTGCGCTGGTCGTTCCATAAAATAGACGGGCGCAACACTTCACCCGCTTCATCCAGCAAAACCAGGCCGTGCATTTGGCCCGTCAGCCCAACCCCGCCGACCTGGGCCGGGTCGATGCCTGATTGCTCCAAAACGGCGCGGATGGATTTTTGCGCGCCATTCCACCACAGGCTGGGGTGCTGTTCGCTCCACAGCGGGCGGGGGGTCTCGAAGGGGTATTCGGTGGCCGAGACGGCGACCACCTGACCGCCGGAGTTAACCAGCAGTGCCTTAGTGGCGGTGGTAGATACGTCGATGCCGAGGAAGTAAGTTGATGAATTGTGCATGGGGAACTCCTGGGTAGAATGATGAAAAAGAGAGCCGGGCGGCTGTCTGTTATCTGTAAGACTGCGCGAATGACACCCGATATTTGGGACCATTATCCTCCGGGACCCGCTTCAGGCGGGATTTAATGGAACGGTTTCAGGTTTGTCCTGCTCTGCCTACCTTACTCTGATTTCAACGGGTAAGGATGGTTGTACCGGTGAGACCAGGATGCCCTGCGGAGTTGCTTGCAGCTGCGTATCGGATTGGGCCTCGTGCAGGTTGACCAGCAGCGCCTTCCAGGGTTTGGAGACGCCTTGCGGGGTGATGGTAATCACTTCGGTTTGGCGGCTGACCTCGAAGCGGGATTCGATTTCGCCGCCGGTTGTGGGAATTTCGACCCCAATCCGCTGCCCGTCTTCCAGTTCGTAGATGTTGAGGGTGACATCCTGGCTGTAATCGTAATCGGGATGCTCGTCATCGAATCCTATTGGGATGACCGAGCCGGGGCGCGCCAAGAGCGGCAGGCTGAGGAAGTCGTGCGTCTCGCGCATCCAGCGCGGGCCTTCGACCACGTTTCCGTTGAGGATATTCGTCCAACGACCTGCCGGAACGTAGTAATCCACCACATTTTCGGCAGAAAAGACTGGCGCAACCAGCAGGGAATCGCCCAGCAGGTATTGGCGGTCGAGCGTGTCGCAGGCCGGGTCGGCGGGGAATTCCATGACCATCGCGCGCAACATGGGAGTGCCTTTTTGGTGAGCCTGCAGGGCGGCGCGGTATAGATAGGGCATGAGACGGCACTTCAGGCGGGTAAATTTTGCCAGCACTTCCACCGCTTCTTCATCATAAGCCCAGGGGACGCGGTAGGAAGTGCTGCCGTGCAGGCGGCTGTGCGAGGAGAGCAGGCCAAACGCCACCCAGCGTTTATAGACTGCTGCTTCCCTCACCCCGGCCCTTTCCCCTGGGGAGAGGAGGGCTTGTTCGAAGCCGCCGATGTCATGACTCCAGAAGCCGAATCCCGAAAGGGCCAGTGACAGCCCGCCGCGCAAACTTTCGGCCATAGATTCGAAGGTGGCCGTGCAGTCGCCGCCCCAATGAACGGGGAACTGCTGTCCGCCAGCGGTGGCCGAGCGGGCGAAGACGATTGCTTCGCCCGCGCCGCGCGTCTCTTTCAGCACGTCGAAGACAGTTTTGTTATAGAGATAACTGTAGTAGTTGTGCATTTTGAGCGGGTCCGAGCCGTCGAAGTAAACCACATCGGTCGGGATGCGCTCGCCGAAATCGGTCTTGAAGGCGTCTACGCCCATCTCAAGCAAAACGCGCAGTTTGGATTGGAACCAGGCGCAGGCTGCCGGGTTGGTGAAATCCACGATGCCCATGCCGGCCTGCCATTTGTCCCACTGCCAGGGGTCGCCGTTCGGCTTTTTGAGCAGGTATCCGGCTTGGGCAGCCTCGTCGAACAAGGCCGAGCGCTGGGCGATGTAGGGGTTAATCCAGACGCAGATGCGCAGGCCGTGTTCTTTCAACCGCCGCAACATGCCGGCCGGGTCGGGAAAGCAGCGTTCGTCCCAGGTGAAATCGCACCAGCGGAATTCTTTCATCCAAAAACAATCGAAGTGGAAGACGTGCAGGGGGATGCCGCGCGCTTTCATTTCGCGGATGAAGCCGGTGACGGTCGGCTCGTCATAATTGGTGGTGAAGGAAGTGGAGAGCCACAGGCCAAATGACCAGGCGGGCGGCAGGGCCGGGTGCCCGGTGAGCGCGGTGTAGCGTTCCAGCACGTCTTTGGGCGTCGCGCCGTAGATGACGAAGTATTCCAGCATTTCGCCGGGGATGCTGAACTGCACCCGTTCGACCTTCTCTGAGGCGACCTCGAATGAGACTTTTTCGGGATGGTTGACGAACACGCCATAGCCGCGATTGGTGAGGTAGAAGGGGATGTTTTTATAGGCCAGTTCGCTGCTCGTGCCGCCGTCTTCGTTCCACATCTCTACGACCTGACCATTTTTGACGAAGGGGGTAAAGCGTTCGCCCAGGCCATAGACGCACTCGCCCACGCCCAGGTTCAGTTGCTCGTGGATGAAGCGGCCTTCGGGCGTATCTACAAAGCCCAGGCTGCGCCAGCCGCTTGAAGTGAGCGCGCGGCCCTCGGCCTGATATTCCACCTGCCATTTGTCGCTCTTGTGAATGCGGACGCTCAATTTGCCGCTTCTGAGCGTGGCGAACTGCTCTTCGTCTGTCACGACTGGCTGCGGGGAGTCTGTTCCGCGCAGTTGAAATGCCGGGCCGCGATTCTGGCCTCCTTTGTGGTGAAAGACGCGGATACGAATCACATCTTCCATCGGCGCGGAAAATTGAACCGTGATGAGCGGTAGGTTGAGCGTGTCGCCGCGCCCGGTCAGCCGCTTGGTGGCGGCATAGACGGTTAGCGTATCAGGGCCCATTTCGATTTCGTGCGGCTGGGCGGCGTAGAAGGGGGTGTGGCCGGGCCGCACTTCCCAGTAGCCATCGGTGAATTTCATGGGTTACTCCGTGAGTTTGATGAATTGTTCGTAAGCCCTATCCCAGCCTTCCCCGGCGGAGGGGTGGTAGGTCTGAAGCGGAAAGGCGCGCCGTATGAGTTGGCGTCCGCTCTCCAGCGAGTCGAGATGCCCAAGCGTGATGGCCTGCATCAGGGCGTTGCCCAGGGCGGTGGCTTCCACCGGCCCGGCCAGCACGGTCTTGCCGGTGGCGTCCGCCGTCCACTGGCAGAGCAGGCGGTTTTGCGAGCCGCCGCCGACAATATGGATGGTTTCCAGCCTGTGGCCGAGCAGTTCTTCCAGGTGAGAAAGCACCCGGCGGTATTTGAGCGCCAAACTCTCGAAGATACAGCGCAGGATGGCGGCCTGACTTTCGGGAACGGGCTGCTCTGTGCGGGCGCAGTAGGCGCGGATGGCGGCGGGCATATCGGCGGGGTTGAGGAAGTCGGGATGGTCGGGGTCGAGCAGGGCCTGAAAGGGCGGCGCGGATTCGGCCAGGGTGGTTAAGTCTTGCCAGGAGTATTGCTGCCCCTGCGCAGCCCAACCCCGGCGGCATTCTTGGGCCAGCCACATCCCGGCCACGTTTTTGAGCAGGCGGAACGTGCCGTTTACGCCGCCTTCGTTGGTGAAATTATAGGCCAGGCTTTGGGGCGTGATGACCGGCTGTTGGGTTTCGACGCCAATCAGCGACCAGGTGCCGGAGGAAATATAGGCCGATTGCGGGTTCTCTAGCGGGGCAGCCGCCACTGCCGAGCCGGTATCATGACAGGCCGGGGCAATCACCGCCAGGCGGGGCAGGCCAGTCAATTTGGCCACCGATGCCAGCAGAGTTCCCACCTGCGTGCCAGGTTGGATGATTTCAGGGTAGATGTTTGTCGGCAGGCCAAGTTTGCCGAGCAGTTCGCGGTCGAACTGGCGCGTGGCAGCGTTGAGGAATTGCGTGGTGCTGGCATTGGTGTATTCGTTCGCTTTGCGCCCGGTTAGCCAGAAGTTGAACAGGTCGGGAATCATCAAGAAGCAGGCGGCGCGTTCTAGCGCGGCGGAGTTTCGCATGGCGAATAACTGGTAAAGTGAGTTAATCTGCATGAACTGAATGCCGGTGCGGGAGAAAATCTCCTCGCGCCCGGCAATTGCCCAGGCCTGTTCCATCTGTCCGTTGGTGCGCGGGTCGCGGTAGTGGAAGGGGTTGCCAATCAGTTCGTCGTCGCGGTCGAGCAGAGCAAAATCAACGCCCCAGGTGTCTATCCCCAGGCTGGCGAGCGGCGCAGCCTGGCCGGCTTTGCCCACCCCGGTCTTGATTTCGTCGAACAGGCGCAACGCGTCCCAGTACAGGTGGTCATGCGCTTGTACTGCACCGTTCCAAAAACGGTGGGTTTCCTCTAGGGTCAGCCGGTCATTGTCAAAACGCGCGAGCATGACCCGCCCAGAGGAAGCGCCCAAGTCAACAGCGGCCAGGTTGAGGGTGGGAGACACGGTTTCATCCTTTCTTGTAATGGGGGCTTTCCCCCAGTTTACCCTGATTTTTCAGTTCGTGAAAAAAAGTTTTAAGATATGGCACTATAATTCAGGATAATTTGATATGCAGAAAGGCATTTTTCCTATGAAACGATATATTGGCTGTGATTTGGGCGGCACCAACCTGCGGGCCGCGATTGTAGACGTGGAGACTGGCGAGGTGCTGCGCCTGCAAAGCATTCCTACTCTGGCGCGCGAGGGTCACGCCGCGGTGATGCAGCGCATGGCCGAATTGTTCCTGCGCGTGATTGAGTCGGCTGGCCTTTCCAAAGATGAAATTGGTGGAATTGGGATTGGCGTCCCTGGGCGGCTCGACCTGGAGAAAGGCGAGACGCTCTTTTTGCCCAACCTGCCTGGAACCTGGCCCAACGTCCCCCTGGTGGATACTATCTCGAACCTGACCGGCCTGCCGGTGGCGATTCTGAACGATGTGCGCTCCATCACCTTTGGCGAATGGCGCTTTGGGGCCGGGCGCGGCGTGGATACGGTGGCCGTGTTTGCCATTGGCACGGGCATTGGCGGCGGGTTGGTGGTGAACGGACAACTACACCTGGGCATTGGCGGCACGGCGGGCGAGTTGGGCCACATGGTGATTGATTTCAATGGCCCGCGCTGTGGCTGCGGCAATAAGGGCTGCGTCGAAGTCTATGCTTCTGGCCCGGCAATCGCGGCGATGGGCATGAAAGCCGTCGCCCAGGGGTTGACGACCAAAATCGGCGAGCTGTGCGAATATGACTTGAACCGGATTACCCCCGAACTGATTGGCAAAGCCGCCGAATTGGGCGATGAAATTGCCTGCGAGATTTACCGCCAGGCCGGGTTTTACCTGGGAATTGTTGCTTCTAGCATTTGCGCGGCGGTTGCCCCGCGCCGAATCATCATCGCGGGAGGGGTTTCGGCGGCTGGCAGACTGCTGCTCGACCCGATGGAGCAAACCCTGCGCGACCGGGTGCGCATGATGCCGGTCGAACAGGTGGAACTTGTGATGGCAAAACTGGGCGGCAATGCCGGGGTAATTGGCGCGGCCAGCTGGGCGGCGGAACGGCTAGGGTGAAAAAAGTACCGCCGACTTCAGGCCGCAAGCACGGGCTGAAGTCGGTGATAGGTCGTCGAACAGGAACTACTCTTCCCCGTCCTCGACTGCTGAGAACAGGCGCGTGGCGGGCGGCAGACCCAGTAATAGCAGAATGGTCACGAGCCAGGCCGAAGTGATGCACCACATGCAGACGGCCTTGATGACGAAGGGTTCGAGATAGGTGAGATAGAGCGAAAAGACGACCGCGAAGAGCGCCATGTACAGGAAGGCCATGGCGGCGGCTTTTTCCAGTTTAGGAAGGGTTTTGCGCGCCAGCCAGGCTGCCAGCAGGCCAAGATAACCGAGCAACCCCAGCACGCCCACCGGCAGAATGCCGAACAGGGTGGCATACGGGCTGTTTTGGACGGCGTTGCAGTCCCCGACCGGGCCGCACACGGCAGCCACTTCCTGGGTTTCGACATACGAGAGATACCCCGCGACTCCGATGCCAAACACGATAACGGCCGGAATCAGCCAATCGGCCCAGGCCGGTAGGCGGAAGGATTGACCCTGCACGAAAGCAACCAGGGTGTATATGAGCGCGGCAGCCATGACAATTATCGTGATGATTGCTACTGCAAATCCGTTATCGCGCATTCCTTCGGGCTGGAGGGGCTGAAAATTGAGTGGTAGAGATTCTACTGGCGCAGGCGCAGTCGTTGCTACGCCCTCAGCTGGCGCCGACAGGGCCTCGGGCGTATTCCTCGGCGCGGCGGGCATGGTTTCGGTGGAATTAGGCTGGGACTCTGTCGCAACGGGGGCAGGAATCAGGCCGGCGCCGGGGTCTGGACAGCCATTTTTGCGGCAATCCGCAATCACAGCCTCCAACTCCGGTTCAATGGATTTTGCATATCCCTCCCAATAACGCTCCCCAATGATGATTGTGGGCACGGCGCGCGGCTCAAAACCAAGCGCAGCCGCCATATCGAAAAAGAGTTTCTGGTTTTCGGGGTTGTACCATACTTCGTATTCGCGCAGTTCCACGTTGAGCCGCTCTGCCAGCGCGCGCAGGGCGGGTTTGGCAGTTGCGCAATGCGGACAGCCATCGCCCCAAAACAGGTAGATAACGGGGGCGTTGGAGGTTTGCGAAAGATTGGCGGCATCTGTGGGCGTGGCAAAGACCGCCAGCAAAATAAATACACCCAACAGGTTGAATATTTTCTTTTTCATATTCTTTCTCCTGAATATATTCTAGCCTGTTGGGCGTCATTTATGATAGTGAAATTTGTAACAAATTTGGTACGGAGTTTTTACCCGTTTGTGATGGATATTGCCCCGTTATGCGGCAACGGGTTTGCGCTGTTTGATGTCGTATTTGGCGATATCGGCGCGGAGCATGTTCTTGGCTTGCATCACCAGTTTGTTTTTGCGGATAATCTGGCGCACATAGCCAACCGATGGAAATTCCAGCGCGTCTTGCGGGCAAAGCACGGCGCAGGTGGTACAGCCGACCATGCAGGCTTGCGGCGCTGCGACGACGGGCTTGTTGGCTTCGTAATCAAACGAGTACACATTCTTACCGCAAGTGGTAACGCACAAGCCGCAGCCGATACAGCGCTCGGCAATCAGGGTTGGATGCCAGTCAATTTCTTCGCGCGGGATTCCGTGCCAGGTGGGTTTGGGTGTTTCAGACATTTCAGCCTCCAGATAATTTGAACGTTCATCGTCCGTCGCGGAGGCGGGCGGTGATTGAGATGGTTTTATCGCTCGATCAGCACGCTCTTCTCATACCCAGAGCATGGGATACAAACGGGATTACCATCCTTCATGCGCGCGTAGCGTTCAAAAACATACTCGCCGCACACGCTGCACTTGGTCTTGTTGAACGAACCCTTGATGGGCGTGTACTTGAAATCGGGCTTGGCTTCCACCTTGAAGATGGCTTCGTCGGGCTGGTCATACGTCCATTGGATGACTTCGCGGCGCACTTCGAGCGGAATCTGCGACGGCTCGACGCCCTTCTTGCGATAGACAAAGAACTCGAACTTGCCCATCGCGTCCACAAAATCGGGCAGGAGCGAATAGCGCACCGCGCCCTTTTGTGGGTGGTAGAAAGTTGCTGCCAGTTTGCCGTAGAAGGTCTTGGCAATCATCACCTTGCCGTAGGTCGCGCCAGTGGCGGCTTGCAGACCGTCCATCAGGCAGGTTTGCGGGTGTCCTTCGCCCAGTTCGGGGAAGATGAAGAAACCGTGGTCGGCTTCCTTCTCCGCGCCGAGAAACTCCAGGGCGAGTTTGCCCATGCGGTAGCCAAGCGGCATGAAGGGACATTCATGAGCGTGAAATTCAAACGCCCATTCGGGGGGGATATATTTTGTGGTCATGTGAAATTCTCCTTGTGGCGCAAGTCTCCGACTTGCGGCTTACGACATAAATATTGCATCACGGCGCAAATCAGAGATTTGCGTTACAGCAAATCAAAAATCATTTTTGCGGCAATCAGCCACAGCAACACGCCGATGATTTTCTTCAGTTGCGCGCTGGAGACTTTGGTCTTCATCAACTGCGAGCCGACGATGGAGCCGAGAGCCGCCATCAGCGCGGTGACGCCCACGAAAACGGGATCCAGCCCGCCCATCGTGGCGTGACCGAGAAATCCCGAAAGCGAGGAAAAGACCACCACGATGGAAGTCGTCCCGGCGGCGATTTTGGCGTCCAATCCAATCCAGTTCAAAACGGGCAGGATGAAATTCCCACCGCCCACGCCCAGCAGCCCGCCTAAAAATCCCGCCACGGACCCGACGCCTGCCCCTGCGCCGATTTCCGTTCCCCGGCTGAGGGGTTTTTCGCGCGCCTTCACTTTGGCGAACAACATCATGAAGCCCGCAAAAATCAGGAAGGCGGCGAACATACCCAGCAGGATTTTCTTATCCACAAACGGTGTCAGGCGCGCGCCTAGCGGCGAAAGGATGACGGCGGCAATCAGCACGGGCAGTCCCACCCGCCAGTTGATGAGTTTGCCGCGCCAGTAGTTGAAAGCGGCGAACATCAGGCTGACCACGTTGAGCAGCAGCGCGGTGGGCGTGGCTTCTGCCAGCGGCACGCCGAGGTAGTAGAACAGCGGCACGAACAGGAACGCCGCACCGATGCCCGCCATTGCCAGCAAGCCCGAAAAGACGAATACCAGAACGGCGGAGACGGCATAAACGGCGACGGACATGGCAAATCTTATGCAACCAGGTTGAAGAGATAGCCCGTGATGATGATGGCGACAGCAATCACGCCGACAAAAATGGCGATAAGTTGCGGTTTGAGTACGCGGCGCAGGATGATCATCTCCGGCAGGCTCAAGCCCACCACCGACATCATGAACGCCAGTACCGCGCCGAGCGAAGCGCCCTTATCCAGCAGGGCAGAGACAATCGGAATCACGCCCGCGGCGTTGGAGTAGAGCGGAATGCCCACCAGCACCGAAGCCGGGACGCTCCACCAGGCGCTTTCGCCCATGATGCTCGTCAGCGCGTTTTGCGGGACGTAGCCGTGAATGAAGGCGCCGATGCCGATGCCGATGATGACGTACCAGAACACTTTGCCGACAATTTCTTTGGTGCTGTCCCAGGCGCGGCTGGCGCGCTCGCTCCAGGTCAGTTTTTCTTCTAATACTTCCACGTTTGCGTGGGGCTTGATGTCATAGACAAAGCCTTCCACATAGCGTTCCAGTTTGAGTTTGCCCAAGATAAATCCGCTCACCACGCCAATCGTCACGCCCGAAAGCAGGTACAGCCCGGCAATCTTCCAGCCGAAGAGACCAATCAACAGCACAAAGGCGACTTCGTTCATCAGCGGGGAGGTGATGAGGAACGAGAAGGTGATACCCAGCGGAATGCCCGCCTGCACAAAACCGATGAAGAGCGGCACGGAGGAACACGAGCAGAAGGGCGTCACCGCCCCGAAGAGCGCCGCCATCAGGTTGCCAATGCCTTCGCCGCGTTTTTCTACCATCACGCGCACTTTTTGGGTGTCAATAAAGGTTTGGAAGAGGGTGATGACGAAAATCATGCCGCCCAGGAGCAGGAACAGTTTGGGAACATCGTAGAAGAAGAAGGCTAAGGCTTCGCCGAGGTGTGAACCTTGTTCCAGACGCAGGAAGCCATACGCCAGCCAGTTCGCCAGCGGTTGGATGGTGTTGTAGGCTGCGAGCCACAGCGCGGCAGCGAGGCTTAACAGCCCCACCAACCGCCAGGGGATTTCGGGTTTGTTTTGCAGGGAGAGGGAGTCATCCATGATGTGTTTTCCTTCGCATTCAAGTTTTTGAATAAATTTTGTTGTAAAAAAACGCTGTAGAGCAAATCTCCGATTTGCGGTTTCGGACAAGTCGGAGACTTGTCCTACGCAGTCTCCAAAAACGAATACGCCCAATCGTCCCAACGCTCAACCAATCCAGCCTTGACCGGGTTGTTCAAAATGTAAGCGATAATGTTTTCATATTCTCGTTGATTGCGGACAACGTGGTCGTAACTTTCATGCTGCCAGAACGCCCCGCTTCCACCAAGCAGTTTGCGGCATACAAACCCGGTGCGACCTTTGAGCAATTTCATCACATGGCTGATGGCTGTATAGCGCTGACCTGGCTTGAGCGGCAATGGCTCAGGGATGTTGTGCATATCCACAAGCAAGTGAACATGATTCGGCATGATGCAATAACATATCAGCCGATAGTGTTCGGGGTGTAGGGCATGAATTTCGCGCCGGACAATTTCGGCAATGCTCGGGTCGGCAAGCCAGCGCGGGTGATTGCTTTGTGCCAGGTGCTCGTCGTAGCGGGCGAACATTTTCTTGAACAGGTTGTAGCGTTCGGTTTGCAGTCTTTCGCCGCTGAAGGTTTGGGTTAACTGTTTTTCTGCCTGCTCCTTTTCGTTCTGGAGCGCTTCCAGCACTTCTTGCGGCAAAGACCCCGCCAGCCGAAAGGTGATGAAAAATGTAGCGTTGGCGGGATGCCAGTGTGGAAGGTTGCGGTAAAACAGGTCGGTTTGGTCCATGGTTGGGTAGGGCGTGGCGCAAATCTTTGATTTGCGTTTTTGCGGGTTTTGGACAAGTTAGAGACTTGTCTTACCGGCGTGGCGCAAATCTCTGATTTGCGTTTTTGCGGTTTGGGACAAGTCGGAGACTTGTCTTACAGGCGTGGCACAAATCTCTGATTTGCGTTTTGCGGTTTGGGACAAGTCAGAGACTTGTCGTCCTACTGCAGCATTTCCAAAAGCCGCTGGTCATTGGGGATGATGCCCGCCGAGACCAGTTTGCCGTCCACCACCAGGCCGGGCGTGGATAGGATGTTCCACTTCATGATTTCGGCGTAGTCGGTGACTTTTTCAATTTCCAGTTCCAGGTTGTGTTTGGCGGCCAGGTTGCGTACGTTTTGCTCTAGCCGTTTGCAGTTGGCGCAGCCGCTTCCGAGAATTTTGACGTTTTTCATGATGAGATACCTTTCTAAACTGTGGATTTAGCGAACCGATAATTCGGCGGGGGCAATTACCTTTTGCCCGCTATCGTTTTTGCAGTTGGGGCAATCGCAAGCCAGGGGCAGATTCAGCGGGTTGATGGTCGGTTTGCCCGCCATCTGACGCGCTGCGTCCAGTAGGCTGTAAATCTCCGGGCGGACAACGCGGTAGTAGTTGTTCCAGCCTTCGCGGCGGTCTTGCACAATGCCGGCGTCGCGCAGCACCATCAATTGCTGGGAGATGTATGCCTGCCGCAAGCCCAAAATGGCTTCCATGTGGCAAACACATTGCTCGCCGTCGCGCAAAATGTCCAGAATGGCGAGGCGGGTGGGGTGGGCCAGGGCTTTGAGGAATTTGATTTCGCTGTCTTCTGTGTCCATTGTGCGTCCTTTATATTCATATTTCCGAATAAGATTGTACGCCCACAACAGGCATTTGTAAGGGGTTGAATGTCACAATTATAATATGATATTCATCTTTTTGAATATAATCTTGGCAAAAAGAAGCCGAGCAACAATCCCGGCTTCTTTTGTTCTTATTTGACCAACTTTTCATCTGGCGGGCAGGCTTCGGCTGCTGCAACCGCCATTGCTGGAAGGGGACTGGCTTGCGGATACCAGCGTTTTTGCAGCCAAAATGCCACGTTCACCAGCCCAATCATCACCGGTACTTCCACCAGCGGGCCAATGACCGCCGCGAAGGCCGCGCCGCTGCTGATGCCAAAGACGGCCACCGCCACGGCAATTGCCAGCTCAAAGTTGTTGCTGGCGGCTGTAAACGAGAGCGTGGTCGTCTTGGAATAATCCGCGCCCAGGCGATGCCCCATGAAGAACGAGACCAGGAACATCAGCACAAAGTAGAACAGCAGCGGAATGGCAATCCGCACCACATCCAGCGGAATCTGCACAATCAGGTTGCCCTTGAGCGAGAACATGACCACGATGGTGAAGAGCAAGGCAATCAGGGTCAGCGGGCTGATGCGCGGCACAAAATTCTTGTAGTACCACTCTTTGCCCTTCATCCGCACCAAAATCAGGCGGGTGAAGAAGCCCGCCAGGAAGGGGATGCCCAGGTAGATAAACACGCTTTCGGCAATCTGCCCGATGGTGATGTTCACCACTACGCTCTCCAACCCGAACCAGGTCGGCAGAACGGTCAGGAAGATGCAAGCGTACACGCTGTAAAACAGCACCTGGAAGATGCTGTTGAAGGCCACCAGCCCGGCTGCGTATTCCGTATCGCCGTGCGCCAGTTCGTTCCAGACAATCACCATCGCAATGCAGCGCGCCAGGCCAATCATAATCAGCCCGGCGATGTATTCGGGGTAGCCTTGCAGGAAGATGATAGCCAGCACGAACATCAGGATTGGGCCAATGACCCAGTTTTGGATGAGCGAGAGCGCCAGCACCTTCTTGTTGCGGAAGACATCGCCCAGTTCTTCATACTTGACTTTGGTGAAGGGCGGGTACATCATCAAAATCAGGCCAATCGCAATCGGGATGTTGGTCGTGCCAATTGAAACGGCAGCGTTGAACTGTTCCACTCCCTGTGGGAACAGGAAGCCGATGCCAACCCCCACCGCCATCGCCAGGAAAATCCAAAAGGTCAGGTAACGGTCAAGAAAAGAGAGTTGTTGTGTAAGCGATTTTGCTTAGGTCATGGTTCCTCCAGTTAAGTTTATTGGGCGCGTAATTTCTCGCGCAGCATTTTAACCGTTGGCGCGCCGCGCAAGCCTTGCGGCGTTTGGTACACGCGGCAACTCAAATCATAGCGCTCGCGCTGTTCAGGCCACCAATCCACGCCGTTTACCTGGAAGGATGGCGAACCTAAAAACTTCAGGCGTACGGCGTCCTGGTCGGTTTCCACCTTCACCAGCCGAATTTCAGCCTCAACCCCTTCGGCGGCCAGCGCGGCTTTCAGGTTTTCCAGGCCGGGCTGCCAGGAGGGGCAGCCATCGAAGTAGAGCAGATCTATTTGCATATTGCTCCAAATTTGTAGGACAGGTCTTTGACCTGTCTCGTCACAAATCAGAGATTTGCGCCACACAGAAAGAGCAGGTCTCTGGCCTGTCTCATCGCAAATCAGAGATTTGCGCCACAATTAGAGAGTTGCGCCGCGCAGCAGGGGAATAATTGTTGCCGCAATCTCATCGCGCACGCGGCGGAAATCGTCCATGTCATCGGTTTTGGCGGGGTCAAAGAAACTGTGATGCACTTTTTTCCCTTTCCCCAGCCAGACGGGGCAGTCTTCTGCTGCCGAATCGCAGACGGTGACCACCAGGTCGAACTCCTGGCCGAAGAATTCGTCGGCGTGCTTTGAGCGTCCCTCGTGCTGGATTCCGATTTCGGCAAGCGCGGCAATGGCTTTGGGGTGGGTGTAACCGGCTGGTTTGGTTCCGGCGCTGACAGCCTGCCACTCATCCGAAAGGCGGGCGTTGACGATCGCCTCTGCCATCTGGCTGCGGCAGGAGTTGCCGGTGCAAAGAAACAAGACTTTTTTCATCGATTCTCTCCTCAGTTTGTGTAGTAGACAAGATATTATCTTGTCCTACTGTGGGAGAATGTTATGGTCTTGTTAAGCTTTACGCCGTTTCAAGCGCATTGACCAGCCAGGTGGTCACCTCCGCTGGGGTGGGGATGCGCCCGCTGGAAACGACCTTCTCATTGACCACCAGCCCTGGCGTTGCCAGGATGTTGTATTTCATAATTTCTGGGTATTCGGTTACTTTGATGATTTCGGCCTCCAGGGCCATGTCGGCGACAACTTTGCGGGCAATTTGCTCGACGCGCTTGCAGTTGGCGCAGCCAGAACCGAGAATTTTGATGGTGAGCATACGAAACTCCTTCTATTTGGTGATAGGCTGATTGAGCGATTTGGTCATGGAGCGGTGATTGAACAGCCAGAGCAGGCCGCCCAACGCCGTCAGGAATGCCGTGAGATAGAATGTAATCATGCTCAGACTCGCGCCATCTATCCAGGCGCCATAAATCAGGCCGGCCAGAGTGCTGAACAAAGCCACCCAGAAGACATATACCCAGGCTTTGAGCCGCCCGATGATAGTGGCGGTGATCAGGATGCTTTGCAGGCTGAGTTCCGGGTCGGCCATCAGGTAGGCCAGCAGCGGGCCGCGGTGCATTCCCAGGGAAAGGAACATATTCGCAATCGGCACTTCCACCAGGGTAGGGAAGTACATGAACACGCCGAAAACCACGCCCGCCAGGTTGCCAAGCATGGTATTTTGCCCGGCCAGGGCTTCAATCCATTCAGGTTTTATCAGTTCGCGAATCACGCCCACAGCAAAGACGCCCACAACCAGGAGCGGGAAAATCTGTTTGACGAATTTCCACGATTCCCACAGGAACTCGCGGGTCTCATCCTCGCTCAGGTGCTTTTTGAGTATCCAGCCTAAGACGATTAGCGCCAGCAGAACTCCGAAAAACTTGCCGTTGATGAGAATATCCAGCCCCTCGGCGTGGGGAGCCATCCCGACAGCGGCGGTCAACAACGTGACTCCCACCAACCCCAGCGAAACCCACGTCCAGCGGTTGAAACCGTCAAAAATGTTTTCGATGCCCTTCCACGACGCCAGCCCAATCAGCGCCAGCAGGCCAATTAAGATTGCGCCTTGGGCGCTGACGCCTTCCTCGCCTTTGGACGGGTCGAAGGGTATCAGGTTGTAGAGCCAGGCCTGGAAATTGTCCATGCCGGCAATAGGCAGGGTCAGGGTGGCGTAGGTATTGGTCAGCAGGCCGATTTTGAGCGTGCCAGAGAGCAGCAGCGCCACCAGAACCAGCAGGAAACCCAGGGCGGCGCGGCGCATGGATTTTTGGCCGGCGAACAGGGCATCGGTGGCGGCGTCATGCTCGGCATCTTCGCTGCGGAAAATCAGCGCCATAATCAGGCCAATACCTATCCCAAAGGCCAGCGAAAGGAACAGGCGCGCAAAGGCCAGGTCGGGGCCAATCACGCCGCCGGTGTAGATGAGCGCCAGGATGTTGGCTGCTGGCGCAAAGAACAGGAAGGTAATGGCTGGCCCAAGTCCTGCGCCTTTTTTGTAAATTCCGGCAAAGAGTGGCACGATGGTGCAGGAGCAGACCGCCAGCACCGAACCGGCCAACGCTGAGGCCGGGTAAGAGATGTATTTGGGCGTGTTGCGTCCCAGGAAGCGGGTGACGGTCTCTTTGGGAATCAAGGCGGTCATCGCCCCGGCGATGTAGAAGGCGGGCAGCAGGCACAAGAGGACATGAGCAGCCAGGTAGGCGGCCAGGTTGCCGAGGCCGCTGAAGAGCAGATGCAGAATGAAATCCATGTTTGATACTCGATATTCGGGGCTCGATATTCGAATAACTAATCTCGAATATCGAACATCGCATTAGGGACATTGAACGACGCCCTGCGCCCACAAACATCCGCCGCAAGAGGGGAAGGTGTTGCCAAAGCAATCTTCCTGGTTGGCTTCAGCCATTTCGCAACTGGCGCAGTAGGTGCAGGGCGAAAAATCGAATTGCTCCACCCGCTCGCGGAACTGGCGATATTCTGGCAGGTTCCAGAGCTCGTTAAGCGGCTTTTCGTTCACGTTGCCGATGCGCCAGCGCGTGACGGTGCGCTTTTTCTCGAACAGGTAACTCTCGTGCGAATGCAGCAGGGCCAGGCACGGGCTGACGTAGCCATCCCAACTGATGGAAACGGAGCGTTGTTCGATGAAGGGGCAGCGGTCGTGTTTCTTGAACATCATGCCAGGGCGGGTGCTCCAGGCCTGGAAGAGCGCCTCGCGGGTGGTCTGGTTCAAATCCATTTCTGGCAGGTTGACGTGCGGATGCCAGGGCGAGGCCTGCCAGGCAGCCCGCTCTATGGCGCGGTGGTACAAGATTTCCTCGCACATTTCGGGTGTGTAGGGCAGGACATTTGTGACGATGTAGCGGCTGATGCCGACTTTCGAACTCATATCCAGTAATTTGGGCAGTTCATGGATGTTGCGCTTCATGGCGACGAAGGCTGCGCCGATATCGGCAGTGCCGCCTCGCATCTGCCGGTAGAGTTCGCGGTATTGCTTGATGTTTTCCAAAATTTCACGCAGCGATTCGCTCTGGCGCACATCGGCAAAACTTTCGGGCGAGGCGCCATCCAGCGAAACCCACAGCGTATCTAGCCCAGCTTCGATGAGTCCGCGGGCGTTCTCTGGGGTAAGCAGGATGCCGTTGGTGATTAATTCCACCCGCCCGGCGGCCCCTTTGGCGGCGCTGACCATTTCTACAATGCGCGAATGGGTGAGTGGTTCGCCGAATCCGCCAAAAAAGACCCAAGGGCGCGGGGTGAAGGCCGCCAGCCCGTTCAGGATACGAGCAAAGGTGGTTTCGCTCATCGCGCCGAGCGTCTCGCCCCAGGCGTGGCGGATGCAGGTGCGGCAGGAGAAGTTGCAGCGGCTGGTCGGTTCGATGTAGACTTTGCGGGGATGGTGGAGCGAGGGGCGCAAGAGGACGCCATCTGGCGTGACGCGAATGGAGAGCTCGCCGCCAGGTTCTGCGCCAAGTTCCTGCGCCAATTCAGCGGGGAGCATCAGGTTGCCTTGTGGGTCGATGCGGAGAAAGAAGTTTTCCATGATGGTCAGTTCTGGGACAGGGAGTTTAACTGCGAGGCGCAGTGCGGACATTCGCAGTCGGGACCCGGATTGGGGTTGGTTAGCATGTCCACGCTTTGCGCGGCCAGGCCGCCCAAAGCAACGGCATCGCGCATCAGGGCGAAAATCGCTTCATCCTTCAGCCGGTAATACACGTAGCGCCCCTCGCGGCGGTCTTGCAGGATGTCGGCTTTGCGCAGGGCCATGAGATGTTGGGAAATGTAGGCCTGCCGCCAGCCGAGGATGGCCTCCAAGTGGCAGACGCAGGCCTCGCCGCGCCCGATGGTGAGCAGGATGGTAATCCGCGCGGGTGGGCTGATGACTTGAAGCACCTCGGCGATTTTTTCAGCGAGTTTTGGAATAGTCATATTCGCTTCCATGAATATATTGTACGTTTTATTCCTGTTTGTGAATAGGATGAGTGTCATCGTTTAATGGGAATTTTGTCACAGGAATCGTTCCTGCAATATCGGAGGTGATAGCCAAGTCTGAAGTGACCGTCAGCTGCTAATTTGTCCGAAAATTGTTGTACCAGAACTCATCACTCTGTTATACAATAAGACTATGCTGATTTTGATGGTGTTGCTGGCCTCGGCTACATTTACCGGATTGATGGCGGTTTTTTGTTACCGGCGCAGGCGGGTGATTGGCGCATCTACCCTCATGTGGATAATGATTGTGCTGACCTGGTGGTCGCTGACCTATGCGATTCAAACGCTGCGCCCCGATGTAACTTGGCATACATTTTGGGCATCTGCGCAATATTTGAGCATTGCGACCCTGCCTGTTTTGTGGCTGGTATTTGCCATTCAATTTAACCGCCAGGAAGCTGCGCCTTCTCCTCGCAGCCTGGCCTGGCTGTGGGTTTTTCCCGTGATAACCATTCTCATGGCGTGGACAAATGATTGGCATCGGCTGGTGTGGTCGCATTTGGAAGTGTTAACGTGGAATGACGTGAGCCTGCTGAAAATGGAATATGGGTTGTATTTTTGGATTCATGCGGTTTACTCTTATGGCTGTTTTTTTGTAGGAACTATCTTTTTCATACAACAATCCATGCGCGAAAGCCGCGCGTATCGCGCGCAGGCCAGTCTTACGCTTCTTGCTGCCGGGATATTGATGTTAGGGAATATTCTGTATGTCTTCGATCTGTTGCCGCTGCAAGGATTGGATATTACCCCGCTCAGTTTTTCTGTTTCCAGCGGTCTGCTGGCTTTAGCGCTCTTTCGCTACCAGATGCTCGACCTGATACCGATAGCGAATGAAATCATTCTGAACGACATGGGGGATGGCATACTGGTCATTGACGCCCGCTTGCGCGTCTTATACATCAACCCCGCCTTTGGATTGCTGACTGGTCTGACCGTTGACGGTTCAGTTGGACAGGATATTCGCCAGTTGCTGCCTGCATGGCCAGATATCTTCCAGCCTTGCGAGCAAAAGGAAACCACCGAAATTGAAGTCGAAATTGGCGGCATCAAGCGTATCATTGAACTGTTAATTTCCCCATTATTGCGAAAAAATGCTTACCAAGGCAACATTTACGTTGTCCGTGATATTACCGAAAGGCTAGACCTCGAAAACCGTTTGCGTCTTTCGTTGGAAATCAGTAAAAAAGAGCGCGATGACGCTTACATCTTCCTTGCGGTCGATGCTCATAGCGGCCAAGTACTGGATGTCAACAACGAGTTTGTGGTGGAAACCGGCTTCAGCCGTGAGCAGGTTTTGAAGCGCACCCTGCTCCAGATTGGCCTGTGGGACGTGGAAACACGCGCGACCATCACGCGGCTGCTACGTGAACAAAACCAGGTTGTTGATACCTCCGTCAGCGTGCTCAGTCGCACCGGGCGGCGTCTTAACTGGATTCTCTCTATCGGCACCGCCAGCGTTGGCGGCAGGGATATTCAGGTGTGGGTGGCGCGGTCTGCCGCTTAATTGGCTTTCGTTCTCTCGATTTTCTCCCGTTGCTTTTTATCCAACAGTCTGATTATCCACGATTGTTCACCGCCCCACAAAACGAATGGGGGCGCGAGAGTCATTTTACGCGCTTGGGGAACATTCATCGCCGCGCTGAAATCTACCTCGCGGCCATCGATGTGGAAGGTGTAGCGCCCGGTGCGTTCCACTGTGGGTTCTTTTTGCAGGAAATCGCGGACAGATTCGTGCTCGGTCTCTGTCCACCACTGTGGAAGGTCAGAAGTGGCTTTGAAGTTGCAGATGCGTGCCAGGTCTTGCAGCATGGAATTTTGTTCTGGGGTTAGGGATGTATGCTTGCTGCGGAAATAAGCCACATCGGGGTCGATGTGGAGCAGTGATGCCAGCCACAGGCGATGCAGGCTAGTGCGGATGGCGTTCCTGGCGCCTGGCGTGGTTGGGTTACACAGGATGCGCGCGTCTCGTTCGCTTTCCCAAAAGTCGGCCACATCCGGGCCGATTCGCAGCCCGTCGCACAGTCCCAGCGATGGCAGGATGGGTGCGCCGCAGGCCAGGTAATAGGCGTTCTCGCCAATCGCCTCGCGCATGATTTGCAACCCATTTCGGTAAGCGGCTTCGCGCGGTAGCGGTAGGTCGAGGTGGCGAACCCCGGGCAGGGCGGCGGCGTAGAGAAAATCGAGTTTCAGGCAGTCGAATCCCCAGCTGCGGACTTGCTTCATCAGCGCGGCCAGCCACTCCAGCGCGTCGGGATGGGTTGTATCAAGTGCGTAGAGCGGTTCGCCCCAATTGAATCCCGCTGAAACGAAATTCCCGTTGGAGTTGTGGATGAACCAACTCGGATGTTGCTGGAACAGTTGGGACGATTCGGCTGCAATCAGGGGAGCCAGCCACGCCCGGCCTGTCGCCTGGATGCCGTTTGCGAGCGCCTCCATCCCGGATGGGAATTTCTCGTTGGCTTGCCAGTTGCCAACCTTTACCTGCCAGCCGTCATCTACTTGCAGCACATCGAACGGAAGGTCGCCCAAAGCCTGGAAGGTTTCTGACAGGATTTGCTCGTCGATGGCAGTGTACAGGCTGTACCATGAACACCAGACACGATACGGCTTTTGGGTGCGTTTCTGTCCAATCTTTCGCGCCAGAATTTGCGCGTAGCCATTGAGCGTTTGTGTTTCATTGCGCGTTGGGCAGGGTAAGGACTATATTAGAACCGGATAATAGATACCCTCCGGGTGCTAACTGCACGAATTCACAATCCGCTATAATATTTGTTGCTTTGAAGGAAAGGATGGGCATGGCTGCTCCTGTGGGTTCTATAGGTAGTTCCAATTCTACGCCGAAAAGACGGTTTTCCAGGCGCGATTTTCTCAAGGTCACAGCCGTTTTGGGGCTGGATGCTTTTATCTTGGGGATAGTGGGGGTAAGTTATATGAGCAATGTCGAGCCTTCCTGGATGGAAGTCAAGCATGTTCGGCTGAGGTTACCTCGTTTGCCGAAGGATTTTTCGGGTTTGCGCATTGCGCAATTGAGTGACATTCACATTGGCCCCTGGATGATGCTCAACCGCGTGCAGGAAATTTTGGATGTTGTGACTGCGCAGTCGCCTGACGTTTTGGCCCTGACCGGCGATTTTGTGTTGGCGTATGGCCGTATGACAAGGTCATACATGGATCAATTGGCCCAAATGGCGCAATTGCTTCGCCGGGTGAGCGACGATTTGCCGGTCGTAGCGGTGCTGGGGAATCACGACCATCTGTATAATCCCGGCCAGGTACGGGCAGCCCTGGAGCGGGGCGGGGCGCATGTCTTGATGAACTCGGTTTATACCCTGGCGCGCGGCACGGCGCGTTTTCACCTGGCCGGAATCGACGATTTTTATCGCGGAAATCCTGACTTGAACGCTGTCCTGGCCGCCTTCCCGCCAGATGAATGCGCGGTCCTGCTGGCCCACGAGCCAGATTTTGCCGACATCAGCGCGGAAACCGGGCGGTTTGATTTGCAAATCTCTGGCCATTCGCACGGCGGGCAGGTCGTCTTGCCTTTCATTGGGCCGCCGATTTTGCCCAAATACGGGGAGAAATATTTCTCTGGACTGTATCAGGTTGGCAAGATGTTCCAGTACACCAATCGCGGCGTAGGCATGACGTTTCCGGCGGTGCGCTTCAACTGCCGCCCAGAGATGACTGTTTTTACTCTGGAGAGTGCTTAGGTTTTTGTTGGGGGGCGAAAATTCAGCCGATATCCAGCCCGGTGAGGCGCGTCAGGATGCGGTGAATAAGCAGGAGCGGCAAAATCAGCAGGACATGCACAAGGATGCTGACCAGCAGAATAAGCGCCGTGCCGCGTAGGAACTCGTTGAGAAAGGGCGCAAGGTTGGTGAACATCCATGGCCCGGCCCCAGCCAGCAATACCAGCCCGAACAAGACCCCGCTAATGACGCCTAGCGGCATCCAGGCGTGGCGGTCGGATTCGGAGGGCATCATGGTACTGGAGACGGCAAAGGTCAGGTAGAACCACAGCCAGAAGTCGGGGATGGTTGGCAGGGTGCGCAAACCCATCGAAAAGAGTTCCCATTGCCCGTTGCGCAGGGTGTCCCACATGATAACCAGGCGCAGTCGTTCGACTGCTGCGTACGCCACGAACAAAATCCCGCTGATGAGCGGGGCCAGGCCGACCAGCGAATCGCGCACGATGTCGGTATGGGCAGCCTCCACATAGCCGAGTTGCAGGCGTCCACCCGGCAGGATAGTTGGGAGCAGCGAAAACTTGCCGGTGCGCACGCCCAACAATTTGGCTGAAACCAGGTGGCTGAGTTCGTGCAGGAAGACGCCCGGCAGAAAGATGAGCGAAAAGGCCAGCACGGTGATGCCGGGATTGCGGGTGGCAATCAGGAGGATGGCTTGGATTTCGCGGTGTAAGGCGCGCTGCAAGAACAATAACGCGACCAGCATCACGACTGCCCAAAGGAATCCGTCGAAAGTGGTGAGCATGGATGTAAAAAAGTCCCGAAGGTCGGCGGAATGACGGAAAACCTTCGGGATGTGAAACGTGAAAAATGAAAGGTGCGCTAGTTCGGCATTTTTGGGTCAATCTGGCTGTTTCGGGCGGCTTTTACCCTGCATTTTTTAGGCAGTCCGGGTATTAGAGTGCCGCAGCCTGATTCTTGCCGCTCGTGCCAAACCAGATGGCTCCGCCGCCTGCGCCAAAGGCGGCGGTGAGTCCTACGTTCATTAGCCCGATGCACAAGGCGAATAGTATTTGGAGTGCCCAAACCATTGCCGGGTCAACTGCTTCCGCGCCCCATATCCGCCCCAGCTGGTATTGTGGGTTTTGCAAAACCAGTGAATTGATGATGGATGCGATAATCTGGGCAAAAATTGCCAGCCCGGCGGCAATCGCTCCGGCGCCTGCCCCGCGTTTGGCCGCATCGCCATTGGCGAGGGGTTTGTCGAAGACCCCGGCCAGGTAGCCAGCCCCCAGACCGGTCAGAAGGGGGACGCATAGGGCGCAAAACGGACTGATGACAGCCGCCAGGCCCAAAACAAACAGGAACATCACTGCTCCGACAATCAACCCTGACTTAACCACGAGAACCTCCTGTGCCTATCTGGCAGCCGCCTGCGCGATGGCGACGAATTCTTCGGCCTTCAGGCTGGCCCCGCCTACCAGGGCGCCGTCGATGTTTGGCTGGGCGAAAAATTCGGCAGCGTTGGCGGCTGTCACCGAACCACCGTATAAAATGCGGATGGACTGGGCAGTTTCTTCCCCGAACAGTTCTTTAAGCGCGGCACGGATGACATCCCGGTGAACGTGTTCGGCGTTTTCAGCGGAGGATGCTTTTCCGGTCCCGATAGCCCAAACTGGCTCGTAGGCCACCACAATCTGTGGCGCGAAAGCCGGGTCGAGGCCTTTCAGCCCCTCCATCGCCTGGCGGCGGACAACCTCTGCCGTTTCCCCGGCTTCGTACTGCGCCAATGTCTCGCCGATGCAGACAATCGGGGTCAGGCCGTGCTTCTGGGCAGCCAATACCTTCTTGTTGACGGTCTCGTCGGTCTCGCCAAAGTAGGTGCGGCGCTCAGAGTGGCCCAGGATGACGTACTTGCAAAATTCCTTGACCATGCCAGGGGCGACTTCGCCGGTAAACGCGCCCTTGTCTTCCCAGTGCATGTTTTGAGCGCCCAGGCCGATGTCGGTGCCGCCCAGCAGGTTGGCGACCGCTACCAGGGACATAAAAGGCGGGCAAAGCACTTTCTCGACGCCTTTGACAAGTTTCAGACTTTGCCCCATCGTCGAGACCAGCTCGCGGGACTCGGCGACGGTTTTGTTCATTTTCCAATTACCTGCTACAAAAGATGTGCGCATGAGTTTTCCTCTGTTTGGATGACTCCCCATTGGAACATCGTCCCGAAGGCTTTGCTGCGAGGGGCAGCCGAGCGGTTTTGGGGAGTGGTTTTCGTCGTATTGAGCAGCCCTCAGGACGTTTTAGCGAGTTTTTTCACATTATAGCCGACATCTCAAAAACCGCTCAACACATCTCCGATGGAATCCATGACATCCCCGGCCAGTACTGAGGCTTCCGCGCCGACTTTCTCGGCGGCAAATAAACCAGCCTGGGCGTGAATCCAGGCCCCGGCTGCCGCTGCCTCGTAAGCAGGGACGCCCTGTGCCAGCAGGCCGCCAATCAGTCCGGCCAGCACATCGCCTGTTCCAGCGCGCGCCAGGGCCGGTGTCGCCACAGGGATGACCGTCGCGCGTCCATCGGGTGCGGCGATGACGGTAAATGCACCCTTCAGCACAACCACATGGCCCCATGCGGCGGCGTATTTTAAGGCAATCTTCAGCCGGTCGGCCTGGATGTCGTCTTTTTTCAGCCCGGTCAGAGCTGCCATTTCGCCGGGGTGCGGCGTTAGGATGCTTTCGGCAGGCAGTAGTTTTGCCCAATCCCTTATTTTCGCCAGGTGGCGCAGGCCGTCGGCATCCACCACCAAGGGGGGCAAGACAGCAGATTTTTCCAGGTCTTGTTTCGGCCCATCGTTGCGCACAAAGCCCATTGGCGCGGTGGGTTTCTTGGCGCTGCCGCTCCCGGTCAGCAAGTTTTCAATGAATTTCCCGGTGCTTTCTTCGTTTCCCAGGCCTGGGCCAAGCAGCAGCGCCGTGGCACGCTCCAGGTTTTTGAGCAGCACTTCGGCGGCGTGCTCGGCAATGACGCCTTTTTCGGTGGGGAGCAAAATCCAGGTTGCTTCAATGAAATGACCGGCCAGGGCGGTATGTATTGCCCCCGGAACGGCCATTTGCACCAGCCCCGCTCCCGCGCGATAGGCCGACTTGCCTGCCAGCAAGGCAGCGCCGGTATAACCGATGGAGCCTGCCGCAACCAGCAGCGCGCCAAATGTCCCTTTGTGGGCATCAGCGGGGCGTGCGGGCAGGATATCCTCAACTATCTCCGCGTCCGCTGCGAAATGCTTGATCTCTTTCCAGGATTTGATTTCGTCAGTCAGACCAATTTCGACCACGCGCAGTTCTCCCGCCAGTTCAAAGGCCGGGAGTTTGAGCAGGCCGTGTTTGACGGCGGCCATGCAGACAGTGAGGCTGGCCGGAATGACCTCGGGCGCGGCCTCGCCGGTATCACAATCGATGCCAGACGGGCAATCGACGGCGACAACGTGCGGCGGCCAGGCCAGGCTGGAGATGGCGCGGTTGGCAGCATCCAACACCCCGGCCACTTCGGGTTTGAGTGGCAGTTTGATGCCTGTGCCGAGGACGCCATCTACGATGACATCGGCGGTTTCGATGAAAGAGGTAAGGCGGGTGTAGTCGGGGTCTTTCTCGGCAAACAAGACCTCGCCGTCTTTTTTTCTGAATCGTTCAACCAGCTCATCGTCCTCAGCCTTGCGTTTGACCAGGTAGGCGCGCGCGCGCCAGCCATCGGCGGCCAGGTGGGTGAGCGCCACCAGCGCATCGCCGCCGTTGTTACCCGGCCCGACCAATGCCAGAATCTCGCGGTCTTCCTCCGATTCTGCATAGGCCAGTTGTAAGATTTCCTTGGCCAGGCCATAACCGGCATTTTCCATCATCTTTGCATACGATAGGCCGTTAGCGTCGGCTTCTTGTTCGATGGCGCGCATTTCCGCGACAGTGACGAGTTTCATTGTCTCTCCTTAGAACATAAACATTAAGTTTTTATCGATTGCAGGTTGAAATGTTCCTGATGCGCAATCGTAAATTCTTATGGACAACTCAAATAAACATCGGATAAATGGTGGTGTAGCCGAAACGGTTGAGGAAGGATATTGAGAAAGTTGTCGTTTGCAGGAAGTGTTCGAACTCGTCCGCCAAAGTGGGTAACGCGGCGAAATCGTGATTGTGGCTAACCGCTTCAACTCTTCAATTTGCAGCCGACTGAACTTGGCGCTGTTGCCGCCAAACCGTTTGTCGACTAAACCCTGGATGCCTTCTCTGCGATATGCTCGACCCATTCCATCAAACTGGCTCGCGCGCAGCCTGTTATGGCTTCAACCTCGGCCTCCGGGTACCCTTCACCATACAACCGCACCGCTTGATACCGAGTTCGGGTACCAACATCTTTGCACAATTCATACGCCCGGAGCAACTCTCGCTGCTCCTGCTCTGTTAAGATAAATTTTCGCTTCGTCATTGCTCTGTTGTATGATATTTATTCGTCTTGTCCATTCGAAGGAAAAAATGAGTAACCGGATAGGCTTCGCCGAATACAGGGCAGTGAGGCCTTTTTGGGGTTGCGTCTTTGGTGAAAACCAGCCCAAAAAGGCCTTTTCTGTTTCCCAGGACGCGGTGTTAGCCTGCCTTTTGCCTTATGCAACTTCTTGAATATCAGAATACAACTTTGGTCGAGCGTTTTGTCGTAATCTGAACTTTGTACCGTGATTATGACCTGAACGAGCGTCGAAATCTACAAGAACATTTCCTTCAACCAATGCTTTGACAAAATTGTCAACACTAAAGCCCCGCAGAATTAATATACGGTTGTAGTGGAAAAATTCTTTCTCGCCATCTTTCATAACTTCTGCTTGGACATAAAAGGTGTTCAGAAGTTTTGTGCCTGCTTTGTGGTGCAAATCATCAAAACCCCAATAAGGTTGCGGATTCAACTCACCCAAACCAACACGTTTTTTTACCGACTCTAACCAATCTGCATGACGAGAATCTACCTTACTTGCGTCAAAGGAAATTAAAACTTTTCGGTTGCTCTTGTCAATTTCCACCATGAAGCCCCGGTCACTTCTTTCAAGCCCATGAATTGTTTGTCGAAAACTCATTTCGTTGGCTGGGTAACTTATGCCTGCGAGTTCATGCTTCCAGCCATATTTCGGCAAAAGAATGTTTGGAACAAATTTCAATGCTCTTGGAGATGGCTCCATGTGAAATAAGGTGGTCAAGGCTGCTGTTTCTGCTCTTTGACATTTCAACTCCCATTCAGCGGCATTGGGTATCGGCAGATTGTTTTCTTGAATGCCAAGAAGGTCTTCCAGAGTGTTTCCGATACCCCCTACATTCCCCGGACGAGCATTCGGAATCCAACCACGATTTTTTATATCCAGTAAAGCGGCAATCAATGATTCTTTGGTGTATGTTTTCATGCTTCGGGCGGTCTCCAAAAATCGAGCAGATATTCAAAGGTTGTACCCATTGTGATGTAGTTGCTAGGGTATCCAAAAATACCAATGTTATTTACTATATTTGTTCTGTCCCAGATAATTGTGTTTCGGAGTTCATAACCACGTTGGCGCAGTTCATTTACTAAGGATACATGAATGGTAATACGTTCATTTTCCCACCACATATCGGGAACATTAATTACACAGTGACCTTTTGGATGAAGCAACGGCAACAATCTTTCAAAAATATCGCCCATTGCAGAAGTGTATTTTTCCAAAGCCATTGTCCCCAAATCTCTTGGGTCTTGGGAATATTGCTCTACTTGGTGGAGTTGTTCGTTGTTTCTATCTCGCCTAGATTTATTCTTTCGCTTTCGATTTAATAAGTTAGCGTAAGGCGGCGAAGTCCATATTAGACTAACTGAACCCGGCTCTAAATAATTCGGAATATGTAAAGCGTCATCTTGGATAGCCACTTGTTGCGCTTGATTAAATAAATTATTGCTTGCTAATCGCTTAACACATAACTCGATATACTTTTCTTGCAAGTCAAACCCTACTGCATTTCGATTCAGGTCTTGAGCGGCTACGAGTGAAGTGCCACTTCCTACAAAGGGGTCAAGAACTAATTCACCTTCGTGGGTAAAGAGGCTGATTACCTTTTTTGCTAGTGAAATTGGAAAAGTGGCTGGATGTAATTTCTTGTCTCGAATATCTCTACCTTCATAAAAAAATTGCCAAACGCCGATTTGACTCTTGAGCCAGTCTTTTGCACTTAAACAATTCAGGTTATTTGGGGCGCACGAACAAGTCCGATTTGTGCCTATGGCAATCTTTGTTCGGTAATATTCTGTTCCTTCGCTTATAGAACGGGGTAAGATAATCTCTGAACTTTCAGTGGTCATATTGTTATTTTCTCCGGCTATGATTCTACCCTATATCGTCAAATAACAATAAAAAAGCGACCATGTTATGCACGATGCAGCCCAACGAGACTGTCGAAAAGCCCATTTTCGCGGAGCGGGGCGCTCGGCGTCCCGCGGCCCGTTTCCGGGCTGGTTTTAGGGGTCGGATGCCCCTGTTATCGGGATATCTGCCTTCTGGGGGTTGCTACAGCGCCCTAAATACGCAGATTTTCCCAAGATTATGTACTATTGCATACATCCTCCATTTGTATATCCACTTTTGCCTTGCTGCGCAACGTGAATCGGTTCATTCGCTTGTGCGCGCAATGTTCGCAAACACAGGCTCCACAACACCTGCACTGCGTGCGGCGCAAGTGTCCCCAGCCGCCTTTCTCGCTTTCTATCTTCGCCCTCATCTCGTCTATCAGGGTCGGCGGCTGATTGCTTACCTGCACCGAAAGATACCGCTGCGAATTCTCTGCCTTGCTCAGGCAGCGCAGTCTTCTACCTGGGCGTGGTACACATCGTAGGTCTGGTGAGGGTTCACCTGGTTGCGGGCGTGAAGGGTCAGTTCCTTTTTTAACATGAAAAAAACTCTAACTCAAAATTAATACCAAAATTGTCCGATTTAGTTAAAATAAGCACAATCTTGTGAAGCATTACACAAACCGTTTCAAATATTACAGGTAAAAAAATGGATGTTATCACCCTCTCCCGTCTGCAGTTTGGCGTTACCACCGCCTTTCACTTTCTCTTCGTCCCGCTCACGCTTGGGCTAATCTGGTTCGTGGCCTTCTTTCAGACCCAATACTACCGCACCGGCGAAGAGCGCTACCGGCGCATGACCAAGTTCTGGGGCAAACTGTTCCTGGTCAATTTCGGCATGGGCGTCGTTACCGGCATCGTGCAAGAATTCCAATTTGGCATGAACTGGAGCGAATACAGCCGCTTTGTCGGCGACGTGTTCGGGGCGCTGCTCGCCATCGAAGCCCTGGTGGCCTTCTTTCTCGAATCGGTTTTCATCGGAATCTGGATTTTCGGCGAGGGGCGCGTCTCGAAACAGGTGCATCTCTTCTCAATTTGGATGGCCGCCATCGGCAGTCTGTTCTCCTCGATTTGGATTCTGCTCGCCAACGGCTGGATGCAGCACCCGGTCGGACACATCATCAACCCCGAGACTGGCACCGCCCAACTGGTAGATATCCTCGCCCTGGTCACCAACCCCAAGGGCTGGCTCTTGTTCTGGCACGCCATTTCCGCCGGGATGGCGACCGCCGCCTTCCTGCTGCTCGGCGTCAGCGCCTGGTACATCCTGCAGAAGCGCGAACTGGATGTTTTCAAGCCCTCCTTCACCTCCGGAGCCATCGTCGGCCTGATTGCAGCCTTCGCGCTCTTGATGACCGGCCACGAGCAAGGCATGGAAATGCGCCTGTACCAGCCAATGAAACTGGCCGCCGTCGAAGCCATCTGGGAGACCGAACAGCCCGCCTCGTTCTCGCTCCTGACCATCGGCGACCTGACCGGCAAGCAGGAAGTCTGGTCCATCCGCATTCCGTACCTGATGAGTTTCCTGGCCTGCAACAACTTCGAGTGCGAGATTCGCGGCGTGAACGATTTACAGGCCGAATACGAAGCCCTCTACGGCCCCGGCGACTACATCCCGCTGATGGTTGCCACCTACTGGTCGTTCCGTATTATGGTTGGGATTGGTTTTCTCCTGCTCGGCGCGGCGGCCTTTGCCCTGCTGGTGGTCGTGCGCGGCTACCCCGAAAAACTCACCCGCTGGCTGAAGTGGATGCCCTACACCATCCCCCTGCCGTTTGCGGCGGGCGTGGCCGGTTGGGTGACGACTGAAATGGGCCGCCAGCCCTGGGTTGTGCAGGGACTGCTGACCACCGCCCAGGCCATCTCACCCAACCTGACGGTTTTGGATGTAAGCATCAGCCTGGCCGGGTTTACGCTCATCTACAGCATCCTGACCGGCATCATGGTTATGCTCATGCGCCGCTTTGCCACCGAAGGAACAGAAGCCGCCCTGAAAAAGTCGGTGGACGAGGCCGAAACCCCGCCCGCACTGCTTCCCAACCTGGTCGGCGCGCAGGATTAATGGCAATCGTCCCGAAGGTTCTAAAACCTTCGGGACGATTTTTCACAAAAAAATCACACTGTGTCATATAATCATCTGTATCCGTTACATTTGTCACATACAGATTATTACATCTTTCACATTTCCTAAATCTTCATAATGCTTACAATATCGGTAAAGGTTGAGTTAAACCGTAAACGTTTCATCGGCAGGAAACCATGCTCAAAATCAACCGCCAGACCGATTATGCCGTGCGCGTCGTGCTAGCCCTGGCCAAACAGGGTGGGGCGGCGCGTATTTCATCTGCGGCCATCCAGCGCGAGATGCAAGTCCCAAAGGCGTTTATGGCGCGCATTGTGGCCCAATTGGCCCAGGCCGGGCTGGTGAACACCTTCCCGGGGCGCGAGGGCGGCCTCAGCCTGCCCCGCCCGCCAGAGCAAATTACCCTGCTCCAGGTTGTGGAGGCCTTCGAGGGGCGGTTGCTGCTCTCGGAATGTTTACAGCCAACGGGCGAGGACGATTGCCCCTTCCTCAGCCATTGCCCGGTGCGCTCTAAGTGGGGGCGCGTCCAGGCCGCCATAGCGCGCGAAATGGCCTCCATCCACTTTGCCGATTTAGCCCGGGAAGCCCAGCAGGGCATCCCTGTCTCTTCTCTCTTTCTTGTTCAATCCTAATCTCATAAGGAGAACCTCGTTATGGACCCAATCACTCTTTCAAGGTGGCAATTCGGCCTGACGACCGTTTACCACTTCCTGTTCGTCCCGCTCACCCTCGGG
>CAYRBO010000004.1:0-216906 GCA_964422545.1 uncultured Anaerolinea sp. | reverse complement strand
TCATCATCTCGCCCAGGCCAATGATGCCGGGCCAGGTCATCGCCTCGGCCACATCTGCCGGGCTGATGGACGCGCCGGGCGTCTCCAGGCCGGGCGCGGACGGAACGCAGGAGGGCATTTGCACCCAGACGTGAATCGGCTGCCGGGCGGCTTCATCCACCATCAGTTTGACACCCTTAAGCCCGAAGACGTTGGCAATTTCGTGCGGGTCAATGAACATGCCGGTCGTGCCGCGCGGCGCGACGGCGCGGACAAATTCCGTCACAGTCACCATGCCGCTTTCGACGTGCATGTGCCCATCGAGCAGGCCGGGGACCAGGTAACGCCCTTCGGCATTGATGACCTGCGTGGTTTTGCCAATCGCATGGTCGGCATTTTGACCCACGTAAGCAATATGCCCATCCGCAATGGCAATGTCGGTGTGCGGGATGATTTCCCCGGTCTGAACGCAGACCCACTGCCCATTCTGGATGACCAGGTCGGCAGGCATGCGGCCCATAGCGACGTTGACGAGAGTTTGGGATAACATGAGACTCCGAGGTTTGATATTCGATATTCGGGATTCGATATTCGATGGACGATTTTATTTTGGTAAAACAGGCGCGAAGTTCATTACGCCGACCATGCGCAAGAGCGAGTCTCCGGTGTTGCTGAACTGGTGCTTTTCGCCGGAGGGGATGAAAATGGCCGCGCCGGGGCGAATTTCAACCACGTCTTGCGGGGTGGTCAACTGCCCGCAGCCTTCGAAGACAAAAATCTCGTGTTCGTGGTCGTGCTGGTGGAACGGCGTCGTTTTGCCAGGCTGGAGTTCATAGATGCACATGGCGAAATTCGTTGCCCCCTGTGTCGCATTGATTACCCAGCGGGCGGTCAGGCCGTCGGCTCCCGCCGCTTCGGCAGGCACTTCGAGATAATCCTTGACGTACATGGCACACTCCTTTCGCAGAATGGGATGAAACACTACTGGAGAACCAGCCGCCGGGCGGCCTGGTTATGGCGCGCGGCCAGTTCGTGTTCATCGATTGTAACCAGTTGACCTTCTCGAACGATAAACTTCCCGCCAACAACGGTGTAGTCCACCCGGCGAGGCTGGCAGAACACCACCGCCGCCACCGGGTCGTGAATTGCGCCGCCCGCCAGGTCGAGCGTGTTCAGGTTGATGGCGAAAAAATCGGCGCACTTGCCCACTTCGAGGCTGCCGATGTCGGAACGTCCTAAAACCGCCGCTCCGCCGCGCGTGCCGAGCCAGAGGGCCTGGCGGGCGGTCATGAGCGCCCTCACCCCTGGCCCCTCTCCCGCTGGAAGAGGGGAGGGTGTGAGGGAAAAACCAGTGATTCCTTCCCTTAACCGCGCCAGCAACATAGCCTGGCGCACTTCGGCCAGCAGGTGCGAGCCGTCGTTAGAGGCCGAGCCATCCACGCCCAGGCCAACCTTGACCCCGGCGGCAAGATATTCCTTAATCGGGGCAATGCCGGAGGCCAGGCGCATGTTGGAGGTGGGACAATGCGCCACGCCGCAGTTGTGCCGGGCGTAAACGCCAATCTCCTCGGCGTTGACATAGACCGAATGCGCAAACCAGACATCGCCGCCGACCCAATCGAGGGATTGCATGTACCCGACCGGGCGATAGCCGAATTTCTGGAGACAAAATTGCTCCTCGTCTTCGGTTTCTGCCAAATGGGTGTGCAGGTGAACGCCATATTTGCGCGCCAATTTGGCAGATTCGCGCATCAGGTCGCCGGTGACGCTGAAGGGCGAGCAGGGGGCAAGAACGATTTGGGTCATCGAACCCGGCGCGGGGTCATGGTAACGCTGGATTAAGCGTTCGCTGTCAGCCAGGATGTGTTCCTCGCTGTCGGTGACGGAATCGGGAGGCAGGCCGCCTTTGGATTCGCCCAGGGACATGGAGCCTCTCGAGGCGTGGAGTCGCACCCCGAGGGTGCGTCCTGCTTCGATTTCATCATCTAACTTGGAGCCGTTTGGGAAAAGGTAGAGATGGTCGGAGGCGGTGGTGCAGCCGGAGAGGGCCAGTTCGGCCAGGGCGGTTTGGGCGGAGGTGAAAATATCGTCGGGCTGAAGGCGCGCCCAAATGGGGTAAAGGGTTTTGAGCCAGTTAAACAGGTTGGCATCCTGCGCGGTGGGAATGTTGCGGGTGAGAGTCTGATAGAAGTGATGATGGGTGTTGACCAGCCCAGGCAAGACAATGTGGCCGGAGAGGTCAAGGACTTCATCAGCTTGATAGTGGGACAGGTCTGAGACCTGTCCTACGGCCTCGATGAAGCCATCGCGGATAAAAAGACCACCGTCGGGGATTTCCCGCTGGTGGTCATCGAGGGTGGCAAGATAGGCGTGCTTAATCAGGAGGGTGGGCATGGGATATCCAATTGACTCTAGAATTTGTCTGACAACTTCTAGTTTAGCAGAAAGGGATAGACAAGTCAATTGGCTGGATGAATAAATTGAGTTGTTTTCACAGGCTGCCTGTTCATCTGAATCGCCAATCACCCAAATTGGGGATTGGTGGGCTACAAGTTCTCTTTGAATTTTCGGCAACTTTAGGTATAATATATGGATATAGGCAATCAATAATTGCTTGATGTAATCATTACATCGGGGAACAATTTTGCCGGGGCGGCAAAAGTATTTGCAAGCACAAAAATACCTTGAAAAATACATATTTCAAGTTTCAGAACGAATCGTGCGTTCATGGGGATTGCATGTTCTAATTCAGTTCATGACGCAATTGAAGCAAGGATACGCAATGAATGAATTGAGAAAAATTTTTGTCCTGCTGGTTTTGTACTTGCTTTTGGTGTTCGCTTTAGGCGAGGTATTTAGCGACTACGGGGCAATTTTTCAGTTCCCATCGCATTTCTACTTCTTGATAGTTCTTGTTGTTTTTACCAACCTGTTCGTGCCGCGCCTGAACTGGATGTCTGTTACGACCCTGCTTGGGTTTTGGGCAATTGTCTTTTTTATCGTTGCGTATTTCTATATCCGGGTCAATGGACTAGATTACCTTCAAATTCTTGGGATTGAATTTATTTTGATTGAAGTTGCAGTCTGGATGTCCTATCAACTGAACGCCCAGCTGCGGCAAACGGAATCGCTGATGGATAGCCTGGCCTCTGCGACATACAATAACCGCACCCTTGATTTGCGGCAGGCAACCGAACGCATCGAAGTTGAAATGACTCGCAGCCGCCGTCATCACCGCCCACTCTCTGTGTTACTTTTCAAACCAGAAGAAGTGTCTTCTCAAGACAACCAGCAAGCCTATAAACTGATGCGGCAAGATTTGCTACGCCACTTTGTAGCAGCGCGCATTGGACAAATCATGACGAACGAACTGCGCCAAACAGACTTAATCTTGCGCACTGCTGAAGGGTATTTTGTTATCTTATGCGCCGAAACCACAAAAGAAAATTCAACTCTGCTGGCAGAACGGATTGAACAGGCGATTACAAAGGCAATGGGCGCATCTGCCACGTGGAGTGTAGCATCTTTCCCAGACGAAGCCTTAACATTTGAAGAACTCTTAAACAAAGCAAAAGCAAATCTGTCTTCAACAAAAGACCATTCATTTACCAGTTCCAGTATACCTAACTTTCAGGACGTGGAAAAACACTGATTGAAAAACGTGGCATCTTTTTCTCCATGCAAGCCTGCGCTTGAACTCCAGAAACATAAGGGTGACAAAAGGAGACTCAACTATGTATCACTACGCAGAATACTCGTGGCTATCTAAATTCAGCCCAAACAAACGCATCTTTGTAGGGAAATCATACCATTTCCTGAAACGTGTCATGGACTTATCCATTGTGATACTTGCCATGCCGTTTTGGGTACCCGTCTTCGTGGCGATTGCGCTCCTCATCAAAATTACTTCGCCGGGCGCGCCAGCCATTTTTACACAATGGCGCACCGGACGAGGCGGGCGGCGCTTTCGCATGTACAAATTCCGTTCGATGGTTCCGAATGCCGAAGAGTTGAAAGCAAAATATGCTCACCTGAACGAATTACAGTGGCCAGACTTCAAAATCACCAACGACCCACGCATTACCCCCATCGGGAAAATCCTGCGAAAGACCAGCCTGGATGAGCTGCCTCAATTGCTGAATGTACTGAAAGGTGATATGAGCCTGGTCGGGCCGCGTCCAACCTCGTTTGGCGCAGACACTTATAAACTCTGGCACACCTCTCGCCTGGATGTCTTGCCTGGCATTACAGGACTTTGGCAAGTTTACGGACGCGCCTCGCTGGAATTTGATGACCGCCTGCGGCTGGATATTGCTTACATTGAACGACGCAGTCTGTGGCTGGATATTTGCCTGCTCTTTCTAACGGTCATTGCAGTCTTCAAGCAGCGCGGAGCAAAATAAAATGTCTCTGCTATTCAGTTTGCGCTCACAAAAACGAGCAACCCGCTGGAGAAAATCAAATTCCGCCGGAGTGCTTGATTGAAACTCGTTCTGCGGACTCTCATTCTTCTCGGATTGTTTTTTTCGATTTCATGCAGCGTGCAAAATCCTCAGCCCGTCCTGCCTCTTGCGCAGCGCACGCCAACTAAAATTCTGACGGATTCAAAAGGCATGCCGCATTTAGTAGAGAATGTTATTCCGCTCCCACCAGAGAAGCATCTGTATCACGGCGTTTTTCCCAGCGGTGGAGAGAATATCGTTGTTAGCCTGCAATCACTCAGAGAATACGAAGCCGCCGTTGGAAAGCGGGCCGCGTGGGTCTATTTTTCGCATTTCTGGTTCGATGGAAAAGAGTTTCCACTTGAAACCGCCCTCTGGATTCGGAGTGAGAACAGCATACCCTATCTGCGGCTCATGATGCAATCTTTTTTCAAATCACGGGGTGATGAACCGCTCTATACGCTCCAAAACATCATCGAAGGCCAGTTCGACCCCGACCTGCGCTCCTGGTGCGAGACAGCCCGTGACTTTGGCACGCCCCTGATTGCGGAATATGGCACTGAGGTCAACTCTGATTCATTCCCCTGGTCAGGAATTTATAACGGTGGGGGACAAACGGACGGCTACGGTGACCCCAACCTGCCCGATGGCCCAGAGCGGTTTCGTGATGCCTATCGCCACATCATCCAACTTTGCCGCAACGCTGGCGCAGATAACATCACCTGGGTCTTTCACGCAGGCGGAAAAAGTTATCCCAATGAATCATGGAATAACTTCGAAAACTTTTACCCAGGCGGCGAATGGATTGACTGGCTCGGATTCAGCGCGTATGGGGCGCATACGCCGTTCAGTTCATATTACCGCTCCTTCCGCGCCGAAATCGAAGAAACTTACCCCCGCATGACAGCCATGGCGCCGGATAAACCAATTATTGTTGCCGAGTTGGGAACAGCCAAAGACAATCCTTACGTTGACCAGGTAGAATGGACACGCGATGCGCTGGAAACCATTACCTCTGCGCGCTATCAACATCTCATTGGCTTCACCTGGTGGAACGAGGCCTGGCAAAACGATGGGCATCCGCAACACGATACATCTATGCGGGTACAAGACAACCCACAGCTTCAGGCTTTGTTGCGCGAAATGATAGGGAACAACCCATTTATTTTGGGAACAATTGACAGGTAAAAAAGAAAGCATGGGTCTGGTGAATCAACTAAAATTCGCACACTACCATCCCAATACCGAGCGCGCTCTGGTAGAAAAATACTGGCAGGAGATGTTAAAAGAATGCCCACACCACTATTTTCTCTCCTGGGGATGGATGTCCACCTGGCTAAATAGTCTCCCTCCCCAACATGGAGTAAGACTCATCGTGGGATTTTTGGGAGATGTACCCGTCCTGGCATTTTTTGCGGGCATATCGAACAAGAAATGGGGAAAATTGTTTCGTTGCCGAGTCATTGCCCTAAACACCACCGCAATTCCATTTTTTGACAAAATTTACCTGGAATATAACTCGGTACTCATTCGACCTGAGATTACAATTGACGCCGGGGGGTTGCTTCACGCACTAGATGGATTTGCATGGGATGAGTTTTACCTTCCCGGCCTTTCGGCGCAATTTTTGACACAATTCGATGACCTGATGAATGACAGTAACAGGTTCAATCTGGTTGTGGAGCAAAAGTCAGCCGCTTCGTATGTTGACCTGGAGCAGGTGCGCGAAGCGGGAATGGATTATTTGCGTTTCCTGAGTTCTAACAAACGAAGCCAGATTCGAAGGTCAATCAAAGAGTACGAAAAAGATGGAAAAATCGAGATTCGGGCAGCAAAAACATCTCATGAAGCCCTGGAATTTTTAGATAATCTGGCCGTTCTTCATGAAAAAGAGTGGCGGGAGCGCGGCATACAGGGCGCTTTTTCTAATGAATATTTTTTCCAGTTTCATAAGGACCTGGTTTCTGGGCGTTTTCCTTATGGCGAAATCCAAATGATAAAGGTTTCATCGCCCAATATCGTGCTGGGATATCTGTACAGCTTTGTTTATAACGGCAGGGTGTATTTCTACCAGAGCGGATTTAATTACCTGCCAGGCAATGTATACCGGCCCGGCCTGGTTTCTCATTATTACGCAATCTTGCACAATGCAGAGGCAGGAAAGTCTGTTTATGATTTCATGGCTGGCGATGCAGACTACAAAACCAGCCTGGCGACCGGCTCCGACGATGTCTATTGGATCAGAATTTTTCGGAATCGAACATTCTTTATCGTGTGGAAATGGTTGAACTTCGTGAAAACACGGGCAAAGTCTTTGCCAATCATTTCAGAGCATCTGAAAAAACTCAAAAAAAATGTTTTCACCAACAGCAATTAAACATGTATGCAGTCAAAATCACGAAAAATGAAATACACCTTCAGCAAACATCTCTGGATATTTCTTCCACTGATTGCCTTCGGGCTAGTTTACGCAATCACAGGGACGGATGTCTATGTTGACGGTGATGATGCCACGTCAATTGCTTATCATGTTATGGGAAGGATCGCTTCTATCCAGCCCCCATACTCCCCTTATCATGGCATGATGGACCTTGCTCTAAGTTTTCTCCCAGCCCAAGAGACTTTGGTGCGCATTGCGGCACTTGGCATAACCCGTTATGCAAACGTTGTGATGTTCATCCTGATGTTCCTGCTGACGTTCGATTGGCTGCAAGAACGCAAAAAAGGCAATTCGCCTGGCTTCTACCTGTTCTTCCCTGCTGTGGCTCTGTTATCCGCGCCAGAATTTTTTTACCTGGGTCTGGTTTACGCGCCGACTCTGGTCGCAATGTGCTTTATCCTCGCTTCGCATCTAATTCTGAGATACTCCTATAAGCAAACCTACCCAAACATCCGAAATAAAATTCTGTTGTTGGGCCTTTCGGTGATACTGTTCGGACTGGGTGGAGCCTTCCGCTGGAATACTTCTGCTTACGCCCTTGTGATTGCCGCTGATATTCTCACCCACCCTGCCCATAAAACTCCTTCTAGCAGGCTAGTCTCAACCGGCTTATGGGTCGGGTTTGCTTTGCCCACACTCTGGATGATGATTTCCCTGAGCGGATATGGACTGGCAGATTTTATCGCCAAGTTTGAAACCGTATTGTATGTCATGAATCAGGCCGGGAGTTTGTCACCTGACATGCAGACTTCGTTTGTGGAAACACTCATGCGCGCCAGCCTGAATCTTACGCCTTTGTTCACCCCTGTCTTTTTACTACTGGCACTAATTGGCTTTATCTTATTGATAAAAGAACGCAACCTACTTTTGATTGTAGTTTTGGCAGGCATCTTGAGCGGTCTTCCCTGGCTCAGGTCAGGCGTGCCCAAATTTATCATCACCGCAATTCCGATACTGGTATTGTTACTTGCGGTAGGCCTGAACGGAATAGTCCAATTCACACAAAAACATCCCCGCCAAAAAGCATTGGTTTACGCGCTCATTATCGTCAGCTTAATAACCCCTTGGCTGATTGGCATCCGCATCACAAGAGAAAATACATCTTGGGGGCCAGGTTTCGAGATTCGACGTTTCGACTATCAAGAACCAGAGAAAACATCTATTTCTATCACCCTGGGCCCCGGCATGGCGTTTCCTACCCCAGAAGGACCTCGACCGCTTTACGGACACGCCTACATCTTGTTGGGCGGTTGGAAAACTTTTGTAGAAAAATTGGCGCAAGAACGCCAAGACTTAATCGAAACAGCCTTACGGCTCAACGCCCCAATTGTCGTTACCAGTTGGTCTCCTGATTATTACTTGAACAACTTGTACAACATGGGTTTTTACACATCGGATAGTTATCTCCACACAGACAAAAGCGGTCTCTTTATAGAACGCCAATACAGAAATGAGCAGGGAAAAAAACTCTCTGTGCTATACTCCGAAATGGAAGGCGTGGAAACCAGCGTTCTGACAGACCATCTGAGGCAAATTGCAGACCACGATAAAGTCATCCTGGTAGGTTACGCGCGAACCATGCGCGATTTGTACCTTGCCTACCCCAACATACTCCAAGCGATGGGAACAAATTCCGCTTTGATTGAGATGGAAAAAATTCGCCAGGATGCAAAATAACCAACTTCAAGAACGCATACCGGACTGCCCTATGCCACAAAACGATAGAAATCTACAGAAAAACAGCCGCTATTTGGCTCGCATTTTAGCGCCAACCGAAATAACTTCCAGCCTAATTTCTGCCTGGGATAAACTGGAAGCGCGCGCGGTTGTTCCCAACGCTTTTATGTCTCCATATTTTGTCATGCCAGCTTTGCGCTATTTGGAATCTTGCGCTGATACGTTTGGGCTGTTTATCGAAAAATCATCGGCAGGATTGTCAGATTTAGTGGGAGTCGCCCTGTTCCAGGTCCGAAAGCCTACACGAAGATTTCCTCTCAAGCATCTGGCCGCATTCGAATCTGTTCACTCATACCTGTCCGATTTCCTTCTTGACCGGGAACACGCTAGCAGCGCATTGCGAGAAATTTTCTGCTACCTGCGCGCGCAGCGCTATCACTGGCATGGCCTACATCTGAATAATTTCTCTGGAGAGTATCTCCTGACAGAGGAAGCGCAAGCGGTTGCGAGCGAACTCGGAGTGCGCTGGAATCTATTTGAACAGTGGTCACGCGCGGTTTTATTCGAAAAGGAGTATGGCGAGAAGGCTCTAGCGCAAATACCCAAAAGAAGAATAAAGACACATCAAAAAAACCTAAAAAAATTGGAAGAACTCGGAAAGGTCGAATGGGTTTTCACGCGCCAAACCGATTCACTGCAAACGCTTGCCGAAGAATTCGTCCGACTGGAGCATAGCGGCTGGAAAGGCGACGAAGGAACTTCTCTATACTCCAACCCCAACCACTTGCGCTTTTTTTATGAGATGGTGGCCGGTTTCAACAAGACAGGCCGGTCTTTTTTTACCGAATTGCGGTTGAACGGAAAAAGCATTGCCTCGACAACAAATTTCATATCAGGCAAAGCAGGGTTTGGATTTAAATTGGGCTGGGATTCTGCGTATGCTCGATTCGGCCCGGGAATTATGAATGAAATCGAAACGGTAAAACATGCAGCAGAAGTTTTGTCCGACCTGGAATATATAGATAGTTCGGCTGCGCCTGCTTCATACATTAGCGACCTGTGGCCGGGCAGGCGCGCAATTTGCGAAGGCGTGTTTTCACTAACCGCCGCAGGGAACATGGCACTCGCCAGCACCAAAACGGCGCGGAAACTGAAATCTTTATTATTTTCTCGCCGCAATAAAACACCCGACGAGAACGACCAAGACACTATCGTATGAACAACAAGCAGAGGTTCACCACAAGGCTTTTGTGGCCAACGGAAATGGATGCGAGGTTAATTTCTGCCTGGGCAGACCTGGAAACGCGAGCCAGCGTGCCAAACGCGTTTCTCTCGCCTTACTTTGCGCTGCCAGCCATCAAACATCTCATCTCATTGGACAATGTTTTTGGGGTGTTTGTCGAAAGAGAGGCTGCGGGAATTTCCAGCCTGGTAGGTGTTGCCCTGTTTCAGACCATGAAGCCAACGCGGAGATTTCCCCTGTCGCATCTCATGGCGTTTGAGTCTATTCATTCATACCTGTCGGGCTTTCTACTCGATAGGGAATGCGCCAGCGATGCGCGAAGAATGATCTATGGCTGCCTGGCGCAAAAAAAACATCAATGGAATGGCTTATATATCAACAATGCCCCCACCGAGGACCTGCTTACAAAAGAAGCAGAGGAAATTGCCTCCGAGTTCGGTATGAAATGGACCGCATACAGCCACTGGCAGCGGGCCGTACTCTATCCTAAAAATCTTGATGGGCAACCCCCTCTTTCGCCACTATCAAAACACGCACTGAAAGATTACCAACGACATATTCGCCACTTGCAGGCAGCGGGTCACTTCGAATGGATTGTATTACGAGGTACCGCGCAATTAGACAAATCTATATCTGAATTTATCCGTCTGGAGAATATGGGATGGAAAGGAAAAAAAGGCACCTCCATTTACTCCAATCCCAATCACCTCCGGTTTTTCCAGGAAATGGCAACGAGCTTCAACCAGGCTGGCCGGATATTTTTCACAGAAATCCACCTCGATGATGTCTGTATCTCATCGACCGCAAACTTGATATCCGGCCAGGCCGGGTTTGGCCTCAAAATGGGTTGGGACACCCAATATGCAAAGTATTCGCCCGGCATCGTCAATGTCATCCAAATTATGGAACGAGGGAAAGAATTTCTTGGCGACCTGGAGTATATTGACAGTTCGACAACGCCCGAATCGTATGTAAGCAAAATCTGGCCCGACCGAAGAACCCTTGTAGAGGGCATGTACTCGCTTTCTACGCTGGGGCAGGCTGCCATGGCAGGCGTAGAGATAGCGAAAAAACTGAAAACCACCCTCCTCGCCAGGGCAAAACGCTGAAAAAGCCATGTTATAATTTTCGTATTGCTGACCCAATTTGCCTGAATTTGGCTTCCAAGCAATAACGAGGGAAATTTATCATCAAGAACAGCAAAAAATCTTCTCAAAAAAACGAGCATATTGTGACAAACGACACCCAACCCAATGACAGTGTTTCCATTACCCGCAAGGCCGGTAGGGGCGTTGTCTGGAATTTCATCTCATTTGGCATAAGCAAAGGCGTTCTCCTGCTGACCACTTCCGTATTGGCGCGCCTGCTAACTAAAGAAGATTTCGGCCTGGTGGCCATTGCCATCATCGCCATCAACTATCTCTCGGTCATCAAAGATTTGGGATTAGGACTGGCGCTCATCCAGCGGCGAGACGATGTTGAAGAAGCTGCCAACACAGTCTTTACCATCAACACCCTGATTGGCCTGGGGCTTTCGCTGCTCGTCTTTCCACTCGCGCCCTTGTTCGCCACTTACTTTCAAGAACCGCAAGTCACGCCCGTCCTGCGCTGGCTGGGGCTTTCGTTTGCGCTCAATAGCCTGGGCGCAACGCACATCAACCTCTTGATGCGCGACCTGGACTACCGCCGCAAATTCGTCCCCGATATGAGTAACACAATCGTAAAAGGAATCATCTCCCTTGGGCTGGCGTTTACAGGCTTTGGGGTTTGGGCGCTGGTCTTTGGGCAGCTGGCAGGCGCGCTGGCCTCGGTCATCGCAGCATGGATGGTCAAGCCCTGGCGTCCCCGCATCAGGGTCAATTTCACCATTGCGCGGCAGCTCGTTCAGTTTGGGGCTTCGGTCACCGGGGTAGATATTCTGACCGTTTTCATAGATAATCTGAGCTACATCATCATCGGCAGACTGCTGGGCGTGGCCGCGCTGGGCGTATTCAGCATTTCTTACCGTCTGCCAGAAATGCTCATCGTGGGCAACCTGTGGCTCATTGCTTCGGTTCTCTTCCCGGCATTCTCGTCTGTTCAAGATAAACCCGATGAACTGCGGCGTGGATTCCTGGTCTCCATCCGCCTGGTGCAATTGATTGTCATGCCGCTCTGCCTGGGATTATTCGTGGCTGCCGAGCCGATTGTAAGAGTTTTCTTTGGCGAACAATGGCTGGAGGCCATTCCCTTATTGCGGCTGCTCTCGCTCTACGCGCTGATTTATTCCATCGGGTATCATGCAGGAGATGTCTATAAAGCCATCGGGCGGCCCGATATTCTCTTCAAACTCAATATCATGAGCGCTTTTGTGCTTGTGCCGGCGCTAGTGATTGGCTCACAATTCGGCCTGATTGGATTTGCCTGGGGCTACCTGATTGCCATCATCATTGACCAAGCCATTACCCTTTACGTTGCGACCCGCTTCGTGAAAGTCAGCACCCTGGATATAGTGAAAGAACTCCAACCTGCGCTGTTTGGAGCCTTATTCATGATGCCGGTTGCGGCTGGAGTGCTCATTATGACCAATCATATCAATGTCTTTGCGCAATTGGCCCTCGTTGTCTTATCTGGCGCTGCTACTTACCTGGGAATTATTTGGTGGCAAGAAAAAAACACCCTGCTACGGTTAGCGCAGGTCGTCATCTCATCCAAACGATAAACGAAAAAAAATTCGATGCCCATCCGCGAGGAAAATTATGGCTCAACCAACAAGCACTTCTTTAAGCTCCCTAAAATCAGAAGAAAAAAGCGACCTGACCCGCTACCTTCCAGAAGTTTACATGCGTAACATAACATGGACGCCATTTATTCTTGCTGCTCTGTTTGCATCCATTATTGGAGGCATAGGGATTTCATATGGGTCAACAGACATCAAGGCCCTATCTTTTGCTGCAATTGCAGGCATCATTGTTGCTCTGACAATTTACCAAAAGCCGGAACTTGGCGCCTACCTGCTGACCATCATGGTCTTTACCAATGCGTCTGACCTGTTGACAGACGAAGGCCTTCCAGGCGTAAACAAACCACTCGTTGCTGTGATTTTCGTCAGCATTCTGGCGAATTATTTCCTTCGCACCGGAAAATTCTCGAAGTTACCAGAATTGACTCGCGTCGAGTGGGCATTGCTCGGCTTTTATCTTGCGATTGTGGTTTCTACATTTGCTGCCCCCGATAAGGGAGAAGCCTTCGATGTAATCGTCAACGTCACAAAAGACATCTTAATTGGCGTTATCTTGTTTATCACTCTCAATACCCGTGAAAAGTGGGAAAATTGCGTCAGGTTATTTGTGTTTGTTATGGTTATCGTTGGAGGGTTGGGCGTCTTGAAAATGGGTCTGGGGCTAGACCAGACGTTCCTGGGACTGGCACAGTTGAGCGCCTTTGGACAAGTTGACGATAGCGGCATGCTGCGATACGGCGGGCCAATTGGCGAATCGAACATGTGGGGACAAGTCCTTGCAGCCACGCTGCCCATCGCCATCTATCGCGTTAAACATGGCAAAAAAACCAGTGAAAAATTCTGGATGTCAGTAGCATCCCTGATTCTCCTACTGGCGGTGATTTATACCAACAGCCGCGGGGCTTTCGTAGCAATAGGACTCATTCTCCCTCTAATCTTTCTGGAAATGCGAATCAAGCCACTCTATCTCATGGTAGCAGGGGTAATCATCATCGCCCTGTTTGCAGCGCTTCCACAAAACTACACGCAGCGGCTGATGTCGTTGAACGTGTTCTTCACATCACAAAATGAATTTGCCATCCAACAAGATGATTCATTCGTTGGGCGCAGCAACCAGGCCCGCGCCGGGCTGGCAATGTTCCAGGAAAACCCCCTGCTAGGCGTGGGCTTTGGAAACTTTTCAGCAAACTATTGGGACTACGCCAATAAACTCGGGCTGGTCAACGCCGGCATGAGGGCATCCAGTCAAATCTCAAGACATCCACATTCTCTCTATATCGAAATCCTGTCTGAAATGGGTTTAGTTGGGTTCATCACCTTCTCCATTTTTTTCTATAACCTATTTTCTTCTCTTATACGAGCGAGAAAGAAATACGATAGGCACGTCCTCAATTCCGATTGGGTCTCGTGGCTCAAAGCCCTGGTGTTTTCGCTGCTCACGTTCCTGGTGAGCGGACTATTCCTGCACGGGCTGCTTTTCCGCTATATTTGGATGCTGATTGGCTTCGCGCTGGCCGCGCTTGCCATTAACCGTGACCTGCTTCGAGCTGTCCAAACTCAACCCAGAAATAACAAGTAATACCCAAAAAAACGTTCCAAAGGTTGTCAGAAACAACTGAATTCTTCAGGAAAAACCTTCGAAGCGATGGACGACAGATAGAAAAATGAAGACGAAAATCATCTGGATGATAGACAGCCTGGGACATGGCGGCGCGGAACGATTGACCCTCGCCATTTTAGAGCGGTTCGACCGCGAACGCTTCGACCTGCGGGTCTGCGCATTGCAGGAGCGTGGCGGCAACCCGGTCGCAAAGGACCTTCAAAAAGCAGGTATCCCGGTAGACTTGCTGAACATTCCCACCCTGCGCCATCCGGCCAACCTGTTCAAAATCATCGGTTACTTGCGCCATCACAAGCCGCAACTTATCCACGCGCAACTCGAATTTTCGATTATCCTGGGCAGCCTGGCAGCCCGGTTAATGGGAATCCCGTGCGTCTCAACCTTGCACACTCTGGATAACCCTCAAAAACAACGCGCCCGCTGGCGTTACCACCTCACGCTTTCCGCCTTGAAATATCTTTGCAGCCGCTCAATTGCCGTCTCCGAAAGCACCCGCCAACACCATCTGCGGGATGGGAAGATTGCGGGCGAGAAAATTATCACGCTTTACAACGGAATCGACCTCTCGGCATACCATGCCCCCTCGCCTGAAGCCTGCCTCGAAAAACGAAAAGAACTGGGGCTGCGCCCCAATTCCATCGTCGCCGTAACAGTTGCCGTGCTGCGTGAGCCAAAAGGTATCCAGTTCATGCTCCAGGCGATGGCGCAACTGCGAGAGACCAATCCCAATCTCCAATACCTCGTCGTTGGTGACGGTGAGCATGGCCCCACCTTGAAAGAAATGGCGCGCAGCCTGGGGCTTGAAAACCAGGTTGTATTTGCCGGGCAGCGCAAGGACATTCCCGAAATTTTGCCAGTCTGCGATTTTTTCGTCCTGCCAACGCTTACCGAAGCCCTGCCAACCGTCCTGATGGAAGCCATGGCCGCTCAAAAAGCAATCATCGCCTCGAACGTTGGCGGCGTGCCGGAGATGATTCAGGACGGAATCAATGGCAGGCTGCTCCCGCCGGCAGATGTACCAGCACTGGTAAAGGCTTGCGCCCAACTGGCAGATAATTCAGCCCTGAGAAATGCCTGGGGAAGCGCCGGGCAAGCCACCTGCCGAGAAAAATTCAATATCGACCAACAGATTGTTTCGCTTGAAACTCTATACAATTCACTGATAGGAACCCGCCAATCATGAAAATTTTTGTCATCGAACCCCGCAGCGCAGGCGGCATGATTCACTACGCATACCAGTTGTGCCAGGCGATGTCCGCCGAAGGCGCCGATGTCACCCTCGTTACCGGGCAAGATTACGAACTACAAAATTATCCCCACAATTTCACGGTCAACCGCTTTCTGAAACTCTGGCCGCTCTCTGACCCTCGGCTAGCCCGCCCGCCCCGCAATAAACTGGAAAGCATCCTGCGAAAAATATTTTGGACGGCGCGGCGCGGCGTCCGGGCAATTCGATTAATCTATCAGTTGATGCGCCTCACCCATTACCTGGTTCGTTCCCGGCCTGATGTGGTACAGTTCGGCGAAGTGGAATACCCGTTCGAGGGACTTTTTCTGCAATACATGAAATGGCGCGGGCTGAAACTGGCACAGATTTGCCATGAGTTCGAATCGCGCGAGACTCAAGGGCTAATGGCTCGTCTTGCAGACCGCATGAAAGTTATCGTCTTCCAATCCTTCGATATTATTTTCCTGCACGGCGCAAGTAACCTGAATAAATTCAACTCGCTTTATCCGATGATTCCACGTGAACGATTGCATGAGATTGTGCATGGCAACGAGCAGATTTTCCCCCAGCCATCCGATGTCGAGGCGCAGCGCGCCGCCGCGCAGCAAAAATATGGGCTAAACGATGCCAATCGGCTGGTATTGTTCTTCGGGACGCTTACTCCAAGCAAAGGCCTCCCGGATTTAATTAAGGCATTCGAAGGAGTATCTACGCACAACCCATCGGCCCGGCTGTTGATTGCCGGAATGCCTACCAAATACATGGACATGAACGCACTCTTTCGGCAAGTGGAGGAATTGCATCTTCGAGATGCGGTGATTTTCGACAGCCGCTACCTGGCAATGGAAGAAATTGCTCCGCTCATGTTCCGCGCAGATGTGGTGGTTTTGCCTTATTTGAATAGTTCCCAAAGCGGCGCGGTGCAGGTGGCGTATTCCTTTGGCCGCCCGGTAGTGGCGACGAATGTCGGGGCTTTTCCCGATGTCATCGACGACGGCTTGAGTGGATTTCTCGTGCCGCCCGCTTCACCGCGAGAATTGGGCAAAGCAATCACGACCATTATCAATGACAAAGAGCGGGCCGCCGAAATGGGACGCTACGCGAAGCATTTATCAGAAACGAAGTTTGCCTGGCCCCCAATCGCCCGCAACATCCTTGAAGTATACGCCCGTCACATCAAAGCGACTTGAGCAAGCGCGGCAGTCCGGCCAGCGCCGCCACAAAGCGAGGGAAGGTGTGGTTTCGGCCAATATACACCCGGCGAATCGCCAGCGGATTGCTTTTGACCGTCCCCAAACGGGTCGGCCCCGGCAGCAGGCTAAAGGCCAGCCGAAAGCCGATTTCACGCGCAATGTTCATGACCTCACCTGAAAAATCCGCCTCCTGCCCATTCGGGTAAGCCAGGCTGTTGACCGGCTTCTGAATTTCTGCCTCCACCCGACGCTTCGATTCACTCAATTCACGGCGCGCCTGCTCCGGTGGGATGCGCGTCAGGATGGGATGGCTGATGGTGTGCGAGCCAAACTCCATCCCGTTCTGGCTCATTTCCCGCACTTGATTCCAGGTCAGGTACAGGTTGGAAAACCTGTCATCGGGAATAGATACATTCAAGATTTCCCCCACCCCTTCAATCAACGCGCGTTTCTGCGCTTCAGGAATTTTTTTCAGGGCTTCCACCCAGGCGAGCATGACCTTTTCACGCGAGGCGACATCGCTCCAGCGGCGTTCCCCCAACAGCGGCAAATCGGCATGGTCGCGGCGGGTGTGATGGAAGCAATACGCAACGATATCCCAGTAGAAAGGCTGCCTGGTGCCGATAAAGCCGGTCGTAAGGAAAATGATGGCGCTCAAGTTGCGGGCTTGCAAAACGGGGGAAGCGTTCAAGAGATTATCATAATAGCCATCATCGAACGTGATGATGGCAGGACGCGGGGGTAAATCCGCTCCACCCTGAAGCCAGTGAGCAAGTTGTTCGCACGAGATGACGTTGTAGTGCGCCCGAACGTAGTCCATTTGCCGGGCAAATTCTTCGGGGGTGGCGCTGACATTGGGCTTGAACAAGTCGAAATCGGGGGAATCGGCGTTATCAATCCGGTGATAATTCAGGACAGTGAGCGTTTGGGGACTGAGAAAACGCGAGAGATTAAAAATCCCGGCCTTGACGGCCAGGCTTAATCCGATATCGAGAACTCGTTTCCGCCACGATGCCATGCGCAAACCTCCGGTATAAACTGGTTAACGATTGACGCGCTTCCAAAGATGAGGCTTTTTATTTGTCAGGAAACTATACAACCCCAACAAGGCCGCCAGATTGGAATTGAGAAGGAAGGTCGGAATATACAGGATTTTTCCCAACTTGCCGCGCGAAGGGAACAGATTCCCTAGCACCGCAACGGCGTAAAATAGCCCCTGCAAAGCCAGGAAAATATTATTGAATGGGAAAGCAACCGACCAGAAAGCATAGCGACCAGGTTGGGCGGGCCACAAGACCAGCGCCAGGTTCGAGAGCAGCGCCAGGAGCATGGCAAATGGCACAAAAGCCCGAAAAAACTTGTGCGAAAGCACCTGCCATAACACCAGCGGACGGTTGAACGGCAGAAGCCTGGCAGCCATCGCCATCGTCTGGTATGCGCCGACGGTGATGCGCGTGCGGCGCACAATTTCATCTCCGGCAGACTTAGAAACGGTTTCGTACGAGCGCGCCTGGGGAGTATAGTAAATGCGATAGCCGCGCCGAATCAGGTCGAACACCATATAGCGGTCATCGTTAACGATGTTGCGCGCCGGGGCAATGAACAATTCTTTGCGAATGGACAACATCTCCCCCACCGCCGACGTGCAGGTGCTTAAACGGGTTTCGTTCTTTTTAATCCACGATTCGTATTTCCAGTAAAAGCCCTCCGCCGAGCTCAAAGGACGGCTGTCTTCGATAATCAATTTGGCCCCAGTGGTTGCCCCAACCTTCGGGTCGGCATAAGGCGCAACCAGCTCTCGGAGGGCCTGCCGGTCATACATGTTATTCGCATCTGAAAAGACAACAATTTCGCCGCGCGCCAGAGGCATGGCGCGCGTAATGGCGGCCATTTTTCCGTTGCGTTCGGGAATGTAACTCAATTCAACGCCCTGTGGCTCGAATTGGCGAACGATTTCAGGGGTTTTATCCGAAGAACCGTCAGCCGCCACAAGGATTTGGAGTTTTTCGCGCGGGTAATTGAGGGCCAGTGAGTTGTCCAATTTTTGCGCAATGACTTTTTCTTCGTTGTAGGCCGCAATCAGCAAGGTGACGGCCGGCAACTCACCCGCCTGGGGCGTACCGGCTGACTTCAAACGGGAGAGAAGGAAGACGAGCAGCGGATAGCCCAAGTAGGTATAAATTACAAAAAGAACAGCCAACCAGAACAGAATAGCCATGGCAACCTGTCTTACTCCTTGGCAGGCTTCTGGTCAACATGCCTTTTGGCATGAACCCGTTTAGACATTAAAACCTGCCCAGCAAGAATTAGCAGCATGAGCACCGTTGCCACGCTGAGTGCAATCATTGCCGGTAAAATCCACGAAGGCCTGGCTTCGATTTCGACTTCGACATCTGTGGCGAAAACTCCCGGCGTGGGTGTAGGCTCTTGAGAAGGGGTGGCAAGAACTTCGGCGGGCAGGCTGGAAATTAGCGGTTCTTTCGACTGCCCCAAGCGCGTATCGGTTGTCAAAACTTGGTCATTGTAAAGCACTGAAAAATTCCCATTCAATTGGGAACTAAACTCTGACCTGATGAGTTTTTCCCCAGCCATCGGCACGCCTGCCTCGGTATTCCCAGTTACCAATAGAATCGCATTGCCGGCATTCCAGGGAGATTGTATGATTTGCAAATACCCGACGGCGACGCCAGGCAACAAGCGGTAATTTACCAAAAGCGCGGGCTGGATGGCTTCATCGCCGCCCGGCACAAAGGGAGCCGGCAGAGCGTCGTTTAATTCAGCGACAATTGGCAATTGGCTGGCACGTCCCACCACAATCAGGCTGCGCTCCTCTCGAAGGGTTTGGGAAACAGAATCGCCAAAGACGGCTTCCAGGTTTGCAATTGGAATGGAGGCAGATGCGCTAATATCAAAAGCAATTTTGGATGCCATGTTCCAGCCGGTTGGGTCATTTCTGGCAACAACAAACGCTAAATCACCCAGGCTGCGATTCGATGTGAACATCGATGGATAATCTTTAAGATTAAGCTGTGTATTCAGACCCAATTGCTGGCCGCCAATCGGCAGGTGAATATTGGTCAGACTGCTAATAACAACAACGTTGCTCGACAAATCGGGAGAATAACAATCGTATATCGGAACCAAGTCGCTGTAAATTTCCAGCAAGTTGCTGCCCCGGCGAACGATGCCAGGCAGAAGATTCAATCTGGTGGTCGTTATTTGGTCCGACTCGCCAGTAAATTTGATACTGCCAATGAAAGTTCGGTTCAGGTATACCGTAACGCCGCTGCGTTCGAAATCAAGCAGGTTGGTATGAGATGAGACGATATCAATGTACCCACCTATCGAAAGCACCTGATCAGACGAGGCTGGGAAGAAATACGAAGCGTATGTTCCCTCAAACCCCCCAAGCGGTCGATTATCATATCCCAAGCTGGAAAGGGTCTGGTCCTGGGGGATATTGTCACTCATGGACAGTGGGTTGACCGCGCTGATGACCGAAACATCGGGGCGGCCTGTCGGAATCAGGTTCCCAGCGCTGACCGCCTGGGCGGCCTTTACCAATCCACCTTCAGAATTCCCGCTGACAACCAGCACAACATTATTCTGGTTCCACGGCGAAACAGCCATTTGCACCAGGCCGTCATCAGACTGCATACCAACCAGTGACCATGCTCCATTTTGTAGAGGAACTGGCACGCGAACATCTGCCAGGATGGGCAGGTTGTTCGGCATTCCAACCAGAATTGCATTTGTGCCGCTCCTGAGCGTATCAGTAAACTGACTGGCTGACACCAGGCTGTATTCTAGCCGACTATTTGTGAGGGCGCCTAACCCGGCAGAAACTGACAAGGCTGCCCGCATCTCAGATTCAGTGGGAGTATCGGGAATGACAATCGTTGTCTGGGGAGGGATGATTGAGTCAGCCTGGTAAATCGGTCGAGGGAAAATGGTCAGGTCGGGTGTAATCGGAACAATTGTGTGTTTCAGGTCAATTGAAGAACTGGCGCTGATAATGAGTGATGAATTGGCAGCCGTATTGTCACAATCAAAGCGAGAATCGAAAATAAAAGAAATGCGATGGCGGCCATCAATCGAGGTTGGCGTCAATGCCTCGTCAGGGATGGGGATGGTTTCTATGATATTGCCCGTTGCTCCAAGAAGAATGGTACGCAGGGTCACGCCGTTGAAACTCACCCGTAATGTTCCACCCGGAATCGATCCTGCGCTATCGGTGGATGAGACAAACCGGTTACTAGCATAATTGAAGCGCAGTGTAATTTCCGTTCCAGTCGCCAGTGCCCAATTCGAAGGCAGCCCAAACAGGATTTGGAGCGAATCGTAAGGGCTAATCATCACCTTTTCGCTGTACCCAAGTTTCTCAAAGGTGAAAACATCCCCGTTCGTATCTTCGGTTTGACCATCAATCCCCAAAGCAGCGGCAGGGGGGGGCGTCAGTAAGGTGAAAAGAAAAATCGCCAATACGCTAAAAGTTAAAAGGCGGTTGTAATTTGTACGCATTTTTCGTCCTCTCAAAAACGTAGCAAGCTATAGATAACCAGTTCTAGTCTTTGCATCTGTGCTTACGCTTTCTGCAACATGGGAATCTTTCAAAAACAAAACAGACGCATCAGACAAGGCGGATGCTTTTTCGACTGCCAACTGCGCGCGTTCGATAATGCTCTCGTCTGTTTCGAATGGCTTATGCACGACAACGCCGATGCACGGGTCAGGATTAAAGGCCATATCCCCGACGTTGTCTATTGGAACAGGTTCTGAAAGGTAAACCTGAATGCGCTTGAAGGTTGACTCGACTGCTGATTCGGGCGTTCCGGGTAAGAGAACCGCCAGCTGCGTATCGCTCCAGCGCCCAACAATATCCCGTCCGCGCAGTTCGTTTTTGAGTTTTTTGGAAACCACCCCCATCACACGGGTAAAAATTGGTTCAGGCAACACATTCAAGACCTGCTCAAGACCACGCAGGTTGATAATGCCCATCGCAAAGTTACCATCTGGGCGTTGGGTAATCTCTTCGAGCAAACGCCGCTCGAAATAAGCGCGCGTATAAGCAGAAGAAACCGGGTCCACAATCGAGCGTTCGCGCAGTTTATCGAGCGTATTTTGCAGCTGCTCGCGTGAAAAGGCCAGCACCAGGCCCACCATGCCGCCAAAAAGCGAGGCTAACAAGGCGTTTTCGAGAGGCTGGGGCCGAATGGGGGCGGTAGGTAACTGTGGTTCTTCGAGAACGCTCAAGTTGTAAATTGGGTTCAATTCATTCATGTATGTCAGAATTTCCGTACTGATGGCATTGGCAACCACCACAACCAGCCTGGCGTCGGGGCCTTCCACCGTCAAACGCAAGATATTCGTATCGGGAATCACTGCGACAGAAACCTCGAAATCGTCCAAACCCTGCTGTTTGATTTTTTGAATTTCCGGTGAGCGCTCATAGACCGCAGGGCTGGCAATCATTTCCCGATACGTGTTTACGATCGAACGCCGGTCCAGCGTGTCGAGACTGGAAAGCAGTTCCCAACTGCTGGAGAAAAGCCCGGCATTGGGTGAAACGACATAACGGGCGGTGGTTTGATAGACAGGCGGTGTTATGTATGAAATTGCCAGCGAGATATTGGTTGTGATAAAAATTGACAAAACGATGATCCACCAGCCGCGCTGCAATGTACGTAAAAACAGATTGAATTCCATATCCTCTCTCTTTTGCATTTGACGTTTATTAATAACGAGGAGAAAACATCAACGATCCGTTTGCTCCCCAAAACCCCCAATCTCACTACAAATTTTACACTCACCAATTAAACCTATCAATATTGATAGCCCTTTGAAAAATGATTATAGCCGATTTTGGGGTTGTGGCAAGACTGAAACGAATTTAAACCTTACTATTTTTGTCAAAACTATGAAATTTCAACGATTTGCAAGTGCTTTTTGATACATCTCCAGCGTTGCGAGCACCTGTGCCTGGATGCTAAATTTTTGCTGAACATGGGCTTTGGCATTCTGACCCAACCTGGCCCGCAGCGCGGGGTCTTTGGCAAGACGAAGCAAGCCCTGCGCCAGCATGGGCGGATTGCCCGGCGGAACAAGAATGGCCTGCTCGCCATCGCTAACCATTTCTGGAATGCCGCCGCACGCGCTTGCCAAAATGGGAACGCCCATAGCAGCGGCTTCAAGCAGGGCAATCGGAGTCCCTTCCTGGCGGGAGGGCATGACGAAAATATCGCTGGCCTTGAGCGCAGATAAGACAACCTCGCGGGTTCGGTAGCCAGCCAGAACGACCCGCCCGCCCAAATGATTCTCGCGGAGTTTCTCTTCCAGGCTCGCCCGCAATTCCCCTTCCCCAATCACCAGGCAGTACAGGGATGTGTCTTCCGCGATGACAATGCGCATCGCTTCCAGCAAATCTTCATAGCCTTTGGCCCATACCAGCCTGCCAACCGCCAGGCAGACCAGGGCCTCGCGCGGGATGCCGAAGGTCTCAGACAGCCATTGTCTGTCTCCCTTGATTGACTCCACATCCAGCCCGACAGCATTGTAAATTAACGCAACCGGCCTGCTGTTTTGGGCCGCTTGCACAGCATCGCGGACGGTTTCGGAGACGACAATGTAGCCACCGAGCCGGAAGTTGGTCGCCAATTCGAGCGCGGTATATAACTTTCCTTTCCAATTGCCGCCATGCTCAAAGTCATACCAACTGTTCAGGGTAGAAACCAGCGCAGCGCCGCTCCACAGCGCCGCCAGGCTACCCCAAAATTTAGATTGAATGTTTTGCGTATCTAAAACCTGATAGCCCTGCCGCCGAACAAGACGCACCAAGTTGGGCAAAATGCGCCAATCGGTCTTGCTCGTTCCCACTGCATGAACAGTCAAGCCCATGCGCTGGGCTTGCTCGAAAACCGGGCTGCCCTGAATGGCCGCCAAACCAGCCTGCCCCTGCGGAAGAGCCGATAACAACCCCAAAACGCGGGTGCTGGAGCCGCCAAACTGATGCGAGAGGTCAACCAGTAAAACTTTCGGGGCGGTAACTGTCATTATCAAAATAACCTTTCATCATCGAACCGTTTTGGGGTCATATTGGCGGCCCTTCCAGGTGACGCCCTGACCAGAGAGAACCTTCCAGGCGGAGGCGAACATCATGCCAGCAAAAACGCCTGCGCCAAGCGGGGTAGTGAAGGCATACCAGCGGGGAATGCCCATTTGGGCGTTGACGCGCATACGAAAATAGAGCAGCGCAGCCCAGACAACCAGCGCTTCGATAATAACGCCGAGCGCCATCCAACCGCCTGCGTTGAAGTACCAGAGCAATCCCAGCAGCGGCCAGACCGGCATAAAGAGGGCGGCCATGAGGGCCAGGAAGGCCCCAAACGCGCCGAGCAGCAACATGGCGGGCTTATCGGCCAGGCCGAGGTAGATGTTTTTCGTCCAGCCCTCCCACATAGAGGGCAGGTCGGTGTACATGCGGGTTTGGGCAATGCCGCGCCCGTCGGCCACAATCAGGCGGTAGCCATTCCATTTTACCTGCTCCGAGATGGCTTTGTCCTCGACAATTTGGTTTTTGAGTTTTTCATGGCCGCCGATGGCGTCGTAGACCAAGCGTTTTATCAGAATGAACTGCCCGTTGGCGATGGCGTCGCGGGTGGTGGGGTCGTTGACCTTGCGGGGAGAGAATCCCACCGAGAGGGCGGTCATTACCAGCGGCATGACGACTCGCTCCCAGAATGAGCCGGTGATTTGCTCGGTCATAACGGTGTACAAATCTGCCCCGTTTTTTTGGGCCGAGGCCAGGGAGGCGGATACCGCGTTCGGGTGCAGGAAGGTATCGGCGTCTACAAATAAAAGCCATTCGCCAGCCGCGGCTTTGGCAGCCTGGTAGAGGGCATGGGGTTTGCCGGCCCAGCCTGGGGGCAATTCGCGCCCTGCCAAGATAACGAGACGAGAGTCGCGGGCGGCGAGTTCGGCCAATAGAGCGGGAGTCGAGTCGGTCGAGCGGTCCTCCAAAACCAGGATTTGGAGGTTGGGGTAATCCTGGGCGAGCAGAGATTCGACGCAGCGGCGGATGTTCTTTTCCTCGTTACGGGCCGGGACGATGAGCGAAACCAACGGCCCGGCGGCAGGCGGGGCAATATGCGGGGTCTGAATATCGAGCCAGGCCTGGGAGTGCAGCCAGTAAAGGATGAGCAGAGCGGCCAGGAAGGCAGCAGTAGAGAGGGCGAAGAGAACAATCATGATGAGTCTTTGGTGAATAGAGCAATCCGCATATCAGAAAATGGGACAAAGCCAAGAAAAAGAAAATGCGGCCTGAACATGGCAAACGCCAAGAAAAACAGGAACAGCCCAATAACGTCTTTGGTAATGCCAGGATTGCGCTGGATAGCAGGGTAGTAAGCGAGTGGAACGGCCTGCCAGGCATTATAATAGGGGCCAGATGGAACATACAGGATTTCAAGGCGTTGCCCTTTTTGAAGGCGACTGAGCCAGTCGGCGGGGTAAAATTCCAGAGTACGAATGAAGGCGAATTCTTGCTGCCCGTTTTCGGCAGGATAGGACAAAGTAATACGCCCCCGCTGACTCTCGAAATCAATTTGCTCAATTTCGGCAACAATTACGCGCCCGTGCGTACTAAGCTCGGCCAACAGCCTGCGATGCTGCGCAGCCTGGTCGAACACAGCAATAACGCCGACCAGGAACATGAGGGGCGTGAGAACTGCCAAAAACCAGAGCAGAATATCGAAAATAAGAACAAATTCTTGAAGGAAGTGGGGAAAACGTTTGTCGTGCATGGGGTTAGAGCCTGTCAGTCAGCACGAAAGGGCGTTCCATGAAGTGAACTGCCAGCAAAATCAAAAGATTGAGGGCGCTCGTGGAAGGAAGCAGGCCGGTCAAGCGATTGAGGGCGATAATCACACCGAAGAGCGCCAAGATGCCGAGGAACTTCAGGCGTGGAATCTGCCGGTCATCGAACAGCTGAGGCATGGTCAAGGTGATGAGATGGCGATTTGCAGGCAAGATGAGGGCGGTGAGCATGAGAAAAAAGCGCACCAGAAAAATGCTGTGTAAGAGCAGGAAAATTCCCGCCGCGCCGCCGATGAAATTATCAAAGAGGGTCAGTTCCAGTTCTGAACCAGGCCGAATGAACATCTCGAAGTTGCTCTGGAGGGCCATGATGAACAGACAGATAAGATACCAGAAATACAACAGACTCTTGAGATAGGGATGGATGACACGGGTAGTTAACGCCATGCCAAACACACCCAGCGCTGGCAGGAGAAGGGCCGCGAGCCAGTACCACTCCAACTGCATCAGGTTGAACATGCTATATAAAGACACCAGGCTGACGATGACAATGGTCTGCTCGTTGACGCGCGGCAGGAGTTTGGGGCTGATTATGCCAAAAATAAACAGGAAAAAAACCGACGGCCCGATGATAATGTTCTGTATCGCGCTCAAGGCCGCCAGGCTCAAGGGTGGGTCGAAATAATCGGCCAGAGCAATGACAAGCCAAAAAAAGAACACAACCAGGCCAATGATTTCCTGTAAACGGCTCAGTCCCGATGAAAGGAAACCAGGCGCAGGCTGATTTTTCTTTTGGCGGTCAGCCGTCTCCCAAAGCAGCAGGATTTCGACGATGATACCGGCGGCGATGGCGAGGTTCGAGGCAAGGTCCATAGGTCAAGAGTTTCAGGCAGGCAAGATGTCGCTGCCCCGGCTGGCCGGCAATTGGACAACAAAATTCGCGCCGCCGCCGGTGAGGGTATCGAGCCAGAGTTTGCCATCGTGCATTTCGAGGATGCGGCGCGCAACGCCGAGCCGTTTGTAAGGCAAGAACATGCGATTGACATGATCCGGGCTAATTCCGGGACCGGAATCGCGCACCGAGAGCTGCCACAGGCCATTGGGCCGCTCATACAGTGAAACGGAGATTTCCGTCTCTGGGGGGCTGAATTTGCTGGCCGTGCTAAGCAGATTGACCAGAACCTGCTCGATGCGGCGGCGGTCGACAAAGACATAAGCGGCCTCCTGGGTGACGTTGAGAATCAATTTCTGTTTTTTGTGCGCCAGCTGCTCGCCGAGCAGTTTGGCGGTCAAACGAAGCAGGGGGATAAGATTGACGGGAGCGCGCTCCAATTTCAGCGTCCCCATTTCAAGGTCGCCCAGGTCGAGGATATAGTTGATGAGGGCTTGCAGGAAGCGTCCGTTTCGATGGATGCGCGCCAGCTCGGGATTTTGCAGGATGCCGGTCGATAACTCCTCCGGGCCAACGGCGCTGGCCTGCAAAATGGCAGTCAGCGGGGCTTCCAATTCGTCGCGGAAGGAGGTCAGGAACAAGTTTTTGAACATGCTGGCCTGTTCGAGGCGGGTGCTGGTCAATTCCATTTGCTCGGAATAGGCCTGGATGGTCTCGGTCGCTTCGGTCAGGCGGGCAACCGTTTTCTTGAGACTTTCCGTCCGCTCGGCCACCAGTTCCTCGAGATGGTCGAGGACGCTTTCCAGACTGGCCGCTGCCAGCCAGGCCACCCCGGCAATCGCCAGCAGGGTGAGGCCATCATAAATGGGATAAATTTCCCGGCCAGGGACGGTCAGGCTGGCAAAAACCTGCACTTCGAGATTGATGCCCAACGCCACCAGGAAACTGGCCGCCGGAAACAGAATGAAACTGGCGCTGATGATTGGCAGCGCAAACAGGCTGAAGGATGCCCCCCAGACCACGCTTTCGGGCGAATCAGAAAACAAGATGCCTACCATAAGCAAGAGGACGGTCAGCGGACGAGTGAATCGGCTCAACTTCAGATTACGGTTAGCGACCCAAAGCAAGGCCAGCAAGCCGGTTATGACGGCGACAAAAATGGTGTAGGACAAATCATCTGGATTGTCAAACGGCCAAAAGTAAAAGATGGCGTTGAGCAACGCCAGAATCGCCAGGATGAATAAGAACGCTTGCAAAACCCCCGCCAGCCATTGACGACGAACGTTTTTACCCCCATGCACCGGGAACTGGAAAAACTGGCGAGTTTTCCCCGCCCATTTCGACCATGTTGCGCTCATGCGAATCTCTCGAAGCGTGATAAAGGGATTTTACCAGCAGGCGGAAGGTTTTTCAGGGCAATCCCCTGAATCCGCGCGCGCGCCAGGCGCTGAAACGCTCCCAGCCGAGATTAGAGAGCATCAGGGTCATGCCGAATCCGATTAAGACGCAGGTGATGAAGAAAAAGGCTACTTCCTCGATGGGCAGGATGCCAAAGAAGTTGATGCCCAGGGTTTGCTCTTTGGAAATTTGCCAGGTGGTAGCGCTCAGGGCAACGATGTCCATGAGCGACAGGTACAAGCCGGGGACGAAGATAGCCCAAAAGACGAGTTTACGGTAGTGCCAGAGGATATCGGCGCCGAACAGGAATTGGGGAATGATGGGCGGCAATGCCCAAAAGAAGATGATGCCGAGGTAGTTCCATTCATCCCCAGCGAAGAAGAATTGGATGGTGAAGAATGTCCACAGGACAATGAGTATTCCAGTTGACCAGTTAACCAGTTTTCGGTTGCGCTGGAAGGTTTCGGGGGCAGGCGGGGTCAGGCGTTTGGCCAAAAACCACCACCACAGGCCGACCAGGATGGTTTCGACGATAAAGAACGTGTATTCTTCAATCGGCACATAGCCAATCGTAATGCCTGTGACCAGCACCGGGTTGTAGTACCAGACGCCGGTAGCGACCAGGTAGTTGTCCCAGGGGGTGGTGTAAGCCAGGGCCAGCAAAACGTGAACGCCGATGATGAGTGGTACTTTTTTGGCATCAAAACCAGGGGTGGAGCGTCCGGCGCGCAAATCCAGCCAGGTGATGGCAAGCAGGATAAGGATAGGGATGAGGACGAAATAGGTGAGAAAGGCAAAGTAGGTCATGGAGATTTCGTGATTGGTTGATTTGTGATTTGGTGATTGCGGCGGGTGACGCGCATGAAGACGCCGGGACGCGGTTCGAGGGTTGCGCCCATGTGGGGGAACGGATGGGGGAACGGATGGGGGGAGCGGAGAAACGGATTTTTGGATGCCGGATGTGGCACGGGGGTGAACTCGAAGTTTTCGAGCAGGTAGCGTAAGACGATGCGTGCTTCCATCTGACCGAAGGCAGCCCCAATGCAGGCGCGCGAGCCGCCGCCAAAGGGGATATAGGCCATTGGGGGTGTCTGGCGGCCATGCGCAAATCGTTCGGGACAAAACGAATCGGGGTTTTCCCAAATGGCTGGGTCGCGGTGGGTCAGGTAGATGGAGTAGAACATGCGCGAACCGGCAGGGATGGTTTGACCTTCGCCAAAGGTGACATCTTCGGCGACCATGCGGTTGCCGATGTGGATGGGCGGGTACAGGCGCAGGGTCTCTTTGATAACCTGGTCGAGCAGGGGCGGGGTTTTATCGGGTGGGGTTTCGGTCAGTTGACGCTGGAGCGCGGCATAAATTTCGGGATTTTGCCCCAGCATGGCAAAGACCCAGGCCAGGAGGGCGGTGGATGTGTCGTGACCGGCTATCAGCATGGTGAGCATTTGGTCGCGGATGATTTTATCGGGCAGACCGGCATCTATCAGGTGTTGGAGCAGGTCGGGTGTCGGGTGCGAAGTGTCAGGGGTCAGGTTGGATGTGCGCCGCTCGGCGATGATTTCGTAGAGGTAGGCGTCGAGAGACTCGATGTGTTTTTTGTAGCCGGGGCGGGGGATTTTTCGCCAAATGATCCAGGCGCCAGGGGAAATGTATTCAATCGCTTTGAGAATGGGCGTCCAAATCCGTTCCAGGTCATCCCAGGCATCACGGCTGAAGAGGGCCTGGATGATGATGAGCAGGGCGATTTTGCGGGCTTCGACGAGCATATCCACCGTCTGTCCATCCTGCCAGGCGGCGCTGACTCGTTCGGTCTGTTCGCGCATCAGGGCGGCGTAGCGCGGCAACTGGCCGGGGTGCAGCGAGGGTTCCATCAATTTGCGATAATGGTCATGCTCTGCGCCGTCAGTGACGAGCACACCCCGGTCGAGCAAATCTGTGACCGGGTCCTGGTTGCGCCACAGGAACTTGTGCCGCTCGGTGACGAGCACTTTGCGAACTGCCTGGGGGCCAAAAACGATATAGGGGTTGAAGAATGGCAAGGGAATCTGGAAGAATCGCCCCACCCGTTCGGCCATCACGCGCAGCGGGCCAAGCGCAGAACCTTCGGAGAGAAAGGCTTTTAGCACGGCCAGGCCGGTTTGAGGGTCGGAGGTGGGGGGAGGGTTCATGTTGTTGTCCGGTTATTTGGTTATTCAGTTAGCCGGTTATTCGGTTAGCGGTTTTTTGTTTGGAGAGCGAATAGGCGCGCAGGGTACGCTCACGCGCTTTTTCGCGGTCAACGATGGGGCGCGCAGGATAGCCAGAGACGCGAATCCGTTTTTCCCAGGGGGCGTGAATCACATCAGCAGACAAATGCGCCAGTTCGGGGACCCATTTGCGGATGTAGTCGCCGTTTGGGTCGAATTTCTGGCTTTGCAGGACGGGGTTGAAAATGCGGAAGTAGGGGGCGGCATCGGTGCCAGTGCCAGCGGTCCACTGCCAGCCGCCGTTGTTGGCTGCCGGGTCGCCATCGAGCAGATTGTCCATGAACCAGCGTTCGCCCCACTGCCAGTTTATCAGCAAATCTTTGACAAGGAAAGAAGCGACTATCATGCGGGCGCGGTTGTGCATCCAGCCGGTGGCGCGCAGTTGGCGCATGGCGGCATCCACGACCGGTACGCCGGTGCGGCCTTCCTTCCAGGCTTCAAATTCGGCCTCGTCATTCCGCCAGGGGATGTTTTGCAAGGCCGGGTTGAAGGCGCGGGTGGCGACGTGAGGGAAGTGGTAGAGGATGGAGATATAAAATTCGCGCCAGATGAGTTCGTTTAGCCAGGTGGCGGGGCCGTTTTCCGGTTGGCCGGTTGCCCGGTTTTCCTGTTCCACGTTCAGAGCGACTTCAACCGCCTGGCGCAGGGAAATCATGCCAAAACGGATGTAGGGCGAGAGGGCGGATGTGCCATCCAGGTCGAGGCGGTTGCGGGTTTCGTGATATTGGGCGATTTTTTGATTGGGCGATTGGGTGAATTGGCGCAGGCGGCGTTGGGCTTCGCGCTCGCCGGGGGGAAAAAGCGTAGGAGCGGATGATGGAGCGGATGGGGGAGCGGATTGTTGAAGCGGAGAAACGGATGGCAAAATGGATGGTGAAACGGATGCGGGCAGGTTGACGGGCGGAAAACGCTGCGGGGCGGGCAGCGGGGTCAGGCTGACAGGCAGCAGGGCTTTCCAGGCTTTGCTGAAGGGCGTGAAAACAGTGTAGGGGCTGCCATCCGGTTTGAGAACCGAGGCCGGGTGATGAACGGTCTGCCCCTGAACGAGGGTGAGAGGCAGGGGATTGGCAATCCGCTCGTCGCGGGCGCGGGCGTAGGGGGTGTAGTCTTCTTCGGCGTAGATGGCTTGGGCGCCGGTTTCGATGATGAGATTGAGAAGTTCAATTTCCGGTCTACCGCGCCGAATGACCAGGCCAGAGCCGCGTTTCTGGAGTTCGGCGTCCAGTTCAGCCAAGCCGCCAAAGAGGAAGGCCTGCCGCCGGGCCGGGGTACGATTCAGCAGGTGCGGGTCGAGGATGAAAACAGGAATAACCGGCCCTTGTTGGAGTGCTTTGTGCAGGGCTGGGTTATCTGAAAGGCGAAGGTCGCGGCGAATCCACCAGAGGGAGGTCATGGTTGGTGATTAGAGAATGGAAAGTAGAGGATAGTAATTGGTAAGTGGTAATTTTATTTACCACTTACCAATTACCCAATATCCAACGTTCCAGTTTTGCTTTCCGCTACTGCTGCCAGGATTTGCTCGGCAAGGGAGGCCGGGCTGAGGGCGTTTTTGGGCATGGCGAAAGGCACTTTTTTCCAAAAGGGCGTATCCACAGCGCCGGGGCGAACGACCAGAACCGGCAGGCGGGTTTCTTTGCGCAGGACTTCGGCAAAGGCTTCCAGCCCGGCTTTGGCGGCCGCATAAGCCGAGAGGCCGGGCAGACGCAGGCGTTCATGTACCGCGCCGATGAAGACCAGGCGGGCATCCGGTTTGAGGTGCGGCAGGCTGGCCTGGGCGGTAAAAAATGCGCCGGTGAGATTGGCGGAGAGTATCCGATTCCAGTCGGCGGGGGGCATTTCGGCGGTTTTGAGCGAGGCAATATCGCCAGCAGCGTAGATGTACAGGTCGAAGGGGGCGCCCATTTCGGCGGCCATGCGCGCCGCGCCGCTGACCTGGGCAGGCTGTGAGATGTCTGCCGCAATGACGCGCGGGGTGAGGGCTTTCATTTCGGCGGGGTGACGCGAGATGGCGGTTACAGTGTAATCGGCGGCGGTCAGGGTTTGGGTAAGGGCGCGTCCAATTCCACCGGCAGCGCCCCAAAGGATGGCAGAGGGCATAGGGTTTCCTTGTTTTTTTGGTTATTCGGTTGGCGGGTTTTCTAGTTTTTCGGTTTTCCGGTTTTTCAGTTTTCCAATCTAACTGGTCAACTGGCCAACCGGATAACCGGAGAACCGGAGAACATCTTTCAGGGCTTGGTCTTTGGCTTTGGCTTCGAGCATGAGGTCGAAATCGCCAAAGCGTGACCAGCGCGCCAGCCAATCGGCAAATTCTGATGGGTCGGCATAGTCGGCGTGATGTCCGAGGCGCGCGCCGGGGGCTTGCGAGGAAAAATGAACTTTGGGCGGGCCATCGGCAGGCTGCCAGGTGGCGAAGATTTGCGCCAGCAGGTCATCCAGCTGGCCGGGGCCGGGGTTGGCGGCATAGTGCAGGTTATCGAAGATGACTGGCAGACCGGCGCGGGCCGAGACCCAGAGCGCATCTGCCGGGGTGTAGGAGCGTTCGTCGTTTTCGATGACCAGGCGGCAACGCAGGGAATCGCCCAGGGTGGTCACTGTCTCGACGAAACGGGAGAGCGCGGCGGGTTTATCGCCGTAGATCCCGCCCAAGTGAATGACAATTTTCGAGGCGGTATCCATGCCGAGCGCGTCGAGAAAGGCGGCAGAGTAGGCAATCTCTTCGATGGCGCGGCGGACAATTTCGGGGTCGGGCGAGTTCAAAACGGTGTACTGCCCAGGATGAAACGAAAGCCGCATTCCGCTCTCCCGCGCAAAGGCGCCGATTTCGGTCAAATCATCCCGAAATTCAGCCTGCCAATCGAGCGTGTTGACCGGGTGCGAGGCGAACGGCACGATACTGGAGCCAATCCGAAAGAGCAGCCAGCCATGCGCCAGGTTGTGACGCAAGATTTCACGCAAGTCGGCCAGGTTTTGACGGGTGAGGGCGCGCAGTTTCTCTGGCGTGGCAGCGCGCAGCACGGTTTCGTGATTGGTGGTACGCCCGGTAAGCCGCGAAACGCAAGGATAGCCAAAACGCATGTCAGGCGGCGCTCCCGCTGATAAGGTTGGTCTCTTTGACCGGCTGCCCGTTCAGTTGCAGGGTCAGGTTTCCGTTGCGGTCGAGTTGCAGTTTGCCGCTGTTGCCCGCATTATCGGCCAGGTTAAGAAAGCCATAAGCGCGGATGCGGGTTCGCCCCAAGAGCGAGAGCGCCAATTCGCTGGTGATAACGCCGGTCAGTTTGGCCTGGTATGCGCCGCAGACGAAATCGAATTGAGAGGGGGCCGGCATGCCCAGCCCGCGCAGGCCAACCGTTGTACCGGTAATTTCCTCGCGCCCGCTAAACACCGCGCTGCCATCGGGCGCAACCGCGCGATACGCGATGAGATAATGGGGGGAATCTGATTCGAGCCGAACCCAGATATCCCAGCCGGTAGCCGGGTCCGCTTCAATCAACTCGTCGCCTGGGCGGTTGAAGCGCGGCTGATAATAGGCCGGGCCATACGAAACGGAAGCCGCCGCTGCGTAACGCCCAACCTGCTCCAGCGCGGCGGCAGAGTTGCCTGCCGAGAGCATCTCCGCCACCGTAACCAACAGATAGGTCTTGTGCATCCGGCGCGCGATATAACCAAGCAGGGTAATCCCCTGGGGAGGCAGTTCGTAGCGGATAATAGAATCGGACATGACAGGTCTCGCGCATCAATCGAGCAGTTCCGGCAGGGTCGGCTCGCCCACCTGTTCAGGGAACAATTTATGCAGCACGGTCAGCACTTTGAAGGCAAAGTTCTGGTCGAAGGTGTAAAACCCCTCGTACATGCGCGGTTCGCCGGGCAGGCGGTCAACCGGGTTGACTTCCTCAGCCAGCAAAGTCATGTGGATGCCCGGGCCGTAGGCGATGACGAACCAGTAATGTTCGAGGGGCGTGCCGGTGGTATCAACGGCAACTGTGCGGGCAAACTCCGGCAGAGGTGCATCTGGCACGCCATACAGCCACAGACCGATGGAGGCCTGGGCTACGCGGGCATAACGTTCGGACTGGTCGGCTACCCGCGAGAAATACTGGAAAGAAACGTGCGTATGCGAAATACCCGGGCTGGCCATAATTGCATCTTCAATCATGTGGCTGATTTCAACCATGCCATTGACGGTGAAGATGTAACGAAAATTGACCCGGTTCAGGTCTTCGCGCGTAGCGCTTTTGAGGAAGGCCTCACTGCGCGGCGGGAACATGGGCATGAGTTTGCCAAAGAAGTTTGAGAGAATGTCTTTTTCCATGTGTTTTTCCTTTCTTGCAAATTACCAACCACCATTTACCAATTTTGCCACCCGCAGCGCGCCGAGTGTCACCCCGGCGGTCGATTGGCCGGGGAAAATACTGTCGCCCACCAGCCACAGGTTGCGCAGGCCGGTCTGCGGCCCGCGCGCGGCAAAGAGCGAAGTCTGCGGGAAGCCGCCCACCATGCCAAACGGGCGGCGGGTGTAAAACTCGTAGGTGTGCGGCGTGCCGGGCAAAACCAGTTCGGCGGCGGCGCGGAAGCCGGGCAGGGCGCGCTCGGCGGCGGCCAGCACCTTTTCTGCGTAGGCCGCCTTGCGCTGCTCGTAAGCGGCTTCATTCAGCCCCTGCCAGCCCGCAATGCGGGTGTGGGTGGATAAAATCGCGGCGCGCATCCCGTTTGGGGCGCGGGATGGGTCATCGAGCGGCGAAAGCGAAATGAAGACCGAGTTGCCCTCGCCAAGCGGCTGGTTCACATCCACAATCGCCTGGTGATGGGTGATTGTCTGGGGGATGTCTGCTGCCCGGACTCCGGCGTGGACGACGAATGCGCCCCACATCCAGGGCCGGGCGCGCGTTTCACGCTGAAGGCTGCCCGGCGCGGCTTCGCCGAGCAGGGTTTGCAACGCCCAAGGGGTGAGATTGGCGAGGACGACATCCGCTTCGAAGCGCATGTCCTTCGCCGTAAGGGCTGCCCGCACCGGTCCATTTGCGGTTTCGAGGCGCGTCACCCGCTGACGGTACTTCACTTCGCCGCCGTTGGCCTGTATCCAGCGGGCGAGCGTTTCGGCAATTGCGCCCATGCCGCCTCGGACGTGCATCACCCCCCGGCGCGGTAAATCTAACACAGACGAACCGTAGAGCGCATCAGCATGTTCGCTGACCGCCTGGGCCGAAATCAGCAGATTGCCATCTACAAAGGCTTTGAAATCGGGCGTGGTCTCGCGCGGCAGCAGGTGGCGGATTTTGCGGAACAGATACGGCGCGGCGGCCAAAGTCTGCGGGCGCAGTGCCAGCGGCAGGCGCAGGGCTTCGCGCGGCGTGGCGGGCGGCCAGGGAAAATCGCGGGTTGAGATGTCCCAGGCGATTTTGGCGAGTTGCTCCTGTTTGCGCCAAAAGCGGGCCGAGTATGGGAATTTGGTAAGGTACTCTTCGCGCCAGCGGGCAGGTTCCACCCACTGGTGAACGGATTTGTCGGGCAGGTGCGTGACCCAGGCGGCATCACGGATGGGCTGAACCGGCCATTCCAGGCCGAGAATTTCGGCAACGCGGGTGTGCGGGCCGCGGGGGTCAAAGCCGCCTGCCAGGGTGGCACCGGCGTCGAAGCGATAGCCTTTGTGAAAGAAGGTTCCGGCGCAGCCGCCGGGGTAAGTTCCGGCTTCCAGCACCGTCACCTGCCATCCGCGTTTGAGCAGGAGTGCGGCGGCGGTCAGCCCGCCAACCCCAGCGCCAATGACAAGGACGGAACGAGTTTTCATGAGCGGCTGGTAGAGGTTCGATATTCGATACTGGATGCTCGATATTCGAATATCGAGTATCCAGTATCGCTCCTTCAATGACCTGCCTGAGCCGGGGCCGCCGCGTTGCGGGCGCGGATTTCGGCAGCAATGGGGTGGCCGTAGATGACGCGCCAGACGTAAACGCTCAAAACCGCCAGCAGCAGGCCGCTAAACAGTCCCGGCGCCCAAGTTCCCAGCCCGCCGAGCAGCGCGCCGCCCAACGTGGGGGCAATGACGCGCGTCAGACTCTCGATGGAAGCAGCCAATCCGAGAATCCCGCCCACTTCATCGGACTGTACGGCTTTGGTCAAAGTGCTGGAAAGAACCGTGTTCAGAATTCCACCCGATAAAGCGGTGGGAGTGAGAATGACCAAAAGCCATAAGACCGATGGGACAACCGCCCAGCCAAGCAGGGAAACCGCCATCACGACGACTGAAACCGAAATCAGGACATCTTCGCGGAAGCGTTGGGTCAGGCGTCCAATCAGAAAGCCTTGCACGAACACCGAAAGAACGCCCACATAGGTCAGCACCAGGCCGGTATCCCGCGCGCCGAGCTGGAATTTTTTCAAGGCATAGAGCGCGAAAATGGTCTGGAAAATGGCAAACGCCAGGCCGAAAAAGAAGCGTGTGATGAGCAGCGAGCCGGTAAAAGGCCGCCGCAAGGCTTTCAAGAGCGCGTTCAGGGTCACAGGTGGCTGCTTTTCGGGCATTGTGGCGCGCTTTTCGGGGGTCAGCGATTCAGGCAGCCAGGCGGCCACCAAGACCAGGTTGAGGAAGGCCAGCGCGGCAGCGACAAAGGCCGGGAGTGCGTATCCCCACTGGCTGAGGAATCCGCCCGTGACCGGGCCGATGATGAATCCCAGGCCAAAGGCCGCCCCCACAAGGCCAAGTCCCTTAGAGCGGTTTTTCTCATCCGTCACATCGGCAATATAAGCCTGCGCCACGCTCAGGTTACCACCGGTAAAGCCATCTAGAATGCGGCTGGCGAACAACATCCACAGAGAATTGGCAAACCCAAGCAGCAGAAAACCGAGGAAGGTGCCAAAAATGCTGACCAGCAGGATAGGACGGCGGCCAAAACGGTCGGAGAGCCGCCCCAAAATGGGCGCGCCAATCAACTGCATGGCGGCGTAAGAGGCCACCAGCAGGCCAGTAACGAATTCATTCGAGCCGAAGGTATCGGCATAATACGGCAGCAGCGGCAAAATGAGGCTGAAGCCGAGCAAGTCAACAAAAACGACCAGAAAGATAGAGAAGAGTCGCTTGTTCATCGGTCAGTCAGAGAGTGACGAAAACGTCGTCGCCTTCGACGGTGGTCGGAAAGGTTTCAATGGGGGTAGGCTTTTTACCCATCGTGATAAACCGACGCGACCATTCGGGCAGTTTAGCGCCGGCAAAACTGGTAACCCAGTCCAGATTTTCGCCGGTGCACATGTCGAAACGACTGCCGTGGAAGGGACAGGTGATGACGTTGCCTTCTACCTTTCCACTCGAAATGGGCAATCCCAAATGGGGGCAGTGATTGGCAACCGCACAAAAGCCGGCTTCGGTGCGGTTGACAACAAGGGTCACGCCGCCCGCGCGCACAACGCGGGCAGTGCCTATTTCGAATTCGTGAACTTTTCCGATGTTGATTTTGGTCATGAGAGCATACCTCCAATGTGCTGAGAGAAACGGGCAAGCAGATTTTATTGAAACACTTTCAGGAGATGCGACTACCCATAAAGAATTTTTGCCAGTTACCCTTGCTGACGCGCAGAGCGATAAAGGCGTACAGGCTGATAGCGAGCGCGCCTAGAGTCATGACCGCCAACACCCATAGGACAGCGACGGACAGAGACTTTTCTCGGTAGATAACCCAGGCCGAGAACAGAGTAAAACCGACGTACAGGTCAACCAGTGAGACAATGCCCCAGGGCATGGAGGTCAGGATAGCACCCTCAGCAGCGAAATCGCCCGCGATTAAGGCGTAGAGAATACTCCCGGCCATGGCGGCTGCGCCGAGGATGGTCAGGGTCTTTGCAAGGTTCATCATTTGTCCTATTTTTTTGAGATACAGGCAAAACCGAGCGCGCCGACTCCCAGGTGCGCGCCCAGCGCCGGTGTGATTTGCATGATCGGCACAGTACTCGCAGGCCAGAAAGCGCGGACGCTCTCGCGCAGGGCTTCGGCCTCCTGCTGTATCCCGGCATGGAGAACAGCCAACCGCTCGAAGGGAGCGTATTGTTCCAGCCAGGTCAGCAACTGTTCGGTGGCTCGTTTTTGGGTGCGGACACGCTCGACCGAGGATTTGCCCATATTCATGTGCAGCAATGGCTTGATGCTGAAAAATTCGCCGATATGAGCGACCGCGCTGTGCATCCGTCCACCGCGCCGAAGGTATTCAAGCGTCTTGAGCGAGGCAAAGACATAACTGCGCTGCATTTGCTCCTTGAGCGCGGCCAGAATCTGCTCCAGCGACTGACCAGCAGCAGACAGTTGAGCAGCAGTTTCGACCAGGAAGCCTGTCCCCAGGCTGAGTTGGCTTGAATCGAGGACGGTGACCGGGATGCGGGTGAACTGTTCAGCGGCGATACGGGCTTCATTGACAGTGGCGCTGAGCGTTTCGGAGATGTGAATCGAAAGGATAGCCTGGATTCCCTCATCCGCCAGGCGGTGATAGAGTTTTTCGAACCCCGCCGGACTGGGCGAAGCGGTTTTTGGGAACGAGTCTAACATGGGCAGCCGCCGGTAAAACTCCTCGCGGCTGATATCGACTCCATCCTTGTAGGCGGTCTCACCGATGTGGATGTTGAGCGGCAAGACGGTAATTCCGAGGCTCTTGACAGTTTCCTCAGGCAAGTCACAGGTACTATCAGTCACAATGTGAATGGTCATAGGGTGTCTTTTCTTATCCCGAAAGGCGCGGGATTTGATTCAATCCAATGCACGACGAGGTCGCCCTGTTCACCCAGGTGCTTGCGGAGCGCATTGGAATAATACGAAAGGTAAACCTGCACGGAATCAGCCGGCTGGTTGTGACTCTTGAGCATGTGAACCAGCCATTCGACTTCACTGTCGAGGTAGGCAATGTTACCAAGTTGGAGCGCGGCCACAATGTTATTGCCCATATAGCGATTGGCTGTTTCCAGATATTCGGGCGGCATTTCACCAACTTGGAAATGTTGGTTGATCTCTGCTTCGACCAAAGGGCGTTTCAAGACGAAGGCGCGCAAGGTTTCGGCATAGGGCTGCGAAACAACCTGGACCGGGGGGGGAGCAGGAAAGTCAGCGAGCAGCCGTTCGATGGTTTCAACAGCCACATCCAGCCGCTCTCCCAGGAAGTGGCCGGGAATGGCCCCCTGCAAATCGGCATGGATGTTGAAAATTCGGCCTCCATACACGATCCGCGCGCCGCGCGCCGAGAGTTTAAGCGATGTCTGCCGCAAGGTGGCAGCACTGACCAGGTGATGCGCAGCCAATAAGACCAGGTCGGCGTTGACGGCTACAACGGTTTCCTCGAAACGGGAGGTGGGAACGTTGGCGCCGAGATAAATTACATTGAGGCCGCGCCGCCGCAGAAAAAGGGTCAACATCAGAGCTGAAAAATTATGCCACTCCTCAGGCGGGCAACCAACCAGAATGGTGTGATTGCGCGTGGGAGCGGGGGCAGCCGCCAGAAGCGCATCGAGCCGCCGCATCGCCAAACCCGAAGCAAAATGTTCCTGCTGAACGCTGGCTTTTCCTTCGTACCACAGCATCCCCAATTCAGCCATGCCGCGCTGCAAAACATCGACGCAGACTGTTTCCACTGGATACATGCTGAAGGCCTGGTTGAGGGCCTGTTCGGCTGCCGCTTCGTTGAAATTGAGACAAGCCGCCAACCAATGCGAACGAATGGCGTCGATGTTGGTTTCTGGCGGCAGGAAGATGGGTTGGGACAGGGCGGGAAGACCAACGACCGGTCGAGACATAACGTCACCTAAAGGGTCGCGGCCTTTTGCAAGTTCATCTTTCCAGAGTTCCACCGCGCGTGAAATGCTCAAACCTTCATTTTGACGCGCCACCAGCCATTTAATCGTCTCGATGTCATATTGTGAATACAGGCGATGGCCGCCCGGTGAACGGTCGGGAACCGGCAGGCCGTAACGACGCTCCCAGGCGCGCAGGGTATCTGCCGCCAGGCCGGTCTCGCGCAGGACGACTTTTAAGTTAAAGGCAGGCGATTTGCTGATGGGCATCCGAGATTCTCCAGGGTTAATCTGTGGCTGCGACAGGCGCGCCGGACAACTTTTGCACAGATATTGTACCCTTTTCTTTCAAGATGCGCTCTGTAGTCAGGCGCGCCGAAAGCAGGACAATCGGCAAGCCTGTGCCGGGATGGGTGGACGCGCCTGCAAAATACAGATTCTTATATTTGGCGTGGCGGTTCTGCGGACGCAGGTAGCCGACCTGCCAAAAGTTATGACTCAGGCCAAATGCAGCGCCTTTGGCGAGGTTAAATTGCTGTTTCCACTCTTTGGGGGTGTAGACAATCTCGAATTTGATATGTTCGCGCAAATCGCTGATGCCCATCTCTTTTTCGAGTCGGGCAAAGACCGTTTCGCGGGCGCGGTGGACCATCGCGTCCCAATCCTGCTGTGAGCGCGCATCGAGATGCCCAACCGGGACTAACACATAAAGCGTTTCCTGCCCTTCGGGCGCGGCAGCCGGGTCGGTGCGGGCGGGGGCATGGATGTAGAAACTCGGCGCTTCGGGCAGGCTGTGGTCGTTGAAAATCTGGTCGAAAGAGGCTTTGTAATCGCCCGCTAAAAAGACGTTGTGATGATTAATTTGCGGATATTGCTTATCTACGCCCCAATAAAACATGATGGTGGAGCAAGTATAGAGTTTCTCGTCCAGTTTTTTCGCTTCGGCGCGGTCGGGCAGCAGTTGGTCGTAGATGTAGGGCAAATCGGCATTGCCGACGAATATATCCGCTTCCAATTCCCGTCCATCTTCCAGGGTGACGCTCTTAATAGCCTGCGCGTTGAAGGGTGAACGCTCAACGTTCAACGCTTTCGCAGGAGCATTGTAGATAAACCTGACGCCCAACTTTTCAGCAATTTTGGTCAGGGCTTCGATGGCCGCGTACATGCCGCCCATTGGATACCAGACGCCCTCAGCCAGTTCAGTGTACTGAAGCAGGGAATAAGTTGCCGGAGCATCATACGGGCTGAGACCCAGGTACATGTTCTGGAAAGTGAAAGCCGCCTTGAGCCGTTCATTCTTAAAGAATCGTCCGGTGTTGCGATAGTGCTTGTCGAGCGCCTTGAGTTGGAAAATCAGCGGCAGGTTAGTGAGGCTGAAATATTCGAAAATATTGAAGAAGTTGCGCCCAACGAACTTCTCCAGCGAAATCTTGTAATGCTTCGCGCCCTCGGCAATGTAGCCCAGGAAACCCGTGAAAGCGGTTTTGTCGACCGCTTCCAACTGGGTCTGCATCTTTCCAATATCGGAAGTTAGTTGCAGTTGCAGACCGTCGTCGAAGTGGACTTTGTAGGTTGGGTCAATGCGGCGCAGGTCGAGGTGGTCACTCATCCGCTCGCCCAACGCGGCGAAGGTCTCCTCCCACACTTCGGGCATCAGGAAGAGGGTCGGGCCAATGTCAAAGCGATGACCATCTTTCACAATCTGGTTGCAGCGTCCGCCAGGTTTGCTGTTTTTTTCCAGCACGGTCACACTGTAACCGTTTTTCGCCAGACGGGCGGCGGTGGCAATCCCGCCAATGCCAGCGCCAATCACAATTGCAGTCGGTTTAGAAGCCATAGAACATTCTCCGTGAGTGAACAAAGGTACTTGTTATTCGATATTCGATATTCGAATCTTGAATATCGAATGTTGACATTATAGTCGATGTCAGCATTTTGTCAAGGTATTTTTAGTTTTTTCATTGCAAAACCTTGACAAATCACAAAAAACCTGTACAATAAATTCTAGATAAATTCAACGTTCGAGCGACTTTTACGGAGGTACTCATGCAGGCACACTGGGAACGCAACCTGATTAACCTGGCCGGGAACATCCCCCATTCATCCAGCCGTCCCGTCTATTCCTACTGGGCCGGTGACGCATCTCTTGAAAAGGCGTATGCCTTGTGCGGTCAAGTCGCCGCCCATCACAGCAAGTCCTTCTACATGGCAAGCGGCCTTCTACCCGAAGAAAAACGCTCTGCGACGCGGGCCCTGTATGCGTTTTGCCGCACGGTGGATGATATTGTGGATGAAGGCTCTGTTGTGGGCCGCGACGCGGAACTGGATTACTGGCGCGGTGTGGCGCAAGGCATTCTGCATCCCCGGTCCGACGACCTGGTTGCCCAGGCCTGGGCAGATACAAGAAACCGCTACCATATTCCTTCTCGGTACGCGCTCCAGTTAATCGATGGCGTCGCCCGCGATGTGACCCAAACCCGCTACAAAAACTTCGATGACCTGGCTACCTACTGCTATGGCGTTGCCTCCACCGTAGGGCTGATGAGCATGTACATTGTCGGGTTCAAATCAAACGAAGCCTTGCCCTACGCAATCAAACTGGGCGTAGCCCTGCAACTGACCAATATCCTGCGTGATGTAGGCGAGGATTATCGCAACGGACGAATCTATCTCCCCAAAGACGAACTCAAACTCTTCGGCATCAACGAAGCCGACCTGGCGCGCGGCGTCATCGACGAAAAATGGCGCGCTTTCATGAAATTCCAGATTCAGCGCACCCGCGAACTGTACGCCGAATCGGAAAAAGGCATTCAATTCCTGGAACGTGATGGGCAGCTCGCTATCGGCGCCGCTTCGACTTTCTATCAAGGCATTCTCGACGCCATCGAAGCCAACGACTATGATGTTTTTTCCAAACGAGCCAATCTCTCATCCTGGGGCAAGCTCAGCCGCATTCCGGGCTTGTGGCTGAAACTGGCGAGCCTTTAGGAAGCATGGTACATCTCCTCCGCAAGCGGGACGGTCTGTTGGGCAGCAGGCCGTCCTCGCTTTTAAACGAAAAGACCCCATCAGGGGGTCTTTTCGTTTATCATCTCTATCAAATATCGCAGCCCCAGCATATACGAGCGCCAGCCCAGGCCGCTAATTTTTCCCCGACATACTGCCGAAATCATCGAGTGATGCCGAAATTCCTCGCGCGCATACACGTTCGAGAGGTGGACTTCAACCACCGGCAGGCCAATCGCCGCAATCGCATCGCGCAGGGCGACCGAGGTGTGGGTGTAGCCGCCAGGATTGAACACCACGCCAATAGCCCAATGCCGGGCCTCGTGCAGGGCGTCAATCAGCGCGCCTTCATGATTCGACTGGAAGCAGCGCACTTCCACGCCCAACTCCTGGCCGAGAGAGATGCAGCGCGCATTGATGTCGTCCAGCGTCAGGTTTCCGTAAACTCCCGGCTCGCGCATTCCGAGCAGGTTCAGGTTGGGGCCATGCAGAACCAGGATTGCGCTCATTTCCCCTCCGCAAAGACCATCTCCAGGTTTTCGAGTTTGACTCCCACTTGCATCTGGCCGATTTCTTCGGGCAAAGCAAAATGGACGACGCCCAACTCACGCTTCTTGTCATGCCGCATGGCCGCCATCAGCGCCTCGCGCGGCAGTTCCGCCGGGATTTCGGTGGGCAGCCCCAGGCTCGAAAGCGTGGCCGCGATCCGGTTAGAAAGTCCTTTCGAGCAAATCCACAACTTTTCGGCCAGTTTGGCTTCGACGACCATGCCCATCGCCACCGCCTCGCCATGCCGAATGCTGTAGGCCGAGACTTTCTCTATGGCATGTCCGACCGTGTGGCCGAAATTCAGGGCCGCGCGGATGCCCTTCTCATACGGGTCAGCCTCGATGATTTGCACCTTGACCGCCATGGCACGCTGGACAATTTGCACCATGTCATCTTTGACAGCCTCCAGGCCGCCTGAACACAGGGTAAACAGGGCCGGGTCGGCGATGACGCCATGCTTAACGACCTCTGCCAACCCAGAGCGCAGTTCAGCGTCTTCTAACGTCGAGAGCATGTAGGGGTTGGCAAACACCAGCCGGGGCGGGTAAAACGCGCCGACCAGGTTCTTGCCTTCGGGCAGGTCGAAACCGGTCTTGCCGCCCATCGAAGCATCCACCATCGCCAGCAGGGTGCTGGGCAACGCCACCCAATTCATGCCGCGCATAAAGGTCGCAGCAGCGAACCCGGCCAGGTCGCCCACCACCCCTCCGCCCAAGGCCAGCACCGTGCTTTTACGGTCCAGCCCCAGCCCCAAGAATTTACGCCACAGTTCCATCACCGTATCAATGGTTTTATGCCACTCCCCAGCAGGAATCGTGACCAGCGCAGACTGAATACCCGCGCGGCGCAACAACTTGCTAATCCGCTCGGCGTACAGCGGCGCGACGTTCTCATCGCTGACAATGACCGTCGGGCCATTCAAGCCGCGCTGGCGAAGCAAATCGCCCAAACCATCGAATCCACCTGGCTGGACGATGACATCATACGGCTGTCCCATCCCGCCCACCCGGAATCGCCCTACCATAACCTGGATGTGCCAGGCAATATCTTCAGGAGCAAGGCCATCGGTGGCTACGCGCAAATCGTAAGAGCGGTAGTGATCAGAACGGCGTTCCATCAGCCGGGCAAGTTTGCCGGGCATATCATCGGCCAGCAGCGGACGTTCGGTGGTGTCTTGCGCAATCCGCTGCTGGAGCGTCTCGATTTCTGCCGTGAGCGAAACAACCACCCCTTTTGATTCGGCATGAGAGCGGTTTTGAGCGCGCAACAACGCCCCGCCCCCCAAAGCAATGACGCGCGGCGGGCCTTTGGTCACACGCCGCAGGGCCGTGCCTTCGATGTCTCTAAAACCCGATTCGCCCCATTCCTCCATAATTTGCGGGATGGACTGACCGGTAAACGCTACAATTTCAGCGTCGAGGTCGATAAATTCCATGTCGAGGCTGGCTGCCAGCACGCGCCCAACGCTGCTTTTGCCAGAACCAGGTGGGCCATAGAGAAAAATATGATTCATATCCTTGCTGCCGCTGCGTGATGTCGTGCGCATAAATTTATCACGTTTTGGGCCAGGTGTCATGCTTCCCACCAGAGATGTTCGAAATTATCCATTGGCAAATCTGTTAACTTCGCCTGGCGTAAGGTCTCGAAGCGCGGCAGCATCTCGGCCAGCGAATCGCCGCCCAGTTTTTCGAGCAGGGCATCGGCCAGCACAAACGCTACCATCGCTTCCAAGATCGGCACGGCGCGCGGCACCGGGCAAAAATCGGAGCGCTCGTATTTCGTCGGCCCCTCCTGGCCGGTTGCCAGGTCAACCGTCGTTTGCGGGGTCAGCGTAGTGGCAATCGGCTTCATCGCCGCGCGAATCACGATCGGCTGGCCGTTGGAAATGCCGCCCTCGGTGCCACCAGCGCGATTTGAAGGGCGCATCAAGCCCGTCACCGCTTCCCCTCTCCCGCTGGGAGAGGGGTGAGGGGTGAGGGTAATCGCATCATGAGCCTGGGTGCCGGGCAGGCGGGCGTTCTCGAAAGCCTCGCCAATCTCCACGCCTTTCATGGCCTGCACGCTTAGCACGGCCTGGGCCAGGCGGGCTTCGAGGCGTTTGTCCCATTGGGTGTAACTGCCCAGCCCCACCGGAACATTGAGCGCGACAATTTCCAGCACCCCGCCCAGGGTGTCTTTGTTTTGGATGATTTGATGGATTCTCGCTCTCATGCGTTCCGCCGCTATGGAATCAGGACAGCGCACGTCAGAATTTTCCGCCGCCTCGAACCGGGCCGCATACGGCATTCCGTTAAAATCAGCGTCCACCTCGCCGATGGATTTGACATACCCGCCGACGACGATTCCAAACTGCCCAAGCAGGTGCTTGCAAACGGCGCCCGCCGCCACCCGCATGGTGGTCTCGCGCGCCGAGGAGCGTTCCAGTGTGGGACGCAGGTCTCGGTAGCCATATTTGACCGCGCCGGTCAAATCGGCATGACCTGGCCGGGGCGTGGTGAGCGGCGGGATGGGTTTGCCCTTCCATTTGACGTGGTCGGCGTTTTCGACCAAGAGCGCAAGCGGCGCGCCGGTCGTCTCGCCGCCCATCACCCCGCCCAAAATCTGGACGGTATCGCGTTCGATTTTCATCCGTCCGCCTGAGCCGTAGCCCTGCTGGCGGCGGGCCAACTCGTGGTTGATGATTTCGGCAGTCAGGGGCAACCCGGCAGGAATGCCATCCAGAATTGCAGTAAGTGAGGGGCCGTGTGATTCTCCGGCGGTGAGGAAGCGTAACATAAAGTCTCCAGTTATCAGTTATCAGTTATCAGTGAACAGTGAACAGTGGGGTGAGCAGTGGGCAGTAAGCGGTGGGCAGTCATTGGTTGCCAGGGGTTAGTGGATTGATAAGAAATGGCTACGCGCTGTTTTTAGGCTTTTGCCGCCCGCCACAACGCCTCGCGCGGCGGCTGGCAGCCGGTCCAGATTTCAAAGGCCAGGGCGGCTTGTTCGACGAGCATGCCCAGGCCGGTTGTGGCGGTTAGCCCGGCGGCGCAGGCTTCACGGACGAGGCGCGTTTCGCGGGGATTGTAAACCAGGTCATAGACCACCGCCCCAGCCGGGAAGGGAACGTCATCCGGCCAGGGAGAAGTATCGACCGCCGGGGACATGCCGAGGGGGGTGGTATTCACCAGCAGGTCTCCTCGCCAGCGCCCAACCGCGTCCATCGTAATACTCTTAATCTGGCTACACGCTGTTTGCATCGATTCGCGCAAAGATTCGGCCTGTTCCAGGCGGCGGGCGGCGATTGTGACCTGCCAGCCAGCGCTGCACAAGGCATAGGTGACTGCCCGGGCCGAGCCGCCTGCGCCCAGGACGAGGGCCGATTTTCGATATTCGATATTCGATATTCGAGGTTCGAGGTTCGAGGTTCGAGGTTCGAATATCGACTTCCGAATTTCCAATAACCGATTCAAATCTGCCATAAACCCCGGCGCGTCGGTGTTATCGCCAATTAAGCGGCCATTGCGCAGCGAAATCGTGTTCACCGCGCCTATGGATTGCGCCGTTTCGGTCAGGTCATCCAGCAGTGGAATTACATTCTGTTTGTGCGGAATGGTGACGTTCAACCCGTGAATTTCCCCGGCGCGGACGCGATTCAGCAGGTCGGCCAGGCCAGATTTAGCATCCGGGTGGATGTGGAACAGGGAATAGTCGCCGGTCAAGCCACAGGCCTCGAGAGCGGCGGCGTGAAGTTGGGGCGAGAGCGAGTGACCGAGGGGGTAGCCGATGAGGCCGAGACGAAATTCGATGGGCATGGGCGGGGATTGGCTGTTCGGTATTCGATATTCGATATTCGGTATTCGATGGCCGAACACTCGAATCTCGAATTATCGCAAAGTATCTAACACTTCAAAGAAGTTGGGAAAGGTTTTTGAGACGCAGCCGGGGTTTTCGATGGTGACACCGGAGACGCGCAGGCCGATGAGCGAGAAGGCCATGGCCATGCGGTGGTCATTGTAGGTTTTTATGGTTGCAGGCTGAAAATTGGCCGGTTGAAGGGGGTAGATGGTCATGCCGTCAGGATGTTCTTCTACTTTCACGCCCAGGCGGGTTAGTTCGGCGCAGGTGGCGGCAATGCGGTCAGTCTCTTTGACGCGGGCCGAGGCAATGCCGCGAATGCGGGTCGGTGAATCGGCGAAGGGGGCGAGGACGGCCAGGGTTTGGGCGGTGTCGGGGATGTCGCGCATGTCGATGTCGAGGCCGTGTAAGGGGGAGTGACCAGTAATCAGTAAACAGTTATCAGTTTCTTGGACGGTACAGCCCATTTTTTCGAGGACATCCAAAAAGGCGATGTCGCCCTGGACGGAGCGGCGCGAGATGTTTTCGACGCGCACAGTTCCGCCGCAAATGGCCGGGGCAGCGAAGAAGTAGGAGGCGGCGGAGGCGTCGGATTCGATGGGGTAAGTGGTAAGTGGTAATTGGTAATTGGAGAGGGGGATTTTGAAAGATTGGTAGCCGTCGCGTTCGACGGTGATGCCGAAGTCTCGCATGATGGCGAGGGTCATATCAACGTAGGGTTTGGAGTTGAGGCCGGTGGAGAGTTGGATTTCGACCGGGGTTTGGGCATACGGGGCAACCATCAGCAAGGCGGAGAGGAATTGGCTGGAGATATCGCCCGCGACGGACGTTTTGCCGCCGGGGAGGCCGGAGGAGGTGATAAGGAGAGGAGGAGCGATGAGTTTGCCCTCACCCCCCGCCCTCTCCCGGTGGGAGAGGGGGCTAATAACCGCTCCAAGTTCCGTCAGGGAGGCAACCAGGTCGCCGATGGGGCGTTCACGCATACGAGAGTCGCCGTCGAGGATGTATTCCCCGTTACCGAGGGTGAGGAAGGCGGAGAGGAAACGCGCCGCAGTCCCGGCGTTACCGATGAATAATTCGGCCTTTTGGGCGGGAATCTGACCGCCGAGGCCGTTCACCGTTATTTCGTGGTTAAGTTCATCCAGGGTCAGGTCGAAGCCAAGGGTTTGGAGTGCTTGGGCAAAGTAGCGCGAGTCGTCGCTGAAGAGGGCGTTGGTTAAACGGGTCTTCCCATCGGCAAGGGCAGCGATGAGCAGGGCGCGGTTAGTGATGGATTTTGAGCCAGGGACACGGACAGCGGCATTCAATGGGTGAGGGATGGGGATGATGGGTTTCATGGGGTGTCGGTTTTTTAGTTGTTCGGTTATCCAGTTTTCCAGTCTACCAGTTTGCCAGTTTGCATGTTTACTAGTTTGCATGTTTACTAGTTTGCATGTTTACTAGTTTGCCTGTTTCCCTATTTACCGTTTCCCTGTTTACCAAGTCCACGTATTTCTCGCGGGCGGAATCGAGGGTCGATTGCAGGGTTTCGTAATCGTGGTCGGCGAGGGCAGAGGCGAGCAGGGCGAGTTCGTCTTGCAGGGTTTCGAGGGCAGCCAGGAGGTTGTCGCGGTTGGTTTGCAGGACGCCCATCATCATGCTTGAGGGTGTGCCGGCCAGGCGGCTGGCGGAGCGAAAGCCAGGGCCGATGAGCGGGGCGCACTCGTCGGGGGTAGCCAGGGTCAGGGCAGATGAGAGCAGGAAAGGCAAGTGACTGGTGGAGGCCAAAATCCGGTCGTGGTCAGCGGGGTCGAGCAGGATAGGGGTGGCGCCGAGGGTGGCGAGAATCTGGTCGGCGGCGGCGCGGGCGCGGGGGGTGGTGCGGGCGAGCGGGGTCAGAATGAAGGGAGCGGCGTAGTAGAGCGTGCGCTCGGCGTTGGCAAGGGTCAGTCGTTCTTTGCCGCAGATGGGGTGGCCGCCGATGGGGTCGAAGCGTTCGGGCAGAAGGTTCATTTTCTCGACGATGGCGCGCTTGGTGGAGCCGAGATCTAGCACAATGCAGGGATTGGGCGTGAAATCGGGCAATTGCTCCAGCAGGGTGAGAATGGCCGGGACGGGGGCGGCCAGGATAACAAGGTCAGCCTGAGGGATGAGTTTGGCGGGGTCGCTGTCAGCCTGGTCAACGATGTTTTGACGGAGGGCAAGTTCCAGCGTGGCACAATCGAGGTCGATTCCGATGAGGCTGGCACAATGTCCTTTTAGCGCCAGGGCCAGGGAGCCGCCCATCAGTCCCAATCCAAGAATAGCGATTTTTGACTCTTTGAGATTGAACATGCGCCCTAGCCCCTCTCCCGGTGGCCGAGGGGGACGGCTACGCGGCGGCCTACGGCCTCGGCAACGGCCTTGACCTGGGTCACAAGCCGGGCAAAGGCTTCGGGAGTGAGGGATTGCTTGCCGTCGGAGAGGGCGTGGGCGGGGTCCTGGTGGACTTCAATGATGAGGCCATCGGCCCCGGCGGCTACGGCGGCTTTGGCAACGGAGGCGACGAACGCGGCGTGACCGGTGGAATGCGAAGGGTCGAGAAAAACCGGCAGGTGGGTGAGCGATTTAAGAACGGGGATGGCGTTGATATCGGTGGTGTTGCGGGTGGCGGTTTCAAAGGTGCGAATGCCGCGCTCGCAGAGCATAACGCGGGTGTTGCCGCCGCTGAGGATGTATTCGGCGGACATGAGCAGTTCCTCGACTGTGGCCGAGAGGCCGCGCTTGAGCAGGACGGGGATGCGGGTTTCGCCGATGGCGCGCAACAAGTTGAAGTTCTGCATGTTGCGCGCGCCAACCTGGAGGACATCGACATATTTCGTCATGACTTCAATTTGGGAAATTGCCATGATTTCGGCCACAACGGGCATGCCGGTCAGGGCACGGGCTTCGGCCAGGTATTCGAGGCCCTCCTCGCCCAATCCCTGGAAAGCGTAGGGTGAGGTGCGCGGTTTGAAGGCGCCGCCGCGCAGGGCGTTGGCCCCGGCTTCGCGCACGGCCTGGGCAATTTCGAGCAGTTGGGCGCGGCCTTCAACCGAGCAAGGCCCGGCGATGATGGCGATTTCATCACCGCCGACCGAGAACCCATCGAGGGGAAAAATACTATCGTGCGGATGGAACTGGCGCGAGGCAAGTTTATACGGTTGAGAGATACGCTGGACGGCCAGCACGCCGGGCAAGCCCTCGAATACGCCGGTGGAGATGGCATGGCTCTCGCCAACCGCGCCGATGACGGTCTGCTCGACACCTTCGATAACGTGGGGTGAGAGATGGTGTTCGCGGATATGCTCGATGACGTGGTCAATCTGTTCGCGGGGCGCGCCGGGGCGCATGATAATCATCATAGTGGGTTCTCCTGTTGGACGGTTTTCCGGTTAGCCGGTTTTACGGTTATGCCCAGCCCAGCGGGGTGTAAGCGCCCTGGACGGTGGCCAGGCGGCGGTCCATGATTTGCGCAATCTGCCCGACTTGTTTGACCAGTTTGGCAAAAGATTCAGGCTTGAGGGATTGTTTGCCATCGGATGCAGCGTGGGCCGGGTCTGGGTGGACTTCGACGATGAGACCATCGGCCCCGGCGGCGATGGCGGCGCGGGCAATGGCGGCAACGTAATCGGCATGACCGGTGGCGTGCGAGGGGTCAAGGATGACCGGCAGGTGGGTAAGATTTTTCAGGACGGGAATGGCGTTGATGTCGGTGGTGTTGCGGGTGGCGGTTTCAAAGGTGCGAATGCCGCGCTCGCAGAGTATAACCTGTTTGTTTCCCCCAGAAAGAATGTACTCGGCAGACATGAGTAGTTCCTCGATGGTGGCTGAAAGTCCGCGCTTGAGCAAGACGCTGGTTCTGGTCTCGCCGATGGCGCGCAGCAGATTGAAGTTTTGCATATTGCGCGCGCCGACCTGCAAAACATCCACGTATTTGACCATCAAATCGACCTGCACTTGCGACATGATTTCGACCACAATCGGCAGGCCAGTCTGCTCGCGGGCTTCGGCGAGGTATTCGAGGCCCTCCTCGCCCAATCCCTGGAAAGCGTAGGGGGAGGTGCGGGGCTTGAAGACGCCGCCACGCAGAGCGGAGGCTCCCGCTTCCTTGACGGCGTGAGCCGTCTCGATGATTTGGGAGCGCGACTCCACGGAACATGGCCCGGCGATGATGGCAATTTCCTCGCCGCCGACCATGAACCCGTCCAGCGGAAAGACGGAATTTTCCGGGTGGAACTGGCGCGAGGCCAGTTTGTAGGGCTTGGTAATGCGCTGAACTTCCAGCACGCCTTCCAGCACCTCGAATCGCTCGGTGGGGATATTGTGGGTCTCACCGATTGCGCCGATGATGGTCGTTTCTACCCCTTGCGAGAGATGGACGGCCAGGCCAGCAGCCTTGATGTGGCCGATGACATGCTCCACCTGCTGGGGGGTGGCGTTGGGTTTCATGATAATCATCATAGGACAAATTCTCCTGTTCGATATGGGTTATTGGATATTCGATATTCGATATTCGGTATTCGCGAATCGAGTATCGAATATCGTCTTGTGTATTCTGTTACTGGGCTGCGACCAGGTCGGGGCGAAGTTTGACGGCCTGGCGCAAATAAACATGGATAATTTCATCCTGGGCGCGTTCCGTGTTCCAGTGAACCAGGACGCGAATGACGCGCGGCAGGCTGCCGGGGACGGGGATTTCGCGGGCGCACATCATGGGGACCTGGCTCCAGCCCATTTGGCGGGCGGCCTGGGCCGGGAAGGTGGAGCGCAGGTCTTCGGTGACGGTGAAGAAGGCGCTGGCGATGTCGCCTGGGCACATCCCAGGGTTGGCGGCGAGGATGGCTTCGAGCAGTTCGCGCGTAGCGGCAAGGATGAGTTCGGGCTGGTCGGTTTCGACGGTGATGGCGCCGCGGATTCCACGAGTGGGCATGGGTTACTCCTGAATGCAGATTGCAGAATGACGAATGGTGGAAACTTACTATTGCGTATTCCGTTGCGGTCAAAAAAAAAGAGCGGGACCGTTTGGTCTCGCTCTTGTGTATCAAGAACCTTCGCTCTATCTACTTAAGCGTCGCCAACGGCAGCCGGGATTCGGGAGCCGTAATAAAAGTAAAACGCAAACCAGCGGGTAGAGTTGGGCGTGGTCATATTGGGCGGTATTCTATGCCAGGCAACGAGATGTGTCAAGGGGCAAAACTTCGCGCTCACCCCACATACTCGCACCACCCTTCGTAGCGCGGGTCTTTACCGCGGATGGCCGCGTGGAAAACTTTCTGGATTGCCTGGGTAACCGGGCCGGTCTGGCCGTCGCCAATCTTGCGGAAGTCGATTTCGCTCAGTCCAATCACCTCGGCGGCGGTGCCGCAAACGAAGACTTCATCGGCGGTGTAGAGTTGGTCGCGGCTGATGGGGCGTTCCTTGATTTTGTAGCCCAAATCCTGCGCAATGGTGTGAATCGAATGGCGGGTGATGCCCTCCAACACCGGAGCGGTAGCCGGGGTATAGATTTTTCCGCGCCGAACGATGAAAATATTCTCGCCGGTACATTCGGCTACATAACCAGCCGGGTCGAGCAAAATGGCTTCCTCGAAGCCCAGCCGCACAGATTCGGTTTTGGCAAGAAATGAGTTGGCGTAGTTCCCAGAAATCTTGGCCTTGGTCATCATGACGTTGACGTGGTGGCGCGTAAAAGACGAAATGTTGGCGCGAATGCCCTTGGCCAGGGCTTCCTCGCCCAGGTAGTTGCCCCACTCCCAGGCCGCAATGCCCAGCGCGGCGCGGCCGCCATCTACGTTCAGGTTCCAGCCGCCGCCGGTCAGGTACAGCAGCGGGCGGATGTAGCAATCCTTGAAGCCGTTGGCCTTGACGACCGCATTGCAGCCATCGATGACATCCTGCGCCGTGATGTTCAGGTTGCGGAAGCCGAAAATTTCTGCCGATTCAATCAGCCGCTCGGCGTGGTCGCGCAGGCGGAAAACCGCCGGGCCTTTGGGCGTGTCGTAGGCGCGAATCCCCTCGAATACTGCCGCGCCGTAATGCAGCGCCGGGGTGAGAAAGTGGAGGGTGGCCTTCTCGAACGGGACGAGTTCGCCGTCCATCCAGACGAATTTTGATTCCATGCCCATATCAAATCTCCTAAAATGCAGAATAATGAATGCAGAATGCAAAATAATTTAAGACGAAGACAGAAAATTCTGCAATCTTCATTCTTCATTCTGCATTCGATTGATGATTTCATCCGCCATTTGTTTGGTAGAAAGCCTTCCACCGAGGTCGGCGGTGCGGCAGCCCTCGGAAATGGCTTGTTCGACTGCTTTTTCGATTGCGGCGGCTTCGGTTTCGAGGCCGAGCGAGTGACGCAGCATCATCGCCGCCGAGAGAATCGTGCCGACCGGGTTGGCAATGCCTTTCCCGGCGATATCGGGCGCGGAGCCGTGAATCGGCTCGTAGAGACCGGGGCCTTTCTCGCCCAGGCTGGCAGAGGGCAACATGCCCATCGAACCGGCCAAAACGCTGGCCTCGTCGGTCAGGATGTCGCCGAACATGTTTTCGGTCACGACCACGTCCATCCAGGCCGGGCCGGTGATGAGCCGCATGGAGGCCGTATCCACGAGAACATGCTCCAGGGCGATATCCGGGTGCTGGAAGCCGATTTTCGTGGCGATTTGTCTCCACAAACGGGACGATTCCAGCACGTTGGCCTTATCCACCGATGTGACTTTTTTCTTGCGCCCGGCGGCCAGGCGGAAGGCGAGTTCCATCACGCGGCGGATTTCGTAATCGTAGTATTCGAGCGTATCAACGGCGCGTTCGCGGCCATCTTTGACATCGCGGCCCTTCGGCCAGCCGAAATACAGCCCGCCGGTCAGTTCACGGATGACCAGGATATCGACGCCCTGGAGTTTTTCGGGTTTGAGCGGGGATGAATCTATTAGCGCCGGGTGAACCTTGACCGGGCGCAGGTTGGCGAACACGCCCAGGCCCTTGCGCAGGGCCAAAAGTCCGCGTTCGGGACGGTCTTTTGCGTTGGGGTCATCCCATTTTGGGCCGCCCACCGCGCCGAGCAGCACGGCGTCGGCGGCCTGACAGTCGGCCAGGGTCTCGTCGGTGAGTGAGGAGCCGAATTTGTCGATAGAGCAGCCACCCATCAGCCGTTCGGTGTAAGCAAAGTTGTGACCAAATTTAGCGGCAACCGCATCCAGAACGCGCACGGCTTCGGCTACCACTTCGGGGCCAATGCCGTCGCCGGGCAGGAGGGTAATTTTGAAGTTCATGAATTCTCCAATTTCGCCCTCACCCCTTGCCCCTCTCCCGGCGGGAGATGGGTTGGGGTGAGGGAAATCTAATGCGCCATCAACAGCCCATACTCCACCGAATCAACCAGCGCCTGCCAGGAGGCTTCGATGATGTTTGCGCTCGCGCCGACGGTGCTCCAGCGTTTGGTGCCGTTTTGGGTATCGATGAGGACGCGGGTCAGGGCGGATGTGCCATTGTTGCCGTCTAGAATGCGGACTTTATAATCAGCCAGTTGGAACTGATTCAGGACGGGATAGTGCGGGGTCAGGGCTTTGCGCAGGGCCAGGTCGAGGGCATTGACCGGGCCGTTGCCCTCGGCGGCGGTGTGCAAAATCTCGCCTTTGACGCGCACTTTGACCATCGCTTCGGCAAAAATGCCACGCCCAGAACGATGTTCTACGTTGACCAAAAAATCAATCAGTTCGAACGGTGGTTTATAGTGCATTTCCTGGCGTTTGAGCATCATTGCCACCGATGCTTCGGCGGCCTCGAAAGAAAACCCGCGCGCTTCGAGCTCTTTGATTTCGTTCAGCACCGGGACGACTTCATCGACATCGACCTCAAGGAAATGCTCTTCGGCCTTGCTGAGCAGGTTGCCGCGCCCCGACAAATCCGAAACGACCACCCGCATCTTGTTCCCGACGGTCTCAGGCGCAACATGCTGGTACGACTGCGCCGAGCGCCGCATCGCGGCCACGTGCACGCCGCCCTTGTGCGCAAAGGCGCTCTTTCCGACATACGGCTGGTGGTCGTTGGGCGTCAGGTTGGCGACCTCATCCACAAAATGAGACAGGTCGGTCAGTTTGGCGAGACCGCCCTCCGGCAAGCACTTGAGACCCATCTTGAGTTCCAGGTCGGCCATAATTGAGACGAGATTGGCATTGCCGCAGCGTTCACCCACACCGTTAATGGTTCCCTGCACCTGGATTGCGCCCTCACGCACTGCGACCAGCGAATTGACGACCGCGCAATCGCCGTCGTTGTGGGTATGGATGCCAAAGGGATGATTGATGGAGGCTTTGGCCTGGCGGATAATGGATTCGACTTCCCAGGGCATGGTTCCGCCGTTGGTATCGCACAGCACGAGCGTCTCGGCCCCGCCGCGCATGGCGGCTTTGAGCGTTTCGATGGCATAGGCGCTGTCGGCTTTGTAGCCATCGAAGAAATGCTCGGCGTCATAGATGACGCGCCGGTTTTGGGAACGCAGGTAGGCAATGGACTGCTCGATAATACGCAGGTTGTCTTCCAGGGTGGTCAGCAAAACATCTTTGACGTGCAGCGTCCAGGTCTTGCCAAAAATAGTGCAGACCGGCGCGCCCGATTTGAGCAAGGCCTTGATATTGGCGTCATCCTCCGGGCCGCCTTTGACGCGACAGGTGGAGCCGAAGGCTGCGATTTTGGCATTTTTCCACTGCATGTCGCGGGCGCGCTCGAAAAACTCCGCGTCTTTGGGGTTCGAGCCGGGCCAACCGCCTTCGATGAAAGCCACGCCCAGGTCATCCAGCTTTTGGGCGATGCGGACTTTGTCGCTGGCGGAAAGGTTGAAGCCTTCAGACTGAGTTCCGTCACGCAGGGTGGTGTCGTAGATTTGAATGAAAGTCATAAATTTATTCCTGAAAAATGCAGAATGATGAATGATGAATGATGAATGATGAATATTCTACATTCATTATTTTGCATTGCTCTCAAACGCCGCAATTTCTTTCTCAAACCCCAGGATGTATCCGAGTTCATCCACGCCATTCAGCAGGCAAGTCTTGTTGAACGGGTCGATGGGGAAAGTGACGGAGCCGCCAGGGTAGGAAAGAGTTTGGGAGGCGAGGTCAATTGTCAGTTCGGCGCGCGGGGCTTCCTCGGCCAGGTCGAAAAGCAGTTTATGGGTGGGTTCATCTACAATGATGGGCAACAGGCCGTTTTTCAAGGCGTTGTTGCGGAAAATATCGGCAAACGAGGTGCTAATGACGGCCCGAAAGCCGTAGCCAGTCAGCGCCCAGGGGGCGTGCTCGCGCGACGAGCCGCAGCCGAAATTGTCTCCGGCCAATAGAATTTGAGCGCCAGCAGATTCGGGCTTGTTCAACACGAAATCGGGGTTGGGCGAGCCATCGGGCAGGTAGCGCCAGTTGGAAAAAAGCGCGCTTGCCAGACCATTTTTGTCGGTCACTTTGAGATATTGGGCCGGGATGATTTGGTCGGTATCGATGTCGTTAATCGGCAGGAGAACGACGCGGGAGGTGAGGGAAGTAAATTGAGCCATAATTTTTCCAATGCAGAATGCAGATTGCAGAATGAAGAATACAGTATTTTTTTCTGCATTCATCATTTTGCATTCTGTATTTATAAAATTGTCCGAACGTCAGTCACCTGCCCGGTAATGGCGGATGCGGCGGCGGTGAGTGGGCTGGCGAGGAACGTGCGTCCGCCTTTGCCCTGACGACCCTCGAAGTTGCGGTTGCTGGTGCTGACGGCATACTGACCGGGCTGAAGTTGGTCGCCGTTCATGGCGATACACATCGAACAGCCCGCTTCGCGCCATTCGGCGCCCGCTTCTTTGAAGATTTTATCCAGTCCTTCGGCTTCGGCTTGCTTTTTGACATCCTGCGAGCCGGGGACGACCATCACGCGCGTAGCAGCGTGCACCCTGCGGCCTTTGAGCAGCGCGGCGGCCAGGCGCAGGTCAGAAATGCGCGAGTTGGTGCAACTGCCGATGAAAACCACGTCCACTTTTTTGCCGAGCAGGGATTGGCCGGGCTGCAAGCCCATATAAGCCAGGGCTTTTTCGAGGGCCAATTTTTGGTTGACGTCGCCGAGCTGGGCCGGGTCTGGCACGCGCTCGGTGATTTTCATGCCCATGCCGGGGTTGGTGCCATAGGTAATCATCGGTTCGAGAGCCGAGGCATCCAGCGTAATAGATTTGTCGTAGACTGCGCCTTCATCGGAGGGGAGGGACTTCCAGCGCGCAACGGCTTTGTCCCAGTCCGCGCCTTTGGGGGCGAATTCGCGGCCATAGAGATACTCAAAGGTGGCGTCATCGGGAGCGACCATGCCCGCGCGCGCGCCGCCTTCGATGGACATGTTACAGATGGTCATGCGCTCTTCCATCGTCAAGCCGCGAATGGCGGAACCGGTGTACTCGAAGACATGCCCCGTCCCGCCGCCAACCCCAATTTTGGCAATCAGGGCCAGGATGATGTCTTTGGCCGAGACGCCCGCCGGGAGCGTTCCATCCACGCGGACTTCGCATGTCTTGGGCTTGCGCTGGAGCAGGCATTGGGTTGCCAGGACGTGTTCGACTTCGCTGGTGCCAATGCCAAAGGCCAGCGCGCCGAACGCGCCATGCGTGGCGGTATGACTATCGCCGCAGACGATGGTCATGCCGGGCTGGGTGAGACCGAGTTCCGGGCCGATGACGTGAACAATGCCCCGGTGCGGGCTGTTCATGCCATATAGGGGAATGCCAAATTCGGCGGCGTTGGTTTCCAACTGCTTAATTTGGGCAGCGGCGAGGGCGTCGGCAATCGGCACGTCAGGCGGGGTGGTCGGGATGGAGTGGTCCATCGTGGCGACGGTTCTATCGGGGCGGCGGACTTTCAATCCGCGCTGGCGCAGGCCGGTAAATGCCTGGGGCGAGGTGACTTCATGCACGAGGTGCAGGTCGATATAGAGAATGGCCGGGGAATCGGGTTGTTCGGTGACAACATGCGACTCCCAAACTTTTTCGAAGAGTGTTTTTGGCATAGAAAGTTCCAGTGAGCAGTGAGCAGTGAACAGTGAACAGTCAACAATAGTCACCAGCGACATCCGCTGATAACTGATGGCTGATTACTGAACACTGGTTAAGGGAATCAGGCTTCCGCAGCAACCTGGCCTGTTTGGGTAGCAGACTGGCTGAAAGCCGGGGCAAATTCGCTTAAATCCCATCCTTTGGGCATGGTTTGCGGTTCAGGGAATGGGTCAAAGATGGGGGAGGGAAAAACTTCAAAATTTTCCTGAGGGTTCGAAGGGGTGTTCATGACATTCTCCTTAAGGGAACGTGTTTACTTGTTTACATATTTACGTTTTACCCCAACATGACTCCATAATCATGCTGTCGGGCTTCTGCGGCCTCGGTTTGGGCAGTAATAAGTTTATTGAGGGCGGCCAGGTAGGCCTTGGCGCTGGCGACGATGATGTCGGTATCGGCACCGTGCCCGCCAAAGATGCGCCCATAGGGGGTTTCGTTTTGGGCATCGAACTTCTTAACGCCATCTTTGGGCTGAACGCGGACGGTGACTTCGCCAAGCGCATCGATGCCCTCGGTGATGGCGTGGATGTTGAACTCCAGCAGGGTGTTTGGCACTTTAACGATGGCATCAATCGCCTTGTAGGTGGCATCCACCGGGCCGGTGCCAATGCTGGCGTGAGTGTGGATTTTGCCATCTGGGCCGCGCAGGCGGATGGTAGCGGTAGGCATTCCCATCGTGCCGCAGGCCACTTGTAGGCCATCGAGAGCGTAAATATCGCGGGGACGGTAAAACTCGTCAGCAATCAGGGCTTCTAAGTCGAGGTCAGTGATGACCTTTTTGCGGTCGGCCAGTTCTTTGAAGCGCGCAAAGGCTTTATCGAGTTCGGCTTCGTCGAGCGAGTGTCCCATTTCGGCCAGGCGAATGCGCAGGGCATGGCGGCCTGAGTGCTTGCCCAGCACCAGCCGCGATTGGTTGACGCCCACATCCTCAGGGCGCATGATTTCGTAGGTCTGGTTGTGTTTGAGCATCCCATCTTGGTGGATGCCAGCCTCGTGGGCAAAGGCATTCGCGCCAACAATCGCCTTGTTGGGCTGGACGGGAATGCTGGTATAGTTGCTGACCAGTTTGCTGATGCGGCTGATTTGAGTGGTATCAATGCCCGTTTCCAGGCCAAAAAGCGGATGACGAGTCTTGAGCGCCATCACAATTTCTTCCAACGAGCAATTTCCGGCCCGTTCGCCGATGCCATTGACCGTCACTTCGGCCTGGCGCGCCCCGGCTTTGATGCCCGCCAGCGCATTGGCGGTTGCCAGCCCCAGGTCGTCGTGGGTGTGGACGCTGACGGTGATGCCGTCGTGCATTCCGGGCGTGTTGGCGATAATGCCGGCAATCAACGCGCCGAATTCATCCGGCGTGGTGTAACCGACAGTATCAGGAATATTGAGCGTGGTGGCTCCGGCCTTGATGGCCTCGCCCAGCACCAGGTAGAGGAACTGTGGGTCGGAGCGTCCGGCGTCTTCGGGGCTAAATTCCACATCCGCGCACAGCGAACGGGCATAAGCAACCATTTCTCGCACCCGCTCAACTACCTGCTCGCGGTCCATTTTGAGTTTGTGCTTCATGTGGATTTCAGAAGTCGCCAGGAAGGTGTGGATGCGGGGATGGGCGGCTTCCCGGACTGCTTCCCAGGCCTTGTCGATATCGTTTTTATTGGCGCGGGCCAACCCGGCAATCACCGGGACGCGCGCCTGCTCCTCGCCAGCGGGCGGATTGCCCACTTCGGCAGCAATCCGCCGCACCGCTTCCAGGTCATCGGGCGAGGCGGCGGGAAAGCCCGCCTCGATGATATCCACGCCCAGACGTGCCAGGGCGCGGGCCACCTCCAGCTTCTCGACCGAGGTCATCGTCGCGCCGGGCGATTGCTCGCCGTCGCGTAAGGTGGTGTCGAAAATCTTTACATAATTGCTCATAAAATCTCCTCGGTAAACAGTAATTGGTAAATGGTAATTTCCAATCGCCAATTACTATTTACTTTTTCCAATTCTCCGGCCTCAGCGCCCGCACCGCGGCGCCCGCCTGCCACATTTCCGAATCGCGGATGGCGGCCAATTCTTTTTCCAGCTGCTCGCGGTAATCGGGGCGAGAGTTGGCTTCCAGCGTAATGCGCGCTTCGGTGCCATTGGCTACGCTTTCGTAAAGCTGCTCGAAGACCGGTGCCACAGCGTCGCGGAAGCGGTTTTTCCAGTCGAGCGCGCCGCGTTGAGCGGTCGTAGAGCAGTTTGCATACATCCAGTCCATGCCGTTTTCGCCGACAAGGCGGATGAGCGATTGGGTCAGCTCTTCCACCGTTTCGTTGAAGGCCTCGCTGGGGCTGTGTCCGTGCTTGCGCAGTTCGTTGTATTGGGCTTCCATCACACCCGCCAGCGCGCCCATCAGGATGCCGCGCTCACCGGTCAGGTCGCTGTAGACTTCGTTCTTGAACGTGGTCGGGAACAGGTAGCCCGCGCCAATGGCAATGCCGAGGGCGACGGTGCGCTCCCAGGCGCGCCCGGTGGCGTCCTGGTGGATGGCAAAACTGGCGTTGATGCCGCTCCCGGCGATAAAGTTGCGGCGCACGCTCGTGCCAGAGCCCTTCGGCGCGACCAACGCCACATCGACATGCGGCGGCGGGATGACTCCGGTGTCATCTTTATAGGTCACAGAAAAGCCATGCGAAAAATAGAGCATATCGCCCTCGTGCAGGCACTCGACGATTTTCGGCCATTGGCTGCGCTGACCGGCGTCTGAAAGCAGGTACTGGACGACCGTTCCGCGCTCGGCGGCTTCTTCGATTGGGAACAACGTCTCGCCCGGAACCCAGCCATCAGCGACGGCCTTGTCCCAGTTTTTCGTGCCGGGGCGCTGCCCCACGATGACGTTGATGCCGTTATCGCGCATGTTCATCGCCTGCGCCGGACCTTGCACGCCATAGCCAAGCACCGCGACCACTTCGTTTTTCAACACCTCGCGGGCTTTTTCGAGGGGGAATTCTTCGCGGGTAACAACTTCTTCCACAACGCCACCAAAATTGATTTTTGCCATAAGTGCTCTCCTTAAAATACAGAATGATGAATACAGAATGATGAATGAAAAATTCTGCATTCACCATTCTGCATTCTGAATTTATTTAGTACTCCGCCAACCCGCTTTCATCCTCGTCGTGCCAGCCGTTGCCGTTCGCGCCGGGGGTGCGGCGGGTTCCTTCATAAGCGCCACGCGTCATCGCCACCTGTCCGGTGCGCACCATTTCCAGAATGCCGATGGGACGCAGCAGTTCAATCATCCCTTCTATTTTCTCCTCGGTGCCAGTCACTTCGACAATAACGGAATCCATCGCCACGTCTACAATTCGGGCGCGGAAAATGGCCGCCAGGTTGTTCACTTCTGCCCGCTGCTCCGGCCCGGCCTTGACCTTGATGAGCGCCAGGTCACGGGTGACGGAAGGCAGGCGGCTGACATCCTGCACATCAATCACGTTGACCAGTTTATAGAGATTCGCTTCGATTTTGTGGGCGACTGTGTCATCCTCACAATCCATGACGATGGTCATGCGCGAAATATCAGGCCGCTCTGTCCGCCCGACCGCCAGCGATTCGATATTGAAATTTCGACGGCGAAACAACGACGCTACGCGGTTCAGCACGCCAGGCTTGTTTTCTACAAGAGTGATGAATGTATATTGCATGGGTTTTCTCCTATTCTCCCTCATCCCCAGCCCTTCCCCCAGTGGGGAAAGGAAGCTTGCCCCCTCTCCCTTCGGGAGAGGGCCGGGGTGAGGGCCTGAATTATTTCTGCCTCACCGGCCTTCTCAACATCTGATCCAGCGCCGCGCCTGCCGGAACCATTGGGTAGACGGCCTCCTCTTGCTCGACCACGAATTCCAAAACCACCGGGCCTTCGGTCTGCCGGGCCCATTCAATGGCTTCCTTCACTTCCTCAGGGCGGGTCACCCGGCGCGCAGGAACACGATGCGCCTCGGCTAGCTTAATAAAATCGGGACTGAGCATGTTGACCGCCGAATAACGCTTTTCAAAGAAAAACTCCTGCCACTGACGCACCATGCCCAGGTAACTATTGTTCATAATGGCCACTTTGACGTTCGCGCCTTCCTGCACGGCGGTTGTCAATTCTGCCGCCGTCATCTGGAAACCGCCATCGCCGACCACCGTCCAGATTTCCTGGTCTTTGCGCGCAAACCAGGCGCCAATGGCCGAGGGCAGGCCAAAGCCCATCGTCCCGGCCCCGCCGGAGGTAATCCAGCGATTGGGTTTTTCGAGGAAGTAATACTGCGCCGACCACATCTGGTGCTGGCCGACATCCGTCGTGATAATCGCCCCACCGCCAGTCGATTCCCACAAATCGTGGACGAGATGCGCCACATACAGTTTCCCGTCATCCGGCCAGGACATAATCGAGCGCGCATCGCCATCCGATTTCCATTCGGCAATCTGTTGCAGCCACTCTTCATGGTCATACTCATCCACCATCGGAACCAGGTCGGTGACGACGGTTTTCAAGTCACCCACCAACGCCACATCCGCTTTGACGTTTTTGTGAACTTCCGACGGATCGATTTCGACATGGATTTTGCGGGCATGCGGCGCGTATGTCTTGAGCGTGCCGGTCACGCGGTCATCGAAGCGCATCCCAAAGGCCAGCAGCAGGTCGGCATTCTGGATGGCGAGGTTGCAATGCGCCTCGCCGTGCATTCCCATCATGCCCAGCGAGAGTGGGTGCGAGGCCGGGAATGCGCCCAACCCCAGCAGAGTCATTGCCACCGGCGTATGGGTTTTGACGGCGAAATGCTGAATGACTTCCTCGGCCCCGGAGATAATGGCCCCATGCCCAAGCAGAATAACCGGGCGCTTGGCCTTTTCAATCAACCGAACCGCCTTTTCCAGTTCGGTTTTTGGGGCGTGCAGGGGCGGTTTATAGCCCGGCAAGCGCACTTCTTCGGGGTAAACGAACTCTGCCTTTTCAATCTGCGCGTTTTTGCAAATGTCAATCAACACTGGGCCGGGGCGTCCGCTGCGGGCAATATAAAAAGCCTCGCGCACCACTTCGGCGATTTCATCGGGGCGCGTTACCAGATAGTTATGCTTGGTAATCGGCAGGGTAATACCGGTGACATCGGTTTCTTGAAAAGCGTCGCCGCCTATCAGATGCGCCGCCACCTGCCCGGTGATAAAGACCACCGGCGAAGAATCCATCATTGCCGTGGCAATGCCCGTCACCAGGTTGGTCGCGCCCGGGCCCGAAGTCGCCATCGCCACGCCGACTTTGCCCGAAGCGCGGGCGTAACCATCGGCCATATGCGCCGCGCCCTGCTCATGCCGCACCAACACATGATGAACAGGATAATTGAGCATGGCATCGTAAATCGGCATGTTGGCCCCACCGGGATAGCCAAACACCACCTCCACGCCCTCGCGGACAAGACATTCCCACAAAATTTCTGCTCCTGTTAATTTCATAATTTCTCCTCGATTTCAATTCTGCATTCTGCATTTATCATTCTGACTTCAAAATTGCGCCCGTATCCGCGCTGGTGACAAAATGCGAATAACGCCTCAGCCACTTGCTGGTGACCTTGCTCTGAAACGGCGGCAGGGCGGCCAGTCTCTTTTGGATTTCTGCCTCGCTCAGGTGGACGTTCAACGTTCGGGCTTGCAAATCAATTTCAACGATGTCGCCGTTTTGGAGCGCGGCAATCGGGCCGCCTGCTGCTGCTTCGGGCGAGACATGCCCAATGCAGGCCCCGCGCGTGCCGCCGCTAAACCGTCCATCGGTAATCAGCGCCACTTTGTCACCCAGCCCCTGCCCCATGATGGCAGATGTCGGCGAGAGCATTTCTTGCATCCCTGGCCCACCCTTCGGCCCCTCATAGCGAACAACGACCACATCGCCGGGCTGCACTTCGCGCGCCAAAATGCCGCGCATGCAATCGTCCTGGCTCTCGTAAATGCGCGCCGGGCCTGAGAAGGTCATCATCTCAGGTACGACGCCAGCGGTTTTGACTACCGCGCCATGTGGAGCCAGGTTGCCAAACAAAATCGCCAGCCCGCCGCGTTTGGAATGAGCATTTTCGTAACGGCGAATCACTTCGTCATCTTTGATTTCACAGCCTTCGATGGATTCCCCCAGGCTGACGCCCGATACCGTCACCCGGTCGAAATGCAAAATCCCCGTGCTGCGCTGAACTTCGTTCAAAATGGCCGGGATTCCACCCGCGCGGTGAACATCTTCCATGTGCCATTTGCCCGAGGGGCTAACCTTGCACAGGTGCGGCACTTTATCTGAAACGGCGTTAATGCGCGAGAGCGGATACTCCACCCCGGCCTCGTGCGCCAGTGCCAGCGTGTGCAGCACGGTATTGGTCGAGCCGCCCATTGCCATATCCAGCGCAAACGCATCATCAATTGCCTCAGCGGTAACAATATCGCGGGGTTTGATGTCGCGTTCGAGCAGAGTCAAGATTTGCGCGGCGGCCTTGCGCGCCAGGGCTTCGCGTTCGGCGGTCTTTGCCAGGGCCGAACCATTGAAGGGCAAGGCAATGCCCAGGGCTTCCATCAGGCAGTTCATCGAATTGGCAGTGAACATGCCAGAGCAAGAGCCGCACGAAGGACAGGCAAAACGCTCCAGCGTGGTCAGCCGCGCCTCGTCAATTTTCCCCGCCGAAAACGCGCCCACACCCTCGAACACTGAAATCAGGTCAATCGTTTCGCCTTCGGGGGTTTTCCCGGCTGCCATTGGCCCGCCGGAGATAAAAATTGTGGGAATGTTAACCCGCATGGCAGCGAGCAGCATTCCCGGCACAATTTTGTCGCAGTTGGGAATGCACACCATCGCATCGAAGCGGTGCGCTTCAATCATGGTTTCCACACAATCTGCAATCAATTCCCGCGAGGGTAATGAATATTTCATACCCGCGTGACCCATCGCAATCCCATCATCCACGCCGATGGTATTAAACTCGAAGGGCACGGCCCCCGCCGCCCGCACCGCTTCTTTTACGATTTTGCCAAATTCCTGCAAATGAACGTGCCCCGGCACGACATCCACATACGAATTGACAATTGCCACGAACGGCTTGCCAAAGTCTTCGTCCTTCAGCCCGGTGGCGCGCAGCAGAGCGCGGTGCGGGGCTTTATCGAATCCCTTTTTGACGGTATCTGAACGCATAAATTCCTTTCAATTCTGGCGGTCAAGCAGGACCAATATCAGGGTGTAATAAAAGAGCCGCCCTTGTGTGGTTGGGCGGCTCTCTGTTTCCAGGTTCGGTTATTGAGTTTACTTTGCTCTCACCGCTGCCGTCTCAACCACAAATAAGCCCTTAATAATAAGGACCGAAAGGATGACGACAATCAGAGAAAGCGAGAAGAATTGTGTAGACATAGGCTTTAGATATTTCGCCCGATTATAGGCTTATTTTCGCATACGTCAAGGGAAAAATGCGCCAAAAATCGGCCAATTTACGCATTCTTAACCAAATTCTGCAGTGCCGCCGCCAGCACATCCACCGCCCTGGCGTACTCATCTAGCGAGATATGCTCATCCGGCGTGTGGTCGAGCGCCGAATCGCCTGGGCCATACACGACCGCCGGACACTGCCAAACTGGGGCGACGATGTTCAGGTCGGCAGTTCCGGTTTTATAGACAAAAGACGGCGTGCCACCCTGACTCCGGATTCCGCTCAACAGGGCGCGTACCAGCGGGGTGTTTTTCTCGCACCCCCAGGCTGAGACAGCATAGCCCACCTGGTTCACCTCGGCAGCTGACGCAATTTCACTTAATTTGGCATACCACTGCTCCGGCGGCATCTCCACCGGCAAACGGGCTCCCACGCTCAGGCGCGCCCACTGCGCAAAGCCATCTTGCCCGGCCTCGATGTTCCGCAACGTGGGCAAAATTTTATCGAAAGCGCGCTGCTTATCCGCATTAAAAGAGTCTGCAAACGCCTTCACTGCCAGCCAGGCCTCCACCGCTGCTTCTGCTGCTGTCTGCTCGCCGCTAGCGGTGTGACTTTGCGCGCGCCGAACGGTAACTTCAGCCCAGGCGCTGCCCTTGTAGCCCAGCGCCACCCGGTCCCAGCGGTTCGGCTCGCCAATAATGGCAAAATCGGGCTTGTACTTATCCACTACAAAACGCGCCCCGTCCGAATCGCGCTCTTCCTCCACCGCGCCGATGACCACGAACTGCCAGCCCGCCACCGCGCCTACCCGCGCCACCGCATCGGTAAAACAGGCCAGCGGGCCTTTGGCATCCACTGCCCCGCGCCCATATAACTCCCCTCTCCCTTCGGGAGAGGGGCTAGGGATGAGGGAAACCGGTATTTCCCCCGGCACAGTATCAATATGCCCCAGCAAAACCACCTGCCGCGGGCCATCGCCCATCACGCCGACCGCGTTCCCAGCCCCATCAATGAACGCATCGGCATAGCCAAGCGCCTTCATCCGCGCTGCCAGCCACTCCACCGCTCCGCGCTCCTGCCCGGAGGGGCTGTATTGCGATACCAAGCCAATCAAAGTCTCACTCATCCGCTTGATTCCGTTTATCCGCTTGCTCTGCTTGCTCCGCTTTATCCGCTTCAAAATCCGTTGAAAGCACCTCCGCCAGCGCTGCCACGACCGCATCCAACTGCTCGTAAGTAATCACCAGCGGCGGCAGCAGGCGGATGGTCGTCAGCCCGGCATTGAGCGCAATAATCCGCCTTTCCTGCAACGCCTTGATGTAGGGCGCAACCTTCTGCTTTAGTTCGATTCCGACCATCAGCCCCAGCCCGCGCACCTCGCGCACAATCGGCAGATTGAGAGCGCGGAGTTTGTCCATCAGGTATTTGCCTTTTTCGGCGGCCTGCTGGGGCAGGTTTTCTTCCTGCATAGCGGTCAATGCCGCCACTGCCGCCGCGCACGAGAGCGGGTTGCCGCCAAAGGTCGAGCCGTGCAGCCCCGGGCCGAGATTTTTGACCGCCGGGCCGAGCAATACTGCGCCCATCGGAATCCCACCCGCCAGCGATTTGGCGACGCATAGCATATCGGGAACGATGTCATAATGCTGGTAAGCGAACATCTTGCCGGTGCGTCCAAAACCGCTTTGTACCTCGTCAATGACCAGCAGCGCGCCGCGCTCCGAACAAATCTGCCGCGCCGCTTGCAGGTAAGCCGGGTCTGCCGGGTACACTCCGCCCTCGCCTTGCACAACCTCCAGGAGAACAGCGGCAGTCTGCTCGGTGACTGCCTTTTCGAGAGCAGCAATATTGTTGTATGAGACATGGCTGTAATTTGGGACGAGCGGCTCGAAGGCCTCGCGGTATTTCTTGTTCCAGGTGGCCGAGAGCGCGCCCAGCGTGCGCCCATGAAAGCCGCGCATGGCGGCGATGATTCCGGTGCGGCCGGTCGAAAGGCGCGCAAACTTGACCGCCGCCTCGATGGATTCGGTGCCAGAGTTGCAGAAGAAAACGCGCTCCAGGCCGGGGGTCAGAGCGGTTAGTTTTTCCATCAAGGCCGCGCGCTGGTCGTTGGGGAAGGTCTCGAACAGCGTGACCAGTTTTGCAGCCTGTTCCGCCACCGCCGCCGCCACTTTGGGGTGCGCATGACCCAAATTCGCCACCCCATGCCCGGAGGAGCAATCAATGTACTCGTTGCCATCCGCGTCCCAGAGCGTCGCGCCCTGCCCGCGCACAATGGCAAAGTTTTGTTTGGTGTATAGACCAGACGTATGTTTGTTTTCAATGCCGATAATGTCCATAATTTTTTCCTTTTTGCGCACGGATTACACGGGGATTGCGAATTCTCGCGGAAAATCTTTAGAGGAATCCGCAAAAATCCGTCCAATCCGTGAAATCGGTGTACTGGTTTTAGATTTCAGCCTTCCTGAAGTGACTCTGCAAACTGCGATACTTCAACGCATTCTCGCGCATGGCGCGGATGGCCGCCACCGCTGCCATGGCCGCCGAGAGCGTGGTCAGCAGCGGGATGTTCATGGCAATCGCCGCCGCGCGAATTTCCGCTCCGTCGGCATGGGCGTGCAAGCCAAGCGGAGTGTTGATGACCAGCTGCACCTGCCCGCCGAGAATCAGGTCCACCGTGTGCGGCGAACCATCGGCGAATTTTTTGACCGTTTCGACCGGCAACCCAACCTTGCGGAAAAAGTCCGCCGTGCCGGGCGTGGCGTACAGGCGGAAGCCCATCCGGTGCAGGTCGCGGGCAATTTTCAGTCCGGCGCTTTTGTCGTAGTCGTTGACGCTGATGAGCGCCGCGCCGCCTTGCGGCAGGGCCGTACCAGCCGCCACCTGCGATTTGGCAAAGGCATGACCAAAATGCGCGGCATGACCCATCACCTCGCCCGTGGAGCGCATTTCGGGGCCAAGCAGCACGCTGGAGCCGGGCAGTTTCTTGAAAGGCAGCACCGCTTCTTTGACGAAAAATCCATCCACGCGCGGCTCTTCGGTCACGCCCAGTTCCGCCAGCGTGCGCCCGGCCATCACTTGCGCAGCCAGGTAGGCCAGGTTTAGCCCGGTGGCCTTGCTCGCGTATGGAACCGTGCGCGAGGCGCGCGGGTTGACCTCCAGCACATAAACCACCTCGTCCTTCAGCGCAAACTGGACGTTCATCAGCCCGCGCACGCCCAGGGCCAGCCCCAACTGCTCGGTGTACTCGCGCATAATGCCCAAATGGTAAGCGCTCACCTTGTAGGGCGGCAGCACGCAGGCCGCATCGCCCGAATGAACGCCCGCTTCTTCTATATGCTGCATCACCGCCCCAATCACCACCCGCTCGCCGTCGGCCAGCGCGTCCACGTCGATTTCGAAGGCGTCCTCCAGGAAGCGGTCGATTAAGATGGGCTGCCCGGGGGCGGCCTCCATCGCTTTTTGGATGAACCCCGCCAGCTGAGCCTCGCTCTCCACGAGAGCCATGGCCCGCCCGCCCAACACGAACGAGGGCCGAACGAGGACGGGATACCCGACTCGTGCCGCCACTTCGCGGGCTTCTTCCAGCGAACGCGCGATTCCGTTCTCCGGCTGGGAAATTTCCAGTTTCGAGAGCAGTTGCGCGAACGCCTCGCGGTCTTCGGCCAATTGAATCGCATCGGGAGACGTGCCGAGAATGTTGACCCCGGCAGCCTTTAGCCCCGCCGCCAGGTTGAGCGGAGTCTGCCCGCCAAATTGGACAATCACGCCCAACGGCTGTTCGCGCTGAATGACGTTCAAGACATGCTCCAGCGTCAGCGGCTCGAAATACAGCCGGTCTGCCGTATCGTAATCCGTTGAAACGGTTTCAGGGTTACAGTTGTACATGATGGTCTCGTAACCCATCGCCGAAAGCGCAAAAGCAGCCTGACAGCAGCAGTAATCGAATTCAATGCCCTGCCCAATCCGGTTCGGCCCGCCGCCCAAAATCAAGATTTTCTGGCGGTCGGTGGGCCTGGATTCATCGTCCATTTCGTAGGCACTATAGAGATAGGGTGTTTGGGCTTCAAACTCTGCCGCGCAGGTATCTACGCGCTGAAAGGTGGGGAGAATGCCGAGGGATTGGCGCAACTCACGTATGCTGGTAAATGGTAATTGGTAATTGGGGAGCAAACGAGAGATGTGTGAGTCGGAAAAACCAAGTTGCTTGGCGGTCCACAAAACTGGCTTAAGTTCAGCCGCCGTTTGGCAATTACGAATTACCAATTCCCAATTACAAATCTCTGCCATTTCTGCCAAAAACCACAAGTCATATCCTGTAACCTGTGCAATCTCTTCCAGCGGCATCCCCTGCCGAATGGCGCGGTAAACGCGAAAGAGACGGTCGGCAGTGGGAGTTTTCAGCGAGTCCAATGTCTCCGGCGCGGCGGGCAGGCTGCGGCTGGGTCCGCTCCCGTCAAGGGCATCCACCCCAATTTCCAGGGATTGAATCGCCTTATTGAGCGCTTCGGGGAAAGTCCGCCCCAGCGCCATCACCTCGCCAACCGATTTCATCTGCGGCCCCAGGGTGGGGTCCACGCCGGGGAATTTCTCGAAGGCCCAGCGCGGAATTTTGACCACGACGTAATCGAGCGACGGCTCGAAGGAGGCTTTGGTCTGGCCGGTGATGTCGTTGGTGATTTCGTCGAGGGTGTGGCCGACCGCCACCAGCGCGGCGATTTTGGCAATTGGGAAGCCGGTGGCCTTGCTGGCCAGCGCCGAGGAGCGGCTAACACGCGGATTCATTTCGATGACCACTGTTCGGCCAGTTTTGGGGTCAACGGCAAATTGAACATTGGAGCCGCCAGTTTCGACGCCGACCGCGCGCAAGACGCGCCGCGCCAGGTCGCGCAGCACCTGGTACTCACGGTCGGTGAGAGTTTGGGCCGGGGCAACGGTGATACTGTCGCCGGTGTGAACGCCCATCGGGTCGAGATTTTCGATGGAGCAAACGACGACAAAGTTATCGGCCCGGTCGCGCATTACTTCCAGCTCGTATTCCTTCCAGCCGAGGACGGATTCTTCCAGCCAGGCCTGGCCAATGGGAGATTCGGAAATAGCCTTGCGGACGGCTTCGGGCAGTTCGGCGGGTTCGTACACCCACGAAGCGCCGGTGCCGCCCATAGCAAACGAAGCGCGGACAAGGACCGGATAGCCGGTTTCGCTGACCAGCGATTCGGCCTCGGCCAGCGAATAGGCCGCCCCGCCGCGCGGAACGGGAATGCCGGCTTGCTTCATGGTCTCGCGGAACAAGAGGCGGTCTTCGGCGGCTTTAATGGCTTTCAGGTTGGCGCCAATCAGCTGTACGCCGTATTTTTGCAGCACGCCGTTTTCAGAGAGGGCCAGCGCCAGGTTCAGCCCGGTTTGCCCGCCAACGGTCGGGAGCATGGCATCGGGTCGCTCTTGGGCAATGATTGCTTCCAACGCTTCAGGCGTCAGCGGCTCGATGTAGGTTGCGTCGGCAATTTCGGGGTCGGTCATGATGGTGGCCGGGTTCGAGTTGACCAGCACCACGCGATAGCCTTTGGAGCGCAAGGCTTTGACCGCCTGCGTGCCAGAGTAATCAAATTCAGCGGCCTGTCCAATGACGATGGGGCCGGAGCCGGGGACGAGGATGGTTTTCATAATCCAAAAGTTTGAACAATGATGAGTGAAGTAATGAAGAATGGAGAATGAAGAATGAAGATTATTTGGGATGATTACGAGATGATGTGTTGATGGATGAGACAAAGATAGCCATCAGTTCATCGGCTTCTTTTTGAAGTTCTGCAAGTTTGGCGGATGGAACGAGATTGCCTTCGACAAGCAACTCAAGCCAGTAAGCAGTTTCGTCAAGCTCTTTCAAACCACCCCTCATCATATTGATAAAATCGGCCGGAGATTTCGCCCGGCACGCTTCACGATATTGTGCGCCAACCGAAGTACCGCTGCGCAGAAGCTGTTTGCCAATCACCTGCGTTTCGCCGCTGTTAGGCAAGGTTTGGTACAGTTTAATAATTTGTAGCGCAAATTTTTTCGTCCTGATCCGCAAATCGGTTGTATCATGCGCCATTTATGCCTCCATCCAAAATTCTTCATTCTTCATTTTGCATTCTTCATTCTTCATTTTGCATTCTTCATTCTTCATTTTGCATTCTTCATTTTGCATTTTACATTCTTCATTTGTCGAAAGAATTCCGCGAAAATGTCGTGCGCGTCGTGCGGGCCTGGCGCGGCTTCGGGGTGAAACTGAACGCTGAACACCGGCTTGCGCTTGAGCCGCATCCCCTCCAGCGAGTCATCGTTCAGGCTCTTGTAGGTGATTTCGACTTCGTCCGGGTTTAGGTCGCCGGGGGTGACGCAGTAGTTGTGGTTTTGAGCAGTAATCAGCACTCTGCCGCTTGGCAAATGTTGAACAGGGTGATTGCCGCCGTGATGACCAAACCGCAGGCGGTGAGTTTCGGCTCCCAGGGCGCGGCCAATCAATTGATGTCCAAGGCAAATTCCAAAAATCGGTATGCCGCTTTCGATGAGTTCACGCACTGCTTCGACGGCGTAAGGCAGCCCGGCTGGGTCGCCGGGGCCGTTAGAGAGGAAAATCCCATCGGGTTTGAGCGCCAGAGCCTCTTTCGCGCTCGTATCCGCCGGGACGACGGTCACCTTTGCGCCGTAGGAAGCCAGGTGACGGAGGATATTTTCCTTAATTCCAAAATCGTAAGCGATGATTCGATATTCGGAATTCGGAACTCGATAGTCGGTATTCGGAACTCGATATTCGGTATTCGATGGCGGAGATTCATTCCCCGATTTTTGAGCATCGAGTATCGCTCTATCGCTTTTCTTGACCCATTTTGCCCCTGCGTCATCTACCCAATGATACGGCTCTGGGCAGGTGACTTCGCGCACCATGTCGCGCCCATCCAGGCCGGGCCATTCGCGCGTCAGTTGGAGCAGTGCTTCGGGAGACGTGCCTTTGGTCGAAAGCGCAGCTTTTTGCGTGCCGCCATCGCGCAGTTTGCGGGTAAGAAAGCGCGTATCAACGCCGCTGATACCGGGGACGCCGTGCCGCGCCAGCCAATCTGAGAGCGAAAGCGCTGCCCGCCAGCTAGAGACGACCGGGCTGAGTGAGCGCACGACTGCCGCCGAAACCTGCGGGGCCGCCGATTCGTCATCTTCCAGGTTAATTCCAACGTTTCCAATATGCGACACGGTAAACAAGACACCCTGGCCGCGATACGAGGGGTCGGTCAAAATTTCCTGGTAGCCGGTCATGCTGGTATTGAAGACCAGTTCGAACACGGCATCGGTTTGCGCGCCAAAGGCCTGACCGGTTAACACTGTGCCATCTTCAAGAACAAGCACTGCATTCATCATTCACCATTCATCATTTGTCATTTGTCATGGCAGCATCGTTTCGCCCATCAGGTAGCGGTCGCACTCACGGGCGACGGCGCGGCCTTCGTGAATGGCCCACACAACCAGGCTTTGCCCGCGCCGCATATCGCCAGCCACGAATACGCCCGGCAGATTGGTGGCAAAGCGAACGCTATCGGCTTTGACGTTCGAACGGGCATCGCGCTCCAGGCCCAAGGCGTTGGGGATGGTATCTTCTGGCCCTAAAAAGCCCATTGCCAGCAAAACCAACTGCGCCGGGCGAACCTGCTCACTGCCCGGAATTTCACGCGGCGCAAAGCGGCCTGCCTCATCCTTGGTCCATTCCACCTGCACGGTTTCGATGCCCGCCACATTGCCCTTGCCATCATCCAAAAACCGTTTGGCGGTGAGCAGATACTCACGCGGGTCGCGGCCATGAATAGCGGCATATTCTTCCTGCCCGTAATCGAGCAAATAGACTTTGGGCCATTCGGGCCAGGGGTTGTTGGGCTGCCGAACGGCAGGCGGGCGGGGCAAAATTTCTAGCTGAGTCAGGTTTTTGCAGCCCTGCCGCAGCGAAGTCGCCACGCAATCCGTCCCCGTATCGCCGCCGCCTATCACAATCACGTCTTTATCCTGCGCCGAAATATAGGGGTAAACAAAAGCTCCCCAACTTTGCGCGCCTCCGTAATGGCTATCGAGCAGACGGCGGGTGTTGGCGTGCAAAAATTCCACCGCAAAATAAATTCCCTTGAGATGACGGCCTTCGATAGACAGGTCGCGTGGTTTGGTTGCGCCGCAAGCCAGCACAAGAGCATCGAACTCTTCGCGCAGTTTTTCGGCAGGGTAGGTTTTCCCGATTTCGATGTTGGTGATGAACTGAACGCCTTCTGCCGCCATCAAATCCACCCGGCGGCGGACGATGTTTTTGTCCAGTTTCATATTCGGAATGCCATATTGCAGCAAGCCGCCAATGCGGTCGGCGCGCTCGAAAACCGTCACCCAATGCCCGGCTTTGTTCAGTTGGTCAGCACAAGCCAGCCCGGCCGGCCCAGAGCCAACTACCGCCACCCGTTTGCCGGTACGAACTGCCGGAGGGTGGGGAAGAATCCACCCCTCTTCAAAACCTTTCTCGATAATGGCCTGCTCGATGCTTTTAATGGTGACAGGCGGGGCATCGATTCCCAATGTGCATGAGCCTTCGCATGGCGCGGGGCAAACCCGCCCGGTAAATTCGGGAAAGTTGTTGGTTTTGAGCAAACTCTCTAACGCCTGCCGCCACAAACCGCGATACACCAGGTCATTCCACTCTGGAATCAGGTTGTGAATGGGGCAGCCAGCGGCCATGCCGCTGATGAGCGTGCCGGTATGGCAAAATGGAATGCCGCAATTCATGCAGCGGGCCGCCTGGGTTTGCAGTTTATCTTGCGCCATCGGCAGGTGAAACTCATTCCAATCCTGAAGACGCTCCTCTGGTGGACGGTCAACGGGGGTCTCCCGCTGATATTCGATGAAACCGGTTGGTTTTCCCATACAAATACTCCTGAACTAATTGCCGCTGACTCGCGCAACATCACGCAAATTGGCCTCGAAGGCAGCCATAATGGCTTCTTCGCCGGTCAAATTGGCTTTTTGGGCTTCTTTAAGCAGCGACATCATGCGGGCATAATCGTTCGGAACGACGCAGACAAATTTCTTGAGCGCATTTTCCCAATCAGCCAGAATGCGGCGGGCAAAATCGCTGCCTGTGAGATTGAGATGACTCTCTAGCAAAGATTGTACGAAGGCGATTTCTTCGGTGTCCGAAAGGCTTTGCAGGGTCACCATTTCTTGATTGCAGCGCGAGGGGAATTCGCCGCGCTCATCGAAGACATAGGCAATGCCGCCCGACATGCCCGCCGCAAAGTTGCGCCCGGTGCGCCCAAGCACAATCACGTGCCCGCCGGTCATATATTCGCAGCCATGGTCGCCCACGCCTTCCACAACGGCGGTCATACCGCCGTTGCGCACGCAAAAACGCTCTCCGGCCCGCCCGCGAATGAAGGCCTGCCCCCCGGTTGCGCCATAAAAAGCGACGTTTCCGATGATGGTGTTTTCCTCCGGCACGAAGGTCGAACCCTGCGGCGGGTAGGCAATGATTTTTCCACCAGAAAGTCCCTTGCCCACATAATCATTGGCATCACCTTGCAAAACAAAGGTCAGGCCTTTGGGCAAGAATGCGCCAAAACTCTGCCCGGCCGAACCGTTGAAGGTAAGGTGAATGGTGTCTTCTGGCAAGCCAGCCGCGCCATATTTGCGCGTCACCTCGCCGCCCAGTCGCGCTCCAACCGAGCGGTGAATGTTGCGGATAGGGAACTCAGCCCGTATCGGCTGAGCAGATTCGAGCGCAGGCCGGCACGCTTCGAGCAAAACAGCGGCATCGAGCGTCTTATCCAATTCATGATTCTGTGATGTTCGACAGGTCTGTAAAGCGCCGTTATCTACCACATCTGGCTGATATAGCAGATTTGAGAAGTCTAACCCTTTCGATTTCCAATGCAGGGCCGATTGACGCATTTGCAGCAGTTCCGAATGTCCAACCATCTCATCTATCGTGCGAAAACCGAGTTCTGCCATAATTTCTCGCATTTCGGACGCAATGAAACGCATAAAGTTGACCACATGCTCCGGTTCACCCGCAAACTTCTTGCGCAGTTCCGGGTTTTGGGTGGCAATACCGGTCGGACAGGTATCGAGATGACAGACGCGCATCATCACGCAGCCAAGCGCTACCAACGGGGCGGTGGCAAAGCCAAATTCTTCCGCGCCCAGCAGGGCTGCAATGACCACATCGCGCCCGGTCTTGAGCTGCCCATCGGTTTCGACGACGATTCGGTCGCGCAAATTGTTCATCAGCAACGTCTGATGGGTTTCAGAAAGGCCCAATTCCCAGGGCAAACCGGCGTGTTTGATGCTGCTATACGGCGAAGCGCCCGTGCCGCCATCGTGACCGCTGATGAGGACGACATCGGCGCGCGCCTTGGCAACACCTGCCGCAATCGTCCCAACTCCCACCGCTGAAACCAGTTTGACGCTGATGCGCGCTTGCGGATTGACATTTTTCAAATCATGAATCAGTTGCGCCAGGTCTTCGATGGAGTAAATATCGTGATGCGGCGGTGGAGAAATGAGACCCACGCCAGGGGTAGAGTGGCGGACTTTGGCAATCCATGGATACACCTTGCGGCCCGGCAATTGCCCGCCTTCGCCCGGTTTGGCGCCCTGAGCAATTTTGATTTGCAGCTCTTTGGCGTTTACCAGATATTCACTGGTCACGCCAAAACGGGCCGAGGCTACCTGCTTGATGGCGCTATTTTTGGAGTCGCCATTAGGCAGTGGGATATAGCGCTCCGGGTCTTCGCCGCCTTCGCCGGTGTTGCTCTTGCCGCCAATGCGGTTCATGGCGATTGCCAGGGTTTCATGGGCTTCTTTGCTGATGGAGCCGTAACTCATTGCGCCGGTCTTGAAGCGACGCATAATGGCCTCCACCGGTTCCACTTCATCCAATGGAACGGGCGTCCGCAGCCTTCTAAACTCCAGCAAAGCGCGCAGCGTGCCTTTTTTGGCTTCTTCCGCATTGATGAGCGTCGAATATTCTTTGAACTCATCATAGCAGCCGGTACGAACTGCTTTTTGCAGTTTATGGATGGTGAGCGGATTGAACAAGTGATACTCGCCATCGCTGCGCCATTGATACTCTCCCCTGGTCGGCAGGGTGGATGTATACACCCGCCGGGCCGCATAACCGGTCTTATGGCGCATCTCAGCCTCGCGGGCAATCGTTTCCAGGTCAACGCCGCCAATACGGGAGGGGGTCCAGGTAAAGTATTTATCAATCACGCTCTGATGAATCCCCAGAGCCTCGAAAATTTGAGCGCCACAGTAACTCTGAATGGTAGAAATGCCCATCTTGGAGATGGTTTTGATAATTCCTTTGGTTGCGGCCTTGAGAAAATTCTTGATGGCCTGCTTTTTGTCAATATCACCCAAAAAACCTTGCTCTACCAGATGTTCGATGGCCTCGTAAGCCAGGTACGGGTTGATGACCGTCGCGCCATACCCAATGAGCGCGGCAAAGTGATGGACTTCGCGCGGCTCGCCGCTCTCCAAAATCAATCCAACCTGGGTGCGCTTGCCCTGCCTGACGAGGTGATGATGCAAACCGGCCACCGCCAGCAACGCAGGAATGGGAAGATTGTCTTTGTCCATGCCCCGGTCCGAAAGCACCAGCAGGTTGAAACCGCGCGCAATGGCCGAATCGGCGGCCTGAAACAGGTCTTCCATTGCCTGTTCAAGCCCAGCCCCGCCCGACCCCGCCGGGAAGAGAATGGGCAGGCGCATCACGGCAAATCCGGGGATTTTGCTGTGATAAATTTTCGCCATATCCTCGTTCTTCAACAGTGGATATTCCAAACGAATCTGGTGACAGCTTTGCGGCGTGGGTTCGAGGATGTTGCTCTCGGCCCCGACCATCACCTCAGAGGCAAAAATCAACTCCTCGCGCACCGAATCGATGGGCGGGTTAGTAACCTGAGCGAACAATTGCTTGAAGTAGTCATACAACAGCCGGGGCTTTTCAGACAAGACAGCCAAAGCCGCATCGTTGCCCATCGAACCGACCGGTTCGACGCCATCGCGGGCCATGGGGGTCAAAATCAGGTTCAGGTCTTCGTCGGTGTAACCAAAGGCACTCAGCCGCTGCATCAGGGTCTGAGGGTCAGACGGCGGCACAAGTTCAGGCTTGCTTTTGGGAATATCTTCGAGAGAAACCTGATATTTGTTCAGCCAATCACGATACGGATGGGCTGAGGCAAGTTTTTGTTTGATTTCCTCATCGCTGACGATGCGCCCTTCGGCAGTATCAATCAATAACATGCGCCCCGGCTTGAGACGGTTTTTATAAGCCACATTTTCGGGCGGAATTTCCAACACGCCCACTTCGGAGGCCAGAATGACCTGCCCATCTTTGGTGACGTAATAACGCGCCGGGCGCAAACCGTTTCGGTCCAACGAAGCGCCAACCAGCACGCCATCGGTAAAACACATGGCCGCCGGGCCATCCCAGGGTTCTTGCAAGTTGGCATGAAACTCATAAAATGCGCGTTTGGCATCCGGCATGTTGCCATGCTTCGACCAGGGTTCAGGAATCATCATCGCCATCACATGCGGCAGAGAGCGGCCAGAGAGGGTGAGAAATTCCACCAAATTATCGAACATCGCCGTATCGCTGCCATCGGGCTGGAGAACAGGCAAAATCTTTTTGAGTTCGCTGCCAAATACCGAAGATTCCAGCCAGTTTTCTTGCGCGCGCAGCCAGTTGATATTGCCGCGCAGGGTGTTGATTTCGCCATTATGTGAAATGTAACGATACGGATGCGCGCGTTCCCAACTGGGGAAGGTGTTGGTGCTAAAGCGAGAGTGAACGACTGCGAGCGCGCTCTCGAAATCTGGTTCTGATAGATCGGGGAAATAGCCGCGCACCTGGTCCGAAACCAACATTCCCTTATAAACCAGCGTTTTATAAGACAAACTGGCAATATAAAAATACTTGCCGCCTTCGAAGATACCGCCATAGCGGATTTCCTTTTCGGCCCGGCGGCGAATGATATACAGTTTGCGCTCGAAAGCCAGTTCATCCTGAAGGCGCGGACTGCGCTCGATGAAAGCCAGGCGCATTTTGGGTTCAGCGCGCAGGGCCGAAGCGCCCAAACCACTATTATTGGTCTTGACCGTGCGCCAGCCCAAAAAACGCAGCCCTTCAGATGCCACAATATTCTCAAAATGGATTTCAATCGCCCGCCGCGGGTTGGGGTCAGGCGGGAGAAAGACCATGCCAACGCCATACCAGCCAGGCTCTGGCAAAGAAAACCCATGCCGGTTGGCCTTGCGCTGCAAAAAGTTATGCGGCAACTGAACAAGCACCCCGGCGCCATCCCCGGTATTCGGCTCGGCGCCGCGCGCCCCGCGATGCGTCAGGCTCTCTAAAACCGTTAAAGCCTGCTCCAGAATGCGGTGCGATTTTTGCCCATTGATGTTGACCACAAAGCCCAATCCACAAGCATCATGCTCAAACTCAGGCCGGTACATGCCTGAACGGAAAGGCTCCTCCTTGTGTTGACTGTTCATCTCACTTCTCCTTCTCTCTCTTTGTAAATCGGCAGTTCGCCGCAACAACATGCGCCAAATCCCAGATAAATTCCGCCGATTATAGCACAGTGTATAGACAAATTTTTACGCAATTACCGTTCCCTGCCCGTTCAAAGCATTAGAAATCGGCTTTTCTACGCGCCCATCGGCAATGATGACCCTGCCAACCCCACCCTGAAGGGCTTCCTCTGCGCCCAAAATTTTTTTCTTCATGCGTCCTTGCGCCATTTCCAGCGCAGCGGGCAGTTTTGATTGCGGAATCTGCCGGATGAGCGTTGATTCGTCCGGGAATTTCTCCATCAGCCCCGGCACGGCAGTCAGCAGCAACAGGGTTTCCGCCTTCAGCGCAGAGGCGACCATTGCCGCGGCGCGGTCGGCATCCACGTTCAACGCTTCGCCATTCTGGCTGACGGCTACCGGCGCGATAACGGGCAGGCAGCCCATCTCCAAAATCGCCAATAACAAATTACCATTTACCGTTTCAATTTTCCCCGTGTAATCATCCCGAATCATCTTGCGCTTACCGTTTTCCACGCTCTGGATGGCGTCTTTGCGTGTGGCGACCATCAGTTTTCCATCCATGCCGCACATCCCAAAAGCGTTGATGCCCAGCCGGTGCAACTGCTCGGTGAGCAGCGAGTTGATTTTGCCATTAACCGCCATCAGGAACACTTCCAGCGTCTTGCGGTCGGTATAACGCGAGGTGTAGCCCGAAGGCGAGGTGATGAACTTCGGCGGCGTTCCCAGCGCCTCGCCCAGCGCATTCGCCTCGGCTGAACCGCCATGCACAAACACGAGCCGCTGACCATTTTTGAGCAGTTCCACCGCATCGGCACAAATCGCGGAAAAATCCACGCCTTCGGTGCCGCCAAGTTTGACCACTGTGATTGCTTCTGTCATTTTTTACTCCAAACTCTTTTGGACACGGAACACACGGAAGGCGCGGAATACGCAGAAAAAGCAAAAAATGGTTTTTCCGTGTTCATCCGTGTCCTCCGCGTTTTCCGTGTACTGGTTTAACTTGGATGAAGTCCCACAAACTCCAGCCCCAGCGTCTCCTCCCAGCCCATCATCAGGTTCAGGCACTGCACCGCTGTGCCAGAAGCGCCCTTCATTAGATTGTCAATCGCGCAGATGGAGACAACGTGGCCGTTCGACTCATCTAACTCGAAGCCCAGGTCGGCGTAATTCGTTCCAGCCACAATTTTTGGCTCTGGCACACGATAAATGCCGCGCTGTTCTTTGACCACGCGAATAAACGGATTCTCGTTGGCGGCGGCGCGATAGGCTTTCCACAAATCCTTGTTCGCTACGCCCGGCTTGACCTTTGCGTGGGCTGTCGCCAGCACGCCGCGCACCAGGTCAACAGCAGTCATGGTCAATGAGACGTTGCTCACGCCCAACTCTTGAATCACTTCGGAAGTGTGGCGGTGTCCAAACGCCGAAAACGTGCGGATGACGTTGGCGCGCTCGGCGTGATGCGAACCGGCGTTGCCCTCCGCGCCGCTCTCAGACGAGCCAACCTTGATCTCGACATAAATCGGCTGGTCAAGGTCAATCAGCCCAGTCTTCACCAGCGGAAGCAGCGCCAGATTCGTGGCGGTGGCATTACAGCCCACACCGCTGATGTAGTTTGCCCCAGTCATCTCGGCTCGGCGCAATTCGGGCAAACCATAGACAAATTTACTCAACCAGTCCGGCGCGGCGTGCGGCTCTCCGTACCACTTTTGATAATCGGAAGCGCTGCGCAACCGAAAATCCGCCGAAAGATCAATGATTTTGCCCGCCAGCGCGGCATACTGTGCGATGGACTTTTGCGCCTGCCCATGCGGCAAAGCCAGGAACAGCACATCCACCGGCTCGACCTGGGCCGGGTCAACAAATTTGAGCTGCGTGCGCTTGCGCAAATTGGGGTGAACCTGATAGACATACTCGCCCAAATGCGAGCGCGACGTGACCTGTTTGACTTCGACATTTGGATGTCCGAGCAGCAGCCGCAATAACTCCCCGCCGCCGTAGCCCGAACCGCCAATGATGGAAACGGTTGTTTTCATGAAAATAATTGCTCCTCATTTCAGTTATCAGTTGTCAGTTATCAGTTAGATTGGAAAACACTGATCACTGACCACCGGCTACTTTCATCACATACGCCACAATCTCATCCGCAATATCAATCCCGCTCACCGGCTGCATGGTGTGAAATTCCATGGTGTGATTGATTTCGTTGACGAGATAACCGCGCTCCGGGTGTTCGATTAAATCCACCGCCAGCACGCCGCCGCCTACCGCCTGCGCCGCGCCCAGGCAGAGCGACTCAATCTCCGGCGTAATCGGGCAAAGTTCGCCCTCGCCGCCGCGCGCCGTATTGGTAATCCAATGCTCCGACTTGCGGTACATAGCCGTCAGCACCCGGTCGCCAATCACAATCGCGCGAATGTCGCGCCCCGGTTTGGCAATATATTCCTGAATGTAAAAAACCGAATGCTGCACCGAGCCGAGCGTGGCTTTATGCTCCAGCACCGCCTCCGCCGCGTCGCGGTCATTGATTTTTGCCAGCAGCCGCCCCCAAGAGCCAACCACCGGCTTCAGCACCACCGGGTAGCCAAAGGCTTCAATCGCCTCCAGTGCCGCTTCGGGCGTAAACGCCGCCGCGTTGTGCGGCTGCGGAATCCCAGCCTTGGCCAGCATGGCTGAGGTGGTCAATTTGTCACCGCAAATCTCAGCCACGGCCGCCGTGTTCACCGTTGGCACGCCAAACGCATTCAGCATCCGCAAGGCATACAAGCCGCTTGTGTAACTGATACTACGTTCCAGCACGGCATCGAAGGCGCGCCAGGGAGCGGGGTTCTCCAGGTCGAACGAAATCGTTCGGTCATCCAGCCGCTCATAATCAATGCCGCGCTTCTCCATCGCGCCAAAAATCCACTTCTCCTCCACCCGCACGCGAGAGTAGAGGACGCCGATTCTCAATCTTCTTTGCATAACAGCCTCTTGTAAATGCAGAATGCAGAATGATGAATGATGAATGATGAATGCAGAATTTAAGAATAAAACCAGGCTCGCTGTTTTTATTCCGCATTCTGCATTCACACTTCTGCATTTATTCCCCCCAATCTTCCTGCTCCATCGGCGCCAGTTCCACCGCCGCGGGGTTCAGCGCGGTCACTTCCAAATCCACGCCGCAATCAGAGCAGACGATGATTTCGCCCACTTCCACATTGGCTTCGAGCGTAATTTCGGCTTCACATTCGGGACAAATAACGGTGTTCATGATTTTTCTCCTTATGATTTCCCCCTCTCCCTGTGGGAGAGGGCGGGGGTGAGGGTTTCTTTTGCTTTTTGAATTTGCTTCTTAACGGAATCGGGAGATGTTCCCCCCGTCGCATTCCGCCGTTTGACCGATTCCATCGGGTCGAAAACCTGGTACACATCGGATTCAAACGACCCGAAAGCCTGCATCTCGCTTAATGAGAGTTTCTCCAGGCTGATTCCTTTCTCTGCCGCTGCCCGCACGGCGCGGCCCGCCGCGGCATGAGCCTCGCGGAAAGGGATTCCCTTACGGACGAGATAATCCGCCAAATCGGTTGCCAGCATAGCCGAATCAATCGCCGCCAGCATCTTTTCGGGACGAACGGTCATCGTCTCCAGCGCGCCCGCTAAAACGGGCAAAATGCTCATCAGCGTATCGAAAGCCCGAAACACGAGGACTTTATCCTCCTGCAAATCCTTGTCGTAGGTGGAGGGCAGCCCCTTGAGCATCGCCAGCATTCCGGTCAGCAACCCGATGAGCGCGCCAGATTTGCCGCGCGCCAGCTCGAACAGGTCGGGGTTTTTCTTTTGCGGCATCAGGCTCGAACCGGTTGAAAAGGCATCCGAAAGTTCAAAAAAACCAAACTCGGCAGTCGTGAACAAGACCATCTGCTCGCTCAGTTTGCTCAGGTGAACACCCATCAGCGCGGCGCAGAACAGGAACTCGGCGGCAAAATCACGGTCTGAGACGGCATCCAGGCTATTTTGGGCAGGGATGTCGAAGTCGAGTGCCATCGTCAGCGCTTCGCGGTCCATATCGAAGGCCGTTCCCGCCAGCGCACCGCAGCCAAGGGGCAGCACGGCAGCGCGGTCGCGCAGGTCAGCCAGGCGGTCTTTATCGCGTTCCAACGGCCAGAAGTGACTGAGCAGCCAGTGAGCGAGTGTTACCGGTTGGGCGCGCTGCAGATGGGTGTAACCCGGCATCAGCGTTTCGATGTGCTTTTCGGACAGGCCGAGCAAGGCAGATTGCAGAGTGCAGATTGCAGAATTTAACTGTCCAAGCGAATCCAAAATCCACAATCGAAAATCGGTCGCCACCTGGTCGTTGCGGCTGCGCCCGGTGTGCAGTTTGCCCGCCGCCGCGCCAATCAGTTCGCCCAGCCGCCGCTCAACAGCAGTGTGGATGTCTTCGTCTGATTCATGAAACGTGAAGGTCTTTTGAGCAAATTCCTCAGCGATGGTGTTCAAACCTTGTACGATGGCAGCGTATTCCGTCTCGGTCAGCACGCCTGCCTTAAGCAATCCGCCCGCCCAGGCAATCGAACCGCGTACATCCTGCGCTGCCAGGCGTTGGTCAAACGGCAGGGAGGTGTTCAAAATCCAGGCTTGCTCGTCCAGTTTGGTGGAAAAACGTCCGCCCCAAAGGGTCATAATCACTCCTCGTAGTAGGTAAACAGGTAGACAGGTAGACAGGTAGACAAGTACCTGTTTCCTTGTCTACTTGTTTACTTAATCCCGTTTGAACTTCGAATAATCCGGCTTGGGCATATCCATTCCAGCCACCGGCAAGCCATTGAGAGCGCGGACTTTGAGCGGCAGCCCATAGAGCCGAATAAAGCCCTCTGCCAGGCTCTGGTCATAGACATCTTCCTGACCAAAGGTGGCAAAATCCTCGCGGTACAGGCTGAATGCTGATTTGCGTCCGGCGCTGATGATGTTGCCCTTGTACAGTTTGAGCCGCACCGTGCCGGTCACCGGTCCTTGCGTGGCGTTGACAAAAGCGTGCAAGGCTTCGCGCAGGGGGGTAAACCACAAGCCGTTGTAAACCAGATCGGCGTATTTCACGGCAATGATTTGCTTAAAAGCCAGCGTATCGTGGTCCAACACCAGCGATTCCAATTCCCGATGCGCGTAGAGCAAAATTGTGCCGCCGGGAGTCTCGTACACGCCGTGCGATTTCATGCCGACCAGCCGGTTTTCGACCAAATCCACGCGCCCAATGCCGTGCGCCCCGCCAATGGCGTTCAGCCGCTCGACAATTTTTGCCGCCGAGAGTTTTTCACCATTGACGGCTACCGGCTCGCCGCTGACGAATTCAATTTCGACATATTCCGGCTCATCCGGGGCATTTTCGGGCGAGGTGGAAATTTGATACATGCTCTCTTCCGGCTCGTTCCAGGGGTCTTCGAGCAGACCGCCCTCGTGCGAAAGGTGCCACAGGTTCGAATCGCGGCTGTAGATAGATTTGACGGTAGCCGTAACCGGGACGTTGTGCCTGGCGGCGTAGGCAATGGCATCCTCGCGGGAGCGAATATCCCACTCGCGCCAGGGGGCAATAATCTTCAAGCGCGGGTCGAGCGCCATCACAGTCAGTTCAAAGCGCACCTGGTCATTGCCCTTGCCGGTCGCGCCGTGCGCTACGGCATCCGCGCCCACTTCATGCGCCACATCCACCAGATGTTTGGCAATCAACGGACGGGCAACCGACGTACCGAGCAGGTACTTATGCTCGTACACCGCTCCCGATTTGAGCATCGGGAACAGGTACTCGGCGGCGAATTCCTCGCGCATATCGCGCATGATGAACTGGCTCGCGCCGCTGTTGAGCGCTTTTTGCTCCAGTTTGGTCATATCTTCATCGCCCTGGCCCACGTTGGCGCAAAAACACACCACTTCGCAGCCATAGTTTTCCTTCAGCCAGGGGACGATCACGGATGTGTCCAGCCCACCGGAGTAGGCGAGGACTACTTTCTGGACGGACGGTTTTGGTTTAGACATAGGTTCTCCTGTTGGTTTCACCCTCACCCTAGCCCTCTCCCAAAGGGAGAGGGGACGCATAAGGGCAAGATAAAATAAAAGCAGCCCTCCGAGAAGGAGGGCTGCTTGGGTAGACTTGCGCGCTGTCTGCGCGTTTACGGCGTCATCCAAAACCAACCAAACCCAACCTTCTCGCTGAGAAGTGGGTACGGACGACGGGAACGCGGGGACAGTTTCATGAACATATTGGGCGGTATTCTACCAGCCAATCAAAATATGTCAATGGTCAAAAAGAATCTCGTTACCGGCGATACCCTTCCGCCACAATTTGCTGTGGCGTAATTGTTGCGCTTTCAATGCAGATTTCCGAGGGCCATTCCTTGCCCAGGGCCTCGTTGACCATCTGGTCGAGCAGGGAAACCGCCGGCAGGGAACTCCCATTCACTTGCGCGGTTTTCAGGCTGACGACCAGGCGGCAATCCACCGCCGCCAGGCTGCCCTCGCCCACCACCTGAATCAGGCTGCCGGCCAGGAACAACGGAATACCCTGTTCCTCGATGATCGAGCGCGAGACCGTCCCTTCAACCTTCAACGCGCCATCCAGCAAGGTGACTTTGCCCTGCATCAGTCCATCTGCTTGCGCTTCGGGGCTGCCCAGGTAGGCAGCCGTCATCGCGTCGAGGTCGGCGGAGGTGGCATAGACCCGCACCCGTTTTCCAGGCTGGAACAGGGCCGGCAGACCCTCCAATTCTTCCAGCGACCTAATCCGATATTCAGTCACGACCGGAGTCGGTGTAACGGCCATGGCAGGCGCAGGAGTGGGAGTGGGGGTTGCCAGTCCCACCCATTGCAGCAGCCATTGCAGCCAAGCGGGCAGCGGCGGGGGAGAATCATCTACATCAAAAGCGTGCGCCGATACGGGGAGACTAAGGGCCAGCGCAAACACCAGCCCGACCAGTAAAATTCTTTGCCAGAGTTTCATTCTTGCTCCTTTCTGGCAAAAATTTTACCAGCCCAAACCCGCAAACACCCGTCCCGTACCTGAACACTTATGCTCAATTCATAAAAGGGCCTCCTGTGCTTACGCCGCAGTTAAACTGCGGAACAAACGAGCCAAACGAACTGCCGCGCGCCAGCCAATCGCGTTCCAGCCTATGCTCTCTGTAGAACATAATCCACCATCAGCGCCGGGATGTTGACCCCGGTAGTGGCGATGCTGTTGCGGAACTCCATGGTGTGGTTGACTTCGTTCACGGTCAATCCGTTTTCGGTTTCAAAGACATCAATCGCCAACAGGCCGCCGCCCATCGCCTGCGCAGTTCTCCGGCAGATGTCGCTCAGTTCGGGGGTGAGCGGGCAATTGCTGGCCTGTCCGCCGCGCGCGGTGTTGGTAATCCAATTTTCGGAGGCGCGGTAGATGGCGCAAATCGGCTCTTCGCCAATCACAAAAGCGCGAATGTCGCGGCCCGGTTTGTGGATGTATTCCTGGATGTAAAAAACCTGATGGTGAACGCCCAGGCTTGCCTTATGCTCGATGAGCGATTCGGCCATGGCGCGGTTTTCCACCTTTGCCAGCAAGCGCCCCCACGAGCCGACGACCGGTTTAAGCACGCACGGGTAGCCCATCGCTTCGACCGCGTTGAGGGCCGATTCTTCGTCGAAAGCCATGTAAACCTTTGGGGTCGGGATTTTAGCGCTGGCAAGAATCTGGCTGGTGACGTATTTGTCGCCGCAGCGTTCGGCCACTTCGGGGGTATTGACCACCGTCACGCCGTTGGCCTGGAAAATTTTGGAGATGTATAGCCCGCGCGAGTAGGAGATGGAACGCTCGAACAAGACATCCACCTTTTCAGGGGCCTGGGCAATGTCGAAAAAGCGTTCCCCATCGTTGATGCGCACGACCTCGACATTGGGGCGTTTTTCCAGTTCTTCGATGAGATATTTCTCTTCCACGCGCAGGCGGGTGTATAAAAATCCAATGCGTAGCATGATTGTTCTCCTTTTAGGGTAATTGGTGATTGGTAATTGGCAAATGGTAATTACCAATCACCAATTACAACTTACCAATTACCATCTCCGTCATTTCGCTCGTCGTCAATTCCCCGCCCAAATCGGGCGTGACGTGGCCCTCGGCGATGCAGGCTTCGACGGCGGTTCGCAGGCGGGCAGCGGATTCCGCTTCGCCGAGATGCTCCAGCAGCATTGCGGCGGCGAAGAAGGTGGCGGTGGGGTTGGCTTTGCCCGTGCCAACCAGCGGCGGGGCCGAGCCATGCACCGGCTCAAAAACAGCCGCCTCCGCGCCGATGTTGGCTGAGGCCGCCACGCCCAACCCGCCAACGAACATGCAGGCCTCATCGCTGAGGATGTCGCCGAACAGATTGGTGGTGACAATGACCTGAAACTGCTCCGGCGCGCGGACGAGTTCCATGGCGCAGGTATCTACCAACATTTCGAGCATTTCAATTTCCGGGTAATCTGGCGCAACTTCAAGCGCTACCTGGCGGAACAGGCCGCAGGTCTGGCGCAGGACGTTGGCTTTGTGAACGACGTGGACTTTCGTCCGTCCGGTCTGGCGGGCCAAATCGAACGCTTTGCGCAGGATGCGTTCCGAGCCGCGCCGGGTAATGACTCGTTCGGTGATGGCGCGGTTGCCGTCCTCCTCGACGCGCTCGATGCCGGAGTACAGCCCCTCGGTGTTCTCGCGGACGAGGATGAAATCAATGCCGGGGCGCGAGGAGGGGTGCGGGATGGAACGGGTGGGGCGCAGGTTGGCGTATAAATCCAGGCTTTGGCGCATACGCACGACCGGCGAGAAATAGCCGGGGAGATTGGGCGGCGTGGTTACGGCCCCAAACAGCGCGGCATCGGCAGCGCGAATGGCCTGGAGGGTGGAATCGGGCAGCGGCGTACCGAGTCGCTCGTGAGCGCCAAATCCGATGTCAGCATAGTTGAAGGCCATGTCCACAGGCAGGGCGCGGAGAACTTCTTGGGCGGCGGCGATAACTTCGGGGCCAATGCCATCGCCGGGGAGAAGGGTAATTTTGTAGGGCATAGTGTCCTTTCAGGACAAATGCAGAAGTCAGAATGATGAATGCAGAATAAAAGTCAAGAGCGTTTAAATGCGGAGTTGCGCGGGTTTAAGGTTTTATTCTTCACTATGCATTCATCATTCTGCATTTGTCATTAGCTCCTGAATGTCGTGTTCTTTTAAGAAATTGACGATCCCGCCTGCCGCGGCGATTTTCAGCACGAAATCGGGCAGGGGCCGCGCCTGAAAGGCCGCGCCGGTCGTCAGGTTGCGAATCTGACCGGTGGCAAGGTCCACATCCACCTCGTCGCCCTCGCGGATGCCTGCCACCGCTTCGGGGCTTTCGAGAATGGGCAGGCCGATGTTAATGGCGTTACGGAAAAAAATGCGCGCAAACGAGGCCGCGATGATGCACTTGGCCTGTGAGCCTTTGATGGCAATCGGCGCATGTTCGCGCGATGAGCCACAGCCAAAGTTTTGACCACCGACGATGATGTCGCCAGGTTTGACGTTTTTGGCGTACTCCGGCTTGACCTCGCAAAAGACGTTCTTGGCGAGTTCGAGCGGGTCAATGGTAATGTTGAACCGACCGGGGATGATTTCGTCGGTATTCATGTTTTCTCCAAAAGTCCAGGCTTTTCCCATAGGAACTCCTAAATGATGAATGAAGAGTGCAGAATACAGAATTTGAAATGCTGAGCAGAATTATTCTGCATTCATCATTCCGCATTCTGCATTTTTCTTGGGTCGGTAATCCGTCCCGTCAGCGCCGTCGCCGCGGCGGTGGCCGGGCTGGCAAGGTAGATTTCAGCCAGCGGGCTGCCCATGCGTCCCACAAAGTTGCGGTTCATGGTGGTCAGGGCGCGTTCTCCGGGGGCCAAAATGCCGCCATGCCGCCCAATGCAGGCCCCGCAGCCTGTTCCCGTCACGGTACAGCCGGCGTCTATCAGCATTTCTATCAGACCGTTTTGCAGGGCTTTCTTGTAAATGCGCTGGCTGGCCGGGGTAACAATGACCCGCACCAACGGGTTGACCCGTTTGCCCTTGAGCATATTGGCGACTATTTCCAAATCCTCGTAGCGGGCGTTGGTGCAAGTGCCGATATAGACCTCATGCACTTCCAGCCCCTCAACCTGCTCCAGCGGTTTCACGTTGTCCACATCCGGGTGACAGGCCACTTGAGGGGTCAGGGTCGAAACATCCAGTTCGAGAACGCGCTCATAGCGCGGGTTGACCGGCTGGAGGGTCTCAAACGGCCCGGTTGCAGGTGTCTCGTTTTCGAGATTCTCCATCGTCACCTGGTCGGCGGCAATCAGCCCGCATTTTGCGCCGATTTCGGTGGACATATTCGGGAAGATGACCCGCTCGTGCATGGGCAGGGATTCGATGTACTCGCCGCCGAACTCCACCGAGCGGTAAGTCGCCCCGTCCATGCCGAGCAGCCCGGCGATATGAATCATCACGTCTTTGGCATAGACTCCCGGCTGGGTTTGGCCGCGCAGTTCGATGCGGATAGTTTCCGGGACTTTGAACCAGCATTTGCCTGTCACCCAGGCCACGGCAATCTCGGTCGAACCGAGGCCCGCGCCGAACGCGCCCATCACCCCGTAGGTGTTCGAGTGCGAATCCGCGCCGATGATGATTGCTCCGGGGGTGACAAAGCCCTCTTCCAGCATCACCTGGTGGCAGACGCCCTGCATGAACAGGTGCGGCAGTTCCTGCTCTTTTACGAAGTCCAGAATCTTGCGGTGATTTTCGGCGGCCATTACGTTGGGGGCCGGGTAGGCATGGTCGAGGTGCAGCACGATGCGGTTTTTGTCGTAAATTGGCTTGCCAATCTCCCGAAAGGCCTTAATCGCCAGCGGGGTGGTATTGTCGTGGCTCATGATGTAATCCACATCGAGCAACACAATTTCACCGGCCTGCACCGGCCTCCCGGCTTTGCGGGAGAAGATTTCTTCAATAAGTGTTCCCATATTCCTCCAAAGTCAAATGCAGAAGTCAGAATGAAGAATGAAGAGTAAGGGTGTTAAGCCGCAAAACACAGAATTCAGGGCCGTTTTTTTATTCTGCATTTTGCACTCTTCATTCTGCATTTACTTTCCGTTGTATTTCTTCAACACCATGCGCGTTTCGGTTCGTTTTACGCCCGGCACGGTGCGGATTTCCTCGATGAGATTGTTGAGCGCCATCATATCTTCGGCATCTACAAACGCGCTCACGTCGAAATCGCCGGTGATTTCATAGACGTTTTTGACGCTGGTCAAACCACGCAGCCGCCGCACGACCGACGAGGTGTAAACGTGCGACTCGACCTCCAGCATGACCATCGCCTGGATGCTGTGCGGGATGACATCAAGTTCGCGCCCGGTCACCTGCTCGGCAATTTGCAGGATGTCGCTGTCGAAGAGCTGCTTGCGCTCATCGCCGAGGCTTTTGATGCGGTTGACGATGACCTCCAACTCCGCCGCGCTGACCTCGATGCCGTACTCGTCCAAGCGGGCCGCCACCGCGCTTTTGCCAGTGTACTTGTCAATGACGATTTTGCGCTCGCGCCCCAGCAGGGATGGGTCGAACGGCTCGTAGGTGCGCGGGTCTTTGAGAATGCCGTTGGTATGCACGCCGCTCTTGTGGGTAAAAGCATTCAGCCCGGTGATGGGTTTATTCGGGGCCAAAAAGAAGCCCGAAACCCGCTCCAAGTAAGCCGAAAGTTCCATCAGCGGGGCCAGGTTGTATTTCTGCACCCCTTCCAGGTTGTGAAAAGCAACGATAGTCTCGGCCAAATCGGGGATACCCGTCCGTTCGCCCATCCCATTGACGGTGACGTGTACGCAATCGGCCCCAGCGCGGATGCCCGCCATGGCATTGGCCAGTGCCAGTCCGTAGTCGTCGTGGCAGTGCAGGTCAATTTTGCAAGGCAGCAGCCGCGCCCGCAGCGCCGCAACGTGCTCGGCCATCGTATGCGGCTGCATAATGCCCAGCGTATCGGCAAAACTGATGCGGTCGGCCCCGGCTTCGATGGCCGCGTTGCAAACCCTTACCAGGAACTCGAACTCGGTGCGGGTGGCGTCTTCGGGCGTGTAGCGCACTTTCAGGCCCAGGCTGCGGGCATAGGCGATATGCTCGCGGATGATGTCGAGGGCTTGCTCCTGGGTCTTGTGCAGTTTGGCGTCCAGGTGAATTTTGGAAGTGGCGTAAAAAATCGCCACCCGGCCCGCGCCGCAGGCTTTGGCCTTGTCTATGCCGGAGCGCGAGGCGATGGAGTGCGCCACAATTTCGGCCTTCAACCCCAGCCCGGCAATCCGCTGCAAGGCTTTGGCAACGTTCGGCGAAACCGAGGGGTCGCCGGCCTCAATCATCTCCACGCCCACCTGGTCGAGCAGGCGGGCAATTTCGATTTTTTCCTCGAGGGTAAAGTTGACATAGGGCGTCTGTTCGCCCTCGCGCAGGGTGGTATCCAAAATTTCGAGCATGAGAACTCCTCGCTTATATGTCATTGCGAGGAGCGTTTTTGGCGACGATGCAATCTCCCGTTTATTTGGAGACCGCCACGCTCGCCGTTTTACGGCTCGCTCGCGGTGACAGGCTGGTAACAAAAAACGCGCCCTCCGATTGACGGAGGGCGCGCTGGATGTGCGTAAGCAGATAGGACGGCAGGAAACCGTTTATCGCTCTGTGCTTCTCACCCAACGAACCAGCCCACAAACCCGCCAACCGAACTGCGCGGTTGTGGGCTTGCGCTTAGACTTGAGTTCAAAGGAGAGAAGGTGTTGCATATTGGGCGGTATTCTACCAGTGTTGTGAAATGTGTCAATAGAATTTGGCGGGGGAATTTTGAATTTCATCCAGCCTGTTTCATCCGCAGATAAGACCCCAACACCCGCAGCATGGGAGCGTATTCACCCAAATGGTCGAGCGCTTTGCTCACATGCGCCTCGTGGAGCGCACCCACGAAGTCAATGTAAAACAGATACTCCCAAGGCTGGCCTTGCAGCGGGCGCGATTCGATTTTCGTCAGGTCAATATCCCGCAGAGCAAAAACGCTCAGGGCCTTGAACAGCGCGCCAGGCGTATTTTTCAGCGTGAACACAATCGAAGTCTTGGCTTCGCCCTCAGGCCGGATCGGCTGCGACTGAATCGCCAGAAAACGGGTGTAATTCTCCGGGTTATCCTCAATTCCTGCCTCCAGAATCTCCATTCCATACAACTCCGCCGCCCGGTGAGAGGCAATTGCCGCCACATCGCGCGCACTGCTCTCCTTTAGCATTTTCACGCTCCCGGCGGTGTCATAGACCGCTTCGGTTTTCACGCCCAGCCCGCGCAAGTACCCGGCGCACTGGCCGAGCGCCTGCGGGTGACTGATAACCTTTTTGATATCGGCCTTCGTCACGCCCGGCGCGGCAATCAGGCAGTGCCGCACGCGCAAAAAATACTCGCCAACGATGTACAGTTGATGACGAAGCAACAAGTCATAATTCTGGTGAATGCTGCCCGCCAGCGAATTTTCGATGGGAATAAGAGCCGCATCCGCCCTGCCGCCTGCCACCGTTTCGAAAACTTTATCGAAACTCTCGCAGGGTTCCGTTTCGACAGGACCAAAATACCCGAACACGGCCTGTTCGCTATATGCGCCTGGTTCACCCTGAAAAGCGACCCGCATCTCAACCTCCTATTTTTTCTGCCCACTGGATGATGGCTCTGAATCCCATCTCCACCTCATCATCCGATGCGGCGATAGTCATCCGCACGAAACCTTCACCCTGCGCCCCAAACGCCGAGCCTGGCACTAACCCGACCCCGGCCTCGTCCAAAATGCGTTCGCAGACTTCTAGCGAAGACAGTTTGAGCGGGCGAACATCCAAAAAGAAGTAAAACGCCCCCCTGGAAGGCGCAGCCAGGATTTTTTCGCATTCACGTTCTCTGGCTACGCGCAAAACAAGGTTGCGGCGGCGGGCATAGGCAGCACGCATTTCGGCGGCGGATTGCTGCACGCCTGGGTCGCGCAAAGCAAAAGCGGCGGCCTTCTGCACGAAAGGCGCTACGCAGGTAATCGAGTTTTGACCGGCTTTAATGGCGTTTTCGATGACCCGCGCCGGGGCAGCCAAATAGCCCACCCGCCAGCCGGTCATAGCATAGGTTTTCGAGAGGCTATGCACCAGCAAAGTGCGCTCCTTCGCGCCTGGAAAGCCCGCCGCCGAAGCCGGTTTTTCATCGTAATACAGGTTTTCGTACACCTCGTCGCTCACAACCCACAGCCCATGAGCAGCGGCAAAATCTTGTAGTTTTTGCAGGTAAGCGCGGGCGGGGTACATCCCGGTCGGGTTAGAGGGATAATTGATAACAATAACCCGGCTGCGGGGCGTGAGGGCCTTTTCCCAGTCCACAAAAGAGGGCAGGAAACCGTTTTCCGCTGGGGCTGGCACGCGAATCACATTTCCCCGCAACATGGTCGCCATATTGGCGTGCGTGGCCCAGGTTGGGTCGGGAATCAGCACCTCGTCGCCGGGGTTCAAAATTGACTGCATGGCGAGGTAGTAGGCATGAATCCCGCCGTGCGTGACCAGGATTTCTGCTTCAGGGTCGTACTCCAGCCCGTTATCGCGGGCCAGTTTCAGCGCGGCAGCCTGGCGCAGTTCGGGGGTTCCTGTGCTGGGGCCATAGTGTGTTAATCCGGCCCGCAAAGCGCTTGTCGCCACATCCAAAACAGGCTGGGGCGTGGCAAAGTCGGGGTCACCGACATGCAAGGGAATGACTTGCTTCCCGGCAGCGCGGGCCGCCACAATCCGGTCGTTGAGTGCCACGGTGGCCGATTGGCGAATCTGTTCGAATTGTTGGTTTAAATTCAAATCGGTTTCTCCGGGAATAAATTCCGGCAATTATACCCCGTGGGCATTCTATAGTGCGCAGAGGAGAGGATAGTGTTAATACGCATTTGCACCGATTTTTCTTTTCTTACACGGTTTAATCATGCAAAAAATCTGGGAAATACTTACCATTGCCAATTCATGAGATTACAAAGTCGCAAAGCCTATACAAGTTTTTTTGTTGCCGAACTTGATATAATAATTTAACACGAAAAACAAAAGTGCCGATGCTAGCATATTCGTAATAAAGTACAATGTGAAAAACTCGCTGCAAGGATGCTGTTATCCATGTCGTATCACTCGTCCATTAAAATTCAAATGGAGAATGTGTAACTATGTTCAACGACGAAAATCTTGGAACGATTTTATATGTGGAAGATGACCCAAATAATCGAACCCTGATTCGCAGGATACTGGGGGCTGAAGGATATACAGTACACGAAGCAGCCAATGCAAGTGTCGCATTGGAAACACTCAAAAGCCTCAAGCCTGATTTAATTTTGATGGACATCAATATGCCTGAAGTAGATGGTTATACATTGACGGCGCAAATTCGCGCCCTTCCAGAAATGAGCGCCGTGCCAATTATCGCTTTAACTGCAAATGTGATGAAAGGCGACCGGGAACGTTCCCTGCAAGCCGGATGCGATGGATACATCCAGAAACCGATTGACATCGACACAATTGCAGCCCAGGTTCAACGATTCATGAAGAGATGAGACCAATGAGCATAGACAACACTCCCCCGACCAACCCAATCAACGAGCCAGGCCGCAAACCGGGCATCCCTAAAGACACAACCGTTCTAGTTGTCGAAGACAATGTGTCGAACTTCGTGTTGATTGCTCGGTTACTGGGATTCATGGGCATTCACTGCGAGTGGAAGACTTCTGGCTATGAGGTGGTCGAATATGCCGACACCCTGCCCCGTCTCGATTTGATTTTGATGGACATCCGGCTGCCTTACGAAGACGGCTATGGGGCGATGAAGAAAATACGCCAATCTGAAAGGTTGAAATCGGTCCCAATTGTGGCCGTAACCGCGGAGGCCAGCCAGGAGCAGATGAATAAGGCTCGGTCGGCAGGTTTCAACGGTTTTCTTGGAAAGCCACTTGACCCGGACCGCTTTCCTGACCAGATACGAAGGATTTTGCATGGAGAGCCTGTCTGGGAAATCCCTTACGAAGAGTAGAAAACAAGCCGAGCGAGGGATCCTCGAAACAAAGGAAACTCTCGCTCTTTGTTTATTATCTTAATGGGAAAAATTATGAGCGAGAAAACACCATCTCAGGTTGACCTTCGACAGTTGATTCGAGTACACCAGGCGAATTATGCTGTATTCCAGGCAAAAACCGAGAAGGAAATCAACCAGGCTATCCTGAAGGTTTTTCAAACCTGTCCGTATGCCAATTTGTACTATATTGTCAACGAAGTCGGCCTGGAATGCGCAATCAGCCATAACCCGGTGACCAAAAAGGCAATTCGAGAAGCGCCATCTCCAATCGAGATGACACCGGCGGATGTGGTGCAATTCTTCGCACGCGAGGCCAGCCTTGCAACAATTGCCGAGGCAAAATTACCTGAAGCAATCCAATCTTTCCTGGGCAACTCATCCTGGGAGCAAGTAGCCGTCATCCCGGTCATGCAAGATGTCGTCGTGTTGGGTGTCTTGATTACATTGGCCCAGGCAGGGGAACCGCTGACCAAAGAAACGATTAGCCCATTAATCTACCTGGCCGAAACAATCCCAACGGCTCTAGATAACGTGAAAGCAGCCCGGGCAACGAAACAGCGCTTGCGCGAACTCGAAAGCATTTCTGAAACCAGCCAGCTTATTTCATCATCAAACAACCTGGAACAACTGTACGAACTACTCCACAAGCAAATCAGCGCTACCATTGGGCCAGATGTTAATTTTGCAATTGCAATTTATGAACCCCGAAATGAGACCATTGAAATTCCGTATATCATAGAAAGCGGCAAAAAAATAAATATCGACCCTTTCCCGCTGGGCGAGGGTTTGATATCCATCCTGATTCGCACCCGGCAGCCGCTGATGCTGGTCGAAGATACGGAGCGCCGCGCCCGGGCCTTAGGCGCGAAATACGTGGGGACGCCGCCAAAATCATGGCTGGGCTGTCCGCTGGTTATCAGCGGAGAGGCAATTGGCGCGCTGGTGGTGCAAGACCTGGTCAATGAGCAGCGTTTTAACCAGGATGACCTGCGCTTCATGATTGCGCTTTCGGTGCAGGTTGCCGGGGCAATTTACAACATCCGCCTGCTCGAAGACGCCCGCCGTCGGGCACTGCAACTCGAAACGGTTGCCGAAATCTCGCGTGAAGTATCCAGTTCCCTGATTGTCGATAACCTGTTGCGCCAGGCGGTCAACCTGGTGCGTGAGCGATTTAGTTTTTATCATGCTGCCGTATTTCTGATGGACAACCTGGGAGAATATGCCGTTGTTCGCGAGGCAACCGGCGAAGCCGGGGCGCAAATGAAACGCGCCGGTCACAAACTGGGCGTGGGTTCCAAGTCACTCGTAGGACGCACCACGCTGGAAAAAGAAGCGCTGGTTGTAAATGATGTCTCGAAAGACCAGACTTATTACGCCAACCCTCTGCTCCCCGATACAAAAGCAGAAGCCTGTTTACCGCTAAGAGTGGGCGACCGAATCCTGGGCGTATTGGATGTGCAATCGACTCGCGTATATGCTTTCACCACTGAAAATATCAAAATCCTGCAAATCTTGGCCGACCAACTTGCAGTTGCAGTGGTGAACTCCGAATTGTTTGCTGAAGCCCAAGAACGCCTGTCACAACATCGCCTGCTGCACCATGTCACAACGGCTGCGGCTTCCTCGACCACCATCGAAGAAGCCCTAAACAGCGCGGTTCAGGGCTTGCAAGTCACCCTGGGAGGCGACCAGATTTCCATTTTGCTGGCAGACAAAGAGCAGAAGACACTCGAAGTGCGCTCATCGATTGGGTATCCAAACGATGAGTCGGCCAGGCTAAAAATCCCATTCGGGGTTGGCGTTACCGGCTGGGTGGCGTCGCATCGACAGCCACAACGAATTGATGACATCACCAAAGATTCACGCTACATCGCTGTCAACCCAAAGGTGCGTTCAGAGTTGGCCATCCCTTTGATTTATCGAAACGAAGTGCTAGGCGTGCTGAACGTGGAAAGCACGCGGCCAAGTGCCTACACCGAAAATGATGAGGAAATGCTCGGCACACTGGCCGGCAGCCTGGCTGCGATTATCGCGCATTCACGCCTGCTGGAGCAATTCCGCCAGCAAGTAGAGCGTGAACGGCTGCTTTACGAGATTACCAGCAAAATCCGGCGCACAACAGACCCGCAAAAAATCTTGGCCGTTACAGCCGATGAACTAAGCAAGGCTATGAACGCCCGGCGCACTGATATTGTTGTGCAAATTGGTGATGGCACCACAGAGAAGACCAGCGCAACCAATTGAGACACGTTATGAATAATAAGTCAAATGTTCCAAATCCCGATTTTTTATTTCGCCTGATGGGTTGGGCCGGCAAATACTATCATGTTTATGTCATCGTGTTTGCCCGGCTGGTTAGCGGTTCATTGGGCATCTTTCTCAGCAACCTCATAACGCGCAACAACAACAACTTTTCACCGGATCAATACAACACATCGTTATGGGCTACCCTGGCGCTCACGCTTATTGGAGATGTCATCATTGTAGCCGTGATATTTTACTTTACCAAGGATATCAGCACCCGGTTGGGGCAGTGGAAAACCGGAAAATCCATGAGTGAAGGCAAAATTGAATTGAGGGCCTGGCGGCAGAGCAATACAATTGCCTGGAATTACGGCGCGGCAGCAATCGGGGTTGCGATTTTCGTCAACATCATCCCGCTGCTTCTTTTCCAATACTCATATCTCAACGCAACAATCAATCAATTGATTTATTCTGCTTTTGGGGCAGGCCTGGCTGCTATCATTACGGTTGGGTCATCGGTGCTTTTGATTGAATACTTAATGCTCCCCACAAGAATCGTATTACAGCCTTCCAACTTTGAACTTCAAATTAGAGGGGCCATCGGCGCCAAGTTGCGCACTAAGTTTGTCATGACCACCCTGGCGCTGCTTGGAATCAGCATTTTCTCTCTGGCGCCACTGGGATACTCCAGAACCTATCGAGCAATATTTGAAACGATTAGCTCGCGTACAACCCTGCAAGAACTACAGCTTAGTTTGATTGGTGCATCCATTACAGTCCTGGTATTGGGCATCATTATGGCCTTCACCATGTCTCAGTCGATTACTGCTCCAATGCGCGAACTGCTCGATGTATTCAAAGAGGTTGAAAAAGGCGACCTGAAACAGCGAGCAAACGTCACGGCTACCGACGAGGTCGGAGAATTGGCAATCTACTTCAACCGCATGATTGCGCGAATTGAGGAATTACAACTCAACCTGGAAAAGCGCGTAGAAGACCAAACAGAAAAGTTGCGCGCATCCAACGAAGTTGGACGGATTGCCAGCACCATTCTCGACCCCGATACTTTAATTTCACAGGTTGTGAACCTGATTGCAAAGACGTTCGATTACTATTATGTAGCCGTTTTCCTGGTAACAGGAAATGGAAGATGGGCTGAAATCGTCGATGCAACTGGTTCGGCAGGGGAAATTCTGAAAGCGCGTCGGCACCGCTTGCAAGTCGGCGGAAACAGCATGGTGGGCAACGCGCTCTCGAGCAAAGAAGCCCAAGTCGCCATGGATGTAGGGGAAGCCGCCGTTCGCTTCAATAATCCACTCCTTCCCAATACCCGTTCAGAATTAGCGCTTCCTCTGATAGTCGGCGACCGTGTCATCGGCGCGTTAGATGTGCAATCCATCCGCGAAGCAGATTTCAAAGCAGATGATATCGCCACGCTGCAAAACCTGGCCAGCCAGGTGGCAATCGCCATCGAAAATGCGCGACTGTTCAGGGAAATGGAGGACGCCCTGAACGAATTACGCCAAACGAATCGCCAATATATTAGTTCGGCCTGGGAGGAAAAACTTCAGGCCAGCAAGTTAGAGTATTCGCTAAAATCGACCAACGTACCAAGTACCGACGAAACCAAGGATATCACGGTCAACCTGAATCTGCGCGACCAGCCAATTGGCTACATACACATGCAGACGAACGAAGAATGGACTCAGGAAGACCAAATCTGGGTCGAATCGCTGGCTACCCAGGTGGCAATTTCCCTGGAAAATGCACGGCTGGTGGAAGAAAGCAATCAATCAGCGTTACGCGAACGCCTTTCAGCCTCCATTATCCAAAAACTCTGGTCAACTCCTTCCATTGACGGCATCCTGCAAACGGCTGCCCGCGAACTTGGGCGCGCGCTGGAAGCATCCGAAGCGACCATCGAATTGAAAGTGGAGGATTCATAATCCATGTCGGCTAATTTTTCATCACGCAGGTCATCAGCAATCACAGGCTTTTTGAATGGAATAACCGCTCCCGCCCGCCAAATTGTTGACAATTCGGAGCGACGAAAAGCCCAGCTGAGCAGTTTAATTGCCCTAATAAATATCTTTTTCAATGGGTTGGGAGCTGCGCTTGCGCCCCGGCAAAGCGCAATAGAAATTCTATGGGCCTTTGGCCCGTTGATTGGTCTGTCGTTTATCGCCTATATTCTTACGCGCACTCGGTTTTTTAAGTTAGGGGCGTTCCTGGTTGTCTTAAGCCTATTTACGTCGGCTTACATTGGAATCATTTTGAACGGACAGGATATAGTATATACATTGCTTAGTTATATCAGCGTGGGTCTGGTGATTGGAAGCGCCCTGCTTTCAGGATGGGCACTCTTTCTGCTTTTAGGCATAAACGCAGCCTTTACCTTATTTGGCTTGCCAGCACTTGGCATCTCGCTGCCAGCAAATATCGGTGGAGCGCTCGGACCTCTCTCTAACTTAGGTTTTATCCTTATTCTTTTGAATTATTTCCGAGAGACGAATGAAAAAGAACGCGCTGAAGAAGTCAACAAAGCCAACCAGGAGCTATTGGAAATTCGCGAGAATCTAGAAAAACGCGTCGAAGAACGCACCCAAGAACTCAACCGGCGTTCCACGCAACTGGAGGCATCCACCCTGGTGGCCCGGTCTGCCGCAATGGTGCACAATCTCGAAGAACTACTGGAAAACATTGTTGAGCAAATCTCAGAACGATTTGGGTTTTACCACACTGGTATTTTCCTGACCGATTCGGCTGAAAAATTTGTCGTCTTGCAAGCGGCATCCTCAGAAGGTGGTAAGCAGCTGCTTAAGCGCGGCTTCAAGATGGATATCAGCAGACAAGGCGTGGTCGGATTCGCCGCTTACCAGAAACGACCGAGAATCGTGCAAGATGTATCTAAAGACAACGCATACGTCCATTTTCCAGAACTGCCAGAAACGCGCTCTGAAGTGGCACTTCCATTGGTTGTTCGCAATCGCGTCATCGGCGTACTGGATATTCAATCGGAAGAGAGCAACGCATTCAAGTTTGACGATATTTACACCCTTCAAACCATGGCCGACCAGGTAGCACTTGCTATTGATAATACAATCCTGCTCGAAGAAAGCCGAGCCGCCTTGCAGCAGTTGGAGGCCCTCAACGCAAACAGCGCCGCTAACATCTGGAAAACGCGCCTGCAAGAAGGCCCCAGAGGATTCACCTATACCCCCTTGGGTGTCACGCCTCTTGCGAACAAGAATGAAGACAAAGAAACAAGTGAGGCCGAGAAGACCATTTCAATCCCTGTAAATTTGCGCGGCAAGTCAATTGGCACAATTTCGCTCAAACGCAAAGCAAATGACCCCAATTGGGTTGAAGCAGAGCGCGAAATGGCAGAGCGAGTGGCCAGCCAGGTGGCCCTGGCCGTTGAAAACGCCCGGCTTCTAGAAGAATCCCAACGCCGCGCTGCACGCGAACAAAAAGTCAGCGAATTTTCGAACCGATTTAGCCGTTCTCTCGATGTGGATGCTTTGCTGCAAAATGCGGTTCGTGAATTGCACAGCCTGCCACAGGTTGCGGAAGTCGCGGTCTTAATTAATCCAGAACAAGCAACCGACAAAGCGAAATAATCGCCAACGATGGATAACCAGATGCTCCAACATATCTTCGAACTTCCTGTTGATAAGCCTGAACTGCCTGCCAACAAACGCAGCATGTACCAGTTGCTTTCAGCCGCCGTAACAGCCATTACGGTGTTCCAGGCCCTGACTGGGATTGGCATCTTCATAGTAGCGGGGCTTGCACTGGCGGGCTTTTTTGACACCCCAGAAAACATTTATTTGTTATTCATTGTTGCCAGCATCAACATTTTGGACAGCCTATTGCACCTACCAATGTTCCCTTTGCTGCGGCGAGGAAACCTGGAACTGGTTGCTATTCTGCTGATGCTGATAAATGGCAGCCTTTCTGCCGCCCAAATCCTGCTGTGGCAAGGAATTATATGGTTCCCAATCGCAATGGTGCTATCAGCGACTATTGTATTGGCAAGCGTGCGCGGCCTCTCTACGCGCTACAAGATTGCCATAGCCAATATAGGCGCAGTTTTGCTAATTGCGATTGTTTTCGCAAACTCACAAATCACTTACCCACGTCTCGGTCTATCGAATCTAAACAATTACGCCGCCTTCACAATTTACTTGCTTTTGACTGCAACTATGCTTGCCATCGGCATCATGAACGGGATGGTTAACTTTCAGACGCTCTCCAGGCGGTTGGTCACGACTTTTACAACATTAACCGTTATCACCATCATTGTGTTTATCATCATAGGGACATTCGTCAACTACCTGGACAGCCGCAACCGTTCTTTTGAGCAACTCGAAACAATCTCAAATTTGAAGGCTGCCCAAATAAACCTGCTGCTGGAGCGCTTGCAAAGACAAGCATCCCAACCTTTGAACGATAACGCGATATTCCGGCTAGCACAATCTATCTTAACAAGCAACCCTGAAAGTGCCATTACAAAAATCGACATTGAGTTTTTGCGCTCCTACCTAAACAGGATTCAGCGGCAAGCAAGCGAGGAATTCCTGCTCATTAACGCGAACGGAAAAGTCATCATCTCAACCAACCCTAACAACCAGGGATTGGACGTTTCATCATTGACACTTCTGGAACAAGCAAAGCAAAGCCTTCCATTTGCCATTGAAGAGAATTTTCCAGGCACGCGTTCTCAATATTCAATTTTTGCCTTGAATCCGATTGCGTCACAAAATCGTTTCGTGGGTGCGTTGGTGTTTCGTACAGATTTCGACTTAATCAGCGATATCACCTTAATTGCTCCGGGTACAAGCCAAACCCTAGAAACTTACCTGGTCAGCCAGCTGGAAAGAAATATTGCTCCAACGACCGCCATCCGCCAGGCAATTGACGAAATCGACACCTACCCTGTGCAACAAGTTTTCAGATTCGGCATTTCGCGAGGAAGCGGTACATACCTCAATTATGAAGAAAAAGAGGTGTTTGGTCACTATATCTGGATTCCCGAACTCCGGTCCATCTTAATTTCAGAAATAGAACAGCAGGAAGTGTTGGGAGGTATCACAAATTCATTGCCGATTTACCTTTCCATCGGCGCTTTGATGATTCTTTTGGTTTTTGTCACGGTATTCCTCACATCTCAAACCATCAGCCTGCCCATCCAAGATTTTGCCCAAAAGGCCGCCGCTCTAGCGGGCGGTGAACTATCAATTCGAATCGCATCTGATCGGCAGGATGAAATTGGCGCGCTTGCAGTCAGTTTTAACCAGATGGCAGGTGAATTGGAAACCCTGGTGCGTACACTCGAAACGAAGGTGGAAGAACGTACCCAAGACCTGCAAAAACAGGCCAATTACCTGCGCATCGCGGCTGAAGTCGCGCGCGACGCGACCACTTCACAAGATATCAACGAACTCCTCAATCGCTCAGCGCAATTGATATTAGATAGATTTAACTTCTATCACACAGGAATTTTCCTTATAGATACCGACCGGGAATATGCAATACTTCGCGCATCTCCTACTGAGGCTGGGCGCAAGATGCTAGAACAGGGCCACCGTTTGAGATTGGGACAGGTCGGCCTGGTGGGTTATGTCGCCGCGACCGGCACGCCACGCATCGCGCTCGACACCGGGCAAGATACCACCTACTTCAACAACCCTCTCCTCCCTAATACGCGCTCTGAAGTTGCCATCCCGCTCAAAATTGAAGACCAGGTGATTGGCGTATTGGATGTGCAAAGCACTCAGCCCGAAGCCTTCACCCAGGATGATGTTGCTACCCTCCAGGTGATGGCCGATCAACTAGCACTAGCCATCCAACGCGTTGAACTGGTCAGCAGCCTGCAAAGAAACCTTCTTGAACTCGAAAACACATACAAAACTTTCACCAGCGAGAGTTGGCAAAAATTCAGCCAGGAACCAAGTTTCAAACCAGGTTACCTGTTTGATGGTTTAAAAATCACCTCGCTGACATCGTTTCCAGAGAATATAAAAAATGTCCTGTCAAAAGGGCGCACAACCACCATCCCGCCTCAAAAGGAAACCGATGGTACAACAATCGTCGCCCCCCTCAAACTGCGCGAACAGGTGATTGGCGGTTTAGTGCTCCGTTTCCAGACTCCAGTTGTCGACTCAGACACCATCAGCCTGGTTGAGGAAACTGCTGGGCGTCTTGCCGTTGCCCTGGAAAATGCACGCCTGTATGCTGAAACACAAAACCTGATTCAACGTGAACGCACCGTGAGTGAAATCTCCAGCCAAATCACGACATCGTTCGACATCGAAAACATCCTTCGCACCACCGTAATCGAAATTGGCAAGAGGATGCCAGATGCAGAAGTTGTTGTACAACTCGAACAAAACAAGGACTGAGCAATGTCCATGCCGCAAAATACCACTTCAAACAAAAACGACATTACAAAACTGAACCGGTCCAACTTACAGGTCATCAGCAGCATAACAATGCTCGGCAGTTGGGCACTGCTTTTTGGCTACATTATCGGTTACGTTATTTCGGGCGACGCGCGTTTTATGAATTTGATAGTGCTGGGAATTGCATATGGCGTTGCCTTGACAGCTGCCTGGGCGTTTCAAAGAAAGGGCCGCCAACAGATTGCAACCTGGCTCATATTTAATTCAACATTTGCAACAGGCTTACTGTTCACCTTCATCGTTCAAGGATTAGGATTACCTGTCGGCATCTTTCTGGCAATCATTTTTTCGATCATTGCCTGGCAAACCCTTCCCAAACGCAAAGCAATACTATCTACAACGATAAGCATTCTCGCAGGTATTTTAATTTTCCTAGTAGATGTAAATTTTGCGTCAGGAGATCGTCTCTCGAGCGGATTTTTCTTAACTTCTATCTTGATTATCGTCGGTGGTATTTCTGTTTTTATCCTATTCATTAATGGCCTGCGCAGCATAGAATTTAGCAGTATCGGTTCACAACTCAGGGTCTCATTCCTGGTTGTATCCCTGATACCTGTGCTTATCATTACGATTTTCCAGACCGCGACACTTACGAACATTTTAACCAACCAGGCAAGCAACACCCTGCTAGAAAACGCCGAGACGTTTGCAAGCAGACTTGACACACAGATATTCACCATAACAAATTACATTGAAGAAGACGTAAACAATCCGGGCATCCTTAATATCTTAAGATTACCCGCTGGAAACACAGATATTCTTTCTCTACTAGCATCTCGTTATCCAGATGTTTTATCTTATGGATTGCTCGACAAAAATGGTTTTTTAATCATTGATAACCAGGGCAACCGAGGCGGCGACGAAAGCGATACAACCTATTTCAAGAACGCTGCTGCCATCCGCATCACCTACACATCTGATGTCATACTGGATGAAGACACCAGGAGAGGTGTATTTTTCGTAAGCAAACCCGTTCTTGACGAAAAGGGGAATCTGCTTGGCGTCATCCGCATAAAAATATCTGCGGGATTAATTCAGCAAATTGCGGAAGAAGAAGCCCGACAGTTTGGCGAAGGCTTTTCAATTGTCGTCATCGACGATGCCAACATCATCCTTGCTCATAGCGCTAATCCTGAGCTGCGTTTGAAAACGCTTGCACCACCCAGCAGAAGCACCCTGAATGCTCTGCAACAATCTGGACGTTTACCACTCTCAGGCGAAATAAGCGCTGATCTGGATAAACTTGACAGCATTCTTAAAAAAACAAACCAGCAAACCGTTTTTAGCGGCTCTGTGACTCCTGCCGAAACAGACCAAGATTACATCACATTTTTCCCGATAACTTACAAACCCTGGAAAATACTGGTCGCGCAACGCACAACTGTTTTCCTTGCGCCTGCAATGAATCAGATTATTTCCATTGTTTTGATAATCACCATCCTGTTGATCACAATATATTTTGGCGCAAATTTAACCGCCGCGCTGTTGGTCACGCCCATCAACCAGCTGGCCTCTGCCGCGCAACAACTAGGCGGAGGGAAATTGGATACACCAATCGACCTGCCTCGCAAAGATGAACTTGGCACGCTAGCAGCCGTTCTAGAGAACACCCGCCAGCAAATTTATGAACTTTTACAAACCCTAGAGCAGCGCGTAGAAGAACGCACCATGGAACTCACAAGGGCAAACGAAAGAAATGAGCGCCGCGCCAGGCAACTGGAAACTATTGCCCAGGTCGCCCGCGCCGTCACCAGCCTGCGGGATTTGAACCAATTATTACCCGAAATCACACAACAGATTAGCGACTCGTTTGGTTATTACCATGCAGGCATTTTCCTGCTCGATGAAAATCGCGAATATGCAGTGTTGCGCGCCGCCAACAGCCAGGGCGGACAGGCTATGCTAGCGCGAGGCCACCGCCTGAAGGTGGGACGCCAGGGTATCGTCGGAAACGTGACCAACACAGGCCGCTATCGAATTGCGCTGGATGTAGGCGAAGATGCAATCTTTTTCAACAATCCCGACTTGCCCCAAACCCGCTCCGAAATCGCCCTTCCGCTTCTGATTGGCGACAAAATCATCGGCGCATTGGATGTACAAAGTACCGAACCGAATGCGTTTAACGAAGATGACATCAAAATTCTAAGTCTCTTAAGTGACCAAATCAGCGTAGCCATCGAGAACGCCCGCCTGTTCGATGAAACAAAACAGGCGTTGGCGCAGATCCGGGAAATTTACGCTGAGTCCAGCGAATCGGGATGGCTGGCGATGGTGAAAGAAACCAGCAGCAGCGGGTATCGCTATGCTAAGGGCAGCGTCGAGCCAATACGCAAAAAATCCGAACTGGCTGGTGCTGCCACTGGCGAAATACTCGAAGTCCCCATCATTCTACGCGGGGAAAAACTTGGCGAGTTGAAAATCCGCCGTCCCGGACAACAATCTGCCTGGACTGAAACAGAAGCCCGAATGTACCAGGCTATTGCCGAGCGCATGTCGTTTGCGCTGGAAAATGCACGCCTGTTCGCAGATGCGCGCAGGCGCGCCAACTTAGAACGGGTTGCTGCCGAAGTCGCCACAAAAATCAGTTCTTCAGTGCGCGTCGAAACCATCTTGCGCACCGCTGCCGAAGAAATCAGCCATTTGATAGATGGTTCAGAAGTCTTAATCCAAATTCAACCTGGCGCTATCGAAAAACTTGACAACCAGTAACAAATGCAGAGTAAACTTATGAAACCATCGCCTGGCCTATCTCCCTTAAAAATTCTCTCTGTTTTGTGGATATTCACCCTGCTGGCTTCATGCGGTTTCTCTCCGCAAGCAGACGCCAAAGACAAGGAACCGCTTGTGGTGGAATTTACCGCATGGTGGGGAGATTACACAATCATCATCGCCCAAGAAAAAGGATTATTCGAGAAATACGGAGTCAAGGTTAAGCCGGTGTACTACGACACCTTCTCTCTGGCCCTGCCTGACCTGGCTGCCGGGCAAATCGACGGTGGATTGTTTGCCATTGGCGACGCAATCAACGTGGCAAGGCACGCGGATTTGAGGGTTGTGGCTGTCTATGACAATGGCAGTTTCAACACTGTCGTTTCAGTTCCAGAAATTAGTCAGATTAGGGATTTGGCTGGCAAGCGGATTGGCGTCCAGGTTGGCTCAAGTTATGAACTATTGATTAGTGAAATGCTTGCCTCAGCGGGGCTCAAAATGTCAGATGTCGCCCTGGTCAATATCGACCCTGAGAATGTGCCATCCAGCCTGGGAAAAACAATCGACGCAGGTTTCATTTACGAACCGTACACATCTGAAGCAATCGCAAAAGGCAATAATCTCCTGCTGAAAAGCACAGAATTTATCGGGCTATACCCTGATGTGATAGTTTTCCGCGCTTCGGTAGTCAGAGAACGTGGTGAAGATATTCGCGCATTCTTGAAAGCCTGGTTTGAAGCGGTTGAATATCGCAGGCAAAACCCGGCTGAAGCACAGCAAGTGATTGCAGATTATTTCAATACATCCTTCAACGAAATAACACCTGATGATTCGCTAGAAATTTTGAGCCTGCAAGATAACTACGAGATATTCAAGCCTGAAGAAAACACAAATCGCTCTATTTACCGAACAGCCCGCTTAAATGCAGACTTCCTCGTCCGAATTGGGGTACTCTCCACCCAGCCAGATGTGAAAACCCTCATCTCCCCGGATTATCTGCCTTAAACCAGACCTTGTAAAAGTGAGTTTTTATGACGACAGGCGACCACGAAAAATATTTACCCGAACACGAGCAAACATCCCAGCGGGAAAAAAACACCTATCGCATTGGGTTAGGGACCGGTATTCTGTTTACCATAATTTCGATAGTTTCGACAATATCCACCATTCAAACCGGCCTCAATACTTTTGGCGGGATTGCGCTGACAACGGCCATCGCCGCAGTGGGTTTTTTCGCATCCTACCTTGCCCGGCGCGGAAACGCAAAAGCCGGAAGCGCCGTCCTGGTTTCGAGCATTCTGCTTCTATCTTTTTCCTTGCCCCTGCTTGCCAAAGGTCAGGGCGTTCCTCTGGCGGCACTTACTGTCATTGTCATCTCTAGCATTTCGATTTATGTATTGCCATATAAATGGGTAGCGCGGGTTGTATCCATAAGCATATTGGTCGGCCTGGCTATCATCATAGCAGATGTCTTCCTGCCCGACCCAGGTATTCCCAATAACCCACAAGTCACCTACATCATCAGCATCATTGCAGGGATTATCTATGCGTTCGCTATTTTTCGCCGCGCAAGCACATTTCCGCTACGCGCCAAACTAATTGTTTCATTCCTGCTTATCACACTTGTTCCAATCATCACGTTGAGCAGTTATAACAATCGACTGATGCGTGACATCCTGACCCAACAAGCTGAAACAAACTTAAGTAATTTGGCGATTGAAACTGCCACCAGCATTGATGCATATATCACATCGCAGCTGGACATCGTGCGCACGGAAGCACAGCAGCCCAGCCTGGCAAAATTTCTGCAATCTCAGTCTTTCGCCCGGGTCGAAAATGAACCGATTGCCCTACAAACGCTCTTAACGTTTGCTCGCAAAGACCCTGTTTTTATTGTGTCCTATGCACTTCTAGATACACGAGGCAGGAATGTATTAAGCACCGATCAATCCCAAATCGGGCGCGATGAAGGAAACTATGAATATTTCGCTGCCCCTATCGCAAATGGCATGCCTTATATTTCCAACATCCTGTTCAAAACCAACTACCCTACCATTTACTTCTCAGCGCCTATCAGAGCCGAAAACGGTTCGATCGTGGGAGTCTTGAGAGGCGAATACTATGCAAGCATTTTCCAGAGCATCGTGCAAACGGTCAGCAGCGAGCGGGAGGCCGGCTATCAACTCCTGATTTTCGACAGGGACACTCTGCTGCGAATTGCTGGAACCAGCGAACGGGAGAAAAATTATCTATCGTTCAAAGAGTTTACCCCCAGGCAAATCCTGGATCTACAAGCGCAGCAAAAACTCCCGCCCGGCGTTTATGAACAGGCTATCTTTCCCTCTCCCGAGCTTGTAGAAGGGGTTGAAAATATCGCCGCGCAGGCCATTTTTAAGGCTACAGGGGGCAACCAAAACGAACCTGAAATTATCGCTGCCGGTAAAACCCTGTTTACTCAACCCTGGGTTGTCATAGCGCAACAAACCGCCGATAAGATTTATGCCCAGGCAAATGCCCAGGCGCGCACCAATGTACTTTGGTCGCTTGGGCTGAGCATTTTTGCCTTGCTGGCTGCGGTGGGCGTTACCCGAGTGATTTCACATCCGATTAGTACGCTTGCCCGGGTTGCCGAGCAAATTACCAGGGGCGACTTTTCAGCGCGAGCCGTTGTCATTACAGATGACGAAGTCGGCCAACTCTCGCGCATCTTCAATGAAATGACAAACCAACTCAGCCAGACCTTGTCGGGATTGGAGCAGCGAGTCGAAGAACGCACAGCAGCGTTGCAGTCTGCTAACAAGCAAAGCGCCCAGCGCGCCCGTCAACTCCAAAGTATTGCCGATGTCTCTAAAATCATTACCAGGGAACAGAGCCTCGAGAAATTGCTTCCGCTCATTACAGACGTCGTAAGCGAGCAATTTGGCTATTACCATGTAGGCATATTCTTGCTGGATGCAACCCGGCGCACAGCATTGTTGCAAGCATCGAACAGCCCCGGAGGTCAGCGAATGGTGGCAAGCGGACACAGGCTGGCGCTCGGCGCCGGTAGTATTGTCGGTTACGCCGCCCTGACAGGTAAACCGCGCATAGCGTTGGATGTCGGCGAAGATGCCGTGTTCTTCAACAATCCCAACCTGCCTGAAACCCACTCCGAAATGGCCTTGCCGTTGATAGTGCGCGGTACCGTTATTGGCGTTATCGATATGCAGAGCAAACAACCTGGAGCCTTTACCCAGGAAGATATTGACATTCTCTCTATCCTTGCTGACCAGGTTGCCATTGCCATCGAAAACGCCCGATTATTCCAACAAACCCAAATCGCGCTGGATGAGTCCCAGGCAATTGTGCAATCCTTTTTACGGCAAGAATGGTCTGCGCTTGCCAGCAGGCAAACAACGATTGGCTATCTGCATACTGGTGGTAGCGGCAAGACGCTCTCCTCGCCCGTGCAGACAGCCGAAATCGAACAAGCCATCCGCAGGGGCACCGTTGTCAAAAAAGAAAACAAGACCGACGAAAGCACCAGCCCGGTCCTCGCCATCCCCATCACCCTGGGCGAACAAGTCATAGGCGCAATTCGCGTTCAATCACCCAACCGAAGCCGCAACTGGACTACTGAAGAAATCAACCTGTTGCGGACTATTTCGGAACGGGTTGGCCTGGCGCTCGATAATGCCCGATTGGTTGCCTCCAGCCAGAAGCGCGCCGCCAAAGAACGCACCATCAGTGAAATTTCAACGAAAATCAGCGCCGCGACAGATATGGAAACCATTTTACAAACTGCGGTGCAGGAAATTGGCCGGGCCTTATCCAGCTCAGATGTGGTGATTCAACTCACACAGTCCGAAGAAGAGTAATGACTATGGAGACTTCGCAAAACAGCCATCCAAACACGGCACGACGCACAATCTCCTTGCGCGCAATTTTCGCCACAAGTTTCTCGGCACTGGCCATTCTGATTGTTGCAGCTGTCATCATCACCTTATATGTAGGGTTCAGACAGCAAATACGAGAAGACCTGCGCAAGCGAATCATGAACCTGGCCACCCTGGCTGCGCTTCAGCAAAGCGGGGACGAGCTGGTACAGATTTCGTCAGAAAGCGACCCATTTTATTTGAAAATCCGTGAACAAAACCAGGCCATCGCAAACATTGACCACGATATTGCTTATGTTTACACCATGCGCAAAGATGAACAAGGAATTTACTTCGTGGTAGACGTGGGCGGACCCGAATACCAAGACACCGCGCAGTTTGGCGAACGGTACTTCGACTCTAGCCCGATGCTGGCCGAAAATTTCGATACCCTTGAAGAGGCCATTGCCGATCAGGATATTTACACCGACAGCTTTGGTTCGTTCTTAAGCGGCTATGCGCCTATTCGCAACAGCAAGGGAGAAAAAGTTGGCGTGATTGGCATAGACCTTAAAGCAGAATCTGTCATTCAAAAAGAACGACAATTTCTGACCGTCTCTTTGGTAATATTCATCCTATCAGTGGTGATGATTGCCGTCTCTGGTCTGGCAATTGGAACCGGCATTGCCAGACCAATCAGCGCATTGACGCATTCAGCCCACCGCATTACATCTGGCGACCTGTCACACCGGGTCAACATCAACACGTCGGTACGTGAAATCGATGAATTGGCAAGCGATTTCAACCTGATGGCCAGTTCATTGCAAGACTTGGTAGACAGCCTGGAAACTCGTGTGGCCCAACGCACAGCAGAATTGCAACAACGCACCTTGGAGCTGGAGCACAAATCCAAAGAAACAGAGCGGCGCGCCAGTCAATTGAATGCAGTCGCCATGGTTACGCGCGCAATTTCTTCAATTCAAGATTTGCGCGATTTGCTCCCCCAAATTGCGTCGGTCATTAGCAAGGAGTTCAATTTTTACCATACTGGCATTTTCCTGCTTGACGAAGCCAGAGAATACGCAGTACTGGTTGCAAGTAATTCGGAAGGCGGCCAGCGGATGTTAAAGCGCGGCCACAAACTCAAAATCGGCGAGGTGGGCATCGTGGGTTTTGCGGCAGCAACCGGACAGGCGCGTATCGCGCTTGATACCGAAGAAGACACGATGTACTTCAATAACCCTGATTTGCCAACCACCCGCTCTGAAATAGCGATTCCGTTAAGAATTGGTGGTGACACCATCGGCATTCTTGATGTGCAGAGCGAACAGACAAATGCGTTCGACGAAAAACACATCGAACTGTTGTCAATTATGGCAGACCAGGTAAGCATTGCCATCCAAAATGCCAGACAATTCGAGGCAGCGCAGAAAACCGCCCAAGAAGCCGAAGATGTCTACCGCCGCTACATCCGCAGTGAATGGCGTTCGCTGGTACGCGAAACTGGGCGATTGGGCTACCGCTACTCAAAAGCCGGGGTTGGCCCGCTCAAAGCACTCGTTCATTCGATGGAAGTTAAAGAGGCTGCGGCAACCGGAAAAACCAGCGCATCGAAAAAAGAAACCCGCTCGCAAATTGTTGCACCAATTAAGTTGCGCGGAGAAGTCATCGGAATTTTGAACGTCGCGTCAGACAGTGAACGCGCCTGGGAGCAAGATGAAATTGACATTACGGAGGCAATAGCCGAGCGCGTGGCATTGGCCGTGGAAAATATTCGCCTGCTTGAATCTTCCCAATCTCAGGCAGCTCGCGAACGAACCATCAGCGAAGTGACATCCCGCATCGGCGATTCGGTCAACATGCGCAGTATCTTGCAAACAGCAGTCGAAGAACTGGGGCGCATCATTCCCGGGTCCGATATTGTGATCCAACTTGGAAAAGAGTAGGCAATAATAAGGGTAACTCTGATGAAAGAATGGTTAAAACGACTGTTTGTCTCGCCTGACGATGATGAAGCATCGTATATTCGCTTGCTAAACACGATTCTAGGCGTGTCTGGCGTTGGAATACTTTTCATTATCATTGGCCTGATCATTACGCAGCCTGAGATTGGCATATCAATACTTATACTCATCGCGATAGAACTGGTCGTTCTGGCTGCAATCCTGCTTTCCAAAAGAAAAATTTATTGGCCCGGGAAAATCCTTATTCCATTGTTAACTTTAATTGCAGTGACTGTCCTGGCCAGTATATCAAATGGCATGCACGATACATCCATGGCAGGTTTTGCAGCAGTCATTGTAATTGGCGGCTTAATGTTGGGCAAGCAAGCCATTCCGCTTATTACATTCCTCTCCCTTATTGGTATTTCAATCGTTACCTATCGCGATATGAGCGGTTTGAACGATTCGTTCATGGCAGTAAAAACCGGTCTCGATGATTTATTGGTATTTACCGCAATTCAACTCATTATTGCCACATCCCTCAATGCTCTCATGACTCGCCTAACCGTTGCTCTGCAAAAATCGCAAGAAAACGAAATGGCGCAAGCCCTGGCAAATGAAGAACTTCGCCAGCTTCAGGCAAGCCTGGAAGAGCAAATCGCTGAACGCACCCTGGAATTGGAGCAGCGTTCGCATGAACTTTCAGACCGCACCGTTCAACTGGAGATTGCAAACATCCGTACCCAACGGCGCGCCGCGCAACTCCAGGCAATATCAGATACTACTAAAGCCATTGCGAGCGTGCGCAGTCTTGAAGCCTTGCTTCCGAGGATTGTGAATGTGGTCAGTGAGCGGTTCGGCTTTTATCATGTCGGCATTTTCTTGATCGACGAAGCAAACCAGTTTGCCATCTTAAGCGCGGCTAATTCAGAAGGCGGCAAACGAATGCTGGCGCGCGGCCATCGGCTAGAGGTAGGAGCGCAAGGGATAGTCGGCTATGTCACAGGAAGCGGCAGACCCAGGATTGCATTGGATACCGGCGCAGACGCGGTCTTCTTCAACAACCCTGACTTGCCCGATACGCATTCGGAAATGGCCATCCCATTGGTCATTGACAAGCGCATTATTGGGGCATTAGACATCCAGAGCAAGCAATCCAACGCTTTTAACCAGGAAGACGTTGAAGTGCTTGCTACTCTGGCAGACCAAATTAGCATCGCTATCGAAACCGCCCGGTTGTTTGAAACCAGTCAAAAAGCGTTGACTGAAGTCGATACCATCTACCGACAATATATACAACATGAATGGGGCCGGCTCAGCGCAACCGAAGAGGTCGTTGGTTTCCAACATACGGTCACTGGCGCGCAGCCCTTAAAGTCCAGGCTACAAGCCAGGGAAATCAAACAGTCCCTGGATAGCGGAAAAATCTCCGTCGAAACCGGGGATAATGCCACCCTGACCGTGCCGATTAAAGTGCGCAACGAAACCATTGGCGTACTGCATATACGTGTTCCAAGCAAAAATATCTGGAAGCAGGACGAAATTGCAATTGCCCAGGCAGTTGCAGACCGCGTGGCCGTCTCTGCCGAAAACGCCCGGCTGTTCCAAGAGTCACAATTACGCGCCGAGAAAGAACGCACCATCGGCCAGATTTCCGAAAAACTGAGCGCATCTGTCAACCTGGAAAATGTTTTTCGCACGGCTTTACAAGAACTCGGACAACTTGTTCCAGGTTCCGAAGTTTTTATCGAGATTGAAACAGACCAACCAGCCTGACGACAGGATTCTCGCATGAATAGATTAAATTTACTCTATCGCGCTTTATCACAATCCACACGCAGAGTGTTCTGGACAATGACGACCATTGCGATAGTGCTGACCATCTTCAGCATTGCCCTGTTTCGGTCACTCTTGCTATCTGGGTCTATGCTGGACTTAATTGCGGTCTTGATACCCTACGCCTTGGCGTTTGTTGCCATCATCAGCGCTATCAGCCTGTTATACAACCGCGTTTTGTTCGGTGCCTGGCTTTTTTTCATTAGCACCCTGGCTGCCATGCTAGTTATACCTTTCATACAGGAAGGAGTTGCCTTTCCAGCAGCCGTGCTCGTACTGGTCGTTACCGTTCTTATCCCACTGCAAGCAACTGGCGGACGGAACGCCACGATGATTGCGGTGACCGGTTTTATTGTGGCCGGCCTGATTATTGGAGTAGACATATTCTGGACAGGAGCCCGCGCCAAAGTTGCCCCACGCGACATACCGAGCATCCAGGCGGCAACCATGGTCCTCGGAGTTATTTTATTCTTTGCAATCCTGGTACTCTATCCATCATTCAACCTGCGCACCAAACTCCTGGTTATTAGCCTGGGAGCTAGCTTGCTGTCAGTTGTTGCCGTCACAGGGGCATCAACGTTTTATACCCAGGCAGCCCTCTCTAAAAACACACAAGAAAAACTTCTGACGGCGGCCAGAAATACGGCCGCTTCCATCGATTCTTACATCGAACTCAACATGGCACTCATCGAAACAGAAGCATCTTTACCCCTTTTTGGCCGGTATCTTGCTTCTTCGGGAGCTGGGAGGCAGGGACTTGCCGAGGTGCGCAACACAGTACAAAAGTTGGCCCAACGCGACGCCACACACATTAGTTCTTATGCCTTATTGGACAGCAACGGAATCACAATATGGGATACCCGCAGTACCGGCATCAGCCGCAATCAGACCAACCAGGACTTCTTTATCATCCCATTCACTACCGGCAGAACCTATATCAGTCCCGTGCGATTCGCTGCTGAACAGGGTGAGAATGTCTTCTACATCAGCGCGCCAGTACGCGACCCCGAGGACGGCTCTATCGTAGGCATACTGCGCGTAGAAATTCGCGCTTCACTCCTCGAAGACATAATCAAAAGTAACAATGACGCTGCCGGGCAAGCATCATATGCCATCCTTTTGGATGAGTACAACCTCATCCTGGTAGACCCTGTACACCCGGAATATGCCGGGCGTTCTCCCGGTCAATTGAATAAAGCCCAGGTTGATTTCCTGAAAACACAAAATCGTCTGCCTGCCAGCGCAAACGAGAGCGAAATTTCCCTCGAAATGAGCGCTTTCGCCAGGGGTCTGAGCAACATCAACACAACACCGTTTTTTGAAAGCGGCGACCGCGCCTTCGGAGAAGCCATCCAGGGCAGCGCCGTGTATATATCCAACCAACCCTGGAAGGTTGCGTTCGTACAGCCAACTTCGATTGCTTTGTCGCCTGTTTTGGAGCAAACCCGCGCCATTACAGCCGCCGCATTATTAACTAGCTTCCTGCTCGGAATTGCAACTCTCTTCGTTTCGCGGACAATTACCAGCCCGGTAGCGCGCCTGACTCGCGCCGCTGAAGAAATTTCGAGCGGCAACCTGGATGTCCATGCAGATGTCCGCTCACAAGACGAACTCGGCATATTAGCATCCACCATCAATGCCATGAGTGACCAACTAAAACAGACTCTGGCCGGGCTGGAAACAACCATCGCCGAGCGCACTGCCGACCTCGAACAGCGCGGGCAGGAACTTATACAGCGCTCCTCTGAATTGGAATTGGCAAACCAGCGAGCGGAACGCCGCGCCGGGCAGCTGTTGGCCGTCTCCAAAGTATCGAACGCCATCGCAACCGTTCAAAACCTGGATGAACTGCTACCTCTCATTACGCGCACAATCAGCGAGACCTTTGGTTTTTACCACGTTGGCATCTTCCTTAACGATGCAAAACATCAATTTGCCGTTTTGCGCGCCGCAAATAGCCCAGGCGGCCAACGCATGTTGTTGCGCGGACACCGCTTAAAAATTGGCGAAACCGGTATTGTTGGTTACGTGACAGCAGCAGGTCGCCCCCGCATTGCGTTAGATACCGGCACAGATGCCGTCTTCTTCAATAACCCCGACCTGCCCGATACCCGCTCAGAAATGGCTCTGCCGCTGCGCTCTGGCGCTACTGTAATCGGCGCGCTCGATGTGCAAAGCACAGAACCGAATGCATTTACCGAAGAGGATATTGAAATCCTCAGCGCCCTGGCCGGGCAGGTCAGTATCGCCATTCGGAATGCGCAGCTATTTGAAGAAACCCAGCGTCAAACCGCGGAACTCAGAATGCTCTTGCAGCAAGATACCCGCGAACAGTGGAAACGCGTCATCCAATCCCAACAACAAAGCGGTTATTACTATGACGGCGCAGCCCTCACCCCACTTGAAAAACCCGCTCAAAAAGATGACAATGTCATCCTGATTCCGGTCACTGTGCGCGGACAGACTATTGGCAGGTTGGGAATCCGCCCGCCTGCTGGCCGCAATTTGAAACCCGATGAACTGGATATCATTCAGGCGGTCAGCGAACGCCTGGCCGTCTCGGCAGAAAATGCCCGCCTGCTCGAAGAAACGCAAAAGAGGGCAAGCAAAGAACGCGCCATTGGCGAAATTTCAGCCAAAATTGGCGCATCCATCAGCCTCGAAAACATTTTGCAAACTGCTGCAGAAGAGCTGAGTCGGGCCTTAAGCGGTTCTCAAATATCGATTCGGCTTAAGCGCGACACCAAAACAGGAAAACAAGCATGAAATGGAAATTTCTCATCCCCCCTGTTTTTCAAGACGACGAAGAGAAAACCAATCGGGCGGCATCGGTCCATCAAATCGTTCTGGTTGTCTTAGGCATCAGCCTGCTTGCATTCCCGATTGGCGCATTTGCCTCCAATGTACGAAGAATACTATGGAGCGCGGGTCTGCTGACAGGTAGCCTGAGCATCATTAGTTTCGTCCTAAACCGGCGCGGGAAGGTCACGATAGCCAGTTATATTGCTGTAGCAACAACCACAGCCGCATTTATTTATGTAGATTACACCGGACATGGCGCTTCGCGTCCCTTGATGATTTTTTCCGTCGTCCCCATTTTTATCTCCGGCATGTTGTTGGGCGCGCGGGCAACGCTTAGCACAGCCCTGACATTGGGCCTTGCGCACGCCATTTTCGCATACATGAAATCACAAGGACTTTATACATTCGAGGCTGCTGAAATTTCTGAAGCGCAAAACGTCATCGTGCCGTTGTTCGGGTATCTTTCTGCTGCCGCCATGTTGCGCCTGGCAATTGGCCGCATTGAAAATCTTCTTAAGCAAGCCAAAACCAACGAACAAACGGCGCGACAAACCAATGAAATGCTTGAAGAAGCGCAGCAACAAATTCAAGAATACGTTATCCAGTTAGAAGCCAACACTCTAACACTTCGAAAACAATCAGAAGCGTTGACCCAGCAAACCAAAGAACTACAAGAGGCCAACCGCATCAACAGCCGGCGCGCCATGCAGTTCCAGGCCGTGACCGAAATTGCGCGCGCTATCATCGAAGTACGAACCCTGGATGAACTCTTACCTCTGATTGCCCGTACGGTGAGCGAAAAACTCGGTCATTATCATACCGGCATCTTTCTGATTGACAGTTCGAAACAATTTGCTGTTTTGGCTGCCAGCAACAGCGAGGGCGGGCAGCGCATGTTGCAGCGCGGGCATCAGCTGGAAGTAGGAAAGACAGGCATCGTGGGCAACGTGGCAGCCAGTGGATTTCCACGAATCGCGCTCGATGTTGGCGAAGACATCACGTTTTTCAATAACCCCGACTTGCCCAACACACGCTCCGAAATTGCCCTGCCTCTCATTGCCGAGCAGCGTACCATCGGCGTCCTGGATGTTCAAAGCACCCAACCCAACGCCTTCGATGAAGAAGATATAAAAATCCTCTCCACTCTAACCGCTCAAATCGGCGAGGCCATCGAAGGTGTCCGCCGCTTGCAAGAAACGCAAAGACTGCTGACCGAAGCGCAATCCATGTATCGTCAATTCATCCAAGCCAGCTGGGCGCAATTAATCAAAAAACGAAAACTGACTGGCTTGCGCTATGATGCCATCCGCATCACCCCGGCAGAACCCATCGATTCTCAGGAAGCGGAAAAAATTGCCGCCCAAAAAATTGTCATGCAAAGCAGCGAACAAGATTCCTCACTGACCATTCCAATTCTCCTGCGCGGCGAAACCATTGGAATTCTCGACATCCAGACTGCTGGTAAAAAAGTGTGGACAAACGATGAAATTGACCTGGCCCAGGCAATTGCCGACCGCATCGCCATTGCAACCGAAAATGCCTGGTTATTCGAACAGACCACCGAGCGCGCAGAGCGCGAACGAAAAGTGTCAGAAATCACTTCAAAAATCCGCTCGACGAACGACCCCGACGAAATGATTCAAATCGCCATCAACGAGTTAAAACAAACCCTCAGCATCAAAGACGTGCGAATTCTCCCTTACAAACCTGCGCAGGGCGATAAAGGCTAGGAGGATGTATGGCATATATTATCGCTATTTCAAATGAAAAAGGTGGCGTGGCAAAAACCACTACCACGTATTCGTTAGGAGCCTCGCTGGCAGAAACCGGCAGGAAAGTCCTGCTCATCGACCTTGACCCACAGGGCAACTTAACCCTCGCCAACGGAATCGAACCCGGAAAAGTGGCGAACACCAGCAACGATGTGATTCTGTCAGGACTGGGCATCAAAGAGGCCCTGTGTAAAACCAGTACCCCTGGCATGGAAATTGTACCATCCAGCCCGGCTCTCGTTGACGCAGAACAACATCTGCCAGTTCGCAGTAATTACGCATTTTGCTTGAGCAACGCTCTCCGGGCAGAAAATCTTCCTTACGACTATGTGCTTCTAGACTGTCCGCCATCGATGGGAGCAATTACCTATAGCGCCCTGACCGCAGCGGAGCTTCTGATTGTGCCAACCCAGGCCGAATATTTTTCGGCCTATGCTCTGCGTGATATGATGACTCTTATTCGCAAGGTGCGCAGAGATTCGAACCCGCGCCTGGCTTACCGCATTCTCATCACGCTGCTTGATCAGCGCAACCGCACCCACAAAGTCATTCGCGAACAACTTGAACAAACCTTTGGTAGTGGGTTGTTCCAAACAGTGATTGAAATCGATACACGTTTGCGCGAAAGTCCCATTATTGGCTTACCAATTACCCAGTATCGTCCGAATAGCCGCGGCTCGCAACAGTATCGCGTTTTGGCCCAGGAGTTAATCGACTATGTCCAGCAACAAAAAGATTCGCAATCGGCTTGACAAGCTATTTATCGAAATTGAAAAGACCGAGGGCGAAGAGGCCAGCGTCAAGCAACCTGCTGGCAGACAAATCTCGGAGATGCCGACAACAACGCGCAGCAGACATTCTGCGCCCATGCCTGTTGAGGTTGCAGGCGTGACAACGGCGGTAAGTTCAGACGCTTCAATCTTCTCCATTCCATTCCAGGTTGCATCAGACTGGAATCTGTTGCAGTTGGAGGCAGAACCCACGCATGATTGGCAGGAAGCCGAGCAAAGTTTGGTTCGGCAGGTAGCAGACCAGTTAGGGCTGGCCATCCAAAACGCATACCTCTTCCAGCAAATAGAAACCCAAAACGCAGAGCTGGCCGTCTTAAACGAAATGGCGCGCGAAGTTTCATCGCTGCTGTCAGTTCAGGACGTTGCTCAGGCAATTTACAAGTACGCAGGCCGATTAATGGATGTGACAGACTTCTTTCTTGGTATCTACCACCCAGAAACAGAAGAAATATCTTTCCCTGCTATTTATTTTGATGGGGTTCGGTCTAACATTGAAAAAACCAGTCTGGGCAACGGTCTGACAGCCAGGGTCATCCATGAACGCGAAGCGCTCCTGTTGCCAGACCGTGTAAAGGAACGCGCCGAGGCAATGGGAATAGAAATCATGCTCCTGGGCAATAGTGTCATTCCTCAATGCTGGTTGGGCGTGCCACTGGCGCTTGGACAGCAAGTTTTAGGTGCAATTGTCGTCCAAAGCACAAAGTTGCCTAATCTTTATACCGAACGACATAAAGACCTGCTCACTGCGATGGCAAGCCAGATTTCCATCGCCATCCAAAATGCGCGCCTATTCGATGAAACCCAAAGACGCGCCGCAGAAGTTGCCGCTCTCAATGAAATTCTACGCGCCGTTTCTGCCGAAGTGGAATTACCGAAAGTGCTGCAAGCGCTCTATGAAAAACTCGGCGACCTGCTGCCGGTAGATGCCTTCATCATCGCCCTGCACGATAGAGAAAACGACGCCATTCGTTACGAAATGGTCATGGACGAGGGTCACCCATACTACCTCAACCCTGAACCCATGCACGACAGCATCCTGTGCCGCACTATCACAGAGAAAAAGTCGCGCCTGATTTTGCGAACGCGTGAAGAAATTAAACAGCGTGAAGAAATAATCCAAAAAGAAGAGCAGGGCAGCAAAATTGGCAACACCAAACGCGTTTCAGCCTCCCTCATGTTTGCTCCCATCATCCGAGGCGACGAAGCAATTGGCGCAATTTCCGTACAGAGTTATCAGCCCAAGGCTTATGACGGCACCAACCTGGCCCAGCTCGAAAACATTGCCGGACAAATTGCCAAAAGCATCGAAAACGCAACGTTGTATCAGGGATTGCAAAAAACCCTGCGAGACCTGGAGCTCATCAACCGACTGACATCCACCGTCAGCGGCTCGCTCGAGATCCAAAAAAACCTGCAAATCATTGCCAATGAATTCCAACAAACCTTCCAACTAGGCCATGTCGGCATTGCGCTTTTCGATGCGGAATACAAAACTCTCATCCTGACAGCTGATGCCCCCTTGCCGGAGGACGGCAAGGGAGATATTGGAATTGTCATTCCAGTTGCTGGCAATCTTGCAACCGAACGGGTGATAGAAACCAAGAAACCCCTCTTTGTCTACGACATTTCCAACAACCCAATGACAGCCAACATCAAGCATGTCCTTGAAAAACGCGGCACAAAGAATATGCTGATCTTGCCCCTCCTCTCGGGAAACGAGCTGGTTGGCACGGTGGGCTTCGACACTTTTGATCTGGAACGCACGTTTAGCGATGAAGAAATCCGCCTGATAGAGACTATCCTATTCCAGGTGGCCACTTCCATCCGTAATGCGCAACTGTTCACCCAAACCCAATCCTCTGAAGAGCGGCTGCGCCGCCAAAACGAATACCTGGCAACCGCCACCGAAGTCAGCCGACTGATTACCTCCACGCTGGACATGGATATCTTGTTCAGCCGCGCAACAGACCTGATTCGCTCGCGCTTTGGCTATTATTTCGTTGGCCTGTTTACGGTGGACGATAACAGTTATAACGCAGTCTTGCGAGAAGGGACCGGTGAGGCAGGCGAACAACTGAAACACCGCCAATATTCTGTACCAGTGGGGTCAAAATCTGTGATTGGCTCTGTGACAGGAACCGGCTCAACCCTGGTCATCAATAATACCGCGCTTGACCCTCTTTATCGGCCCAACCCCCTTTTGCCCGAAACCCGCTCACAGATTGGCATCCCACTTAAAATTGGCGCCCGCGTTATCGGCGCGCTGGACATCCATTCAGACGAAATCAACACCTTCCACCCTGAAGAGATAGCAGTATTAGAAACCCTTGCCGACCAAATCTCAGTGGCCGTTGAAAATGCCCGCTCGTATGATACGGCGCAGAAAGCCATTGAGGACATGAAACAACTCGACATCATCAAGAGCCAGTTCCTGGCAAACATGTCCCACGAACTGCGCACCCCGCTCAACTCGATTATCGGCTTTTCGCGCGTCATCCTGAAAGGAATTGACGGGCCAATCACCGAACAACAACAGCAAGACCTGTCGGCTATTTACAACTCCGGCCAACACCTGTTGGGATTGATTAACAACATTCTCGACCTGTCTAAAATCGAAGCGGGCAAAATGGAATTAACGCCCGAAGAACTCAATATAGCCGACGCCATCGCCAACGTCGTCTCCACATCCGCCGGCCTGGTCCGCGACAGACCCATCAAACTTGTGCAAGAAATCGAAAGCGGGTTGCCCACCGTGCGCGCCGACCCAATGCGCCTGCGCCAGATAATGCTGAACCTGATATCAAACGCAGCCAAATTTACCGAAGAGGGTTCCATCACAATCCGCGCCAGCCTGCACACCCCGTCCACCGGCGTGCCTGAAGTCATGGTCAGCGTAACCGATACCGGTCCTGGAATTGCGCCTGAAGACCAGAAAAAACTGTTCCAGGCCTTTTCGCAGGTCGATTCCTCCGCGACCCGTAAAACCGGCGGCACCGGTCTCGGATTGTCAATTTGTAAACGATTGGTCGAACTACACGGCGGAAAAATCAGCGTCCATAGCGCGCCTGGCAAAGGCAGCACCTTCTACTTTACCATCCCATTGTTTAAAACTCCCATCCCTGCGGAGATGGAGGAGGAAGAGCGCACCATTTTGTGCATTGACGACGATGCTCAGATTATCAATCTCTATGAACGCTATCTCAAACCGCAAGGATTCAAAGTCATCGGGGCAACCAACGCAGCCACAGCCAAAGATATTGCCCGGCGTATCAAGCCATACGCAATTACCCTCGATATCATGATGCCAGAAGTAGATGGCTGGTCGGTATTGAAAGAACTCAAAGCCGATCCAGAAACCCGCAACACCCCGGTTATTATTTGCAGCATTGTGGAAGAGGAAGAAAAGGGTTTCAGCCTGGGTGCCGCCGATTACCTGGTCAAGCCCATCTCGCAAGAGGACTTACTTGGCTCGCTGCACCTGCTCAATGGCGATGGAAGCATCAAAAATGTCCTGATTATCGACGATTCGCCAGATGACCTGCGGCTAATGGAAAACATCATCACCGAAAACGGAAAATATCATGTACTGCTTGCGCAAGGCGGTGAGGCCGGTTGGAAAATGCTGTTGGATAAACGTCCAAATGCGGTTATATTAGACCTGTTCATGCCCGACATGAACGGATTCACCATTTTGGAACGGCTCCGTACCACACCAGAACTGCGCGACCTTCCTGTAATTGTCATGACAGGAGTGGAATTAAATGCAGAACAGAAAAAGCAACTCGATAATTTTGGAAAAACCTTGCTGCAAAAAGGAATGATCGGCGAACAAGAATTGTTCGAAACACTAGATAAAGCACTCAAGCGTTTGGAATCATCATAACAGGAGCAGGAATGCCTTTTGTAATTCGTTGTCTGGACTGTGGGCACGAAACGCCTTACCATCCACTTACAATTAACTGTCCAAGCTGCAAAAGCCAATGGAGACAGGCCGTATACGACTACGAAGAAGCGGCTCATACCCTTGTGCAGGAACTTCCACGCCGCCCGTTTGACTTGTGGCGCTACCGCGAAGTATTACCCGTTCGCAGCCCCAACCCTGACCTATACCTGGGCGAAGGCGGCACGCCCCTGATTCGCGCCGTCAATATGGGCATGATGCTCGGATGCCCAGGCATTTACATCAAGGATGAACGCCAGGGGCCAACCGCCTCATTCAAAGACCGCCAGGCCGCACTGACTATTGCCGCGCTCAAAGAAGCAGGGATTACCGAATTGGTTGCCGCCTCCACAGGGAATGTCGCCATCTCCTACTCGGCGTATGCCGCCCGGGCAGGCATCAAACTATGGGCCTTCGTCACCAGCCTCGTCCCGGCAGTAAAAATGCGCGAAATTGCCCTGTATGGCAGCCAGGTTGTCAAAGTAACCGGCTCGTATGACCAGGTGAAGCAAATTGCCGCCGAATTTGCCCAAAAACGCGGCCTGTATCACGACATGGGGACCCGCACCATCACCTCGGTCGAGGGGATGAAAACCATTGCTTATGAAGTGTCAGAACAACTCACCGAACAACTTGGCCCACCCAAAGACGCACCTCCTGGTAAATTACGCTGGCGCACCCCTGATTGGTACATCCAGTCTGTCAGCGGTGGTCTTGGTCCAGTCGGCGTTGCCAAAGGCTACAAAGAAATGATCCAAATGGGTCTCACCGACCGGCTGCCCGGCATCATCGCCGTCCAGTCTGAAGGCTGCGCCCCGATGGTTCATGCCTGGAAAGACGACTTGGAAGAAGCTATTCCTGTCACCAACCCAAAGACCCACATCGAGACGCTTGCCACCGGCACGCCGGGACGCTCCTACAACCTGCTGCGCAGGGAGATGAAAGAGCATGGCGGCCTGTTCGAGAGTGTAACAGATGAAGAAGCCTACCGAGCGATGCACGTCCTCGCCAAGATGGAGGGAATTTCCGCCGAGCCAGCCTCAGCCGTGGCTTTTGCCGGGTTGTTCAAACTCATCCGCGCCGGAGTCATCAAACCAACCGACATTGTGGTCGTCAACTGCACCGGACACACCATGCCCGCCGAGCCGCTCGTATTGGGCAGTGGCTGGGCGCGCAATGTGGTCCTGCCGCCGGCCGAATCAATCGCCGTCAAAACAGACACCGAAGAAGAAGGCTTATTGGCTGCCCTCAGCCGGGTAGCGCCTGACCGCTTCCCGCGCGTCGCCATTGTAGATGACACCGCCGACGCCCGCCGCCTGGTGCGCCGCATTCTGCAATCGCAGGGAGATTTCACCATCTTCGAAGCCGCGAGCGGACGCGAAGGCCTGGAACTGGTCAACCGAGAACACCCCGATTTACTCATCCTTGACTTGATGATGCCTGAAATGGACGGTTTTGCAGTGCTGGAAGCAATGAAGTCCAATCCCGATACTGCTGAAATCCCGGTCATCGTCTCCACCGCCAAAGAATTGACCATCGACGAAAAAAATCGCCTGCAAGGTCAAATCCAGGCCCTCATGCAAAAAGGGGACTTCATGAGCGATGAGTTCTTGGAAGAAGTAAAAGCGCTCTTACGATAAAACCCAGGTCTCCTTACTTTTTTGTCAGGAATCACTGTTACACGGGCAATACCTAACAAAACTGTGTATGCCCGTGTGACCTTTAACATGCAATGGTTTTGTTACAGCGTTCAACCGAAACTAGAATGAACGCATGACCACACATGCCTTTACAAGTAGGTTCATAGAAAGGATTACGATGGCTGCCAAAACACGACAGGGACTGGGGATTGTTGCTGCCCTGTCATCAGCAATTTTCCTGGGAATGAACCCTGTGCTTGGGCGCTGGGCCATCCTGGCAGGATTTTCCCCTTTGCTTGTGGTCGCCATACGAACCGGACTGGCTGCAATGATGATGCTCGCCTACCTGTTAATTTTCAAACGCCAGTTCTTGTACATCTTCCCGGTTGGCTTGTTTGGATGTTTCCTGGCAGGCGCGCTAAATGGCTTCGGCTCTCTGCTCTACTACCAGGCGCTCGGGTCGCTCCCCGCCAGCCTGGGGCAACTGCTCTACTCCCTCTACCCGCTCTTCGTTGCGCTGTTTACTTTCCTTGACCAGCAACCTGTCAGCCGATTAACCTTTATCAGGGTGGGGATTGCCGCCGTTGCCGTGTTCCTGCTTACCAGCGCCGATGGGGTCAACGCGCCCCTGCCCGCCGTTTTGATGATGCTGGGAGCAGCCGTCCTCTACGCGCTCCACATCCCCATCAACCAGCGCGTCTTGTACGAAATTCCAGCCCCCACAGTCACCTTGTACACGCTCCTTTCCATGAGCCTGGTCACCATCCCGTTTTACCTGATGTTCGACCGCACCCCACCTGCGCCTAATGCCTCATGGACTCCCGTCATGCTTTTGACTCTGGTGACATTTGCCTCACGTCTGACCCTTTTCTTGGGCATTAAAAATATTGGCGGCTTGCAGGCTGCCCTGCTAGGATTAAGCGAGCTCTTCATCACCTTTGTTCTAGGCCACTACATCTTACAAGAATCGCTGACCACGCTCCAAATCCTCGGCGCAACCATTCTCGGAATCAGCATGCTGCTGGTCGCGCTGGAAAAACAAGACCCCACCCGACGACATCCCAAAGGCGGCTGGCTGGCCTGGCTGCACCCGCCTGAAGTCAAACCCTGGAGTTTGCAAGATTAAAGCCGGGGTTGTCTAAAAAGACGCTCAAGCACCCACAAATCGAAGTACAATTAAATGAGTACTGAAGTGACACGGTTTAGCGGTTCGGGCGGCAAATTGAAAAAGGTGTCTAGCCAGATCTCCCGTTGAAATTTTCCAGCGGGAGATTTTTATTTAAGACAAAAAAGGTAAGAAAATCCGCGCTTTGGGCTTCTTAATTTCCAGGAGACCGAAGCAATGGAAATTGAAACCAATCCACCTGTGACCACGCCCTGGCTGAAACAACATGCCGCCAAACTGCCCGCCCTGCTCTTTTGGGCGACGCTCATTATTGGCTATCAGTGGTACGCCAGTGTAAATGACCTTTCGCCATTGGAAGTCGTTCAACGTTTGCTGGATTTTATGACCACTGGATTTTGGGGCCCGTTGATTTACATTGGACTCTATATTGTTCGCCCCCTGATTTTGTTTCCGTCTACCGTCCTGACACTGGCAGGCGGCTTTGTCTTTGGTCCAGTGTTGGGTGTTTTTTACACCGTTTTGGCGAGCAACGCCTCCTCAACAGTGGCCTACTTCGTCGGGCGTTACTTTGGCGAGGGACTGTTTAGGGACGACGGATCAGACAGCCTGCTCCAGCGCTATGCCCGCCGAATGCGTGAGAACAGTTTCGAGACGGTAATGACCATGCGCTTCATCTTTCTCCCCTACGACGCAGTTTCGTACCTGGCTGGCTTCCTGAAAATCCGCTACTGGCCGTTTATTTTGGCGACTGTGCTTGGTTCCATCCCTGGAACGATTGCCTTTGTCGGTTTCGGCGCTTCGATTGAGACCTTTGACGGGGCCATTCCGCAGTTGAACCCGGTTACGCTTGGTTTTTCGATTGCCATTTTCATCGTCAGCATATTGCTTTCGCGGATGTTCAAAAAGCGCGAAGGCGCAGCGTAGCGCAAAATTTATCTCGCGCCCCCAAAAAAGCGACATAAATGTCGCAGTACAAAATTTTCACCAAAGGATTTCTATGACCAATCATTTTCACACCATCGTCATCGGCGCAGGTTCGGGCGGAATGACCGTTGCAGTTGGGCTGGCAGGATTGGGCAAGCAAGTTGCCTTTATTGAAGGCAACCACGTTGGCGGCGATTGCACCAACGTTGGCTGTGTGCCGTCCAAAACGCTAATTCACCTGGCGCGCAACTTCAAGCCAGGTGACAACCCAAATGACGCTCTGCGCGAAGTCATCCGCAAGCGCAATGCCCTGCGCGACAAAGAGACCGAAGAAGTGCGCGAAATGAAAAACGTGACCTTCATCGAAGGCTGGGCAAAATTCACCGAGCCAAAAGAAATTGAAGTGGCGCTCAAAGATGGCGGTACGCGCCAACTCACCGCCGACCATATCGTCATTGCCACCGGCGCGCGCCCGCGATTGCTCGATATCCCCGGCTTGCCCGCCGAGCGCGTGCTGACCAACGAAACCTTGTTCGATTTGACCAAAGCCCCCAAACATCTTGTCATCGTTGGCGCAGGCGTGATTGCGCTGGAAATGGCGTTTGCCTTCCGCAAAATTGGTACGCAGGTAACGATGTTTGCGCTCGATAACCGTCCGCTGATGACGGCTATTTCCGAAGCAGCAGAAGCCCTGCGCCCGGAGATTGAAAAGGCAGGCATCAGCGCCTATTACGGTGCAACCGCCAAAGGGTTCGATGAATCCACCCGCACACTGACGTTAAAGCAAGGGGACAAGGAAATCACCATTCACAATGTGGACAAAGTGCTGATTGCGATTGGCCGGGTGCGCAACCTGGAACGCCTGGAACTGGAAAAAGCCGGGGTAACGGTGGACAAGCGCCGGGGCGTTTTGGTCAACTCTTTTGGCGAGACCAATGTCAAAGGCGTGTATGCGATTGGGGATGTGACGCCTACATCAGCCTTCACCCATTCTGCCAATGCCCAGGGGCGGCGCGTGACCCAGCGAATTGCCTTCCCACTGCTGCCGCTTGCCAAAAAGGAGCCGCTTTTCCCCAACGCCACCTTCTCCGACCCGGAAGTGGCCGCCGTTGGACTGACCGAGCAACAACTGAAAGAATACTGCCATCCTGGCGCCATCAAGCGCATCCGCGTGGATTTCAAGACCCACACCGACCGGGGCTACACTGACGGCGTGGAAAACGGCTTCATCATCGTTGATGCCGTACGCCTGACCGGGCAAATCCTGCACGCCACCATCGTCGGGCCGCGCGCTTCTGAGATGATTTCGTTCTTTACACTGGCAATCAGCCAGAAAATTTCACTCTACAAAATTTACCGGCTGGTTTTTCCGTATCCGACTTACTCAAGCGGGATTTTGAAAGTGGCCGACTTTTTCATGCGCGAAACGCTGACGAACCTGACGGGTGAGTTGGCGGCGTATCTGAAGTATCGTTTTGCAAAACCAGCATAGTTTGGTCATGTCATCTTTCACCAAAATTACTTCACCACGACGGCACAACGTTTCACTACGGAGAACAAAAACCCGAAAATGGGTTTCCATCGTGTTCCTTCGTTACCGTTGTGGTCAAAAACGAGCCATTTTTAGCGTGGCATTGCCAAGATAGTTGAATCTTTTTATTTCACCGGGAGACTCTATGAAACAAATTTCTTTCCTTTTCATTATTTTTGCGCTTGTGCTTTCTGCCTGTGCGCCTGCCTCGCCCGCCCCTGCCTCCGGCGACTTCGACCTCAAAAACTGGGATAGCGTTCTCGCCGCCGCGCGCGGGCAGACAGTCAACTGGTACATTTGGGGTGGGGCAGATAGCATCAACGCGTATGTGGATAACTTCTATGGAAAGGCGCTAAAAGAACGCTACGGCATCACCCTCAACCGCGTACCATTAGCCGCGACCGAAGATGCCGTCAACCAGGTCTTGAGCGAAAAACAAGCCAGAACCGACCCCGGCGCGGTGGATTTAATCTGGATTAACGGCGAAAACTTCTTCACTCTCAAACAGGCTGACATGCTCTACACCGATTGGGCGCAGAAACTCCCCAATGCCGCGCTGGTCAATTGGGAGAACCCCGCCATCTACCTCGATTTTGGTACGCCGGTGGACAACATGGAAAGCCCCTGGTCATCTGCCCAATTCCAATTCGTCTATGATTCTTCTCGCATCAGTGCTGACGACCTGCCGCGCTCGTATGCCGAACTCAAAGATTGGGCGTGCGCCCACCCCGGACGTTTTACCTATGTCGCGCCGGGCCCAGGCGGATTTATCGGCACGCGCTTCCTGAAAGGCGCGCTCTATGAGTTGAGCGGCGGCGAAGCGCAGTGGAAAACCTTCGACCAGGCCACCTGGGACAAATATTCCCCGCTGTTATGGGCCTATCTCAATGAGTTGGAGCCTTGTCTGTGGCGCGCTGGCGAAACCTACCCAACCAACGAGCCAGAAATGGTGACGCTCTTTGCCAATGGCGAGATTGATTTCAGTTTCACCCAAGACATCAGCGGCGCGGGGCGTTGGATTGCCGACAGCCTGATGCCGCCTACCGCCCGCACTTTCGTCTTCGACCGCTACATGATTGGCGACTTCAACTACGTCGCCATCCCTGCCAACGCGCCTCACAAAGCCGCCGCGCTGGTGCTGGCGAACCTATTACTGGAGCCAGAATTTCAGGCTGCCCAAATTTTGCCTGAAAACGGATTTGGTCTCGGCTACGCCATTGACGTGACCCGCGTGACCGACCCCAACGCAAGAGCCAAACTCGAAGAAGCCGCCGCCAGGCTCGGCGAAGCCGCCACTCCCGCCGCCGACCTGGCGCGTTCCCTGGCCGGTGATACCGCCCCGCAGTATCAGGGGCTGGTAGAGCAAGGTTGGCTGGAGTTTGTGGTACAGAAGTAAGCGGACAGGCAGACAGGGAAACAAGCAAAACCTGTCCACATATCTACCTGTTTACCGATACGTCACCATGCGCTCACACCCCTTCTTCTCCCCCTGGCTAGCCCTCGCCCCAGCGCTGACAATTATCGTCCTGCTGCTGGGGGCGAGTCTTGTCTATGGCATCGCCCAAAGCCTGGGGCTGATGTCTGGGCTGGACGAAGCCAGCCTGAGCCTGCGCGCCTACGCCGACCTGTTCAGCGGCGAGGGCATTGCCGGGCGCGAGTTTTGGGGGTCGCTCGGCTTTTCACTGTGGGTCAGCCTGGCTTCGACGCTGATTTCGGCCTTCCTGGCTTTGCTGGTTGCGTTTTGGGCAGCCAACAGTCGCCTCGACACCCTGGCGCTTAACAGCAACCTGGCTTTTCCGCACCTCATTTGGGCAATTGGGCTGCTGCTCCTGCTCTCGCAAAGCGGACTTGTGGCGCGCTGGGCGGCTTCGCTGGGCTGGATTTCCATGCCCGCCGAGTTCCCGGTGCTGGTGCGTGATAAACTCGGGATCGGAATCATCCTGAGCTATGTAGGCAAGGAAGTGCCGTTCCTGGCCCTGCTGGTGATTTCCGTCCTGCGCACCCAGCCGGAGGGCTATCAGCAGGTCGCTGAAAACCTGGGCGCCAGCCGCTGGCAGCGCATCTGCTATGTCACCCTGCCAATGGTCGCCCCGGTCTTGCTTTCGGGTTCTTTGCTGGCTTTTGCTTACATGTTCAGCGCTTACGAAGTGCCTGCTCTGCTGGGCGTCAACTATCCGCGCATGTTGCCCATCCTGGCCCTGCGTTTCTTCAACGACCCCGACCTCTCGGCCCGCGCCGACGGCATGGCAATTAGCCTGGTGATTACGGTCATCACACTCGTCGTGGCGTGGATGAGTTTGCGAAAGGGGGAGCCACGTGAAAGCTAATCCCTTCAAAAACTGGAAAAACGGAAAACCGGCAAACCGATTATCCAGTTATCCAGTTTTTCAGTTCATTCCCCGTATCATCGCCTACCCCCTCCTCGCCGCGCCCCTCGGCGTGTTTGTTCTCTATGCCTTCTCACAGGGCTGGTTCTTCCCCGCGCCCTTCCCCGCAACCTGGACAAGCGCCGCCCTCGAGCGCGTCCTGTCTGACCCGCGCACCCTCTCTAGCCTGCGCAACAGCCTGCTGATTGCTGCTGCCGTCAGCCTGCTTTCGGTGGGTATCGGCTTCCCGGCGGCGCGTGTGCTGGGATTGCGTCAGTTTCGCGGGCGGCAGATTGCCTGGCTCTTACTCTATCTGCCCACCGTCGTTCCGCCGTTGGCAATTGGCATGGGGTTGAACATCCTCTTCCTGCGAATTGGACTGGCAGGCACGCTGCCTGGCATCGTCCTGGCGCACCTCGTTCCGACCTTGCCCTACGTCACTTTCACCCTGGCGGGGGCTTTTGCCCGCTACGATGAAGCCTACGAATTTCAAGCCTGGGTGCTCGGCGCGGGCGCGTGGCGCACCCTGTTCACCGTCACCCTGCCGATGCTCGCCCCCAGCCTGGCCGTCGCCGCCTTGTTTGCCTTCCTCATCTCGTGGAGCCAGTACCTGCTGACCCTGTTGATTGGCTCTGGGCGCATCATCACCCTGCCGGTGCTGTTATTTTCCGCCGCTTCGGGCGGCAACCCCGTCACCATTGCCGCGCTAGCGCTGATTTTCCTCGCCCCGCCCGCGCTCGTCATCCTTGCCACCGCCCGCCAACTGCACGGCGGCGAAATTCGGGAACAATACTAACCATGTCCCAAGTCACAATCACCTCACTCACCAAACGCTATCCGAATCAGCCCACTCCGGTGCTGAAAAACTTCTCCATTTTTGTGGAAAATGGGGAATTGGTCGCCCTTTTGGGACCCTCCGGCTCCGGGAAATCGACCCTGCTCAAACTGATTACCGGAATCGAGCGCCCCGACGCCGGGGACGTACAATTTGACGGTGTCTCTATTCTGACGCTTCCTCCAAGCAAGCGCGGGGCGGTCTTTATGTTCCAGAAGTCATATTTATTCCCCTTCCTAAGCGTGGAGGAGAATATCGGCTTTGGTCTGAAGGTCAAACGCGCCCCCAGGGACGAGATTCGCCGCGAAGTAGGCCAGATGCTCGACCTGATTGGCCTGCCCGGTATAGAAAAACGCAAACCCGCCCAGCTTTCGGGCGGCGAACAGCAGCGGGTGGCGCTGGCGCGGGCTTTGGTCACGCGCCCCAAATTGCTCCTGCTCGACGAGCCTTTGAGCAGTCTGGATACCGAAGTGCGCCTGAACTTGCAGGAAGCCATCCGCAACATCCAGCGCGAGTTGGGGATTACCACGATTCTCGTTACGCACGATTTGGGCGAGGCAATGGCGATGAGCGACCGAATGGCATTGTTGTTGAAGGGAGAAATTGTCGCGGTGGGAAAACCCGAAGCGTTGTTCCACCGCCCGCCGAGTTTGGCGGCAGCCCAGTTTATGGGTGTATCGACTTTCTTAAACGGGAGCAAGGCCAGGGGGAGTCTGGTCACACCCTGGGGGGCGCTACAAATCCCCTGCGCGAAGACAAGCCCAAGCGTGACATACGCCATTCGTCCCGAACATATCCGCCTTGAAAAAGAACCGGCGGCCAACACCCTGCCGGGGAAGGTGACCGATTGCATCTTTCGCGGCGAATATATTGAGTACCAGGTTGCGGTAGATGGGATGAGCGTGCGGGCGCGCATGCCCATGCCTGCGCCGACTTTCCCGCATGGTGAGCCGGTGTTTGTGAAGTTTCCAAGAGAGCAGTTATTCGAGGTGGCTGCCGGTTGATGGAGTTTTGGGGACGGTAGTATACTCTTTGCATGGCAAATTCAAAAAAATCAAATCAAAATGAGAACCTGGTGCAATCGGAAATCCAGGACTATCTGGATATGCGCCAACAACGCCGCTGGATTTTTCGGCGCGCGGCTTTGGTTGGTTTTTGCGCTGGGGTGGTTGCGCTCGTTGCTGGTCAGTTGCTTTTGCGCTTACGCGGTGGCCGAGTCGCTCAAGGATTTGCCGATTTATGAAGCCCTGCTTGAACGCGATTTACGACGACATGGCAATGGCGCTGCGCTTGCTCAGCCGGTTGTGATGGATTTTATTATCCAGCCCCAATCCGCCTTTGCCGGACAGGAAGCGCGCTCCCTGGGCCTGCCCGCAGGCTGCATTCTGGTGCGTTGCGCCGATGGCAAGCGCGAGTGGATTCCCAAAGCCAATACCCGGCTGTTGCCGCACATGCGCATTACGGCGGTCATTGCGCCAGAAGCATCATCTGGACTGGAAATGTTGCGTAAGTGCTGCAAAGGAGAGCCTGAGTAAATGGCTTTCAAGACAATTGACGCAAAGTGTCGAGTAAAGACTCCACCGGCGGACGGTCTATCGGGTCACGGCTGGGGTAAACCAGGCGCAGGATGCCGTTTTTATCCACGATGAAATCGCCGCCGAGTTGGGAAGTGTCATCCCCGTGGGAACTGTGCATTTGCTGGCCGCGCAGGTGGCGGGTGGCATAGAGCCAAAGCGTGCGCGGGCTAAAGGAACGCAAGCGTGAGCGCTCCAGTCCGTAAGCCATGTAAACTGTTCGTTCACGGTCGAGCAGGACGGTGAAGTCGGCGCAGGTTTCGCTCATCCACTGCTGGACGGCGGGCAGAGTGCCAAAGGAAATGACAAAGACGCGGGTGTTGAGTTCCGCAAATTTCTGCTGGTGAGCGCACAACTGTGCAACATGCTCGCGGCAGGGTATTCAGCCAAGATGACGGAGAAAGACCAGCAGGGCATGGTTGCCGTTTTTGAGCACTTCGCTGAGGGAGATTTGTTCGCCGGAGGCGGAGGGCAGGGTGAAGGTAGGGGCGGTTTTAGGTGTCATGTTTTCCAATGTGAGGTGTCAGGTTGTGTGCTGCCCAGATTAGTCGCTGGATAACAGTGACGAAGACCAGGGCAGAGAAGATGCCAAAGAGCGGGGCAATGTGAGCGGGAAAGAGCAGGAAGAAGCAGAAGGCGGTGATCGATTCGGTGCCGCCAATCAGCCCGGCGGGCATGATGATGCTGGTTTGGGTGGATAAATCGCGGGCGGCGCGTTTTTCGAGCAGGGCGGAAAGATACATCCACGAGGCGGCGTTGATGTAGAACGAGGCCAACATCACAGCCAGGGCGATGAAGTTGAGGGTGGCAGGCTGGGCAAGGGTCAAGCCAATCGGTACGGCGGCGTAAACGGCGAAGTCGCAAACGATGTCGAGGTAGCCGCCAAAGTCGCTTTGTTTGTTGAAGCGGCGGGCCACCAGCCCGTCGAGACCGTCAATGACTCGGCTGAGAATCCAGACCGTCAGCGAGGGCGCTACGCTTCCGATCGCAGCGAGCCAGGCGGCGGTGAGCCCGGTCAACAGGCCGAGGAAGGTGAGCAGATTCGGTGAAACGGAACCGAGCGGGGCAGCGAGCGGTTCGATTAATCGGTCTTTTAAGCGGCGCATGAAGGTGTCGAACATAAGGTCAAAACTCAAAAGTCAGGAGACTTTTGAGTCCAGTGTTGATGCCAGGCCAGGCGGGCTTTGGTTTTGCGCTGGCGCTTGATGCCGCCGACCGAGTATTTCCACTCGTCTTTGGCCGCCAGCCACAGCAAGCGCAGCATAGACGCATCGCCAAAAAAGTGTTTGCGGTATTCTCCGCTGCCCATGAAACCCACGCGGCGGTCGAGCAGGTTGAGGCGCAGTTTGTTGTCGGGCAGGTGGTTTTTACCGTACAAGAGGGCGCGGATGGTAGTGGGCATCCAGGGGAAGCCGTCGAACAAGCGGCGGATTTCAGCCACGGTGCGGTCTACATCGGCTTCGTCGTCGGGGTCTACCGCGTCCATCAGGGCGTCGATTTGTTCCTGAATCTCGAAAAATTTATCGAATCCGCCGCCTGCCAGTTTGTGGGGCTTCATCAGGTCGAGGTATTTGGCGCGGTCGCCTGCGGCGCGAAAGCGGTTCATCACCAGGCGCAGGTATTCCAGGTATGCGCCTTGCAGCCAGACCACCGAGTACACCTGCCAGAGTTTGTAGTTGTGCCAGGACTTGAACGAACTCGCCACCAGCCGGTCGTGCATATTGATGTAGTTGAGGGTCATCGTCTCAAGCGAAGCAAAGGCGCTGGCGGAATAGTCACCGGTTTCTTTGGCTTTGAGCAGAAGGTCAGCCATCAGGAAGATGCTGGCATGGGTGACGTAGAGGCCCTTCGAATAGAGCGGGTCAATAAATCCGGCGGCATGCGCCAGCAGCGCGTAGCGGTCAGCCACAATGTGATGGGCAGAGTATTGCAGGCGGTCAATCCGCATGAAATCGCGCACGGGTTTGGCATGTTCAAGTTGGGCGGCCAGGTTGGGGAAGCGCCGGATAAATTCGCGGAATTCCTGTTCGGGGGTCAGGTCGTCACGCTGGGGGTAGAGGCGCGGGTCGAGTTGCAGGCCGACACTGCAAAGCGGATTGGTGGAAGCGGGGTGATTATTGAAAGGGATAATCCACAGCCAGCCGCCCTTGAAGATGTGGTGAAGCGTGCCTTCGGAGAGCCGGTAGGGATGGTGGAATTGCTCGCGGCTGGGGCCGACCTCGTTGAAGCACGGGACATCAATCATGTGGGTGAAGAGGGTGCGCGAGTGGGTGATGCAGTCGCGGTGCCGCCAGTTCTGTTTCTGCGCCAGGATGGATTTCATCCCGCCCGCGTCTATGACGTATTCAGCCTGATACACGACATCTTTGGCGGTGATGATTTCCACGCCATCCGGGTTGACGTTAATATCTTTAATGAAAGTGTTTTGCAAGACAGTTGCGCCGTAAGAAGTTGCCACCGATGTCAGGAAGTAATCTGAGTCTTGCCGGTTGATGTGAATTTCGTGTCCGTAGGGCAGGCGCGGAATGACGGCTTGCAGGCTTTTCTCGACATTGACAGGTTCTCCCTCCTTGTGATGAATGAAACTGAAGTGGCGCTTGACCCCGTGCTGGGTTCCGATGTTCTGGTAGTAGTTTTCGGATGAGTAATAGGCCAGTTCGGGCACATCGTAAAACTCTGCCAGGGCGCGCATGGCTTCGGAAGTTTCCAGAATCATCGATTCACCGATGGTGAAGCGCGGGTGCTGTCCGCCTTCAAAGACGATGACGGAAAGACTCTGGCGGGCCAGGATGCTGGCCAGGGTCGAGCCGCCGATACCAGAGCCGATGATGGCAACATCGTATTTTAGGGTGTTGGGCATAAAGTTTGCTCCATATAATATAAAATTAGATTGAAATACTGTTTTCAGAATGTCTGGTTCAGTTTTTTCTTACCCCGTCCTGTATAATTCATTCCATGAGTTCTCGCAGCAACGACCAATGGTTGGCTGATTTACGCACAACTGATGACCGCAAGGAAACGGCCCTGGCCGATTTGCGTGCCATCATCCTGCGCGGCCTGCCGTTTGCCGTGGCCGGGAAGTTATCCCCTGATAGCCCACAATTTGATTCCCTGGCCGAGGAAGTTGCCCAGGAGACCCTGCTCAAGGTGCTGGCTCACCTGGATACGTTCGAAGGGCGCAGCCTGTTCACAACCTGGGTGCAGAAAATCGCTGTGCGCGAGGCCCTGGGCGAGTTGAAACGCCGCCGTTGGCGGGATGTGCCGCTGCCGGAGATGATCGAAAGCGACGAATCCGAGACTCCCGCCCGCGAAATGGCCGACCCGGCGCCGCGCCCCGAAGCCCGCGCCGAACGCAACGACCTGCTTCAACGCGTCAACCAAATGGTGGCCGAGGAATTGACCGACAAACAACGCCAGGCGATGGAATTGCTGGCTCTGCAAGGTTTGCCGGTTGAAGTTGTTGCGAACCAGTTGCAAGTCAAGCCGAATGCCCTCTACAAGCTGATGTTCGATGCCCGCGCCCGGCTCAAAAAGCGTCTCGAGCGCGAAGGGTTGACCCCTGCTCAAATCCTATCCGTTTTTGAGGGAGGCGCTGGGTAAGGGAAGCCACTGCCACGCTATCTAAAGAATGATGAACGTTTTCTCGAAATTTTTCCGCCGCCTGTCACGCAAAGCGCCGCCTGTCGCGCCCCTCTCACTGTCCTCCATTTTGCTGTTGACCGATGCGCCTGAAGCCATGCTGAACTGTGACCAGGTTTTTGAACTGATTGACCAATACGCCGAACGCGCGGCGCGCGGCGAGGATGTGGCGCATCTGATGCCGCTGGTGGCGGCGCATCTCGACATGTGTCCCGACTGCCGGGAACATTACGAAGCGCTCGAACGGGTGCTGCAAGCGGAGTAAAAAACTTCCGAAGTCAGATTGGCTTCGGAAGTTTTTTCTTAAGGCTGGTACATTCGCTGCCGGTTTTTTATCGCAGAAAGCGCCATTGGTGAGTTCAAAGGTCAGGAATTGCCCGTCCACTTCGGCGGAATAAGGGCCACTGATTCATATCATCGTAGCCCAGATATGGGTTGCGCCCATATAAAAGACTCACGGATGACGCTTTCGCTCATCCGTGAGTCTTTTGTGCTTTTGTCGGGGCGCGCGGATTTGAACCGCGGACCTCACGGACCCGAACCGTGCGCTCTACCGGTCTGAGCCACGCCCCGAATTGTGCGGGCAAGATTTTATCACAGTTACATGGGACAGACAAGCATTTACTTCACATCAATCGTCACAGAAAAGGTACAAAACGGTTCCTTGCGACCTACCTGCCACATCCCCCACGTTGCAGAATAGCGGCCAGGAGATTGCGGCGCAGTCATGCGAACATTCAGGCGAAATCGGTCACCGGAATACACCTTATACGGAAGATACCAGGGCCCATGCCCCGGATTGTGCATCCGATCTCCGCTCAAGAAGTCGAAATAGAATTGATTAATGCCCCAAATTTTACCGCCTTCATTGTAAATATGCCAGGCAACTTCAAAATCTTTCCCCTTTTGCACATCCTGCCCGACTTCTGGCTTGATGATTGTCACTCGGCACTTCAAAGGCTCACGGGTTGGGGTATAAATTTTCACCGGCCCGCCCGATTGGGTTGGGGTAAACGTACCACCTATGACCGTCTCCTCGAGCCTGGGCAAGGTCATCGTCGGAATAGGCGGCAGAGGCGTGATGGTTGGAAACGCAAAAACCGCTTCTGTCACCATCTCGCGACGTGTAGGGGTAGGCAGAGGCGTTTGGCTCGGTTCGGGGGTAAATGTGAGCGTGTGCGTCAAGGTAGGCGTATCCAAGAGCGTCACCGTCAAAGTTGGCGCGCGGCCAGGCACCGGAATGGTGACCACGCACCCCAACGAAACAAAAAAAGGCACAAGCCCCCAAAAAACAAGTCTGGATTTCGTCATGACATCTCCCGAAAAAGCGTGGAAAACGTAAAGTTGGGCTGCTTCATCATATCAAACCTTACGCGGCTTTGGCAAGACGTTTGGTATAATTGTGGGACTTTTGATATGCACACTCCGTACGCAATACGGTTGGCCGTATTGCGTATTTTTACGAGGTAATCATGGACATTGGCACGATTCAACACGTCGATATCGACTCCCAAATGCGCGAAGCCTATCTCGATTACGCCATGAGCGTCATCGTGGCGCGCGCCCTGCCCGACGCCCGCGACGGACTGAAACCCGTCCACCGCCGTATTCTATACGCCATGCACGATATGGGCATCCGCGCCAACAGCGCTTACAAAAAATCGGCCCGTATCGTTGGCGAAGTGCTGGGCAAATACCACCCGCACGGCGATTCGGCGGTGTACGAGTCGATGGCGCGCATGGCGCAGGATTTTTCGATGCGCTACACGCTGGTAGACGGTCAGGGCAACTTCGGCTCTATCGACGGCGACGCGCCCGCCGCCATGCGCTATACCGAAGCGCGGCTCAACCGTATGGCAGAGGAAATGCTGGCCGACATCGAGAAAAACACTGTAGATTTCGGCCCCAACTTCGACGACTCGCTGCAAGAACCGCTGGTTTTACCGGCCCGCCTGCCTAACCTGCTGCTCAACGGCTCCTCGGGCATCGCCGTCGGCATGGCGACCAATATCCCGCCCCACAACCTGCGCGAACTGGCCGCCGCCATCTCGTTCCTGATTGAGAATTACGAAAACATCGAAGATATCCAGGTCGAAAAACTGATGGAATTCATTAGCGGCCCCGATTTTCCCACCGGCGGCATCATTGTCGGGCGCGAGGGCATTCTCCACGCTTATACGACCGGCAAAGGGCGGCTCGTGCTGCGCGGCGTGGCCGCCATCGAAGAGATGAAGGGCGGGCGTCATCAGATTGTCATCACCGAGATTCCCTACCAGGTCAACAAATCGACGTTGATTGAGCGGATTGCCGAATTGGCGCGCGAGGACAAAATCGACCAGATTTCAGACCTGCGCGACGAGAGCGACCAGCGCGGCATGAGCATTGTCATCGAACTCAAACGCGGCGCGCAGCCCAAAAAGGTACTCAACCAACTCTACAAATACACTGCGCTCCAATCCACCTTTGGCGTACAAATCCTGGCACTCGTGGATGGCGAACCGCGCACCCTCACCCTCAAACGCGCTCTGCAAATCTTCATCGACCATCGGGTACAGGTCATCACCCGCCGCTCGCAATACGAGTTAGACAAAGCCCGCGCCCGCGCCCACATCCTGGACGGACTGCTGATTGCGCTCGCCAATCTCGACGACGTTATTCAGACCATCCGCCAGGCCGCCGACGCTGACGACGCCAAAGAGAAACTGGTCAAACGCTTCAAGTTGACCGAAATCCAGGCCCAGGCCATCCTCGATATGCAATTGCGCCGCCTGGCCGCGCTCGAACGCTGGAAAATCGAGGAGGAAGCCCGTCAGGTGCGCGAACAAATTGCCTATCTCGAAGACTTGCTGGCGCATCCCAAGAAAATCCTGGCGCTCATCCAGGCCGACATGCAGGAAATCGCCGAAAAATATGGCGATGAACGCCGCACGCGCATCGCCGGGGAAGCCAAAGAAGAACTGCGCGAAGAAGACCTGGTGCAAGACGAGGCCGTCTTGATTACCCTGACCGGGCGCGGCTACATCAAACGCACCAGCGCCGCCGCCTATAAATCGCAAGGAATCGGCGGGAAGGGCGTCACCGGTCATACCACCAAAGAAGAAGACGAAATCCAGTTCATTTTCCCGGCCCGCACGCTCCAGACGGTGTTATTCTTCTCGTCGAAAGGCAAGGTTTACAGCGAGAAGGTCTACCAAATCCCCGACGCTGACCGTACCGGCAAGGGCATCTCCATCTACAACGTTCTCTCGCTCGAAGCGAACGAAAAAATCACCGCCGCGCTCTCGGTGGCCGATTTTGGCTCGCACGGCTACTGCGTCCTGGCCACCACCGGCGGGAAAATTAAGCGCGTCGATTTAGAAGAGTTCGCCGCCGTGCGCCCCTCCGGGCTGATTGCAATGACGCTGGAAAACGGTGATGAGCTCGGCTGGGCGCGCCTGACCAGCGGTAAAGACGAAATCTTGCTTGTGACCCAAAACGGACAGGCCCTGCGCTTCGCCGAAGAGGAAGTCCGCGCGATGGGACGCGCCGCCGCCGGGGTGCAGGGCATCCGCCTGGGCAAGGGCGACCGCGTGACCAGCATGGAAATCGTGGAACCGGGCGGTTCGCTGCTGGTTGTGACCGACGAGGGCTATGGGAAGCGCACCCCGCTCAAAGAGTACTCAGCCAAAGGGCGCGCCACGGGCGGCATCGCCACCATCGACCAAAAATCGCTCGATAAAATCGGAAAAATTGCCTCGGCGCGCGTCGTCCAACCCGCCGATGACGTGACTGTCATTTCGACCAACGGCATCGTCTTGCGCCTGAAAGTGAAAGACATCAAGGAAGCCGGGCGCGCCACGCGCGGCGTGCGCCTGATGAAACCGCAGGCGGGCGACAGCATCGCCGCAATTGCCCGCATCGCCAACGCCGACCTGAAATCGGTCGGCGCGAACGGCAACGGGGCCGAGAAACCAGTCGAGAAGGAACAACCAAACTTGCTTTAGATAGCGAAGAATAGTATCTTGTGCCGCAATAAAAAACTCCCGCCAGTTAAGCGGGAGTTTTTATCAAAGCGGAAGCGCTATCCTGCCGGTCACAAACAGCACAGCAATACCCACCATGCAAACGGACAGGAACAACAATGTAGAGAGGACGAAGCGTTGCGCCGCCGTCATGCCCAAGATTTTCTTGCTTTTTTTCTTTTTGACAGCCGGACGGCTGGGCATCGACAAAGCAGGCTCGTTCTTTTTAACCTGTTCGCCTTCAAAGAAGGGCTGGTCGCTGTTACGTAAATCATCGAACATATTCACCTCGCGCATCAAAGTATATCACGGCGGATGGTCCTTTGGCTGTGTCTCGACCCTACCCGACAATTGTCCAGACAGGTCGGAGACCTGCCCTACGCTGAATCTGGCCGCAGGTGGACTTCGCCAAAACGGATGGGTTTTATCGTCCCATCGGGCAGGCCAAGCCGCAAACTGCCATCCGCTTCGAGGCCGAGGAGTTGCCCGGTAAGGGTTTCGGCCTCGTTCATCCACACTCGCACAGATTCGCCACGAAAGGCCAGGGAAGATTCCCAGTCGCGGAGGAAAGTATCAGCCGCCAGCATAGCCCTTCGACGCAGAATCGCTTCCAACAGGGTTTTAAGCAGAGTGGCGCGCGGGATGGATTTCCCCGCTTCGGCGTGAACACAGGTGGCAGGGAAGTTCAATCTCTCCTGTGGCGGAACCGACTCCGGGCTAACGTTGACACCCATCCCCAGCACCACGCTATCCACTTCCGTCCCCAGCCAGACCGTTTCGGCCAGGATCCCGGCCACTTTTTTACGTCGAATCAAGACATCGTTCGGCCATTTGACCTGCGCGGCAATGCCGAAGGCTTGGAGCGCATCCACCAACGCCAGCGCGCCCAGGCCAGAGAATAAACCGATCTTTTCTCGTTCCAGACCTTTTGGCCGCAAAACCAGGCTGAAGGCCAGGGCCGTGCCAGGCGGGGTAAACCAGGCACGCCCCATGCGTCCTCGTCCGCTGGTCTGCTCATCAGCGATGACAAGGGAAAAATCGGGCGCGCCAGAGGAGGCCCAGGCCAGGGCTTCATCGTTGGTTGAGCCGATGGAGGCGAAATATCGCAGTCCGCCCGCGAGGAGTCCCTCTACGGCGGCCTTGAATTCGCTTTTGATAGAGTTACTGGAAGATTCCCCAGGGGTTGATGTACGCGCCATTCAACCGCACCTCAAAATGCAAATGCGCGCCAAACGAGTTGCCAGTGTTTCCCGATGCGCCAATCACTGCGCCGCGCCCAACCACCGTGCCCGCCGAAACATTGATAACGCTCAAGTGAGCGTAGAGAGTAGTGTAACCGTTGCAATGGTCAATGACAATGTAATTGCCGTAGCCACTGTTCCAGCCGCTGGCTGCTTTGGTGACAACGCCGCTCGCGGCGGCATAGATCGGCGCGCCTTCAACGGCGGCAATGTCAATGCCATAATGACCGGGGAAGTAATCGTTACCCGAAAGATAAGTTTCACCTGCCGGCCAGCCAAACCCGCTAAAGGAGACATTACAAGTGCCAGAAGCCGCCCTGCCGACATCGACCGTAGGCGCTTTGGACTCGCGCCAGCCGCCAGGAATCATGACCCATTGATTAGGAGTTGGCTGCGGATTGCTCAAATCGAGATTGTTGCCCGGCCAGTTGATGATGTCTTCAGGTTTGGCGCGGTATTCGGCGGCGATTTTCTCAATCGTGTCACCTTCTTTCCATTGGTAGAGCAGTCCATCGGTCGGCGGGATTTGTAATTCCTGGCCGGGTTTCAGACCGTGTGGGTCATCCTTCAGAACGTTGAAATTCGCCCATAAAAGCGTTTCGGGTTTGATGTTGAACTCTTTGGCAATCCGGTACAGGGCATCGCCACGCCGGACGGTGTGATTGAGAACGCCATAGCGCGGACGTTCCGGAATGATGGTTTCGAGTTTCAGGTCGCGGTCAATGGAGGGCAGAGAGAGTATCGAAATGGCCGGCCCCGGCGTGACAGCGGGCTGGATGCTCTCCTGGCTAGGCGCAGCGGTTGCAGGCAGTGCAGGCCCGGCACTGGCCGAAACATTGCGGGTGCGCCAAAAGGCAAATGCGCCCAGGCCGAAGACGATGAGCAGCGTAATTCCCCAACTGATAAAGTTAAACCGGAGGGAGGAAGAAATTCGTACCATATTTGGAATTCGATACTCGTTATTCGATACTCGTTATTCGATACTCGATTTACGAATATCGAATACCGTAATTATCACATACTTTCATGAAGGGTTTCTAAGAATTCCTGGTTATTTTTGGTCTTAGACATACGGGTAATAATGGCCTCGGTGGCAACAGCCTGATCCATGCCGGCGCCCTGCGGCGGGTTGGAGGTCATCTGGCCATACATGCGTCGCATTGTCCAAACGCGCTGGAGGATATCCGGGCCAAGCAGCAGGTCTTCGCGGCGGGTGGAAGAGCGTTCGATATCAACCGCCGGGAAGATGCGGCGCTCTTGCAGTTTGCGCGAGAGGTGCAATTCCATGTTGCCAGTACCTTTGAATTCTTCATACACCACGTCATCGAGGCGGGAGCCGGTATCGACCAGGCAGGTGGCAATGATGGTCAGCGAGCCGCCCTCTTCAATATTGCGCGCCGCTCCAAAGAAATGCTTGGGCGGGTAAAGCGCGGAGGGGTCCATGCCACCGGAGAGAGTGCGCCCGGAGGGGTTCACCGTCAGGTTGTAGGCGCGTGCCAGGCGGGTGATGGAATCCATCAGAATGACAACGTGACGGCCAATTTCAACCAGGCGTTTGGCGCGGTCGAGCGCGATTTCAGCCGTGCGGACATGCGATGTCACCGGCTCATCGAAGGTGGATGCAATCACCTCGGCATCCACCGAGCGGTCCATGTCGGTCACTTCTTCGGGACGTTCGCCAATCAGCGCCACCATTAGGTGAACATCGGGATATTGGGTCGAAATCGCGTTGGCAATCTGCTTCAGGATAGTGGTTTTACCCGATTTTGGGGGAGAAACAATCAGGCCGCGCTGACCGCGCCCAATGGGAGCAATCAGATTAATCATGCGGGTGGCGAGAATATCGCCCCTGGTTTCCAGGTCGAAGCGTTTTTCAGGGAAAATGGGGGTGAGGGTCTCAAATTTGGGGCGGCGGCGCGCCTCTTCGGGGTCAACGCCATTGACCGACTCGACTTTCAGCAACCCCCAATGACGTTCCGATTCACGCGGCGCGCGCACATGACCAATCACCAAGTCGCCAGAGCGCAGTTCATAACGCCGCAACTGCGCCTGAGAAACATAGACATCATCGTCGCTCACCGAATAGCGCGCCGAACGGAGGAATCCAATTCCCTCGTCCATAATTTCAAGGATGCCGCCGCGAATTTCAAGTCCTTCGCGCAAGGCTTCTTCCTGGCGCAGGCGCAGCACCAGAGCCTCTTTCTTCAACCGGTTGGCATTTTGGATGCCAAAATCCTTAAATGCCATGTGGCGAAGGTCAGAAAGAGGCTTGCTTTCGAGTTCAAGAATGTTCATCATGGGTTTTTCTCTGTTGGGGATTGGAATTAAGGAAACGAAAGCCCCGTCCCAAGAGGAAGGACGTGGTGAAAGTTTTAATTTTCAAGATTGGGAAATATCTTCATGAAACCTGGCCCCGCGGCCACCCTTGTTACAATACTTTTTCAACCGTTCGGGGAATGAGTTAATTATAGCACGATTTTTCGGGCGGGCATGACAAAAACATGACTTTTCAAGTCCATAAACAGCCTGCCCAACCGCTAAACCAAGGTCATCGCGCAGCCATCGGCGCGCGGGTCGCTGCCGGCTGAAAGCGCGCCGCCGTTATCGCGCAGGATAACCTGTCCCCGACCAAACAGCGCCCGCCCCCAGCCGCTAACCGGTCGGACGGGATGTCCCATCTCGGCCAGGGAAGACATCACCGAAAGCGGAATCCCTTCCTCGAGGGCTACGGCGTCTGAGGCGTTTCCATCTTCCAGGCAAAAGCGCGGCAGGTCGAGGGCAGACTGCGGGTCGAGGCCGTCGAGCATCAACGCCAGGCCAACCTGGACGTGTCCCTGCGGCTGCATGAAGCCGCCCATCACGCCAAAGGGGCCAAACAATGAACCATCGGCTTCACGCGTGATGAGACCGGGGATGATCGTGTGGTAGGGACGTTTGCGCGGCTCCAGCCGGTTGGGGTGGGCCGGGTCGAGGCTGAAGTTGTGTCCCCGGTTCTGAAGGGTGAATCCCCAGCCCTTGGGGACAATGCCCGTGCCGAACCCCATGTAATTGCTGTTGATGAACGAACAGGCGTTGCCCCATCTATCTACAACGCAGAAATAGACGGTATCTGACGAGGCAAACGGGCGGCCTTTCTGCTGGTCGAGCGTGGCGCGATTGGGATGTATCAGTTTGCGCCGTTCGGCAGCATAGTCTTTGGAGAGTAACCATTGCCAGTCAGGAGATAACACCGGGTCGGCCACATACCAGCGCGCATCGGCAAAAGCCAACCGCAGAGACTCGATTTCGAGGTGCATCCGCTCAACGGAAAGCGGATTCAGCCCAGCCAGGTCGAAACCTTCCAGCAGGTTGAGCGCCAGCAGGGCGGTAATTCCCTGCCCATTGGGCGGGCATTCGTACACGCGAAACTCGCCAAAGGTGACGCTGGCGGGTGTCTCCCAGGTGGAGGCGTGCGCAGCCAGGTCCTCCGCCGTCATGCAGCCGCCCGCGCCGCGCAGGACTTCCACGATGGCTTCGGCAATTTCTCCCTGATAAAAGGCCTGTTTGCCGCCTGCGGCCACTGACCGCAGGGCGCGCGCCAGGCCGGGGTTGCGGAAAATCTCGCCGGCGCGCGGGCCGCGCCCCTCGATGGTCAGTTCGTGACCATTTGGGGCAGTTTTCAACTGTCGCTCCGCGCCGCGACTCCAGAAGTAGGAGGTCAGCGGGGCGACCGGAAAACCCTGTTCGGCCAGTCGAATGGCCGGGGCCAAGATGTCACTCATCGCAAGCGTGCCATGCCGCTCGATGAGGTCGCACCAGCCAGCGCACGCTCCCGGCACGGTAACGGTGTGCGGGTGGAAGGGCGGCAGCCCGGAATCTAGCCCTTCGCGCCGCAAACGTTCCAGCGTCAATCCTGCCGGGGCACGGCCCGAACCGTTCAACGCCGTCACCTGGCGGGTTTGGGCCTCATAGAACAGCGCGAACATATCGCCGCCCAGCCCGGTAGAGGTCGGCTCGGTGACATTGAGCGCGGCGGCTGCGGCCACTGCGGCATCGGCAGCATTACCACCCCGCGCAAGGATTTCTAGCCCAGCGGCAGTTGCCAACGGCTGAGAGGTGGCAACCATGCCACCCCTGCCGTAAACGGTAGAGCGTCGGGAGTTAAATTGAGGCATCATTTTTGACCGGCTTAAGCGTCACCATCACCTTATCCACCCGTTTGCCGTCCATGTCCATGACCTCGAAGCGCAGGCCGTTCCACTCGAACATGTCTGATTCTTGGGGTACGCTGCCAAGATAATTCATGATGAAACCGCCCAAAGTTTCGTATTCCTCTTCATCGGGCAGGTGGCGGATATTAAAAATTTCCTTGAAATCCTCGACATCCAGCATCCCATCTAGCAGCCACGAGCCATCCTGCCGCTGCGTGGCCTGCGGTTCGCCATCCTGAATATCGCCTACGATTTCCTCGAGAATGTCGCTGATGGTGAGCAAGCCTTCAACCGAACCAAATTCATCCACAACTATTAACATTTCGGCTTCGCCAGACTTGAAAATGTCCAGCGCGCGCGAGGCATGCGCCGTTTCGGGGATATACATCACGGGCTGCAAGTTGAGTTGCAGGCGCAGCGATTCGCCCCGTAAACTCTCTATCAGCAAGTCACGGGCCTTGATGATGCCAAGCACTGTATCCAGGCTGTCTTCGCAGACCGGAAATTGGGAAAAGGGGCTTTCTTCAATAACTTTTCTAATTTCTTCGGGCGAATCGTTCACATCCAGCCAGACGATTTCGGAGCGCGGAGTCATCAGCGAAAACACGCGCCGGTCATGCAGGCGGAAAACGCCCTCCACCATATCCTGCTCGGCTTCGCCAAAGACGCCCGCCTGCGTTCCCTGGTCCAACTGCACCAGCAGCTCTTCTTCGGTTACAGGCGGTTCGCTGCCCGGTTTAGCGCCCAACAGGCGCAGGGTCAGGTCGGTGACAGACCCTAACAGCCAGACCAGCGGCGAAAACAGGCGTGAGATGAAGAGCATCGGCCCGGCGATGGCCGCTGCGACGCGCTCCGGGTTATGAAGGGCAAGCCGCTTGGGGACCAGTTCCCCGAATATCAAGGACAAAAAGGTAATCGAAACGACCACAATCCCCAGCGCGAGTGAGAACGCATAAGGCGCAAGGATGGGAACCTGCTCGAATTGCGCGGCCAGGGGTTTGGCAATCCGCGCGCCGCCAAACGCGCCGGCCAACACGCCAATCAGCGTAATCCCTATTTGGACTGTGGACAGGAACAGATTCGGGCTTTCGGCCAGCCGCAAGGCAGTATTGGCCCCTAAATTGCCTTCGTTAACGCGCTGTTGCAGGCGCGCCTTGCGCGAGGAGACTACTGCCATCTCTGAAAGCGCAAAAGCGCCGTTGAGCAGAATGAGAAAAAAAACGATTAGAATTTCTAGACTCACATCCATTCGTTATATTTTACCTTACGGATAACCCACATCAGCGCGCCACCTGAATCCCAGAGCCAGGATGGACGCTGCCAATCACCCACACAGGCTGGCCCAATTCAGCGGCGCGCTTCTCGAATGCGGAAATTTTCTCCGCCGGGACGGAGAGCAGCAGCCCGCCGCTGGTTTGGGCATCAAACAGGAGCATTTGCTCCATTTCCGAGATTTCCTCCGCAAAACGGACATGCTCGCCGTAAAACAGGCGGTTATCCGCCGAGCCGCCGGGGAAAGTCCACTGCGCGGCGTATTTGCGGGCGCAGGAAATGAACGGGATACGGTCGAACTCAAACCGGAATTGGACTCCCGAAGCGTTCGCCATCTCCCAGCCATGACCAAGCAGGCTGAAGCCGGTGATATCGGTGCCAGCGCGGACTCCAAATTCGTTGGCGAGTTGCCCAGCCTGGGCGTTAAGGCGGCTCATCCAGCCGATGACCTCGCTTACATCTTCCGGCGCAGCCACCCCACGCTTTAAGGCGGTGGTCGTCACGCCAAAGCCGAGCGGTTTGGTCAAGACCAGCGCGTCGCCGGGCTTTGCGCCGCTTTTGGTCATCATCTTTTGCGGATGGACGAAACCGAGCGCTACCAGTCCAAATTTTGGCTCTTTATCTTGGACGGTATGACCGCCCGCCACTACCACGCCCGCCTCGCGGCATTTTTCCGCGCCGCCGCGCAGGATTTCGCCCGCTATTTCGGGCGGCAAATCGGGCGGCAGGGCGGCAATGTTGAGGGCCAGGAAGGGCTGCCCACCCATGGCGTAAATATCGGAGAGCGAGTTGGCCGCCGCAATCGCGCCGTATTCATAGGGCGTATCAACCACCGGCGTAAAAAAGTCGGTCGTCGCCACCAGGGCGCGCTCGTCATCCAGCCGCCAGACCGCGGCATCGTCGGGGCCATCCAGCCCAACCAGCAAATCCGGGTACGCGCCCGGCTGGAAGAGATTGGAGACAGGGCGCAGAACCTGCGCCAGCGTTTCCGCGTTTAATTTCGACGCTCAGCCAGCGCAGCTGGAAAGCGTCGTCAGGCGAATTTCACGCCCCGAAGCGGCATTCTCGTTCATTGCGAACTCCAAAGCAAAGTGGAAAGCAGGAGGATTTTACCACCTTCTGCTTTCCACGAAATTGTATTTCAAACAGTCATCATTTGGCAAAGTGACTGTTCACCCAACCTTTTAAGATTTGCGCAAAACTCAGAAATTATCCACTAACCTTCGCTAAACCACGCGAATTTGGGACATTTTTGGGCTTAAAAGCCTTTGATTGGCGAAGATTAGCGCGGATGAGCGGACAAAAACTCATCTCGCGTAAATCCTACCTTTTTTACTGGGGGATAACCGGCGTCGGCGCTGACGGCGTCAGGCTGGGCAGCGGCAGCAGGTACGGGTTATCATTCGGCACCAGCATCACCTGGATGTTTGGCGCAAGCTTTGTGATGTACTGGTAAGTCAGCAAATCCGGGTTCTCCCGCAGCGCATTGGCTATCAATTCCAACGCCTTGGCCTCGGCCTCCGCCTGAATAACGCGCGCATCCGCCGCGCCTTTGGCCGCAATCACCGCCGCATCGGCCTGGCCCTGGGCAATCTGGCGCGCCTGCTCGGCTTCTTGACGTTTCTGCTCCACAACAAAACGCGCCTGCTGGGCTTGCTGCTCGGCAATCTGCTTCTGTTCGACTGCCGCGGCATATTCCTCGCTAAAGCGGATGTTGCGCAGGACGAAATCCTGCAACATCAGGTTGTTGCGCGCAAAGACACGTTCCAGTTCCTGGGTAATCAATTGCTCCATCTCGCTGCGCTTGCTGCTGACAATTTCCTCTACGCCGTATTGCGAGGCAATGTCGCGGATGACGCCGCGCGCCACGGGGCGCACCAACCCGGCTTCATACCCGCCGCGCCAGGTGCGATACAAATCCACCACCCGTGCTTGGTCCACTGCAAAAATCACCGAAGCATCGACATAAACCTGCTGACCGTCTTTGGTGCGCACCTGAATAGAATCATCGCGCGGCTGGCTGCCCTCGACTTCCACCGAAGACATCGTATAGGTTTGGCGCAAAATGGAATAGCGTTCCACGCGGTTGACAAACGGCACAATCCAGTGCAACCCCGAGGGAAGCGGGTCGGGCCGGATACCGCCCTCGCCCACCGCCGTAATCACCACGCCGATTTCGTCTGGCTCAATAAACACCAACCCGGCGCCAATACCAGTCAGAGCAATAGCAGCCACCAGGAAAATCACCAACAGCGTCGAAAGACCTTTGGCGTTCTGGCCGCGCCCGGCGCGCGTAATGGCAATCACGCCAATCACAATCGTCAACAGCCAGGCCAGCGAACCAACAAACTGAACAACTTGCGCAATATTCATGGGTTCCTCCTTTTGATTTGAACATTATAACGTGATAGGATTAAGATATGCACAGCGGCCCAGGTCAAATTGATGAAATATTTATAGAAGCGGGACGCGCGGCGCGCATCACCTGCGCCTCGAACCTGGTCCCCGCGCCCGGGCAATACCTGCTCGCCCATGCGCCCTCCGAACCAGACGCCCCGCTGCCGCATCCCGTTTTCTTAGCCGCCAGCCATGCCAGGGGATTCTACGCAGCCCGACCCTTGCCGGTTTCATGGACTCCTGGCACGCAACTGAGCCTGCGTGGCCCGCTTGGGCGCGGTTTCCGCCTGCCGCCCTCTGCCCGGCGGGTAGCACTGGCCGCTTTTGGCGGCAACCACTCCCGCCTGTTGGCCCTGCTCGAACCAGCCCTGTCCCAAAAAGCAGAAATCACCCTGCTGGCCGATATCCCGCCCGATGGCCTGCCGCCCGCCATCGAGATATTATCGCTCAACAGCCTGGCCGCTACCATAACATGGGCCGACTATCTGGCAATCGACGCGCCGCGCGCTGCCCTGGGCCTCATCCAGCAAATGCTTTTCCCCGACTCGTACCTGCCCCCTTCTGGCTACACGCCAAACCCGCTCCCAAAAGATGCGCTTATTGACTGCACGACAGATATTCTTATCGAGACGCCCCTGCCCTGCGGAGGCATGGCCGAGTGCGGCGCATGTGCCATCCAGACCAGACAAGGCTACCAATTGGCCTGCAAAGACGGGCCAGTTTTCGACCTGAAATCTGTCCTTTAAGCAAATCGTCCCGCAGGTTTTTCAGCCTGCAGGACGATTATTTTCTTTCTTTCTATTGAGCCGGTTTACTGCCAGACGCGGAAGGATGTGACCGTTTCGCTATTCCAGCCCTGGTACAATACCTCCACCTTAATCGTCACCAAGCTGCCGTGCGGCTGCGCTTGCACCGGGAAGGAAAGTATCACCAAACCGTATTCGTTGGTGGTTTGGGCCAGCGATTGCGTCGCGCCGCCGGGCCAGGAAATGGTCACAATCACGGTCGCGCCGGGAACGGATGACAGAGTTTGGTCTTGTACGACAACATAGACCGTCTGGGTATCATCCTGGCGGGTAACAGCCTTCCAGGTGAAGGCACGCGCATAGATTTTGGTCACATTGCCAGGGATGGCATCGGCCTTAACGGGTTGTAGCAGGTTGGGGTCTTCGCCAACCAGGTCGAAGTAAATGCGTCCCAATTCGGCCAAGACCACGCGCTGACCATCGGGATATTCGGGATACCACTCAAAACGCGCCCGCTCGAAATACTGCACAATCCGACCGTTGTAAAACACAAAAGGCGACTTGGGCTTACCAAAAATTGCTTCGCCGCCATTCTTGTCGAAAAATTCAAGGAACGCGTAGCAGACAGAATAGCCCGTATCCGCGTAATAGCGGCAGCCAATCGGGGTAAAGATGCCCACTTCCCCCTCATTGGGAACGCGCTGGTAAACGTACTCTCCCAACGGCGCAACCCGCACGCGCTGACCAGCCGCCAGTTCCGGAAAATACTCAAAGCGCGCGCGCTGGAAGTACTGAATCGAGCGTCCACTGGTCGAATCGGTAAACTGTTCGGTGATGGGAGAACCAAAAACGAACTGGGCGTTGGGGATGTTCTGATAGAAAACCAGGAAATCGCCGCTGACGTTATGCCCGGTATCGGCAAAATATTGCGACGAAATGCCCTGCGCCGAAACCAGCGGCCCCGCAGTGGACAAAAAACCGACCAGAAGAAGAAACGAGAGAAACAAACGCGTGAATTTGCTCACGATTCGATTATACAACAGGGCAGGCTGATTCAATACACACAAATTGGTTGGGCAGGTGGTTATCCGGTTATCCAGTTATCCGGTTCGCCCGTCGCCCAGCCGCCACAAGCAAAACCCGACAGATTCCCAATCCCTACCCGCCAGGGCATTGACGGTATCAATGAGAACCCGGGCAGGCGTCAGGGAGGCCAGTTGGGCAGGCACAAGGGCGCGAAATTGGGAATGCCCAACCAGCAGAAGGACAGCATCCACTTCTGCCAGAACCGCTTCGAGCGTGGGAACAGAATCGATACCTGGCAGGCCATTTTCTGGCTTGAACGGCTCGAAGGCTTTGACAATCGCGCCTTCTTTTTGGAGCAGGTGAATCACCTCGACGGCGGGACTCTCGCGCAGGTCATCCACATCGGGTTTGTAGGCCAGGCCCAGAGCGGCAATGCGTTTACCGTTCAGGTCTTCACCCAAGGCCTGACGCACCTTCTCGACCACGAAATGCGGTTGGGCGTCGTTGACCTGGCGGGCTTTCAGGATGAGTTGCGCCAAGTCGGGCGCAGTTTCGACGAAAAACCAGGGGTCAACGCTGATGCAGTGCCCACCCACGCCGGGACCGGGATTGAGAATCTTGACGCGCGGGTGCAGGCTGGCGAGTTGAATGGCCTCCCACGCATCTACGCCGAAGCGTTCGGCCAGGCGCGAGAACTCGTTGGCGATGGCGATGTTGACATCGCGGTAGGTGTTTTCCATCAGTTTGACCATCTCAGCGGTGGTGGCGTCGGTCTGGTGGATTTGGCCGCGCACGAACACGGAATACAAATCCGCGCCCGCTTGGGCCGATGCATGGGTCAGGCCGCCGACGACGCGCGCGTTTTCGACCAATTCACGCAAAATCTGGCCGGGCAGCACGCGCTCGGGCGAGTAGGCGACGTAAAAATCGGTCCCCGCTTTCAGCCCAGATTTTTCCAGGATGGGAACGACCAAATCAACGGTGGTGCGCGGGGGGGAGGTTGATTCCAATACAACGAGATTCCCCTTGCGTAAATGCGGCACAATTGCTTCGGTGGCCGAGGTCACGGCGCGCATGTCGGCCTTTTTATAGGTTTGGCCGCCATATTCGCCGGTCTCATGCTCGAAAAACGGCGTGGGGACGGCAATCAGAAAGGCGTCGGCGGGTTCGGGCGCGGGCGCGAGGCTGAGATTGCCGCTGGCGAGGGCTTTTTCGAGAATTTCGCCCAGGCCGGGTTCGTGAATGTGCAGCCGCCCGGCTTTGAGGGTCTCGACAACGTTCGGGTTGGTATCGACGCCGAGGACTTTCACCCCGTTGGCAGCAAACATGGTAGCGGTGGGCAGGCCTATGTAACCCAGCCCAAGAATGCAGATTTTGTTGAACTTCACAGGGTCTCCTTGAGAAAAACTTTGCCCATTATACCGCTGTAGAACAGGTCCCCAACCTGTCTGTGAAGATTCTCCAATATTTTCCGTGAAAACCTGGACACGGAACACACGGAATTGACGGAAACGCACGGAAAGAGATTTTTAAATGCTGATTTGTCCGTGTTTGTCCATGTTTTCCGCGTTTTCCGTGTACGAGAAATCGGTATCACGGAAATTCTCAGAGAGCCTCTGTGAAAAGGCAGTTATAATGCCAGGCATGGAATTTTCATCCTTTTGGAATACCCTGATTGCCAACCTGCCCAATCCGCACTTCCTGCAAACCTGGGAATGGGGGCAGGTGAAGGCCAGGTATGGCTGGCAGCCGCTGTATTTGGTTTGGGACGAAGAGCAGTGTTCCGTGTTCAGTAATCAGTTATCAATGAACAGCGAACGGTTTGGGGAGGGGCGGCAGATTCAGGCGGCGGCGATGGTGTTGAAGAAAACAGTAGTTGCGGGCGGGATGGCGGCGCGGCTGTGCCTGTTGTACTGTCCGAAGGGGCCGAATCTCAACTGGAACGACCTGCCGCTGCGCAAACGGGTGCTAGACGATTTGGAGCGCCTGGCCCGTCAGCAGGGAGCCATCTTCCTGAAAGTGGACCCGGATGTGGTGCTGGGAACCGGCGCCCCTGGCACGGAGACCGAAATAACGGAATCAGACGGCGAGGCCGTTCGCGCGGAGTTGCTGCGCCGGGGCTGGCGATTCTCCGAAGAGCAAATCCAATTCAAAAATACGGTGCTGCTCGATGTCAGCGTTCCCGAAGAGGAGATGCTGGCGCGCATGAAACAGAAGACGCGCTACAACGCGCGCCTGGCCGCCAAAAAAGGCGTGACGGTACGACCTGGCACACAGGCCGACTGGCCGATGCTCTACAAGATGTATGCCGAAACATCGGCGCGGGACGGGTTCGTGATTCGAGACGAAGCCTACTACCAGACGGTTTGGTCGATATTCGAACCTTCGAGAGTAGATAATTCGAGGTTCGATGCCCAGCGTTCGGCGCTGCCCCTGGCCGAGCCGCTGATTGCTGAAGTGGAGGGTGAGCCGGTGGCGGCGGTGTTCCTGTTTGCGTTCGCGGGACGGGCGTATTACGTCTATGGTATGAGCCGCGAAGTACACCGCGATAAGATGCCAAATTATCTTTTGCAATGGGAAGCGATGAAGTGGGCGCAGGCGCGCGGGTGCAGCGCCTATGACTTGTGGGGTGCGCCAGATGTGTTCGATGAGCGCGATTCGATGTGGGGGGTGTTCCGATTCAAAGAGGGACTGGGCGGGCAGGTCGTTCGCACGCTCGGAGCATGGGATTTCGTCCCCAATCAACTATGGTATGGGATGTACACGAAGGTTATGCCGAAGGTGCTGGACTGGATGCGCTCGCGCGGCAGAGCCAGGACCCGCCAACAGATGGGGGGCTGATTGCCAGGACGGGCGAAACTACGAATACAGTTTCGCCCACTCGTCCTTGAGAATGTTGCCCAAAACGACATGCGCCATGCCCTGGGCAGGCAGCACGTCGCCGTCGGGTTCGACGTACAGCCAGGCTTTGCCAGCCCCGGCGGGTTCGGCGTCTTCGGCCACTTCGAGCGCGACCGGGTTGGCAGCGGAGTACGGCACGGGCAGGTCGAAGACCAGGCGCAGGCCCATCTCGCCGGCCGCGTCGCGCAGTTTGGCCAGTTCGTCGTGCAGGTTTTGGTCGGAGATGCTGAGCGACATGGCCTCCACACCCGCCGCGTGCAGTTTGTCCATCAGGGCCGGGACGGTTTTGACGTTTTTGGGCGTCACCGTCAGGTGGACGGCCAGGAAAATGTCGGCGACGAGGGCGTTCTGGATGGCCTGCCAATCCGGTTCGCTCTCGGAGGGTAAGACAATCATCAGGTGGTCGAGGCCGGTTTGCAACAGGGTCTCCAGGTATTCCTTGTCGGCCAGTTTGTGACCGTCGGTCAGCAGGCCGCAGACCTGGCCGTTCTTTTCGGCGCGGGCAATCAGTTCGGGCAAGTCGTCGCGCAGGGTCGGTTCGCCGCCGGTAAAGACGATGTGCGGCACGCCGTAGGCCCAGGCTTTGTCGATGATGCTGGTCCACTCTTCGGTGGTCAGTTCACGCACGACGCGCTTTTCGGGGGCGTTTAACGGGTCGGCGCCAGGGGGCAGGCGATAGGTTAGGGCGCAGTCAAGGCGCAGCGGCGCGGTCAGTTCCGCCGAGTTGGGCGGCACGCGCTCAAAGTTGAGGTATGTAACAGGGTCGAGGTCTTCGGTCTCAATCAGTGTTTCCACCCGCTCCATGAAATCCACATAATCTTTTTCGGCCTGGGCTTTGCTGATGCGGTAACGCCCGGCAATCTCTTTTGCAACCTGGGCCGGGGCTGCGCCGCGAATGAAGTGCAGGGCAAACTCGGCGGCGGTGGGGTTGAGATGCAAGACTGTGCGGGCGTTGACGACCAGTACGCCGCTGCCGTCCTTGTTCAGGCGCAGGTGCAGACGGTAGGGGGCTTTGTCACCGGGCGGCGACTGGTAATGGTAAGTGGCCGGAGGCAGGGCGGTCACCGGGGTAAACAGGGTTTTGATGCGCTCGAACAGGTTCATGGTTTGCTCCTTATTAATGACCAGACTTAAGGTGCTCATTACATTATAGGTAGTATGGCGCAGGATTTGCGCGATGAGCGCAAATCAGAGCAACCTTTGGCTGCGCTATGGAGTGGGACGGCTTGCCGTCCGCATAAATTCCGCGTTACGCCCTGACGAAATGCGGCATTTCGAACGGGATCTCCAGCGACAACTCGACAAACCCGGCATACTCACCATCTTTGTACCAGGGTGACTGGTAAATCAGTTTCCTGACGCCGTTTTTCTCGATGGTGTAAACGTTTTTGGCGCGATTTTTCATCATCGCTTCCAGTTTTTCGCGCGCCGCCGGGGGATGACAATCGAGCAGGTTCGCGCCGATCAGCCCATAGCCGCCATCGCTCTCGAAGGTTTTGGCGGCCTTGTCGTTCATCTCCAGGACGATACCATCCGGGTCGCAAACGGTGACAGCGGCAGGGAATTCTTTGAGCCAGTTCATAAAAACTCCGTTGAATGTTGAAGGTTGAACGCATTGGGTCTAACTTACAACCTTTAATGTTTCAACCTGAAACTGAAGCGGACAGCCCCCGCCACACTCGGCCAGCAGCGCGCAGCCTTCGCATTTGAGCGGCAAATCGCGGCGTTCACGCAGTTTCAGGGCCAGCGGATGATTCCAGATGGCGTCCCATTCGTCGCGCAGCAGGTTGCCGAGCGGCTGGTAATAGGACTGGCAGGGCAGCACGTCGCCGTTCGGTTCAACGCACATGTTGTACTGGGCCGCCGTGCAGCCTTTGACGCCCAACTCCATCTGCACCGGGTCGAAGTGGCAGTATTGGGTGGGCGTGTACCAGATGAGTTTCTGCCCGCGCGCTTCGGTTTTTTGGCGCGCCATTTCGAGCAGGGGTTTCAAATCGCGTTCAGGCAGGCCGGTGCCAACCGTCGCGCCGTGACCAGAGTAGATGAGCGCGTTTAGTCCAATCGTCGGCACGCCCAAATCGGCCAGGAAATCGAGCGTGGCTGGGATGGATTCGACATTATCGCGCAGCATGGTGGTGTTGGTCATCACGAACAGGCGGGTCGCCAGCGCATTTTTCAGGCCGCGAATGGTCTGGTCGAAGGCCCTGGCATTGACCATCCGGTTATGGATGTCCGCATCTGACGACTCGACCGTTATTTGGACGTGGTCGAGGCCAGCATCGACCAAACGTTTTACAAAATTCTCGTCTGAAAGCCGCCGGGCGTTGGTGTTCAAGCCGGTAATTTGGCCGTTGGCTTCAGCGTAGGCAATCAGTTCGGGCAGGTCATCGCGCAAGGTGGGTTCGCCGCCAGTGAAGACGATGTGCGGAATACCAAGCGCCCAGGCTTTGTCTATCGCCAGTTTCCAGTGTTCAGTATCCAGTTCGCCCCTCGCCCCCCTATCCCCTCCCCCTTTGGGAGAGGGAATAGGGGTGAGGGGAGGGTGTTCGAGGTTGTAGCAGTGGGCGCAATCGTTGTTGCAGCGATAGGTTAGGGCCAGGTCGAGCCGGTAGGGGGCGGAGGGGCGCGCGCTGAAGGGCATCAGCGTATCCAACTCCAGGTCATGCACCGGGCAGGCCCCGTCGGGACGAATCAGTTCAGCAAGTTGAAGATTGAACGTTGAAAGGTCGCCCAGCAGCGTTTCAGGTTTCACGTTCCAGGTTTTGCAGCCAGTCTTTACAATTTCCTGCTCGCTCTTGCCGTCCAAAACCTGCTTTGCCATCCAAGCCGCAGTCGGGTTGAGGTGCATGATGCGGTTGGCGTTGACGATGAGCGTGCCGCTGCCATCGGCATCCAGCCGCAGGTGGACGCGCGATTTTTCGCCGGGGTGTTCGATGAGGTAGTGATAAAGGCCGGGTCGGTTATTCGTAACGGGTAATTGGCGATTAAGCCAACCGATAAAAGGGTTCATGGATACTCGCAATGCGATGCTCAATATTTGGCGCAGAAAGGTTGTCGTGTTACCGATAATTTTTCGTCAATATCGAATTGCCAATAACAAATAACGAATTACTTACCGCCCACCTCCCGCGCAGGCGCAGGCGCAGCCGGCGCAAGCGCAGGCACAGGCGCAGCCGCCGCCGGAGCGTCCGCCGCCGCTGGAGCGGGATGGAGGCGGGGGCGGATTGGTGACTTTGGTCACGCCTTCGGTAAAGTTGCCGCCCAATACTTTTTGGGCGAAATTCTGCGTGCCGGTGACAATGGATGCCGCCAAATCGGCGCCGGGGAGAGCGCCGCCGCGTCCGCCGCCCAAATTGAATCCGCCGCCAGCCGCGGATGGGGATGGGCTAGAGGATGCCGTTGCCGAGCGATAGACCGGGTCATAGCGCCCCCACCACATCGGGACGAAGATAGGACCGGTGAAAGTGCGCCGGGCACGGTCGTCGTAGTTTTTGTCGAGCATGGTCCATTCCAGGGCTTCTTCGAACATCTGACTCTTGACTTCGGGCGTCCCGGCGGCGGCAATCTGCTGCCAGGCCTTCTCGTTGATGGACTGATAATATTCTTTGGTTTCTTTGCTGCTGAAGCCCTTCATTTTTTCGGTAACGCTCTTAACTAATTTGACGGTCATGTTCTGAAGCAAAGTGCGCCGCTCGTTAAGTTTAGACTTGCGGAAGGCCTCCAAAAAGTCTTTTTCGTATTCGCGTAAGCCTTCGGGCAATGGGTCAGAGATAGAGAGTTCGAGTGGATCTCGTTTTTCGACTTGGGCCGCGCCTTTTTTGACCACGCCAAACAAAATCATCTGCATCACTTTTTCGAGCGGCTGGCCCATCAGGATGGCTGCCTCAACCGCCGTCAGGCCGCGCTTGACGCCGTGTCCTTCGATGGCAATTTTAGGAGGAATGTATTGCTTCTTGCGGCGGTGTTCCTGCACCGCGCCCAGGATGGGCATCCCAAAGAAAAAGACGCCAAAACAACAAAATGGGAGAGCCTGCCCAATCAGCCCAAACAAGGCAGCAATTGCCCCAATCACCAAATCCAAAAAAGTAGTGCGCACAATTACGCCTTCGGGCAGATATTTGGCTGGATACGAAGCCCCAAAGGTATATTGGGTATAGCCATTGGCATTCGGGCTGCGCCAGGTATAGGTTACGCGCCCATCGTTGTCGAAACCGAATGCAGGCTCGCTGGCGCCCGGCCAGTTTTTGGGGATGTGATAACGCGGCTCGTCAGCGGTCACGCCCTGAGGCAGGTGAAACGTCACCGACAAATCCGTCTTTCCGCTCACATATTGCGACCCAAACCAGGTGGGAGAAAACTCGCCGCTGGCATAAGTGTCATCCTCGGAATCGGGATAATACATGCGCTCGATTTTGCCGATATAGACATGCACCGTACCGGCTTTCCCCGGCGGAATGGCCCGCGCTCCCAGTTCAACAGCCACCCCATACGGGCCGCTGCCCTGATAATCGGTTGTCACCTTCACCGGGCTGCCGCCCATGTCAGCCTTAATGCTGTTGAAGTCGTAACTGCCGTTGGGAAGGCCAACATCGACGAAATCGATGGGCGAGGCCGAGGCGTCGTTGGCGAAGGTGAACTGGTAATCAACCGCCACTGTGCCGTCGCTATTCCAATAAACGTGAACTTCTTCCTTCGGAAGTTGGAAGCGGTAAGTCTGGGCCGCCGCGCTGGTCGAAAGTCCAAATACGAGCGCGCAGGCCAGCAAAAAGGCCAAAATACGCTGTTTCATCTTATCCCTCCGTTCACCACTTGGGTTCTTCGGTCAGGTTATAGGTCGCCTGGCAATAAGGGCAGGTCACCACCGGCGCGCCCGCCATAATTTTGATGTCGTTGGAACCGATTGTTCCGCCACACGACTTGCAAAGCATCTGCGAGACCTTCGTCTCGCCGGGCAGGTCGACCTTCATCGTCACCTGCTGCACTACTTCGGTTTTCTGGCCGCGCATGCCCAGCCAAATCAGCCCGCCACCGCCCGCAAAGAACAAGACGCCCAGGCAGGCAAAACCGATCCCAAACCCCAGCCAACTCGCATTTTCTGGCGAGGCAGTCGAGCCAATAACATTCAACGCGCCATAGCTGAGCAGGCACAAGCCTATAAGAAACAAGACTCCCGCGCCAATAAATGCAAATGTTTTTCCCATAGCAGCCTCCGTAATGAAATACCATCTACCAGTGTAGCACCTTGCGCCGTCAGGCACAAATGACTTTTGTCTCTATTTCTTACGTGATTTATGGGTTAAAAGTTGTCCGGTGGAGGATGCAGGGCAACCTTCCACCGGATGGATTGATAGAGTCAGAGAGTTACTCTTGTCGTTTCGCCTAGAGCGGGCTACCCTTTGCCTGCCTGCCGTTTTCGCAGGCCGCGCACCTGGCTGACGGGCAGTACCGCCAAAATTCCAGCCCCGGGCAGGTTCAAATCGCCGACAATCTGCTCGGTGGCTTCGATGACCGCCGGAATCAGGCTGTCATCATCGAGGATGGAGAAAATCGTCCGTCCATTATGCTCGGGCTGGGAGAAGAAATCGTTATAGGAGGGGATGAGCGGAATATCGTCACGCAATCCCTCGTTGTCTCGCAAACGCCCCAGCCCGGTGCTATACCATACCGTAATGCCCGGGACGCCACACTCCTCCCAGGCTGCCAGGATATCCGGTAGTTTTTCCGGGTCGTGCAAAACGAACAGGATCATGCTCATAAGACTGTCTTTTCGACTCCCTTCGCAGTTTCTTGACCCACCGGCTGTTTGAACAACCAGCGCAAGGCCGGAGGCGTGATTAACGTGCTGATAACCACCATTTCAACAATCGCTGAAAACTCTATATCATTGACCAGACCTGCCGCCGCTCCCACGCTGGCGACAATCAGGCCAACTTCGCCGCGCGAAATCATGCCCGCGCCCAACTGAGCCGCCTCCCGCTTTGAAAATCCGCCCCAATACGCGCCTAATCCCGCGCCGATGAATTTTCCAACCACAGCGGCCACAATCAGGATGATGGTGAGCGCCAGACCGGAGGAGAGCGTTTCCAGATGCACATCCAGCCCGATGTTAACAAAGAAAATCGGGACGAAGAACCCATAGGCCAGGGCCGAGATGCGCGGGGCCAACACATCCTTTTCAGGGGAGCGGGCGAACATCAGCCCGGCCAGGAAAGCCCCGGTGATGGCCGCCATGCCGCCCAGCAATTCCGCCGCCAGGCCATATCCCAACATCACCACCACTGCCAGCGATAGGACGGGCTGGCTGACCGGCAGGTTACGCACCCGCCGAATGACGCGAGGCAAAACCCACAGACCAAAGGCGGCAGCAAACGCAAAGAACAGGAACATCCGTCCAAAGACCAGCAGGATGCTGCCCACATTGCCGCCTCCATCAGCAAACGCGAAAAAGATAGAGAGCAACAGGATGACCAGGATGTCATCGAAAACCGCCGCGCCAAGCAGGCCAAACCCAACGCGCGTGCGCAGAACTTTCATTTCAAGAAGGGTTTGGGCTGAAATGCTGACCGATGTAGCACCCAGCGCCAGGCCCAAGAAGAGAGCCGCCCTGGTTTCCATCTGAAACAGTAAACCCACGCCACTGCCAAACAGCACCGGCACAAGCACGCCCAGCGTCCCGGCCAGGGCCGCAACCCGACCCGTATGACGCAGTTCGTCAAATTCTAATTCCATCCCAGCGATGAACATCAACAGCAGGACGCCGATTTCGCCCATCAAGTGCATCACTTCGCCCATTAATTCCTGGTCGATGAGGGGCAAACCTAACAAGTTAATCACTGAAGGGCCGAGGACAACCCCGATAATCAATTCTCCCAATACCGAGGGCTGCCCCAAACGGATGCTAATGTACCCGGCAATTTTAGCCGCAGACAGGATAAAAGCCAGCAGAAAGATGAGTTGCAAGAAAGGAGTCACAGGGCTGTAGTGTAACGCAAAATTGGGAAGTATAGAGATGTTTTTTGGCTGGCAATTCCCACAGGCTGGTTAATTTTCCACGCGAATCGGTTCGGCCTGCGGCGGGTAGATGCGCACCTGTAAGGCGGTGAAAAAGTTGATGACGGCCAGCCCGGCGCCCATCAGAAACACGTATTGAAAACCAAATGCGTTCCAAATCAGCCCGCCGACCAGCGCGGCGGAAATCGAAAAAACGTGGTCAATGGTCACGGCGGCGGTCAGGGCCGGTTGGATATGCCCCGGTTCTTTGGCAATCTTTTTCATGTAGGTTGCGCGCGCCATGCTCACCGAGAAAATCATCTGGTCGAGCAAAAAGCAAGCGCAGACCATCAGAAAGGCAACCTCGGCGGGAAAAATGAATTTGGCAAACCCGTAGCCAAAACAGACAAAGACCAGGATGACGGCGTCTGCTGCCAGCACAAAGCGTTCGCCGAACTTGTCAATTGTCCAGCCGAGCAGGGGCTGGAATAGGATTCCAATCAGCCCGCCAATGGTGTAGAGTGTAGCCATAATTTGAGTGGGCTGCTCAAAGACCTGCACCAGCACCCAGGGCGCAAACGTGATGAAAATTTGCTTGCGCGCGCCTGAAATGACGTTCAGGGCATAGTACAACTTGTATTCCTTGTGCAATTGCAGATAGCCGCGCCGCTCGACGGTTTTTTCGGGGGTCATGCGGTAGAGCATGAACGCTGCCAGCAGGAAAAAAGCAGCAGCCAGGGCAAAGGTGTGCAGGAAACTGAAGCCCAGGTAACGGAATCCGACAAAAACGAGGAAACTGCCGATAATCGTTGCGCCGTTGCGGATGGAGTTAATCTGCCCCAGGCGGCGGCCATCCTGCCCCGCGCGCGCCAATTGCATCCCGATGGTGGAGGCGATGGGCATGAACAGGTGGTCGCCCATGCTATAGATAAACAACCAGACCACCATCACCCAGTAACCCGGCGAGGCAAACCCGATGAGGAATGCCCCCACCGCAGCCATTAACAGGGAAACCGCGCCCAACCGGCGCGCATCCAAAAACCAGAGCGCCGCCGAGACAAAGACCACCAGGAAACCGGGCAGCTCGCGCGGAAACTCCAGGAAGGAGCGCTCGAAACCACTCAACGCAAAACGTTCGTTGAGAAAGTTGTTGAAGGTTGCATTGACGATACTGAGCGCCATGCCCAGTACAAGCGCGGCACTGGCAAACAAGACCAGTTCGCGCGAAGCGTTTTTAAGACGGTTGATGATGTTCACGGGATGACCTTTCAAGGCAATTTCCCGCTATGATAGCACAAGGCCTGTTTTTGGTTTCTGAAACTATCCAAAATGATATGATATTTACTCTTATTTCGGGGGGAAAATGTGGAAAATAAGCATAAATTAGCCAGAAGGATTGAATATGACCATCCATGTCAAACTCGAACGCACCAGAGTGGCCGACCGAACTTGGACGTTCAATTTGGTCTTGAGCGGGGAGATTGAGCGAACATTTTACCTGGCTCGTATCAAGAACGGCAGCATGACGCTGGTCAATTATGAAATCAGCCGCAGCGGAGATTGGCATGATATTCTTTCAGCATTCTTCTACGTCAACATCATGGGGCATGACCTCGACCAATGGTTTCATTTTGACCTGGCGACGGGCGAACAAATTCCGAATTACATCAGCCCCCGCCAGAAAACCGGCAAAAACCCGGAGTTAGACCCATTCGCAACGCGGCATGATAAACGCCCGGCGGCAGCAAAATTGCGTCAGAGCGTGAAAAAATGGGAGCAGGGCAAGTAAAACGCCAAAGTTGGAAGAAGAACGCCAGCGCGCAGCGAAAGAAGCCCAAAAACACGACCCAAGGCCAAAGATTGTGGTCAATGCCAGGGGTGAGCAGAAACGGGTCGGATAAGAATCGGCTCGTTTGGCGGTTAACAGGCGACAGCGGGAAAAGTCGGGATAAACTTCGTGAAACGGTGTGATGCTTATCGCTGTCAGGAACGCCGTTTAGACGGTAAAATCCACTCACGCAAATTTTTTCGATTTTCTTTGTCATTGCGCGGCACGGGTCTCGATTGCTAGACCAGTGAGCCTGGCGCTAAAACGATGGAGTCCTTATGAGCCTTCAGGAACAATATTTGAGATGGAAAGAAACTACGCACAAAAAGTCTATCGACCGCTTCCCCGAACGCAAGCCGAAATTTCAAACATCTTCTGGCATTGAACTGCCGCCGGTTTTCGTCCCACAGGATGACGACCCTGACTATGCCGAAAAATTGGGCTTCCCCGGCGAGTACCCATTTACGCGCGGGGTGCAGCCGACGATGTACCGGGGCCGCTTTTGGACGATGCGCCAGTACGCCGGTTTTTCGACCGCTGCCGAATCGAACAAGCGCTATCGCTACTTACTGGGCGCGGGCCAAACCGGGCTTTCGGTGGCCTTCGACCTGCCAACCCAAATCGGGTACGATGCCGACGACCCGATGGCGCTCGGCGAGGTGGGCAAGGTGGGCGTTTCGATTTCATCCATCGAAGATATGGCGACGCTCTTTGACCAGATTCCGCTGGACAAGGTTTCGACCTCGATGACCATCAATGCCCCGGCGGGCGTGCTGCTGGCGATGTATATTGCGGTCGCAAAGCAGCAAGGGGTTGAGCCGAAGGCCTTGCGCGGGACGATTCAGAATGATATTTTGAAAGAATATGTGGCGCGCGGAACGTACATTTATCCGCCCGCGCCCTCCATGCGCCTGATTACAGATATTTTCTCATTCTGCGCGCGCGAAGTGCCGAACTGGAACACGATTTCAATCAGCGGCTATCACATCCGCGAGGCCGGTTCGACCGCCGCCCAGGAAGTGGCTTTCACGCTGGCAAATGCGATTGCCTACGTCGAAGCCGCGCTGAAGGCCGGGTTGCAGGTGGACGATTTTGCCGGACAGTTGTCGTTCTTCTTTAACGCCCATAACAACGTGTTGGAGGAAGTTGCCAAATTCCGCGCCGCGCGGCGGATGTGGGCAAAAATTATGCGCGAGCGTTTCAAGGCGCAAAAGCCGTCTTCGTGGCAGCTGCGCTTCCATACCCAAACTGCCGGTTCGACTCTAACCGCCCAGCAGCCCGAAAATAACGTTGTGCGCGTTACGCTCCAGGCACTGGCTGCTGTTTTAGGTGGAACACAGTCGCTGCACACAAACAGCATGGATGAAGCACTCTGGCTGCCGACTGAGAAATCGGTGCGGGTGGCGCTGCGCACACAGCAGATTATCGCTTATGAATCAGGCGTAGCCGATGCCATTGACCCGCTGGCGGGTTCGTATCTCATCGAACACCTGACCGATGAAATTGAGCGGCTGGCCTTCGAGTATCTCGAAAAAATTGATGGGTTGGGCGGGGCAATGAGTGCCATTGAGCAGGGCTATCAGCAAAATGAAATCCAAAACGCGGCCTATGAAGCCCAAATGGCAATCGAAAAGGGTGAGCAGGTGGTGGTGGGGGTCAATCAGTTCCAGGTGAATGATGAAATCACGCTGGAACGCCAGGTGATTGACCCGGCCATCGAAGCCGAGGCGCGGGCCCGGTTGGCAAAACTGCGCGAAACGCGCGATAACGCCAAAATTGCTGAACTGCGCGCCCGGCTGGAATCGGCAGCGAAGGGCAGTGAAAATCTCATGCCGCTGTTCATCGAATGCGTGGAACACAAGATGACCCTCGGCGAAGTGTGCAATACGCTGCGCGAGGTGTGGGGAGAATATGTGGCGCCGGTGTTTTAATGGGTGTCAGGTTTCAGGGGGCAGGTGTCAGGTTTCAGGTGTCAGGGATGGCCGGGAGGCCATCTCTGTTTTTTTCGCTTGTATGAATGGCTCCACTGCAAAAACCTTTTTCTAAACATGAAGGACACAAAGGTCACAAAGTTTTTAAGACATTGCGCAAATTTCGTCATGTTTCTTACGAGAAATTTGAAGATTTCAAATCAGGTTCTCAAGAATCCTTCGCGCACTTTGTGTCCTTTGTGCTTAATTGCCTTTTTGCAGTAGAGTCAGCCATTTTTTCCGTGTTTCTCCGCGTTTTCCGTGTCCCAATATATTCATCACATTCTTGACCAATACAAAATCTTCATGAAATCAGGTACTAAATTCTTATCCCGAATTCGCGTTAATTTACGATGTACTAATATTGCGTGCAAAATCTTCACAGAATCAGGGGGTAAATTCTTATCCCGGAATTCACGTTATATTACCATGCCTGCCCCGCGCGAAAGTCGTGGATTCTTCAGACTGTGCGAATTAATGCGCAATAGTAAAAAGATGTGATATTTGTCAATTGTTTTGTGAAAATGCGAACTGTATAATACTCATATCGCAACGTAACTCGTTCAATCAAGAGGTGGGGTATGGCAGAGAACCCGAAAAAAACCAGCATGGTGGACAGATACCCCTTGCTGTGGATTGGGCTTGGGATATATGTCGTTATTTCAGTGTTCTATCAGGCCGTAGTTTTCCCCAACTTACCGGGCGGAACAGAAAAACACGCATTCTCAACCGACTGCTTTCAGTTAGAAATTCGGTTTCCGCGCGTACTGACGGTTGCCACGCGGCCTGGGGGAGAAGTATCGCAACCTGCTACGCTCTGGCTTTGGAAGCATCCCTCTCCTCCCAACCCCGCAGAATGCGAAGAAAAAGAAAAAGCGTCTATTGCAATTAGCAGCAATGTACTAGACCTGGTGTGGTTCGATGAGGAAGGAAAAGAGGTGGCCCCAGGGTTGTTACTGCAAACTGGGGAAACGCAAGAAAGTGCTCCGCCACATCGAGTATTTGTTTATATCGCACCGCAAACACCGATTGCCAAGTCCGCCGATTTGCAAGTGAAAATAGACGGGCAGGATGCGGGAACTTTGCCCGTGGGAACCTGGCCTCCTGGCATCTCCAGCCTGTTTCGGTTGTTGAACATTGCGCTAGGGTCACCCAACCTGGCATTTTTAGCGGCAATTGTTGCCATCGTTTCGGGGATGTATAAGATTCTTCAGGATAATCAGACGCGCCGGCAACAACAACAAAAAGAATTTGAAGCTGCTCTGCAAACGTTTGAATCACTTGCCCGAACAACGCCAGAACGGATTGCGGAAGAATATTTTGCTCTTCGGGAGAAGACACAGGGCTGGAATCTGCCTGCCGAACAGCATGAACAACTCGAACGAAAATTCAAAGCGTATGCGCAAGAATTTGCATCCGGGCGCATTTGGGCGCATTCGCTGCGGAAAGATATCCTGCGGCGGCTTCAAGGAGAAAACAACAAGGCGGACGAACACAAGGCCTGGCTCGACAAAGTTCAAAAAACAACCGGCTTCCCCCAAACGGAGGAATACGAAACTCTGCTCTCGTTTTGGGAGAACACAGACAAGACGAACAAAGCAGAAGCACTTTCGGATGTTCTAAAAAAGGGTCTGAGTGTCTTCCGCGCCCTGGGAATGGAAAGCGCCGATTGGGTGGTGGAGCGCGTTTACGCAGTCATCCATCAACTCCGTAAAATAAGCAGTGAGAATGGCCGCGCCTCTACCACAGAGCCAAATACCAATGCCATCAATGCCCAAATCTACGAACCACTCAAAATCGAATGGTTTCAAAATGGCAGAGCAGCCGGTCACTATTTATTAGAAAAATTGGCCCAATATGAGCAAAGCCAGCGTGAAGCCCAAAACATTTCGAACAAGATGAAAGTTCCTGGCGTGCGCGCTGAAATCCAACGCTGGGAAGGGGATACGCCCACTCCACCGAACCAGATTAAGCCGCCCTTTGGCCTGTGGGGACGCGACCCAGTGTATGAGACCAGCCAGCGCGTACTGGACATGTTGGGAGGCGCCAGCCCGCGCTGGCGGCATCCCTTTGGCCCGCTTAAAGCGGAAGATGACCCGCGCCTGCCGCTCAAAGCGGGGGATAACGACAAACGCCCGGTGGCGGGTTTATTCTGGAACGAACACCCCCTTTGGACTCAGGTCAGTGGAGATCGCTCTTGCCTGGTCACGGCTCCGCCGGGGAGCGGCGGGACCGCCATGATGTTGATGGGCCGACACACCCGCCGTCTGTGGGGACGCGCGCCCGCGCTTTCGCTGGGGTTGACCTTGAGCGGAAAGCCCGATGCTGCCCTGCTGTGGCAGCAAGCCGAACGCGCGCTTTCAGAAACGTTGCGGCGCGATTTGGTGGAAGACCCTTACTGGTTGTTGAATGCGCCAGGCTTTGTGCGTGAGTGGGTGGTCTCGTTCTTCCAAAAACAATATGGGGAAGTGGCGCGCCTCTCCAGCCGGCTGCGCGAGGCCGGCCTGCCCAATGAAGACGCGGATGTTGTAATTAGCGTGCTGCACATGGCAATCGGCCGCAATGCCTACCAGGGCGCCGGGCAATTCACCGAATTGCTCACCATGCTGCGGCAGGTGTTAGGCGAATCGGCGCGCTACCGCCTGCGCAGCGGCAAATTTGACATCTTTTACTGGATCGAGTTACCCGACCCGCGCTACGCAATCACCTGGCTGGAGACTTTGCGCGAAACAGGCCTGCTCAACCTGGGCGCGCAAAAGATTTTCTGCCGCGCGCAGCTGCCCAAGAGTGAATGGAACGAAATATACCAACCGCTCGAACTCACCTGGCACGAAGATTCTTTAGAGAAAATGCTCCTCTATCGTCTCAGGCAGTGTAATCAGCCTGAGTTAGAAGATTCTTTGGATACCAAAGAGTTGGTCAGGCAGGCGCAAGGGTCTCCAACCCGCTTAATCGCACTGGGAAATGAGGCGGTTCACAAATTAGCCAGACAGGAGCAGGGCGCATGATATTGAACGACCCACACGACCATCTGGAAGAAATTGAACAGCAGTTCCAAACGCTCATCCAAAACTGGAAGACGGGTTCCACCGCCCACCTTTACAGTTTCTATGCACCGCCCGGCGGAGGCAAAACCTGGCTGCTGGAACACTGGAAAAAGAAATGGGGAGGCGTGCTGCTTGACCTGTCTGAAAATGCCAGCACGCCCGCCGAATATATTCGCCGCGCGCAAGAACGGCTGGCGCGCGCCGCGGGGCGTTACATTCTCTATTTGGATAATGTTCCGGTTATCCTGGATGAACGCATCCAGGCATTTCAAGAAGAAATTTTGCAGCCCGCGCTGCAAAGCGGCGCGTTGGTCATTCAGTGTCAAATCCATCCTAATCAAACCTGTTGGGGCGGCGCCATCCCCCACCCATCTCCAACCCCCATTCCAGGCTTAACCCAGGCCGGAATATTGGCACTGCGAAAACAATATGGCTTGAGCGACCCCTTAAATGCAACGGAGCAGATGCTCTTTTCCTGCAACGGAACCCTGCCAGGGCTGGTGAAAGCCTGGTACCAGGGAAGGAAAGACAACAAAAGCGGTCAAACCGTTTTGCGAGATTATCTGAGCGATTGGTGGAGACGCTTTGAAGGTGACGTACCGAATAGCTTCTCCTTACACATCTACCCCTACGCCATGCTGGCCTGTCGCAATCTGACCGACATGGGTGAACTGCTTAATCGGCTCGAAGAAAAGCAAAAACAGAAATTAGAAAAAGATGGGGTCACTTTCACCGAAAATGGCAGCAGACTCATCCGCAAACTAAAACGCTTGCAATGGATGCAGCCAAATACCAGCTGGTACCCACCAGTTGCCGCAGTGTTGAAAACCTGGCTTTCGCTCCGCAATTTAGATTTGTATCAGGCTTTAACTTCATGAGGAGGCAGCAATGATAGATACGGCTTTGTTGGCATCGCAGCAAATTGCGCTCATTGGGCGCGATAAAATCGTTCACGATATTTTACAAGCCCCTCACGCCAAGCGTCCAGTCTTCATCTTTGTACAGGGCGAAGGAGGCATCGGAAAGACGGTTTTGCTGCACGCGATTCAAAAGCAAGCCAGTGGAATGCGTTGCCGGCACATCCTCGACCTGTATCACCTTGAATACCAAACTCCCGAAGGGTTTGCCTGGGCGCTGCAAGACCTGTTGCCAGATATCAATTTTGGGCAATTCAAAAAACACTACGAAGATCTGCAAAGAGCGCGCGATTCGCACGATGAACAGGCCGTGGCCGTGTCGTGGGGAAAAGCAGAAAAAGCCTGGCTGGGCGCGCTCAATTCGCAATTGCGCCTCTCCCCTGTGTGGATTTTTTTAGATACGCTGGAGATGCTCTCCCTGCCTGAACAAGACCAGGAACAACAAAATCTGCTGAGCTGGCTGGCGCGCATCTTCCAACTATTAACTGGCCCGGTCATCTGGCTGGCAGCCGGGCGACCATCCGAGAGCAGTGAATACCTCATCAAACACATCCCAACCCATTATCGAAAATGGACTCCGACCCTGAACTATCTCTCTGAGGCAGAAAGCGCAGAATACCTGCAAAAAACAGTCGAAATGCTCCAACCCAAAGACCCTGCGGGGGTGAAAAAAATTCAAGAATATCTAAGCGCCTGGGGAATTTCCGCGTTGTATCAGCAGACGGATGGCAAACCCTTGCGCCTGGCCATCGTGTCAGATGTGCTGCGAACCGGCAGCAGCCTGCCAGAAGCGTTCTACCAGCCCCCAGGCCAGAAGAAAGCAGCAGCCGATTTGCTGGATATGGCCCTGGTAGAATATCTTTCCAGGCTCGATTCTCCGTTAGGAGAAGTCATTCAAACAATGGCGATGCTTCGCAAAGGAGTGGATGCGCAGTTATTGGCCCAGGTGATGGACGTTTCTCCTGAAGATGCCGCGAACTTTTTGAGCGAGGCCGAAAAACTGACCCTGGTCAAAAAACGGCCTGGCGATGACATTACCCGGCCCTACTTCCTGCACGATGAAATCTATGAAATGTTCAACCGCCACCGTCCCCTGGCCGAGCCTGCCCGCCACGCTCTGTTTAACCGGCTCGATGCCTATTATGAAAAAGAAATCTCCCGCTGGCGCGACGCCCTGAAAGAATTTTCACCCTTGCGGTTTCGTCATCTCAAACGCTGGCGGCTGGCGCAAATCGAACGAATGCACTATGCCCTCTGGCTAAATGGACTGCGCGGTTACGCCGATTACTTCGTTTTACGTAACGACCTGGCCGTTTCAGGAGATACGTCCACCCGCGATATGCTGATAAGCGAAACGCGCGCCACCCGCGCATTATGCAAGCGATTCGATATGTGCATTCCGCTGGTTGAGCAGTATTTTAGCATTGACGAAAAACTGCAATCCATAGAAACTTTGTTGAGCAAAGATGCAGTAACCGCCCAGCAGGAAATCAACCAACTGGTGAAGATCAATTGGCCGCCCTTCCTCAAAGCCTGCTGGCACTATCTATACGCCATCATCGGCATCCGGCTAGGGCAGCGTTCCATGAAAACTTACATTTTAGATACGCCGGTTTCAAAATCTCTGCAAGAAGCGCTGAAACTGGCCGAATCCGCCCAAGAACCAGAACTAGCCCCCGCCCGCCAGGCTCTTCTATCGTATGCAGACAACTACCTGGGCTATCAAAGCCGCCGCGAGGGAAAATACCAGGCTGCTCATCGTTACTACCAGGAGAGCGCCGCCCGCATGAGACGGCTGGGACTGACCGGTACAGATGGCGTGCTGGTCAACCAGGCGTATGCCATGTCCATGTTGGGCTATGACCGTCGCGCTTATGAAACCGCCCGCGAGGCAGCCGAACTTTCACAGCAAAGCAATGACCTGCGTGGTCAAATTCGCGCCCTCAATGTGATGGCTTTTGTGGTACTGCGCACCGGCCAGCCCGAACGCGCCACCCAAATTGTAGAAAAAGCCCTGAAACTGCTCCCAAAAATCTCCAACGATGACCGGCTGCATGGCATGGTGCTGATTACCAAAGCCATGGCAAGCCGCCAGGCATGGAATCAGATTGTCTCAGACAATCTGGTCGATTGGAAGCAGGAATGGCACAAGCACCTCGTCCTGGCCCTGGCTGCGCTGGAAGGGAAAGAATACGTACAAGAAAAACTTGGCTTCAGGCCGCCTGCACCGGGCGGGCAGGAAAAATCAACATCCAAAAACGAACTGGAAAAAGGAGCCATCGCCTTGCTCAAGGGGCGGGATGCCGAAAACCTGGCCATTGCCCAAAACGAGAGCGGCAACTGCTGGCGTGAAATCACCTGGGCCACCCGTGACCTGGCAGAACCCAACGAGCAGCAACGCCGCAGACACGAATTGGCAGCCCAGCTGGCGCGGGTACGTTTTTTGCAAGCCTGCGGCATCGAAAAAGAAGACCAGGATTGGCTGTCACAAATGCGCGAACAAACCAGGCGCGTCGGCGGCAGCCCCTATTGGCCGGTATCTGCCCTGGTCAACCTGGCCTGGCACGAACACTACATGCGCACAGACACAGACATCCCCAAATATCAAAAAATCATTCAGGAAATAATTGGCCCAGAATACTTATGGCCTCCGCAAATTCGCCCGGAAGAAGGCGAAATTCAACGCTGGGTTGTGCTGGGCAAATTTGAAATGCTGCGCTGTTTCGTTGCGCTGCGAGCATGGGAAAAAGGAGACGCCGAACAAATACATTCCGCCATGCGCAGCGCAGCGCTCTCGCTGGAGTATAACTACCGCATCGGACAAACTTCCTATGACCTGCGGCGCGCCGAAATTAGCCTGGAAACCCGCCTGCGCGCCACCAAAGATTGGGAAACAAAACTGCTTCCGATATTTTACAAAGCAGCGCAAGACATACAAGAAGAATTTCGCGCTCACCTGCCCGAAGGAAAAACCCCGCGCCTGTTGCATTGGCTCCAGGAACGGTTTGGCGAATACGAATTATGGAGGTAGGATGAACAACACCCTCTTACCTCCCCGCGTTCTTTTAGCGCAACCAAATCAGAGCATTAACAACAGCGACTGCTCCAACGACTGTGACTGCGCTTGCGCGCTCGATACCCTGCCGGTCTCTCTGGCGGAATCTCCCCTGTGGCAGCGCAACCCCTCGCTGCGCGCCCTGCCCTTTTCTGATGAAACAGTCTGGCTGCCAGTGTACAACCCGCGCGGCCCGCAGCCACTGGCCGTGTTGAACACCACAGCCTGGGAATTGCTCCATTCCTACCAAACGCCACGCCCATTCCAAGCACAAACGCCAGCCCAACGCGCGGCCTCATGGCAGCTTGCCCAGGCCGGATTCATCCTTCCATCTCAAGCAGAAATCGTTTTCACGCCCCCCTCTCTGCTCACCGCCTGGCTGCACCTGACCGACCGCTGCAACCTGCGTTGCGACTACTGCTACCTGCCGCATCACCCCCAAACCATGCCGGTCGAAGTGGCCTTGCAGGCAGTTGAGTCACTTTTCAATACCGCCCAAAAACATCACTATCCAGGCGTCAAAATAAAATATGCGGGTGGAGAGCCGCTTTTGCGGTTTGAATTGATTCAGAAAATTCACCAGCACGCGCTGGAAGCAGCCCATCGAGCCGGAATCGGGCTGCAAGCCGTCCTGCTCACCAACGGTACGCTCATCCGTGAAGAACATCTCGCGTTCCTCCGTCAAAATCAAATCCGGCTGATGATTTCCCTCGATGGAATCGGCCATTGGCACGATGTGCAGCGTCACTACGCTGGGGGGCAGGCCTCGTTTGCTCAGGTGGAACAATCCATTGAGCGCGCCCTTGCGCATGGCCTATCGCCGCACATTTCTCTAACCGTCTCCGAAAAGAACCTGCCCGGCTTGCCCGAAAGCATCGGCTGGCTTTTGGAGCGCGATTTGACGTTCTCGCTCAACTTTTACCGCGAAAATGACTGCGCTTCCGCCATTCGCGCCTTCGACATCGAATCTCCCCAAACCCGGCAAATTTTGGAAGAGACCTTTGCCCTGCTCGCAGCAAAGCCGCCCAAACACAGCCTGCTTGGCATGTTAACCGACCGGGCTTCGTTCACCAGCTCCCATCAACATCCCTGCGGCGCCGGGCGCGATTACCTCGTCATCCGCCCCGATGGGCAAATTGCCAAGTGCCAAATGGAAATGCACCTGCCGGTCACTTCGCTGCGCGCCGCCGACCCGCTTCTTGAGCTTCGTCAATCGCCGAATGGGCTGCAAAACCCATCTATCCTGCAAAAAACAGAATGCGCCCGCTGTGAATGGCGCTTCTACTGCGCTGGCGGCTGTCCGCTGCTGGCGAAGCGCGTCAACGGCCGTTTCGAGGCTCGCTCTCCCTATTGTGACATCTACCGTTTTATCTTCCCACGCCTGTTAAGTCTCGAAGCCAAACGACTCATTCAAACGCTGGCTTAATACCTTGCATGTTAAAAGTCACCCTAATCAGCCTCGCGCTCATCTTCGCAACCTCCTGCCTGTTGCTTTCCATCCTGCCGCTCTTGGCACCATGGGCGGCCTGGCTGCGAATCATTGGCCTGCTCTTTGCGCTCGCTGGCATTCTGGCGCTCATTTATAGCCTTTTTACCGACTGAATCTCCTTTCGGTTCTCGCTTGCAACTTTTCTCTCCCTCAATCATCCAAGAACGTGACAAACCAAACAAATTCAAGGAGATTCAACCCTATGGAAATGCTTATCGACTTCCCCGGCGGCGCGCGCGTAGATGCCCACTTTGGCTCCTTCACCGTCCGCACCGACCAACCCCCGGCGGCCACCGCCCCCACGCCCTTTGCCACCTTCCTGGCCTCCATTGGCACCTGCGCAGGCATTTATGTTCTCGGCTTCTGTCAGCAGCGCGGGCTGCCCACCGAAGGCATTCGCATCATCCAGCGCATGCACAGCAATCCCTTCAGCGGCATGGTTGAGAAAATTGACCTCGAAATCCAGGTCCCGCCGACCTTCCCCGAAAAATACCGCCCCTCGCTCATTCGCTCCGCCGAACTGTGCGCCGTCAAAAAACACTTCGAGAACCCACCCCAAATTGATGTGACCACTAAAGAAGTCGCCACGGCCTAAACCCAAATTTATCCATCTTTTTTCGCTTTCCTCTTTCATCTTTCCTGCACAGAACGATTGAAAGAGGAAAGTTGCTTTTAACATGCCCCCTATCTCCCGCTTGCCAATCGCCCCGCGAAAGTTTACAATTCAGAGACTTTTGACCCGTTTTTATCAAATCAGGAGAAAAAATGTCTCAAAAACGATGGCTTCCCGCCTGGCTGGCGCTCGTCCTGTCGCTGCTGGCCTGCAACTATGTCACCCGCCTGTTCACCCCGGCCACCGACACGCCGGATGCTCCACCAACGCAAGTCATTTCAGACCCGGCAACACCCACGCTCCCCTCGGCAACGGTTAATCCGCCCCCACCCGCCAAAATTGACGACATCCGTCCCATCCTGGCACAACTCGGCGGCCAACCCTGCGAAGAACAACCCGACCTGACCTGCGTCACACTCGAAGTGCCGCTCAATCACTTCGACCCAGCCAACAGCGAGACCATCCAAGTCACATTCGGGGTCCTGCCCGCCTCAGGAGAGCGCTATGGCATGTATGTGCAGGCCTTCCCGGGCGGGCCGGGCGGCGAGGGTATTAGTTCAGCCTATTATGATTACTTCGATGAGCGCATCCTCGAACACTTCGACATCGTTTACTTCGACCAGCGCGGATTGGGCCTCTCCAGCCCGCTCGACTGCCCCGTTGCCAACGCATCGGGAACAGATTCCTTCCTGACCGAATCTGACCAGGCTGGTCTTGAAGGACTGGATACCCCCGAAGAACAGCAGAAAGCCATCGAAGACGCGCGTCAATTCGTCGAAGACTGCGTAGCAGAAATTGGCATCGAACCCGCCAAGCTGGTCTTTTACGGCACCGACCAGGTCGCCGAGGACATCGAATCTTTTCGCCAGACCATCGGCGACGAAAAAATCTGGCTGTACGGCATCAGTTACGGAACGGCAGTCGCCCAAACCTACGCCGCCGCGCATCTCGACCATTTGGCCGGGCTCATTCTTGACGGCACGGTTGACCTGACCCTGAGCGGCGAGCAAAGCGCATTTTCCCAAGAAAAAGGCTTCGACGAAGTGCTGGTTGCCACACTCAAAGCCTGCGACGATGACCCCGATTGCCGCGACGCCCTGGGCGGCGACGCGCTCTCGGTCTATGACGACTTCGCCCAGCGGGTTTCCAAACAACCCATTGCTTACGAATTTCCCCTGCCTGATGGAACGAAAGTCAAACGCACTTTTACCTTCGACCAATTGGAATTCGTGGCCGCTTACCAGATGTACTCGCTCGGCAGCCGCTCGCTGTTCCTGCGCGCGCTGGCCGCTGCCAAACAAGGCGACATTGTGCCAATGGCGCGCCTGCTTTACGTGCAAGGAACAATTGACCCAGCCACTGGCGAATACCTCGGCGACCCGACCTTCTCTGATACGATGTTCACCAGCGTCCACTGCACCGACAATGCTTACTTTAGTGGCACGCCCGAAGAACGAATTGCCAAAACCATCGAGGCCGGGCAGGCCTCGAACGGAACCGTCCCCCGGCTGGATGGAAGTATCTATACCGGCCTGACCTGCGCCTTCTGGCCCAGTTCGCCCAAAGAACCGGTCAAAATCGCGCCGCTGATTGCGCCAGGGCTTCCCGTGCTGGTGCTGAACGCCACCCTCGACCCGGCCACCCCCTTCAAGGAAGGCAAAGCCGTCTTCGAGCGGCTCGATAACGGCTATCACATTTACGTTAAAGGCGGGCTGCACGGCATTTATGGATGGGGCGAATCCTGCCCCGATGATTACGTCACTGACTTCCTGGTAGATGGCAAACTGCCATCCCAACGTGAAATTGTCTGCGAATGGGAACCTTCCGTCATTTACCCGTTCGTTCCGCTCATGCCCACAAACGTGAATGACTTCTCGGACCCGGCGGATATTTTCCTGGCAATCATTGATGAACTCAACCGAATGCCTGAATACTATTACAGCAGCGGCGAGGAAGAGGCATCGTTTGCCTGCCCGCAGGGCGGTTCGTTCACCTTCGGCCCCAGCGATGATGGGTTGTATTACTCCTACGAAAAATGCGCCTTTACCAAAGGCTTTGAAATGACCGGCAGCGGCGGCTACAACTTTGAGACCAGCGTGGTCAGTTTTTCGGCCCAAATCACAGGCAGCAAAACCGGCAAACTGGATTTCAGTTACAACTGGAACAACGGCCGCTCCACGCTCAAAGGCGAATACGGCGGCAAGAGTTACGATCAGTAAAAAAACGTCCCGAAGGCTGAGCAAACCTTCGGGACGTTTCTCCCTGTTATCAGCGGGTAAAATTCCCACATGCCTTTCTTGATTGACGGCCATAACCTGATTCCCAAACTGGGGCTGGACATCAACGCCTTCGACGACGAGGAAGAACTCCTCGCGCGCCTGAACGAGTATTGCCGCCTGTCTCGTAAAGGAAATATTGAAGTCTATTTCGACAATGCGCCGCCCGGCGTTCCTGAATCGCGCAAAGTTGGATTGGTCACCGCCTATTTCGCGCGCCGCCCGCTGATAGCAGACGAGGCCATTCGGCTGCGGCTCAAGAAACTGGGGCGCGCCGCCCGCAACTGGAGCGTGGTCTCCTCCGACCGGCGGGTGCAAGCCGAAGCGCGCGCCGCCGGAGCAGCCGTCATCTCCTCCGATGAATTTGCCGCTACTGTCATAGACACTCTGCGGACCGGGCCGCCACCACAAACCAATCACCAGATGGGAACAAGACCAACCGGCATGAGCGAGCGGGAGTTGAACGAGTGGCTGTCGCTCTTTAACGAGCGTGGCAAACAAAAATGAATGAATAGGACGAATATCCTACCCTCACAGCACAGATTTTCACCGATTTTTAATGCAATTTAGATAAAAAAGGTGTATATTATCAATAACGACACCTGACCTCCCTTTTACTGGTAACCCAGGTGTCGCCACCGAAATAGGTTTGACATGCCCCCCCCATGCCGGCCATATCGGTGGTGTCCCTCCCCCCTCAAGACTATCCGGTATGCCATGCGCATACCGGATAGTCCATTTAGCCCACCCAGAGATAAATCTCCGGGCTGTCAGTACAAAGTCCGCTTAAGCGGACTTAATAGCCCAGTTTAGACGTCTTCAGACGGCTTTAGATGGATAGCCCAGACATTCATATCCGGGCGGGATGGCTCCAGATAATATTCAGGTCATGTTACAGATTTCATGCGCCGCGTACAGGCCCGATTCAATCGCGCCTTGAATCCAGGCATGACCAAGCGAAGCATGTTCCCCAGCAAAGTAGATGCGGCCTTCTGGGGCAATGATATTCTCGTGCAGCAAAGTCTGCTGACCGGGGTCAAACAGGGCAAACGCGCCACCCGCGAATTCATCATCGTGCCACATCCACGAAGCGCCGGTCTCGAATTCATCCACCACCTGCGGGTAAATCACCGCCACGTTTTCCAGGGCTTGCTCGATTCGGCCTGCCGGGGAGAGCGACCCCCAGCGCTGGGCATCCTCCGACCAGGTGTAAGATGCCAGGATGACGCCGCGTCCCGTTTCGCGGCCGTGGTCGGGATAGTAGAGATTGCGAATCGGAAGGTCGGTCATCGTCCCGCCGCCAAAGATGCCGTCGTCCTGCTCCCAAAAGCGGCGGCGGCACTGAAACAGGATTTTGGCCGAGGCATCGTAGTGTAACTGGCGAATGGCGCGCTGCTTGGCGCGCGAGAACGGCTTGAGAACCTCGATATGCCGCATGACCGGGAACGGAAGCGTCAAGATGGCATAATTCCCTTTTTCTGTGAAACGTCCAGCGGGGGTTTGGTAATACACGGTTACATCATCCGGCGATTGATCAATCGCTATCATCTTCGCTCCAAAGCGAATATCGCTTTGCAATTCGGGCAGGAAGGCGCGCGGAAGCGTATCCATACCGCCCTGCAACTCGACCATGTTGGTATAGTAATTCCCGGCATCCTCCCGAAACAACTCCAGGAAAGACGAGTTCATGACCGCTTCCTGGTTCATCAGCAGGCCGAACATCTCAATCATGCCTTCAGACCACTGGTTGAGTTCGAGAAACTCACGAGTCGAGTATTCGTCGTAACGGGCTGTGATTTGCTCCCACGCCGACTCACCTTCTTTTTCCAGCAAGTCGAGCAGCGGCTTCAGGGCCTTCATCCACATCGCGCCGGCGGTCTGGCCGCGTTCGTGGGGCGCAACGTCGAAACCGAGCAGGTCGGGGTTGGCGTTGGCCTCGGCCAGGCGCAACTTCTGACCGCCGACATACACCCAGGCTTTGGGATTATCCATCGTGAAGTTGCTGGTCTTCAGCCCAAATTTTTGGATATAGGCCATCGTCAGGCCATGCGCGCGCGGGATGCGCATGGCGCCTGCTTCAGCATACAGACCATCTGTAAACGGTTCGCGCAGGGTGTAGATGCGCCCGCCAACGCGCTGACGCGCTTCGAGCAGCACCGGTTGATGCCCGGCGCGCTTCAACTCGCGTGCAGCCACCAACCCGGCCATGCCGGCCCCCACAATCACCACTTTTTGCGGGCGGGTAGTGTGCGGTAAACCTTTTTCGATCAGCGTGAGATAGTCTAAACCGGTCATTTGTCCTCCTGGTAAATCGGATAAGATTAGTATACATTTTGGAAAAAGCGATTACAACCCCTCGAAACAGGTACAATATTCCTATGACAACCGGCTACTCATACATCCCCTCGCCCCAGCATCGCTTCCCCAACCACCCGGAGCGGCCCGAACGGCTGGATGCGCTCGCGCTGGAACAAATTCCCGGCATAGAGCAAATTCCCGTCACCCCGGCCAGCCTGGAACAGGTGGCGAGAGTCCACCACCCGCGCATGATTGAGCAGCTGCAAGCAGTCTGCTTGCAGGGCCCGGGCATCATTGATTACGCGCCAACCTACGTGACGCCAACTTCGTTTACCGATGCGCTGAACGCCGCCGGGGCAGCCATCAGCGCTGTGCGCGCGGTGCTGGAGGGAGCCGCCCGCAACGCCTTCAGCATCGCCCGCCCGCCGGGGCATCACGCCGAGCCAGGTCGGGCGATGGGTTTTTGCCTGTTCAACAACGCCGCCATCGCCGCGCAGGAAGCCCTGGCCCGCGGCCTGAAACGGGTAGCGGTCATTGATTTCGATGTCCATCATGGTAACGGGACGCAGGCCGCCTTCTTGAACGACCCGCGCTGCGGCTATCTTTCCACGCATCAGGAGGGAATCTACCCCGGAACGGGCTGGCTGGAGGAGGCTGACAGTGCCGATAAACGCGGGCGCATCGTCAACATCCCTCTCCCTTTGCGGACGGGCGACGAGGGCTTTCGGCAAATTTTTGGGGCGGTGATTAAGCCTTTCGTCTGGAAATTCCAACCACAATTGTTAATTGTTTCCGCCGGGTACGATGCCCATTGGCGCGACCCGTTGGCCTCGCTGGGTCTCTCCACTGCCGGGTATGCTATGCTTTCGCAGGGGTTGGTCGAGATAGCGGAAGAAAGTTGCCAGGGGCGAATCGTCTTCCTGCTAGAGGGCGGCTACGACGCTGATAACGTGGCAAACGGCATCGAGGCTGGATTTGCCGCTTTAACGGGACATCCACAAAAAGACATCGCCGATTCTTGCCCATACCGCGAGCCAGAGATTGGAGACAGGCTGACGCGAACGCGCGCGTGGCATGGGCTTGGCCAGTCTGCATGACAAAAGGACAACGCATGAGAGAGTTTTCGACTGCCCGCAACTATGCCCTGACCCTCGACGCTGCCGACCCCCTGGCCCGCTTCCGCGCGGAATTTGCCCAGCCGGAGCCTGCTCTGCGCTACATGGATGGCAACTCGCTCGGGCGCTTGCCGTTAAAAACCGCCGCCCGTTTGCAGGAAGTCATCGAAACAGAATGGGGCCGCGACCTGATTCGCGGCTGGAACGGAGGCTGGTACAAAGCCCCGGCCCGCATCGGCGATAAAATCGGCCACCTGGTCGGCGCGGCTCCCGGCCAGGTGGTCGTATCCGATTCGACCTCGGTCAATCTGTATAAACTCGCTCATGCCGCGCTTTCCTTACTGACTACACGCCAAAAAATCGTCACAGACAGCCTGAATTTCCCCTCAGATATTTATATTTTGCAAGGACTTTTGCAGTCCGATGGCTTGCCGCTAAACGAGAGCAAACTCTCACACTCCATACACATCATAACCGGCGACATCGCGCCTGACCTGGGTGCGCTCTACGACGCCATAGACGAACAGACCGCTCTAGTCATGCTCTCACATGTCACCTTCAAGAGTGGCTATCTCTACGATATAGCCGAAATCACCCGCCGGGCGCATGAAAAAGGCGCTCTGGTCTTGTGGGATTTGAGTCACTCGGTCGGGGTGATTCCCATCGAACTCGACGTCTGGGAGGTCGATTTTGCCGTCGGCTGCACTTACAAGTACCTGAACGGCGGCCCCGGCGCCCCAGCGTTTCTCTACGTTAACCAACGCTTACAAACCGAGGCCGTTTCTCCCATCTGGGGCTGGTTTGGGCAGAGTCGGCCCTTCGATTTCAGCCTAAACTACGCCCCCGCCGCCGGAATCACCCGTTTCTTGGCCGGAACGCCACCGATTCTCTCGCTGCTCGCCCTCGAACCAGGACTGGAACTGATTCTGGAAGCGGGAATCGCCGCCATCCGCCAGAAATCGGTCGCTTTAACGGAATACTTCATCCGTCTGAGCGATGAACTACTCTCCCGGCACGGCTTCACGCTTGGGTCGCCGCGCGAACCCAACAGGCGCGGGGGGCACATCAGCCTGCGTCACCCCGAGGGCTACCGCATCAACCGCGCGCTCATCGAAGAGATGAACGTCATCCCCGATTTCCGCGAGCCGGATAACATTCGCTTTGGCTTTGCGCCACTCTACACCAGTTTTGAGGATGTTTGGGAAACGGTCGAACGGCTCCAATGGGTGATGGACGAGAAGTTGTACGAGAAGTATCTTGAAGAAAAACCAACAGTGACATAGATGCGATTTTTGACGAAGAGATTGACATTCATCTCTGCTAAAAGCGATACTTTAGAGGTTTTCATGAAAAACACCCAGGCGCGTGGAAAAATCATCCGGCACCCGTTCGCAGCCCTGATGCAGGGCGCGCGGGTGGAGGCGTACCGCGAAGAGCAAAAACCAGACGGGTTGGAAGTCGTGCTGGATGTACAAGGACTGGAAATTGAAACTTCCACCCTGTTCGAGCGCGAAGGCGTGCTGCGCGAGCGCGTGAACGGGAGATTCGCCCCGCTGCGGCTGCGCTTTACAGGGGTCGAATCGCTGCGCCAGAATGGATTCTTCTCGAACCTTGAAAAAGTGTCGTCGGGCGACCCGGCGCGAATTATCCGCGATATGCTGTGCTGGGTGCAGCCAGGTAAGCCGGAGCCGTTCTACCTGTTTTACATGAACGCGCCGGTTTCGGGGTCGCTGCGCTTTTACGCCAAACGCGTCAGGCAAGAAAAGCGCAAGGGCGCGCCAACACCCGCCAGCCTGGAGCGTGACTGGTCGCCTGCCCCGCCCATGAAAACCGGTTTCGTTCCAGAGCCACAGGGCATCCACCAAAAATTCGCCGGGGACCCGGTGACGGTCTTCATTGACGGCAAGCCGCATCACCGCCTGCTGTTCGTGGGCGGCGTGGAGACGCAATCGCGCCAGCGCCCGCAGGTAGACGCGGTGCTGAACCTGGGCGAGGAACCGAGCATTTGGGCCAAGGGTGGCGAGCCGCACCCCGCCGACCGCTGGGTGCAAAAAGGCGAGGGTAAAGATGCCATGACCATCGCCGAAATTCGAGGCGAGGCGCAGTGGGTCATTGACCGCCTGCGGGCCGGGAAAAAGGTGCTGGTGCATTGCGTGGCTGGGATGAACCGCTCGGCGGCGGTGGCTTGCGCGGCAGTCATGATGCTGGAGGGCGTCAGCGCGGAGGAAGCACTGGAGCGGGTGCGCGCCCATCACCCCTGGTCACGGCCTGACCCGGCGCACTGGATACGCCTGCGGGCCATGAGCGAAAAACACGTCCCGAAGGCTTGATTTTGCTGTCCAACCCGGTTTTCGCCAGACCCTTCGGGACGCTCGAAACGCTCACAAATGCGGCGCGGGCCATTTCTTGATGGTCTCGGCCCCTGGCGGGGGGATTTTCTTGGCGCGGAACGGAAACCAGCCCAACTCGGCGCGCACCGCCTGCTCCTTCAACTCGGTCGAACCCCAAGCCAGCGATGCGCCCAGCGCGCCAACCAGCCCCGAGGCCCAATCATTCGAGAGAAACAGGGAGGTAACCGCAAGAATGACGCCCAGCGCCATCACATACGGCCACCACAGGTAGCCAAAGTAACGCTCGCCGCGAATGACCCATACAAACCCCAGGCCAATGATGAAAAAAGTGGCAATGCCGATGAAAATGCCGAAGAAGTTCATGTCAGTATCCAGTGTTCAGCGTTCAGTGTCCAGTAACCAGTGTCCAGTAACCAGTCATCCCAGCAAACAACGCCGGGACGAAGGGAGCGGAGGGTCGAGCAGCCCTGAGTGATAACGAAGGGAGTATCGAGACCCGAATCTCAGGCCGATTTTCAGTGCTCCCCAACCAACCTCGCCGCTTCCTCGGCGTCCACCGTGCGGCCAAGCGGGGCGCGGTTGAGCAAATCCAGCGTCGTTGCGGAGGGGTATTTGGCCAAAATACGCGCATGGCGCGGGTTGCGCGGGTTGGCCGGGGCATGACCAAGTTTGACGCGCTTCTCCTGGCGGTAGAACTCATACCCATCCCACAGCAGGGTCACGCCGAAAATGCCGAGCGCGGCTGAAACGGGAGCGGATTCGCTCAACAATGCGCCCATCCACAGGCCCAGCCCCAAAACAACGGCAAGGATCATCGCCGGGCGAATATCGGCCAGGCGCGCTTCGAGTACGCGCACCGCCACATGCCCCCACCAGATTCCGAGAAACGTCGCCAGGGCAGCAGCCAGACCGGTCAGGTTGAAATCCATTTTCCTCCAGATCCTTTGTTTCGCAGAGATTGGTCGAGCCGCGCACGCGCCTCTCGAAAACCACCTATCATTATAAAATCTGCTCCCGGCTTCGCCGAAATTCTCAACAAACTCTTAACCAAACTTATCAAAACTTACATTAACCATTTGCCGCGCTTCTAATACAATCTCATTTACCATTCAGAGGGAGCCATCCTGTTCAAGGAGCGGCTTTTTTATGTTCGATACCCTCATCATCGGCGGCGGAATCACCGGCCTGAGCGCAGCTTGGGAACTGCAACAAATTCGCCCCAAAACAACCTACACCCTGCTCGAAGCCTCGGACCGCTGGGGCGGCAAAATCATCAGCCGTAATATTGAAGCCGAAGGCAAAATCTTCCTCGTGGATGGCGGCCCCGACACGCTCATCACCCGCAAACCCGAAACCTGGCAACTGACGACCGAACTAGGCCTTGAAAATCAGGTTGCCATTCCCGCCTCCGAGACCAAAAACATCTACGTTCTCGATGGCGGCCAAATCCAGCCCATCCCGATCAGCCCAGCGCTCTTCTTCAGCACCCCGCTGCTCACCTGGCGCGGGCGTCTGCGCCTGATGGCCGAACCCTTCCAGCCCGCCCGGCACGACGACGGCGACGAATCGCTGGCCGATTTCGTCACCCGCCGCCTGGGCCGCGAAGCCCTCGAAAAATTCATCGGCCCCGTCCTGGGCGGCATCTACAACACCGACCCGGCCCGCCAGAGCATCCTGGTCTCCTCGCCCATCATGCGCGAAATGGAAAAGGAATCTGGCAGCATCTTCCTGGCCGCCCTCTCGCGCGCCTTCAAAAAGCCCAAAGGCCCCAAAAAACCACGTTTTATCAATTATAAAAAAGGGATGCAGCAACTCCCCGATACCCTGGCAGCACATCTCAGGGGGACCTTGCGCCTGAACGCTCCCGCTTCGCGGATTGAACGCACCGACGCTGGTTTCGCCGTTAAATTGACCTCGGGCGAAACGCTGGAAGCGCGTACCGTCATCCTCGCCACCCTGGCGCACACCGCCGCCAATTTACTGGCCGACCTGGCTCCAACATCCGCTGCCCTGCTGAAGCAAATCCGCCACGAAAACATCGGCACACTCTCGCTGGTTTACCGCGAGAGCGACATCCCCGCTGAACCGGTCATCAACGGACTGATGATTCCGCGCCGCGAAAAACGCGCCATCGACGCTATCACCGTCAGCTCGCGCAAAATGCCCGAACGCGCCCACCCTGGCTACACGCTCCTGAGGGTCTTCTTCGGCGGCGCCCAGCCCGAACTGGTCACCTACAACGACGAAAAGCTGCTCGCAACTGTCCGCGCCGAACTGCACGACCTGCTCAACATCCAGGCTGTCCCCCTGGGTCACGACCTCTACCGCTGGCCAGCCGGATTTCCGCAAGCCGAAGTCGGCCACCTTGAACGGATTGACGCCATCGAAGCCAGTTTGCCCGCAGGCATCGTTTTGGCTGGCAGTTCCTATCGCGGCATCGCCGTCCCCGATTGCATCAAGCAGGGGCGCGAAGCGGCGAGAAGAGTGATTGGTAATTGGTAATTGGCAAGAGTCTTACCAGTTACCAATCGCCAATTACCAACCCCCACCCCCCAAAGGAGTTCCCCCTATGCCCCGCATCCTCAACAACTTTCGCCTGGCCCTGTTCCCGATTGCCTATGCCCTAAGCGGCGTGCTGATTGGCAGCACTCTCAACCGCATCATGATTGCCGAACTGGGCTACTCTGCCACCCTGGTGGCGCTGTTCTTTGCCATCCCGTTGATGATTTCCCCCATTCGAATCTGGATCGGCTACCGCTCCGACGCCTTCCCCATCCTCGGCAAGCGCCGTGAGCCGTATATCGCCATCGGCGCGCTGCTGATTGGCCTGGGAATTGTCGCCATTACCAACATGATTACATCCGGCAATACGGCCCTGATTTTGGCAGGCGTAGCCGGGGCTTTCCTGCTCTACGGGCTGGGACGCAATATCGGACACAACACCTTCCAGGCCCTGGTGGCCGAGCGTTACGAAGGCCCGGCTCGCTCACGGGCGGCAACGATGTATGAGGTCGCAACGATGGTCGGCATGGTCATGGGCGCAGGAATCATCAAGGGCGCTCTGAAAATCTACAACCCCGAAACGCTGACCAGCGTGGCGCTGGGCGTGGCAGGGGCAGTACTTTTGCTCGCCATTTTGGGCTCGCTTGGACAGGAATCCAAAGGCAAAGTCACCCAGGTTGCCGCTGAAAAGGCACGCGAAGTCAAATTCAGCGAAGCCTTCCGCACAGTGGTGCTGGCAGACCCGCAGGTGCGCCTGTTCTTCGGTATCGTCGTATTGACCTTCGTTGGCACGCTGGCCCAGGATGTGCTGCTCGAACCGTATGGCGGCCTGGTGCTGAACATGGAAGTTGGCGAAACCACCGGCCTGACCCAGTTCTGGGGCATTGGTGTACTGCTCTCCATGCTTGCCAGTGGACTGTTCCTGTTGAAAGCGCTCGGCCACATGCGCGTTATGCGTTCCGGGATGATTCTCTCGGCTTTGTCCTTCCTCGGCCCAATCATCGCCGGGCTGACCGGCAACGTTAACCTGCTCAAAGGGACGGTCTTTGTGATGGGCCTGGGTACCGGCCTGGCCGGGGCGGGCATGTTGAGCGGGGTGATGAACTTCACCACCAAAATTCGGGCCGGGATGCTGTTGGGCGTCTGGGCGGTTGCCAACATGACTGGCAATGCTCTCGGCTCGGTGATCGGCGGGGTAATTGTGGACAGCACCCAAATCCTGACCGGCAACATCTTCATGGCCTATACAACCGTTTTTGGCCTGGAAATCGTCGTCTTACTCGTTGCCTTTACGCTGACCTTCCGCCTGCGCGTTGAAGCCGCCAAAGCTAGTGTGGAGGAACGAGAAAAATTAACCCTGGCGGCAGCAGATTAGATATTGCAAACAAGCAAACATACCTCCCCTGGAATTTAGGGGAGGTGCTTCATGTGAACATGATGCTCAATTCAAGAATAAATAACGTCACCGATTGGGGCGGCAGGGTCAGCGCGCCATCTTCCAAAAAGGGCTGCGCTCCCAGGTCGACCGCATTGTGTTGGGGTCGAGCAGGATAACCGCGGCGTTCGCGGGCGCGCGCCCGGCAATTTCCAGCGGGACGCGCTTTTCATCGTCTGCCAGGTTAATGACAATCAGGGTCAAGGCCCCATCTTCTCGCCGCGCGGCATAGATGGAGACATCCGCCACATCAGAGTCGCCGTAGACCAGTTTCTCGCCAAAATGCCGATAGACCTGGTAGACGTAATAGGTGGGGTTGAGACGGCAGTCGGCACGGACGGCGCGGGCGTAGGCGTGGCCGGAGCGCAGCCCGCCAGCAGGGCAAACAAGAGCAGAAAATGAACCACCTTCGACACGGGAAATTCCTTGATGTAAACGGTTACATGATGATAAACTGATTATAACTTGACTATTCTTCCAAAGTAAAATACTCCTGCCATGAAAACACTCTTCCGCCGCCAAATTGCCCTGCCCCAGGACCATGGCTCGTGGGTTTTCCTGCTCAGCCCGCTGCTCATCGGTCTCGCCGCCGGGCAAGTCTTCCATGCCGGTTCTGCTTTGCTTGTCATTGCCGCGCTGGCCGCTTTCCTGATTCGACAGCCTGTGACCATGCTGGTCAAAATCCGCTCCGGGCGCCGCCCCCCAAGCGACCTGCCCGCCGCCCGGTTTTGGATTGCGCTCTATGGCGCGCTGCTTCTGCTGGCCGCCGCCGGATTGCTCTATCTTGGCTACACGATGATTTTGTTACTGGCCGCGCCTGCCGGGCCGGTTTTCGGCTGGCATTTGTGGTTGGTGAGCAAACGCGAGGAGCGCAGGCAAGCCGGGGTCGAGATTCTGGCGACCGGCATTCTGGCGCTCGCGGCCCCCGCCGCCTTTTGGATTGGTCGAAACGCCTACGACCCGCTCGGCTGGCTCTTGTGGATTCTGACCTGGTTCCAGTCGGCGGCTTCGATTGTCCATGCCTACCTGCGGCTGGAACAGCGCGAGTGGACATCCGCGCCGAATCTGGCGGGCCGTTTACGGGCCGGAGCGCGCGCCCTGGCTTATACCGGTTTCAACCTGGGGCTGACCGCCGTTTTGGGGGCATGGGGCGTCACCCCGGGGCTGGTTTTCCTGCCCTATCTGCTACAATTCGGCGAGACCGTTTGGGGAACGCTAAACCCGGCCATTGGCGCAAGGCCAACAGCAATTGGCGTACGGCAACTCGTTGTCAGCACCTTGTTTACCGTCGTGTTCATTATCGTTTGGAGGTGAAAGATGTCCGAAAAAGAATGGGTCACGCTGCTAAAAGTGAACGACCGCCTGGAAGCGGAAATCATCAAAGACGCGCTCGAAGCCCAGGGCATCGCGGCTGCCTATTTTCAGGAGGGTGTGGTACAGTTTGGCTACCCCGTATCAGTCGGGCCGATGTCGGTAGTGGAAATCTGCGTCCCCAACGACCGCTTGGAGGAGGCCGAGGCCTGGTTGGAGGCGTACGAAAACGGCGAATTCGAAAATATGGAGGCAAATCATGAAGAACACGGTGATTCTGATAACGAATGACGGCATGGGCAAGGCAGATGCGCAACTCCAGCATACGCTGATTGCCAAGTATCTGGAACTGCTGACGGCAAGCAGCGAATTGCCCAACGCCATCTGCTTCTATACCGACGGCGTGAAACTGGCTGTGGAAAGCTCGCCTGTACTGACACAGTTGGCCGCGCTGGAGGAAAAAGGCGTGCGGCTGGTGCTGTGTTCCACTTGCCTGAACTACTTCGGGTTGGCAGAGAAGGTGCGGGTTGGCATTGTGGGCGGGATGGGCGATATTCTCGAAGCGCAGATAAAGGCAGAGAAGGTGATTACGCTGTGAAGGGAAACAGGTAGGCAAGGAAGCAAGGAACAGGTGGCGAAATGGCGCGCATGGATGGGACAAGCGGCTCGTGGCAGGCAATCGTGGACATGTTGGCGGAAATCGGCCTGCGGGCTGAATCTCCAGGGGAGATTGCGCCCCTTTTAACGGAACTCCGGGAGCAGCTGGCTTTGAAAACTGGCGAGGCGGGGCAAAAAGCCCGAGAGCAGTTGAGACCCATCGAAGAAGAAATTCAAATCGAAAAAGAAAACATCCAAAACGGCCCCGCCGAGCGGCTGGCCGAGTTAGAAGAGGAGATTAAACAAGCCAGGCTGCACCTGGAATTGTTTCATCTCGATCGCAGCCTGGTCGGGCGTGTGAGAAACGTGTACCGAATTCGGCGCGAAGAAAAGAAACTGGCCCGCCTGGAAACTGCCCGCGCCGAAATTGCCGAACGAGTGAGGCGGCTGCTGGCCGAGCAGGACCGCCTGCTGGCCGAAAAGCGGGCCGACATCGAGGCCGAAGCAGCCAGAGAATACCGCGACTTGAACGTCAAAATCACGACCTTGCAAAAGGTGCTGGATTCCAAAGAACTGGCCGATGCCATCCTGGAATTGGAAATGCTCGAACACTTGCGCACCCTACCCGATAGCGCGCAGATATTGAACGGGGTGCGGCTAGAAGCAGACAGCGCGGTAAAACTGGACGGCAAGTCGTTTTGGAGCGCGAAAGTTGACCATCTGGTGATTACCCCTTCTGGCTTGTTTGCAATTGGCGTTTGGCGCGGCGGAAAACCCGGCCCAACGGAGGGCGACCCGGTGGAGCAAATTCGGCGGGCAGCGCATTTGTGCCACGAATTTCTCAAGTTCGATTTCCCCGGTATTACGGCGCGGGCCGTGCTGGCTTGCCGCGGACACGCGCCGGAGAGTTCTCATGCGCCTTACGTCAAAATTCTGCCACCAGGCGAGGTGGGCGGTTATATCAACTGGTTCAAAGATAACAGCCTGGAGGCCGAGCAGGTAGAGAGGATGGCTGAATTTCTCAAGGATGTTAACAAGTAAGTAAAGGGTAATTTGGCTATGAAACCATCCCAAGCCATCTTGACGATTGGCCTGTTCTTGACTCTGCTGGCCTTCGCTTTTCTCTACGCAGGTGATTCTTCTCTGGCGAATGGCCGCGAAGTCACCTTTACCGACCCGGCAGGAGACCAAATCTACGCAACCTATCATCTGGGCCAAATTGAGGGGCCGCGCAGCATGTCTGGCCGCTGTAAAGCCCGTCGCCTTCCATGTTGAGGGCCAGGTTGTTTCCCATCAGGCCCAAACCTATGATTCCGAAATTGGCGTTTTCTATGGGTTATCCTTGTTGATTATGGTAAATCCATCGGCTGGGAGGAAGTCGCGCTCGTGATACTCGCAAATTTTAGAAATGATTTCAGGTAGTGGTAATTGAATATCAATCACCAGAGCATTTTGTGGCTCTTCGAGCGCATCAAACTGACTTTTGAGCATGTTCGCTTTCATGTAATGCCCGCTGCGGGCTTGCATGCGCGCCAAAATCAGTTCATAACTGCCTTTCAGGTAAATCAAACGGACCCCAGAATTGCCATTCAGCAGGATTTGGCGATAACGCTCTTTGAGCGCCGAACAACTCAACACTGCCGGACGATGCTCTTGAAGCCGGGCGCGAATGAGGTTGTGAAGCGTGATCAGCCAGGGAAGGCGGTCCTGGTCGGTGAGCGGAATGCCATTCGCCATTTTGTCGATGTTTTCTCGGGGATGGTAGTCATCCGCATCGAAAAAATCCCACCCCAACGAGGCGGCCAAGGCCCGCCCAACAGAAGACTTTCCCGAACCAGAAACTCCCATCACGATGTAAAAGTTTGTTTTCATGCCTTTTGCTCAAAACGATAAATTTGCCAGGCGTTATAGAGATTGTGATAAAGGATATAAAAAGTTGGCCCCATGGCAGTCATTGGGTTGATAAAGGTCAGAGCAATCCAAACCACAAAGGTGATATTTTTTTGGCCAAGTGCCTGGCTAGATTCATGGCGAAGCCCAGACCTGGAAATGACCCCACCCAGCGTAAAGTTGAAGATGCAAAGCAGTAAAGAGACAAGGGCAATTTGGATTAGAGTTAAAAACGAGTTGGTTTGCTGGCTGCGGACAAAATTGGAGGAGTTGGCGCTAATGATGAGAAGATTGAAAATCCATACAGCAAAGTTTAAGCGCTTTGCACTGCGAAAAACAGATTGAACTGGTGCCGGAAAAAGGTTAACCAGGCGGGCCAAGATTAATGGGAAAAACATCACCAGTAAAACTGGCTGAAGCACTTGCCAGGTAGAAATCTGCGCCTGATTGCCAAGCAATAGAGGTAATGCCAGCGGAATGACCAGGGCAACTGCAAGGTTGGTTAATAAAACCGCAGCAACCATGAAAAGCACTTGCCCTTCCACAAACCCAACCAACACCGGTGCTGCAGTAGCCGTTGGAGCAATGCCGGTCAGAAAACCGGTGAGAGCCAGGGTATGGTCGAACCGCGAGAGCAAAACATAGGCGAGAAACGCAACCATCAGGTTTGCGGCCAATACCCGCCAAACTCCCTGCCGAAATGCGTTGGGGTGAATCTGCAAATCTAGAAATGACAGGAAAAGCATTGTCATCAGCAAGTAACGGACGAGGAACGAAAGCACATGCAGTTGCGGAAACAAAACCCCGCAAAGCATGGCAACTATCAACGCCAATACCTTGCCATAAGCACGAAAAAAGCAATGCAGGGAGAAAAACGACATGACGTTATAATTTCCAGGGCCAGTGAACACATTCAACGATGTCGGGAAAAAGAACAATCTCGGCGCAACCCTTGAGGGTGAATGTGATCACAGAATGCCCAGCGAACAGGCTTTTTGCAATGTGGAGGGTTTTTCCCGTCACCGATACATCATCAACCAGCAAAATGCGCGCGCCCTGCGGAATGACCGGGAGTTCCCCCAATGGCTCGGGGGCCGGGCGCTGCGGGCTGTTATTGGGCGCGCGATAGTTAATCTCCACCAGAAACAAAGGTCGGCGCAGCTGGTGAGCGATGAGACTGGCGGGCATTATCCCGCCGGTGGCAATGCCAACCACGCAATCTACATCGGGTAAGGGAATTTCCCACAGGGCCTTGCTAATCGTTTCAAAGTCGAGTTTTAACATGGCGATTGACGTGTAAAACGCAACACGACCAGGTGCAGGAGGAGCAAAATCAACAGGCCAGGTAATCCGTTCTGGAGCGATGAAGTCAGATACGCCCAGGGCGAGACCGTTAAAATTGGGAAAAAAATCAGCACAACCGCGGGAACCACTTTTCCAAGCACAAAGGCCAGAGGCGCGAGCGGCCATTGGGGCCAATAGTTTCGGTTAAGAAGCAGCACCAGACTAAAAACAATCAGTTCCAGGCTGAGCAAAATAGACATCGGCAGGGTTGGCATGCCGGTAAAGACATGGTTGAGAAATGGCATGAGCAAGCTGGCAATCAGAGCAATGGCGGGGCGAAAGAGCCAGGCCGCCAGCAAAGGGGCGTAAAAAATGGGCAACAGACGCGCGCCCAACGGCACAGGGCCAGACAGCGGGACCAGATGAACCAAGAAAGGCAGCAGCCACATCAAAAACAAGGTGAGCAATGCTGCTGGAATCTGTAAAATGGCTTTTTCTCGCAAAGAAGCAACAGTGAACATAACAAGATCCTTATGGTTTCAAGATTATGGTTTCAAGCGATATAAAATCTCCCCAGCCTTTGGAACGTACAAGATGCCTTCGTCTTCGCGGTCTTTCCAGTCGTTAACGTTGATGCTGACCGGATCGAGGCAACCCAGATTGAGCCGGGCGCAGTCTTCAGGCGAAATCTGGCTGGCGAGGGTGACCCTGACGTTGGGCTTTTCGAGGCCGTTTTGCAGGTGCCCAGAGCCGCGCACATGGGTGGAGTGTGCCAGCACACCGAGCGGAATGTGCTTAAAGCGTTCCCAATCGGCGAGAAAGTAATCGAGAATATGATAGCCGATTTCATAGATGTACTTGCCATGCACATGACTCACCACGCTCAGGTGCGGAGCGTAGATTATGACCTCGCCGCCGGGCGCAACCACCGGCTCAAGTTTATACATGGCCTTGGCAGCAGTCCACAGTTCATCATACATCGGTGGGGCACAGGAGAGGACGCGCTGATAGGGCGTTTCGCACCAGTGAATGTGACGCCGGGCAGAAAAATCGGCAGCGGCGTCCCAAGCCTGGTACAGGTCGCCGATGAACAACCCGGCCAAGTCGTGACCTTCCACCGTCAAGGCAATTAGCGTGACAGGGGTTGTAAGGCGACGGGCCGCGGCGTGAATCATGGCACGGACGGGGGTGTCTTTGATGCCAATCGTCCCCACCACACCGGCCAGGGCGCCGAGCCAGTGAGTAGCGTTAATCATCTCCGGGCCAGAGATGCCGGGGAAGAGATATTTCGCCCCCCCCGAAAAGCCAACCACTTCGTGTGGAAAGGTAGGGCCGAGAATCAAGAGGTGGTCATAGGCCAAAGCAGCTTTGTTCAGGCGGATTTCCACCCGCGAGGGCAGGGACGGATGCCAGCATATCCCGGCAATTTGCCGAATTTCGTCCTGCTCCACCACGCCCAGCGTCACCAGCGCAGAGGGGTCGTCCCAGGCATGATTGAGCAGGTTTGTCAACGGATAAGTAGCAAATGATGAGCGGATATTTCCAAGCGCTGACGTTCCGAAACCCTTGCCAGCAGCGAGGGAGGCGCGTTCGGCAGGTGTAATGCCAACCAGGTGGTTGAGACTTTCGTTACTGAGGGGCGGGTGCGTACCAAGGGCGACCATGAAATCGAGTTGGCGGGTATCGCGCAGAATCTCGACCAGGGCGCGGAACAAAAACGGCAGCGGCAGCGAGCGGGTGTGGTCAGGAATCAACACCAAAACGCGCTGATTGGTGAAACGGCGTTCGAGAGCCTGGATGAGGGTACTGCGGATTTCCTCTTCCGTCAGAAGTTGACCTTCGGGGGCAATCGCCTGAGTTTGTAACATTTTGCTATCCTTACAGGCAACATCAAACGCCTGAAAATGCCGCAAACCCGCCATCAACGGGAATGACCACCCCGGTCACAAAAGCCGAGGCGGGCGAGACCAGCCAAAGGGTCGCGCCGAGCAGGTCTTCGGGCGCGCCGAAGCGGCCCATGGGGGTATGCGCCAGGATTTGCTGGCCGCGCGGGGTGAGGCTGCCGTCCTCGTTCATCAACAAAGCTCGGTTCTGGTCGCCGATGAAGAAGCCGGGCGCAATGGCGTTGACGCGAATGTTGGGCGAGTATTCCTGCGCCATGTGAACCGCCAGCCATTGGGTGAAGTTGCTCACCCCGGCTTTGGCCGCCGAATAGGCTGGAATGCGGGTAAGCGGGCGAAAGGCGTTCATAGAAGAGATGTTCAGGATAACGCCTTCTTTTTGCCCGGCCATATATTTGCCAAAGACCTGGCTGGGTAAAATAGTGCCAATCAAGTTCAGGTCAAATACCCAGCGCAGGGCCTCAGCGGGCAGGTCGAAGAAAGACTGCTGCGGGTTGGTGGTGGCCTGCGGTTTGTTGCCGCCAGCGCCGTTGATGAGGATATCCACCCGTCCGCAGGTCTGAATGACCGTTTGAGCGGCGGCTTCCACGCTGGCGCGGTCGATGACATCGCAGGCCAGACCGATTGAACCGCCGCCCAGTTCGAAGGCCAGCGCCTGGGCAGCCTCCAGGCGCAAATCCAACACGGCAACTTTTGCCCCAGCCGCAGCCAATGCCCGGCACATCGCCGCGCATAACACCCCCCCGCCGCCGGTCACCACTGCTACTTTTCCCTGTACATCAAAAGAAACGCTCATAGGTTCTCACTTTCTTTTTTACCACAACGGTAAAGACGGAACACGAGAAGTTTCTTGATGTTTTACGTTGTGTTCCTTTACCGTCATGCTGGTGAATGGATTTTATTTCAACAAGTCCAGATGTTTGCCAAAGTGCTGCTGCAAATTGGCATGGTACACATCGACGTGCTTTACCAGCTCAGATTTGATTTCCACGCCAAATTCGGTCAGCGCTGAGCCAAAGGTAACATGCAAAATCTCTCGGGCGTGGAAATCATCCAAAAGGGCAGTCAGCGGCACGCCCGCCGGAACTTTTGCAGGGTGCGCCGAAACGTGATAGGTGGCGCGGTCGGCAGCGTAGCGTTCCAACCCCAGCGCCCAAATTCGTTCAAAGAGCGCAGGCGAGGTGACCGACAAAGTACGCAGCGCTTCCAGGTAACTCGTCCCAGCCGTTTTGACGTGCATGCGCCGCCCCCAATGCTTCACTAGAAGCGGATAGACGCTGAATTTATCGGAGCCAGAATGCAGGCTAATTTTATACGTACCAAAATGAGCCGTCACTGCGGCGTGCTTCGCCAGTTCTGCATCTAGCGCAGCCAGGTCGCCAATATAGTCCACGCCCTTCTCAAAACGGCCGATGAAACGCGGCGCCAGGCTGGTGAACTTTACCCCGGCACGGGTCAACTCTTTGGCGATGAAAAAATGTTCCAGCGGGGTGGTCGGCGCATCGGTTTCGTCCACCGAAATTTCAAAATCAAAGGAGTCTTTGAGTTCGGAAAGACGGCGATACATCGCCACCGTGTGGCGGATGGCCCTACCATACTTGACCAGCGCCCTCAGCAGGGTGTGCGGCTCGAACCGCCCCCAGGCTTGCTCGCCCGTATTAGACAGGTACAAGGTGGAGAGTTCTTCCCAGTTCTGACCCTTCGCCTTTTCCTGCAAAACCGGCAGCGAATCGGTATCGGCAGCGTTGTCCACATACGCGCCGGGATCAACCGTGAACAAGGTGTAACCGGCCTGCACAAAGGGCGGCAAGTCGTCTAGCGATTTCAGGTGGTCGGCATCTGCGCCCCAGGGCTTGTCCCAGCGGGCGGCTTCGACGGCGCGTTTGGCGTCATCCATCACCTGTTGGGGGGTGCGCCCGGTGCGGGTGTTCTCGCGCACCGATTGTTGAGCAAAAATTGGTTGAATATCGCAGGCCGAACGCCGCAGGGCAGCAATATGGCCGGGGGTGGCGAGTCCGAGGCGGTCGCCAAAACCAAAGGAAGGGGAGAGGTGGAGAGGGGTGAGCATGGGCGAGAGTCAGTATTCAGTGTTCAGTGGTCGGTCAGGCGGTAGGCGCGTTGGGCCAGGCGAAGGGCGAGTTCGGTCATTATCTCATGGGCGTCATCCAGGTTCACAATGTAGCGGGAGACCAATCCGGCCACCCAATTGGCTGAGGCTCTGCGCCACAGGTCATGCCGGGCCGGGATGGAGCAAAAGGCGCGGGTATCATCGTTGAAACCGGCGGTGTTATAGAGACCTGCCGTCTCCATCACTTGGTCAAAGTAGCGCGCCATGCCGTTCAAACTATCGTGAAACCACCAGGGCGGGCCGAGTTTGAGGGCCGGGTAATGCCCGGCCAGCGGGGCCAGTTCGCGGGCGTAGGTGGTTTCGTCCAGGGTGAAGACAATCAGAGTCAGGCGAGGGTCGTTGCCATATTTGTTGAGCAGAGGCAGCAAGTTGCGGGTGAATTCGGTCTGGAGCGGGATATCGCCGCCTTTATCCGGGCCGAATTTTTCAAAAATCGTCTGGTTGTGGTTGCGCAACGAACCAGGGTGGAGTTGCATGACCAGGCCATCTTCAATGCTCATGCGGGCCATTTCCATCAGCATGTGAGCGGTGAGGCGAGCGGCATCATCGGCAGTGGCCTGCCCTTTTAGGGCACGCTGGAAAATGCTCTCGGCTTCGGCAGGCGATAATTCTGCGGTAAACGGGGTCAGCGCGGCGTGGTCGGTAGCAGTTGCGCCCATGGATTTGAAAAACGCACGGCGCTGCTCCAGAGCGCGGACGAAAGAGGGGTAATTGGTCACATCAACCCCACTGACGACGCTCAACGCGTCAATGTTTTGCCGCCAATTCGGCGTATCGAGGTTGATGACCGAATCGGGACGAAAAGTGGGAATGACCCTGCCGCCCCAACCAGAGACGCGGATGGCCTGATGATGTTCCAGCGCATCGGTGGGGGCGTCGGTGGTGGCAAGGACGAGGAGATTGAAGCGCTCGAACAGGGCGCGGGGAGAAAATTCGGGCGCGGTCAGTTTTTCGGCAAGCAAGTCGTAGAGCCGGTCGGCATTGGCGGCAGAGGGCTTTTCGGCAATGCCAAAGACGTCGTGCAGTTCATGAGTCAGCCAGATGCCGCTCGGTGTACCGCGAAACAGGTGAAAGTTGGCGCAGAACAGCCGCCAGATTTCGCGGTGGACGGGGACATCCTCCCCGTCCGCTCTCCCCCATTTGGAATAGGGAGGCACCCCGAGCGATTCCAGCGAAATGCCCTGCGAGTATAACATGCGAGTCACGTAGTGGTCAGGGATGATGAACAAGTCGGCGGGCGTGCCAAAGGTAGCGTTGGGGTCGGCGAACAAGCGCGGGTCAACATGACCGTGCGGGCTGACGATGGGCAGGTGGGAAACGGACTCGTATAATTCCAGCGCCAATTTGCGGATGGTTGGGTCAGGAGAAAAAAAGCGTTCAGGGTGCATATTTATCTCGTCAGCCAACCGCCATCGACTGGAACAATTGCGCCATTCATGTAATCGGAGGCAGCAGAAGCCAGAAACACGACTGCGCCCATCAGATCGGACGGCTCTCCCCATCGTCCGGCAGGAATGCGGTCGAGAATGGCCGGGGCGCGTTCGGCGTCAGCGCGCAAGGGAGCGGTATTGTCGGTGGCCATGTAACCGGGGGCAATCGCGTTGACGTTGATGCCTTTTCCAGCCAATTCGTTTGCAAACAGGCGGGTTAGCCCAGCCACGCCACTTTTCGAGGCCGTATAAGATGGAACATGAATCCCGCCCTGGAAAGAAAGCATCGAGGCAATATTAATGATTTTACCGCTGCCCTGGGCCGCCATCACGCGCCCAGCGGCCTGCGAGAGCAAAAAAACGGCTTTTAAGTTAATTGCCATTACATCATCCCAATCTTGTTCGCTAAATTCAAGGACGGGAGCGCGGCGGATAATTCCAGCATTGTTGACCACGATATCGAGACGCCCCAGGCTGCTCGTCACTTTTTCAACAACTTTGGTCATATCTTCGGCGTGAGCTTCGAGCAAATTAGCGCTTAAAGACAGGAAGCGTCGTCCAAGCGACTGAACTTTTTGGGCAGTTTCATCGAGGGCGATGACATCCAAACCGGCCACGTCGGCCCCAGATTCGGCCAGGGCAATAGCCATACCCTGCCCCAGGCCACGCCCTGCACCCGTGACAAGGGCCACTTTTCCATCGAGTTTGAATAAGTCAAGAATCATAAATCAATCCTTCTAAAAAAGAACGACATCGAAATTCGAGATTAGGTATGACAGGCAACCGCAATCATCGAATCTCAAAGATTACCCTAACCCGGACAAGCCGGAAAAGAAACCCCTTAACCACGACGGCCACAACGTGGCACAACGGAAAATCTTGAATGCTCTTACGTCGTGTTCCATCGTTGCCTTTGTGGTAAATTCTTTGCTGTTTGAGCAAAGATTCAATTTGAAAGTTCCTAATATCCTAATTCTTTGAACATCGCCACCGTTTTACCAACCCAGCCCAAATTGGGGTCATCCACCACTGCCTGAATGCGCTGGTTGCCAGCCAGGAACCACAGGTAATAGGTGGTGTAACCAGGCGCAGAGACAACAGTATGATAGCCACGCGGCAGCATGTGAAGGCTGTTATCGCGGATGGTGAAATTTTCCTGACTCTGCCGGAATTTGTGGTTAACGGCTGACACCGGACATAGAAGTCGAAATCAACAGATTGTGCAACCAATTGTCATAATAAACGAAGCCATTGAGCTTATGCGCCGGTGAAGAATAAGTCTGCCGGGTTTTGGCTCGCGGGCAATAAGGCCCAAAATTATGCAGCAAAGCCCAGGCGCGGATGGAACGTTCGGCAGAAGTCCAATGCCCGTGGAAAAAGCGTGAACTGAACAGCCAACGATCCATCAAATTCATGTGTAGGTCAAGCATATTGCTGGTTCGATGGGCCAAAGGATGGTCGTAGGCCAGAACAAAGCGGTCGACCTTTGAATAGAGTTTTCGCACCGCCTCCAAAACAAAACTGGTGGTATTGCTCTCGGCCCAGGTCAGTAATTCAGCGGCCTGTGAGCGAAAAGCAGCGGCATCGATGGCATGATAGACTTCCCAGACTTTTTGGGAAAGCTGCCGGAAGGTCTCTTTTAGGTGTTTTCCACGCTCACGGATTTTGATGAAAGCGCGCAGAAAGCATTCCAGAATGATAATCAGCCGGAACAAGCTGCGCCAGGCTTTTTGGGTGGCTTCTCATCCATCGGTGTTGACGGTTTCGGGCTGATATTGCGGGTCGAGTTGTCGAGCTTCATCCTTGAAATGCTGGTAGGCTGCGGTCAATTTGGGCGTATCGATGCCCAAAGCCACAGAAGCGCCCAGAACACAGTCATCACCGACTGTGGTGGCAATCACCACTTCTTCACCATTCAGCCAGGTTACTTTTTCGTCGGCCAATAAGTGCTTGGGGAGCTTCTCTGGGTCTTTGATGGTGGTTCGAACCAGATTGTAGCGCCTAAAATGGTTCTCCAGCCGGTACCAATACTGGTCATCGCGTCCAAAAACATAGGCCAAAGCCCAAAAGGGCACATCAAAACGGCGCAGGAACAGGGCTTTCTCAATTTCATCGGTCATGCCAACAAAGTATGGCATGACCCCACTTGGCGCAATCGTGAACACTTGTTCCTTGCTTTCGGCATCTCGTTCTTTCAGGCAAATGCGACGCAGCCGAACCTTTTCCAATTTGGCAGAACTACGGTCATCATGCAAAAGATAACCATCGCTGATGTTTTCGGGAAACAATTCTGGATATTTGCTAATCATCCCATCCAGCCATTTGCGATAGGCTTGGCAATCATCCACAATTCCGTTGTATTGCTCCATTTCGATTGGGAGCGTGATTCTCTCCTGCGGTCTTGTAATTTCCGTCTGGTCTTTGGTACACTTTCGTTGAGGCATGTTGGCTATCCTCTGGGCAGAGTTTTAGCCTATCATGCCTCATTTCTTCCTTAACCACAAATTCCGGCAGAGTCAGTAAATTTCAACGGGCTCTTGGTCGCAGGTTCGAATCCTGCCGGGCCCACTCCCCCACCATCAGACAGTTGCTCGCAGGCCCCCATTGAGGGGATGGTATTCGAATCCTGCCGGGCCCACTCCCCCACCATCAGACAGTTGCTCGCAGGCCCCCATTGAGGGGATGGTATTCGAATCCTGTCGGGCCCACTCCCCCAACCCTTCGGCACGGCGCGGCACACTGCGTATTTGGACGTTGCTGGTTGGGATATTCCCGTTTATCTAACGTTACAACACAACAACCGTCCCAAAGGCTTTTTGAACCTTCGGGACGGTTGTTCTTTCCATAGCAAGTCTGAATCCTATTCTACGCTGTCATTAGATGGTCTATCGCATCAGCCAGTTCGCGCAGGTTGCCGACCCGGAAGACGCTGTCGCACAGTGGGGCGTATTTGGGCATGTCGCTGTCGCCATTCCACAGGGCGGGCGGTTCGGGGTTGAGCCAGATGGTACGGGCGGCGCGGCGGCTCATCAGCGAAAACAGGTCGAGGCGCGGGTCGTTGTAGTTGTTGCGGCCATCGCCAACAATCAGCAAGGTGGTCTGGCCGTTGAGCGTGTCCAGGAAGTCATCGTTGAAGTTTTGGAGCGACCAGCCCAGGTCGGTGTTGTACGAGCCAGAGGGCATGCGCCATAGCACAGAAGCAATTGCTTCATCGGCATTGGTGGCATTGAAGTCGCCGGAGATGTATTCCAGGTGGTCGATGAAGGCGAAGGCGTGGGTTTTGTTAACCTGACCCTGGAGGGCGTATAAGAAAGTCAGCATTAACTCTGAGCAGAAGCGCATCGAGGTGCTGATGTCACAAAGTACCACGATACGCGGCTTGCGTACCCGGTCTTTGTGGCGGATTTCCATCGGGACGCCGTGATGTTTGAGATTGGCGCGGATGGTGGCTTTGGCGTCGAGCTGGCCGGTTTTGGCGCGCTTTTGGCGCAGGGCGATGCGGGTGCGCAGAACGGCAGCCAGGCGGCGCACTTCGCGCTGGATGGCTTTTTTATCGGCATCTGAGAGGGCGCGGAAAGGGCGGTTGAGCAGGTTTTCGGCGGTCTCTCCGGGTGGCTGTTGGCTCAGGTTTTCGGCGATGCGCTCCCCGGCGAACTGGTTGATTTGCTGCTCCAGCCCTTGCATGTTCTGGCGAATCAGCTCGCGCAATTGCTCGACGCGCTCGCGGCTCATACCCATTTGGGCCAGTTGTTCCATGAGTTCTTTCAGGGCTTCGCGCACTTCGGGGAAGGCCAGGGCGCGCATCATACGCTGGGCCATCCAGTTCTGGTAGCGCAAATCGTGGGTGTTGTTCAGGCCGACCATTTGGGCCAGCTGCTCCAGCTCCTCGCGGCTGAGCGGCTGGCCATTCATCAGGCGTTCCATGCGCTCGCGCAAGTTTTCGGCGAACTGGCGTAGCGCGTCGGCCAGCATGGCAGCTTCTTCGGGAGAAAGTTCGTCGGAGGGGTTGCCGCCCATCAGCGGCGGCTGGCCGGAGCCGAAAAAGAGCGGGAAGAGTTTCTCGAAGATGGGGAGGTCACGCACGTCTTTGATGAGCGTGGCGCGCAAGGACAGGCGAAACTGCTCACGGTCTTGTATCCCCATCAAATCGACCGCGGAGAAGGCCTCGGCGCTTTCGGCCAAACTCACGCGCACGCCGCTGACGCGCAGGGCAGCAATTAACTGTAAAATGCGGCTTTCCATAGGGGGTATTGGCGATTGGTAAATGGTAATTGGGGAGTGGTCATTTGATGTTCCGCATGAACAATTACAAATTACAAATTACCACACTCAATTTCCCGAAAACCGCCGGAATTCGTCGGGGCTGGGGCGGGGCGGGGGGGGGTCGATGAACTGGCGTTTGGCTTTTTGGAGGTCGGCTTCGTGCTTCAGGAGAACAGAGAGTGTATCTTCGAGGGTGTCTTTGTCGAGGTTGCTGGCATTCAGCGCGACCAGAGCATGGGCCCAATCGAGCGTCTCGCTGATGGAGGGCGATTTGCGCATATCGCCCCTGCGCAGTCGCTGGACAAAATCGACAGCCTGGCGGGCCAGTTTGGGGTTGAGTTCTGGCACTTTCAGGCGCACGACGGCCAGTTCGGCTTCCAAGTCGGGGTAGTCAATGAACAGGTACAGGCAGCGGCGTTTGAGGGCTTCGCTCAACTCGCGGGTATTGTTGGAGGTCAGGATGACGAAGGGGCGGTGTTTGGCGGCCAGCGTGCCGAGTTCTGGCACGGAGACCTGGAAATCGCTCAACACTTCGAGCAGGAAGGCTTCGAATTCCGCGTCGGCGCGGTCGATTTCGTCAATGAGCAGGACGACCGGTTGCTCGCTCAGAATGGCGCGCAAGAGCGGGCGCTGGAGCAGGAATCGGGTGGAGAAGAAGACATCTTCTTCGGCGGCCAATTTATCGGCGGCTTCGGAGAGCGATTCGGCCTGGCCGAGGGTCTCGTTGAGTTTATCGCGCAACAGTTGGGTATAAAGCAGTTGCTTGGAATATTCCCATTCATAGAGAGCCTTGGACTCGTCCAGTCCTTCGTAGCATTGCAGGCGAATCAGTTGCCGCCCGGCGGCCCCAGCGATGGCTTTGGCGAGTTCGGTCTTACCCACCCCGGCCGGGCCTTCGGTGAGCAGGGGCTTACCGAGTTTTTCGGCAAGATAGACGATGGTGGCGATTTCATCAGAAGCGATGTATTTTTGCCGGGCAAGTTGGGTTTTGACGGTTTCGGTCGAAGTAAAGAGAAAGTCGCTCATAACGGTAAACCTGATACGGAGAGTCCGCTCTGGGAAAGGCCCGAAAACGGGAATTTGATTACGACCAGTATACTCCGATTAAGCGGGGATTGTTCCTTAATGTTCCGTAAGAATATAAATTGGACGGCTTGCGCCGTCCAATTTATATTGAAGGATCCCCAAGATTTGCGGCGGAATGAATTCCGCATTACGAATTATAGGATTTCTTTGGTGACTTCTTTGGCACAGCGCACGAAATCCAGCACAATTGGCACGCTGCGCATCATGACTGCCATGTTGCCTTTGACATCCAGTTTGCGGGTCAGCATGGCCTGCATTGGGTCGAGTTCGCCAGTCAGGACTTTGGCGAAGTTGGTGTAACCAGCCTTGAGGGTAAAGGCAGGAGTATGTTTGGAAATATCATCGACGATTTCGACGCCCCGGCACTGGCCGTGCCACAAATCGAGATACATAACCATGCGTTCTTTCAGGTTTCCTTCCGGTTCGATGATGAAGTACATGTCACCTTCCCATTTCGCGGCGACCTGGGCATAATGCGCATCAGAGTTGAGTTTCTCTTGAAAGGTTTGCAGCCATTCAGCGGAGGGAAATACGGCAGCCATTGGTTTTCTCCTGAACTTAGGTTGATGAGTTATTTTACCACCGGCAAAACAAGCAGCCTGGAGTGACCCAGAGGGGTGATTTTTCAGGGTTGTCTGACAAGATTGAGCAAAAAGGCGTCAGACTGGTTGACATGCCTCTTGAATATTGCTAGAATGGAAACGTGATTTTTTTGATTTGCGGCTCAATTTCCCCATGCCTTTTCAAAACATCCGACGACGGATTTGAAACACATTTTTTGTAACCATAACAAACGAGTTTCGGTTTGCATTTTCCCGTTATCCCATTCAACCAATCAAAGGAGAAGAAGCATGGAAAAGGCAAGGTTGTTAGGTACCAAAAAGTTCGGGCTGATTTTGATGGCGCTTGTTTTGCTGATGAGCCTGCTCAGCGGCTGCCAGCAAGAGAAAGTGCTCAAAATTGGGTATATTACCGAACAAACCGGCGTGGATGCCTACGTCGGCCCGGCTTCCGTCCCGGCGCTGAAAGACCACGTGGACAAAATCAATGCCGAGGGAGGCATTGGCGGTTATAAACTGGAACTCATCGTTTATGACACCCGTTCAGAAGTGACGGATGCGGTCGCCGTGACGAAACGCCTGTTCGACCAGGATAAGGTTGTGGCCGTCATTGGCCCGTCGTGGTCGGCGGCGGCGATTCCGATAGCGGATATCGCTGACGCGGCCAAGATTCCGGTCGTCGCCACCACGGCCTCGAATGTAAACGTAACCGTTTCCGAAACCGGCCAACTGCACCCCTATATGTTCCGGGTGTGCTTCATCGACCCCTACCAGGGTTATGCCCAGGCCGATTTTGCCTACAATAAGCTGGGGCTGCGCAAGGCTGCGTTGCTGACCGACATCGCCTCGCCGTACACAGTTGGCCTGCACCAATTCTTTAAGGACCATTTCGTTGAACTGGGCGGTCAGATTGTTGCGGAGGAGGGTTACACCCAGGGAGATGCCGAATTCCGCGCCCAATTGGCAAAAATTAAAGATTCCGGCGCCGAATTGCTGGTCATGGCTGCTTACACATATAAAGATGTAGGCCTGGCCGCTCAGCAAGCCGAAGCGCTTGGGCTGAAGATTCAGTTTATGGCTGGTGACGGCGTGTTCGTGCCAGAACTGCTTGAAATGGCCGGCCCGCAGTTGGAAGGCGCGATTGTGACGACCGGCGTCTCTGAAGACGCGCCTGAATTTGCCGAGTTCAATGCCGCGTTCGAAGCCAAGCATGGCGTGAAGGCCAATGTTTACACCTACTACGGCCTGGATGCGCTTATGGCGATTGAATATGCCATCCGCGAGGCCGTCAAGAAGGGTGAACCGACTCCTACTGCTATCCGCGATGCGCTCGAAACTATGACCGACGTGCAACTCTTCACCAGCAAAGTGACGATGGACCCGGCCACCCACAACCCATTGAACAAACCGCTGCTCATCAACACCATCCAGAACAGTCAGTGGGTTCTGCTTGAAACCTTCCAACCGAAATAAACGCTGACCCAATCGGGGGTGTTTGCTCAAGCCCGGCAAACACCCCCCTTTTGATTCTGACATCAGGCATCCTGCAATCCATGACCGGGAAAGAGAGTCAGCATGGAGTTATTCATCCAACAACTGGTGAGCGGCATCTCCATCGGCGCGATTTACGCCCTGCTGGCGGTGGGTTACGCCCTCGTTTATAGCGTCTACAACTTTACCAACTGGGCCTTCGATGCGTTCATGGCCTTTGGCGCGTTCATGGCCTTCGTAGCAATTTCTTCGCTCGCCATGCCTTTCTGGCTGGCGATGATTATTTCCATCATCCTGACCATCATCCTGTCAGTTGGCTCCGAGAGCCTGGCTTATCGCCCGCTGCGTGAGCGCAAAGCCCCGCGCCTGTTCATGATGATTTCGGCGATGGGCGTCAACCTGGCGGTGGTCAACATCATCAACTTGATTTTTGGCGGCACCTTCCGCAAATTTCCAGTGGAAAGCGTCCAGCCGATTTTTGTAGGAAATATCTCGATTGGCCGGATGGACCTGATAGCCGGTTTGATTTCCTTCGGCGTGCTGGCCCTGCTCTGGCTGTTCCTGTATCGTACCCGCTGGGGGCTGGGCATTCGCGCCAGCGCTATAGACATCCAGACTGCTGCATTGATGGGCATCAACAATAACGCCGTGGCAATTATCATCTTTGTCATTACCGGCGTGCTGTCATCGATTGCAGGCGTGTTCTATGGCATTAAATACGCGGTCTTCCCGATGATGGGTATCGTCACCATCAAAGCCATGATAGCCAGCATCGTCGGCGGCCTGGGCAGCCTGCCCGCCGCAATTGTCGGCAGTATGCTGCTGGGCGTGTTGGAGACGCTTGTCTCCGGCTATATCTCCTCCAGTTACCGTGACCTGTTTTCGTTCTTATTCCTGATTATCATCCTGCTCTTTTTCCCGAACGGGTTGATGGGCAAAAACGTGGACGAGAAACTCTAGGAAGGGGAGAGTGACATTATGGGATATATCAACGCCATACTCATTCTCTGCGGCATCAACATCATCGCCGCGCTGGGAGTCTCCATTCTGACGGGCTACACTGGCCTGTTCAGCATCGGTCATGCCGGATTCATGGCGCTGGGTGGCTATGTCAGCGCCATCCTGGTCAAAGAATTCGGGATTCACTTTGTCATTGCCTTGCTGGCGGGCGGCGCATTCGCCGGGGTAAGCAGTTTTATTATCGGATACCCTGCTTTTCGCAGCCGCCTGCGCGGCGACTATTTTGCGATTGCCACCCTGGGATTTTCGGAAGCCATCCGCCTGATTCTCAATAACACCAAAGAGATTGGCCCAATTAAAACCGGAGCGGCCTTCGGGTACATGAACATCCCCAGCCACACCACCGTATTGGTGGTGGCCGTGGCAGTCTTGCTTGCGCTCTATTTCGCGCACATGTTCGTCACGTCGCAATACGGTAAAAATTGCATTGCAGTTGGGCAGGATGAAGTCGCAGCGCAAATGATGGGCGTTGACCTGCTCAAGACCAAATTGATGGCGCTTTTTATCAGCGCATTCTATGCCGGGGTGGCGGGCGGGTTGCTCGGCTTTTACTTTGCATATCTCAGCCCCTCGTTCTTTACCATCACAAAGTCCTCCGACTTGCTGGCGGCAGTAGTGTTCGGCGGCATCCAATCGCTGATTGGGCCATTCATTACTGCTTTCGTGCTTATCGCTGTCCCAGAGTTTCTGCGCGCGCTGGCTGAATGGCGTCTTATCATCTACGGCTTCCTGTTCGTCGTAGTGATGATTTACCGTCCGCAAGGGCTGCTCGGCTACGTAGAAATGAATCTTAATTTCGTTCGCGCCGGGTGGGATAAACTTCGCCGTAAAACCGGGCAGGTGGAAGGCTAGGCATTAAATGACCACTTACACAGACGAGATTCTCTCCATCCGCAACCTGACGGTTGACTTTGGCGGCGTGCGCGCTGTGAACAACGTTTCACTTTCCCTGAAAAAAGGGGAAATGGTTGCGCTGATTGGCCCCAACGGGGCCGGGAAAACCACCATCTTCAACCTGATTACCAATGCAGTGCGCCCCACGACAGGCCAAATCCTGCTCAACGGTAAGAGCATCTTGGGAAAATCACCTGACCAAATTTGCCGCTTGGGCATTAGCCGCACATTCCAGAACATTCGTCTGTTCCCTCAGATGACCGCTTACGAAAACGTGGAACTTGGCCTGCACAGCACGCCGCATTATTCGCTGGCCGAGGCCTTTTTCCGCACCCCGCGTGCGCGCCACATCGAGAGCGAGACCCGCAAAAGAGCGCTGGAACTGCTGGAAATGGTCAACCTGCAAGACCATGCCCATGCCCGCGCCGCCAGCCTGCCCTATGGCTTGCAGCGCCGCCTGGAAATTGCGCGCGCCATGGCCACCTCGCCGCAGCTGCTCCTGCTCGACGAACCCGCCGCTGGAATGAATGAGGACGAGTGCAACGAGTTAATCGAACTGGTGTACAAAATCCACACTTCCATGCAGTACACCATCATCATCATCGAGCATCACATGGCGGTCGTTATGGAACTGTGCCGCGATTCGCGCATCTACGTCCTCAACCTGGGGTCGCTGCTGACTGTTGGAACCCCTCAAGAAATCCAAAATAACCCGGACGTGATTAAAGCCTACCTGGGAGAGAGAAAAAATGCCCGCGACCTCAGCGCTTCTTGACATTCACGACCTGTCCGTCTACTATGGCGGCATTCGCGCCCTTAACCAGGTCAGCCTGCATGTGAACAAGGGCGAAATCGTGGCAGTGATTGGCGCAAACGGCGCCGGGAAATCAACCTTGATGAAAACAATTGCGGCGGTCAAGTCATTTAGCAGCGGCGCGATTACTTTCAAAGGTCAACCGCTAATGAAGGACACCCACAAAGTTGTCACCAGCGGCATTACGCTTGTGCCAGAAGGCCGCCGCATCTTTGCCCCGCTTTCGGTGCGCGAAAACCTGCTCGTTGGCGCATATACTCGCTCGAACCGCCAGGATATCGAAAAGAACATGGAAGAAGTCTTCATGCTCTTCCCGCGCCTGAAAGAGCGCATCAACCAGCGCGGCGGCACGCTCTCGGGCGGCGAACAACAAATGCTGGCGGTTGGGCGCGCGCTCATGTCGCAGCCAGAACTGCTCATGCTCGACGAGCCATCCCTCGGACTGGCGCCCATTGTGATTGACGCCATGTTCGAGACCATCGTGCGCCTGAACCGCGAACTGGGACTGACCATCCTGTTGGTTGAGCAAAATGCCTCGCTGGCGCTGGAAATGTGTCACCGCGCCTATGTGCTAAAAACTGGGGAAATTATCATGGAAGGCACAGGCAAAGAACTGCTCGAAGACCCGCGCGTACGCGCCAGTTACCTGGGAATCAAATAGCCTTTCTGCTGTAAATTGAAAACGCCCCGGTCAGGTTGCCGGGGCGTTTTTTTATGCTTTGCGCGGCCGCGTCATCCACATGCTCAAGGCGGCTATCACATAGCCCGTCGCCGAGAACGCATATAACCAGCGCGCGCCGATTGCGTCGAAAATTATCCCTGCCACTGGCGAAGCAACGATACTGACCAACCCGGCAATGGTGACGGTATACAGCGCCAGCACCGTCCCTCGTTCGTGCGGTTCCGTCCGCTCGCTGATGAGGCCGACGAAGGAAACCGTATACAGGCTGAAACTGACTCCTCCGATGAAACGCACTGCCATAATGGTCGGAATGATCGGTAAGGTCAAAACTGCCAGGCGCAGGAAAATATTGATGAACAACGCAGCAAACATCAACCGGTGCGCTCCGTAACGGTGAATGATTCGGTCGGCGAACAGCATAAAAGGCAGTTCCACAATCGCGCTCAAAATCCCGGCAATGCTGATGAGTTGTTTGGTTGCGCCTAAATCGTAAAGAAACACGTTTTCGAACTGAAGCACGCCGCTGTTCAGGAAACCAACAAAGATAAGCGCTATCGCAAACCCAAGCAGGGTGCGGTCAGACAGAACGCGCCGGACAGCCAATCGCAGCCCACCCTTTGGCCTTCCCCCGCTCACTGGGCTGGCAAACCACTGCGGGTGAATGAAAAACAACAAACTGGCCCCCACAACCAGGGCCGCGCTGATGCCCCAAAAGCCAACCGAGAAACCAAAACGTTCAATCAACCAACCCGAGAAGGGCACCGCCATAATCCAGCCGAGCGACCCCCACAGGCGAATTCCGCCATAGCCTTGCTGATTGGCCTGGGCAACCGACACGGCCATTGAATCTGCCATCGGCAAGATACCCGCTCCCGACATAGATTGCAAGGCCGCGAAGAAGAGGATAGGCAGGAACGCAGTTTGTTGGCCAATCAGGATGTAAAATAGGGCGCTGAACAGCATGGCCGCCTGCAAAAACCGCCGAGGATGGGAACGTTTTTTGACTTCGTTCGCCCATATCGGCGCGGCAACCAACCCGACAATTGCCCCGGTTGAGGCAATTGTGCCAATCTGCGTGCCGTTCAAACCAATATCAACATAAAACAAGTTGAGAAAAGGAAATAAAAATCCCCAGCCTCCCATGAAAGAGAAATAGTAGAAGCGCGCCAGCCAAAGGTCGCGCCTTTCAGGGGTAGACAGTTTTTGGAAAAAGGTTGCCATGCAAAGACTCAAAAAGCGGACAGGGCCGCCTGACCCTGCCCGCTCTGCAATCAGGTTTTAGTCCCCCGGTGCGTTATCGAGCATAATGCCATGCCCACGCACGGTGACAATGTAATTGTGCGCCGGGTCCATCGCAGCCAGCCGGTCACGCAGGCGGCGGATGAGGGCATCGAGCGCCTGGTCGGTTACGCCTGCCGACTGCTCCTCGCCCCAAACAGCCGAAACAAGTTCCTCGCGCGTCACCACCCGGCCGGCGTTCTGGTACAGCGTCCAGAGTAGCTGGAATTGCTGGGCCGAGAGCGGCGGCGTTACCTGGGCCTGGTTGAGCCAGACCTGCCGGGCGCGCATATCAAGCCTCAACCGTTCGTTACCCACCGAGACCGCCTGGAGCGGCATGGTGGCATCGGAGCTCAGGAATTGGAATTCCTGGGTCGCCGCGATATGGATGACATCGCCATCTTGTAAAACCACCGGAGCTGAAAGCGGCGCGCCGTTATGATGCGTTCCATTCTTGCTGCCCAGGTCCTCCAGCACTATCCCGTTTGAGCCGGGCGTCAACCGGGCGTGATAACGGGAGACCTGTCGGTCGGGGATGGATACTTCGCAACTGGGTTCGCGCCCAATGACCAGCGGACGGTCAATCCGCCAGCGTTCACCCTTGAGCGGGCCGGTTTGGGCAACCAAAAGCGGGAAATCTTCCTGGTTATGAAAATCGTTCATTTGTTATAATATAGCAGAAAACCGTCATTCTGTGCAGAAACTACGCCGACTTTTTCGCACAGACCGTCGAAAAGGAGATTCAATCTAAATGCCGACCCCGATTCAACCGGGCGAGGTTCTGCGCGAACGCTATCGCGTCCGTGAGCGCATTGGGCAAGGTGGGATGGGAAACATCTACCTGGCTGATGACATGCGTCTCGAAGGGCGCAAGTGCGCGCTTAAGGAGGTCGAACACGACCGCAACCTGCCTGAGAAGGTCTTCAACGAGGCCCGCGACCAGTTCTTGCGCGAGGCCACTGTCCTCGCGCGCCTCGACCATCCCAACCTTCCCAAAGTCTCCGACTTCTTCTCTATCGACGCCAAAGATTACCTGGTCATGGATTATGTAGCGGGCAAAGACCTGCGAACCATGATGCTCGAAGCAAAATCGCGCAATACCTATCTGGACGAAAGTCTGGTGCTGGACTGGGCTGCTCAGTTGACCGATGCCCTCACTTATCTTCATAAACAGACCCCGCCTATCGTCCACCGCGACATCAAACCCTCGAACCTGAAACTGACCCCCGAAGGGCTGCTCAAGCTGGTCGATTTCGGGCTGGTCAAAGTGCTTTCGCCTGACGAAGAGACCATCACCATCATCCAGGGTCAGGGAACGGTGTTATACACGCCGCTTGAACAATATGGCGGTTCGGAAAGCCATACCGACATTCGCTCCGATATCTATGCTTTTGGGGCCACGCTCTATCACCTGCTCACTAACCAGCCGCCGGTCGATGCGCGTCAGCGTTTCCTGCATCCCGAAGGGCTGGTACCGCCCCGCAAAATCAATCCAGAAATCAGCCTGCGCACCGAAAAGGCCATCCTGTGGGCCATGGAACTGCACCCCGACCTGCGCCCCGACAATGTAGAGGTCTTCCGGCAATATCTCTTTGGGACGAAAGACCTGCCGCAGCGGCCGATGATGCGCCAAAAGCGCAATCCTACGCTGGATGCCCTGTTCGCACCACCTGAGAGTATCTTGTTTGGGATTTCAGCCGCATTACTACTCGTGAGCCTGATTGCCACCCTCAGCCGCTGAACGCCAGACCCAACCGAGAATGAACCCGACTGCCTGCCCCACCAGGACTGCTTGCAGGAAAGACGACAGCCCACGTCCGGCCAACCAACTTCCTGCCCCCGGAAAATCTAAAATCAGATAGTTATACGTCAAAATACCGCTCAAGAATACTAGCAGCGCCCAACGGACAGCCCAACGCGGCTCGACCACCTGCGTCCCCAGCCAGTAAGATAACATCGTACCAGCCAGCAAAACCATCACTACCATGAACCAGCCCCAAGTATTGGGATATCCACCCGTCATCACAGGGGAGGAGGCGACAGGAGGGGGGGGTGGCGTGGGCGGAGGCAAGGTAGGAGTCGCAGTCAGCGTGGGGACGATTTCACTGGTCGGCGTGCTAATCAGAACCGAAACACCCTCATTGCTTACATCCAATTGAATCGTATCCGAAACCCGGGCCGGTTCGCTGGCAGCGCGAATTTCTATCAGGCCGGGCTTATCCAGGCGGTAAGCGATGATTGCCACTCCCTGCGAGGTGACAACATCCACCTGCTGAAACAGGCCACTTTCACCCTGCGAGAAAGTGAAACGTACCACCGTGCCATCCGGAACGGGACGCTGGTTATGGTCAAGGATAATGCCCGTGCGCAAGGAAATTGTATCACCCACGCGAAAGACCGGCATGCTGGTCGGTTCTGGCGTGACTACGCTGCCCGTTGGGGTAGGCAGGGCGGGCGGCAGGTTCAAACTCAGCCGGATAATCTGGTCGGGGTCAGGAGCAGTTGCAGAAATCAAGTCATAGCCAATTCCAGGCACCGAAACAGGCAAAGCCCCGGCAGGAGAGATTTCTTGGAACAAGAGTCGCGCCGCCACATCGATAAATGGCTCCGCTTCACTGTATAGGCCATAATATGCGGTCAGGTTCGAGATATCGGTCGCATCGAGGTAGAACGGCGCGCTAAAAGAAAATAAGATGACCTTCTTATTGCTCAAGAGTCGTTGCCGTTCAGTCAGGAAGCGCCGCAGTATGGATAAACTCCCAGAGCCTTCCGGCATATCCAGCGTAGAAATAACCACCCAGGTCGCACGCTCCAACGCATTGGCAAGTTCAGGCGTAGGCAACTTGTCGTTCATCATCAAGTTCAACTCATCGAAGGTGTACGAAGAGAGATAACTGGGAGTTATCAGACCTCCGCCCAGCGGCCCATACAGTCGCTGTACCGCCAATTGGAAAGCCGTCCTGCTCAACATATTGATATCATTACAGCCTGCGCATTGCCGCGTCACGCGAGAATCCGAAAGGAATACAATCCGATCAAGTTGTCCGGGCGGAGAAGGAAGCACGGTTGCCAGGTCGCCTCGCGCCGGACTGATGAGCGTTGCCGCGCTGCGCGCTACATCGAATACCTGGCTTTGCCCCGCGCCCAATATGGCCAGGTCAGATGCCAGGGGCGGGCTCATAGGCTGCTCGAACGTGCGATACAGGCGATACTTGGCGGCCAAGATGCGAATAACCGACTCGTCCACCCGGCTGGCAAAGGCTGTATCCTCTCGATACTTCTGGGCGAAAAATTCCAACGCGCGCGCAATTGTGGTGTAATTATCGGGCGCATCCGAAGAAACAATGTTGCCCATATAGAGTAAATCATTCCCAGCCAGAAAAGCATCACGCGCCACCAGGCGGCCTGAAAATGTTCGTAAGTCGGGGTCATAAAAACGGCGCACAGCGGGCGTCCCCAAATTATCACTGACCATCAACCCACCCTGGTCACGCCAGGACGCCAGTTCGGGCAAGGCCAGCACCTGTCTCAGGGCCTGCTGGTCGAGGCTGATGGGACGGGTTGTAGCCCGAATGTTGCCCTGGAACCCCTGGTAACGGATGTGTGAAACCAACAAGCCATCCGCTTTTGAAGTGGGGTCAGCCCTGCCGGTAACGGCAAAAAAAGGCAGGAGTTCAACCGATTTCAACTCATCCAGAGAGCGCCGCACTGTGGAAATTTCCTGCGCGGCAGGCCGGTTAGCCCCTCCGCTGCCTGGAAAATGCTTGGCAACGACCAACATGCGCCCGGATGCGCCGTCATGAAGCCCGGTAACATACGCTTTTCCCAGTTCGCTCACCCAGTAAGGGTCACCTCCAAACGAACGGGTGTTCAAATCACTATTGGCAGCCGGGTTGGTCAGGGTTTGCACATCGAGCGAAAGCCCCAAGTAAAGGTTGAAACCAATTGCAGCAAGTTCGCGCCCCATCGTTTCGCCCACGCCCTGCGCCAGCGCGCGATTCCAGGTTGCCCCAATCGCCATCTGGTCAGGCAAGGGTGTCAGACCGGTCAAAATCTGGTCATTCGGCGCGCCTCCGCCTTCCTGCGAAATGCCGATGAACAAAGGCACGTATGTGTTAGGCGCAGCACCTTGCGTAGGTTCAAAAGCAGCTTTGGCCTCCACGTTTTGCAGTGCAGTAATCATTTCATAAGCAGCCTGAACTGTATTTTCGTCCACAAAGTTGTTGTTGGCTGCCATTAGCACAACCCCGCCCACATGGTGATTAGCAATCAGGTCATAGATTTGGGAGGTCGGGCCGACATCTGTGCCGTTAAACGAAACCAGGAACAGCTGGCCCACTCGTTCCTCAGGCGTCATTTTGTTTAAATGCTCGGTTACCGGGTCGCGCCTTTGCGCAAACACGGGCGAAAAGGCTGTGGCTGACATTGTAACCAGCACCAGCCAGCGAAACGTCATTTCCCAAAACGTCCTTCCCTTCATGCTACAAATTTCTCCAAATCTCCGCATGAGTTTGCAGATGAACGCTACCGAAGGAAACTTTCATTTGCCAATAGCGGGTCATCGGTAAAAATGGCATCTACACCCAAAGCGCGCAAGGTTTTCATCTCGGTCGGGTCGTTAACCGTCCAGGTATAGACGTGGCGGCCCCTGGCGTGAGCGTGCTGGATCACTGCGGCGCTCACATCGTCCTTGAAGGGATGCTCGGCCTGAAGCGACATGAACTTCGCTGAAAAACGCTGCCACCAGCCAGAGCCGCCCGGCAAGAACAACTGACCACGCGGCACAGAGGGTAGTAACCGCCGGGCGCGAGTCAGGTTGGTCGGGAAAAACGATGAGAATAAGACCCGCTCCTCCAGCCCATGCTTCCTAACCAATTTGACCACTTCATCGACCAGCCCATCGAAAGGGGATGCATAATTGGTCAGTTCAATGTTCATGAACATCTTCCTGCCAAGTGCCTCGAACACTTCCGCGAGCGTGGGAATTTTCTCGCCACGAAAATCCGCCGAAAACTTGGAACCGGCATCCAGCTCGCGCAGGGCCGCCAGGGGCTGTTTGGTAATCAACCCAGAGCCGTCTGTCGTGCGTTCGAGGGTCTGGTCGTGGTGAATGACGACCTGGCGGTCAGCAGTCAATTTGACATCGAACTCGATGGCAGGCGCGCCTTGCTTAAGAGCCAGTTCAAAAGCCACAAGCGTATTTTCTGGAGCATGAGCCGATGCGCCGCGATGAGCAAAATAAAAGGGAGGGGTAATCTGAGCAAACATAGTAAAAAAGAGCAGAACACGCAATACGATTCCAATAACCGGGTTGCGTGTTCCGCCCGAATATGTTTCTACAATTCAACAAAATAAGACTGCGCTGCCTGGTCGAGCAGTTCTTTGCTCATGACTGGCTCAACTCCGCGATAACGGGCAATATCCAGCAGCTGGTCACACAAATCGCGCGGATGCGAGGCGCGCAATTTTCGATTACGCTTGATGTACCACTCCTGGAGCAGGTAAGCCAACCCCTGGTCATTGTACTGAACCCCTTTGGCCTGCGCCACGCGCTGGAAAATCTGACGATACTCCTCGAAGTTCGGGTCGCCGATTTCGATTTTGTGGCGCAGACGGCGCAGAAAGGCTTCATCCACCAGGTCGCGCGGCGGCAGGTTCGTGGAGAAAACCACCAGCACATCGAACGGCACTTCGACTTTACGTCCAGTATGAAGGGTCAGGAAATCCACCCGATTTTCCAGTGGCACAATCCAGCGATTGAGCAGGTCACGCGGGCGCACCTGCTGGCGGCCAAAGTCATCAATCAGGAAGATGCCACCATTTGCTTTCACCTGAAAAGGCGCTTCGTAATACTTATGAGTGTCGTCGAACACCAGGTCTAAGCCAGCCAGGGTCAACTCCCCGCCAACTACGATGAAGGGGCGGCGAATGTGAACCCAGCGCGGGTCGCGTTTCTGCCCAGAGCGCAGCGACCCTGTCCCGGCGGCGGTGGAATCATCATCCGCCGCGCGTTGGTGATTGACCGAATCGTAGAGTTTAATCACTTGCCCATCGACATACAGCGCGTAGGGAATATACATATCCTGCTGCAGAATGAGATTGCCAAAGGCGCGCGCCACGCTGGTCTTGCCGTTGCCAGGAGGCCCGTACAGGAAAATTGAAGTACCAGAGTTCAGAGCAGGGCCAAGCCGCTCAAAGGTGGTATTCGACATTACCAATTGCGACAGCAATTGGCGCATGTGGCGCTGGGTGACGGCCACGCGATGACGGCTCTGCTTGCGAATGGCGTCATTATAAATTTCAATCGGAACAGGCGCCGGTCCAGCGTATTGGTTGCGTTCGAGGGCTTCACGAGCGCGCTCAATTCCGGCCCCGGTGATAGCGTACTGATACGAACCTTCTCCCAGCCCTGTGGATGATGACTTGACCTCGACCAATTTTTCGCGCTTGAGCGATTCTAAAATCTGGTCGGTGACGCCCGCAAAGGGCAGAGCAATTTCTTCGGCAATCTTGAAGCCGGAGAGAAAACCCTGGAAATAGAGAATTTTGAGCGCCAGGTCTTGCAGCCAAAGTTGCGACAAACCCGTGTCAGCCAGCCGGACGATGGGCGGCGGCAGGAAACCCGAACTTGAGGAAGGTGGAGGTGCGGCAGCAGAAGACTGCGGACGGGGCACGTTTGGGTTCGCCGCCACCCGGAGCGGATTGGCATTTCCTGCCCCCGAAGACGGAGGCCGTGACTGATTTAGATTCGACATGAGCGCCTGCCATTATGTAAGATAAAAAAGCGAATAGAATTGTAAAAATTATACTGCCTATTCCATCAATCTCCACACAGGATTTCGCCACCCAACAAAAGCCTTAAACCGTGTTTCGACATCAAAACTCATACACAGAACACGTGGATTTAACGAAAATGCACGGAAAGGGCTTTTGCGGCTCTACCGTTTTTACCGGGAAGAAGTAAAAATCTATCCACAGATTACACAGATTTCGCCGATTTTAAAAAACAAATCTGTGACTCCACTGCAAAAGCCTTTTTCTAAACACGAAGGACACAAAGGTCACAAAGTTTTTAAGACATTGTACAAATTTCGTCATGTTTCTTGCGAGAAATTTGAAGATTTCAAATTGGGTTCTCAAGAATCCTTCGTGTACTTTGTGTCCTTTGTGTTTAATTGCCTTTTTGCAGTAGAGTCATCTGTGTAATCTGCGAAATCTGTGGACGAATCCCGCCAGAAACGGGAGAGCCGCTTTTGCAATCAGAAAATCCACGCCAAAGAAAAATCCCGTCTTCCAACGGGATTTGGTGTGGCGAGGGTGGGATTTGCCTGCCCCGTCAATCGGGGAACCCACGACCAAAGAAAAATCCCACCGGTTGGTGGGATGTGGTGTGGCGAGGGTGGGATTTG